>JAEYNP010000081.1 GCA_023412495.1 Pseudomonadota bacterium
GCGTCATGGGTTTCTGGAATGGCAAACCGGTAACCATGCTCGGCGAGATGGAAGGCGACTTCATCGACGGCGGCGCGGGCGACGACTGGCTGCAGGGCGCGGGCGAAAGCGATCAGGTGCTCGGCGGGGTGGGCAATGACCTCATTTCGGGCTTTAACGGCGATGACATCCTTTGGGGCGATGGCGACAACGACGTGCTGGCCGGCGGCTCCCATGCCGACACCCTGAGTGGCGGCGACGGGGACGATATCCTCCTCGGCGACGGCTTTATCACGGGCTCACTGGCACTATCGCTCGATAATCTGGCCTCGCTCAGTTTCAGTCTCACCGGTCCTGCCGGCGGCTACTACACCGGCTACACCACTGCCAACTTCAATCTCCATAACGATGCCCCGGACGGTGGCAATGATGTTTTGCTAGGCGGCGCCGGCCGGGACTGGCTGGACGGCGGCGCGGGCGACGATCTGCTGGACGGCGGCAGCGAGAGCGATTCCCTCTTTGGGAGGGAGGGGGACGATTTCCTGAGTGGCGGCGCGGGCAATGACTGGCTGGTGGGCGATAATTACGATTCGACCTCCATCGGCGACGACGTCATGGTGGGTGGGGCGGGCGACGACACCTACGTCGTCAACAGTACGGGCGACATCGTCATCGAAGAGGTGGATGAAGGGACAGATACCATCCGCTCGAGTGTGAGCCTTGCCCTGCCCGAGAACGTCGAGCATATCGTCTTCACCGGCGGCGGCGATGTAAACGCTGCCGGCAATTCATCTGACAATGTCCTGAGCGGCACCGACGGTGCCAATATCTTGAACGGCAACGCCGGCAACGACACCCTGAACGGCTTGGCCGGCAACGATATTCTGGATGGTGGCGATGGCCTGGACTGGCTGGCCGGCGGTACCGGAGACGACACATTCCGGGTTGACAACACCGGCGATGTCGCCGTCGAGAATGCCGGGGAGGGGACCGATACCGTCCAGGCGGCCGTAGACTGGTCGCTCGCCGCCAATCTGGAAAACCTGGTGCTGAATGGTGACGCCGATCTTAACGGTACCGGCAACGAACTGGACAACATCATTACCGGCAACAGCGGCGCCAATATCCTCGACGGCGGCCTGGGCGGCGACACCATGGTTGGCGGCGCGGGGGATGACACCTTTGTGGTGGATGTGGCTACCGACGTAGTTGCCGAGGATGCCGGCGAAGGAATCGATACGGTTGTTGCCGGTTTCGGCTATGTTTTATCAGAACACCTTGAAAACCTTACCCTGACCGGGAGTTCGGCGATCAACGGCACCGGGAATGGGGTTGATAATGTGCTCATCGGCAACAGCGGTGCGAACGTTCTGGATGGCGGAGCCGGGGATGACACCGTCGATGGCGGCGCAGGGAACGATACAATAAATGGGGGCGCCGGCAACGATCTCTTGAAAGGCGGCGCCGGCGCGGACACGATGCTCGGCGGTTTTGGTGATGATACGTATGTTGTTGATAGCTCGAGCGATGTTGTTGCCGAGAATGCCGACGAAGGGATAGACACCGTTCGATCCGAAATCACCTATATTCTTGGCCAGGGGGTAGAAAATCTCACCTTGTCGGGCTCGGCGGCCATCAATGGTACCGGCAACGAGCTTGATAACATTCTCGTCGGCAACAATGCAGCCAATGTGTTGAATGGAGGCGCCGGCGTCGATAGCATGATGGGCGGGGCAGGTAACGACACCTATGTCATCGACACTCCGCAAGATATCGTTATAGAAAACACCGATGAAGGCATTGATACCGTCCAGTCCGGGATAGCCTTCACCTTGTCGGCCAATCTTGAAAACCTGACCTTGACCGGCACCTCGAACATCGACGGCACAGGCAATGACCCTGGCAAACGTTCTCACAGGCAATAGCGGCGATAATACGATGAACGGCGGTTCGGGCGCCGACAGGATGTCGGGTGGCCTGGGCAATGATCTATATATTGTCGATGATGAAGGGGATATTGCCGAAGAGAGTGCAACCCAAGGGACCGATACCGTTCAAGCAAGCGTCACCTTTACCCTGGGCGCCCATATAGAAAACCTGACTTTGACCGGCACTTCTGCCATCAACGGTACCGGCAATACCATGAACAATATACTCACCGGCAACAGTGGCGACAATATTCTGGCAGGTGACGCGGGCAACGATGAATTGATCGGAGGAGCCGGCAATGACACCCTTTCCGGTGGCGCAGGGGACGATATCTTTCGGTTCGATCTTGGCGATGGGCAGGACATCATCGATGCCGATAACGATATCCCTGGCACCGATACCCTTGCCTTCGGACCAGGCATTGCGGTGTCCGATTTGCAGTTCTCGTCATCGGGTGCCGGCGATCTGATAATCGAGGTCGGCAATACCGGGGATCAGGTGAAACTTACCAATTGGTGTTCCTATCACGACGCTAATTATGCACAGAATATCAGCGCAGCAGATTATCGCCTGGATCTGTTCACCTTTAACGATGGCACTGTCCTGACAAAATATCAGCTGTTGGACCAGAGGACTGTATATGGCACGGAGGGTGATGATGTCTTGTGGAGATTCGATGAAGATAGTGCCTGGTTGGATGGAGGAGCCGGAAACGATACTCTTTCTGGTACTTACGGCGCTGATTTACTGACAGGTGGAAAAGGTAATGACACCCTTTCCGGTAGTGCCGGAAACGACACCTTTCGCTTCAATCTTGGCGATGGTCAGGACACCATCGATGTCGGTTACAACGGCATCAAGACCTTGGCTTTTGGACCTGGAATTGCGCCGTCCGATTTACAATTCTCGCTTTCGGATTCTCAAGATTTGGTGATCGAGGTTGGCGATACGGGTGACCAGGTAAAGCTGCTCCGGCAAAGCGAACGTATGGACTTGTTCAGTTTTGCCGACAACGGTACTATTCTGACCTTTAGTCAATTGTTGGCGCTTGGGGCCGTGCATGGCACGGCAGGGAATGACATCTTCTCAGGCACTGGCACAGATAATGATTGGTTTGACGGTGGAGCCGGGGACGATACATTATACGGCAATTCCGGCAACGATATTCTGGCAGGTGGGACCGGTAATGATGTCCTGGCAGGCGGCGTTGGAGATGATGTGTTTCAATTTAACCTTGGGGATGGTCAAGAAACAATCAGGACTGATGCTTCTTTTGGCATTAACAGCTCATCTACCGGGATAGACACTCTTGCCTTCGGTACTGGGATAACACTTTCTGCCCTGCAGTTCCTTAAGGTTGATTACGATCTGGTGATGAAAGTTGGTACTGCCGGTGATCAGGTAACATTGGCCGACTGGTATTCCAACAAGGTATCCACAGAGTATAGAGTTGATCGGTTTTCCTTTGGCGACGGCACGGTTCTCTCCCGTGACCAACTTTTGGTTGGGAGAACAGTTTATGTTTACGGTACGGCGGGTGATGACACCCTTTCCGGAGGTGAGGCAGACGATCGGTTGGAAGGTGGCGCAGGAAACGATAGCTTATTAGGAAACGGCGGGAATAACGAAATAATCGGCGGGCTGGGAAACGACACCATTTATGGTGGAGATGGGAATAATATTCTCCGATTCAACCTTGGCGATGGGCAAGACACGTATTGGGCACCTTATAGCTCAGCCGGCGTCGACACCCTTGCCTTTGGCCAGGGAATAACGGCGTCGAACCTGCGATTTTTTGAAAGAGGCGAAGATAATTTGGTGATCTTGGTGGGTGAAAGCGGCGATTGGGTGGAACTGGGAGGCTGGAGCAATGCCAGGTCCCATTATAATTTGCAGAGTTTTACCTTTACCGACGCGACAGTTCTGACCCTTGATGAAGTGTTGGCAAAACAGCCGGTGAGGGGTACGGCGGGAAACGATATCCTGTCAGGGACTGCAGCAAATGATTGGTTCAATGGCAGCGCAGGGAACGATACAATATCCGGCAATGAAGGCAATGACATCCTCCAGGGTGGAGACGGCAATGATACTTTGCACGGAGGTGTGGGTAACGATGAACTTTTAGGTGGCTACGGGGATGATACCTTCCGGTTTGGTTTAGGCGATGGTGAGGATACCATCTGGTATGACGAAATGTATGGCACCGATACTCTGGCCTTTGGATCCGGAATTACACTCTCCGACCTGCAGTTTTTCAAGGTTGGCTATGACTTGGTCGTCAAGGTCGATGATGCCGGTGAACAAGTAAAGTTAAATCGATGGTACGACCCCTGGTCGTCCTTCTCGGGCCGGCTGGATCTTTTCAGCTTTGCTGATGGCACGATTCTTACCTGCGATCAACTGACGGAACAAAAAATGGTGCATGGTTCGGATGAAAATGACGCCATGTCGGGGGCTGGTTCGGTGCGTGACTGGTTCGAAGGCAATGGCGGGGATGATACATTAATTGGCAACGACGGAAATGATATCTTGGCAGGAGGGGTCGGCAATGACAGCCTTTCCGGCGGTGCCGGGGACGATATTTTTCAGTTCAACCTTGGCGATGGCCAGGACACCATTCTCAGTGATGCTGTTGTTGGCAGCGATACACTTGCCTTTGGCCCGGGGATCTCCCTGTCGGATCTTCAACTCGTGAAAGGGGCTCATGACCTGATTATCAAGGTTGGCAATACCGGCGATCAGGTGAAACTGGTCGACTGGTGCAACACGCTGTCCACCGGGTATCGGCTTAACCGTTTCAGTTTTGCCGATGGCAGCATAGTTTTAACCCGTGATGATTTGTTGGTACAGGGGACGGTGCATGGCACAACAGGGGCTGACACCTTTTCTGGGATTGATACGGAAAACGATTGGTTCGACGGCGGAACCGGGGACGACATAATCTATGGTAATGATGGCAACGATATTCTGACCGGTGGTGCTGGGAACGATTCCCTTCAGGGAGGTGCCGGGGATGATATTTTTCGGTTCAACCTTGGCGATGGCCAGGATCGTATTTGGAATCTTTATCCCCCGGGCGGCATAGGAATAGATACCCTGGCCTTTGGTTCTGGTATTTCTTTAGCTGATCTACAATTTTCGTATATTGGAGGTTATGATCTGGTTGTCAAGGTTGGTGATTCCGGTGATCAGATAGTATTGGACGACTGGTATTCTCCATATGGAGAATACCGGACAAGTTTGGAACGCTTCAGTTTTGCCGATGGCACAATCCTGACTCGTAATGAATTGTGGGCACAGAAGCCGGTCTATGGCACGGCGGGCAACGACACTCTTACGGGACTTTGGCGAAACAGAAAACCTGAAGATAATGATTGGTTTATTGGCGGAACAGGCAATGATATCCTGAGTGGCGGTTACGGTAATGATATCCTGGAAGGTGGAGCCGGCAACGACACCCTAGCAGGTGCTAGTGGAAGCGATATTTATCGATTCAACCTTGGGGATGGACAAGATACCATCTACTGGGATTACGCTTCCAACCATAGTTCCAGTCCGGTCAGTAATTCTGATACTCTTTCCTTTGGTGCAGACATAACTCTCGACGACTTGCAGTTTTTTGCGCCTGCAACTGCCGCCTCGAGTTTTCTTGATTTGGTGATCAAGATTGGTGACGATGGTGATCAGGTGGTGTTGGCCGATTGGTTTGGTCAAGATCCTTCGTATGGTTGGGGTGCAATATACCAAATAAACCGTTTCAGTTTTGCTGACGGCACGGTTCTGGACCGTAACCATTTGTTTTTCGAGAAGACGGTATATGGCTCGGATGGTGATAACAAACTTTGGGACGACGGAGGTGGAAATAACTGGTTTGATGGACAAGGCGGTAATGACGAATTTAGGAGTTATGCGGGAGCCGATATCTTGAAAGGAGGAGCCGGAAACGATACCTTCTTCTCCGGAAGCGGTAATGATATTTCAATTGGTGATTCAGGTAACGATGTCTACTGGTTTTACAGAGGCGATGGCCAAGATAGCGTCGACGATCTCGATTTGGTCAGTGGAGCCGATGTTCTGCGATTTGGGACGGGAATTGCGGATACTGACATCTATGCCTTAAAAACAGCCAATGATTTGGTATTGAAAATTAAAAACACCAATGATCGGATCAGCTTTATTGACTACTATACGGCAGATATTACGGACGGAGATAAGACCTTTGATCATAAGGTGAACAAATTTGAATTCACCAATGGCGTGGTCTGGGATCAAAACATGATTCAGGCCGCGGTTGACAGCCTGGCGAGCCTTAACCATGCACCGACCGTCAATAATTCGCTCGCTGCTTTACAGGCCTGTACAGACAACCTGTTCACCTACTCAGTGCCGCTCGCCACGATCACTGATCCCGACCCTTGGGATTCGATTACCTACAGTGTAACGATGCAGGACGGTTCGCCTCTGCCGGCATGGCTCACATTCGATCCAACTACCCGAACACTGTCAGGTACGCCCGGTGCAAACGATGTCGGAAGTCTGCAGTTCGTGTTGCGGGGTACCGATAACTACAATCTCTCGGCTGAGGAAGTAGTGACCCTGAACGTCGTGCCTCCAAATCGAGCGCCGGTATTATCGACGGCAATACCCGACACGAAAGCTGAACTGGATGAGGGATTCAATTTTACGATTGCCGCCGCGACGTTTACCGATCCCGATGTGGGCGATGTACTCAGCTACAGCGCAACGCTTGCCGATGGCAGCGTCCTGCCTTCATGGCTGAATTTTGATAAGGCAACTCGGACTTTCAGCGGCACGCCTTCTGCTCTCGGTACGATCAGCGTATGTGTAAATGCTACCGACACCGGTAATTTAACTACATCGGATATTTTCGACCTGACCGTCAGTGTACACGATCTCAACTTGAACGGTACCGCCGGTGCGGATACTTTGACCGGCAAGGCAGGGAACGACACGTTGAGCGGGCTTGCCGGAAATGATACTCTTAACGGCAAGGCAGGAGCCGATTTTCTCGATGGAGGGACCGGAAGTGATACCATGCTGGGCGGTCTGGGAGATGACATCTATGTTGTTGACATTGCATCAGATGTTGTAACGGAAAATGCAAACGAAGGGACGGACACCGTTCGATCAAACATCACCTATACACTTGGCACCAACGTCGAGAACCTGACCTTAATCGGTGCTGCTGCAATTAACGGCATCGGTAACTCCCGGAGCAATGTGCTTATCGGCAACAGTGCAGCTAATACGCTCAATGGTGGTACGGGTGCAGACAGTCTGTCTGGTAGTCTTGGCAATGATATCTATATTGTTGACAATGCAGGAGATATCGTCACTGAAAACCTGGGCGAAGGGACCGATACGGTGCAGTCCGGGGTAACGTATACTCTGTCGGACTATGTCGAAAACCTGACCTTAACCGGCTCAGCCGCCATTAATGCTACCGGCAACGCCTTCGACAACATCCTTACCGGCAACAGTGGAGTCAACACCCTGACCGGAGGAGCTGGCAATGACACCTTGAAGGGTGGCGCCGGTGCCGACAAGATGTTCGGAGGCCTGGACAACGACATCTATGTGGTCGATGTTGCCACCGATGTCATTACCGAAAATGCTGGGGAAGGGATCGATAGTGTGCAATCAAGTGTCACCTACACCCTGGCCGCCAATGTCGAGAATCTTACCCTGACCGGCAGTTCGGCCATAAACGGCACGGGTAATTCGCTTGACAATACGCTTATCGGCAACGGCAAGGCGAATACCCTAAAAGGTGATGCCGGCAATGACTTGTTAGACGGAGGGGCAGGGGCCGATAAAATGTTCGGCGGCACCGGTGACGATACCTATGTGGTGAATACCTCTACCGACGTCGTAACCGAGTATGCTGGTGAGGGATTCGATACAGTCCTGTCGACTGTCACCTGGACTCTGGGAGCCAACCTGGAGAATCTGACTCTGACTGGAACATCGGCCACCAAGGGAACGGGCAATACCCTCAACAATAACCTCTTTGGCAACAATGCGGTCAATACCCTGTCCGGAGGGGCGGGTAATGACCGTCTTGACGGTGGGTTGGGCAATGATACTCTGACTGGCGGCGCCGGCAACGATTTCTTTGTCTTTGATACGGTCTTGAACGCGACGGCCAATAAGGACAAGATCAGCGATTTTGCCAGCGGGTTCGACAAAATCGAGTTGGATAAGAGTATCTTCACTTCCCTGGGCGAGGAGGGAACCCTTCTCTCTGCCAATTTCAGAGCCAGCACCACCGGGGCAGCCGGCGACGAAAACGACTACATCCTCTACAATACCTCTTCCGGCGCCTTGCTCTACGACGCCGACGGCAACGGGCAAGGCGTGGCCATCGAGTTTGCCACTCTTACCAATAAACCGGCAATCAAGGCCGAGGATTTCATGATAGTGTCTTGACGAAGGGGTGAAGAGCACCAAAGAGCATCACTTTCAGGCGCAGACAGCCGGCCGGGCTTTTCAGTCCCGCGGCGATCAGATCGTTGATCGCTTCCAGGGCCTGCAACGATCTTTTGATCCCGCAAGCAGGTAGAGGATTTTGCCAAGACGATACGAGCCTCCCGTCTGTCCTGGCCCAAAGGAGCTGTCAATTGCTTCACGCAGGCGAAGAGAAGCTGAAGAATGTCGCGTTATCTCAAACAACCCGATGCGACATGTGGAGAGATAATAGGCTAGGTTGAGGCGGTAATATTTGTTTAGCTAGCCAACCCGTCCTTGAGGATGTTTATAAGCATTAGACGCTATTCCGCATGGGAAGAGAAGGGTGGGGAGTCGTTGGAATAGACGAGTTTGTTTGCCAGGCTGACGAAAAAGGCGAGTATGCGGAGACAGGACTTATCGGATCTCTCGTTGGAGTTATTTTTAAAAGGTTATATTCGCGGTTTCCCGAGGGTGCGAGGTAACGTAACGCCGGCGGTTTTCCCGGAAGCGCTCGACATGGCCCTCGATAGTCTCGCCGGTAAGTAGGACGCCGAATCCGTCCGGGTCCCCCGAATCCTCGAGCCGCTCCTTCGCGAACAACCGTTCCAGGATCATCTGGCCCACCTCGCTGCGATAATGGGACTGTTCCCAGTAGTATTGCATATTCTCCTGGCCGGTGGCCTGGGGGATTTCTTCGGTGGTGATCCGGTTGAAGCCGGAGAAATCCATGAGGCGGATGTCGCAGCCCTGCCGTTTTCGCCCATCGACCACCTGGACCAGGGCCCGCTTCCAGCCGTCGAGATCGTCCCAGTGGGTGGCCCAGTAGGACAGCTCCGCCAGGGCGTGGATCGGCTGGATGTACAGTCGGAAGACCGTGCCCTGGCCGCAGTACTCTTCCAGTACCTGGTCGAGCAGTTTGGTCGTCGCGGCAACGTCCGCCGGCGTGGCCTGGGGCTCCCGTTTCTTCAGCACCTCTTCGAAGGCTCTGGCCGTTCCCCCTTCGTCTTCCATGATGTATTCCAGGCACTGCGTGGATTTCCAACCGTAGGTGGCAAGCAGCGACGGGCATTTCTCCTCGGCAAGGCCGGTCAGGATCCTTACGGTCTCGGTCGTCGTGGTCATGGCGGCTGAGCGCTTGAGGTTCTGGACCATCCGCAGAATGGGATAGCCGGCTCCCCGCGCCACGAGTTCACTGGTAAAATCGGTGTTGCCGCTCTTTTCCCGGAACTGCCAGCCGTAGTCGATGCCCCAGACCACTGTTTCCGGGCGGTGCGAGACGCTGGTGTGGCGCAGCATATTGACTGCATCGCCGAGCGACGCTCCGCTGATAGCCAGATTGAAGACTCGCTTGCCGGCAAAGAGCGGCGAGTCTGCGGACAGGCCGATTTCCGTCCGCGAACTGCCGAGATACACCACCTCGGGCCGATAATGGTAAACCGCGTAGGTCTTGCCCCAGGGCATGATCTTCTGCTGGGCGGGACTCGGCCGCCGGATGAGGTCGGTATCCCACTGGTGGATGAGGTAGGGATCGACCAGATAGTTGGTCGCGACGATACAGGCCAGGACCGCGAGGGTGGCCAGGCCGATGGTCCACAGGTATCTTGGCAGGGCTTTGGCCGCGGGTGTCATGGCTCTTCCTTTAGAACTGGGCGTATATAAAATCGGCTGTCTGCTCGATGGATATCAGGCAGAGGGCCAGGACCAGGCCGATGGCGAGTCCCCAGCGGAGACTGGGCGACCAGTTCGGCCGCACAAGAGCCGGTGAAGCAGAGGCCGTGCCGTCGCGGTCGGCTCCCAGGAAAAGCTCGTTGGTATTGGGCATGAAGAAGACGATGGCAGCGCTTGCGGCCAGCATGACGTAGGCAGGCCCGCCAACCTCGGTGACCGGGGAAATCCCGTTGCAGCCGACCATCCCCGCCAGCACCGTCATTGCCGAAGAGACATCGGGCGCCCGGAAGAAGCACCAGGCGATCATCACGGCAAGGAAAGTCAGGATTCGGTGGAAGATGACCATGGCTGCCGACGGCGTCTTCCCTTTCGCTTTCCTCAAGCCCTGCCAGCCGTGCTGAATGCAGAGGTAGAGGCCGTGCAGCCCGCCCCAGACCACGAAGGTCCAGTTGGCACCGTGCCACAGCCCGCCCAGCAGCATGGTCAGCACGAGATTGCGGTAACGTCGGAATTGCCCGTGTCTGTTGCCGCCGAGGGGGATGTAGAGATAGTTTCTCAGGAACTGGGAGAGGGAGATGTGCCACCGCTGCCAGAAATCGCTCACGTTCGTTGCCTTGTAGGGCGAATGGAAGTTGATCGGGATGGTGAACCCCAGGATTCTGGAAACGCCGATCGCCATATCCGAGTAACCGGAGAAATCGAAGTAGAGCTGGAAGGTGTAGGCCAGCATGCCGAGCCAGGCCTGGAACAGCTGGGGGTCGCCGCCCGCGAAGACCGGGGCGGTCACCAGGGCGGCCAGGTTGTCGGCGATCAGCAGTTTCTTCCCCAGCCCGAAGACGAAGATGGAGATGCCGATGGCGAAATTTTCCGCCGTCGGAGTGAAAAATTTCCTGCCTTCATGAAGCTCCTTGAACTGCGGCAGAAGTTCCCCCTGGCGCAGGATCGGGCCCGCGACGATGTAAGGGAAATAGCAGGCGAAGAGGCAGTAATGCGAGAATTTCAGCTCCTTTATCTTGCCGTGATAGGCGTCGACCAGGACCGAGATCTGGGTGAAGGTGAAAAACGAGATGCCGATCGGCAGGATGATGTCGAGGGCGGGCAGAACCCGGCCTGAACCTGAAATATCTTCCACCGTGCCGATGAGGAAATTGACGTATTTGAAGAAGCAGAGCAGGCCGAGATTGAAGATGATCGCCAGCGTCAACCGGCTCCGGGGCGAAAAAATTATTTTCTCTCCTGCACCGGCCATAATCCATCTGCAGGCGGCGAAATTGACAAGAACCGAGGTCAGCAGAATCGGCAGGAAGCGATAGTCCCACGAACCGTAAAAGACCAGGGAGGCGGCGATGAGCCAGGCGATCGCCCGGCTGCCTCCCCGTCGGGCGAAATAATAAAAGCCGAGTGCCGTGAACGGCAGAAAGAGGAAGAGGAAGACAAGGGAATTGAAGACCATGTGGGTTTAACGGCGATCGTCGATTTTGTCGGGGCAGGTTTTGCGTTTTGCTCGGTGGAGGGCGGATCTATTTGGGAGAACTTCCGGCACTCGACTGGACTTTTCCGTCAGTGCTGAAGAGTTTATCGTAAATGTCCGGATACAGCTCTTTTGCGCAGGACGGGCAGATACCGTGGGAGAAGCGGGCCTCGGAATGATCCTGGATGTAGGACTCCATCTGCACCCATCTGCCCTCGATATCCTTGATTTTCTTGCAGGCTGCACAAGTGGGCAATAGACCGGTCAGCACCTTGATCTGGGCCATCGCCTTCTCCAATTCGGTGATGACATGATCCCTTTCCCGGCCGTAGCGCTGGCGCTCTTCCACCTCCCTGGTCAGTTCCGCGGTCCGTTCGGCGACCCGTTGTTCCAGCATTTCGTTGGCGCTTCTCAGGTCGTTGCGGGTCTTGAGAAAAATCTTCATCACGTAATAAAACACCAGCGAGTAGGTGAGACAGCGCTGCACATGCCAGAACCACCAGTCGCGGTTCCAGGTGAGCGAGAAAGGGAACTCCAGGGATGAGAGGCTGAGAAACAGCAGCATAAGGGCGAAAAGATACGATTCTGTTTTGCTGGTCCGCCAGAATTCGCGAAAGAAATAGAGGGCGGCGGACAGGGTGAGTATCCCGGAGCAAAGGTTGATAATGATAGCCGCCGGGGTGAATCTTCCATCCTTCATCATCAACGGGAAAAATTCGCGAAACCTGAGGATCAACAGGCCGATCACCAGCGACGTGATGATCACCACCCATGGAAGGTGTTTTCGTTTGTCAAGAGAATCGCGGGGCAGCCAGACGGCGGCGAACCAGCAGCCCCCCAGGAGGTCGGCGAGGCTGCGGAGCAGGATGAAGCCGTAGCCGAAGGCTGCGACCCCATGAAAGATGTTCAGAATTCCGAGGGTAAAAAATCCCATGCACAGGGGGATATACTCTCCATTTTCCCGCTGTCCGTCGCGCTGCAGCTGCAGGAGAAGCGTGGCCATGATGATGGCTGCCATCCCTCCGAAGGCCTCCAGGGCCGAATGCAGTGGTTCATTGACATGCTGAATGTCATGGCGGTGGAGATTGAAGACGACGCTGGTAAATATCGAGCCCAGTATCAGGGCGAGAAGAACGAACAGGAAGATCGGTCGTCGGTTTTTGGCTACGAACATCAGTTACACACAGAAAGGTGGGAAATCTGGGGGATTGCACAGCCAATGCAGTCGCGGCTCATCTGTTGGCAGCGAAAAAAACATAACCCTTTCCGCTTCTTAGAGCAAGAAAATTTCCTTGCCGGGAGGCTGTCGGATAAATAGCCTTTTTTTCTCAGATCGAGGCATTTTTGAAAATGAAGCGCAGTAATATACATAATATTACGAGCATTAAGGAAAATAACGAAGAGATGGGAAAAAGGGCATGATCCGACAGACTCCTAGAAGGGTGGCGCCGAGGTGAACTCTACTGCAAGACCGGTCGAGGGGTGGCTGAAGCGGAGGAAACCGGCGTGGAGCATCATTTTATCACCGTCCCGGCCGCTGCCGTAGAGGCTGTCCCCGACGATGGGGGCTCCGAGGCCTCGAGGGTGGGCGGCGTGGACCCGTAGCTGGTGGGTCCGGCCGGTGAGCGGGATGAAATCGATCCTGGTGACCCTGCCTTCCACGGCGATCCTGCGCCAGCGGGTGATCGCCGGCTTGCCGTGCTCGGGGTCGTAGATCTGCAGCGGGCGGTTGTCCGGGTCGAGACGAAAGGGCAGCTCAATCATCCCGCCGTCGCCGCCGACGACACCCTCGACCAGCGCCGTGTAGCGCTTTTCCACCACCCTGCCGGCGAACTGAAGGGAGAGCGCGCGGTGGGCCGCACCGGTCACGGCGAAGACCATGAGCCCCGAGGTGTAGAGATCGAGGCGGTGCACGGCCGGCTGGGGGATCATTTCGGGCAGCAGGGCGCGAAGTCTGGCTGCGGCGCTGTCTTCCTTCTCAGGGCCGCGGCCGGGGACGGCGAGGAGGCCGCCGGGCTTGTCGATCACCACGAGCGCCTCGTCTCGGTGGAGGATGACCATTTCCCCGTACTGCCTGAATGGCATGAGGTTGTGTCTGTTACGCAGGTAATGTCCGCTCATGCGGTCTCCTTGCCGGAAATGCCGGAATCCAGGCCGCAGAGCATGAAGCCCAGGATCGGCGCGCATTTTTCAGCACAGGAGCCGTTGAAGGTGTCGTGACGGCGGCCTCCCGAGCGGTTTTCGCGGCCCCAGTAGAACTCCGCCAGGCCCACCGGCCGCAGCCCCCTGCGCGCCGCACAGTTGAGGAGTTTCGGGCCGCAGCAGTCGCCCGTGCCGGTGGGAATGTTGCCCTCGCCGAGAAAGGCTTCGAAGAGCCGCACCGTTTCTCCCCGAAAATTGGTCAGCCGGTACAGGTCGTGGATATCCCTCATCAGTCGTCTGCTGAGGAGGCGGCGCTCTTTCTTGAGGGCCGGCCGGTTGTCGGAGTGGGCAGGGCAGTGATCGATCTCCCGGCCCAGCTCCTTGATCCGCAGCTCCGTGTCGGTGCAGAGGGCGGTGAATTCGTCGACGTCGAAGAGCGGCGGCGCCCAGCCATCGACCAGCCAGCGGCCGTTGTACTGGCCGGAAAAGGCTCGCAGGAAGGTTGTTGTGCCATCCGGGCGCAAGCATTCGAGAATCCCGAACATCTTGCCGCGGGCGGGACCGAAGAGCCAGTCGGTGGCAAGGGCGGGGTCGGGAGTATTGGACGAGAAGAGATCGATGGTCCCTCCGGCGAGTTGCCGCATCAATTCGAGGCAGGGGCCGAGGGTGTTGCCGGGTCCGATCCGGTGTATCCGCCCGCATCTCCGGCAATAGCCGCCGCTGGTGAGGGCGGGAGTTTCGGAATGGATTGTCTCGGGCAAATAGTCCATGGGAAGATTGCGGCCATTGTTTTTTGCGAGGGGTATTGTCAGTGGCGAAGCCTGAAGATACCCGTCGGCTGCAACCATGGCAAGCTTCTGCTCAAGCCGGCATCGAGCGGTCCGGGAAAAGAGATATTTCGGTAAATGATTTTGCTGTGTTACTATACAAACACAATTAATTTTTTCCGGGCCGGCGACGGCGTGGTTATTTTTCTCCCAGGGGGTGGACAATGGCAGCACAGCAGAATCAAGAAAAGGGCTTTCCGGAGCTGGGGCCGGACCGGGTTCTGAATCTGGCCGAAAAGGCCCTGGGGGTCCCCTGCAGCAATCTCTTTCGCCCCCTGAACAGCTACATCAACCGGGTTTTCGAGATCGAAACCCGCGAGGGCACCCGGCTGGTGGCAAAATTCTACCGGCCCGGCCGGTGGTCCAGGGAGGCGATCCTCGACGAGCACCGTTTTCTCCTCGCCCTGGCGGACCAGGAGATTCCGGTGGTGGCGCCCGTTCAGCTGCCGGGCGGCGGCACCCTGGTGGAGGCCGACCGGCTGCTGTTCGCCCTCTTCCCGAAGTGCGGCGGGCGGAGCGTCGACGAGTTCACCGAGGATCAGTGGCTCCAGCTGGGCCGCCTGCTCGGCAGGGTCCATAGCGTGGGGGCGGCCGCCGCGGCGGAGAATCGCATCGTCATGATGCCGGGCCGCTCGACCCGCGACCAGCTCGACTATCTGCTCAAATCCTCTTCGGTGCCGGCCGATCTCAAGGGGGCGC
Source organism: Pseudomonadota bacterium (assembly GCA_023412495.1). Next base: position 15,187 of record JAEYNP010000081.1, read on the forward strand.
TGGAGCAGGCGGGCCTGGCGATCATCGCCGACATCGAGCCTCTTTTTTCCTCATCCGGCCTGATCCGCATCCACGGCGACTGCCATTTTTCCAACATCATCCATCGCCCCGGCGAATCGTTCTATCTCATCGATTTCGACGACATGGCCATGGGGCCGCCGGTCCAGGATGTCTGGATGCTACTGCCGGGTGACGCGGGCGAGGCTTTCGTCGAGCTTGATCTCTTCCTCGAAGGCTACGAGACCTTCCATCCCTTCGACCGAAGAACTCTCCGGCTGATCGAACCCCTCCGCGCCATGCGCTATATCCATTATATGGCCTGGTGCGCCTATCAGGTGGAGGGCGACGGCCTCACCCGCGCCATCGACGGCTTCGGTTCATGGGAGTACTGGCAGAAGGAGATCGCCGACCTCGTCGACCAGCGGCAGCGGATAGCCGAAGCGCCGAAGGATTACGGGAATATGCTGTAGTGCGCGGACGTGCGGCGCAGGGTGCTTTCCTAGGAGCCTGTCGGATTATAGACATTTTTTCTCAGATCGAGGCATTTCCGAAAATTAAGCGCAGTCATATACTTAATATTACGAGCATTAATTTTTTGGAAATAACGAAGAGATGGGGAAAAAGGGCATAATCCGACAGGCTCCTAGATCATTTTTCATACCGCTCTTCTGTACGCCGGGCCTCGGGCGCCTGCTCGTCCAGAGATTGCCGATATTTGATGCAACCTTGGAGAAAGTGCGGCCAGTCCGGCACCGATGGCGAGGGATCGGTCTTTTCCGGCAACAGGGCCCAGAGGGCGGGATGATGCCAGCAGAGTTCATGGCCGCTGCTGTCGCGATGGCGGCGGATGCCCTGCCTGAGCCTTTTTATTTCTTCGACGAGTTGTTCCCGGGACATTGTTTCGAGGTCTTCATCCATGGCTGTTCTCCTTTCATATGAAAAGGTACGGCAGTCAGCTCAGTCTCGCGATCCATCGTTTGGTCATGCTGAGATTGTTCTGCTTGATCGATCCGGTCAGCTGTCTGAAATCGATGCCGAAGCGTTTCTTGCGCTCGGCAATTTCGCTGCTCTTGGCGTAGATCCGCGACCAGGGAACCGCAAAGGGCATGGCCAGCGCGATGACGTTGCCGCGGTCGGGGACCGGCAGGAAGAGACAGCCGGCAAAGACGGCGGCGAGGGTCGATTTTATCTCCCGGAACCGGACCTGGTCATCGCTCCACAGGTTGCAGCTGACGACGCCGTCTTCGCTGAGACGCTCCCGGCAGAGCCGGAAGAAGGGGGCGTCATAGATGGTCGGGGCCATCCCCCGGTCGTCGAAGGCGTCGACCAGGATAAGGTCGTAGATTTTTTTCGTTTCATTTATAAGAAATTCCAGGCCGTCGCGGCAGAATATCCGCACCCGGCGGTCCTCCTCCGCCAGATGGAAATAGCCTCTGGCGGCGGCGATGACCTGGGGCGAGCAGTCGACGGCGTCGATAAGGCAGTCCTTGTAATGATAGTGAAAGAAACGGACGAACGACCCGGCGCCTATCCCGATCACCAGTATCCTGGCCGGCACGGGCTGGATGAGAAGGGCGGCGGCCATATAGCGCGTGTAGGAGAGGATCAGCTCGTGGGGCCGGCTGAGCGACATCCGGCTCTGCAGATGACCTGAACCGAAATAGAGAGAACGATGATCGCCGTTATCGAAGATTTTCACCAGATGACCATTCCAGTAATCACTGTGGATCATCCGGCCCTGGGTGTCGGACATGGCGGACAATGAGATGTATTTCCAACACCCCGCAAGGGGGGTATAAGTACCTTACACGAAATTCGTTTCAAACAAGAAAACGAAGTTCTAAGGTACTGATAGGACTGCCGGGGCGACCGACAAGCGGCCACGCCCTCCGGGCCCGCAAATTTCTTGACTGTTTCCTTTGTATTTTGGCATACTACAGCATGATGTCAACAGGTCAAGGCGGTAAAGGCGTTTTGAAGGAGCAACCCTTGCAGAAAAACGAGCAGAGAAAGAAGATTCTCATCATGGACGATGAGGAGATGGTCGGGGACATAGCCTGCCAGATGCTGGAATTTCTGGGTTTTTCTGCCGTCTGGGTGGCAAACGGCGCGGATGCTGTCAAGCAGTACCGGCAGCACAATGAGGCCGGGCAGGGGTTTGCGGCGGTGGTCATGGACCTCAATATTCCCAGCGGCATGGGCGCAAAAGAAGCCATCACCGAGATCCTCGCCATCGACAAGGACGCGAAAGTTTTCGTCTCCAGTGGCTATTCCGGCGATCCGACCATGGTCAACTACCAAAACTACGGCTTTGCCGGGGCCATCGCCAAACCCTTCGACCTCGCTGCCATGCAGGAAATGCTCAAGACCCTGAGCTGATTCCGGTGCCGCCGGTTCCTTCCCGTGACCGACTCCACAACCAGATACCTCTATTTCGCCACCATTGTCACCTTCTGCTCCCTCTACGGGGCGCAGCCGATCCAGCCGGTGTTCAAGAGCGAGTTTCAGCTCACCCACCTCCAGGCAATACTCTTCACCACCCTGATGATGGCCCCGCTGGGCGTGGCCCCCTTGGTCTATGGCTACCTCCTCGAATCCTACTCCGCAAAGACGATGCTTCGCTGGGCCCTTTTTCTGCTCGGCATCCTGGAACTCCTGTTCGCCATGGCCGATAACTACCTCGCCCTGCTCGCCATCCGCGGCATACAGGGGCTGATGATCCCGGCCATCCTGACTTCGCTCATGAGCTATATCAGCTACACCTCGCGGGAGGTCCAGCAGGCTATCGCCGCCTATATCGCAGCGACCATCCTCGGCGGCTTTCTGGGGCGTTTTCTCTCGGGACTCTGCACCGATCTCTTCGGCTGGCGGGTGTTCTTCTTCGCGCTCGGACTGCTGCTGCTGCTCACCTGCTTTTTGCTGCGGTCCATGGCCCGTGACGCCAAGGCGAAATACGCCCGGCCGAAGCTGAGCGAAATTGCAGGACTCTTGCGGTCGAGGGAGTTCATCTGGCTCTACGCTTCCATCTTCTGCCTCTTCTTCGTTTTTGCCGCGATGATGAATTTTTTGCCCTTCGAGCTCAAGAAAATCAACCCCGCGTCGAAGGAAACCGGGGTCGGACTGCTCTATCTCGGCTACAGCATGGGCATCCTCGTCTCCCTTAATACCGGGAGGATCATCCGCTTCTTCGGCAACGAATCCGATGCCATAGGGGCGGGAATAGTGATTTTCGCGCTCGGGACCCTCTCTTTCATGATCGAGACCTATTCGGTGATGTTTTTCGGCATGTTCGTCTTCTGCGCGGGACTCTTCACCGCCCACTCGCTGCTCTCCGGCTTCGTCAACCGGCTGGCCAGGGACAACAAGGCGATCGCCAACGGTCTCTATATCTCCTTCTACTACACCGGCGGTACGCTCGGCTCGGTGCTACCGGCGGCGGTCTTCCAGCACTACGGCTGGCAGGCATTTCTGGTGCTGCTTCTGGTCATGATCGGTTTCGCCCTGTTTTTCACCCGCCGCCTGAAGTGCGCGCTGGCGGCGGTCGGGAGAGGGAGGACTGGGTGACGGATGGGGGTGGACTTCGTGGACGAGGTGATTGCAGTCAACAATGTCCACGCAGTCCACCCAGTCCACTCGGACTACAAAAAAGGTAATAATCCGACTGCCCCTAGACCACCGGCCCATCCTCGATCACCAGCATCCTCTGCCAGACTCCCTGCCGGAAACGCCATGCGGCGAGGAGAAACAGCACGGTGACGAAGAAGAGGACCCAAAGCCAGGCGGTGACGACGGTGATCTGCAGGTACTCTACGCCGATAAAGACAGGCAGCACCAGGCAGGAAGGGGAGGCGAGCGCCACGGCGAGCGTCATGAAGCGGGTGTCTCCCGCGCCGCGCAGGGCGCCGGAGAGGACCATGTAGAGGGCGTCGCAGAACAGGTAGGCGCTGACGATCTTGAGAAGATCTTCGCCGAGGGCGGCCACCGCCTGCCGGGAGGCGGCATCGCTTGCGCCCGAGGCGAGGAAAGGCGCGAGGACCGTATCGGGCGAGAAGAGAAACAGCAGGTCGATCGCCAGGATATAGAGGAGCAGCAGCTGGCAGCCGCCGCGCACGTATCCGCTTGCCTGGTCGGGATTGCCCCGGCCGAGCGCCTGTCCCACCAGGATGCTGACTCCCTGGGACACCCCCATGGAGGGCATGAAGGCCAGCGCGTTGATGGACAGCACGATGTTGGTGGCGGCGAGTTCCAGCTTGCCGATCCGCCCGACCAGCAGGATGAAAAAGGTGAAGGCCAGGATGTCCATGGTGAACTGGAACGAACCCGGGATGCCGAACCGCATGAGACGGGCGAAGATCTCCCGGTCGAGACGCCGGCGGCGGTAGACGCCGAACCTCCGGTCGTGCTCGCGGGTGAAGATCAGCAGCGCCAGACAGATCACATTGACGCCCCAGGCGGCGACCGTGGCGATGGCGGCACCTCTGATGCCCATTTCCGGCATCCCCCACCTGCCGAATATCAGGGCATAATCGAGCGGAATATTGACGAGCACCCCGATAAGTGTGATGATCATCACCGGCCGCGTAATGCCCCGGCCGGAAAAGAAGGTCGAAAGGGTGATCATCAACATATGGAGCACGGCGCCCTGGCAGAGGATGGAAAAATAGATCTCCTCCTGGGCCCGCACCTCCGGCGGATGACCGGCGAGGGCGAAGAGGGGCTTGGTGACGAAAAACGACAGCAGGGCGAGGGCGAGACCCGAGGCCAGGGAGAAGTGAATGCCTTGCCACAGCACGGTGCCTATCTTTTCCTTGTCGCCCCGGCCGGTATACTGGGCGATGAAGACGCCGGCGTAACCGCCGATCCCGCCCAGAAAGGCGATGGGGAGGTAAGAGAGGATGCCGGCCGGAAGGGCGGCGGAGATGGCATCGAGGCTGTAGTTGGCGAGGAAGATCCGGTCGGTGAATTCCATGATCGTCGTCGCCGACAGGCTGAGAACCAGCGGCAGGCAGACGGCGAGCACTTCCCGGTAGTAATTCTTGCTCCGGATGTTGCGTAGAAAGTCGTTCATCAATAGTTTCGTTGCGGGTTAATATGATTTGACGAGGTGCTGAGAAAAATGCCGATGAAACAGGTAATCATCGATCGGCGGAAATGCACGGGTTGCGAAATCTGCGTGGGCATCTGCCCTGACCGGGCCATTTTTATCAAGGATGGTTCCGCCCGGCACAACGGCTCGGAATGTCTTCTCTGCGGCCACTGCCGGGCGGTGTGCCCGGCCGACGCGGTCCGTCTGCCGGATCGGTCGGAGCGGCTTGGGCTGGTCACGTGTGCCGAGAAGACGGGGGTGGTTCCACCGGGAAAGAGCGATTGCGCCGAGCTGGTCGCCCTGATGAACTCCCGCCGCTCCTGCCGCAGGTATCGGGAGCAGGCGGTGCCGCTCGACCTGCTCACCGACCTGGTCAAGATCGGCACCACCGCTCCCTCCGGGACCAACAGCCAGGGCTGGAACTTCATCATCCTGCCTTCCCGGGAGGATCTGCTGGTTCTGGGCGGTCTGGTCGCTGATTTCTACTGCAGACTGAACCGGCTGGCGGCGAACCCCCTGTTGCGCCTGCTGACGAAATTTCTGGACGGGGACAGTCTCGGGCGGTATTACCGCAAGTATTACTCCTCGGTGGCCAAGGCCCTGCGGGAATGGGACGAGGAGGGGACGGACCGGCTCTTCCATGGAGCGACCGCTGCCATCCTGGTCACCGGCCGCAGGGATGCCGGCTGTCCTGCCGAGGACGCCCTGCTCGCCACTCAGAATATGCTGCTTGCCGCCCATGCCATGGGACTCGGCAGTTGTTTGATCGGCTTTGCGGTGGAGGCGGTGCGCCGCTCGAAGGTGGCGAAGCGGATGATGGAGATCCCGCAGGCGGAGGAAATTTACAGCGTCATCGCGCTGGGCTATCCGGCGGTGAGTTACCTGCGGCCTACATGCCGCCGCAGGGTCGCGCCGCGGATTCTGCGGCCTGCGGCTAAGTGACGGGGCTATGGAAGAAGGACAGGAAAATATGGAAAAAAATGAGGATGCCGTGCCGTTGCGGGTGGTGGTTTTTTCATTCGGATTCAAATATGGCCCACCTGTCGACGTGAATTTCCTCTGGGACGTGCGGATACTGCCCAATCCCCACTGGGTGACGGAACTGCGGCCCGGCACGGGGCTCGAACCGGCGGTGGCGGATTACGCCCTGGAGAACGAGACGGGCCGGACATTTTTTCGCCGGCTCGCGCCGCTTATCGACTTTCTCGTCGAGCAGAGCCTGGACGCCGAAAAGAAGGTCCTGCGCATGGCCGTCGGTTGTACCGGCGGCAGGCACCGGTCCGTGGCCGTCGCCGAGAAGATCGCCACCCTTCTGGCCGAAGCCTGTGCCGGCAGGCCTGTGGAACTGACGGTCTTCCACCGGGATATCCACCGGGACGGCGGAAAGGAGGGAAGTTGATCGGTTGGAAATTTATTGGGATTTCAGTTCCTGCAAGGTTTTCCGGTCGAGAGAATTTTTTTCCTTCGCGGTGAAATAAGCCCGGGGATTATTTTCGAGGTCGGCAACATTTTGCAGGAATTCCTTCTTCTTCTGTTCAAAACACGACTCTTTCGCCCTCTTTCGACTGCGCTCCCGGCACTTTTGCGAACCCTGTTGGTATTTCTCCGCGAGGATAAGTTTCTCGTCACTTATTCTTTGGGCCAGCGGCAGCTTCTCTTTCCCCCTGCCGAAGGCTGGTGTGCAACAGAGCAGAAGGGCGGCCAGCAATAGTATTATCTTCATAAGCATCCTTTTCGGTTCGATTTCGATTCCTGATACATCCGAATGCCATTCGGGTCAATGCCAAAGGAGGCCGACCGGGAAGAATCTACCCAGGATCAGCCCTTGTCCGGTGGGTAGTTTTTACCTATTTGCCGGTCCTTTTTCTTGTTGCGGTTAACCTTTTAATGTTTAATTTATTGAAAAAACAAAGAGATGAGCGATTTTTTGGGAGATGGCATCAGCGTTGCTTAATCTTTTGCGAAGACGGACGGCGGACAAGCGAGCAAATCGCAACCGACATAAAAGCAACCAACTGTTCACGGGAACAGGCAATTCAACAAAGGAGACAGAAATGAAAAAGCAAATCGTAGCAATCGCTCTCGTCGCAGGACTTTCCATGGCAACCGTCACCTCGGCGGCGTGGGGCAGGGGCGGTCACGGTCCCGGCGGCCATGGCGGCGGCTGGGGCGGCTACTGGGATTGTCCCATGCAGGGTCAGATGATGCAGCAGCTCGACGCCGACACCAAGGCCAAGGTCACCAAATTTTTCAAGGACAATCAGGCCCTGCATAAGCAGATAGCGATGAAACGGGCGGAGAAGATGGCGCTCATGCGAAGCGACAATCCCGATCCCAATGCCGCGGCGAAGGTGACGGGGGAACTCTTCGACCTCCATACGGCAATGATGGAAAAAGCTGAAGCCGCAGGCGTCTCGCAGTATCTCGGACCCATGGGCGGCCGTGGAATGGGTCGCGGCATGATGGGTAGAGGTATGATGGGCGGCCAGGCACCAGCCGGTGGTGACACCCCGGGTGCGGCCGGAAACGCACCTCAGCAGTAACAGTCGGTACAGAACAAGAAATCCTCCCAGGGCCCCGCAAGCGATCTTTCTTCTTCCATCGGAAGAAAAAGGCGCGAGCGGGGTTTTTTGTGCTGGAGCGGGGCTTCCTCGAGGAGTATGATCATTGGCAGGCAGGGTGAAAGAACTTCTTCCCTGCAGAGCCGTCGGGTTTATATTTTCCATCAGCAAGGTGAAAGATATGAAGATCGTCACACTGCCCTGTTCCTTCGACAACTACGCTTACTTGGTATTCGACGAGGTAACCGGTATGGCCGCGGTCGTCGATCCGGCGGAGTACTACCCTGTTTCCCGCGCGGTGGCGAATGCCGGGGTCTCCCTGCGGGCGATTCTCTGCACCCATCATCACGCCGATCATATCGGCGGCCTGGAAGATCTGCTGGAGGAATTTCCCGATGTCGATGTCTACGGGCATGCGGGGGATAAACGGCGGATTCACGGTCTCAACCGTCCTCTCTCCGATGGCGAAACGGTGAAAATCGGCCAGGTCGAGGGGCAGGTCCTGCATACTCCCGGTCATACCACCGGCAGCATCTGCTACCTCTTCGGGGACGACCTCTTTACCGGCGACACCCTGTTCGGAGCCGGTTGCGGCAGATTGTTCGAGGGGACGCCGAAACAGATGCACGATGCCCTGACCACTATCGTCTGCAGTCTGCCTCCCGCCACCAGAGTCTATTTCGGCCACGAGTATACTGCCCATAACCTCAAGTTCGCCGGCTTCGTCGAACCCGACAACGGTGCCGTCGCCGCCCGCCGGGAACAGGTGGACGCGCAGCGAGCCGCAGGTCGGCCAACCACTCCCTCCACCCTGGCCGACGAGGCCGCGACCAATCCTTTCCTCCGCTGCGCCGAGCAGGGGATCGTAGATACCGTCGCCCGGAGGTTTTTCGGAGAAGACCTTGACCCTCTTTCGGTGTTCACCGCCCTGCGTCGGCTGCGGGATGGGTTTTGAACCTGCAGGCAAGCCGACGCATCGTGATGGAAAAGAGAGAAAGGGCGCAAGGGAAAGACGCCTTCACGATGCGGGCGGTGGAGATCATCCGCAGCATCCCCGCAGGCAGGGTAACCACCTACGGCATTATCGCCGCCGGGGCGGGGAACCGGCGCGGGGCCCGTCAGGTGGCGAGGATCCTGCATTCCTGCTCGGAGAAATACGGCCTGCCGTGGCATCGGGTGGTGAACCGCAACGGCGGGATCTCCGTACGGTCGTCCATGGGCTACCTCTACCAGCGCGGTCTCCTGGCGGAGGAAGGGGTGCTCATCGGCTCGGACGGGAAGATCGATTTCGCCGAATACCTGTGGCGGCCGGAGGAGGAATGACCCGGCGCTGGGAGTCCACAACGTCCACCTTGTCACCCGCTCTCCCGGAGGAAAAAGGGCATAATCCGCCAGGCTCCTAGAATTTCCATCCCCAGTAGGACAGAAACCTCGGAAAGTCCTTCATATCCGAGGCGCGTCTGGCCCAGAATTTCAGGCTGGTGTAGAAGACTGTATCGCTCCGGTCATGGACGCTGTAGGCCTTGTCCTCGCCGATACGGAGGTCGAAGGCCCACCAGCTCATAAGGAGCCGCTCGAGGATTTTCGTATTGTCCTTCACATAGCCCTCCCTGCATCCCTCCGTCTCGAAAAAGGGAATGGTGCCGTCCCTGTACGGCAGGGCATAAAGGGCGTGCATCGGCAGGAGTTCCATCTCCCGGCGGGGCAGCTTTTCTCTTTCTTGCCGGTCGAGCAAGCCGACATCCCGGACGCGGTGGGTCTCGCCGGCGAGAGTGAACATGATGCGCTCTTCGATGTCCTCACGGGGCGGTTCGATCCTGCCCGGCAGGGTGTAACCGTAGACCTCCTGCGTCTCGCCCGGCCAGTCCGGGGGGTAGGCCTCGGGCGGCAGGTTTTTGGTGGGAAGAAATGCGAGATAGCAGCCGCAGGTATGGACGGTGGTGACGAGCAGAAGCTCCGAGCTGTCACTCAGGGTGTAGATGATAAGCAACCCCGGATTGCTGCCGGCTGTGAGGTTGATCCTGCCCCAGTCGAGGGGGACTTCCGGGAAGTGGATGCGATAAACGAGGTTGGTGTACCGGCCTTTTGCCGTGGTGAATTCCTGTATTTCGTAGTAGAGGGCGGGATTATCAGGGTCGACGAAGACTTCCGGCTGACTGCCCGGCACCTCCCGTGCACTCGGCGAGCCTATCCTGTTGAAGGTTTCCGAGGAATGCTCGGGAAGAAAGACCGGAGTGTGGGCGGCGGCAACGGCCGGCGGCGAGGGGGCATGGTACAGAGTGATATCCTCCGGCTGGCCCAGCGGATGCCGGGCACAGCCGGAAACGAGAATGAACCAGGTCAGCAGCGACAGGAAGGCCGGCGTATAAATCATCCGCGGCAACTCGATTGCCGATTCCCGTGCAGGGATCCTTCTTGTGCTCATGGCTGGTTTACCTCCCTGATCCTTCCCGGCCAACTGTCTCGGCCGGGAGGACAGTCTGCCGGCTCTTACAGATCCATGTTCGCCGGTTCGTAATATTCGCCTGGATGCTTGCAGGAAGGACATTTGGCCGGCGGCTCGTTGCCGGTATGGGTATAGCCGCAGAGCGAGCATTTCCATTTGATCGGTGTCTCGCGTTTGAACACCGTGCCGCTCTCGACCATGGCCAGCAGTTTCCTGTAGCGCTCGCGGTGTTCGGCCTCAATCCGGGCGATCTGCATGAAAAGCACTGCGGCCTCGATGTTCCCTTCCTCCTCTGCCTGCCTTGCGAACTGGGGGTACATGGATTCGGTCTCGTAATCTTCGCCGCCGATCGCCTCTTTCAGGTTTGCTACGGTATCGCCGATACCTTTCAGGAGTTTCAAGTGATCGTTGGCGTGGCGCATTTCGTTAACGGCGGTTTCTTCGAAGATTTTTGCAATGTAATGATAGCCTTCCTTCCTGGCAACATTGGCGAAGAAGGTATACTTATTGCGGGCCATGGACTCGCCGGCGAATGCGGCCTTCAGATTTTCAATCGTTTTGCTCATCGGTGTTTTTCCTCCGCTTGGGTATGGGTTGAAGATCCTAAACAAGAATGATTACTATTTACTCTTAAGAATGATCATTGTCAAACGGTATTTTGATATTTATTTTCAAAAAGGCGAGGTGGGACCACTCAGGGGGCAACAAACATGTCACCGGAGTATCGGGAGAGACGAATTTGAAAGGGAAAGTCGCATGACACCGGAGAAAAATGGTGTGGGACGATATTTTTTACTGGTTTTTTACTTGTGAATTGTGTAATGAAAGAGGTTCTCGGATGTAATTCTTTCAGGTGTGCGGCTGCGATGCTGCATTTCCTGCAGTGTGGTATCGTCTCTGTTTTCAATGGAAGAGGTCGACGATAGACCTCGGGTATCACAGACTGAATCAGTTGAGTAAGGAGTTGCAGCTTGCTGTGACTCCTTACTTTTTTATTTATTCCCCAAGCTCGTGAAGAGCGAGGCCGGATTTCGAGCCGGTTGGCAAACGTTGCAGAGGAACAGCAGCCATGAATAAGGATTTGTCGAAAGTCAGGAACATAGGTATCAGCGCCCATATCGATTCGGGAAAGACCACTCTTACCGAGCGCATCCTGTTCTATACCAAAAGAATCCATGCCATCCATGAGGTTCGGGGCAAGGATGGGGTCGGCGCGAAGATGGACTCCATGGAACTCGAAAGAGAGCGTGGCATCACCATTCAGTCGGCGGCCACCTACTGTTCCTGGAAGGACTTCAATATCAATATCATCGACACCCCTGGCCATGTCGACTTCACCGTCGAGGTGGAACGGGCGCTGCGCGTGCTCGACGGGGCCATCCTGGTGCTCTGCTCCGTCGGCGGGGTGCAGTCCCAGTCGATCACGGTCAACCGGCAGATGACCCGCTACAGCGTCCCCCGCATCGCCTTCATCAACAAGTGCGACCGCACCGGGGCCAATCCCGAGAAAGTTACCAAGCAGCTTCGGGAAAAGCTGGAGCTGAACGCGCACATGCTGCAGATCCCGATCGGCCTGGAGAGCGACTTGCAGGGCATGATCGACCTGGTCACCATGAGGGCCGTCTATTTCGAAGGCCCGAACGGCGACACCGTGGTCGAACGGGATATCCCGGCGGAGTACATGGCCGAGGCCAAAGAAAAGCGCGAAGCCCTGCTCGAGGAGATCTCCATGTTCTCCGAGGAGCTGATGGAAGCCCTGCTGGAAGGCGGCGATATCGATACCCAGCTCATCTACGATGCTATCCGCAAAGGAACTCTGGCGCTCGACTTCACCCCGGTCATGGTCGGTTCCGCTTACAAGAACAAGGGCATTCAGACGCTGCTCGACGCGGTCGGCCGTTTCCTGCCCTGTCCGACCGATGTTACCAACATGGCGCTCGACCTGAAGAATGACGAGAAGGAGTTCCCGGTCACCAACGATCCGGACGACCCGCTCGTCATGCTCGCCTTCAAATTGGAGGACGGCCGCTACGGCCAGCTCACCTATATCCGCACCTACCAGGGCAAGGTCGCCAAGGGCGATACCGTGTTCAACAGCAGGACCGGCAAGAAGGTGAAGATCGGCCGTCTCTGCCGCATGCACTCCAACGAGATGGAGGAGATCGAGGAATGCGGCTCAGGCGACATCGTGGCGCTCTTCGGCATCGACTGCGCCTCCGGCGACACCTTCACTTCCGAGGATATCAGCTGCTCGATGACCTCCATGCATATCCCGGAGCCGGTCATATCGCTTGCGGTCATCCCGAAGGACAACAAGGCCCAGATCAACATGTCGAAAGCCCTCAACCGCTTCACCAAGGAGGACCCGACCTTCAAGTCCTATGTCGATCACGAGACCGGCGAGACCATCATCTCCGGCATGGGAGAGCTGCATCTGGAGGTCTATGTCGAGCGGATGAAGCGCGAATACAACGCGCTGGTCGAGGTCGGCGCGCCCCAGGTCGCCTACCGCGAGACCATCACCCAGCGGGCCGAGTTCAACTACACCCATAAGAAGCAGACCGGCGGTTCCGGCCAGTACGGCCGGGTAGCGGGCTACATGGAGCCGCTCGAGGAAGGCGATTACGAATTCGTCGACAGTATTGTCGGCGGCGTCATCCCCCGCGAGTTCATTTCCTCCTGCGACAAAGGCTTTCAGAAGAGCCTGGAAAAGGGCCCGCTCTGCGGGGCGACCATCACCGGCGTGCGCTGCGTCATCAACGACGGCGCCTTCCATGCGGTGGACTCTTCCGACATCGCCTTCCAGCTGGCGGCGATCGGCGGCTTCAAGGAAGGGTATCTCAAGGCCAAACCGACCATACTCGAACCGATCATGAAGGTGGCGGTGGAAGGCCCCACCGAATTTCAGGGCTCGGTCATGGGCTCCATCAACCAGCGCCGCGGCATGATCATCGGCACCACCGAGGAAGGAAGCTATTCGGTGGTCGAGGCGGAAGTCCCGCTCTCGGAGATGTTCGGCTACTCCACCACGCTTCGCTCCCTCACCCAGGGCAAGGCCGAATTCACCATGGAGTTCGCGACCTTCAAGCCGGTCCCGAAAGGCGTGAGCGAACAGCTGATCAAGAAGTATCAGGAAGAGAAGAAGAACTCTTGATTACAGCAGAAATACGGAATACAACTAGATAAAAGTCCGCCCCGCCGGGGCGGACCGATGGCTGCTTAGCTGCAGGCCGATACGATAATGAAAGGTGACAACCATGACAAACAGTGAGTTGATCTTGAACAATCCTCTCCGGGCCCTCGGCCTCGAGGAAAAGGAGGGCGGCGGGATCCGGCCCATGATGGGGCTGGTGATGGCCAGGGCCGGTCTGGGCAAGACCGCAATCCTGGTGCAGTTCGCCCTCGACTGCATGCTGCTGGGCAACAAGGTGCTGCATGTGTCGATCGGCCAGGGGATCGACAAGACCCGCGCCTGGTATGACGACATCCTCTCCCTCCTGACTGACGGCGAGAAGCTCGGGTCCGTTCCCGAGATCATGAAGAACCGCATGATCATGACCTTCAAGGAGAGCTCCTTCAGCAAGGCTCTTCTGGAAGAGCGGCTGGACGATCTGGTCAAGCAGAACATCTACAAGCCCGAGTGCCTGATCATCGACGGCTACGATTTTGTGAACAACGACAAGGAATCCCTCGAAGAACTGCGCGATTTCATGAACGATCGCGGCCTCAGGATGATCTGGTTCTCGGCGGTCAGCCACCGGGAAGACCCGCGGGTCAGCCTGGACGGCGTGCCTGCGCCCTGCCACGAGGTGGACAGCCTGTTCGAGACCGTGCTGTTGATCAAGCCCGTGGGTGATCTCATGAAACTGGAAATAGTCAAATGTGATACCTGCAGGCTCGATCCGGGCACCATCCTCACGCTCGATCCCAGTACGATGCTGATCAAGAAAGGCTGATGTGCATGCGCCGGCAGCGGCGGAAATGATGGAGTGTGAATTGAAAAAGGCGGGGTGCTTGCATGAGCATCCCGCTTTTTTCGTCTCGGCGTAAGGGAACACCCAAGTCAATGCCAAACATGGGTTAAGATGGGAAGACAGGATGCTCTCCAATATCATTAACCTTAGCTTTTCATCCAAATCGGTATCGCTATCGCTATCGAATACAACGCGCTGAAGTGCTATTTCGATACCGATAGCGATAACGATACCGAGCAATAGCTCCCCCCAAAGTTAATGGCATTGATATCGTTTCCACGCTCCAGCGTCCCGAGTTGATGGAGAGAGTACCTGAAATGGAGGATAAATGAAATTCAGACCATGTATAGATCTCCATGACGGCGTGGTGAAACAGATCGTCGGCTCGACGCTCAGCGACAGCGAGCCCCTGGCCGTCCAGACTAATTTCGTCGCGGAGAAGCCGCCTTCCTGGTTTGCTGCACTGTATCGAGCCGACAATCTCACAGGCGGCCATATCATCAAGCTGGGGCCGGGCAACGACACTGCAGCCGAAGAGGCCCTTGCCGCCTGGCCGGGCGGCATGCAGCTGGGCGGCGGGATCACTGCGGAAAATGCCGCCCGCTGGCTTGATGCGGGCTCTTCCCATGTCATCGTTACCTCCTACGTCTTTCGTGACGGCATGATCGATCGTGACAGGCTGGCAAAACTGGTCAAGGCGGTCGGCCGGTCCCGCCTCGTGCTCGACCTCAGCTGCCGCAGGCGGGGGGAGGAGTACTTCATCGTCACCGACCGCTGGCAAAAGTTCACCAGCGTGGCCATTTCACCCGAGGTCTTGAGCGATCTCGCCCGCTCCTGCGACGAATTCCTGATCCATGCCGCCGATGTGGAAGGCAAATGCGCCGGGATCGAAGTGGAACTGGTCGAAAAACTCGCCCGGTGGACGCCCATCGCCACCACCTACGCCGGCGGGATCAGGGATCTCACGGATCTCAAGCTGCTCGACACGGCCGGCCGCGGCCGCCTCGACTGCACCGTCGGCAGCGCCCTCGACATCTTCGGCGGTAAGACACTCAGCTACCGGGAGGCTGTTCACTTCTGCCGCGGGACCGAAGAGAGCCTGCGTTGAGAACTGGCCGCAGTCCGGTTGCGGCGGCCGTCACGAAACTGCGGGGAGGCTCCTGCGGAGTCTTGACCGGAGAGAATTCTTCCTATACAATACCTGTGCAGGAAAGACCCGCCGATGTTGGTTAACCATTTGATTATATAAGATATACATGGCGATTCAGAAGGATAGGCAGAGAAAGGATATCGAGAGGTTTATCGAGAAAATGCCGAGCCTGTCGACCACCGTCGGCAAGGTCATGGAAATCTGCAGCCGTACCGATGCCTCCCCCAATGAGCTCAACAAGGTGATCTCCCTCGATCCGGTCCTGACCGGCCAGGTACTGAAGCTTATCAATTCGGCCTACTATTCCCTTGTCAACAAGGTCACGTCCCTCACTCGGGCCATCACCATGCTGGGGATGAATACCGTCAAGAACATGGCGCTCAGTACCGCCATCATCCGCACGGTGTCGGGGGTGAAGAAATCCAAAGCTCTGCCCACCACCAAATTCTGGGCGCATTCCATTGGAGCAGGCGTCGCCGCGAAACTCCTCGGGGAGGCCAAGGGGCTGCCGATCATGGAGCGCGAAGAGCTGTTTTTGGCAGGGCTGCTCCACGATCTCGGCAAGGTCCCTTTCGGCGACGAGTACATCGAGACCTTGAACATCGCCCGGTTTGAACAGCTGCCGCTCAGGGAGGTGGAGGCGGATGTGATGGGTATCGATCATCAGGAGGTTGGGCTGATGATCGCTGAAAAGTGGAAGCTCAACCCTGTTATCACCCGGTGCATCGGCTATCACCATGAGACCGACGAAATCCTCAAGGGGGATTTCGGACAACAGCTGGCCCTGGTCGCGCTCGGCAATATCTACACCAACATTCTCGATCACGGATATGCCGGCGATCCCTTTCCCAAGGTGGATCATGTCGATTTTCTCCTCAAATCCGTCGGTCTTACCTGGAAGGACTATGGCGGTATCGGCGACAGGGTGGTCGAGGAGATACAAAAAGCGGAAATCTTCCTGAAAATCTGATCCTTCTGGAGAGGGTATGAAAATTCGTTTTTGGGGGGTGCGCGGCTCGATCCCCAGTCCGGGGCCGAAAACCCAGAAGTACGGCGGCAACACGGCCTGCATCGAGCTGCGGGTGGGGCCGGACAACCGCATTGTCATCATCGATGCGGGCTCGGGAATCCGGACCCTGGGCAATTACCTTATGGCGAACGATCTGCCGAAGGGACCGATCAAGGCCGACATCTTTCTCTCCCACACCCACTGGGACCACATCATGGGCTATCCCTTCTTCACGCCCATCTACATTCCCGGCACCAAACTGATGGTTCACGGCCCGGTTTCCTTCGAGGAGGACCCTCTGGAAGAAGTGGTCGGCGGGCAGATGAAGTACCGCTATTTTCCGGTGAACATGGGCGAGTTGGCCTCCGAGATAGAGTACATCCGGCTGAAGGAGGATCCGCATATCGATATGGGCGAAGGCCTCGTTCTGCGAACCAAGCTGCTCAATCATCCCATCACCGCCCTGGGCTACCGGTTCGAGTACAACGACAAGTCTGTCTGCACTTGCTACGATACCGAGCCCTTCCGCAACCTGTTCATTACCGACCCAAGCCATCCCGCCTTTGACGAGGCGATGGCCGTCGAGGGCGAGGAGGTGGCCATCGAGCAAAATCTAGCAGTTGAGCAATTCTTCGCCGGCACGGACCTCCTCATCTGCGACGCCCAGTACACCGCCGCCGAGTACGGCGGCAGGCTCAACTGGGGGCATACCTCCATCGAATACGCCATCGAGGCCGCCAATCGGGCGGGTGTCAAGCGGCTCGCCCTCTTCCATCACGATCCGGATCGGACCGACGCGGCGCTTGACGAGCTGGCGGAGACATACTGCCGGCCAGGGAAAAACGGGGCCACGGAGATCTTTTTCGCCCGGGAGGGCATGGAAATCGAATTCTGAGTAAAAAAGAGAACTGAGGACTGAGTTATGAGGACTGAGTAAATTTTCCTTTGCAATCGATACGTTGTGTCGTACGCTTCCTCAGTCCTCAGTCCTCAGTCCTCAGTCCTCAGTCCTCAGTCCTCAGTCCTCAGTCCTCAGTCCTC
>JAEYNP010000129.1 GCA_023412495.1 Pseudomonadota bacterium
TGCCAAGGCAGGGTTCGGCCGGTCCGCCGGACTTGATTGGTATCCACACCAATGCGCTTCACCATTCTCGCTGTTTTCGCTGTCCTCCAGCTGATCTTCGCCTCTTTTTCCGACGCCGTCCCGGAGAAGAAGAACGTCCTCTACATCAATTCCTATCATAACGGCTACAAGTGGTCGGACAGCGAGCTCGAAGGCGTCCGCTCCGTGCTCAACAACAGCAGATTCAAGGTCGATCTGCAGATCGAATACATGGACGCCAAGAAGTTCGAGTACGGCAGCCTGAAGGAAAACCATTTCGCCCTCTTCCAGGAGAAATTCGCCGGGGAGTCCTTTGACATCGTCGTCATCTCCGACAACGACGCCCTCAACTTCGTCAATCAATATCGTAAAGTACTTTTTCCCGGCGTCCCGGTAGTGTTCTGCGGCATAAACGACCTCATGGAAGCGGACCTCGGCGACGGCAACATGACCGGCGTGGTCGAGGTCTATGACCTGGTCGCCACCCTGAACATCGCCAAGAAGCTGCATCCCAAGCGGGATCGGGTCATAGTCCTGATCGACAGTTCAACCGCCGGCGTTACCATCAAACGCCAGGCTGAAAAAATCCTCGGGCAGACGGATCTCGGGTTCAAGGTGGAGTTCTGGATCCAGTTGAGCCTTGAGGAGGCCCAGCAGCGGGTGAGCCACCTCCCCGACGATACCTTGCTGTTCATCGCCCCTTATTACCAGACCATCAACGGTCGTTTCTACACTTCGGAGGAGGTGAGCGAGGCCATCTACCGCCACAGCACCGTGCCCATCTACACCTCCTGGGAGTTTATGGTCGGCTACGGGGCTGTCGGGGGAAGGGTGCTGTCCGGCATCGAGCACGGCAAGATGGCGGGTGAGATGGCCCTGCAGATTCTCGAGGGGAAAAAGGCCGACAATATCCCCATCTTCCGGGAGCCGAGCGGCACCTACATGTTCGACTACAAGGTCATGGAAAAGCTGGGGATCGACCGAGACCTGCTGCCTGAGAACAGCACGATCATCAATGCCCCGCAGGCCATTTATGCCATTTCCAAGGAGTTGTTCTGGACCATCATGGTCAGCTTCATCCTGCTTCTGCTCGCCCTGGTCGCCATGCTGGGCGCGATGCTCGAGCGGCGCAAGGTCGAGCTGAAGATCATCGACCAGTTGGCCTTCCAGGAAACACTTATGGACACCATCCCCCAGCTCGTTTCCTGGAAGGACCTGCAGGGCAAATATCTCGGCGCCAACCGCGCCTTCATGGACTTTTTCGGCATCCAGGACAATCAGCAGGTGATGGGCAAATCCACCGCCGACCTGCTGAGCGACTCCTCCTATTCGGACTGGTCGGTTTCCGCCGATGCGGCGGTCATCTCCAGCAAGAAGGCCTTCCGCAAAATCCGCCGCAAGGTTACCGGCAAGGGCGGCCAGGAGGCCTGGATCGAGGTCAACAAGGTTCCCCTGCAGGGCCAAGGCGGCAAGATCGTCGGGGTCCTCTCCACCGCCGAAAATATTACCAAGGAGCAGAACCTGGAAAAACAGCTGCTCCAGTCCCAGAAGATGGAGGCCATCGGCACGCTGGCCGGCGGCATCGCCCACGATTTCAACAACATCCTCACCTCAATCATCAATTCCACCGAGCTGGCCATCGGCGATCTTACGCCCGGCACCCAGACCGAGGCGGACCTGCAGCGGGTCCTCAAGGCGGCCCGGAGGGGTGGCCGGGTCGTCCAGCAGATCCTCTCCTTTTCCCGGCCGTCCAGGGAAGGTTTCCGGCCGACCGACATGGGCAGCGTGGTGCTGGAAGTCGTCCACCTGATGGAGGCTTCGATGCCCGCCAACATCAAGGTATCGAGCAATGTCCGCCCCCCGGACAAATACTTTGTCCTCGCCGACCCGACCCAGATGCATCAGGCTATCCTCAACCTCTGCACCAACGCTTTCCATGCCCTGAGGAAAACGGGGGGCAACATCGATATCCAGCTGTCCCGAGTCACGCCGGACGAGGCGAAGGCGGCTCAGCTGACTTCCGAGTTCCCAGGCAACCAGATCAAACTCTCGGTGACCGACAACGGTCCGGGAATAAAACCCGAGATCGTCGACAAGATCTTCGACCCCTTCTTCTCGACCAAGAGCAAATCGGAAGGCACCGGACTGGGTCTTGCGGTGGTGCACGGCATCGTCAAGAGCCATCAGGGCACCATCCGGGTGTTCTGCGGCGACGGCGGCGGCAGCATCTTCGAGATCCTTTTGCCGGAGACCGCCGCCGGAGAGGACATCGTCTCCAGCAGCCAGGGCACGAGTTTCGAATCGGGCGGCCACATCCTCTTCGTGGAGGACGACGAAGACCAGCTGCAGACGACGCCCCGCGTACTTGAAGAATTGGGCTTTGCCGTGACAGCCCTGCGAGACCCGGCAGCCGCCTTGCATCTCGCCTCGTCAACATCGCCCTCTTTTGATATACTCATCACCGACTTCGACATGCCGGGCATGAGCGGGGCCGACCTGGCCGGCAGGCTTCCGGGACTGCCGGTGATCCTCATCTCCGGCCGGGACGACGCCCGGATCGCCGCCAGGGAGCACGCCAACATCGTTCGCGTGGTCATCAAGCCCTACGATAAACGAGATCTCATGGAGGCCATCCGCGAGGTAATGAAGAGCGAACACCCAAGTGGGGTATAAGAACCTTCACGAAATTCGTTTCTAATGCGGGCTGCGCCCGCAACCCAAGGGCTGTTATCCCCTCCCACAGCAGAGGGGACTCATTTCAGTGCCCCCTTGAGGGGTATAAGTACCTTCACGAAATTCGTTCTTAAAAAGCAAGAAACGAATTTCTAAGGTACTAAAGAACGAGAAACGAATTTCTAAGGTACTAAAAAACAGCATGACCAACATCCTCATAATCGACGACGACATCGAAGCCTGCGAGACCATGGCAAGCCTGGTCACCCGGCTCTCCTACGCCGCCGACAAGGCCCACACCCTGAGAGACGGGCTGGAACTTGCCCGGCGCGCCGGCTACGACGTGGTCTTTCTCGATGTCTATCTCCCGGACGGCAACGGCCTTGACCTCCTGCCCTCGCTCATGGCCCTCCCGGATCCGCCGGAGGTCATCATCCTCACCGGCAAGGGCAATCCGGACGGCGCCGAGCTGGCGATCAAGGGCGGGGTGTGGGACTATCTGCTCAAGCCGACCAGCGTCCGCGACATCACCCTGACCCTCAACCGGGCCTTGAAATACCGGCAGGAAAAGAAAGGCAGCGCCGCGAAGAAAGAGGTGGCCATTTCCGGCATCGTCGGCAGCAGCCAAGAGATCAGGGCGAGCATCGCGCTCACCGCCAAGGCCTCGATGTCCGACGCCAACGTCCTGCTCACCGGCGAAACGGGGACAGGCAAGGAACTCTTCGCCACCATCATCCACAAGAACAGCAGCCGCGCGGCCGGCAACTTCGTCGTGGTCGACTGTGCCTCGCTCACCGAGTCCCTGGTCGAATCGACCCTTTTCGGCCATCTGAAGGGCTCCTTCACCGGCGCCCAGCTCAATCGACAGGGGCTGATCAAGACGGCCGACGGCGGCACCCTCTTCCTCGACGAGATCGGCGAGATGCCCCTGACCATCCAGAAGGTCTTCCTCCGGGTCCTGCAGGAACGTCAGTTCCGGCCGGTTGGCGCCACCAGGGAGCAGACCAGCAATTTCCGCCTCATCGCCGCCACCAACCGCGACCTCGAGAAAATGGTGGAAGAAGGCCTCTTCCGCAGCGACCTGCTCTTTCGCATCAAGACCATGCGGATCGATTTGCCCTCCCTGCGCAAGAGGGTGGGCGACATTCAGCCGCTGGCCGAGTTCCGGATCAATCAGCTCTGCAAGAATTTCGGCCTCGCTCCAAAGGAGATCGGCGAGGATTTTTCAAGAACCCTCGACGAATACCACTGGCCGGGCAACGTTCGGGAACTTTTCAATATTCTCGAAAATGCCGTAATCAACGCCGGCGAGGAAAGTACGCTCTGCGCGATGCATCTGCCCAGGAGCCTGAGAATACAGGTGGCCAAGGCCCAAATCACCAGGCTCACCGGCACACAGGTCATAGAGGAGGAAAACCATGCCTCAGACTCGCTTGTACATAATTTCGGACAGAAGATCTTCGAGGATATTTTCGATCGGCAGCTCCCCCCCCTGAAGGAGTTCAAGAACACCGCGGAGAAAACCTACCTTGGTGAACTGATCCGTCAGTGCGACGGCAACATTCAGGAAATAATGGAGATTTCCGGGTTGTCCCGGTCGCACTATTATGCCCTCCTGAAGAAGTACAACCTGGCCCAGTGAGTGGAGTTTCGACTTTCGGAAGAAGATTTTCATCGGGCAAAACCTGCTTGTCTTTTTTTGCAGACGGTGCCGCAGACATAGGGGCAAACCATGGCAAAAGGCTTTACGGAGAATATCTTCGCAGGAAACGGCATAAGAGGCCGTAACGAATGGAAATAAGTGTTCAAGTTATTTCGTAACGGAACCTGAATTCCACTGCAAAACTGCGGCATCGTCTTTTTTTCCAGACGAGAAGAGTCCTTTCGAAATCCTCCTTCCTGCGATATTCCGGCGGATTCCCGCCCGTCTCTCCGGGCATAAAATTTGCATTCGGCATAAAAGGTTCAGGGCTCCGTTTGAGTTTTTCCGGCCGTTACCCCTATAATGAAGTTGCTCGGCTAAACGGTCTTCAAGGCTTGGCCACCCCGCACGGCAAGCGCCGGGGCACTGCGGCTGGATATAAAAAAATTCTCTTCCCGATCATCGGCGTAATTGATAAAGCCGTAAAAAGTGCTCCAACCCGTGGAGATGGGCTCTGGAAAAAGTTTGATATACGAGGCGTAGTGTCTGAAACGGCGCTTTGGTAGTACATATGGTACAGCGAAGCGCCGTTTCAGACCTACAACGAAGTAGATCGGACTTTTTACGAGTCCATCATAATTAAGGAAAAAGGATATGACTGAGAACATAGAACGGTTCATCGAAGCGGCGAAACGTGTCGGGGCGGAGGTCCTGAGAAAAGATAATCTACAGGAGGCGGCCGCCTACATTGCCGGCAAGGCGCAGGGGGCTACCCTGGTGCCGGAGACTCCGGCGGCCGTCCGCCATGGCCTGCGCGGCCTGCTTTCGGCAGCCGGGATCGATGTTTTTACAGGAAGGTTCCGGGAAGCGGGCCATGTGCCGGGTGGGGGCGTCACCTTCAGCAATTTCGCCCTGGCCGACACCGGCACTGTGGTACTGGAGAGCACCGACGAGAATATCCGCCTGGCGACAACCCTGCCGGAAAAGCATTTCGTCCTGGTCGATCCGGCAACCATCCTCGCCGACAATCTGGCCGCGGCCCAGCCGATGACCGCCTTTCATAGGGACCCGTCCCCGAAATTCATCGCCTACATCACCGGGCCGAGCCGCACTGCCGACATCGAGCGGGTGCTCACCATCGGCTGCCATGGTCCGAGAGAGTTGCATATCCTGCTGATAGACGGCATTTCCGGCGATCTCATGGAAAACTGAAGAGGAGAAGAGTGAAATGGCAACAGATATGACTTACAGGAAGAGTGTCGAAGAGGCCATCGGCAATCCGAAACTGAGCAAGGCCCTCCACCTCTTCGGCGACGCCTACCTGATCGCCCGGGAAAACGCCTATAGAGGCCTCGATTTCGATGCGATGCGAACGGAACTCGCCGCCATCAAGGACGAGGTCCGCGTCCGCCGCAAGGAGCTCCTCGCCGAGTTCATCAGGAATGCCGAGGCGGCCGGGTCGAAAGTCTTTGTCGCCAAGGACACCAAGGAAGCCAACGACTACGTGATCAAACTGGCCAAGGAGAAAGGGGCCAAGCTGATCGCCAAGTCCAAGTCCATGGTCTCCGAGGAGGCCCATCTCAACCGCGCGCTCGAAGCGGCCGGGATCAAGGCCGCGGAAACCGACCTCGGCGAGTGGATCGTCCAGCTGGCGGGCCAGCGGCCGAGCCACATGGTCATGCCCGCCATCCACATGTTCAAGGAGGAGGTTGCCGAACTCTTCAGCAAGGAGGCAGGCCGCCAGCTGGCCCCCGAGATCAAGGCTCTGGTCGATCATGCCCGGGAGCGGCTGCGCAAGGAATACTTCAACGCCGACATCGGCCTGACCGGCGCCAACTTCCTCGTCGCCGAGACCGGCGGGATCGGTCTGGTCACCAACGAAGGCAACGCCCGGCTCTGCGCCACCCTGCCGAAGGTCCATGTGGTCTTCGCCGGAATCCACAAGCTGGTGCGCAACATCGAGGACGCCATCAAGATCACGCGGCTCCTGCCGCGCAACGCCACAGGCCAGCTGCTCACCTCCTACGTCACCTGGATACGGGGCGGAGTACCGGTCGAGGGTCAGCCGAAGGAGCAGCACATCGTCCTCATCGACGGCGGCCGGGAGGCACTCTACGAATCCCGGGCCTGCCGGGACGCCCTGCGTTGCATCCAGTGCGGGGCCTGCGCCAACGTCTGCCCGGTCTACCAGACCGTCGGCGGTCATGTCTTCGGCTCCATCTACATTTCCGCCATCGGCATCATCCTCACCGCCTTCTACGAGGGGCTGGACAAGGCCAAGGAAATCACCCGGGCCTGCATCGGCTGCCGGTCCTGCGTGGCGGTCTGCCCGTCCAAGATCGATCTGGAGGAGATCATCCTCCACCTGCGCAACGAGGTTTCCAAGGAATTCGGCATGGGGGTCATCAAAAACGTGGCCTTCAAGGCTGTCATGAAGAACCGCGGCCTGTTCCACAACCTGGTCCGGGCGGCCTCCAAGCTGCAGCTCCCGGTCACCCACAAGAACAGGAGCGATGAAGATGGGCCGCGAATCATCCGCCACCTGCCGATGCACTTCATGGCCAGGGACTACACCGAGTGGCGGGACCTGCCGGCGATCGCCGAAAAACCTTTCCGCGACCAGTTCGACAATATCGCCCAATGGGTCGACAGGCCCCGCTACCGGGTCGGCTTCTTCGTCGGCTGCGGGGCGGACTTCGTCTACCCGGAGGTCGGAGTGAGTCTCATCAAGGTCCTCAACTCCTTCAACGTCGATGTGGTCTTCCCCAAAGATCAGAACTGCTGCGGCATCCCCGCCCTCTACTCGGGCGATACCGAGACCGGGGAATATCTCGCCAAGCAGAATGTCGCAGCCTTCACCGAGGCGAACGTCGATTACATCCTCTGCATCTGCCCGACCTGCACTATGGCGGTCAAGCGCGATTTCGCCCTGCGGCTGGCCGACCACCCGCAGTGGTCCGCGAAAGCAATGGCCCTCTCCAACAAGACCATGGACGCCTCCGCCTTCCTGGAAAACGTTCTCGGAGCATCCTTGAAACTGGAGGCGACGGGCTCCGTCAAGGAGGTGACCTACCACGATTCCTGCCACCTGAAGCGCGGCTCGGGGGTATTCAAGGAACCGCGGGCGCTGCTCGCGAGCTCAGGCCACAAGGTGACGGAGATGAAAAACTCCGACCGCTGCTGCGGCTTCGGCGGGACCTATTCCTTCCTCAGCCATCCGCAGATTTCCCGGCAGATCACCAGGGACAAAGTCGACACCATCCAGGCCACCGGCGCTAAAACCGTAGTCATGGACTGCCCCGGCTGCATGATCATGCTGAAGGGAGCGGTCGGCAAGGCCGATGCGACCATCCGCTGCGCCCACACCATGGAGCTGCTGGCGGAAGCCCTGGAAAAGAAAAAGTAAGTTTAGGACAGATAATTATGGGCGAGTCAGCTGAAAAAAATCCCGCTATCCGACCGATCAGACCCAAACGCGTATCCAGCCTGGTATTTGAACAGATCCGGGAACTGATTTACAAAGGCACCTTCAAGCCGGGCCAGCAGATTCCGCCCGAGCGCGAGCTCGCCGCCTCCATGGAGGTGAGCAGGACCTCGGTGCGCAACGCCCTCGATAAGCTCATCAAGCTCGGCCTGCTCTGGCAGAGCCAGGGCCAGGGCACCTTCGTCGGCTCGCCGGAGAACCGCTACGGCAACCCTCTGGCCGCGGCCATGGCCACTGACGAGGCGACCTTCTTCGATCTGCTCGAGGTCCGCATGGGGCTGGAGTGCAACGCGGCGAGGCTCGCGGCCCAGCGGGCGACCGAGGCCGACCTGCGGGCCATGCAGAAGAGCCTGGAAGAGATGGAGGAGGACCTGGAGGGGACCAACATGATCTCGACCCCCGCCGACACCGCCTTCCATATGGCGGTGACCTTCTCCACCAAGAACCCGGTTCTGATCCATTTGACCAGGAATTTCTACGACTTTCTCTTCGTGGGCATCAAAAAGAACCTCGCCCACATGACGGAAACCCGGGCTGCATACGCCGATGTCCTGGAACAGCACCGGGAAATCCTCCGCCACATCAAGGACAAGGAACCGGAAAAGGCCTACGAGGCGATGCGTCGGCACCTCGTGTATGTCCATGAATTCTTCGAGAAGCGCCGGGACATCGTCGACGGCATCTCGCTGAAGCATCTGGCGGCATGACGGGAAGGCACCAGCTATCGGCAGTCAGCTTTCAGCTGGTTCTGCCGATAGCTGACTGTTGAACAGTTTATTCACTGCTGCAGCGAAAGAGTTCAATTCTTCTGCTGATCGAGCAGCTGTCCCTTGAGGCTCTCCGTCACCGGCTTCTCGCCCAGCCAGATCTTCAGCATGGCATCGTTGAAATCCTTGCCGGGAACCACTCCCTTCTGCCGTCCTTTTACGGTAACCGCGGTGCCGGTCGCCGGAATATAATCGAGCACCACGACATCCCCTTTCTTGACATCCTCGAAGAGATCGTTGAACTGATCGATCCGGGCCTGGAGCCTGCCGAGCTCATCACTGCCGGTATTGTTTTTGAATCCTTCATTCCAGGCCTCGACCAGCTTGTCCTTGCTCACCTCTTTGTAGAGAAAGTGCATGATCATCCTCTTCTTGCCTTCGGCGGCTATGACTTCGGCGGCCGAAGAGGAGGGTTTTTCCAGGTAGAGCTGGGCGAGGTAGACATCGAAGAACATCTTGGTCCGGATTCCCGCCCCGTTGAGATGGAGAACGGCACCATCATCATCCTTGATGGTTTCCTGAACCATCACCCCCGCTATCTCCCGCGCTTCCGCCGGCAGGCCGATCAACAACAGGCAAAAAAGAAGAAGTATCCGCATGTGTGTGCTCCCTTACGCTAAGTTGATGGAAAACAAGGTTGCAGCATCTTACCTTTTTCTCACTGGAACGTAAACGTAAACTTTGCGCCAATTCACAGCTTCGGCCATTGATTCCCGCGTCTTAAGAACTATATTGAGCCGAATCCGGCTTGATGGACTCGTCCGATCTACTTCGTTGTAGGCTGAAACAACGCTTCATTGTACCATATGTACTACCAAAGCGCCGTTTAGACACTACTCCCCGTATATCGAACTTTTTCCAGAGCCCATCTCCACGGGTTCGAGCACTTTTGACGGCTTTATCATGTATTGGCACCTCCAACCGAATTCATCACCATGACGGACACTATCGAACGAGTCATTTCCGACGGCGGCAATTTTTTCGGCATCGCCTGCAATACCACCAAGCTGGTCACCGAAGCCTGCCGGCGACACGACGTGGGCCCCACCGCCGCCGCGGCCCTCGGCCGGGCCCTGACCGGAGCAGCCCTGCTCGCCGCCCTGCTGAAGGACGATCAGTCAGTCCTGCTGAAGTTCGAAGGCAACGGGCCTCTACGCAAGATCATCACCGAGGCGGGGTACAACGGCTGGGTCCGCGGCTTCGTCGCCGAACCCCATGGTGAGGCGCCGCTGAAGGAGGGCCGCATCGACGTCGCCGGAGGTCTCGGCCACGCCGGCTTTCTCACCGTCACCAAGGACATCGGCCGACCCAGGAAATACTCCGGCACCATCCAGCTCTACACCAGCGAAATCGGGGAGGACCTCGCCTTTTACCTGTCCCAGTCCGAACAGACCCCGTCGGCGATAGCCCTCGCCATCCATCTAGAGAAGGATGGCAGGATCGCAACTGCCGGCGGCTTCCTCATCCAGTCGCTCCCGCCGGCGGACGAAGGGACCCTGTCCAGCATCGAACAGGAGATGGCCTCGCTCCCTCCCCTCTCGCAGCTTCTGCTGCAGGGAAAAAGTCCCGGCGACATCCTTTCCACCCTATTCAGAAACGTCCCCCACCGGAAGATCGGCTGCCGCAGAC
This sequence comes from Pseudomonadota bacterium, assembly GCA_023412495.1. The sequence goes on from JAEYNP010000129.1 coordinate 10,214, forward strand.
TACACTATTTCTGCAGCTGCAACCTCGAAAAGATGCGGGGGGCGCTGCTCTCGCTGGGGACCGAGGAACTGAAGAAGATCCTGGATCAGGAGGGCGAAGCCGAGGTGCGATGCGAGTTCTGCCGCGAGAGTTTCCGCTTCGGCGCCACCGAGCTGGCGCAGCTGATAGAGACCGGGAAACACCCGCAAGTTCCTTAGTGATGGACTCGTAAAAAATCCATTCTCCACGGGTTGGAGTACTTTTTACGACTTTTATCCCTTAGTGTCATGTCGGAAAATCACGCCGCAATTTATTTTGGCTTCCTGCAAGACACGACTGAGGGCGCATAGCAGCGCTATGTAACCGAAAAAGTAACGAAGCCAGCAAGCCAAAAGAGCAAGCGAGATCCGACAGATGAAGCTTCACATGGGCGCGAGATTCATAAATGAAATCCCTTGCCGGTCGCACTCTTTTCGACTACATGTCACCTGACGAACCGACAATTTCAGGAGCCCGGATTTTGGGTTACTCTGCTCATTTCTATGCTTATAACGGAGAACAGCATGAAAGTGATTCGTGACAATGCAAGAACACTGATGGAAAAATTCTGCTATGTCTGCCCGGTCTGCAACGGCCGCGCCTGTGCCGGCCAGGTCCCGGGAATGGGCGGGTTAGGTACCGGCTCCTCGTTTGCCGCCAATGTCCAGGCCCTTGCCGAAATCAAGTTCAATATGCGCCTTATCCACGACGTGACCGACCCGGATACCTCGGTAACCATCCTCGGCAAGAAACTCGCCCTGCCGGTGCTGGCCGCGCCGATCGGCGGCGTCTCGTTCAACATGGGGGGCGGTGTTTCCGAGGAGGACTACATCGAGGCGGTCATCAACGGCTGCAAGGCGAAATCAATACTCGGCTGCACCGGCGACGGTGTCCCGGAGTTCATCCATGGCGCCGGCTTTGCCGCCATCGGGAAGGCCGGCGGACACGGCATCCCCTTCATCAAGCCATGGGAAGACGAGGAGCTGTTCAAAAAGATGGAACTGGCCCGGGAAACCGGCGCCGAGATCATGGGTATGGATATCGACGCCGCGGGCCTCATCACCCTGCGCAAGATGGGTCGGCCGGTGTCGCCCAAGTCGTTGACCAAACTCACCGAGATCATCCGCAAGAGCGGAATGAAATTCATCCTGAAGGGAATCATGACCCCGGACGAGGCTGAGCTGGCCGTCGAAGCCGGCGCCAACGCCATCGTGGTCTCCAACCACGGCGGCCGGGTCCTCGATCACGCCCCCGCCACGGCTACCGTTCTGCCGGAGATTGCCGCCGCGGTAAAAGGCAGGATCGCCGTGCTTGTCGACGGCGGAGTCCGTTCCGGCGGCGACGTGCTGAAACTCCTGGCTCTCGGGGCCGATGCGGCGATGATCGGCCGACCGTTTTCCATCGCCGCCGTGGGTGGGCTGCAGGAAGGCGTGGAAAAATACATAGATACCCTGCAGGGTGAGCTGAAGCAGGCCATGGTCCTCACCGGGACCCGCTCGACCGCGGCTGTCGACCGCCGGATACTGTTTTGCCGCGACTAGGAGGCCTGTCGGACATAGCATTTTTTCCGATCAAGGCATTTTCGAAAATCAAGCGCAGCTAGCATTATTTTCGAAAATAACGCGAAGATGGGGATAAAACACATATCCGGCCGGTTGCGCCGGGCCTATAACCGCGCGATGGCTTTTCATTGCATTACTCCAAGTGATTACTATTATTAAGTACATATGTGATATCATCAGCCAGGTTCGCGATTGAACTTCCTGTTGGGTGCTACACGGGTCACCCTGGGATAGAACGTCGAACCTGCAAAGAATTCCTTCTGCCGAAACCGTTAAACGAACCTCCAGGAGCAAACTATGAGCGACAAAGCAACCCTGACCATCGACGGTAAGAGTTACGATTTCGACATGATCACCGGTTCCGAAAATGAGCGTTGTATCGACATTCAGACGCTGCGCGACACCACCGGCTGCATCACCATGGATCCCGGTTTCGCCAACACCGGCTCCTGCTTTTCCTCCATTACCTATGTCGACGGCGCCAAGGGCATCCTGCGCTACCGCGGTTATCCCATCGAGGAGATCGCCGAAAAGGCCACCTTTGTCGAAACAGCTTACCTGATTCTCTACGGCGAGTTGCCCAAAGTGGACCAGCTCAAGGCCTTTTCCGCCCGCCTGAAAGAACACGCCCCGATCCATACCAATCTCGAGCACCACTTCTCCGGCTTCCCCAAGTCGGCGCCGCCCATGGCGATCCTGTCTGCCATGCTGAACCTGATCTCCTGTTTCCACCCGGAGGTCCTCGACGTGCCGACCACCGGGGCGGAATTCGACCGGACCGCATCGCTTCTGCTCTCCAAGGTGCGGACCATCGCAGCCTTCGCTTATCGGATGGCCTCAGGCAAGCCGATCAACCATCCCAATCCCCATCTGAGCTACTGCGGGAATTTCCTGCACATGATGTTTTCCGATCCCTACCAGGAATACGAGGTCTCGCCGGTGGTAGACCGGGCGCTCAACCTGTTCCTCGTCCTCCATGCCGATCACGAACAGAACTGCTCGACCTCCACTGTCCGGGTGGTGGGCAGTTCGAGGGCAAACCTTTTCAGCTCCGTCGCCGCCGGGGTCTGCGCCCTCTGGGGCCCGCTGCATGGCGGGGCCAACGCGGCAGTCATCCAGATGCTGGAGGACATCCGCCAGTCCGGCCGTCCCGCCTCCTATTACCTGGAGAAGGCCAAGGACAAGAACGACCCCTTCCGGCTGATGGGCTTCGGCCACCGGGTCTACAAGAATTTCGACCCCCGCTCGATCATTCTGAAAAAGCAGGTCCACAACGTTCTCGAGGCCCTGAAGCTCGACGATCAGCTGCTGGAGATCGCCCTGCAACTCGAAGAGGCGACTCTCAAGGACGACTACTTTATCAGCCGCAACCTCTATCCGAACGTCGATTTTTACAGCGGCATCCTGCTGCGGGCCATCGGCATCCCCCTCAACATGTACACCGTGATGTTCGCCATCGGCCGGATGCCCGGCTGGATCGCCAACTGGAAGGAACTGCATGACCACAAGCTGCGCATCTCCCGCCCGCGGCAGATCTACACCGGGTCCCGCTTGCGGCACTTCGTGCCGATGGCGGAGCGGTGAGCCGGCAATGAGTTCTTGCAAAGAAACAACTTCATGGTATCCTGCGTTTTGCGAAGAGTTCCAGAAAAAACGGTCACTTAATCGAAGATACTTATGAAAACGATCAATTGGAGAGATGAATTCAGCGTCGGCGTGGAGGAGATGGACAGGCAGCATAAGAAGCTGCTGGCCATGATCAATAGGTTAGTCGAGGAACAGCATACGCTGACAGATCCGAAGACCATCGCCGAGCTCCTGGACGGCATGGTCGATTACGCCCAGGAGCATTTCCGGGCCGAGGAGTATCTCATGGCCGAATACGATTACGACCGGAAGGACTGGCAGGAGAAGCAGCACAGGGAGTTCCTCGACAATACCCTCTCCTTCATGTCGGCCGCGGACGTCGGGCCGAACATCCTGTCCGTTGCTCTCCTGGATTTTCTCAGTTCCTGGCTGATCAACCATATCCTCACCGAGGATATGCAGTACAAGGAATTCTTCCGCAGCAAGGGCCTCAGCTGAGCCAGGCGGACCTTCTGCCAAGGATCCGGTCTTACAAATGCATCGTGAGGAAGCGGAACATTGGTAAAAGTCTTATCCGCGCCGGCAGGCGACAATTGCCGCGGCAAGACTCGGCAAACCGTCTATGCGTCGTCACTGACCGGCCTGGAAATCCTTTCCTGCACCGATGATCGCCAATTTACACCGCATCTCCATGACGGTTATGTACTCTGGTTGAATTCCTCATGCGGCGAAGAATTCACCCTGAACCGTACGACAAAAATACTGCAGCCAGGTCACCTCTCCATCATTGAGCCGGGAATAATTCACACAAACCGTCCCTGCCGGCCGTGCAACCGCCATCTGAGAAGTTTTTACTTTTCGGAAAGTTTTCTGGCCAGTATTTCCGAAAAGATAACAGGAGGTGGCGGAAGAGTGCGGACTCTGCCAACCTGCGTCATCCCGGATCTCCATCTCTGGCGGTTGTTTGTCGAACTGCACAATGCCCTGCTGCATTCCTCCTCCACTCTGCAGACGGAAGTCGATCTCCTGTCCGGCTTCGGTCGCCTGCTTGCTGTCGAGCAGAACCATGAAGCGCTTTCCGCCGCCACCGAGCGAAAGCGGATCAAGACGGTCATCGATTATTTTCTCGCCAATATCGATCGCCAGGTCACCCTCGACGAGGTCGCCGGGCTCCTGCAGTGCACCAGCTACCACCTGATTCGTCTTTTTCGCACCGCCAAAGGCGTCTCCCCCCACACCTATCTGCTTCAGTTGCGTCTCGAACATGCCCGAAAGCTGCTGGCTCAGGGCCATGCCATCATAGATGCCGCGCTCAATTCCGGGTTTTCCGACCAGAGTCATCTTACCAGAATGTTCAAGGCCAGATTCGGTGTGACTCCCGGAAGATATCGGCAGCAGCGCTGCCCGTAAAACTCGGGCGGCAACGAATTGCATCCTGTTAGCGCGGCAAATGAAGCGCGGCTGTGAAAAGAGCCGTCCGTGGTTGTCCATTGTCCTTCCAGCAGTAATGTCAATTTTGTTCAAGACACCCGTTTCCGCCATGAGCTATTCTCATGAAGACAGACATCTCCGACTGGTGAAAAAACATATTTATCGCAAGATCAGTAGCTTTGGAGATTATCAAAAAAAGGCTGATTCTACAGTCGATGGGACACAACCTTGTCGGTTTTCCCGCCGCGGACGATCTGCTGTTCGACTGATGCTGACATTATTGGCAAGACAATGGATAATTCGCGGTCTTTCTGATTCCCAACGGAATTGAAGATGCTGTGAGGAGGGAGCGAATGAAGCACTACCTGTACGCCCTGGGAGCCATCCTATGCTGGGCAAGCCTGCCGGCGGCAACCGGCTCCGGCTTGAAAGAGTTGTCCACCGAAGAGCTGATGTTCTACAGCTTCTCCAGTGCGGCTATCTTCCTCTACCTGCAGGACCTGATCAGCCTGCGCACCGTGAAAATCTACCTGCCTGGCCTGAAGGTCTCGCTCATCGGCGTCTGGGGCATCTTCCTTTATCACTATATTTATTATCTTGCCCTGGAGCGCGCGCCGCTTGCGGAAGGTGCCATCCTCGCCACCACCTGGTCCTTCTGGATAGTGGTTTTTTCCTCGCTGCTGCTCTTTAAAAAAGTGAAGGTCTCCATCGTCGTCACTGCCCTGGTCGGCCTCTTCGGCGCAGGAGTCGTCATCGGCGCCGGCAAGGAAATATCCTTTTCCCTGAGCCACTTGAAGGGCTATCTGCTCGCGCTCCTGTGCGGCCTGATATGGTCGAGCTTTTCGGTGGCGCTTTCACGAATGAAGGTGGAAAAAGAGCCCATGACAGCTTTCACCGTCTACGCGGCGCTTCTGTCGGCGGGACTCTTTGGAGTTTCCATGCCCCACGACCTGCCGTCCTGGCCGGCCCTGGGATCAGCGGTCTATCTCGGCTGCGTTCCTCTCGGTCTGTCCTTTTTCCTGTGGAATCGGGCGATGACCGGAGGCAACGTAGTGATCATAGGCTTTCTCAGCTACCTGACGCCGCCGCTCGCCGTCCTGCTGGTCGCCCTGATCCACCGCCAGCAGGTTTCGGCGCAGGTGATCCTCGGCATGACGCTCATCATCGCCGCATCCCTCTTGGGGAGAATGCTTGTCAGTTACGAGCGGTGAAGATGGGAACCGCTCCCGGGCGGACCGCATCGGTTGAGGTCCCGCCGGCGGGCGACCAGGGAAGTCGGCGACCTCGCCCCCTAACAATACCCGGGCGGCCAGATGGAGCCTGAATGCGGCCGGCTTGCTTTCAGGCTCCTCTGCAACGCTGGAACCGCCCCGGCGTTTCAGTGGGTGGTCGACCTGGAACGTATGCCGCGATACTTGGCATACAGATCATGGATCCTGCGCCGCATCTCGCTCAGCTTGTGCGACTCGCGGTCGGACATCCAGCGCGGTTCGCTGATGGAATAGATATACTTGGACAACTCGTCCAGGGACGACTCGACCGCCGTACACCACTCTCCGGTACAGACGCTGTCGACCTCTTTTGCCTCGTCGATATCATGCTCCAGAATCGCCATGGATTCCCTCAGATTCTCCATGAAATTCCGATGTGCTATCTGAAACGATTCGACCATCTCCTTTTGCATTTTCATCTGAACCTCCCCGTGAAATGAAAGCTCCTGTTTCGGGTATTATATATGAGAACTACCGACGAGTGCGGCCCAATCCTGGCTGCGGAGGTCGCTGTCCCTCCCCCCGAGCCTTTTTACCCCGGGCGGCACGCTCGTAACGACAAGACCCGCTTCCGGTGAGTCGTGACTGCGGCCTAAGCCGGAAGAGAGGTAAATGAATAATAACCATTCCTGAAAAATTGGGAGGATTGAACCAACCTTTTTTCTACGAAAAAAACACCCTCCTCCCAAATTCTACCGCCGTTTTGGCGGCTTCTTTTCAGCCGCTTCCCTGGATACACCTGCAGTCCCTGTAACCAATTCGTAAAGCCCGAAAAAGAAAGGCGCCCGAAAGAGTAAAAAATCCTTAATTTTTTTGTCGACTGCTACTACAATCAGGTACTTGAAGGTCAGTACAGGCGTCATCTCTTTTCCCGATACCACTAAGGTCTCGCCACTATCTTTTCCGTTTCATTTTTTCAACTTTAAGCTCGATATTGACATTTATGCCGGTCCAAAGTCTCAAGACCCGCTTTTCCCTTTCGATTGCTGCGATATACGTCATCCTGGGAATGACGACGTTTGCCGCAATGCACATGGCCACGCAGAAGATCATAACTTCGCTCGGCACCCGATCCGCCACCAAACAGGCGCTTCTTGAGAAATCAAAGCTGATGTCGCAGGTTCAGCGCGACCTTTCCCTGTCGCTCCAGATGGCTAACTCCCCCCTCATCAGGACGTGGATAAAGAGTGAAGGGGACGAAGACCTGAGAAAAATCGCTGTGGAAGAGCTTGAGAGTTACCGCAACAGTTTCGAGAGCAAGAGTTTCTTCCTCGCCATCGATCGCTCGGGCAACTACTATTACAGCGACGGGGGCGCCGATCTCGCCAGGCCCCGCTATACCCTCTCCGCAGCGAATGAAAACGACGCCTGGTACTACCGGACGATGGCCGAGATCGACAACTTCGAACTGAACATCGACTACGACAACCATCTCGACGTCAACAAGATCTGGTACAACGTGGTCATCCGGGACGACCGCGGACTGAAGATCGGCCTGGGCGGCACCGGCGTCGATATCACAGGTTTCATCGACCAACTCGTCAACACCGGCGAGCCGGGAATCGAAACCGTCATGTTCTCGACCGGCGGCATCCTGGAAGGCCATAAGAACAAAGACTATGTCATCCATAACAGCAAGGTCCGCGGCAATGGGCAAAAATACACAGTCTTCGACCTGATCGACAAGCCCGAGGAGCACCGGCTCGTGCACCGGGCCATGGAGAAACTCGCCGCCGGGGGCTCGGAGGTGGAAAATTTCCCGCTTACCGTCCAGGGCCAGGCCTATCTGGCGGCGATTGCCTACATGGAAGATATCCGCTGGTACAACCTGGTGCTGGTCGATGCCGACAAGGTCATCGGTTCTCGCCACTTTCTGCCTATCCTGGCCACCTCCGTCACTGCGCTCCTGGTCATTGTCGTGATCATCGTCCTCCTGCTCAACAAGCTGGTGTTGACGCCGCTGGCTGAGCTCGCCGCCTCGTCCAAACGGATGGCCGAGGGGGATTTCGATATTACCGTCGCCGCCAGGGCCGACGACGAGATCGGCGAGCTTACGCGATCTTTCAACGAGATGGCCGCGATGGTCAAGGATCACAGCGACAACCTCGAACAGAAGGTGATGCAGCGAACCGAGGAGCTGCGACTGGCAAACGATCGGCTGGCGGAGTCCAACAGGCAGATCTTCGACAGCCTGTGCTACGCAAAGCTGATCCAGTCCTCGATCCTGCCGACGACCGAGAAGGTCAAGCCCCATCTCGACAAATTTTTCGCCCTCTATCTGCCGCGGGACATAGTTGGAGGCGATTTTTTCTTTTTCCGGCCCCTGGACGGGGGCGGCTGGCTGCTGGCGGTGATCGACTGCACCGGCCACGGCGTGCCTGGCGCCTTCATGACCATGACTGCCAACGCCATCCTGTCCCACATCATCGATTCCGACGGAATGGAGGATCCTGCGGCGATCCTCACCGTCCTCAACCAGCGCTTCCACGACGCCTTTCATCGCAACGCCGAAGGCAGGGACAGCCTCGATTACGGCCTCGACATCGGCCTGTGCCGCTTTCATCCGGCCAATGACAGCCTCGTTTTTTCGGGCGCCAGGATAGATCTGCATTATATTGCGGCCGGAGAAACTGTAACCGTCGGAGGCCAGCGCAAATCCATCGGCTATCGCCGTTCCGACCGGGCCGCACGCTTTGAAAACGAGACTGTGGCCGATGCCGGCCACAAATCTTTTTATCTCACGACCGACGGTTTGCTCGATCAGGCAGGCGGGCCGAAGGGGTGGGGATTCGGCCGCCGCAGGTTCGGCAGATTGATCGGATCCATCGCAGAACTCGGAGCAGCGGAACAGGAGGCGGCACTCCAGCAGGAACTGGCAAGGTATCAGGGTACTACCCCCCAGCGCGACGATATCACCGTCGTCGGATTCCGGGTGCGCCGGGATCCCGCAACATCATAGAGGCAACTTATATGAAAAAATTCGACCTGTACAATCTCAAGCAGACAGTCAATCGGCACGGGGTGCTGATCAGTTTCGCCGGGCCGTTCTCCCACGGAATTATTGAGGAACTTGGACAGGCGGTGACCAGGTACCTGGAGGCGGAGGCGGTTACCAAGGCCTCGCTGACCGATGTTTTCTCCGTCTTCATCGAGCAGACGCAGAACGTTCGCAATTATGCCAAAAGGATGGAGGCCGAGGGCAATAGCGACCACGACTTCAACAGCGGTATCGTGACCATCGGTCGCAACGAACAGCATCACGTGGTATGTTCCGGGAATTTCCTCAGGAGATCTGATGTCTCGGCCCTGACAGCCCGGCTCGACCAGCTGCACGACCTCGACAAGAAAGAGCTGAAAGCCCTGTACAAGCAGCAGCTGCGCAGCGAGCGATGCCCCGGGGAAGGCGGCGGCCTGGGTTTGATCGATATGGCGAGGAAGGCCTCGCAGCCGCTGGAATACGAAATTTACGAACTCGATGCAGACTACTGTTTTTTCAGCCTCTGCGTGACGGTGTAGGAAGAGCCATGGATAATCTCGTTATTGCACCAACCAAATCCTCTCCAGCAATCCTCTTCGACAGCACCACCGGAGTCCTCGACATCTCTGGAGAGTCGTATCCGGAAAACTCCTATGAATTCTATAAGCCGGTCCTGCAGTGGCTGTCACGGTTCTGTAACTCCTTTGCCGGCGAGATCGTCTGCAATTGCCGGATGAGCTACCTCAATACCGGCAGCACCAAGAGCATGATGGACATCCTCGACTTTTTCGAGGAACGGCACGGCAAGGGTCTGAAGGTGTCCGTGTTCTGGTTTTGCGACAGCGACAACGACCGGGCCATCGAAACAGCGGAAGAATTCAAGGAAGACGTAACTTTTCCATTTGAAATCAAGCCTATCGATGAATAACAGGATACAGGGTCCAAACGACAGCAGCCGCTTGCTTTCCGCGGTCCGGGCGCAGCTGGCGGATCGGGACGACACCCGCTCATTCAGCCGGAAGGATGTCGCGGATCTGGTCGCCATCCTGGACAACCTGCAGCATCGGTTCGACCGGGTGGTGAAGATTAGCGACGGCTATCAGTACGAGCTGAAAAACCTCGCCGGCGAACTGCAGGACGCGCTCGCCAATGTCAAGACGCTCAAAGGGTTCATTCCCATCTGCGCCTCGTGCAAGAAGGTGCGGGCCGATGACGGATACTGGCGGCAAATCGAGCAATACATCAACGAAAACTCCGACGCATCCCTGTCCCACGGTCTCTGCCCCGACTGCGCCGCCAACTACTATAAACTGTCGAACCTGCCCGCCGAGCCCGGAACCCCGGCAGCCCGCTTTTCCCTGGAATTTTCGCCGGAAGAGCTGGAAAACCCGACAGTCTCCAAATATATCGGGATTCTCGGCAACGAGCATTTCGCGAAGACCCCGCTGCGCGACGAGTTGGTCCGGCTGCTGGAAAGATATGTCCTGCTGGAAAGGCGGATGAAGCACATCACCCGGATCAGCGACAAATATCAGGCGGAGTCCCTGGAGATCAGGCAGCAGCTCGAGAGGGAGGCGAGGGTCGACTACCTGACCGGACTCGCCAACCGGCGGGAGATGTATCGAGTCCTGCAGGCGGAAATCGCCAGGATCTCACGCCATGGCGGTGCACTGGCCCTTATCATCTTCGATTTCGACAATTTCAAGAAAATCAACGACACCTACGGACACGAGGCGGGTGACCTGACTTTGCAGCATGGCGCCCGACTGGTCCGGGACGTGCTCCGCCAGGAAGACAACTGCGCCCGCTGGGGCGGCGAGGAATTCCTGATCGCGCAGCCGGGCAATCACCGGGAAGGCGTGCTGCTTTCAGCCGAACGGTTGCGCCGTGCTCTCGAAGCAAACCCCGTTCTGCATGGCAACCTGAAGATACACGTGACAGTGAGCCTCGGTGTCGCCCTCTACCGGCCGGGGGATACGCTGGCCGAGTGCATCGCCCGGGCCGATGCCAGCCTCTATCAGGCGAAAGAGAGCGGCAGAAACTCGATCGGCCCGCTCGACGACGAGCTTCTCGGCACGCACGGTTGAGAGCATCCCTGTCCAGATCAGGCTTCGCACACCTCACAACCGGCTTCTCTGCTATTTTCCGACACCATTTGCCTACACGGTCGTAAATCCGCCGAACCGCAGTTTGGCGTGGCCGAATCTCTGTATTCGCCCGGGTGACCCGGAAAACCAGGCGGACAATCACCAGGATCGCACCCACTACGCCCCTCCTCCGCACTTCGAGGTTTGTATACACCGGTCGGTTTTTCCGCCTGCCGCCCTTTTCGCCGTCGGCTTCTCAACGTCTCTACAACTCGATGGAAGCTCCTTGGCGTAATCTCCTTGACATTTTGGTTCTATTATAGAAACATTCATTTCTATAATAGAACCATATTTGCATTTCGCCTTTTTCAGCAGATGAAGATAATTCGACTCATCGAGGTGCAACCGTGAAAAACATTCTCATCCTCGCCACCGGCGGGACGATCGTCTGTTCCGATCGGGGCCAGGGTCTCTGTCCCCACTACACGGTGGAAGACCTGCTCAGGTGCGTCAGTCCCGCCCTTGCCGACTGCAAGGTCGACGGCAGGACCGTCATGAATATCGATAGCTCCAACATGACCCCCGGCCGTTGGCTGGCCATCGCCGGGGCCATTGTCGAAGCTTATCCCGACTACGACGGCTTCGTGGTCACCCACGGCACCGACACCATGGCCTATACCGGCGCGGCCCTCACCTATCTCCTGCAGGACTTGAACAAACCGGTCATCCTGACGGGCTCCCAATTTTCCATGGCCGACCGCCGCACGGACGCCCTCCAGAATCTCAACGATTCCCTGCTGCTAGCCTGCGAGGATCTCGCCGGAGTCTACATCGTCTTCGACGGCAAGGTCATCAACGGCAGCCGGGCAGTCAAGATCAAGACCCGCAGCTATGATGCCTTCGACAGCGTCAATTTTCCCCTGGTGGCGGAGATAAAGCATAACCGGATCGAGTACAACCACTCGCTCGAACCGTTCTTTACCAGAAACCCGGCAGCCCCGAATCGCCTGCCACCCTGCGTGCCGGCCCTCGAGGAGCGGCTGCTGGTGATAAAACTCTTTCCCGGCCTGCGCCCCGAGATCTTCGACTATGTCCGGGAAAATCTCAGAGGGGTCATCATCGAAAGCTACGGCACCGGCGGGATTGCTACGGAGGTCATGGATCTTGCAGCAAAAGTCGGGGAGCTGGCCGAGGCGGGCATCGTCGTGGCCGTCACCACCCAATGCCTCAAGGAAGGGGTGGACCTGCAGGTCTACGAGGTGGGCCGCAGACTCCCCCTCGAGAAGATCATCTATGCCGGGGACATGAACACCGAGGCCCTGGTGCCGAAGCTGATGTGGGCCATGGCTAGATCGAACGATTTCGCCGAGATCAAGCGGCTGGTGGAGACACCCGTCCGTGGCGACCTGCCGGCGATTGTTCGGCGCTGAGTACTGGCAGCTTTTCGGTTAAGATCGTGAGTATGGTGTCCCATGGATTCTCCCCCGCGACCACTTGGGTTTGATGCATTTTTAAAAGGGCGAACACAAGGTTCGCCCCTACATCGGCGACCGTAGGCATTCGTAGGGGCGAACCTTGTGTTCGCCCGAAGTACGTTCGGCACTCAAGAAAAGGTAATGGTGCACCGAGTGCACCTTTTTTGTCATTAACTTTGGGGGAGCTATTGCCCGGTATCGATATCGCTATCGGTATCGAAATAGAACTTCAGAGCGTAGTATTCGATACCGATACCGATAGCGATACCGATTTAGAGGAAAAGCTTAAGGTAATGACATTTGGAGTGACACACTACCAAAAGGAACATGTCCATGATCATCGAACAGAGCATCATCAGGCAGGCCGCCATGGTATCCGGCCTCAGCGAGAACGATCTGACGGTCTTCTTCGGGAAGGGAAGGCCTCACAGCTACCGGCCGGGCGAGTGGCTCTTCCAGGAAGCGACCCCCCGGCGCTGGGCGGGCATCGTCCTCGAAGGCGAGATCGAACTGGTACGCGGCCTGCACGGCACCTCCCACCATATCGCCACCATGATCGCCGGCGCCTTGATCAGCGAGGGCGCCTTCCTCGAGGACGATTCCCACAGCAACGGCGCATACACCCCCAGCGGAGCGACCGTCTGGCAGATTTCCCGGGAAGAGATCGAGGCCCTGCGGCGCGAATGCCCGGATCTTTTCTACCGCGCCGTCTCCCGGGTCGCGGTCGGCGTGAATCGGCGACTGCGTATGCTCTCGAAGAAGCTCTGCGGCAACAGGCCCGAAGCCGTGGTGATGAGCGGCTTTCGGCTGGAGCAGGATTCGCTGGGCCTGCGCGAGCTCTCCGATGACGTCTATTACGGAGTTCAGACCCAGCGGGCCATGGAGAATTTTGCCATCTCGGGCGTCACCGTCGGCAACTTCGCCCATCTGGTTGAAGGACTCGCCATGGTGAAAAAGGCGGCGGCCCTGGCCAACCACGAACTCGGGGTACTTGACACCGAGCGTACATCCTCGATTCTCAAGGCATGCGACGAGATCCTCGCCGGCCGGCTGCACGACCAGTTCACCGTCGATATGTTCCAGGGCGGGGCCGGCACCTCGACCAACATGAACGCCAACGAGGTCATCGCCAATCGCGCCCTCGAGCTGATGGGGCATGCCAAGGGTGAATACCGCCGGCTCCATCCCAACGACCATGTCAACTGTTCGCAGTCGACCAACGACGCCTACCCCACGGCCATCAAGCTGGCCGTTCTCCTCGCCACGCGGGGCCTGACCAGGGCCATGACCGAACTGCGAACAGCCCTTGAAGAGAAAGCCGTCGAGTTCGGCGACGTCCTCAAGATGGGCCGTACCGAGAACCAGGATGCGGTGCCCATGACGCTCGGCCAGGAATTCAGCGCCTACGCGGTGATGATCGACAGCGCCGTCGGGGCCCTCACCCGCGCCGCCGACGAATTCCTGGACATCAACATGGGGGCCACCGCCATCGGCACCGGCATCAACAGCCCGCCTGGATATGCCCGGCTCGTCACCGAAAAGCTCGCGGAAGTCAGTGGTTTTCCTCTGCGCAAGGCCCGCAACCTGGTGGAGGCGACCCAGAACGCCGGGACCTTCGTGCAGATGTCCGCAACGCTGAAGAGGGCCGCGGTGCAGATCTCCAAAATCTGCAACGACCTGCGCTGGATGTCTTCCGGCCCCCGTTGCGGCTTAAACGAGATCAACCTGCCGCCGATGCAGCCGGGTTCCTCGATCATGCCCGGCAAGGTCAACCCGGTCATCCCCGAGCTGATCAACCAGATCTGCTACCAGGTGATAGGCTACGATGCGGTGGTTTCCATGGCCGCCGAGGCCAGCGAACTGGAGCTGTGCATGGCCGAGCCGATCATCGCCTACGACCTCCTGCACGGCATGATGATCCTGAAGAACGGCTGCGTGACGCTTGCCGCCCGCTGCGTGAGCGGCATTACCGCCAACCGGGAGATCTGCCGCGGCTATGTTGAGAGAAGCATCGGCCTTGTCACCGCCCTGGTGCCGGTTATCGGCTATGAGCAGTCGGCTGCGATCGCCAAGGAGGCCCTGCAGGGTGGCGGCTCGGTCTACGAGTTGGTGCTGGAGAAAGGGATGCTCTCACGGGAACGGCTGGACGAGATGCTTCGGCCGGAAAATATGACCGACCCCAGGGAGATCCCGAGAAACGGGGGAAAAGCGGTGGCGGCTTAAGCTGCGCCTTTCCCAGGATATTTTGTCAGACGGATATCGCCGCGGAAATCTGCTTGGCCAGCTCGATGAGGAGAGTGGCGTACCGCTCTTCGAAGGCCTCCATGGTAAAGCGGGCGGTGGAGGAATCAAAGCTCACCCCGCCGACCACCCTGCCGCTGTGGCGGTTGAAGATCGGCGCGCCGATGGAGATCAGTCCGGGCAGGAAGACCTCCTTGTTGAGGGAATACCCCCTCTCCCTGATCGCCCGCAACTCCCCGAGCAGGATCTGCCGGTCAAGACCGGTCCGCACCGCCTGCCGCTCCTGATCCGCACGCTCCAGGAAACCGGCCAACTGATCGTCATCCATATAGGCCATGGCCGCCTTGCCGGTAGCCAGATTGTAGAGGTCCCCCGCCGCGGTAAAATGGAGAAAGGCGAGCGTATCCTTGGACTCCCGCCGGTAAACCAGATAGATGTTGTTGCCCTGGATCAGTCCCACGTCGACGTGCAGGTCGTGCAGTTTGTGGATCTCATCCACATAGGGTTTGATGATTCGAACGATCTCCGCCTTCTGCAGGAAGGAATGGGCCAGGGGAATGGTCCGGATGCCGAGGGTGTAGGCCCGCCCCTGCGCCTCCTTCTGCAGATAGCCGTGCTCGCAGAGGGTATTGACGAAGCGGAAGACCGAGGTCTTGTTGATCCCCAGGATCTTCGAGATCTCCCCCAGGCTGTAGCTCGATTTCTCCCCGCAGTAGAGGCCCAGGATCTTCAGTCCCTTGTCGAGTGTTTCCGAGATGTTCCCTGCATTTTTCTTGATCATGCGGCTGGCTGTCTGCTGATTGTGGACGGGGCGGGAGTCAGGCGCCGTCGATGGCGCAGGACATGTACGTTACCGAGAAGGGCAGATGGGGGAATCGCTTGGTCTTCTCGTAGGCAAAGCCAAGCTTGCCGTACCATTGCCGCAGCTCTATACTTTCACCGATGACGCCGATGCTCACCGTTTTGACCGAATCCCGGCGCGCCAGATCGAGAACGAAACGGACCAGCTCCGTCCCGTATCCCCTGCGGCGGTAGGCTGGCAGAACGGAAAGCCGGTTCAGATAGGCAAGCACTGCCTTCGGCTTTTCATAGGCAACGCAGCCGGCAGGTTCTTGACCCCGGAAAAGAATGAAGTATTTCTCACCCCGGTCAAAGTCGGCCCTGATCCAATCCTCGGTGCAGAAGGATGGATGCTTCGGGCAGTTCGCGCCGGACAAGCCGAATCGAACCGCCACATCCCTGTGCGATTCCCGGATCAGCCCGGCAAGCAGTGCGGCGTCGCCTGGACCGGCGGGTCGGATTTTATGACGAGGGGATCGCGAATCAAGCTCACCCATGTCAATCGAGCCTGTGCCGATACAGCCGGGCGTGTTCCTTGGTGATCCAGCCGTAGGAGCCGCCCGGCTGGCGGATATAGTACCATCCCCTTTCCTTGCCGCTGACCTCGACCACCTCGCCCCGATAGAGCTGGCCGATCACCCGGTAGCTCCTGCCCGGACCGGAACGGATGTTGAGGGTGTCGGCCCTGATCCACACCTCTTCGCCGATTGCCGCCTCCGGCAGGCGATAGCCCCGCGGCGGACCGTCTATGACGATATACTCGTTGCCCAGCGATTCATAGTAAACATCGCTGCACTCGTAATAGCGGAGGCCGTCGACATAGAAGGTCGAGCAGTGGTCGGGCAGAATCCGGACGCGCGCCCCTACCGGCGCCTCGACCACCACGTAGCCGTCGCCGCTATGGCGATAGTAGGTGCCGAAATGATAGAAGAACGTCCCGCCGCCGATGCTGAGAGTGAAGACGTCCGCGGGCAGGGTCCGGTACACCCGGCCGTGTCTATGCTTATGCGACCACTTATCCCTGTGTTTTAATCTGTCGCCCCGGTCCCAGTCGCGGTCGTCATCACGGCCACGGCCGCGGCCTCGGTCGTCATCCCGGCCCCGGTCCCGATCGCGGTCACGATGCACCACAACCTGTGGATGGCGTTCCCTCTCGATCACCACCGGAGGGGCCGGAACCGGCACGGGCACCGGAATGTTGACCCCAGGCACGGGAATCGGGATATTGACTCCGGGCACAGGGATGCCGGGAGGCAGAATCTTTCCGGTGGTAACCCGGCGGTCCTCGGCAAAGGCCGCGGGCCCCGGTACGACGAGTAAACTTGCGGAAACGACCAGACTCAGGATCTTACAGAGTAATGCCTTTTTCACAAACGGTAACTCCTTTCCTCATAAACAAACACGACGCCTCTTCCCCTGCCGGATGAAGACCCCAGCCGGGCGCTATGCCGCGGCGGGTGTTTTACAGCCTGCAACATAGTCACAAATAATTGTTTTGTTCCCCAACAATATCACCCTTTCCTCCGATTGCAAGAACCCTTCTGGAGAATGACTCATCGTCTCACAACAGTATTTCGATCTCGAAGAATATGTCCAATACGTTTTGCCCCGATATTTCGACCTCCAACCTTGTATTCCCCTCAGATTTTGTGATATCCAATGAGGAGATTATCTACTGCGCCGCAGCACCTTCTTAATCGTTAAGTGATATAAAAGTTCTACAATTATAAGTCTTACACAATATAGTCTGGCGACCGGAAAGAGACCGGCGGGCGACGGGGAGAATAGAAGGATTGCAATTGCACTCCTCCCGCTCATCTCAAACGCGAAATTCACTGCCGCTGATACAGCCAGGCTTTCGGCCGCGTTCTCTGTCCTTATATGACTGCGCCATGAACAGAAACAAAAAGCTCTTGGTTTTCACCTTGTCCGGACTTTCCTGCGCCCTTGCCCTGGACGAAGTTGAAAAAATCCTCCCCGCCGTGGAGGTCAATCCCGTGCCGCGAGCTCCCGAGTTCGTCATGGGCATCATCAAGGTGCAGGGACGTATCCTTCCGGTCCTCGACATCCGCAGTCGTTTTCATTTGCCGCAAGCGGAAGTCGACCTCAGCGACCATTTCATTCTCGCCAGGGCGAGAAATCTGCCTGTAGCAATTCTCGTCGACAACGTACTGGGCCTCCGCGAACTCGATGAAGCCGAGATCGTCACCCCGGACGAGCTTTTCCCGAAAATGGAGCTCCTTAACGGGGTAGCCGGTCTGCCGGACGGGATCATTTATATCTATGATCTGGCAAAACTCGTGTCGGCCGCGGATTCAGTCGAAATCACCGAATCTATACGAGCCGCCACTAACGATATGTAACCGGTAGTCATGACACCCAAATTTCGTCACCAGACAGCCGCGGATCCATGGCTCAGTTGACACTGCTCAGTCAGTTTATCGAGTTGCGGATGGGACTGCATTTTCCGCCGAACCGGCTGAAGGACTTGAAACGCGGTATAATTTCGGCCGCACCCGAACTCGGCTTCACCGAGGTCGACAAATGCATCGATTGGCTGCTCTCAAGCCCCGTATCAGATGAGACGATTGAAACCCTTGCCGGCCACCTTACCATCGGAGAGACCTATTTCTTCAGGGACTTGCGGATATTCGAGATCCTGGAGAGCAAGATCCTCCCGGAAATCCTGAATACCCGCCGCGGCAAGGAACAATATCTGCGGATCTGGAGCGCGGGCTGCGCCACCGGCGAAGAGCCCTATTCGCTGGCCATCCTGCTGAGCAGGCTCCTCCCCGACCGGGCCGACTGGCATATCACCATCCTGGCTACCGACATCGCCCCCCCATGCCTGCGCCGAGCCGCCGAAGGCCTCTACAGCGAATGGTCCTTTCGCGACACCCCAAAATGGGTCAGGGAAGGCTACTTCGAAAGACGGGGCCGGCAGCTGGCCGTCATCCCTTCCGTCAAGGAGATGGTCACCTTTGCCCATCTCAACCTGGCGGAGGATGTCTATCCGGCTATCCTCAACAACACGAGCGGGATGGACCTCATCCTCTGCCGCAACGTGCTGATGTATTTTTCGCCGACGCGCGCCCTTGCGGTACTCGAAAAGTTATCCCGCTGCCTGGTCGACCGGGGCTGGCTGGCGATCGGCCCCGCCGAGGGGCCCGCATCGCGCCTGTCGCCCTTTCTGCAGGCTGTTTCCTTTCCGGGCGCAATCCTCTTTCGTAAGAATCGGGCACTGCCGGAGAGCAAAGCCAGCGAAAGTGTTCGGCCGCCGATTCCCCCCGTCAAAGTCCCGACCGACCGCCGCCGGCTGCGTACTGCCGCCAGGCAGGCCGTAGCCGCCGCAGCGCCCGCTCCTCGGGAAGAGGATGAAGAAATCCGCCGCACCGAGGCCGAACAGGCGCGGCTCCTCGCCGACCGCGGCAGGCTCGCCGAGGCCCTGGCCCTCTGTGCCGAAGCAATCGCCCGCATAAAGCTCGATCCGGCCATCCACTACCTGCAGGCCACCATCCTGCAGGAGATGGATCGCGGAGACGAGGCCGCGGCGGCGCTGAGACGGGCGATCTATATCGATCAGAATTTCGCCGTCGCCCACTTTGCCCTCGGCCATCTGCTCTCCCGCCAGGGGAAGAAGAGGGCGTCAAGCAAACACCTGCAACGGGCCCGGACCCTGCTGCGGGCGATCGATCCCGACGATTTCCCTCCCGAGGCCGAAGGAATGCGGGCCGGTCGGCTCATTGAGCTCATCGATAGGATGGAGAACATCTCATGAACGGCAGAGATATCGACTGGCAGGCAATTCACGCCCGGATCGCCGCAGTGAGCAGGGCCATCGAAAGCGGCTGGGCCCCCAAAGCGGAAGAGAAACAGCGCATCCTGCGCGAACGGGCGGCGATCCTGGCCCGTGACGAAAAAGAGGCGTCGATCGAAAATCCCATTGAGCTGGTCGAATTCCTGCTTGCAAGAGAACACTACGCCCTCGAATCCGCCTATATCGGTGAGGTGTATCCGCTCAAAGACTTCACCCCCCTGCCCGGCGTCCCGGCCTTTGTGCTGGGGCTGTTGAACGTCCGCGGCCGGATCATCTCGATCATAAATCTGAAAAAGTTCTTCGACATGCCCGACAAGGGGATAAGCGACCTCAACAAGGTCATCATCGTCCAGGACCATCTCATGGAATTCGGCATCCTGGCCGATGCGATAGTCGGTGTCCGCACCATTGCTGCGGAAGATCTGGGGAGGGCCCTGCCAACCCTTGTCGGCATTCGCGAGAAATACCTCAAGGGGGTGACCGGCGAGCGGCTGATCGTCCTTGACGGGGCGAGGCTGCTCTCCGATCCCCGTCTCGTAGTGCACGAGGAGGTCGAAGAATGAAAAGGTTTCCGCAGACAAATCGGCCAGTCGCAGCACGGTGAGATCCTGCGGGGAAGATGACGCATGCCTTGAGGCAACTTGGCAGAATTCCCGACATCGAAAGGAGGGAGCATGACCTGGTTCACACATCTTGCCACACGCACCAAACTCTTTCTCTGCTTTGGTCTCATGGTCGTCCTGCTGCTGGTCGTCATCGCCGCCGCTTTCCACGGACTGAGTTCGCTCAAGCAATCCCAGCACGATCTGTTCAAAAAGGATTTCCTCTCATCCCTCGAGTTCGAAAGGCTCCTGGCCGACCGCAATCGAAATCGGGTCTAGTTATTGGAAATGATGCTGGAAAAGGATAGCAGCAAGCACAGCCTCATGGAAAAGACCATCCAGGAGCAGACCAGGGAACTCGACGCCGGATTGGGGGTCATCGAGCAGGCGCTGCAGGATTTGCCTGAAGAAAAGAAGAATTTCCAGGAGATGTTGCGGCTGATCGACGAATATCGGAAGGTAAGGGAAGAGCAATTTTCCCATATCCGTGCCGGCCGGCTTGCCGAGGCGGAAACTTTGGCCACCACCATCCAGGCGGAGAAATACGAACGAATCCGCGAAATCATCATCCATCTCGGCGAAAAGGCCATGACCAGGGCCAAGGCGCGGCTCGCCAAGACCGAGACGGAGATGCGGGATCTTTCCCGGACTTTTGCCGCCATCGCCTTCGCTGTTTTTTTCTTAAGCCTGGCAGCCGTTCTTTACCTCGATAAACTTATTGCCAGGCCCCTTGCCGAACTCACCACCGCCGCCGACCGAATCGCCGGCGGCGATCCGGAAGTATCTATCGGCACCAAAGACAGGAAAGACGAAATCGGCAACCTGATCAGGGCCTTCGAGGCCATGATCGCTTACCTGCAGAACATCACCATCGCCGCCAAGCGGATCGCCGAAGGTGATGTTGCGGTGTCGGTCAAGCCGGTGTCGGAGCGCGATGCCCTTAGCAACGCCTTTACCGAAATGACCGGCTATCTCCAGCGCATGGCTGCGGTCTCCGATAAGATTGCGGAAGGAGATCTATCCGTGACCGTGCGGCCAATCTCGGAGCGTGACACCCTTGGCAATGCCTTCGCACTGATGATCGGTTACCTCCAGAACATGGCGACCATTTCCAGGCAGGTGGCGGGAGGCGACCTGACAGTCACGGTCAAGCCGGTCTCCGAACGCGATATCCTGGGCAACTCTTTTTCCGGCATGCTCGGCAACCTCCGGAGCATCAACACAGAGGTCACCAGCAGTGTTGATGTCCTCGCTTCTTCCGCCGCCGAAATTCTCGCCTCGACCACCCAGATCGCCTCGGGCATGGCCGAGACTGCGGCATCTGTGAGCGAGACCACGACCACGGTCGAGGAAGTCAAGCAGACTGCCCGGCTGTCTGCGGAAAAATCCCGCAATGTTTCGGAAATTGCCGCTAAGTCGGTGACCATCGCCGACCAGGGCATGTCGGCGGTCGCCGAGACCATGGAGGGCATCGACCGCATCAGGGAACTGATGGAAAGCGTGGCTGAGAGTGTCGTCCTGCTCAGCGAGCAGACGCAGGCCATCGGCGAGATCATCACCGTAGTCAACGACCTCGCCCAGCAGTCGAACCTGCTGGCGGTCAATGCCGCCATCGAGGCGTCGAAGGCCGGCGAACAGGGCCGGGGTTTTACGGTGGTCGCCCAGGAAATCAAGAGCCTGGCCGATCAGTCGAAACAGGCGACGGAACAGGTGCGGGGCATACTCGCCGACATCCAGAAGGCTACCGGCAAATCAGTGCTGGCCGCAGAACAGGTCGGGAAGGCGGTGGGGAGCGGGGTGAAGCAGGCCTCCGAGTCCGGGGAGTCGATCAGGATCCTGGCGGAGTCCATCGGCGAATCTTCCCAGGCGGCGGCCCAGATCGCGGTCTCCAGCCAGCAGCAGTTGGCCGGCATGGAGCAGGTGGCAGTGGCGATGGAGAGCATCAAGGCGGCAGCCCAGCAGAACGTGGCGGGCACCAGGCAGGTGGAGCAGGCGGCCCAGACCCTGAACGAGCTCGGACAAAAGCTCAAGGCAATGATGAACAAGTACAAGGTGTGAACCAAGAGGAGGAACAGCGATGAAGAATGCCAGAATAGCTGCCAGGTTGGCGGGAGGGTTCGGAGTGATCATCCTCCTGCTGATCCTCTTGGGTGCCGTCGCCCGGTTGAAAATGGGAACGCTTGCCGGGCTCACCGATAAGCTCTATCTCCACCCCTTTGCCGTTTCCGTCAATCTGGTCAGCGCCGAAGTGGATCTCCTGAAGATGGAGAAGGGCTTTAACGAGTTCCTCCTGGCCGCCGATGCCGAAACTTTCGATCGGGTGATCGCCGCCACCGATGAAGCCGAGAAGAGAGCCCAGAGTCATCTTGACGAGGTGGCGCAGCGCTATCTCGGCGATCCCGGAGATGTGGCGGCGATTCGGCAGGAGATCGAGACCTGGAAAGGGTTGCTTGACCAAATCATAGGCCTGGCCAGGGCCGGCAGCAAGGAGGAGGCCGTCGAGCTGCACAGGGGCAAGGCCGCCCGGCAGTTCGAGAAGATCGACGAGAAGCTGGGAGTAATAGAGGAATTCGCGGCCAATAAGGCGGTTACCTTTGTCGACGGAGCGAAAGCAACCGCCAACTCCACCTTTCTCCTCATCTATGTGCTGGTGGCCCTGGCCGTGGCCGGTTCGGCTGCGATCGCCGCCGCTATTTCCAGGTCGATCTCCAGGCCGCTCAACCAGGCGATCAAGATCGCCGACAAAATCGCCGCAGGGGACCTTGCAATCAGCCTCCCCGCACTCGACCGCCGCGACGAGGTCGGCGACCTGCTCGCCGCCTTCGACCGGATGATTCGTTACCTGCAGGGCATAGCCGAGGTCGCCGGGCGGATCGCCACGAAAGACCTCACCGCCCACGTCCAGCCCCTATCGACCCGGGACGTCCTCGGCAACGCCTTTGCCACCATGATCGACAACCTGGGCCGAGTTCTCGGCGAAATCCAGGAATCCGCCAACATTGTCGCCTCCTCGGTCGGCCAGATTCTCGCCACGACCACCCAGCTCGCCGCTGGTATCGCCGAGACCGCGACCTCGGTGAGCGAAACAACCGCCACCATCGAGGAGGTTCGGCAGACCGCGCAGCTGGCGGCGGAGAAATCCCGGACGGTTTCGGACGATGCCGGCGAGGCGGCCGTGGTCACGAGCCAGGGCGAGGCGGCCGTCGCCGAGACGGTGGAAGGCATCCAGATCATCAAGGAGCTGATGGGGACCGTGGCCGAAAGCGTGGTCATGCTGAGCGAACAGACCCAGACCATCGGCGAGATCATCAACATGGTCAACGATCTGGCCCAACAGTCGAATCTTCTTGCGGTCAACGCCGCCATCGAGGCCTCGAAGGCGGGTGAACAGGGCAAAGGTTTCGCCGTGGTCGCCCAGGAAATCAAGAGCCTCGCCGACCAGTCGAAGCAGGCGACGGAGCAGGTCCGGACCATCCTGGCCGACATCCAGAAGGCCACCGGCAAGTCGGTGCTGGCGGCGGAACAGGTGAGCAAGGCGGTGGAGAACGGCGTGAAGCAGGCGGTCGAATCGGGGGAATCGATCAGGAAGCTGGCTGATTCCATCAGCGGGGCGGCGCAGGCGGCAGCCCAGATCGCGGCATCCAGTCAGCAGCAGCTGGTCGGCATGGAACAGGTGGCGATGGCCATGGAAAGTATCAAACAGGCAACCCTGCAGAATACCTCGGGGACCAGGCAGGCAGAGCAGGCGGCCCAGACCCTGAACGAACTCGGCCAGAAACTGAAGGAAATGGTCGGCAGTTACACAGTGCAGGGCGCCTGCAAGAGATAACGGACCCGGTATGGACGTGAGGGACAGCGAATTCCTGCAGAGACTGCTGGACATGTTCAAAATTGAGGCACGGGAGCATCTCGATGCCATTTCCTCCCGACTCACCACCCTGGGAAGGGAGTGTGAGACCGATCAGGCCGCTCTCATCGAAACCGCTTATCGCGAGGCCCATAGCCTGAAGGGAGCCGCCCGATCGGTGAACCGCACCGATATGGTGACGATCTGCCAGGGCATGGAGAACGTTTTTGCGGCCTTGAAACGCGGCAGGCTTTCCCCTTCACCGCAGCTCATAGATCTCCTCCACCAGGCAGTGGACGCGTGCTACCGGCTGATCGAGGGCGAGGAGGGAGCGGCCGGGCAAAAAGAAAGCCTCCGAAGATTGACCGAAAGGCTGGACGGCTTTTTGACTGATCGAACCAAAACTTCACCACCCGCCCCGGCTTTCCCGACTCTTGAGCGTGAGCCGGCTATCGTCGAAGCCCGACCCGAGGATCGGGAAGGAACCGGCGGCACGGAATCCATAGAGGAAGGAACTGCCCGACTGCCATCCGGAAACTCACGGGAGGCCCCCTCTCCCCCGGAGGCCCCGACACCCTCGCCGCTCGCCTCGCCCGGTCCTGCCGCTCCGGAAACACTCAGGGTCAAGACCGCGGTCCTCGACAAGCTCCTGCTCCAGGCGGAGGAGATGATCTCGCTGAAGCTTTCCACAAGTCAGCGCGTGGCAGAATTGCGGGACTTGAAGAAGATGTTCGATCTCTGGAAGAAAGAGAGACGGCGGCAGGGGGGCTTCCCGGCGCTGGGACGAGATTCAGGCGCAGCCGCCGATCCCTCGATTTCCTCATTGGATGTCCTGCTCGCGGCAACGGTCAAGGCCGCCGAGTACGACAGCAGGACCGCCGGCGCCATGATAGACAAGCTGCTCGACGACATGAAGAAAACCCTGATGCAGCCCTTCTCGTCGCTGCTCGAATTCTTCCCCAGATTCGTCCGCGACCTCGCCCGATCGGCCGGCAAGGAGGTCGAGTTCTTCATGGCAGGCGGCGATATCGAGGTCGACCGGCGGATCCTGGAAGAGATGAAGGGCCCACTCATTCACCTGATCCGCAACTGTATCGATCACGGCCTGGAGAAGGGCGAGGAAAGAGCGGCAAAAGGCAAGGCGCCAACCGGGAACATGAAGATTGCCGTGGCCTCGAAGGACAACAAGATCGAGATCACGGTCGCCGACGACGGTCGGGGAATCGATGCGACTAAGATCAGGTCGTCCGCCGTGCACCACGGCGTTATATCCGCTGAAGACGTCCTGAAACTGAGCGACCATGAAGCCCTGCAGCTCATCTTTCGGTCCGGGGTGACCACCAGCCCCCTCATCACGGACATCTCCGGCCGGGGGCTGGGGCTGGCCATCGTCCAGGAAAAGGTGATAAAACTGAACGGGACGCTCACGGTCGAGACGGAGCCGGATGCAGGAGTTGCCTTCCACATGGTCGTGCCGTCAACCCTGACCACCTTCCGTGGCACGCTCGTTCGCCTCGCCGACCGGCTCTTCGTTCTGCCCACCGTCAATATCCTGCGGGTCACGCGGGCGAGGCGGGAAGAGATCGAGACGGTGAAAAACCGGGAAACCCTGTTATTTGAAGGCAGGCCGATTTCACTGGTCCTACTGGCCGATGTCCTCGGCCTGAATATTACCGGCCAGGAGAACGAGCCCTTGATTCAGGTGGTGATCCTCGGATTTGCCGAGAAACGCATGGCTTTTGTCGTCGACGAAATCCTGCGCGAGCAGGAGGTGCTGGTCAAACCGCTCGGCCGCCATCTCTCGCGGGTCAGAAATATTTCCGGGGCGACTGTGCTCGGCAGCGGCAAGGTGGCTCCTGTCCTGAACATTGCCGATCTGCTGAAATCGGCGGCGAAAATCGGCTCGACCCGCTCCGTGAACGCCGCCGAGCCGAAAGAGCGGAGCCGTTCAGTACTGGTTGTGGAAGATTCCATCACCGCCAGGGCCCTCCTGAAGAATATCCTCGAGTCGGCCGGCTACGAGGTGCAGACGGCTGTCGACGGGATGGACGGCATCACCGCCCTCAAATCCAGGGAATTCGATATCGTCGTTTCCGACGTGGAGATGCCCCGGATGAACGGCTTCGATCTCACCGCCAGGATCCGTGCCGATAACAAGCTGTCGGATCTGCCGGTGGTGCTGGTGACCGCCCTCGAATCGCGCGAGGACCGCGAGCGCGGTGTGGATGCCGGCGCCAATGCGTACATCGTCAAGAGCAGTTTCGATCAGAGCAACCTCTTGGAAGTCATCGGGAGACTCATATGACAAACCGCCAAAAGTCGCCGGCAGAGCGCAGGATAAGGGTCCTGGTGGTCGAGGATTCGCCGGTGGCCCGGGAATTGCTGCTGCATATCCTCGATTCCGATCCTGAGATCGAGGTGATCACCGCAGTCGGCAGCGGAGAGGAGGCGCTCACCGCCGTCGCCCGGCTCAAACCCGACCTCATCACCATGGATATCCACCTCCCGGGCATGAACGGCTTCGAGACCACCCGCACCATCATGGAAACCACGCCGGTGCCCATCATTATCATCACCGGCAGTTGTGATATGCGGGAGCTGGAATTGTCCTTCAAGACCATCGAGGCCGGGGCCCTGGCCGTGCTGCAGAAACCGACCGGCTCAGGATACGATTATGAGCGCCAGGCAAAGGAGATCGTCAATAAGGTCAAACTGATGTCCGAGATCAAGGTGGTCCGGCGCTGGGCCCGATCCCCGGGGAAACACCCGGTTCCTCACCAGAACCAGATGGATGTCTCCCCCCGGCCGACCGCGGTCCATGTGGTCGCAGTCGGGGCGTCCACCGGCGGGCCACCCGTGATTCAGAAGATCCTGGCGGAGCTGCCCCGGGACTTTACCCCGCCCGTCCTGATCGTCCAGCACATGGCCGAAGGCTTCATCCGCGGCTTTGCCGAATGGCTCGGCCAGACCTCAGCCCTGCCCGTGCATGTGGCCTTCCACGGCAGTGTGGCCCGTCCCGGTCATGTTTACATCGCGCCGGACAAGACCCAGATGAAGATCGATGCCGGTGGCCGGCTCCTTTGCCTGAACGACAGGATGGAGAACGGTCTGCGTCCCTCCGTCTCCTATCTCTTCAGGTCGGTAGCGGAGGTATACGGCAAACATGCCGTCGGTGTACTGTTGACAGGCATGGGCAAGGACGGCGCCAGTGAATTGCGCCTGATGCGGGAGAAGGGCGCAATCACCATGGCCCAGAATGAGGAGACTTCGGCGGTCTTCGGCATGCCGGGGGAAGCGATACGGCTCGAGGCGGCGAGATACGTCCTGCCTGCCGACAAAATCGGCATGGTCCTGGCCAGTATAGCCAAAGACAGAAAAATCGAGAGGTAAGGAGACAGGGGCCATGCCATTTCAGACGAATGAAAATTCATTCAATATCCTCGTCGTCGAGGACAGCCCGACCCAGGCCGAACAGCTGCGCTACATTCTCGAAAAAAGGAACTACCAGGTCACCGTGGCCGCCAACGGCAAACAAGCAGTCGAAATCCTCCGGGAATTTCGCCCTCATGTGGTGATAACCGATGTGGTCATGCCGGAGATGGACGGCTACGAACTGTGCCGGACCATACGCTCCCGGGAACATATCAAGGACATTCCGGTCATCCTGGTCACCACCCTGTCCGATCCCACCGATGTCATCAAGGGACTCGAGGTCGGCGCTAACAACTTCATAACAAAGCCCTACGACGAGCGCTATCTGGTTTCCCGCCTCCAGTATCTCATCACCAACATGGAACTGCGCAAGGAACTCACCGCCGAGATGGGCATCAATGTCTACTTCTCCGGCAGGAACTATTTCATCACCGCCGAACGGCTGCAGATCCTCGACCTGCTGCTGTCGACATACGAAAACGCCTACCAACAGAACTGCGAGTTGCTGAACGCCCAGAAAAAATTACAGGAGCTGAACGAGCATCTCGAAGACATCGTCCGAGCAAGGACAGCCGAGCTCCTTTCCGCCAACGCCCAGCTGAAGATCGAGCTGCAGGAACGGTTGCGGGCCGAGGAAGAAAAGGAAAAACTGCTGGCCCAGCTGCACCAGGCCCAGCGCATGGAGTCGGTGGGGCGGCTGGCCGGTGGGGTTGCTCACGACTACAACAACATGCTCTCGGTCATTCTCGGCTATACCCAGATGGCTCTCGACAAGGTCCAGCATGATTCAACCCTCCATGAAGACCTGCGGGAAATTCTCTCCGCCGCCGAGCGCTCGTCCAGGATCACCCGGCAGCTGCTCACTTTTGCCCGAAAGCAGAACATCGTTCCGCAGGTGCTCGACCTGAACGAGACCGTACAGGGAATGCTCAACATGCTGAAAAGGATGATCGGCGAGGATATCACCCTCAACTGGCGACCGGCACCGCACCTTTCGCCGGTGAAGATCGATCCCTCCCAGGTCGATCAGCTCCTCGCCAATCTCTGCGTCAATGCCCGGGACGCCATCCTCGGCGTGGGGACCGTCGATATCGAAACCGGCATGGCGGCCATCACGCCGGAGGAAATCGCCGAAAATGCCGCACTTGTGGTCGGCGAATATGTCGTCCTCACGGTCAGCGATACCGGCTGCGGCATGGAAAAGGACGTGCTGGAAAATATATTCGAACCCTTTTTCACCACCAAAGCCGAGGGACACGGGACAGGACTCGGTCTTTCGACCGTCTACGGCATCGTCCATCAGAACAACGGCTTTATCAGCGTCGAAAGCAGCCCCGGCCATGGCACGACCTTCAAGACCTATCTACCTACCTGGGACGAATCGGTGGCTGTGGTTGGAACTGCCGGCAACGCGACAACCCGGCGAGGCCAAGGACAGACCATCCTGGTCGTAGAAGACGATGAGGCAATTCTCAAGCTGACCTGCAGAATGCTCAGCAATCTTGGATACTCGGTCCTGCCCGCCGGCAGCCCCGGCAAAGCCCTGAGCATTGCTAGAGAGCATCAAGGGCCGATCCAACTGCTGCTTTCCGACGTGATCATGCCGGAAATGAACGGCCGCGACCTGGCGGAACTGCTGGTGGCCATCCATCCGGATATGAAGTGCCTCTTCATGTCGGGCTACAGCGCCAACATAATCGAGGGACAGAAGGGGATGGCCAAAGGACTGCAGCTGATCGCCAAACCGTTCATGGCAAAGAACCTGGCGGCAAAAATCCACGAATTGCTCGACTCGGAGCCAACGCCACCGGCGTCGATGAATAACTGACTCAAGGGGCCCCCCAGACAACCTCCTCCGAAATCCGAAGCCTCGAAACGGGGTGGTTGCATTTCCTCCGCGTAGCTCTGCTTCCTGCAAAAAAGGACAAAGTCCGGATAATGAGGACACGCAGGCGGCAGCTCGGCTTGCTTCGGGCTCCATTCATCCATGCGTTGGGAACAATCCTTCAACTACCTGATTTCACCTACTTCCGTCTCGACTCATTAGAACACCATTTGGCACATTATCTGCACCTGTATATTTATCCTGCTCTCCCACGTACAAGAATCCGCCAGGTCATAAGCGACCTCCTTCCGGACCAGTTGCGTCCGCCGCCTTCAAACCGGGAGCCGCTTTATCCTGAATACGGCTAATAGAACATCTTCAACACCTGAAGGAGCAAAGATATGAAAGCGATAGTTTTTAGAGAGATAGGCAATATTCGGCTGGAAGATATACCCGAGCCGAAAATCGAGCAGCCGACCGATGCCATCGTCCGCCTGACCTCCAGCGCCATCTGCGGCACCGACCTGCATATGGTCAGGGGGACGATGCCCGGCATGGTCCCGGGTACGGTGCTCGGCCATGAAGGCGTTGGTATCGTAGAGGAGATCGGCCGGAACGTGCGCAACCTGTCTAAGGGCGACCGGGTAATCATTCCTTCCACCATTGCCTGCGGCACCTGCGCCTACTGCCGGGCCGGCTATTATTCCCAATGCGATACCGCCAATCCCAATGGGCCGCGGGCCGGAACCGCCTTCTTCGGCGGACCCAAGGCGACCGGTCCCTTCCATGGACTGCAGGCGGAATACGCACGCATCCCCTTTGCCAATATCGGGCCGGTCAAGATACCCGAGGAGCTGAACGACGATGCCGCCATCCTCCTGTCCGACATCTTCCCGACCGGCTGGTTTGGGGCGGAGATGGCCGAAATCAAACCCGGCGACGTGGTACTGGTCTACGGCTGCGGTCCGGTGGGTCTTTTTTCCATACTTTCGGCGCACCTGATGGACGCCGGTCGGGTGCTGGCCGTGGACCGGCTGCCGTCACGCCTGGAACGGGCCCGGGCGCTGGGGGCCGAGACGATCAATTTCGACGAGGAGGATCCGGTGCAGATCGTGATGGAGCTTACTGCGGGCATCGGTGCCGACCGGGTTATCGACGCCGTGGGCGTCGACGCCGAACCTCCATCCAAAGGACCTGCGGCGGATTCGATCAGGAAACGCCGCCAGGAATTCCAGCAGCAGCTAAAAACCGCCGCGCCCGGGGCACGTTCTGAAGGCGAGCATTGGGTCGCGGGGCAGGCGCCCTCGCTGGCTCTCGACTGGGCCCTGCAGAGCGTGGCCAAGGCTGGCACGCTGTCGGTCGTCGGAGTGTATCCGGAAACCGCCCATTTCTTTCCCTGGGGCGAGGCTATGAACCGCAATCTCACCATCAATGCCGGCAATTGTCCGCACCGGCGCTACCTGCCCCACCTCATCGAGCTTGTCACTTCGGGAACGGTCGATCCACGGGTCGTCCTCTCCCAGAAAGTATCTTTCGGTTCAGCTCTCGAGGCTTACGAAAAGTTCGACCACCGCGAGGAAGGCTGGATCAAGGTGGAACTCAAACTCTAGCCAGCCGGCTCGGCTGCCGGATCGACCTGACCTCCAAGGAGAGCGTCTCCAGCAGAGCGTGGAGACGCTTCTTCAGGATCCCGGCCATCCCGTCTGGTTATGGGAACGGGTCGGCATTAGATTTCCTGCTACTCGAGGGAATGCATGGAACCTTCGCTCATCTTGATCATCGACAATGATCCGTCTTCACGGAACAAGCTGGCAGGCATCCTCAGCCGTATGGGCGAGAATCTCCTCCTGGCCGAAACCGGAGCGGAAGGCATATCTTTCATGAAAGATCATGCTGTCGATCTCGCCTTGATCAATCTCGGCCTGAGCGACGTTTACGATACCATTTCCGGGATAAGGGCTGTTTCTCCTTTGACGGCGATTCTTATCCTAACCGGCAAGACAACCATCGAATCGGCCCTGGAGGCGACCAGGCGCGGTGCTTTCTCCTTCTTGGTAAAGCCCTTCGACGAAGAGTTGGTAAAGTTCAAGATCCGATGGGCGATTGAAAAAGGGAAGGTGGAGACGCAATACCGGGAGAGTGAAGCAAAGTTCTCAAAATTACTGGAAGCTGCCCCTGACGGAATATTACTGGTCAATGAAAAGCAGGAGATAGTGCTCGTCAACGGCAGATTCGAGGAAATGTTCGGCTATCACCGCTCGGAAGTCGTCGGTAAAGATTTGATGATGCTCATCCCTCCCCGTTATCCCCGCCATCACGAACATGCGGAAGAATACATTCTGAAGCCGCAAAAGATGCTTATGGCTCACGGGAAAAGACTCTTTGCCCTCCGCAAGGACGGCAGTGAATTTTCGGCCGAAATCGGTCTCAGTCCGCTGAAAACCGTCGACGGTCTCATGATAATCGCCATCATTCGCGATATCACCGAGCGGATCCGACTGGAGGTACGGCTCGAACATCAGGCAAGCCACGACAGCCTCACGAAACTTCCCAACCGCAACCTGCTGGTCGACCGTCTCGACCAGGCGCTGGTAATAGCCGAGCGTTATCATCAAAATGTGGCCGTGTTGTTTGCAAACCTGGATAACTTCAAGATCATCAACAACAGCCTCGGCCACGATGCGGGGGATCGGGTGTTGAAGGAGGTGGCAACCCGCTTCCGCAGTTGTGTCGGAGCAAGGGAGATACTCGCCCGCCACGGTGGCGACGACTTCGTTTTCGTTCTTCACGATGTTTTCGAAATGGAGGATATCGCAGTACTGGCGCAGAAAATCCTGTCTGCCTTGAGCCAGCCGATCGAACTCGGTGCCCACACCCTGGACATTACCTGCAGCATCGGCATCAGTGTATATCCGAAAGACGGAAATGACTCACAAACCCTTTTGAAGAACGCCAACGCAGCGATGTTCCGGGCCAAGGAAACCGGATGCAACACCTACTGCTTTTTCACAACTCACTTGAGCGACCGGGCGGTGGCCCGCATGAACATGGA
The DNA here is from genome assembly GCA_023412495.1 of Pseudomonadota bacterium. The sequence continues at coordinate 42,278 of JAEYNP010000129.1, forward strand.
AAAGCACTTGCGCCGGGCCCTGCTCAAACGCGAATTGTCATTATTTTTCCAGCCGCAGCTGAGCCTCGCTTCCGGCCGGATGATAGGAGCGGAAGCCCTGCTGAGATGGGAAAATTCCGAGCTGGGAACGGTTTCGCCGACAGAGTTCATTCCCCTGGCGGAGGAAACAGGGCTCATCATTCCCCTGTGCAAATGGGTTCTGTGGACCGCCTGCACCCAAACCCATCACTGGCGCAAACTGGGATTGCCGAATTTCACGACGGCCGTCAATTTATCCCCCAGGCAGTTCTGGAATCCAGGTCTGCTCGACACCATTAGCGAGATACTGAGAGAGACCGGGCTGGACCCGGCCTGTCTGGAGTTCGAGATCACGGAAAGCATGGTGATGCGGGACAAGGAAAGTGCGCTTGCGATGCTGAATGAACTGAAAAGGATCGGGGTGAAGCTCTCCATCGACGACTTCGGCACCGGGTACTCCAACTTGAGCTACCTGAGCAGTTACCCGTTCGACAAGCTGAAGATGGACATCTCTTTCGTCCGTGAGATCACCTATGACCCCGGGAGCGCAGCCATCGCCAGGACCATAATCTCACTGGCTCACAACCTGGATTTGAAAGTACTTGCCGAAGGGGTCGAAACAGAACCGCAGCTCAGCTACCTGCGGCACTACGGCTGCGACGAGATGCAGGGATATTTTTTCAGCAAGCCGGTGTCCGAGCAGGAGTTCACGCAGCTCCTGCAGGAAGAACGGAAGCTTTCAGCTCCTCGGGATCGCCATGGCATTCCCCTGAAGACGCTGCTGATACTGGACGACGAACAGCGCGTCATCGATGTCATGACCAGGATTCTGCACTCGGAAAATTTCCGGATAATCTCCGCCACCTGTCCCAGCGAAGGCTTCAATCAGCTTGCCCTCAACCATGTGGATGTCATTATCTGCGACCAGAATATGCCCGAAATGAGCGGCGCCGAGTTTCTCAGACGGGTAAGAAGCCTTTACCCCGACACTATTCGCATTGCCATGTCGGGCCATGCCGACGCCGACATGGTCGCCAATTCCATCAACCAGAGCGGTATCTATAAATTCCTCATCAAGCCTGTCGACAAGGAGTTACTGATAGATACCGTCAACCAGGCCTTTATGGTAAAAGGAAACCTCTCGCTGTAGATCCCGCTGAAAACTTCCACTGCCATGCAATGAATGTCGGCAGACCGCCTCGCCGCTCCCCATGTTTCCTCTGATGCAACTTCCGGACATAGTATAAAAACATTGACGAATAATCTTCAAGCAGACCTATCCATGGGATTGTTTTGTTAAACGCATACCGTGCGCCACTTAACAAATTACTGTCAAATACGATATAAGTTGAAAAAAAGAAAACACCCGGTATGATCGGCAACGAGTATTTCTGCGGGGGATTACCGGTCACTTCCGCCTGCCGAGTTTCAGGATGATGAAGTGCAACTGCCACCTACCAACAGGGAGAGGACGATGAAGAACGTATTGGCAAGAAAAATTGCCCGCTGCCTTTGCGGGATGACAACGTTGGCGCTTGTTTTCGGGTTTGCGGCTGTCTCCGGGGCCACCGTGAAATTCGGCCATGTGGCGCCGCCGTTTCATGGCCAGTCCAAGGGAGTCGAGGCCTTTGCCGCCCATGTGAAGGAGAAGACCGGCGGCCGCATCGACATCGCCACCTTCCCGGCCGGGCAGCTGGGCGGCGAGCTTTCCCTGGCCGAGCAGGTCCAGGCCGGCACCCTGCAGATTGCCTCGGTATCCACCGCGGTCATGCAGAATTTCGTGCCCGAGGCATCCATCATGGATATGCCGTTCATCTTCCCGAACCGGGCCACTGCCTATGCCACCCTCGACGACGAAGAACTGCAGAAGAAATTCTTCTCCTACTTCCCGAAAAAGGGCTTCATCGCCATCGGCTGGACCGAAAATGAGATCCGCGACTTCACCAACAACAAGCGTCCCGTCCGCACCCCGGAAGATATCAAGGGACTGAAGGTGCGGGTGATGAATTCCCCGATCTACATCGATACCTTTAAGCAGCTCGGCGCATCGCCGGTGGGCATCCCCTTCCCGGAGACCTACAATGCCCTGCAGACCGGGGTGATCGACGCCCAGGAGAACCCGATCCTGACCAGCGTGCTGATGAAATTTACCGAAGTGAATAAGCATGTGACTCTCACCCAGCACAGCGTGACCGAGTGCGTGATCGTCGTCAGCGTCGACTACTGGGAATCCCTCTCCGATGCGGATCGGCAGATCTTCAAGGAGGCGGCCAAGGTGGCCATCGACACCAACCGCAAGGTGAATGCCGAACTCCACCAGAAACTGCCGAAGTCCGAGATCTCCATCGACGAGTTCGCCCAGCAGAACGGCATCGAGATCATCCGGCTGACCGAAGAGGAGCGGGCCCGCTTCCGCGAGGCGATGCGGCCCGTCTGGGATAATTACCGAAAAAAACTCGGTGAGGATCTGTTCGATTTCCTCCTGGCGAAGATCAAAGAACATAAGAAATAACAGAGTGGCGGCAGATGCCGACGGCCCGGTCGCGCCCGGGAGGCTGTCGGATTATAGCAATTTTTCTCCAGATCAAGGCATTTTCGAAAATTCAACGCAGCCATATAATTTTCGGAAATAACGCAGAGATGGGGAAAAGTGCAATCCGACAACCTCCTAAGGCGTGGCTGAGCCGTATTTTTTCGGCTGCAGGAGAAATGACGGTGATCGGCAAACAAGCAGGGCTGCTGCTCGATCGGGCAGAGAAGGCGGTTCTGGTCTGGATAATACTGGGGCTGGCGGTTATCGGCTGCATCGAGGTGTTTACCAGGTATGTGTTGAATTACTCCTTTACCTGGTATGAGGAGCTGGGGAGCTATCTCGGCGTCCTCTTCTGCTTTCTCGGCGCTGCCACAGGCGTCAGGACCGGCAGCCATTTCACTATGGATTTCTTCGTCACCCGCGCCCGGCGTCCCTGGCAGCAGTTGCTGAAGTGCGGCACGGCATTACTGTCCGGCGTCTTCTTCCTGCTGGTCGCCTGGTATTCCTGGAAGATTGTCGGCCGCATGCACGGCTACGGCACGACCTCTCCGGCTATGGGCCTGCCCATGTATCTGGCCTATTTGCCCATCCCGGTGTTTTCGGTGATCATGGGGCTGCGATATTTGGCTGTCGGCTTCAAGGCCCTCCGCGAACTCGGCGGGGCAGCCGAAGTGAGGGAGGAGACACGATGATCGCCGCTATCTGCCTGTGTTTCTTTCTACTGCTCCTTGCCGGGATGCCCATCGCCGTGGTTCTCGGCATCACCACCGCCCTGTCCCTGGTACTCTTTACCAGCACCCCTCTGCATATCATCACCCAGCAGCTGTTCACGGCGCTGGACAAGTTCGTGCTGCTGGCGATCCCCTTTTTCATCCTGGCCGGCGCCATCATGACCCGGGGCGGCATCGCCCGTCGGCTGATCGCCTTCGTGGGCGCCTTGGTCGGCTGGTTTCCCGGGGGGCTCGGCATGGCCGGAGTCCTCGGCTGCATTTTTTTTGCCGCGATCTCCGGCTCTTCCCCGGCAACGGTGGTGGCCATCGGCTCGATCATGATCCCGGCGCTGATCAAGGCCGGCTACGGCGAGCGGTTCTCGCTCGGCCTGATCACCGTCTCCGGCTCGCTCGGCATCGTCATTCCGCCGTCGATCCCCATGATCCTCTACTGCCTGGCGATGAACGTCTCGGTGGCCGAGCTGTTCATGGCCGGGGTGCTGCCGGGGCTGATGATTGGAGCTGCGCTGATGCTCTATACGTACGTGATCGCCAAGCGGGCCAACTGGCGGATCGAGAAGAAAGGATCGCTGAAGGAGATCCTCACCGCCACCCGCCAGGGCTTCTGGGCTCTGCTCCTGCCGCTCGTGGTGCTCGGCGGCATCTATTCCGGGGTCTTCACGCCCACCGAGGCGGCGGCGGTGAGCGTGGTTTATGCCCTCATCGTCGAGCTCTTCATCTACCGCGAGTTCAAACTCAGCGAAATCACCTCGATCTGTCAGGAGGCGGCGGTGCTCTCCGCCTGCCTGCTCTTCATCCTCGCCTGCGCCATGACCTTTCTCTGGCTGCTGACCGCGGAGCAGATTCCCCAGCAGTTGGCCGACATCATCATCAGCCACATCCACAGCCCCTGGATGTTCCTGCTCTGCGTAAACCTGCTCTTTCTCGTCCTCGGCTGCTTCATGGACGATGTCAGCGCCATGCTGATTCTGGCGCCGCTGTTCCTGGAGACCCTGAACCGCTACGGCATCGATCTCGTCCACTTCGGCGTGGTGATGGTGCTCAATATCCAGATCGGCATGCTGACCCCGCCCTTCGGCCTGAACCTGTTCGTCGCCGCGGGCATCACCGATCGGCCGCTGACCCTGGTCGCCCGGGGAGTGCTGCCCTTTCTCGTCATCATGCTGATCTGTCTGATGCTGGTGACCTACGTGCCGGCGATTTCCCTGATCCTGCCGAACCTGCTGCTGCAGTAAAAGGACCTGATTATGCTGAACGGTGATGTGAAAAAGGAGCTGACCGCCATCGTCGGCGTGGAGCGATTTTTCGATGCGCCCGAAGTTCTCGCCTGCTACGCCTATGACGCCTTTGTCGAGGAAGCCCTGCCCGAGGCGGTGATCTTTCCGCTGACGACGGAAGAGGTCGCAGCCGTGATGCGGATCGCCTGCCGGGCCAAGGTGCCGGTGACCGCCCGCGGGGCGGGGACCAGCGTCTGCGGCGGACCGGTGCCGGTGCGGCAGGGCATTGTCCTCTGTTTCACCAAGATGAACAGGATCCTCGCCGTCAACACCCGTGACCGTTATGCGGTGGTGCAGCCGGGGGTGATCAACGGCGACCTGCAGAAGGCCCTGGCGCCCCATGGCTTTTTCTTCCCCCCCGACCCCGGCTCAATGAACTTCTCCACTATCGGCGGCAATGTCGCCATGAACGCCGGCGGGCCGCGCTGCCTGAAATACGGGGTGACTGCCGACTACGTGATGGGCATGCAGGTGGTGCTGGCCTCCGGCAAGGTAGTGCGGTTCGGCTCGAAAAACATCAAGGACGTGACCGGCTACAACCTGGGAGCGCTCTTCTGCGGCTCGGAGGGGACGCTCGGGCTGGTGACCGAGGTCACCCTGAAGGTGGTGCCCAAACCGGAGACGGTCCAGACCCTGCTCGTTACCTTCGACCAGCTCGACAACACGGCGAAAGCTGTCTCCGATATCGTCGGCTCCGGAATCCTGCCGGTATCCATGGAGCTGATGGATAAAATGACCGTCAACGCGATCGAAGATTCCATGCGGCTCGGCCTGCCCCGGGAGGCCGAGGGGACACTCCTCATCGAGGTCGACGGCACAAAAGAGGCCTGCGACCGCGAGTGCAGGCAGATCGTCGAGCGGGTGCTGGCCCATGGGGCTGTGACGGTCGAGGAGGCAGAGACCGAGGCGGACCGGAACCGGCTGTGGGCCGGGCGCCGCGCGGCGTACGGGGTATTCGCCAAGATCGCCCCGGACATCGTTTCCGAGGACGTCACCGTCCCGGTCAGCAAGGTTCCGGAAATGATCCGCAGGATATTCGAGATTACCGACAGGTACCGGCTGAAGGCGGGCGTCCTGGCGCATGCCGGCGACGGCAACATGCATCCCCTGGTCTGTGCGGACCGCACCAACCGGGACGAGTGGGACAGGGTCGAGGAGGCCTTCGCCGAGATCTTCGCCGCGGCGGCGGCGCTGGAGGGCACCCTCTCCGGCGAGCATGGCATTGGCCTTGCCAAGTCCCAGTTCCTGCCGCTGGTCATGGACGAGGACAGCCGCGATTTCATGACCCTCATCAAGAATGCCGTCGATCCCGGCAACATCCTCAACCCCGGGAAATTCGTGTGATGGAGAATGCGAACGGCAACTGCCACAAGTGCGGGATCTGCCTTGCGGTCTGCCCGGTCTATCGGGTGCTGCAGGAGGAGCAGGCCTCGCCCAGGGCCAGGATCCAGCTGATCATGGCCCATGCCGCGGGACGGCTCACGTCATCGCCGCTGCTCAAGGAACTCATCGGCAAGTGCCTGATGTGCGGCAGCTGCGCCGCCAATTGCCCGTCCGGGGTGAATCACTACGCCGCGTTCATGGAGATGCGCGCGCAGCTCATCGCCGAGCACGGCGACCGGGCGGAGATCAGGGGGCTGGTCTACCTGCTGGCCAAGGAGCAGCGGCTGCGGTTGGCCATGGGCGCGGCCCGGGTCGGACAAGCCCTCGTTCCCGATTTTTTCCTGAAAAAATACCGGCTGGGCAATATCCCCGTCAAAAACTACCCGAGGCTGAACGGCAGGCCGTTTCGGTCGGCGGTGGCCGAGGAGATTGCGCCCGCGGGCAGGGAATTTGGCACCGTCCTCTACTTCACCGGCTGCGCCACCAACTACATCTTCGCCGAGACCGGTTTTGCGACCGTGAAACTTTTGAGCCGGCTGGGCTACCGGGTGATCATCCCCCGGCGGCAAGCCTGCTGCTCCATCCCCATGCTTTACCACGGCGGCGTGGAGGAGGCGCGGGCCAATATCCTCGCCAATGTGGAGTGCCTGCAAAATGAGAGTGCGGAAGCGATAATCGTCGACTGCCCGACCTGCGGCTCTGCGCTCAAAAACGAGTTCCCTGCGATAATGCGCAAGTTCGGGCTGGACGACAGGCCGGCCCTGGCCCTCGCCGCCAAGACAGTCGATATCATGTCCTTTATCTGCGAGAGGCTGGAGCGACTGGGATTCCGGCTAGACGACAAGCCACCCGTGAAGGTCAGCTACCATCTGCCCTGCCACCTGAAGAATTCCTTCGCGCCGTCGGACAGGGTCCTGCGGCGGCTTCCCGGCATCGATTACATCCAGGCGGAGGACAGCTCGGAATGCTGCGGCGGCGGCGGAACCTTCTTCTACGAATACCCGGAGGTCTCGGCCAGGATGGCTTCAAGGAAGATCGAGAGCGTCCGCCGGACCGGCGCCAATCTCTGGCTCACCGACTGCCCGGTGTGCCGGATCAATCTGGCAGGCCAACTCAACGACGGGAACGCCATCACCATGATGCACCCGGCGACCTTTCTCACCGGGCTGCTGTGGGATTGAAGGCCAGCAGCCACCGATTCATGAGTTATGCCTGGAACGGATATTTATGATCGATTCCCGGCGCCGTAGGGGCGAATCTTGTATTCGCCCGTCCCACCAATCGACCTGAGGACATGGACGAAAAAACCATAGCCGGCAATATCAAGAAAGTCCGCACCAAGATGAAGATGACTCTCCAGGAACTGGCGGACAGGACTGGTCTGACCAAGGGCTATCTCTCCAAAGTGGAGCGCTCGGAGAAGGCACCGCCCTACTCAACCCTCAGCAAGATCGTCGGCGCCATGGGCCTGGAGATCACCGACGTGCTGAAGGCGGAGCCCGGCCCCCTGCAGGACCTGCCCATAGTCATCGCCAAAAAGGAAGAAGGCAAGATCATCCGGGAAAGCAGCCACTACGTCGGCTACGACTACGAGGTTCTCGCCGCCGGCAAACCCGGCAAGAACATGGAGCCTTTCATCATCTACGCCCCCAATGAATTCGCCACCCTCTTCCAGCACGAGGGAGAGGAATTCATCTACGTGCTGGAAGGCCAGATGGAGTTCAAGTATGGCGACAAAACCTTCTTCCTGAAAGAAGGCGACCACACCTATTTCGAGTCGCGCATCCCCCATACCGGCCGAAGCGTCGGCGAGAAGCGGGCGAAGCTGCTGGTGGTGATCTATTTCTACAAGCGTAATCGGCAGTAGGCCCCGAGACAGCTAGGCGATTTTGTCGTTTCAGTTGGCATCGGAGCTGAACGATTATGAAGCTCTCCTGCCTTGGAATCTGACGCCGCAGATGCTGATCAGCAACTTGTCGTCGGCAGGTGCTTGATTAGGCGCTTACGAAGAAGAGATCTTCGGCATCTCTTGCCGGGGCTTGGAACCATCAACCGTCAGCTAGCCAAAATCGATCGGTTGATGGCTTTTTTTGCACATTTCTCATTGTATTATGTGCATTAGTAGCACCACAAGACTACATGTCAGGCGGTTTTTAGTTGCAGGAAAGAGTTTTCAGCAATAAAGTTTCCACCTGACTATTGAAATTTCAGCTACCATTCCAGAATTCCACGAGAAGCTGACGCAGGCAAGAAAGCAAAAGCGCTTGACCCAAGGACAACTTGCCAAGCTAACGGGGACGGATAGCCAAAGAATCTCTAAATATGAAAGAGGGGTTCTCGTGCCGACAACGGCTATCCTCATCAAGCTTGCCGATGCACTTGATGTCAGTCTCGATTATCTTCTTCGAGAAGCCGAGGGCAGAGCTGTCGGCAAGATTCGAGATACTGCACTGCTTGATCAATTTACTCAGATCGACTCTCTACCTGAAAAAGACAAGCAGCTCGTCAAAGGCCTTCTCGATGCCTTTATAAAGAAAAGTAAATTTGAGCTGTTGGCGCACAGTTGACCTGACCAGACTGGCCAGCACCGGACAAGGAGATTCGCATTATGCAGACACAGACAGCGAAAGAAAGGATCACCAAGGTTGTTTTATCGCAACCGGAAGATGCCACCTACGACGAGATCATGCGGGAATTAGCTTTCGCCAAAATGGTTGACCGTGGTTTGGACGATGCTCGCGCCGGCCGGATGATCTCAAACGATGAAATGGCCGAGCGAATCAGAACATGGCAAAAATAAGATGGTCAGAAGAAGCCGATTGTTGGCTCAGGGAGATTTACAAATATATAGCCAAAGACAATCCCACCGCTGCCGCGAAAGTGGTCGCCGGTATTTATGACAAAGTGCAACTCCTAAGTGATTTTCCTCAGATTGGTCATAAATACCGTGAGGAACCGGAAGGAGATATCCGCATTCTCCTCTATGGCCACTACCGCATTGCCTACCTGATTACAGACGATTTCATTGATATCTTAGGCGTTTTCCACGGAGCGTTGGCTATCGAGAGATATCTGCCGTAGCAAAGCACCTCAGGATTTGGACAAGTGGCCCGGCCCCGATACTGCCAGGCCGGGCGGGGAAGCGGCTCCGCTGCGACCCTGCCGGCCTTTGCTCCACCCTCCACCCACCGCAAGCCCGGCAGGACCTCCGCTCCGCCGCTTGTAGACGCCCACCCACCCCCGCGCCCGCAGTTCGTCGGTAGCGCGGTGGGTGTAATGTACCGCTCCCCGCCAGTCACACTGTTTGCAAAAGACGCAAACAGTCCGCCGGTCGGTCCGCTCGCATAAGGACATCTATGTTTAGTGGCTTTTGGTAAGGTCGAGTTGGGCGGCGCGCCCTAACTCATTCTTTATTTTGAGTTGGTTGCTGCGAAGAAGGGCCACCAAACATAAATGGACCTTATGCGACATTGACACCGTGCTACGGGCGGGGCTGGTTGGTTGCGCGGCCTCCTGCCCTTAATTTGTAGCTTCGCGAAATGAAACAACTGGAATGACTTCTGCTTGCATTAATAGTATTAATAGGTAAGATGCCCCCTATTTGCGAAAATATCAAAAGTATAATGTGCTAGTGGTTCATCTTATATTCAAAAAGGCCCTTTTGGCCATTTCCAACCAATAAAACCTCCCTCATGCTCTCAGGGTCGTTGTTTATGCATATCCCATTTGTTGACTTTATTATTTCTTGATAAACGAGTTCTCCATTTGGAGAGATAATATTTAACTGAGAAACACCTAATGCCGATCGAGAGTGGAGCAATATAACAAGATAGGGCTGTTTAGTTTTTTCAAATCTAACTGTTAGTGCTTGTGGAGGGTGATAGGATTGGAAATTATCTATTTTATATTGAAAGATGATTTGTCCTTTAAAATTGATAATTTTGATTACGTTGCTCTCATTTTCAACCAAGAAATTCTCATCACTAGGCCACTTGATTATTTCGAAATTATTGATTTTATCAGTAACTTCTATTTTTTTTTGAGGGTTACCATCGTCATTAAAAAACATCAATTCATTCTCTCTGGTTAAACCAACTATCGCTCCGTTGTTTAATAAGGAAACATCAGAAAAGGAGGTAGAAGCAAAATGCCAAACAATCTCACCATTTGAGTTGAGTCTGTATAACCCTGTGTAATCAGATATATAGAAAGTTATCTCTTTATAGTGATCTGAAACGGCTGGTATCATTTTTCGAGGTGGTATCTCGGAATTGGTCCTGAATTCCCATTTGACTGAACCTTTGTTGTCTAACAGTCCTACTTTGCCAAATCCCCCACCTCCTAGCAATATCTCTAAGTCGTAGTCATTGTTAATATCTAAAAGCTGGGGTGACAAGCCAAAATATATCGGTTCACCATTTTTATTTTTATAATCTTTGTATTCAAAAACATTATAATTTTGTGAGGATAGCAGAAAATAACTGGCCTGGCCAATGACAGCTATTTCATCACCTTCCGCCTTTGCGAGATCACTCTTTTGGATATTCTTAACTCCACCAATTATGTGTCCTACCGGAATTTCATTTTTAATGATTATCTTAGAATTTAATTGAACTTGAGGCGCGGATACTTTAGCAGAGCATCCAAATTGGAATAATCCCAAAATAGCAATAATACACAATATTAACGTATATTTACGCGGCAATCTCATCTATATTGATTATGGGTTGGATTTATTAGATTTATTACAGCCCCTTTGTGCATTATCATAGGCGCCACCACCGAGGGAGCAAACGGCGCCAGCATATAGAGAAGCATATACTCTACATTCTTGTTCGCTTGGGCCATTATAATGTTCATCGTCTCTATCGGAGTTATGATCCCAAGAAGGTGTAGGACTAGGATAATTTTTATACCTATTACATTTTTGATTCATGCATTTGCGAAATTGTTCATCACAATCTGGTTTAGCTTGTGAGCAATCACCATAACATCTATCGTGCTCCTGACAACAAGAAGAGAAACCATATCCACCAGGGTCATCTGGGACAATCCAATCACTCCAATCTGACCCGCAAGTTTTTAACCCTCTCGGATCTTTTTTGTTAACCGGATCATTCTGGACGTAAGCATATAAATTCATTCCACCTGCCAAACCAATCGGATCAGCGGAAATGTAATACCAGAGACCCGATGCAAAGATCATAGCCGTGGAGCTGATTTCCTGATGCAATCCGGAGTGTTGTAAAGCAGATTGCCGGATGCGATTCCGCAAAGGGGTGCTTAACCCCCTGACGCGGTTTTTCAAGGGGAGGTCCGTGCAATCATGAAGGGTATTCAACTCCGTAAGGCAGGGTATTCAACTCCGTAAGGCTTGACATTATTGGAAGATAGCAGAAGAAGCGGCTAAAGAAAAGGAGGAAGCGGAGAAGGGTGTGGGTTTTGCTCGGCGGGGTGGCAGCGGGCATGGACCGACTGCAGCTGGAGGACACTCACCTCGGTATAGATCGCCGTGGTTTCCAGGTTCTCATGGCCGAGGAGCTGCTGGATATAGCGGATATCGGCACCGCCTTCGAGCAGATGAGTGGCGCAGGTGTGGCGGAGCAGATGGGGGCCTCCTTTATGGCCGGTACCCGCTTTCTTGATGTAGTCCGAGACCTTACGACTCAGCACGTCGGCGTTGAACGGTTCGCCGTAACCGGTGAGGAAGAGCCCCTGTTCTGCCGGCTTGATCAAGAGGCGCGGCCGCACCTCACCCAGGTATTTCTCCAGCCAGGCGAGCGCCCGGCCGCCGATCGGCACCACCCGCGGTTTGTTGCCCTTGCCGTGACGAATGTGGAGGAGACGCTTTTCACGGTTCGGGTCGGCTATCGTCAGCCGTACCAGTTCGCTTCTTCTGATGCCGGTCGAGTAGAAGAGTTCGAGGATCGCCCGATCCCGGATGCCGAGCGGATCGCAGATATCCGGGATCGACAGCACCGTCAGGGTCTCGGCTATCGACAAGACTTCAACCGGCAGTCGTTTTTCCGGCTTCGGCATTTCCAACTCGCTTGCGGGATTGGCGGGGAGCACATGTTGCCGGCACAACCAGGCGAACAAGCTTTTAACGCCGCCCAAGTGGCTGCGCTGCGTGGAAATGCCGAGCGGCCTGCCGTTCTTCTTGCGGTAGGCCCACAGCCAGCGCTGATAGCTCTCGAGGATCGGCCGGGTAATCAACCGCGGGTCGCCCAGGTCGCGTTCCTCGCACCAACAGAGAAACGGCTTCAAGTCCTTGCCCCGGCTGTCCACGGCGGCAGGGGTGTGATTGCGCACCCGCAGAAACTCAAGATACTCATCGGCGAGCGCGGCAAGCGTTTGCCCCGCGCGGCTGAAGCCGTCTTCTGATTTTAGGTTGCCGCCGCGCTGTTCCCGGGTCCTCTCCCGCATCCAGCGCACCGCCTGGTAGCCGTTCTTGCCCATGGCTATGATATGACGGCCTCGGGGGCCGCTCCGGATGTGCGTTCGCACGAAGTCGCGAAGTGGTCCTTTTTTAACCGCAAAGGCTTGCGACGTAAGGGTTTGCACTTCGTGATACTCAAAACACGAAGTCTCACGAAGTGGCCTCCGCCATGCACGAAGTTGTTGTCATAGCGGTGGCTATCTCTTTTGGCCGGAGCTTGCCGACGTCGAGTAAACCGATATGGGCGATTTCCTCCGGCTGTGGGTTGACCGCCAGTTCATAGGCGCAGCCCCGGCCCTGCTTGCCCCAGCGCCGGAAGACATACTCGAAGGTCTCGAGTTTGGTAAGATGCATACGCACCTGGAATTCGCTCCAGCCCGATGCCTCCCGCAACTCCCGGCGGCTAAAAAGGACGTCGCGCTGGTCGAGCGCCTCTTTCTCCATCCGCGTGCGCACCAGGGTCTTGATCACCGTCAACAGCCGTCTGGTCTGCGGCGGCAGTTCATCGAGCGAGCGGCCGAGAAGTTCCGGGGCGAGTCGATTGGCAAGAGCGATGTCGGCCACGCTTACCTCGATGAACTCGCCGCCCTCCCCGTTTTTCCGTCGTGGCCGTTGATGCTGGTGGAGCAGGGCGATGGCATCGATCAGGGTCAGATACTTCTCGTTATCGCGACGGCTGCGGGTGCGCAGGGCGGTAAAGGTCAGCTCATCCGCCCAGGGGTTCATCACTTCCAGGGGCTCGATCAAGCGCTGGACGTTTTGCATCAGCACCAGCAGCTCCCGGCGCTTTTTCTTCAGCTGCAGGCCTGCAAGGGTCCGGCTTTGGCGTTGCATGGCGTGGATCCGTTCGGTTTGTTCCCTCGATTCGTCCACGGTGACGATCAGGCAGCGGTTCTGCAATTCCTCGTCGATCTCGACCGCCGTGGTGGTCAGAAACAGCATCACCGGCCCTTCCACCCGGTATTCCTGAGTGACCAGCCGGCCGGTCTTCGGGTCCTTGCCGGTGCTGGCGATGATCAGCTCGCCTTCGCTTTGCAAAAGCTTCAAGGCATATCCGGCTTTTTCCGCCCCGGCCTCCTCGACGATGGCGAGGATCTTGTGCTGCAGATCGGTGTTGCCCATGTAATAGAGGCTCTGGCCGGTCATGGCGCTGTATTTGACCCGCTCTTCCGCCGGAAACATGGCGAGCACCGCCTCGAGCAAGGTGCTTTTGCCGGCGGCGCTGGTGCTCTGCACGAGGATCGCCAGGGGCTTGTCCAGCTTTCTCGAAGTGCAGGCCAGATAGGCGGCGAGACGGTTAGTCTCTTCCCCGGCAAGCCCGCAGGCGTCGAAGCTCTCGCCGATCCGGGTGATCAGATCCGGCGACTGGAGGAACTGCAGGGCCTGGTCGCGTTCTGCCGGGGACATCTCCACAGCCTGCGCCACCGGCTCCATGACGGCCTGGATCCTTACCGTCTGCTCTTCTTCCAAGAGGAGCAGCAACCGGCCGATATCGCGTTTGATCAGATCCTTTTCCAGGCGGGTCTCTTCCGCGGCCCGCTCGATGAACCGCCGCCGTTCCACGTCTTTGGCCATATCGAAGCTGTCGAGATGAAAATCCTCGCCATGCTTGAGTCGGACCGCCACCTTCAGGATCTCCAGGCTGTTGTTTTTGTCGAGACCGCCGACCCGGTACTCCCGCCCGCCAAGTCGTAACAGGTGGTAATCGCCGAGCCGTTCCAACCGCTTTTCTTCTTTAGCAGCTAAGGGATTAGCAGCTAAAGAAAAAGAGATGGGCGCGGGCGTGTGATCAGGGGGCAAAACGGCTGCCGGGTCCATTGCCGGTGGAGGATCGGACAAGGCCGCGTCCGGCGGCTTTTTTGTTTGCATTCGCACGTCCAGCCATTGTGCGGCCGCAAGGAGCTGTGCTAGGGCCCCCGCCGGCTGGTCGATCTTGCGGGCGTATTCGTTGGCATCGAGGCCTAAGGGAAACTTGACCCGGAAGCATTCGATACCGTGGGCGGCAAGCCGCAGGGCGTCCCGTTTCGCCGCCCGGTCGCCCGCCTCGTCGGCATCGTAGGCCAGGCGAATACGCTTGACCTTGCGGGCAAGCAAGGCCGTAAAGAGTTCGTCGGTAAAGCCTTCCGTGCCATAGATGCAGGTCACATTCCTCTGGCCATGCACCCAGAAGGTCAGCGCATCGAGCGGGGCCTCGCACAGGATGATCTCCGGCTCGGCGAGGGCACAGCTATTCCAGATCCCCCGATGCGGCCCCGGCAGATATAAATGCAGCGGTGTACCCTTGCGCAGGCCTTGGGTGATCTTTCGCCCGTATATCTCGCCGATTTCGCCCTCCTCGGTAAAGATCGGCAAGGTCACCGATCCGGTAAAATGCTCATGGCCGCTGTCGCGCATCAGCCCCAGGCGGGATAAGCGCCGGCGTTTTTCCGCTCCCTCCTTGCGGTTCTTGTCCGGCAGGCGCAGGCCGAGTGTCCGATCGGCAAAGCCCAGGCGAAAGTGGGCGATAGCCTCTTCGTGATAGAGCCCCCGGCTTTTCAGATAGTTGCGGGGTGCTTCGCTTATCAGCAATCGTTCGTGATAATACTCGACCACCTGGCGCAGGAGTTCGGCGTCGCCATCCTCCGGGTTAAAGAGCGGTGCCAGGCGGGGCACCGTCGAGCATTTACGCGCTTCGGCAGGGGCCTGGAAGGCGGGCTTGCCCTCGGCCAGAAGTTCGTAAGCATGGCGAAAGCTCACTCCGTCGAACTTTTCGACAAACTGGATGGCGTTGCCGGCCGAGCCACAGCCCAGGCAATGATAGAGGCCCTTGTCCGGGCTGACGATCAGCGAGGGGGTCTTATCCTCATGGAACGGGCAGTGTCCGGCAAGATCCTTCACGCCGTGCTTTACCAGCTCGATCCCCCGCGAGCGGATGAGCGCCGCCAGGTCGGTTTCCCGCTTGATCGCCTCGATCTGACCTTCGGGTATGCGGGCCATGGCTACTCCCTTGCCGGCGGCGGTGTGCCGACCTGCCCGGGATGCGGCCGGAAGTCCCGGAAGTGGAGCTTGCAGGAGAGATACTCCAGCCCGTCGCCCTCGTAAATGCGATAGAAGCTCGCTTCGTTCCGGCAGCGCAGACCCCGGACGGTCATGGCCTGGCAGCGCCTGCTGTTGTCTATCTTCTGCTCAACCATTGTCCCTTCCTCCGGATAAAGCAATGAGATCGCCCCCAGCATCCCGGACATAAAAGGCCAGGTCACGGCTGGAGTAATTGTTGTCATTGAGCCGGAAGCACAGAAAGCCTTGGCGAATGCCCTCAACCTTGAAGACCAGAGGGGTGCCGTTGTGATCAAGGCCCTGGTGGTAGTACTGGGAACTCTTTTTTATCCGGGCAAAGAGTTCCACCTTCGTTTGCGTCGGGGGTGCGTATGAGGATTTTGGTTTGAGATAGCCATGGTTCTGGGGAGTGGCTTGTTCGTGGTCGCTGCTTGGGTAGATCTCTTCTTTGCTGTTCATCTCTTCTTCTCCTGTTCGCATTTCAGACCAGGGCCGTGCCGGTGTGATACTCACGGTCGAGCCAGGTTCTCGCCAGCGATTTCACGCTTCTTGACTTCTTTGTAGAATCGATGCACACTTCACGCACACCAACTTGACATATGATGCATATCATGTCAATACTGAAAACATGAAATACACAAAACAAGTTTCAATAAATCGGCACTGTGATTACTCTGCAGGGATGGAGGTGTCGATTATGTCGCTTGGGAATAAGATTAAACAGTTACGGCAAGAAAAAGGCTGGTCGCAGGACGAACTTGCTTTTCACGCTGGCATCGACGGACGCCAGATCAGCCGGTATGAGAACGATAAGGTCACGCCGTCGGTTGACGTGGTGATCAAACTGGCCAGGGCCTTCGATGTGAGTGTCGATCACCTGCTGATCGACGATGTGCCGAGGCGGCCGTTGCGTGAACCGATCAGCAAATTGGCGGAGAAAGTCTTGCACCTCGAGAATATATCGGAGGAAGACGAGGCGAGTCTCCTGCATGTGCTGAGCGCGATCGAGGCGAAGAACAAGCTCAAGACCCTGATGAGGGATATTCAATAAAGAAAAGGTGTGCCATGGGTGAGGTTCAATACATTACCGATGACCGGAACAATATCACCGGCGTGATCGTGCCTATCGAGCTGTGGCACGAGTTGCAGGCCGAAAAGGAAACTGCCTACCTTCTCAAAAGCGAGGCGATGCGGGAGCGTCTTCTTGCCGCCCGGAAACGTGATCAAGGGATATCGCTGAAGGAGGCCTGTGAAAAGCTTGGAATTTGATCCAGCGGCTTTCGAGGATCTGGCCTGGTGGATAGAACAGGACCGCAAAAAGGCCCTGCGCATCGTCAAACTGCTCAAAGAGGTGCAAAAAACGCCGTTCGAAGGCACCGGCAAACCGGAAGCCTTGAAGCACGAACTGGCCGGCTGCTGGTCGCGGCGTATCGATCAGGAGCATCGGCTGGTCTACGAAGTCAAAGACGACAAGATCAGAATCCTGGCCTGTCGATATCATTACTGACCTGTCTCTTCCACTCCCATTCTTGGACAAGTGGCCCGGCCCGATACAACCAGGCCGGGCGGGGAAGCGGCTCCGTTGCAGCGCTGCCGGACGGTGCTCCACCCGCCACCCACCGCACCACCCGGCAGCACTTCCTCTCCGCCGCTTATAGACGCCCGCCCACCCCGGCGCCCGCAGTTCGTCGGTCGTGCGATCAGGTGCAATGTACCGCTCCCCGTCCGTCACACTGTTTGCAAAAAAGACGCAAACAGTCCGCCGGCCGGTCCGCTCGCATAAGGACATCTATGTTTAGTGGCGGCTGGTAGGGTCGAGTCAGGCGGCGCGTCCTAACTCTTTCTTTGTTTTGAGTTGGTTGCCGCGAAGGAGGGCCACCAAACATAAATGGGCCTTATGCGACATTGACACCGTGCTACGGGCGGGCTGATCGGTGGCGCGGTCTCCTGCCCTTGGTTTGTCGCTTCGCGATTAAAGAAGACTATTGTCTATTTGTATCCTGTTCACTGATCTTGTGTTGCCACCTAAATCATTTCTTGTAGTTCATCCAGAGTAATTTTACACTTCGTAGTTTTGTCGCGCTGGATATCTGAATTCTATTAAATTCTGTACTCTTTGGAACACCTATATCGCTATATAGAGAAATCAAAACTTGTTTTTCATTAAACATACTTGCTCCGTTATATTTCAGAATCACATTTTCTCCTCCGATTGAGACAAGAGTAGCTTGTATACTTTGGGGAGGAAACATCTCTTCAATCTTCTTTCTAAAATCTGCTATGTTACTTTTCGGTTCGTACTTAATCATTGAAGAAACATCTATTTGAATACTTGCCCCAGGCGTTAGAGCTGATATCGGTTTTTCCAGAGATATTGAGGAGGTATCCTGAATATCAACAGGAATGTTTGTTAAAAGTACAGTTTTTCCAAATAATAAGATAAATATAAAATCAAGCATTAATTCACCATATAAAAAGAAGCTTATGGGCAAATAAACTGCCAATCAATTTTTAAAACATTTTGGGCAACTCTCGTTTTTGAGATATTTTTCTTTCGCTAATTTAATAACATCGTCGGCCCAGGTCTGGCAATTTCTATATTCAAGTATATATGGAACCGTTCCAGGATAAGCAATAACACTATATAGAGTTGGACCTACTTCAGCAGCTGCCTCTTCTACGTATTTATCAAAATTATCATCATCACAAACCGTTTGGCATTTAGAGTTGGAAGGATGCTCATTGTTATCAATACGCCCTTTACTTGAAATCATGCCATCCCCAGCCTGGAAGCTATAAATAGTTCCACTTACGCTTAGGTAATCGTGTCTAAGAGGATTTCCACTAGGCTTTACTGGTTCATTATCTTTATCACCAAGTTTTCTTGCACAACGTTTAACCCATAATCCCATAGGATCAATCAAGTTAACCGGATTCCCCTGGACGTACGCATACAGATTCATCCCCCCATCCAAACCGATAGGATCAGCAGATGTATACCTGCCAGTTTCAGGATCATAGTATCTGTGCCAATTGTAATGTAGCCCACTCTCAGAGTCAAACAGCTGCCCAGCGAACCGCAGGTTATTTACAATGGTTTCAGTAAGCACCTCAGCCCGCCCGAAAGCATCATATATCGCCTCCCAGACCACCGCCCCATTCTCAACAATGATCTTCTGCGGAGTGCCGAGATGGTCATTGATATACCAATAATACTTGTCCTTCTCCCGGACAAAGAGCGGATTAGTGGTCCAGGGCGAACCGGGATTGTAGCCGTAAGTGCGGAGTTCGTGGCCGGCGGCGTTGTATTCGCCGGCCAGGCCCTCGTCATTGTAGTGGAAATAGGTGCGGGTGCCGCCGATCTCTTTCCAGAGTCTGCGGCCGTAGGGATCGTAATAGTAGGTGGCGACGGTCGCACCGGTGGCATTTTGGATGTTCTCCAGCCGGTTGTCCGGAGTGTAGACGTAGGTTTGCTTAACGCCGGCGACGGTTTTGGAGGTCATGTTGCCGTGGTTGTCGTAGACGAAGCTGGTGTTGCCGTAGTCAGTGAGTTGGTTGTTATCATTATAGTTCCAAGTACTTTCCTCAGCTGAGGAGAGGCGGTTGCCCACGCCGTCGTAGGTATAGCTTTCCTCGTTATGCGGCGAGGTGGCCTGGGCCAGGCGGTAGAGGTCGTCGTACTGGTAGTTGTAATCGCCGTGCTCGGTGGCCTTCTTCTTCACCTGACCACTGGCCGAGCGGGTGTAGCCGTAGTCGAGCAGCGGATTGGCCGCCGGATCCTGGGCGGTGATGCCGGTCAGTTGCAGGATGCCGTCATGGCTGAAGGCAAGGCTTGCCCCGCCGGGAAGGGTCATTTTATTAGGCCTGGTCCAGGTATAGCCGTTATAGCTGACCTGGCCAGCTGTCCCGAGATCGACTGCGGTCGGGTGGCCTGCCTTATCGTAGCTGAAGGTGCGGATGCGACCGGCCGGATCGGTGTAGGTTTTCTTGCGGCCTGTCGGGTCGAAGCTGTAGCTGTGATTGAGAGTGAAGGAACCGTAATTAACCGCCTCGCTTATCCGGCGCTGTAGGTCGTCGTAACCGTATTCCGCGATGGTGGTCCCGTCATTGTATCCGGTGAGGCTGCCGGCCTCGTTGTAGCTCCAGGTGACGGTCTTCTGCGGGGCGGTGGCGGTGGTGTTGGCGAAGATCTCGGTTTTCTCCAACCGGTTCTGATTATCGTACGTGTAGACCGATTTTCGGCCGTTGCCGTCGATCATGGAGGCGAGGTTGCCGGCCTCGTCATAGATGTACCGGAGTTCTTGCTGTAAGGGTTTGGTTTCCTTGATCAGCCTGTTGCTTTTATCATACTCGAAATAAGTGATCGGCCCCTCCGGCTCCTCCAGCCGAATGAGATTGCCGCGGGTATCGTAGCCGTAACGGGTGATGTTACTCAGGGCATCGGTCTCAGCGATCTTCCGGCTGAGGGCGTCGTAGGCATAGCTGGTTGTCTTGCCTTCCGGATCGGTAACTTTCGCCAGACGGCCGTATTCGTCGTACTCGTAGGCAGTCAACCGTTCGCGGCCGCTGTAGATATCCTTCTGGGCGATTATTCGCTTGCGGCTGTCGTAGGCCAGCTCACGGGTGAAGGTGGGATAGGTGATCGAAGTGGCCAGATCAATCCCGCCGGAGCAGGACGAACAGCCGCCGGGCGCCGCATAGTTGTAACTGATGGCATTACCCTCGGGATCAGTCACTCGGCTCACCCGCTCGTAGCTGTCGTACGTGTAAGTGGTAGCATTTCCCTCCTGGTCGGTTACGATGGTCGGCTTGCCGGCCGGGCCATACTCTCGCTTTTCCTGATAGCCGAGCGGGTCCTCGGTTATCAGTAACCGGTGCTCGGCATCGTAGACCAGTTTGTATTCCTTGAGATAGGCGTTCAGCACCGACTCCCGGTTGCCGGCATCGTCGTAACGGAACTCGCTGATCAGTTTATTATCGTGATCGCGGACGGTGAGGAGATTCCCGGCATCGTCGTAGGTATAGCGCTTGGCGAAGCCCCGTCCGTCAATGACGGTCTGGGGATTGCCGGAAGCGTGGTAATCGTTGAAGGTGGTGGTCCGTCCTTCCGGATCGGTGATTTTTAAGAGTTGATCGGCTATGTCATAATCAAAGCGGGTCACGGCATCGACTTCACCCTTCACCGTAGTGGTTTCGATCTTGCCGATTGCGGTATAGGTGTATTCGGTACGCCGTTCCACCTCGGTGCCCACAGCTTCGATCATCGCCGTGCGGCGGCCTTCGCCGTCGTACTCGTAGCGGGTGACGATGCCCATCCGGTTATTTGAGGTGAGCAGGTTCCAAGGCCGGCTATAACTTCGCTCCTCCCAGGTGTTGTCGGGGTGGACGGTCCGGACGATATTGTCCCACTCGTCGCGGTCGTGGCGGGTGACGTAGCCCCGTTCGTCGGTCTGCCACTCGGTTCGCCCGCTTCTTTTGATCGACTTGACGGTGGTGCCGTTAATATCGACCCGGTTGACATCGCCGTCGCTGTTGTACCAGACCTCCTTCACCTTGCCGCTCGGGAAGCGGGTATAGGCGTAGTACTCCCTGGTGCCCTTGTCGTAGTCGAACTCGAAGCTGTGGCCGATGCCGTTGTCGTCCTGCACCGTGACCACATCGCCGAACTGATTGTAGGCGATGTTGCGGACCTTGCCGCCCGGTTCTTCCACTCGGGTCAGCCGGCCGCCGCTGTAGCCGTACGTGGTGACAGCGCCCAGCAGGTCGGTCACCGTGTGCAATAAATCGCCCTGGTAGCTGTAGCGAACGGTGCGGCCGGCGGCGTCGGCGGCCGCTGTCAGGTTGTTGCCGGTGTAGCTGAACCACAGCGCCTGGTTGCCGCTCCGGTCCTTGAGGCCGGTGACCAGATCGCCGTCGTAGATCGGTTGGGCGATGGTTTCACTCCGCAGGCCGTAGGCGGTCATCCGGCCGGACTCATCGTAGTCCATCCAGTTGCCGGCCCGGTCGGTCCAGCGGTAGCCGGTCGAATTTCGCTCGATCCGCTCGGTCTTGTAGCTGAAGAGATCGGCATTGACGGCGGAGCCTTTGAAGATCACCCCGCTGCGGGTAACCTCGGTGACCTTACTCTCGCTGTCGTATTCGAACTCGAGGTTGTCGCGGTTGAAGTTCCAGCGCCAGCGGCCGTGCTCGTAATAGCGGTGGACGGCGAGGGTCCCGCCGGGCACCGGTACGGTCAGGTCCCGGTGGTCGCGCAGGTACTGACGATGACGGGTGTCGACCAGCGAGCCGACTTCCACCGAGATATGATCCGGCGGACAGTTGCCGGGAGGGCAGGTCGGTGGGGCGGCGCAGGGGCAGTTGGGCTTGCCCAGGCACTTGGCCCCGGACAGCTTCTGCGGCAACGGCATATAGGAAGACGAGGTCCCCCCGCCACTCCAGCCGCCGATCGATACCCCGCCTCCGCCGGTACCCCCGCCGCCGCTGCAGGTCCCCCAGGCCCGGGTCCAGCAATAGCCGGTCCGGGAGCCGGTCTGCACCTCGTTGGCGCATTTATAGGTATAGGGAATGGAAAGACATCTGGTGTAGGTCCCGCAGCCGCCGCCCGTGCCCTCCTCCTGCTCCAGGGATTTGAGGCAGGTCACCCGGTAGGCCACGGTGATACTCTCTTTGGCCGCAAGGGAGTCGGGAATGCCGGCGAGCAGCTCGTAGCGGAAATGCTCGTCAGAGGCCGGCAGCACCACCTGCAGGTCGTCGGCGCGGATGATGCCGTGGTTGGTCAGCTTGAACTCGCCGTTGAAGACCATTCCGGCCTTGAGGTTCGGCAGGGTGATCGAAGTCGGTTCGGCCACCACCACCGCGGCCGGCACATCGGTCTCGAAGGTGGCGGTGAGGACGATCTCGTACTTGTCCTCGATGGAGATCTCCTTGACCTCCCAGGAGACGGTTACCAGGTTGTATTCGAGGAAAACATCCTTGGTGGCAATGATTCCCGGCTTGACCGCCAGCCGGCCGATCTGCTCCTGATGGTTGGTGGCGGTGATCCGATATTTGTACCAGCCCGCCGGCAGGTCGGCATACTCGACCTCGCCCAGGGCGTCGGTGATGCGCTCCGGCTGGCTGACCAGGGTCGCCTCGTTCTGCAGGGTGATCTTCGCTCCGGCCAGGCCCTCGATCAACTCGCCGGATGCGTTGGTGGTGCCGGTATAGATATCGGCGACCTTGAACAGCGCCCCGCCCATGCCGTCCTCGTTGACGATCACGAAGATATAGATCGGCGTGGTCGGGTTGTTGACGCTCTGCACCTCGAGGTAAAACTGGTAGGCCCCGGCCGCCACTTCGGTGCCGGGATTGATCAGGATCGGCACGTCCTGCTTTGCGCCCATCTCAATATCGCCCACCTCCGGCCGGATGCCGAGACGCAGCCAGGCGGGCGCGGCGTTGCCGTCCAGTTTCTTCAAGGCCAGGCGCACCTCTTCGAGAGCTGCGAGTCCTTTATTTTCAAGGGTGATGGTCTCGGTGACCATTTGGCCGCGGACTACCCCGCTCTCCAGCTGGTTCGGGCTGAAGTGGAGGGCGGGTTTGGCGGTGGAGAAGGCGGTGTTGACCGGCACCAGGCCCCAGCCTTCCGGCCCGGACTCGTCGCTCACTACCCTCAGCTGAAATTTTCCCTTGTCCGCCGCCCGGTTATTGGCCCAGACGGAAACCGGCAGTTCGACGGTCTGCTTTTCCCCGACGCATGCAATAGGCATTCCGACCGTGACGCTCACCCCCTCGGGCAAAACCCCGCCCTCCTGGTCTTCCGGCTGGTAGAGCACCCGGAGGTTGGTGAGAGCGGTGCCGCTGCCGGTTGCCACCTTGAGGGCGAACTTCTGCTCATAGTTGCGCGGAATGGCCAGGTTGATCCACGGCGGAGTGACGATCACCTTCTGAATGACGAACTCGCCGTGCACCGGTTTGTCGAGCAGGTCAGGATGGACCACCCGCACCTGATAACGGCCGGACTCGCCGGGCAGCGGTTTGAAGTTGTTGGTGAAGGCGCCGACCCCGTCGGTCATCACCTCCATGGTCCGCTCGAAGCCGTCTTTGGCTATCACCAGCTTGAGCGGCACAGAGGCTAAAGAGACCCCGGTCTCGCGGTCGATGGCCCGGCCGGCGATGACGATATCCTCGTCGCCGAAGGAGGCTTTCGGGGTGATCGAGGCCAACTCGCCGTAGTAGCTGGTATCGGCCAGGCGGACGGTGAACTCACCGGTCAGCCCCTGCATGATTACCTCATCCTCCCGGCCCTGATGGTAGGAGACTTTATCGATGATCAGCCGGACCCGCAACTCGTCCGGCACGCCTTCGGGAATAAGGATGGCAGCCGGCTGGGAGGTGAAGGCCGCGCCGGCGGCGATCCGGGCGACCACGTTGCCGTTTGCCAGGGTGACCAGGTCGTCCGTGCCGATCTGCTTGAACGGCGCAGTCACCAGGACGTTGCCGTCGTTGTCCAAGAGTTGATAGCGGATGGTCGGCGAATCGACGTTACCGTTTTTCGCGGCGGTGACGATCTCGATTTCCTCGTCGCCGATATTCTCCAGGCGGAACCAGACCTCGCCTGCGACTCCGCGGACGAACTCGTTGTTGCCGAACTGCAGCACCGGCATGCCGGTGCCCACGTCGATGAAATCAGTGCGGACGATCTCCGCTTTTTCACCGGGGTTCGGGGTGATAATGGCGGTAGTTACCGCCTCGGCGAAGTCGGGCAGGTTGTCGTAACCGCCGACGATCACCGGGACGATCTGGTATTCGCCTCCGACGAGGTCAAAGCTCTCCGAGATATGGTCTTTACCGCCGATCCGCACCTTCAAGCGAATGCCGGTGACAGCTGAGCCGCCCTGGTTTTTCACCCGGTACTCGAGTTTGTTCATCAGCCCGCGATAGAGTCTTTCCTCGGGCAGCGGTTCGATGGACAGCATCGGCAAGAGCAGCGAGCGTTCGAGACTCTGAACGCCGTTCTCGTCGACCGCGGCGATAGCGTAGCGCCGTTCGTCGCCGGTATAGCCGCTGTCGGTAAAGCTGGTGGCGGCAATGGGCTGCAGAGTAAGGGCCGCCCGGCCGCTCTTCTGCTCGAGAAAGAGTTTATAGCCGGAAAGCTTGGCGCTGTTCGGATGCTGCCAGGAAAGCACCGGCAACTTGCTCTCCTCCTGGCGGACAGAAAACGAGGAGACCGGCAAGAGGCCGAAATTCTGGTAGGCCGAATTCGATGGCAGCGATTCGTTGCCGACCTCGTCCCTCGCGGTGATCGCATAGCAGTGGTCGGTGGCCGACGGTGTCGGGTCGATGACCATCAATTGGTTGATGCCGGTCGCCAGAGGCGTGAGTCCTGCGGTACTGGTTATCTCGGTGGCCGAGGAACGATAGAGCGCGTAGGTCACCGTTTCACCGCCCGGCGGCGCATGCCAGTCGAGCCTGATGCCCTGGGAGGTCAGCTGCAGGGTGAGATTCTGCGGGGCTGCCGGAGCAGTGGCGTCGGTATGGACGGTGACCGTGGCCGACTTGCCGCTCTCCGCTTCGAGTTCCTCCACCTTACGAATCGAGACCAGGGCATAGACCCATTCGTTTTCGGCAGGGGGGTGATCCTCATAGGATGTATCTTCCAGGCTTACGAGCGGCTGCAGTTCGGCTTCCGAACCATTGCGGCGGTAGATCCGGTAACCGACCGAGCCTTCGACTGCTTCCCATTTGAGGGCGACCTTGCCGCCGGCAATCGCCTTGCCGGTCAGACCGGCAGGAGCCGCCAGCGGGGGGAGGCCGCCTTGGTAAATTTGGAACTGGTTGGGGACGTGAATGGTTGAAGAGATGTTGTCGAGGTCGTCGCTGCCGGTGAACTTGAACGACAGCGTCTCGGCCCCATCCCGGCCGCCGTCTGCCGGCAGCAGGAAATCGCCCCGCCAGGCTTCGGCTTCACCGGCGGAGGCTGCTGTGCGCTCAAGGGTAGCAATGGGAGTATCGGCCCGGCCGGAACCGGAGAGACGATAGGCAAGGGAGGGTATTGTTCCCTCTTTAACCTTCTCACTCAAGCCAATGATGACTAACATCTGTACCTGCTCGTCGTTATTGATCGGTGATACTGGCACCGTTTCCAGGCGCACCACTTCGGGACCGCGGGTGTCGAGGAGCATGGTGCCACCGGCATCGATCTCGGTGCCCCGGTTGCCGGCGGCGTCTCTGCCGGAGAAGAGGATATAGGCGGTACCGGACGGAGTATTCTCCAGGACGGTGTAACTGCCCTGCCAGGTGGTTGCATCCCCTGCCTGCATCCTGACCGCATAGGGCGTGCCGCCCGCCGGCACAACCGAGATAAAGGGGGCGGCCTGCAGGGGTTCGCTTACGGTGACGGTGAGGTCGATCAGGCCCGGCCCGATGCGACTGCCATCGGTTTTTCCATACGGGGAGACAGCGATACTCACGGCTTTCGGCGCCACCCTATCGGAAGTGGCGGCGGCAGTATCGGAGAGCAGTCCTTCGTTGCCCACACCATCGACGGTGGCCAACCGATAGTACCACTTGCCGTCCTCAGGCGTCAGATCGGTAAATTTAGTATCGGCCACCGGTTTGGCGGTGATGCACGTCGCCTGCGCAGCGGCGGTGAAATCACCGTTCGACCGATAGATATGGTAGCCGGTGATGGTATCGCCGGTGGGCGCACGCCAGTCGAGCCGGATCTGCCCGCCCGCTTTAGGCGTGGCGACAACATTTTGCGGGGCATCGGGCAGGGTGTTATCCAGGATGACGAGAACCTCCGTACTTGGCTGGCTCTGGCCCGCTCGATTTGCGGCCTTGGCGGTCAGCCGATTTTCTCCCTCGGTGAGGGAAATCTCCACCGAGAATGTTCCATTGCCATCCGTAGAGACGTTGGTCGCTGCCTGCAGGCCATTGTCTTCGATGGTTACCTGGGAGTTGGCTTCGGCGATGCCGCGCACGGTTATCCGTTCCTTATTGGTCAACAGCCCGGAAACTGGCTCGGTAATGGACGGTGCCTCGGGCACGGCCGCATCGATCTGCACCGTATAGGAGATCTCGCTGCTGTTGCCGATCGAATCGTAGGCGACGAGTTGCAGCACATGATTGCCGTCGCTCTGCTCCAGGATGTTCCACAGCCAGAAATAGGCGGGAGTCGGCAGATAGTCGGTGGCCATGGCCTGCCCGTCCACCTTAAAGATCACCCGGCTGACCGATGCCGGATCGGTGACTATGGCATCGATCGCAACCGGCTTGGTGAGCCGCATCATCTCGGCGAGCGGTTGGCCGCCCGCGGTGACGGAGATAAACTCCGGGCCCAGGGTATCATCGTTCGGGGTTGCGGCAACGGAGGTCACCACCGGATTTGAGGCATCGGAGATATTCACCGTGGCCACGGCAAAATGGTACTCGGTCCCGTTGTTCAGCCAGGCGATCCGGGCCGACGGCTCGCGGTTGCGCAGCCGTGGGGTCAGGCCGGCGATGGAGGTAATCGGCGATTCCGAAACATAGATGGCGTAGTGCTTGACGTATTCGACCGGCATTACCGGCTGCCAGGCTATGGCCACATAGCCGCTGTAGGGAATAACCGTCACGCCGGTCGGATTGGCCAGGGCGGTGACCCCGGTGACGGCAAGCGGCTCGGAGGCGTTGCCGTCGCCATCGACGGCGATGAGCGTGCAAGGATAGGCGGTGGCGCCATTCAGATCGCTCAGGTCATGGTTTGTAACTTCAGCTTCAAAGGAAAGCGGTTCAGCTCCACCGACCTGCAACCGGTAGCCGGCCAGATCGCCGGCGGTATTGGCCGAAGGCTGCCAGCTGAGGGCTATGGCATCGACCGTGGCTGCGGCTCGGAGATTGCGTGCCGGCTCGGGACCTATGACATCCTTGGTCTCGGCGGAAATCGGAGTGGCCGAAGTATGGGCGTTATTCTTGTCGTCGACGGCAACCACCGCGAAATAGTAACGGGTCTTGCGGCTCAGGCCTTCGACCTTATAGGTGAAGGTTCCGGCCGGAACCGTGGCGACCGGGGTCATCGTGCCGACCTGGGTGAACAGCTTATCGAGGATATAGATCCGATAGGAGGCGACATCGCCCTGAATCGCTTCGTTATAGCCGGTCCAGTCGAGGGCGACGGACGTGCCGTCCCCTTCCCCGTCCGCCCGCAGGTTGTCGACGGCGAGCGGCGCCGTTTCGTCGTACTGGATGGTCACTTCGACCGCACTGCCGATATTGCCTGCCCGGTCGGACGAGGCCACGGCAAAAAGATTGCTGCCTTCTTTCAAGCGCACCGTATGTGACCAGGTAACTGCGCTGTTCACCGGCACCACCTCGGTTCCGTTGATCCGGATCGAACTGTAGCTTTCCTTGGTTCCCGAGAGGGTCTGCAAAATAAAACTAGTCGGACTCTCGACCGGACCCACGGTGGGCGCAGCAGGCGGGGTGGCGTCATAGGTGAAGACGAAGGACGCAGCTGTGGCGTTGCCGAGGATATCGCGAGCCGTCACCTGCAGGGAATAGCTTTCTTCGGCAAAGGGTACGGTTGGGGTGAAGACGATCCTGCCGCCGTTCACTACCGACCAGGACCCAGGGACAGCTGCCCCTTTTGAGGTAAAGATATCGGCTGCGGCGATAGTGGCCGTTTCGTTTATCGAGGTGGTCTTTTCATTGAAAATAAACTCGGCGGAGGCCGGCCGGACATTGCTAAAGCTGTTGTGTACCGGACTGGTGCCGACAAATACCGGCGCGGTGGTGTCGAGGATCGCCGAAAATGCCGTCGGTTCACTGTTATTTCCGGCCCGATCGCGACATTGGACCGTGTAGGAGTTGAGCCCTTCCTTGAGGGTCAGGGTATGGCTCCAGGTAAGGTTGTTGTTGCGGGCAATAATTTCGATGCCGTTCATCAGGACCGAGGTATCGGCCTCCTTTCCCCCGGTGACGGTCAATTGTGTTTGGGTTCTCGGACTTACGAAGGCGTCAACGGTCGGAGCCGCCGGAGGCCCAAGATCGACGGTAAAAGTTATATTTGCTTCGGCCGTATTGCCCAGAGGCGTATCGGTCGGGTGCAAGGTCAGGGTGTACGTCCCGTCCAGTAGCGGGGCAGCCGGCGTGAACACTAGATGGGTATTGTCGATCGCCCAATCGCCGGCAATGGTTTGTCCCAACCCGTTGGTCATGACACCCTGGGCTGTGGCTGCCGGGTCGATGGCCGTAGTTTGCTCGAGGATGGTCATATCGACCTTGCTGACTTCCCTGGTCACGAAGGCACCATCTGCCGGCACCGAAGAATAGATCACCGGCGCGATTGTATCCTTGACGATCTCGGCGGTGATGGCGGCGCTGACCATGCCGGCAGCATTGCGGGCCTTGACGGATATGGGGTTGCGCCCTTCATGCAGGGCAAAGTTATAGGACCAGGAGGTCTCCTGATTTACCGGAACAGCCACCGATCCATTGATATCGATGCCGCTTTCGGAATTTTTCGTTCCGCCGATGACTTGGAACGAGTCCCTGGTCGGGCTGGTTACCGGTGCGACGGTTGGGGTTGCGGGCGGATCGTAGAGATTGAGCCAATCGCTGTAATCCACCTTCCCTTTGGTGGCATTGTCATAGAAATCGTAAATCCGGCCAAGGTTCTTCGGGTTGCTGCCGAAATTGATCTCGTTGGTGGTGTCTACACCCCACCAGTTGGCCTTGGCATCGATGGCGTGGGACGAATCGTTGTAGACATGGGCAATGTAGTTCTCTTCCAAACTGTTGTTGGACATGGCAACCGGTCCGGAAACCTGGAGGTAGACACCATAGCGAGCATTGTAATAGATGGAGTTCCGGTTGATCCGGGGCAGCAGGCCGCCTTGGTAACCAAGCTCGGTCCGCAGGGCGTCTGCCGAAAAGTTGTGGATTTCATTGTCCTCGATTACCGGAGAAAGGGTCGCGTAAGATATAGAGATTTTGAGACCGGTCACGCCGTCGAAGAAACGGTTATTTGTCAATGAAAGAGTTGAGGAAGCGGTTGAATAATAGTTGGTCGCCTGCAAGGCCGTCGGCGATTTGCTGACAGTGTTGTTATCGATTACCAGTTGCGAGCTGCTACCGTTGTTTCTGGTATCAAGAAGGATCCCATAGCCGGCATGATCGGCAATGGTATTATTACAGATCGTTCCCGAAAGTTGAGTAATACCGTTTGCGACAGTGTTAATGCGCACGCCGGCCTCGCCGTTGTCAGTCACAGTGTTGCTGCATATCCTGGTGTCGAGTTTTGCACCACCAAAGGCTTCGACAAAGATACCATCACCGCCATTGGTGGAAATCTTACTGTTCTCTACGTTGGCAATGTATTGGTGAACGCCTGATCCTCTCAAGTAGATACCGTGGCTTGCAGCGTATCGGATAACGGACTGACCGAGAGAAAATTGAGAGCCTTCTCGTTGTCCGTCAAAACGTATGCCTATATCGGCATGGTAAACCTGTACATACTCGCCGAAGAACGATCCCGTTACCACGATACCACCCCAATCGCCGGCAAGACCGCCGCGAAAGGCGTTGGAAGAGAAGACTACAGGGGAAGATTCCGTTGTCTCGATTAAGAGGGTCCCGTTGACGATCAGTTCTGTTTTCGAAGTATTGGAGCCGCCGAAGCTGGAATCCTGCAGGGGGGCCACTTTAATGACGGTGCCGGGCTGGATGGTAAGCGTGACATTTTTCGGAACGGTGACGTCGCCGGTCATAAGGATCTGGCCACTCCAGTTTTCATCGGCGAAAAGGGTTCCGGCAACCTGGGTCATCTGGTTTTCCACCGTTACCATATGGCCTTCTCCCGGCGTCTCGGTATTGCTGTCCTTGTCGATTACCCGCGATTTGATCACATAGCTGCCGTCGGTGGGGTTCGCCCAGCTGAAGCTCCAGCGGGTCGTGCCGGTCGCCACCTGCCAGCTCTGGCCGCCGTCCACTGACACCTCGACATAGTCCACCCCGGCAGGCGCCGAGGCCATCCCGGTGATCGTAATCGTCCCGCCCTTGGTCGTCAGGTTCTCGACCGGCTCGATCAGCTTCGACAGCGGCTTCACTTCAAAGCTTTGGGCCGCAGCCAGATACTCGCCGTAGTTCACGCTGCCTTTGGTTGCATCGTCGAAGATATCGTAGATCCGCCCGATGTTCTTCGGATTGT
>JAEYNP010000134.1 GCA_023412495.1 Pseudomonadota bacterium
GCCGCCCGATTGTGTCGGACGGCAGTCGGCAGGGGAGAGGGAGGAGGTTGCGCTACTGATGGCGCTGGTGTTCAACCTCTATGGAAATAGCGTCGTTGGTGACATCGATCATAACCTTGGCGACGACGACGTTCTTCATCGACTCGGACACCTTTTATGCGGACGGCGGAACTGGATCCAGAGGAGGCTGAACGGCAGGATCAGCCGGCTGGGCCGGAGGCTCGGCCGCTTCCGGTTTTTTTCCTTCCGGGGTTTTTTTGCCCTTATCGATCATCTCACCCGCCGTTCCTCTGGCCGCCCTAAGCATTTCCTCGGTGGCCATGACCATCTGCCTCGTCACCATCACCATTTCGTTGGTCGCTTCAACCATCTTCTGCAGGGCAGCGGCAAGTTCGTCCTGACTTGCCGGAGGCGGCACAGGGGGTGGGACTTGCATCATTTCGGGCATGTGATGTCCCTGGGGCATCATATGCGGCATCGCCGGCTCATCCTGCACCATCGGATCCTCTTCCTGCGGCATCTTCATGCAGGGCATATCACAGGGCATTTGCTGCCTGACAAATACACGGCCACAGGGCATGACGACCAGATCCTCCGGATTGGCAAAAAGCATTTCCTGTTCCATAGGCTGCTGCTCAGCCTGGGGCTGATCCGGTGCAGGCTGTGTTTGGTTCGCCGCCAGGTTCTCAGCCTGCTGCCGGACCGCGGGTTGTTCGCCCGCCGGCTTGGCCGGTTGGTCGACGGCAGTCTTTGGTGCGACATGCTCGGTCTTATCGACGGTTATGGTTTCAACCTTCTGCGGGGCCTTCGTATCTTTCTTCGGCTCATCCGAACTGCAGCCATAGGTGATCAGATAGACCGCAATCATAACGATAAAAGCGTATTTCATAAGTGGTGTACCTCCAAGGTGATAGGTTACTGGAAACGCATAAAATTTACACGAAGATGACAAGTGGGGTCTGAAAATGCATTACGTGATACTATCATAGATTTGCCGCCGTTTTTACTATTTTTGCCGGTCGGTTGGAGAGTTTGTGGTAAGCCGTTGTTGTTCCGTCGTTACTGTTAGTCTGGTGCCGACTGGTCTACCACGACGAAAGAAGGCTTGCCGGATAGGCGGCCGAAGATATCCTGAGCTGCCTCAGGCGCCGTCGAGCGCGTAGATGGTCAGGAATGACGGGGAAACGCGGACTCGGCTACCTTGCATGCCGTCGGTGCTTGACCGGGAGAATTTTCATCTGCTCCCGGTACTTGGCGACCGTTCGACGGGCAATGCGGATATTATCACGGGCCAGCTTTTCAGAGATGGCGTTATCGCTCAGGGGGTTGTTCTTATCCTCTTCCTGGACCATCCGCCTGATAAGGGTCTTGATCGATTCCGCCGCCATGTCGTCTTCGCCGTCTCGCTGGATGGCAGTGGAGAAGAAGTATTTAAGCTCGTATATCCCCTGTGGAGTGTGGACGTACTTGTTTGATGTCACCCGGCTGACCGTCGACTCATGCATCTCTATGTCGTCGGCCACGTCTTTCAGGATAAGCGGCTTGAGATGGGCGGGGCCCTTCTCGAAGAAATCGTACTGGAAGCGAAGGATGGACTCCATGACCTTGTAGATGGTCCGTTGCCGCTGATAGAGCGACTTGATGAACCAGTCCGCATTCTTTAGCTTGTCCTGGATATACTGCCGCGATTCCTTGGCAAGGCTCTTCTCTTTTTTCAGGAGCTCCTGGTAGACCGACGACAGCTTCAGCCTGGGCAGGTCGTCTTCGTTTAGCTGAATGACGTATTCCCCGTCTATCTTTCTCACGTAGACGTCGGGGACGATGTAGTTGGTGTTGTCGTTGGAGTAGGGAAGCCCCGGAAATGGGGTCAGCTCGGAGACGATGAAGTTGATGGCCCGTTCGAGCTCGGGCTTTTTACGGCCGGTTTCCTTGGCGAGGGCTTTGTAGTTGCGGGTTTCGAGCAGGGGCAGATGGTGGAGTACGATTTCAGCAGCAAGGCTCTTCCCCTTGCCCAGCCGCTCGAGCTGCAGGTAGAGTGATTCACTGACATCCCGCGCCGCGATCCCCGGCGGGTCGAGGTCCTGAATAACCTCGAGGATATATTCTGCGTCGTCTCGCTCGCAGCCCGTTGCCGCCAGGACCGCCTCGAGCTCGACTTCCAGGAAGCCGTATCGGTTCAGGTTGCCGATGATGAAAAGGGCGATTTCCCACTCTGTTTCATCCAGGTTGCTGTGGGCGAGCTGCCACTGCAGGTAGGCGGAAAGCCCCGGCTTCTCCGAGATGAAGTCGAACTGAGAGGGGGCGTCGGCCGGCGGGGTCTCATGGGCGAAAGAAAAATTGGCGTCGAAGTTGTTGGAATAATCCTCCCAATTGATGTCGCCCGAACCGAACCCTTCGGTGCCGTCGCTGACCTTGACGCTTTCGGTAATGTCCCCTTCGAAGGCTGTGTCGGGTTTTTCCTCGGTGGTGGTGGAGAGGGAGAAGGGAGAATCGGTTGCGTCGGGGGCGGAAAAATCTTCTTCAAGGGCCGGATTCTGTTCGATTTCGGCCTGCAGGGCGTCGGAAAGCTCGAGTCTGTTGAGTTGCAGAAGTTTTATGGCCTGCCGCAGCTGCTGCGTCATTACCAGTTTCTGAGCAAGCTTGAGCTGTTGTCTCAATTCAAGGGCCATAGAGAATCACATGTGGAAATTTTCACCAAGGTACATCTTGCGGGCTACTTCGCTCTCGATGATGTCGTCCGCGACACCGCTCGTGAGTACCTGTCCTGCATTCATGATATATGCAAAGTCGCACACCTGTAAAGTCTCTCTGACGTTATGATCGGAGATGAGGATGCCCAGCCCCTTCTCCTTCAGCTTCACGATGATCTTCTGCAGATCGTTGACCGCCAGCGGATCGATCCCGGCAAAGGGCTCGTCGAGCAGGATGAATTTCGGTTTGGTCGACAATGCCCTCATGATCTCCACCCGCCGCCGCTCTCCCCCCGAAAGGGCATGCCCCTTGTTATGCCTGAGGTAGCCGATGTTAAGATCATGCATCAGCTCGTCGATTCTGGAGTTGATCTCATTTTTTGGCAGGCCCAGCGGCTCGAGAATGATTCGGACGTTCTCCTCCACTGTCAGCTTTTTGAAGACGGACGGCTCCTGCGCGAGGTAGGTGATACCCTTGAGGGCCCTTTTGTGGATGGGAAGATTGGTAATAACTTCACCTGCAAAGACGATATCGCCCCGGTCAGGTCGGATGAAGCCGGCGATGGAATAGAAGGTGGTGGTCTTGCCGGCGCCGTTCGGGCCCAACAACCCCACAACGGCGCCGGTCTGCACCTGCAGGCTCACCCCGTCGACCACCGTCCGGGCGCCGTATCGTTTGATAATGTTTTGGGTTTCAAGTATCGACATCGTTAGTGTTCGGGCCAGCCTTCGTTGGTCGGCATCAGTTCTGCATGATGGTCATGTTGACCCGTGAGGGCTTCTTTTTGCTTTCCGATTCGCCGGCTTCGGTCGTTGTTTTGCTGCTTATGACTTCCGACCGGCCTTCGTCCAGATAGTAGATGATCTTGTCGCCGCTGACCATGTTCTGACCCTGCCAGGCCTTGGCATTATCAGTCAATATAACCTGTCTCTCCTTGGAGAGATAGACCATTTTTTTTGCGGTTCCCAGCCATTGCCCGCGGGTAAGCTCGACATTGCCCACACAGATCAATTTTTCCACCTGCTGGGTGGTCTTCTTCTGTTCGCCCTTTTTCTCCTGGCCTGCGGCGCCGGGGGTGTAGAAGACGGTCATCTCGTCCGAACGGATGCGCACGTCGCCCTGCTTGGCGTCCACGTCGCCGGTAAAGACCACCGAATTGGTCTTTTCGGTCGATGTCATCTTATTCGCTTCGATATGGATCGGGGCGTCGGAAGCACCCCGGGTGGTTGTCGCACCGCCGAAAGACAGAAGGGCCAGGCACACGCCGACAACAATGGTCTTACTGTCGATAAATTTCATCAGAACCTCCAAATTCTGGCATAATCTCCCATAAGGGGGATAAGTATATTCGCGAAATTGATTTCAAAAACACGATAGTGAATTTCCAAGATACTAAAATAGTCACAACCCGTGCTTTTGCCGAGCCCATCCTAGCGTAAAGGCATGGAAATGTAAAGTCATGGTATGCAGCAGGCTCATTAAAGAGTCCTTTACTTAGCGCATATGAGCCAGTACAATACGGCCATTCAAATGCCCATAATTATTGTGATAGCTTATTGAAATCACGTGAAAACAGATGATCTCTCGGGGGAGCGGAAAGGTTGAAATGGTAAAAACCGTCCAGGAAAGTATCCAAAAGGCCAAGGTCCTCATAGAAGCCTTGCCCTATATGCAGGAATTCAGGCAGAAAACGATCGTCATCAAATATGGCGGACACGCCATGGTCGATGATCATCTCAAGAAACAGTTCGCACTCGATGTGATCCTGCTCAAACAGATCGGCATCAATCCCATCATCGTGCACGGTGGCGGCCCTCAAATTAACAGGCTGCTTGACAGGTTGGGGATCAAACCCAGCTATGTGCAGGGCATGCGGGTTACGGACGGCGAGACCATGGACGTGGTGGAGATGGTCCTGGTCGGCCAGGTGAACAAGCAGATCGTCGGCCTGATCAACCATTGCGGCGGCAGGGCGGTTGGCCTTTCGGGACGCGATGGTGATCTGGTCTGCGCCAAGAAACTCAAGGTGAGCGGCAAAAAGGGCGAGGATGCGCTGGGAGACGCCCCGCCGGAGTTGATCGATGTGGGCCGGGTCGGTCAGGTGACGAAGGTCAATACTGGAGTGCTCACGAGCCTCAGCCGAGATTTCATCCCGGTGATCGCCCCGGTCGGCGTGGGTGAGGACGGCCAGGCCTTCAATATCAATGCCGATCTGGTTGCCGGTGCCATCGCCGGCGCGCTGGCGGCGGAAAAGATGATCTTACTCACCGACGTGCCGGGGGTGAAGGATAAGAACGGCGAGCTGATCACCACCCTTCCGAAGAGCGAACTGGAGGGTCTCATCGAAGACGGCACCATCGCGGGCGGCATGATCCCCAAGGTCCGTTGCTGCGAGGAGGCCCTGCGCCACGGTGTGGCCAAAACCTGTATTGTCGACGGCAGAGTGGAGCATTCGATCCTCTTGGAAATGTTCACCCGGGAAGGGATAGGCACGGAGATATTCTGATGGAAAACGGCAATAAAGCACTCAAGCAAAGGGGCGACAGGGTCTTCATCGGCACCTACAACAGATATCCGGCCGCCATGGTCAAGGGCGACGGGTGCCGGCTGATCGACGCCGACGGCAAGGAATATCTCGACTTTCTCTCGGGCATCGCGGTCTGCGCCCTGGGCCACTGCCATCCGGCGGTGACCGAGGCCATATGCCGGCAGGCCGGAGAGCTGGTTCACGTCTCCAATCTCTACTACACCAGGCCGCCGATCGAGCTGGCGGAGCTCTTGACCGGCAACTCCTTTGGCGAGCGGATCTTCTTCGCCAACAGCGGGGCGGAGGCCAACGAGGCGGCCATCAAGCTTGCCCGGATCTACTCGGGCGAGGGCCGTTACCAGGTGATCAGCCTGTCCGGGTCTTTTCACGGCCGGACGCTCGCCACCGTTGCCGCCACCGGCCAGCCCAAATTTCACAAGGGGTTCGAGCCGCTGCCCGAGGGCTTTCTCCATGCGCCTTTCGGTGACCTCGCAGCCCTGGAGGGGCTCATAACCGGGGCGACCTGCGCCATCCTTTGCGAACCGCTGCAGGGGGAGGGCGGAGTGCGGCCGCTGGACCGGGAATATCTCGCCGGTATCCGTGCTCTGTGCGATAAGCACAATCTCCTCCTCATCTTCGACGAGATCCAGACGGGGCTAGGCCGGACGGGGACACTCTTTGCCTACGAGCAGCTGGGCGTCACCCCCGACATCCTCACCATGGCAAAGGCCCTTGGCAACGGCCTGCCCATCGGGGCGATGATGACGCGGGCGGAGATTGCCGCCCCCTTCACCCCGGGCACCCATGCCTCCACCTTCGGCGGCAATCCGGTGGCCTCGGCGGCGGCGGTGGCGACGCTCAGGATCATGCTTGCCGACGGCTTCCTCGCCGAGGTCAGGGAAAAAGGCGCTTATTTCCAGGCGGAGTTGGGCAAGCTGGCCGAACGGTTTCCGGGTCTCGTCGTTTCGGTGCGGGGGATGGGGCTGCTGGTCGGGGCGGTGCTCACCGAACAGGGAGCCACCCATGGCTCCGCAATCGTGAACAAGATGTTCGACCGGGGTTTCCTGATGAATTTCGCCGGCAACGTCGCTCTGCGCTTCGCCCCGCCCTTGATCGTCTCCCGTTCGGAAATCGATCGGGTGGTGGCGGCGCTGTCAGAAGTGCTGGCGGAAGTCGTAAGCCAGAAAGCCAGAAAGCCAGAATAGAATGTAGAATGCTGCCTCCGGCGACAAAAATCTGGTTTCTGTCTTCTGGTTTCTGGCTTCTGGCTTGCAAATCAACCCTCTTTTAGGTAAAGATTACATCTTTCTCCCCCTGAATATGAGGAAAAGGACCTATGCAGGGAGGTAACCCAAAGGGACTATTCGAGGTGTGCAGGTGCCGAAGCATTTCAGGTCATTACAGGAATTCACCAAGAAGGAGCTGCTCGGGCTCATCGACCGGGCCATCGAGCTGAAAAAGGAAGAGCGGGCGGGCCGGATCCATCGCCAACTGACGGGCAAGACCATCGGCCTGATCTTCGAGAAACCCTCCACCCGCACCCGGGTGTCGTTCGAGGCGGCCATGTACGGTCTCGGCGGCCAGGTCATCTTCCTCTCCGGCCGGGATACCCAGCTGGCACGCTCGGAACCGCTGAAGGACATGTCCCGGGTCATGTCGCGCTATGTCGACGGCATGGTGGTCCGGACCTTCGGCCAGGAGGTGGTCGAGGAGCTGGCGGCCTACGCAACTGTTCCGGTGATCAACGCTCTGACGGACCTTCACCATCCCTGCCAGGTCCTGAGCGACATCATGACCGTTATTGAAAAAAAGGGCCCGATAGAAGACTTAAGAATCGCCTGGGTCGGTGATGGCAACAACATGGCCAACTCCTGGATCCAGGCGGCGGGGATCATCGGCTTTCAGCTGACGCTCGCCTGCCCGAAAGGCTACGAACCGGACGAAGGGATTTTCGCCGCGAGCCGCAAGGCAGCCAACGGAGAGATCAGGCTCATCGAAGATCCGGTAGAGGCTGTGCGGGATGCCCATGTCGTCAACGTCGATGTCTGGGCCTCCATGGGCCAGGAGGCCGAACAGGACGAGCGGCTGCGCATCTTCCAGGATTACCAGCTGAACCGCGAACTACTCGCTCGCGCGCCCAAGGAGGCGATAGTCCTGCACTGCCTGCCCGCCCACCGCGGCGAGGAGATCACCGACGAGGTGCTGGAATCCGCTCAATGTGTGGCCTTCGATCAGGCGGAAAACAAGATGCATATTCATAAGGCGATTCTGGAAAGCCTGCTCGGCTGATGTCTGGTGCGTTGATAAATTTTACGATTTACCGCCTTTTCCGCCTGCACGGCCTGCAGCTCGAGAGGGCGGTGCAGCAAATGACGGGATGAAACCATGACTGAGCAGACGAAGGGCGGATCGGGCAAGATGTGGGGAGGGCGGTTCGCCGAAAAAACCGCAGCCTCGGTAGAGGCCTTTACCGCCTCCATCCATTACGACAGCCGTCTCTATCGCTACGATATCGCCGGCAGCAAGGCCCATGCCGCCATGCTGGCCGATAACGGCATCCTCACCAAAGAAGAGCTGACGGCCATCACCGAGGGCCTAGACGCCATCGAGCGGGAAATCGAGGCGGGCACCTTCGTCTTCCGCCGCGAGCTGGAAGACATCCACATGAATATTGAAAAGGCCCTGGTGGAGCGGATCGGCCCCGCCGGCGCCAAACTGCACAGCGCAAGGAGCCGCAACGACCAGGTGGCCCTGGACTTCAAGCTCTATCTCCGTGACCAGTGCGACGAAATCGCGGCTCTATTGGACGGCGTCCGCCGGGCCTTCGTCCTGCTCGCCCGGAAATACCTCGGTCAGATCATGCCCGGCTACACCCATCTGCAACGGGCTCAGCCGGTGCAGATCGCCCATCATATGCTGGCCTACTACGAGATGTTCGGCCGCGATCGGGAACGGATCATCGACTGCCGCAAGCGGCTCAATCTTTCGCCGCTCGGCTGCGCGGCGCTTGCCGGCACGGGGCTCCCTATCGACCGGGAGCAGGTGGCGGCGGCGCTCGGCTTTGCCGGAGTCACCGCCAACTCCATGGACACCACCGGCGACCGCGACTTTGCCATCGAGTTCACCGGCTGCTGCACCATGATCCAGCTCCATCTCTCCCGGCTCTCCGAGGAACTCGTCCTCTGGGCCAGCCAAGAGTTCGATTTCGTCGACATCCCGGACAAGTTCTGCACCGGCTCGTCCATCATGCCGCAGAAAAAGAACCCGGATATCCCCGAGCTGATCCGTGGAAAGAGCGGCCGGGTGGTGGGCAGTCTCATGACCCTGATCACCCTGGTGAAGGGGTTGCCGCTCACCTACAATCGGGATCTGCAGGAGGACAAGGAGCCAGTCTTCGACGCCGTCGACACGGTCACCGCGTCCCTTGCCATCATGGCCGAGCTGCTCGAAAACCTCTGCTTCAAGACGGAAAGGATGGCGGCCGCGACCCGGAAAGGCTGCATGACGGCCACCGATCTGGCGGATTACCTGGTATTGAAGAACGTGCCCTTCCGGGAGGCGCACGAGATCGTCGGCCGGGCCGTCGCCTATTGCCTCGGCAAGGGCTGCGAATTACCGGATTTGAACCTCGCCGAACTTGCAGGGTTCTCACCGGCGATAGCGGGGGACGTATATGAAGTGTTGCGGGTTGAGGGTTCGGTGAACAGCCGAATCTCCACGGGAGGAACAGGATTACAACGAGTGGAAGAAGCATTGGCGGCAGCTGAACAACAATTGGGGATAGCACGATGAAAAAGAGAGGTTTGGCACGGATAGCGGGAATCTTCTTTCTTGGCATACTGCTTTTGTCGATGGGGGGCTGCGGCTATAAAAACGCCCCGGTACCACCGGCCAGTGTCGTGCCGCAGGCGATCGAGGACCTGCGCTATACCGTCACCGGCCAGGGCGCGCAGTTGTCCTGGTCCTTCCCTGTGAAGACCATTCGAGGCTCACAGTTGGCTGAGATCTCTTCGTTCGATCTGTACCGGGCGGAAATTCCCATCGAAGACTACTGCGGCACCTGCCCGATACCTTTTGCCGAGCCGATAACCGTCGAGGGCGGTTCATCCTACGACGGCGAGGCTAGAAGGAGGGCTACCTACGACACCTCCATGCTCCGCCCCGGGCACAAGTACTTCTTCAAGGTCCGTTCCCGCACCAGCTGGTGGGCGGACAGCGACGACTCCAACGTCGTCACCTTCGTATGGTTTCAACCGGCTGAAGCGCCAACGAATCTGACTGCTGCCCCTGGCGACGGCCAGGTGAGCCTTTCCTGGCGGCCGGCTCAGTTGCCGACAGGAAGCGACCCGGCGATGGGGATCCGCTACCAGGTGCTCCGCAGCACCGACGGCAAGGATTATACAGGGATCGGTGAGCCGCTGAAGGGCACGAGTTATGTGGATCGTCAGGTCGCCAACGGCCAGAAGTACTTCTATGCGGTCCAGACCATGACTACCTACAAGGGTGCCCTGGCCGAGGGCGGAGTAAGCAAGGAGGTGGCTGTGACTCCGGTCGATCTGACGCCGCCGCCGGCACCGACGGGTGTGGCTGCGGTGAAGACAGACGAAGGCATCAAGATCTTCTGGGATAAGAGCGAGACCGACGGCATTGGTGAATACAGGATTTACCGGCGCGCAGCCGACCAGGACAAATATGAACTGCTGGCCAGGGTCGAGCCGAAGTATACCATCTATGTCGATGCCAAGGCAGTCGAAGGCATCAGGTACTATTATGCGGTAACCGCCGTCGACGAAGCCGCCTCGGCCAACGAGAGCCAGAAATCGAAGGAAGCGACTGTACGGTAGGAAAATTCGGCCGCAGATAGATCAAGAGGTGCAAAACAGGTGCCCTCCAGCCGTGATCGCGGTTGGAGGGCTCCGTCGTCTTGACGCTGGAGCGAGGGACAGAGTAAAATCTGGTAACTGTCCAACTTTTTGCAGGATCAGTGAGGAGCACGGTGATGGCAACTTTTCCCATCGCATTCGAGAAGATGAACGGGACCGGCAACGATTTCGTCATTATCGACAATCGGCCTCTCGGCATTCCGGTCGATGAACAGCCGGAACTGGCCCGGAAGATCTGCCGGAGAATGTTCTCCGTCGGTGCCGACGGGATGATCTTTATCGAAAATTCAACGAATGCCGATTTTCGCTGGAATTTTTACAACTCCGATGGCTCGGTGGCTGAGATGTGCGGCAACGGGTCCCGCTGCGCGGCCCGTTTTGCCTATCGGCACGGGATCGCCGGGAAGAAGGTGAAGTTCGAGACACTTGCTGGAATCATCGAGGCTGAAATCGGCGATCAAGAGGAGATCGTCAGAGTGAAGATGACGCAGCCTCGCGATTTTAAACTGGATCTCTCCCTCAAGCTGGGCGACGAGGAGCGACATGTTGCCTATGTCGATACCGGAGTGCCGCACACCGTGATCTTCGTCGGAGAAGAAGACGTCCCGGTGAACACCTGGGGCAGGAAGGTGCGGTTCCATGAACTCTTTTCGCCGCGCGGCACCAATGCCAATTTCGTCACCCTGTTGCCTGACGGTAGATTAAAGGTGCGCACCTACGAGCGCGGAGTCGAGGCCGAGACCATGGCCTGCGGCACCGGGGTGGTGGCCTCAGCCCTCATCGCCGCCATCCAGAAAGGGCAGGAGTCGCCGGTTGAGGTCGTCACCTCGGGCGGCAGTGTGCTGACTATACTATTTGATTTATTTGACGGGCCGGTGGTGAAGAATGTCTATCTGCAAGGTCCCACCCGACTCGTCTGTACCGGACATATTACCGCCGAAGCGCTGCTTTAACACGGATTTCTCATGAACATTGTGTATGTATTGTAGATTGATTAATGGAGACCGACACAATGTTCATGAGAAATCCGGGGCTGTTGGACCGTGCGGAATATCCCCCACAAGGGGGACTCGTTTCAGTACCCCCCTGAGGGGTATAAGTACCTTCACGAAATTCATTTAAAAAAACACGAAATGAATTTCTAAGGTACTAACAGGGGATAACCAGGATCAGGAGGATATATGGATAGATTTCACGGAGCGCTTGTTGCACTTGTCACCCCGTTTCAGGGCGACCTGCTGGACGAACAGCGCTTGATCGACCTCATCGAATTTCAGATAGCCGGCGGCACCCACGGCATCGTGCCCTGCGGGACCACCGGGGAGTCGGCGACCATCGGTTTCGACGAGCATAAACGGGTGATCGACCTCACCGTCAAGACGGTGAACGGCCGTGTGCCGGTGGTGGCAGGAACTGGGGCGAACAACACCCTGGAGGCCATTGAGCTTACCGAAAGCGCAAAGGAGAGCGGGGCCGACGCGGTGCTGTCGGTGGTGCCTTACTACAACAAGCCGAGCCAGGAAGGCATGTACCTCCACTTCCGCAGGATTGCAGAGGCCGTGGACATCCCGATGTTCCTCTACAACGTCCCCGGCCGGACGGTGGTGAACATGCTGCCGGAGACCGTGGCCCGCCTGGCGGAGATCGACAACATTATCGGCATCAAGGAGGCCTCCGGCAGTCTCGAGCAGATTTCCGACGTCATCCGCCGCTGTCCGGACGATTTCATCGTGCTGTCCGGCGACGACTTCACCGCCATGCCCACCATTTCCATCGGCGGCAAGGGCGTGATCTCGGTCATCTCCAACGTCTGGCCGAGCGCCATGGCCCAGATGATGGAGGCCGCGCTGTCCGGCGACGCCCAGCGGGCGAGGGAACTCCATTACCGGATGTTCGAGCTGATGAAGCTGATGTTCTGCGAGCCCAACCCGGTGCCCGCCAAGAAGGGCCTGGAATTGATGGGCAGGATCAAGAGCGGGCTGCCACGCCTGCCGCTGGCGCCCATGGGAGGAGCCAATCTGGAAAAACTGCAGACGGCGATGCGCCAGGCTGGACTCATCTGAACAAGCCGGTGCTTATTGAGTATCCTTTCTTGCTTTTTTGCATATGAATTTCTGGATTTATCCAGTTTATCGGGGTTGGCAGTCCATGACCAGGAGCTGATATGATAAAGGTAATAATTGCCGGCGCGGCCGGGCGGATGAGCCTGCGGGTGGCCGAAATGGTTAACCGGCATCCCCGGCTGAAATACGCCGCGGCCTTCGAGGGGAAGGGCCATCCTGCCATCGGCAGGGACGCCGGGCAACTTCTCAACGGCGAGAAGAACGGCGTGATTATCGGCGAGGGCATCGAATCGGTCATCGATCGGGGGGATGTGATCATCGACTTCACTTTCCACAAGGCGACCATGGAGTTCGCCCAGGTGGCGGCCGCTCACCATAAGGCCATGGTCATCGGCACCACCGGTCTCACCGCCGAAGAGCTTGCGGAACTGCGCGAACTGGCCAAAAACTTTCCCTGCGTCCAGGCACCCAACATGTCGGTATGCGTCAACGTGCTCTTCAAGCTGGTCAAGAAGACCGCTGCCATTCTCGGTGACGACTACGATATCGAGATCATCGAGGCCCATCACAACAAGAAGAAGGATGCGCCGAGCGGCACCGCCCTGAAGCTCGCCGAGATGGCCGCAGAAGGGGTGAATCGCAAGCTGGACGAGGTGATGGTGCTTGAGCGCGCCGGTATCATCGGCGAGCGAAAGCCCAAGGAAATAGGGATACAGACTGTACGGGCGGCGGATATCGTCGGCGAGCATACCGTCCTCTTCGCCGGCCCCGGCGAGCGCATCGAGCTGGTCCACCGGGCCCACAGCCGCGACCATTTCGCCAGGGGTGCGGCGGAGGCCGCCGCCTGGGTCGTCGGCAAGGATTTCGGCGTCTACTCCATGTTCGATGTCCTTGGCCTGCAGGATTTTTAGTACCTTAGAAATTCGTTTCTTGCTTTTTAAAAACGAATTTCGTGAAGGTACTTACCTCCTCTGCAGTGGGAGGGGATAACAACAGCGTCAGCACGCCTTAATTTTATGGAGTTGAACCGGCAGTGAAATCGGCAGCGCAGACGGAGGCATTCATCGGCCTGGGCTCGAATCTCGGCGACGGGAAAAAGATTCTGCAGGAGGCATGGCAGGCCCTGGGCAGGATCAAAGGGATTCAGCCGGAACGGTTGTCCAGCCCCTACATGACCGCACCGCTCGGCATGGAGAGCGAACACTGGTTCACCAATGCCGTGGGCCGTCTTTGGGTCACACTCCCGGCCCGTGAGTTGCTGCAGGCTCTGATGGCGGTTGAGGCAGGCTTCGGCCGGCTGCGGAAGGGCAAGGGCTACCAGGATCGCAGCCTCGATCTTGACCTGCTCTACTATGGTGAAATGGTCATGGATAGCCCTGAATTGATCCTGCCTCACCCCCGGATCGGTGAGCGGCTCTTTGTCCTCATTCCATTTGCCGAACTTGAACCGGACCATATCGACCCCATAACCGGCGAGACCATCACCGTCATGGAGCAGCGCCTGAGAAACGCCATTGCCGCAGGAGAGAGCGAAGAGCAGGAAATAGCTCGGGGGGGGCGATGGGATGATTACCAAGCCGCGGACAGATCGGGCCCCGACTCCCCATGTGACCGCGGTCGGAAGTAACAGTACGAGAGATACCTTGAGTCCCCTACGAATCATAATCATAATCATCCTCCTGTACATCGCCTACCGTCTGATCACGGCCGGAAGGAGGAAAGCTCGTTCTGTTAAGGACGCGAAGAAGAAGTCTTCCCGGCAGATGCCGGTCAGCGATACCCTCGAGGAAGATCCGATCTGCAAAAAACTTGTGCCCAGCCGACAGGCTGTTACAATGAGATTGCACGGTAATACTTATTATTTCTGCAGCCAGGAGTGCTGCGATATTTTCAGAAAAAGTCAAGGAGAACAAGAATGAAGTTTTTTATCGATACGGCAAATCTGGACGAGATCAAGAAAGGTGTCGAGATGGGAATGGTGGACGGCGTCACCACCAACCCGTCCCTGGTGGCCAAGGAGAAAAAGCCTTTCATCGAAATAATTGCCGAGATCTGCAAGATAGTCGAC
Organism: Pseudomonadota bacterium; assembly: GCA_023412495.1. The sequence continues at coordinate 14,233 of JAEYNP010000134.1, forward strand.
GGGCCGGTCAATGCCGAGGTGGTCAGCCTGGAGGCCCCGGGGATGGTCGCTGAGGCGAGAGATCTGGCTAAGATCGCCGACAACATCGTGGTGAAGATCCCGATGATCGTCGAAGGCCTGAAGGCGGTGAAGATGCTCGCCGCCGAGGGGATCAAGACCAACGTCACCCTGATCTTCTCCGCCGCCCAGGCGCTTCTGGCCGCCAAGGCAGGCGCGAGCTACGTCAGCCCCTTCGTCGGCAGGCTGGACGACATTGGCCAGCCGGGAATGGATCTGGTCAGCGATATCGTGACCATTTACGATAATTACGGCTACACCAGCGAGGTCATCGTGGCGAGCGTCAGGAGTCCCCAGCATGTGCTCGATGCCGCGCTGATCGGCGCCGATATCGCCACCATTCCATTCAAGGTGATCGCCCAGTTGGCCAAACATCCCTTGACGGATACCGGCATGGAGCAGTTCCTGGCCGATTGGGAGAAGCGGGCGAAATAAATGAGGGGCCGTCGTACTGTCTTCAGGAACATTCTGCCGTTCAACTTCATTCCCGCCCCGCGCGGGAAAATACGACGTGCTGCCGTCTGCCGTACCGGGCAGGCGGCGGCGTTTCGGATGCTCATAGTGGTCACCCTCCTGCTCCTGATGAAGGCAGGGGCATCCCAAGCCTCGATGTATGTCTGCCGGGACAAATCGGGGGCGATGAACTTTACCAACGCTCCCACCGGCGCCAACTGCCGGGAGCATTCGCTGGCTGATTCCACCCGGATTCGTATCCCCTTCAGCAAGCACGCGGGGGGAACTCCGACCAGCTATGACCAGGATATAAGAAGGATAGCCCAGCGCTACCAACTCGATCCGCCGCTTATCAAGGCGATCATTCACACCGAATCTTATTTCAATCCCCGGGCGGTATCGCGGCGCGGCGCCCAGGGCCTGATGCAGTTGATGCCAGAGACGGCCAAGGATCTGCAGGTCGCCAACCCCTTCAATCCTCTTGATAATATCGACGGTGGCACACGATATCTGCGGTGGCTGCTGGACAGCTTCAACGGCGACCTGATTCTCTCTCTCGCCGCCTATAACGCCGGGCCGGGCTTGGTCTCCAGGACCGGGGGAGTGCCGCAGATTCAGGAGACTCGGGAGTATGTCCACAAGGTTCTGAAGCAGTACAGGATCTACAAAAATCAGCAGTCCCTGCTTCTGATCAATTAATGCGGCAATGTTCTCGGTTCAGCTCCCCGTTGCCGCCTTCCACGCCACCTTATCGGTTTGATTGTCTTTTACCGTGTGAAAAGAGCCGGATGGAGCCGAAAACCTGCTCCTTCTTTTGCCCTTGACGATAATCGACTAAGTAAGGTATAAACGAATCCTGCGCCGGAGTGGTGAAACTGGTAGACGCACTGGACTCAAAATCCAGCGCCCGCAAGGGCATGTCGGTTCGATTCCGACCTCCGGCACCACTGAGAATTCGCCCGATAGTCAATGATTCCTTGACTATCGGGCTTTTTTTTACTCGGGCGGGGGGAGTATCAATTCTATCCGAATGCACCGGTTGTCCCAGCTTTGAAAGGCTATGTTTTTTGTATCCAGTTATTGGGGCCATACGAGGGAAGGGATGCGATCTAACTTTGCCAACATTTCCAGGTCCCTCAAAACAAGGGCTGTTCGGCAAGTGTTAGCCGATATTTACCAGTTCGAGGTCAAAAATCAGCGTTTGTCCGGCAAGCGGCGGATTGCTATCCAAGGTCACGGTATCTTCATTTATCTCGGTCACGATAACTAACATTGGTTCATCATCTTCATTGGTAAGTTCCAACTCATCGCCAACTTCAAAGTCGAAATCTGCCGGAAATTCAGTACGAGGCACTTCAAGCAAATTCTCATCGTCCCTTTCTCCGTAAGCTTTTTCAGGAGGAAGTGTAATTGTCTTCTTTTCACCCACGGCCATATTCAGCACGCCCTCTTCAAAGCCATCGATGATGTCACTTTCACCAAGTGTGAAAACCAGAGGCTCTTCTCCAACTGTTGAATCAAAGATGCTTCCGTCGATGAGTTTGCCGGTATAGTGAACGGTAACCTTATCCCCTCTTTTTGCCTGCTTCATGGTATACTCTGTCAATGTGGTTGAATTTGTAAGGATTGAGCTTCTCGAAAATCGATCGAAGCCTTGATCTGGAGAAATTCTATTCATCTTTTGCGATTTGGTCGCAAAAATAATATCTTTTCCGGCCGAAACAATAGAAATGGACGTCAAGAGCTATAATTTTGATTTAACTGCCGCCAGCATATCCTTATAACCGCCGATACCCTATGGGATGGAGCTCATTACCTCTACCCGGTCGCACTGACCGTCGCCGGCTCTAGACAAATGCGCCCGGAGAGTTGGCAATGGTCGGCGACGTGTAAACAGCCCGGACCACGCTCCTTGATCTGTTGGATATCTATCCGGTTCTGCGACTCTTGGAAAATCTACTGCGTCCATAGAGATTCCTTGCTAAGGACTTTCCTTACAAGATTACCGATAGCTGCTTTTGTTATGGGTTTGTAGGCAAACCCTTTGATTCCCATTGATCTAGCTTTTTCCTCGGAAACGAGACTACTGTAACCGGTGCAAAGGATTATCGGGAGTTCAGGACGTACCTGCAGCATACGTCGGGCAAGATCCACGCCGGTCATTCCAGGCATGGTTTGATCGGTAATGACAAGGTCGTATGCATCAGGTTTATTGAGGAATGTGGAGAGCGCCTCAATACTGCTATTTCTGGTTGTCACTTGAAACCCCAAGCGTTCAAGTATCTTGGCGTTCATTTCGACAAGCACTCCCTCGTCGTCGATCAACAGAATATGCTCCTTGTTGTGTCTAAAGTTTTCAGTGGCTTCTTTTTCTACAGATTTTTCAATATTTGTTGTCGGTAAGGATATATGAAAAGAGGTGCCTTCTCCCGGGCGGCTGTCACAGGATATGAAACCGCCGTAGCTCTCTACAATTCCATGGACGACGGCTAACCCCATACCGGTGCCCTTGCCTATCTCTTTAGTTGTGAAATAGGGGTCAAAGATCTTTTCTCGAGTTTCTGTTGCAATTCCAACACCGGTATCAATGATTGATAGGGTAAGATAATTTCCGGGTTTAAGGGGCAGGTCTCGAGCGGGGTCGTTGCTGCCGACAATTTTTTTCATCAATTTGACGGTAAGGATTCCTCCTTCTGCTTCCATCGCATGGAACGCATTGGTGCAGAGGTTCATCATTATCTGATGTATGTGCGTCGGGTCGGCGAGGATAAGACCGGCTTCCGAGTCAATTTCCTGTTGTATGGTAATGGTCGCAGGAAGTGAGGCACGCAGTAATTTCAGGGTCTCTTTAATGATAACGGCAGGATTCAGAGAAATAAGGTTGCTTTGAGCCTGACGACTGAAGGCAAGTATTTGTGAGACCAGATCTTTCGCTCGATTGCCAGCCAGCAGAACCTGCCCCAGATCCTCCGAAACTGCTGATTTTTCCGACAATTGATCACGAGCTAATTCGACGTAGCCAAGGATAACACTGAGGATATTATTGAAATCGTGGGCAATGCCTCCTGCAAGCGTGCCGATGGCCTCCATTTTCTGTGCTTGCTGGAGTTGTGCGGATAGTTCTTTTTTCTCTTCTTCCGCACGCTTACGTTCAGAAATATCTTGTGCTACACCGCGGAGGCCAACGGTTTCCCCATGCTCATTCCGGATGGTCATCCCATGAACCCACATCCACCCCTGACTCCCATCGACTCTCCGTGTTCTCAGTTCAAGATCGTAGGGTATTTCAGTGGCCCTTGTGTTATTGAACGCAGCCGACAACTTTTCCCAACTTTCGGGAGTAAACAATTTACTGTGCTCAGTGTAAGGAGGTGGAGGGAGTTGAGGATCAAGACCGTACATCCGATAGAGTTCGTCAGACCAAATCACCTGGTTGCTTCCCAAGTCCAAACGCCAGGTGCCGACATGAGCGATCCTTTGTGACTCTTTCAGATCTTCTTCGCTTGCTCGAAGGGCCTCTTCGGCAAGTTTATTTTTCGTGATATCCGAGGTGATCCCATGCCACAGGGTGCTACCGTCATACATTCGTTGGGGTTGTGCCTGGGACCAGCGCCAACAAAGCCCTTGCCTTGGCAAGGTGACTCTGAATTCACAATGGAAGGGGTTCAAAGTGCGGGCAGATTCTAGCATTGCCTCGATTATCCTGGGGCGATCATCACGATGAAATCTCTCCCAGACAGGAGCCGCATCTTCCCTGACATCCTTGGGGTCCACCTCGTAAATCTCATTCATTCCGTGGCTGGCATAGGGAAACGCAGCGTGACCATCCGGAAAAAGTCGATATTGATAGATAGCACCCGGCACCATTCTGGCAAGATTGTTGAGTAGTTCATGGCTTTCAACGAGCTTTTTTTCAGCCAGCTTGCGCTCGGTCATATCGCTTCCGATACACAGAATCTCTTTGATTTCGCCGGAATGGTCATATATCGGTTTGCTGGTCCAGGCGACCCATACTCGGGTCCCATCGCGGTGCAGATTTTCATTTTCGTACGTCACAAAGCGATGGGGATTCAGCACAAGATCAGAAACCATATTTCGAAGATCATTACCTGCGGAATCTATTTCCGGAACTATGGTTCCTATTACGTTTCTACCAATGATTTCGTCACTCTTGAATCCGAAAAAAACTTGGGCAAACTCATTGAAGTATGCAATGGTCCCGTTTCTGTCGATTCGCATGATAATGCTGTTGGCATTTTCTACCAGTTCGCGATAACGCGATTCGCTCTCCTGCAGTTCACGGGTTCGTTGCTGTACCTTTTTCTTCAAAAGGAAGCTGAATCCGGAAAAAAGAAGGGTCAAAAATACAGCGAAAAAAAGAGAGTAAAGTATCCAATCGGGAAGCTGACGGTCGGGCGGGAGGCCGCCAAGCCATTGTCCAAGTGCCTTATAATAAAAGGAGTTCTTATCCCTTTTCCATGCAGAAAGGTGAGCATCGATATGACTGAGAAGTTCATGCTGTGTACCTTTCTTGCTGGCGAAATAAATGGAGAACGGGCTGAAAATGATTGTGCTGCCAACAAGGTTGTATTCCTTGGCATGGCGCAGACCGAAATGCTGCGGGGCGATGCCGGCATCTGCTTCTCCATTCTGCACAGCGGCAAGGACATCGGCATGGGTGGCCAGTTCCACTATTTCGCAGTTAACATTGAAGCTTCTTGCAGTCTTCTGAAAGTTGATACCGCTGATATCGCGAAGCATAACGGCTACCTTGCGGCCTTCGAGATCGTTGATGTTGATGGTTTTCCCGTCAGGTCGAACAAAAACCTGTCCCCAAAGTTCTGCAACAGATTCATACGTAAAATCCATTACTTCTGCTCGTTCGTGAGAATAGGCAACGGACACCATCAAATCAATTTCTTGTTTTTGCAGACGTTCGAGGCACTCTGCCCAGCTTCCTCTGATAAACTCTACCTCCCATTGCTCATCCCGAACCATTTCTCTGAGCAGGTCTGGGTTGAGACCTTTTGCTTCACCGTCTGAGCTTATGAAATTAAAAGGTTCGAAAGGAAAGATACCCACCCGTACAACTCCGACAGGACCTTTACCCTCGGCACTTATCGGGCAATAAAGACAGATGGCCAGGAAAAGATAGCAAAGCGCTGCAAAAATACTACGGAGTGGTATTAACATGATGTTGTAGCGTATGAAGGCTCAAAAGTAATTTTCTAAAATATTATCCTCTCAAATTATATTTGATATTTCAACTTCCTAAGGTTTTTTCTGAATAGTTGCAAAAACAACTGTTATTATAGTATCTCTAGATGAGATTCGGGAATCCGTTAATTGCAAAATCAATCTTGTTACTTCAACAGCAGTTCATGCAGGACATCTTCTCATAGCCTCCCTACTCTGTTTCATTGCGCCAGATCAAAATCAGGAGACCTCTCGGGGAGCTTTATTGCGTCAGTACGCAGTTTTCTGTTCTTATCGTTCATGTCGCGTCTTAAAATTTGCAGGGAGAACTCCCGATTATTACGATTCTGATAAGTCATTCCGAACAAGCTTAAGGAAATTGTTATGTGTCACAATTTATGGAAGCCTCTAAAAAATCTGGATAAACACTGTTTCGGTTGCGGTTCCGAGAACCACTACGGACTACGGATGACCTTTGAGACCAGTGGTCAGCAGATACGTACGAGACTCACTGTCCCCCCACAATTCAGAGGGTGGAGCAGGCTGGTCCATGGCGGTGTGCTTTCGACCATCCTCGATGAGACGATGAGCTGGGCTGCAATCATTCTCATTAAAAAGTTCATCCTGACCAAACAGATGACCGTCCAGTTCCTCAGACCGGTCTATGTTGGCTCGTCTTTGTGCAGTGTCGGTTCGATAAAGGAAGAAACCGGTGATCGCAAAGCAATAGTCCAGGCCGAGCTGCTCGACGATCAGGGCAAAGTCTATGCTAGGGCTGAGGGCGAGTTTATCCTGTTCTCCAAAGAGCAATTCGCGAAACTGGGTGTTCTTCCGGAAGAGGATTTAGAGGCGATGGCCCAGCTCTTGGATTGAATAACTGCTTGGTCATCTAATGCGGGCCGGCGCACGCACACCAAGGTTGTCATCCCCTCCGACAGCAGAGGGGATAAGTACCTCCACGAAATTCATACCGAAGATTAAGGTATTCTTCGTAAAGATTGAGGAGCAAATTACCATGACATTCCAGGAATCGATTCGGACGTGCTTCAAAAAGTACGGAGAGTTCAACGGACGTGCCGGAAGGTCGGAATTCTGGTGGTGGTTTTTATTTGCCTTCCTCGTCTCCATTGTCGCCCAAATGATCAGCCAAAACCTCGCTACATTCGTCTCCATTGTCACTTTCCTGCCATCAATTGCCGTTACCGCACGAAGGCTGCATGATATCGGCCGTAGCGGCTGGTGGCAGCTCGTTGGCTTTATTCCGTTCATCGGCTGGGCAATCATGATCTACTGGTGCGTCCAGGAGTCAACAGGCCAAAATGAGTATGACTGAGGGTAACTCCCCCGGTGTCTATGATAACTGCTGGAGAAACAGGGAAAGAAAGCGTCGCAGGGCCAGAGCCGTGCGACGTATGCGGCCTCCCCAATCGAAGATTCTTGAAACAAACAATCTTCGGCTGAGGAGGCTCCTTTCGGAGTGGCAAAGGCTGCCGCTATGGTGCTACCTTTCGGAGCCGGACATGGGTGTCGGTATGGGTGTTGCCCCATCGGTCGACACTGGTGTCGCGAGTGACGGTCGTGCTATGGGGGCGTCCATCGGCACCGATCCAGGTCGTTTTTTCCTGGGTTGTGTGTTGATTGGGCCGATCGCTCCATGTTTTCACCGTGATGTGCGGTCTCGTAATCGCATGATTACGGCCGCGAGAGTAGTAGCTGGAGTGCTTGTCCACCACCTCATTTTCCTGGTGGTAAGTACCATCCGGGGCATAGCCTTCAAATCTGTGGTATTCCCTTTTCACCACCGGATTGTAATGCCGATATTTCTGGTAGTGGAAAGGCCGGTACAGGGGGTAATAATTCCGTTCGTAGCGGTAATCTCTATCCCAGGAATGGGCGTACAACAACTGAGGTGAGACCATTCCCAAAAAGGAAAGGCTTGAGACTACAATTGCCACCGGGATCATGTATTTCTTCATATCTTTCTCCTTTGGCTTTGAGGGCCGTGAAACGGACAGAACCAGCAGTAGTTGCTGAAGACCTCTTTTCTCCTACCGGTAAGTCAAAATCTTCTGGAATAATAGAGGACATCAGGCCAAATAGGGTTCCTGGCGGTATTCCTGCACGCTACGTCAGGTCCATGTCGAACTACGTCGAGTTCGGAAGTTATCGAGATCATTGATATATCTACTGCCGACGCTGAGGCGGCGGCCTTGGCGGGATGGGAACAGCGGGTGTTCTATCAATGTCTCTTGCCACGATTCGGAGGACACAGTATGATCTCGGCAAAAGAGAAAAACTTAACGGCGAGGAGTAATGAGCGAAAAAGTCTACTACATCGAAGCTGTCGATAACGAACAGGACGAACTCCTTTGTGAGAAGCTCAAGGGCTTGCTCGAAGCTGAAGATCTGCTGGAGTGCATTGCCGACAGGGATATCACCGCGGTAAAGACGCACTTCGGAGAGTCGAGGAAACTGGGATACCCGAGGCCGCTGTATCTGAGGATGCTTGGGGAACAGATCAAAAGCCGCGGGGGCGTCCCCTTTCTTACCGAGACATCGACGCTGTACAAGGGCAATCGGAGCGACGCCATCAGGCATATCGCCCATGCCCACAGCCAGGGTTTCAGTTACGAGTCGACGGGCATGCCCATCATCATGGCCGACGGGCTTTTCGGCGACGAGGAGTATGTTGTGCCGATCAAGGGAAGGGCCTACTCCTCCGTTCATGTCGCCTCGCTGCTTGCCAAATGCAATGCTCTGGTTATGGTCTCCCATTTTACCGGCCATCTTGCCGCCGGGTTCGGCGCGACCTTGAAAAACCTCGGCATGGGCTGCGCCAGCCGCAAGGGCAAGATGGCACAGCATTCCACGGCAAAACCAAAGATCGTCAAGAAGAAGTGCACGGTCTGCGGCACCTGTGTCAAATGGTGCCCTCAGGAGGCGATCACCCTGCAGGACGACTCGGCGCTGATCGAGGCCGGCAAGTGCATCGGCTGCGGGGAGTGTCTGGCGATGTGCCGTTTCGACGCGGTGAAGTACAACTGGGGGGCGACCTATGAAGACCTGCAGAAGAAGGTGGTGGAGCATGCCATGGGGGTTTGTTCCCTGTTCCCCGGCAAAAGTTTGTTCATCAACGTGCTGACCAGGATTTCCAAGGACTGCGACTGCATGGGCCATGCCTTCGAGAAGATCTCACCCGATCTCGGGATCCTGGTATCAAGAGATCCGGTGGCATTGGATGCGGCATCCCTCGAATTGGTGGAAAAAGCCGCCGGTAAGACGCTGGCGCAGCTGGCCTACGACATCCCTTACCGGTTTCAGATCGATTATGCGGAAGAGCTTGGGTTCGGCTGCCGGGATTACACGATGATAAGTGTCTGAAAAGCCGCTTCCGCAGGTTCTGGATTACTCGGTCCTAAGCAGCTCTTGAAGGCTCGCAATCCATTACAAACTCGGTCCAAGCCGATGGCGGATCGACTATTTCAGCGCCGACGACTTTACTGGCGCCCTGAGCGATAGACCACCGGGGTCTGACCTTCATCTTGAAATTCTTCCCCTGTCCGCTGACGATGAAGGTCATTTTCTCCGGTTGTCTCTTTCTTCGTTGAAAGCCGGTCACGCATATCCCGAATCTTGAGACATTGGCAACTATGCCCTGAAGGAAGCTCAAGCCATCATATGCATCGACTGCAAGATTTCTCAAGGGTATGCGCTGGCATTTTCTTTTTTCCATGTTCACTGCTCCTGCAAGGTGCTTTTGTCACTCAGCCAAGAGATGCCTCCACAAAAGTGGCAGGCGAGGGAGCGCCAGCCTTTTCTGGCTGGTGAACCGGATCGATAACACCAAAAGATGGTTATGTTTCGTATAAAAAATAATCTATTAAATGTCCAGGAAAATCGAAAAATGGCGTGATTGTCAAAGGTCATGTCGGACTGAGTCGGAACCGGCGATGACGGTGTGATCGGGACTGACCCCAGGATCAGTGCAAGCAAGAAAGCTTATCCTTTGTGCTCATCGATGCGCTGCAACCCTTCCATTATTATTCCCATGAAACCGCCAATTGGCTGGGCGTTGTCGAGTTCTTTGGGAATGCCCTTGGTATAGATGAAATGGCCGTTTCTTATCCCGACCAGGGCGAAGATTGCCTCCTTGTTGCGGTAATTGAGAAAACGGGCATGAACGATTTCGCCATCTTTGAAGAAGACCATTGCCTTGCCCTGTTCGAGCATCAGATCGAACCTGCCGGTCTTCTGGGAAGAGTTGATAAGCTGGAAGAGATCGACGGTGGAGATTTCCGAAAGTTCTCCGGTCATGCCCGATGTTATCTTTCCCGAGCGAAGACTCATGGTCTGGGCTCGCTTGACAAGAAGCTTGAACAGGAAAATCTGGAGAATCGGATATTTTTTCAACACATGCTTGAAGTTTTTGGTGCTCAGGATGGCAACTTCAGTGTCGGTAATCGTATGGATGGAACTGGTCACCGGTTCGCCGGAAAGTAGGCTCATCTCGCCGAAAATCTCCCCTGTCCCCATCTCAGCGAGCCGGGAATGGTCATCGGCGATAACCGCCACCTGCCCGGACAGCACTATATAGAGATGGCTGCCGGGTTCCCCCTTCTTCAGTACGATCTTATCGACGGGAATTTTTTTCAGCTCGAGGAGAAGAGTCAGATCGCTCAGGGCATCGTCGTCCAGTGATTCGAAGATATCGAGGTTTCGCAATACACTAAAGAACTTGTCGAGATGTTGCCGTTTGCTCCTCTCTTCCGCCTCGTTGAGCAGTTTCATCTGTAGCGTGGCGAAATCCTTTTCTTTTTTGAATTCGAAGTAAATCGTGCCGCCGCAGCCGCCACAGCTGAAACGTGAGTTCTGTCCGCCGAATCTGGAAAAGCTGCCGAAACTGTCTCTGGATGTGAGGATTTTCGATATTTCGGCGGTAAGAAAGAGACAGCTCGATTTGAAGGATGGGACGGAAAGGCTGTAATTGACCACTTTCAGTTCCTCACCGATGTTGTAAATGGGGCACGCTTTCTCGCCGGTGACAATGAATATTGCATCCCGATACTTGATTGGCTGTTTCACGATATGCTTCCTTATCTTGTTTGGATCAAACAGAAGTCACGCCGCCTGGGACCGGAGGTGTCGATTGTCGGGAAAAGCCGCTTCCCTGCGGGAGAGAGTTGGGGAGCAAAGCGAAGGAGACCTGCCGATCCAGGCCAAATATCCGGAATGGGTGGGCCGACTGTTGACAACATTTTGGTGACATGAAAAATGCGGTTGAGGTTCAGAATGCCTGCAAATCACCCAGTTCCTTTGATCGTATCATAGGAAGGACAGGAAATGGCAGAGATCTCGAATCTCGTGCTCCAATCCTGCCTCAGGGCAATGATTTCCTCAAATAATGTCTTGAAGCTCTCTCGCTCGATCCTCAAGGCAAGTGCCATCTCTTCGAGCGCTTCGATGTCCTTGCTGGAAGGGTTTTCGCTATGGCAGAGCATGGTGATCTTTTCCGCGAAGCTTAAGATTTCCGCGATATCCCTGGTTGTGGATTCGCCCAGTTCGTCTGAATCCAGCGAGTCGTGGAAGCCCGCCGCCAGGGCAAAATGTGCCGGAAGTCCCCAGTCCAGGAAGAGCTCCACCGTCAAATCGGCACTGTCCAGACCAAAAGCCTCTTTTTCAAGGAACCGCATTTGGACGAAGGATGGGTTCTGATCGATAATGGCTGAATATTCTATAGGGAAAAGAGTTGCGAACGCCAATTCACCCATATGTGCGAGCAAACCGCAAACGAAGATCTCGTCCGGGTTGTAACCCTTCACTTCACCGGCGATGATCTTGGCCGCCAGTGCCATGGTAAGGGATTTCGACCAGAAACCCGAGTAGTTAAAGCTGCGGCATATACCCTCCTTGTGGTGAGAAATCAGAGAGAAACCCAGGGCCAGGTTGATAACCGTTTTCATTCCCAGCTTCACCGTCGCCTTTTGAACGGAAGCGACCTGGATTCCAGTGGACATATAGGCCGAATTGGCATACTTGATGAGTTCCGCTGACAACGCAGGATCGATCTGGATTCTCTCAGCGATTTCGTTCAAGGAAATCGCTTCACTCTGGCATAGGCGCATTACGTCCAGGGCAGTTTCGGAAGGTGTGGGAAGCTTTTTGGTTTGAAGGAGTTGAAGGAAAATATCTCGTCTGTCGGTCATCTGGTATTCTGGAATGTGTGAGTTACGACAAAATTTTCATGCTCGGAAAGGGCTCCGGCAGTTTTATAGCGAGAAGTCCTCTCATTCCATGGAATTCTAGACTTCAAACCGATGATCAATTTTATAGCAACAAACCTGCAAAGACAAGCAGAGGCGGCAATTATCGGCAATTATCGGGGCAGACGAATATTTGGGAGGTGAGGCTGTGGTCAAACAGTGCGATTGGCTGACGGCTCAAATGAGTAGTCCTTCCCTGAGGCTGGAGAGTTTTGGAATATCAGGCTGGGTCGAAGGGACGGCCATAAGGATACGCCCCGCCGGATCATTTTCGGATCTCCCGGTAAACGTACCCTTGACCTTCGCATTGAAACCCTGCGAACCAGCCAAGACATGCGGATACCGGAGGTAATTCCGATGTTCGGGCAACAGGGTACAGTTTCGAGGCAGTACCTGAGTGCTACCCGGCATTAACTCTTTCCCGCAGCTTTCCCGAAGGCTTGAAAGTCACAACTCTTCTGGCCTCCAGAGTCAGGTCTGCGCCTGTTTTGGGGTTTCTTCCCCGACGGGGATTCTTATTTCTGATATTGAACTTGCCGAAGCCGCTCAACATCAGATCGGATCCGCCGATCAGCGCTTCTTTCGACAGTCGAAGAATAGCCTCGACGGCCTCCGTAGCCTGGGCTTTTGTCAGGTTCTCATGAGTGGCATATACCTGCTCGACAATAGCTGCTTTGGTAAGAGTCATGCTTTCCTCCTGTATTTTCTGGGAAATTTGCTATGCATCTTGAAAGATCATATTCGGAAAAATTAAAATGTCAATACAGGTGCTTGTAAATATGAAATTTTTTTTCGAAAACGAGATGCATTTGACATGCTTTCCCAAAAACCGGCAAAAGAAAGCAGCGCAAATCTGTAGTAGTCAGAAGGAACTCCCCTCCTCGTTCGCTTTGCCACGGCTGATGCTGTCAAGCAGGATATCTCGTCCAAAGCTCTGGTTCGTAGACCGGCGTGCAATACTCGTTACGATATAGTTCCACAAAGACAAATTGCATAACTTAGATCATCCGGAAAAAGTTTCTCCATCGGCACGAAAATCTTCTCTCTACGAAAGCACTTTCCCGAAGGATTCAAAAGTCATTTTTGCAATCCTGGCAAAGATGTGCATAAAGAAGTTCTCGTCGACCTTGAAATAGATTATGATAATGCAGTCAAAAATAACTTCATGATGAACTGAAGTCGGTCATGGACAGCTGCGATTGCAAAAACTGCTGATTTTTTGAAGTCTTAAAAAGAATAGCCGGGAAGAGGGCGGAAGTCATGACTTTGAAGAGCGCAGACTCAGCACTTGCCACACTTTTCGAATATGACGACTTCGTCGTCGGCGAACATCTCGAACGAATGCGGAAATACGTAGAGATTCTGCTCGATCATTGTGATGAGGAATGGAATCTATCGGCGCTGGAGAAGGAAAGAATCGTTCTGGCGTCTGTCTTGCATGATGCCGGAAAGTCTGTTGTCCCCACCGAAATCCTGTCAAAACCTTCCGGGCTGACGGAAGAAGAATTCAATAAGGTAAAAATGCATACGATTGCCGCGGCGGATGTATTTGCCAGGGCAAGTGTCGTCTGTGAGGAAATCGGGGTTGAAAACAGTGACATGTTGCTCGCCGTAGAGGTTGCCCTGCATCATCATGAGAAATGGGACGGCACAGGCTATCCCTTGCGCCTCAAAGGAGAGGAAATTCCTTTTCCCGCTCGGGTTATCGCGATTGCGGATGTTTACGATGCCTTGACTTCCCGACGGCCGTATAAGCGACCCTGGACCCATGAAGAGGCATACAGAACCATCGTTGACGATTCAGGGCTTCATTTCGATCCGGTTCTCGTCGAGGTTTTCAAGAATTGTGCGGCCAAATTCAAGTCTGTGTCCGACGATGAATGATCTCTGCCGGGCTCGACTTTCGAGGAGTCGGGAGACGATAATGGGATCTTTCCACGGTGCCAGGGGAGAAGAGGACATGAGCATCTCCCGGCAGTATTTCGTTTTCCTAACCAATGCTGGCAATGGCCATCTTGTGTGTGTCGAACGGGTGATCTTTACCACCGGTGATGACTCTCTAGAACTCGCAGGCCATCCGGAGAACGGAGGTAATTCTGACAGCCTGGTCCGTCCAGAGTTTGCAAAGATGAAGATTCCGCTCAAGATCTAGACATGCTAATGATCCTACCCAAATATTGGGAAAATATCCTTTTGCGAGAGGCTCGTCAGGCTCGGATTCGCTTGTAACCCCGGGAGCTAATGTTTACTATCTACCATGCTTATCCATAGTCGAACTTAAAAATCAAGAAGCTTATAGCGAGGACGAAAAATGTACGAAAATGTAGGACCGGCAACAATCGCGCAGGCCAGGCAGGAGGCTTCCACGCTGTTTCTGGCAAAAGTATTCAATTTAATGACCTTGGGCCTGGGGATCACCGGAGTGGTCGCCTACCTAATAGCAAATACCGGTCTTGCGGCGGCAATTATCGGTTCCCCACTGTTTATAATGCTCATTCTTGCCGAATTGGGGCTGGTCTTCTTTCTTTCGGCAAGGGTGGAAAAGATACAGGCGAACACTGCTTCGGGCCTGTTCATCGGTTACTCGGTGCTGAATGGGCTGACTTTGTCTGTGATCTTCCTTGCTTATACCAGTACATCCATTGCCGGTACCTTTTTCATTGCTGCCGGCATGTTCGGTGCCATGGCCGTTTACGGACTGGTCACCAGACGTGACCTGTCGGGACTGGGGTCATTCCTGTTCATGGGCCTGGTCGGCATCATCATCGCCTCCATCGTCAACATCTTTCTCAACAGCTCCAGTGTCCACTGGATGATTTCGGTTCTCGGCGTATTGATCTTCACCGGCCTCACCGCCTATGATGTGCAGAAGATCAAGAGGATAGGAGAAGAGGGAATTCTTGCCCGCGGCGATGAGGTGGTGCGCAAGGGAGCGGTCATGGGGGCCTTGACGCTCTACCTCGACTTCATCAACCTCTTTCTCATGTTGCTGCGTTTCTTCGGCGGCAGCAGGGATTAGTCCCTTAGAATTTCATTTCTTGTTTTTTGAAATGACAACATTTTAGTTCCAAATTAATCCTTCTGATCCGAAACACGTCTCGCCTTTAAAAGCATGCTCAGCTCCTGAGCATGCTTTTTTCGTCTTTACTGTCGAAATAGGAGGAAGTCCTACAATTAACCGCTATTTCCGTGAAGGTACTTATCCCCTCTGCAGCGCGAGGGGATAACAACCCTTTGGTTGTGGGACGTCAGCCTGCATTAGGAAAAAACTTGTGTTTGCTGAGTGAAGGGGATAGGCTCTTAGCCAGATGGTCTTTTCCTGTGATTGATACAACGAACCTGAACAATGAGGGTGAGTTATGTCAGAAAACAAGAGAGACAACCACGAGCAGCGGCTCGTATCAAAGCTGTTGAGTCTGGCCGGGATAACTGTCAATGGGCCCAACCCATGGGACATAAAGGTTCACGACAGTCGGGTATATCAGGCACTCCTGCATGGAGGATCGCTGGGACTGGGTGAGTCGTATATGGCGGGATGGTGGGACTGCGAGCAGTTGGATCAGCTGATCGCCCGGCTGATCAAGGCGGATTTGGAAAAACGCGTAAAGCAGAGCCTGAAATTTCAGATCCGGATGATGCTCAACAAGTTCATCAACTTTCAGAGCCGTCGGCGTGCCCTGGAGGTCGGCAGAGTGCACTACGATATAGATTCGACACTCTACCGGTGCATGCTGGATTCGGAAATGAATTATTCCTGCGGCTACTGGAAGAATGCCTCGACGCTAGACGAGGCGCAGCGGGCAAAACTCGAACTTTCCTGCCGGAAACTGAAGCTCGAACCCGGAATGAAGGTCCTGGACATCGGCTGCGGCTTCGGTGCCTTTGCCAAGTATGCGGCAAAATACCACAAAGTGAGGGTCGTCGGTATCACCATTTCCGAACAGCAGGCGAATTGGGCAAGAAAGAACTGCGAGGGCATACCGGTGGAGATCCGCTACCAGGATTATCGAGATGTCTCCGAAATGTTCGACCGAATCATCTCCATCGGCATGTTCGAGCATGTCGGCAAGAAGAACTACCAGGAGTACATGGCGACGGCGTTCCGCAACCTTGCCGACGACGGGCTCTTTCTGCTCCACACGATCGGTACCACGGCCAAAGGTGGGATCGATCCCTGGGTGACCAAATATATCTTCCCCAATTCGGCCCTGCCTATGGCCCGGGAAATTCCCAGCGCCTGCGCCGGACATTTCGTCATTGAGGACTGGCATAACCTCGGAGGCGACTATGTCAAAACCCTCAAGGCCTGGTATAAAAATTTCCACAAAAATTGGAACTTATTGAGAAGAGACCATGACGAGCGTTTTTTTCGGATGTGGATCTACTACCTCTCCGCCTTTATGGGCGCTTTCCATGCAAAGCGGCTCGAGGTCTGGCAGGTGGTCCTATCAAAAAACTACCTGAATAAAGACTATATTCCTGTCAGGTAGTGTTGACCTCCCCAGAGATTCGAACCGGCAACTGCAGTATTTTCGCTGCAACGCCTTCTCCACCTCGGCAATTACGCAGAGCTTTTATATGCCTTTTTCCTGGCCATTGACTGAGAGTCCTGCGAGACAGCCGAAGACCAGTGGTGTTGAGGCAAATCTGCTCCCGGCCATAGTTGTTCAGGAGCCTTCTCGGAGACATTCGCCTTAGAAATTCCTTTCTTGTTTTTTAGAAATGATTTTGGTGAAGGTACTCATCCCCTCTGCTGTGGGAGGAGATAACATCCCTTGGGTTGCGGGCGTCAGCCCGCATTAGAAGGGGGAAAAGTGAAGAGTTCCTTGAATCAATGCTGGTTTGGCGTTATGTTTAGCACATGAGTTTTCAAACCTTGCAGAGGTGCACCTATGGCCAGGTCCAAATGCCCATCATGTGAATACCATGAATTCGAGGCTGTTCCTATCACGACCAAAACCGGGCAGAAATTTTGCCTTATCCAGTGCGTCGCCTGTGGCACGGTCGTTGGTGCTTTGGATGATGTGAAGATCACCAGTGTGATAAAGAGCGCTGAAAAAAAATTGAGCAAATTTCTTGAGAATCTCAACCGAAAGGTTGTTACCGTCTGCAACCGCAAGAATTCCTGATGTTTCAGTTTCTAAATTAACGCTGTAACCAGTCACCGTTACTGCCTGCTCTTAAAATATGGCGGGCCGCAGTTGGAAAAACGGTTTACTATAATGCGGGGTGAGAAGGAGCAAATGGAAGAAGATATCGGCCAAAGGCTTGTCCGGGCACTGAAAGACCCCAATTATCTTGAAGGACAGGAGAGCATTGCCAAGGCCATGGAACTGACCAAGGCTTATGCAAGTTCGGGTTCGGCCACTCATTTCAGTACCGTGACCAAGCTCTTCTTCGATCTCTTCGAAATGTTTGAAACAGGAAAGGACCCGCGGACTAAATAGTCGGCCGATGCCGCTTGAGGTATTTTTCAAAGCATTCGATGTCTTCGCATTTTGCGGTGATCCTACGCAGGTAGCCGATATTCTTGTCAATGCGCTCGATGTAGAGGTTGCGATCGATGTTGTGTCTTTCCCGAAAGTGCGTTCGCAGGGCGGTATAGGTGTTCGAAAAAGTTGAAGCCAACCGATTAAGCACTACATTCTGATAAAAATTGGCCGTATGCTCTATGAGCTCCAGCGCGGAACGGTGGCAGTTTATCCCCCC
The DNA here is from genome assembly GCA_023412495.1 of Pseudomonadota bacterium. The sequence continues at coordinate 31,908 of JAEYNP010000134.1, forward strand.
TGCCTCCTGTTCGTTGTAGAGCAAGGGGAGGCATTCCAAGTAATATCGGTCGGCCATCTGTGCGAGGATGTCGGCGGAGCCCACAGCCTGACCGACAATCTGTACTTCATGACTGTGGTAGTCGAAGGTAGCCGGGTCGCTGTAGAGCTTGGTGTAGTTTATGATGATCGAGCATTCCCTGGCGATGCTGTCACCCATACCTTTCCCGATGACGTAATTCTGCAGAAAGAGTATTGACCGGTTCTCGTGGCCGTCAAGGTATTGGGTGCCGGAAGCGGCGGGATCGTCTTTCTTGAGCAGCATTCCGGTGTCGTGGAAATAAGCGGCGAGAAGACCCTTCTGAAGCATATCTCCGGAGATGGGTATTCCATTGCAGTGGAGACCGTGAAAGAGGCGGATGGTCGCCAACACAACCATCTGCGTGTGCCGTAAGTTGTGGTATGGCAGGCGGTTCTTTTGAAAACCTGGATGCGAACCGGAAAAGAAGGCGGTGAGGTCGTTGTGCACTTCCCTGATCAGGGCAAGGTTGATCGACGGACTAATGCTTCGGGCAAGAAAAAGAATCTCATCGAGTGGAGTGCCGTTATGCGTACCCTCGAAGATATGGGAGAGTTTCTTATTATCCATGCCGCTCCGGTTTGATTATCTGTTTTTACGTTCGGACATTCTATCACTTACTTCCACTGTGGCAAATTGCAAAATCCTTATGCAGAAGAATGGCACCGGCGGTGCAGCCGGCAGTGGTCGATGTGTCACTTAGTGGCATTTTTCTTCTATGAATGTCAAGAAAAACAATGAGTCCCTGGACTTTGTGTTTTTTAACAGGTACCCTTCTACGAGGGTTGGTTGGAAATCGGTTGTAGTGTGCTGAAAGGATAATTTCCATTTATAATTGTCGCCGGACGAAATGAAAGCACAGAAAGACTCCGTGGTAGTATTGATCGTTGATGACGATGAGCTGGTACGAATGACCCTCAGCGTGCTGGTCGGCTCTCTCGGCTATCACTGTCTCATTGCAGGAGACGGTGTCGAGGCTCTCGCCGTTTTGCGATCGACTTCGGTGGACCTGGTCCTGACCGATGTAGTCATGCCGGGCATGGGAGGCCTGGAACTTTTAGAAAACATTCGCTTGCACCATATGGATACTGATGTGATCGTCTCCACCGGTTATCATGAGAAGGCGAGCTATGCAGCGGTGATTAAAGCCGGAGCCATTGATTTCATCAAAAAGCCCATTGATCAGGCCGAGCTTGAGGCAAAGCTGGCCCGTGCTGTCCGTGAGCGGCGGATGATGCGTGAGTTAGAACGGTTGTCGAAGCAGGACAGTGTAACCGGGATTCTCAACAGGAGAGCCTTTGATGAACTCTTCTCCAGTGAAGTGGAAAGGGCCTATCGCCAGAACTACCCGCTGATGCTGGCAGTCATCGATATCGATAATTTCAAGGAATACAACGATGAGTTCGGCCACCAGGAGGGAGACAACGTCCTGAAGAGCCTGGCAGAAATCATGAAGGAGTGCACCAGAGAGAGTGTCGACATGTGCTTTCGCCTGGGGGGCGACGAGTTCGCCGTACTCCTGCCCCAGGCCACCATCAATCAGGGTACGGAGATCGTCCAGCGCATCCTGCTCAGCTTCATCGAAAGGAATTTCGGCAGGACCAGCCTGTCGATCGGTTTGATTTCCTGCAAGCGCAACAAAAAGGTCGCCAAGGAAATCGATGAAAAGACCATGTTGGAACGAGCCGACCAGGCCATGTACGACGCCAAGAAGGGCGGCAAAAACTGCGTCATTACCAGAACCTGATTGATAACCCCGACGGTCGGCCACCAGGGGACTCAGAGCCAGCGGCTAGGAGCCTGCCATAATCCAGGCTCCTAACCCAGGGCGTTCTTGTGGAACGACAGGTCCGGCGCAATTGGATACTTGCCGTCGAAGCAGGCCAGGCAGAAATTATCGGCCGTCATGCCGGTCGCCTCGACTAAACCCTCCAGGCTGAGATAGTGGAGGGAATCAAGACCGAGATATTCTGCAATTTCCGTGATAGTCTTCTCATTGGCGATGAGTTGGCCGGCGGAAGGGAAATCGATTCCATAGTAGCAGGCATGACGGGTCGGCGGGCAGCTGACCACCATATGCACCTCTTTCGCCCCCGCCTCCCGGAGGGCCCGCACCCGGCTCTTCCCGGTCGTTCCCCGGATGATCGAATCCTCGACGATGATCACCCGCTTTCCTTTCAGAAATGACCGCACCGGATTGAGTTTCACCTTGACGTTGAAATCCCTCATCGATTGGGTGGGCTGGATGAAAGTCCGGCCAACGTAATGATTGCGGATGACTCCCATCTCCAGGGGGATTCCCGAGGCCTGTGAGTAGCCGAGCGCCGCGTAATTGCCGGAGTCGGGGAAGGGCATGACGAAATCGGCATCGATCTTCGCTTCGCGAGCCAGAATCTCGCCCATCCTCTTTCGGGTCTGATAGACGTTGATGCCGAAGATCTCCGAATCAGGCCGGGCGAAATAGACCTGCTCGAAGATGCAGAAATGGCTGTTCTGCTTGGGCCAGGGAAAGATGGAGGTCATCCCGCCGTCCTTGAAGATGAGGACCTCCCCCGGTTCGATATCCCGCACATACTCGGCCTCGATGAGATCGAGGGCGCAGGTTTCGGAGGCCACGACCCAGCCGCCGTCCTCGCCGTTCTTCAACCTGCCGAGACATAGTGGCCGGAATCCGTCCGGGTCGCGCACGGCGATCATAGCGTCCTGGGTCATGAGCAGAAGCGAATACGCACCCCGCAGGGCGGTGAAGGTCTCGGAGAGGGCCTTTTCCAGGCCGAGATGGGTGGCCCGGGCCATGAGATGGAGGACCACCTCGCTGTCCATGGTGGTCTGGAAGATCGATCCCTGTTCTTCGAGCTTTGTCCGGAGCGTAATGGAGTTGACGAGATTGCCGTTGTGGGCGACGGCCAGGGTCATGCCCTTGTGGGTGACGAGCAGCGGCTGGGCATTGGTGAGGTTGGACGCTCCCGTGGTAGAGTAACGGACATGCCCGATGGACATGTGGCCTTGCAGGTTCTGCAGGATGGACTCGGAAAAGACATCGGGCACGAGCCCCATGTTTTTGTGCATCCTGACCTCGGTGCCGTTCGAGGTGACGATTCCGGCGCTTTCCTGGCCGCGGTGCTGCAGGGCGTAGAGGCCGAAGTAGGAGAGCTTGGCGGAATCGTTATGATTGTAAATTCCACAGACCCCGCATTCGTGGGTGGGGCGTCCGTCCGGGGATTTCCTGCTGCTGTCTGATAACATCTCGGGGTGTCCTTCCTGTCAGGTAAACCTTGGATAGTCATTGCATCTTTTCAATACCTGTTTCCGGACGAGCAGTTTCCGAAGAAAAGCCGGATAGTTCCGTCCGGGCAAAAACAGGTAAAGGCACAAAGAAAAATCTCTGTGCCTTCTTGGGATAACCCAAGACTGATAAAGCCGTAAAAAGTACTCCAACCCGTGGAGATGGACTTCGGAAAAAGTTCGATATACGAGGCGTAGTGTCTGAAACTGCGCTTTGATAGTACATATGGTACAGCGAAGCGCCGTTTCAGACTTACAACGAAGTAGATCGGACTTTTTACGAGCCCATCAAGACTGGGAATCTATAATAAGTAGTACCCAAATTCAACAAGAAAGATGGCGAAGGGGTCCGGCCCCTGCGCAGAGTTGTCTCAGGCAAGGGTGAGGGCGTAGAGCAATTCGGTCAGGTTGACGAGATCGTTCAGATCCAGCCGCTCCTCGATGGTATGCACCTTGTTCATTCCGGTGGCGATAATGGCTGTCGGCAGGCCGAAGCCGTTGAAAACATTGGCGTCGCTGCCGCCGCCGGCAACGATGTAGCGCAGATTCTTGCCGCAGTCGGAGGCGGCCTTCTTCACCCTTCTGATGACGGGGGTGTCCTCGGTGAGCGAGAGCGGGGGATAGTCGTCGACAATGGTGACGTTGAGCGCCGGACGAGCGTCGAGGGTCCCCGGTCCTCCCCGCCAGTTATCTACAGTATTCTGGAAGGCCGAGAATATCTCGTCCGTGTACCGCTGTAGTTTTTCCGGTGAATGGCTGCGCACTTCCCCCCGCAGGGTAATTTTTTCCGGGACGATATTGGTGGCCACGCCGCCTTGGATGATGCCGAAGTTGCAGGTGGACTCCTCATCCAGCCGGCCCAGCCGGATCTTGGACAGAGCCTGAACGGTGAGCGCCAGGGCGTTGATTCCCGCCTCGGGGCAGAGTCCGGCGTGGGCGGCGACCCCTTTGATCTCGATCATGATCTTGTTGGCTGCCGGGGCGCCGATCACCACATGGTCGATGCCTGTGGAGTCGAGGGCGTAGCCGCAGGGAGTCTCGATTTTCCGGTAATCGAGGTATTTGGCGCCGAGGAGGCCGATCTCCTCGCAGGTAGTGACGATCACCTCGAGTTTCGGATGGGGGATGCGGTGTTCCTTCAGCAGGGCGAGCAGTTCGAGGACCGCGGCAATTCCGGTCTTATCGTCCCCGCCGAGTATGGTATCGCCGGCGCTGGTGAAGATATCCCCGGTCCTGATCACCTTGACGCCGGTGCCCGGTTCCACCGTGTCCATGTGGCAGGAGAAGAACAATCCCTCACGGTCGGGTTGGTTGCCGGCGAACCGGATAATGAGATTGCCCGATTCCGAGCCGGTTCGGACGGCGGAATCGTCCTCGTAGACGGAATCCGCGCCGAGGGCTGCAAAAGCCTGCTTCAGGTGCGCGGCGATAGCCCCTTCCTTGCGGGACGGGCTGCTGATTTCACAGAGTTCGGTAAAAGTCGCGGCGAGCCGCTCTCGGTTGATCGGTATGGTCATGAATGGTCCTCTAGGAGTCTGTCGGATTATAGCAATTTTTTCTCAGATCAAGGCATTTTCGGAAATTTAGCGCAGCCATATGATTGATATTGCGAGCATTAATTTTCGAAAATAACGAAGAGATGGGGAAAAAGGGCATAATTCGCCAGACTCCTAAGCGCCTTTCTGAAGGAGGACGACGGCGTGGCAGGCGATGCCTTCCTTCCTGCCGGTGAAGCCCATTCTTTCGGTGGTAGTTGCCTTGATATTGATTCTCTCGGGGGCAACCCGGCAGGTCCGGCCGAGAATCTCCTTCATTTCGTTCAGATAAGGCGCCAGCCGCGGCGCCTGGCACACCACGGTGATATCGGCGTTGGCGAGCGTAAGACCTTTCTCTCCGGCAAGCCCCATAACTTCCGCCAGCAGCTCGATGGAATAGATGCCGGCAAATTTCCGGTCGGTATCGGGGAAATGTTTGCCGATGTCGCCGGCGCCCATTGCCCCGAGAATAGCGTCGCATAGGGCGTGGGTGAGGACATCGGCGTCGGAATGGCCGGCGAGGCCCTGGCTGTGGGGGATGGTCACTCCGCCGAGGACCAGTTTCCTATTGTCGGCAAAACGATGGGCATCGTAGCCGTGGCCAATCCGGATGGTCGACACGGAGCTTTGCCGGATGATATTTTCGGCCAAAACGAGATCCTCCGGTCGCGTGATTTTTATATTGGTTTCAGAACCTTCCACAAGCGTCACCGGAATTCCCGCTTTTTCCAGGAGAGATGATTCGTCGGTGACATCCGCCTCGCCGTTCATTGCATAGGCCCTCTCCAGCAGTTCCTTTCTTGCCGCCTGAGGCGTCTGGGCCTGCCAGAGGGAAGATCGGTCGATGGTTGCGGCGACCCGGCCGTCGTTTGCCGCCCTTTTCAGGGTATCCTTCACCGGGATGGCGGCGATCGCCGCCCCGTCTCGCAGCACGGCGGCATAACACCCGGCGATTATCGCAGAGTTTACCAGCGGCCGCGCCCCGTCGTGGACCATGACTATATCGGTCTCTTGACTGAGAGCCGCCAGCCCGGCCCGCACCGAATCCTGACGTCTGCGGCCGCCGGCGACGACCTTCACCTTTCCGGAGAGCAGGCCGTACTCCTCGAACAACCTCTTGGTCTGCTCGATCCATTCTTCCGGAACGGCCACTACCAATGAGTCGATGGGGACGCCGGGAGTCTCGGCAAAGGCCTTGACGGTGCGGACGAGTATCGGCATGTCGCCCAGCCGGTGGTATTGTTTCGGGTGACCCAGGTTCATTCGGGTTCCGAAACCGGCAGCGGGGATGATGACGGCGACTGAAGGTGGCATGAAAGAAATGTGAATCGATTGATTGGAGGATATCGAGCCACCGCAGCGGGCATTGTCGGCGGCGTGCAAAGCTTAAAAAAACGGAGCGGGTTATAAGCCGAATTCTGTACCCCGTGAAAGGGCCATGATCATTTGACTGGGATGTTGATCGCTCAACACCTCTTGCAACCTACCCGGAGATCTCGGACGGGCCGCCCTCAAACATCTCCCTATTTGGTCTTGCTCTGGGTGGGGTTTGCCGTGCCTTTCATGTCGCCATGAAAGCGGTGAGCTCTTACCTCGCCGTTTCACCCTTACCTGAACGAGTCAGGCGGTCTGTTTTCTGTGGCACTTTCCCCCGGTCGCCCGGCGTTCGCGTTACGAACCACCCTGCCCTGTAGAGTTCGGACTTTCCTCTCCGGCAAAAACCGGAGCGATCATGCGCCCGCTCCGAAACGGATAATTTAGTCCCAAACCGAAAAGGAAGAAAGGAAAAAATGGCAGGCGATTTCTCCCCGCTTCCCTTGTCGCAAGGTGATACCTAATTCTTGTCCTCTGCGGGGCGAACGTAATGGATCATGCGTTGGCAGGTGGGACATTCGAAAAGTTGGTCGCCCCTTAGCAGTTGGTTGTACAGCTGCGGTGGTATTGCCATGTAACAGCCCTGGCATACCCCGTCGACCACATTGACCACAGCCCGGCCGTTGCGGCGCTCGCGCAGCGTGTTGTACTTGCGGAGGGTGTTCGGTTTGATTTTCGCTGCCTGCTCACTGCGTTGCTGGTCCTTCTCCTTCTTGCCCTTGTTGATGGCCTCGATACTGGCTCTGACCTTCTCGGTCTCTTCGGCGACAAGTTCCTTTTCGCCTTTCAGGAGGTTCTTTTCTTCGGTAATCTGGGCCGTCAGCTTCTCGATGGTCAGCATGATGGCCATGATCTTTTCTTCATTCTCCTTGGCGCTCTTCTTGGCATCCTCAATTTCCTTGAGCAGAGCGGTCTGCTCACGGCCGGTCTGGACCTGCATCATTTTCGACTGGCGGTCCCGCACATGATCCATCTTGTCGGCGACTTCTCCCTCGAGATTGCGGTTTTCCTTTTGATGGGCGCTGATCTGCTCCTGCAGTTCATTGATAAAAGCTTCTCTCTTGGCCAGGGCGGATATACGTTTGTCAAGGCCATCCTGTTCGGCTTTTATGGCATTTTCAATCTGGTCGATTTCCAGATCGATGGTCTGAAGTGAGACGAGTTGGGCTAACATTTCGTTCAAGGTGGTTCTCCTCTATCGTATGACCTTACTTTTGGTGTTATGTACAGCAACGAAGGGATGATGCTCGGCCTTCGTTTGCATTACTTTCAGATTCCAGTTTTTCTCGAGACCGATCTGCTCGAGTTGCGCAACCAGGACTCCTATCGCTGGTTTTTCCGTGGCATAATGGGTTCCGTCGATGATGCAGAAACCGGTTTCTCCGGCCCAGACGGCGATGTTATGCTTGATTTCCGCCGAGAGATAGACTTGCGCGCCCAGGCGGCGGGCCTGTTCGGCGAATTCCGAGCCGCTGCCCCCGCATACCGCCACCGTCGTTATCCGATCCGGCAGACTGCCGGCCATCTGCACGCTGTCAAGACCCAGGAGGTCGAGTACCCTTGCCAGGAAATCATCAGCGGAGAGTGGGGTCGGGAATGTGCCGATCCGGCCCAGGCCGATGCCGCCTTCTCCGGACGGCACAAGCGGTTCGAGATTTGCGAGACCTAGCTGCCGGGCCAGGACTGCGCTGACGCCGTCCGCCGTGTTGTCATAATTGGTATGACAGCCGATGATGGCGACCCGGTTGGTCAGGGCCTTTTCCAGTAAGCGGCCGGAAGGGGCTCCGGTGTCGATGGCCGCAAGCGGTTTGAAGATCACCGGATGATGAGTGATCACGGTGTTGGCGCCAAGGGCAATTGCTTCATCAATCAAGGCGATCGTGGGATCGAGGCCCGCCAGGACCGCCGTTACCTCCAGTTCGGGATCGCCGACCAGAAGCCCCACATTATCCCACGGTTCGGCCAGTCGAAAGGGCGCCAGAGCGTTGAGGCCGTCAAGAATGTCCTTTACTCTTGCCTTCATAGCGCAACCGGGATGGGTTGAAGGGGAAAACAAAAAAGGTACACTCCACTGGGAGTGTACCTTTTGCTTGGTCTCTCCGGTTCAGGTTCTTGCCCGAATCGAAGTATGTTTTCCAGGGGGATGTCGTGCCTTCCCCTCGTTTTTGGTAAAAAAGTAGCTTTTTCAAGGAATCCGTGTTTTTGGTCAGAAGCTGCTGCGGTTCTTGTGGTGGGCGCAGTAGGATTCGAACCTACGACCGATCGGTTATGAGCCGATGGCTCTACCAGCTGAGCTATACGCCCGCCTTCGTCTGACGATAAAACAAACTATGTAAAATGGTTCTGGTGGAAAAGTCAACAAAAAATTTGGGGATATGAGCGGGGCCACCCAAGCCGCCCGGGGGGGCGATTTCCCCGATCCCGACAATTCCATTGCGAAATGGTAAATTATAACTATTCTCATACAAAATATGTCGGCAGTTAGGCTATTCTTCCATAAAGGTGAATCCCTTTGATGTACACAAACCTCCTTCTCTTTCTGGTCGCCATCTTTCTCTTCAGCGTCGACGGCATACCCCAGCATCCCCTGCTTCCCGGCTGGCAGGCTCTGGGCCTCATGGCGATGCTGATCGTTCTGTACAACAGGATTGCCGCGCGCCTTTTTGCCAGGCCTCTGGCGTACCGGATAGCCGGGTATTTTCATACGGAAAAGCAGCTGTCGATTCTGGCCCTGTTTTTTTTCGGGCTGACGCTCTACCTCTGCGACCCGAAATATTATCTTGCCTTCCTGTCTTTCGACAATAATTTGCCCTCGCTGGTGAATTATGCAGGGCTGCTGCTCTTCGTCCTGTTCCTGACCATCATGTGGCGGGCCGGCAAAAAGAACTACGAGCGGATCTTTGGCCGTAGCCTGAGCACGGTTTCTTTTGTCAAACAGAACCTCAGGACCAATCTGCCCATCGTCCTGCCCTGGATCGTCCTCTCCCTCCTCTACGATATCGTGGCGATGCTGCCCATCCCCGGCCTGCAGAAAATTGTCGCAGCGGAGTGGGGGGATCTGCTCTTTTTCGTGATCTTTATCTTCTTCGTTCTGCTCTTTTTCCCGCCCTTGGTCCGCCGTCTCTGGGACTGCAAACCGTTGCCCGAGGGCTACCTGAAGAACCATCTCGACGCTTTCTGCAGGACCCAGAATTTCCATGCCAAATTTTTCCTGTGGCCGCTTTTCGAGGGGCGCATGATGACCGCCGCGGTGATGGGGGTCCTGCCCGGCCTCCGCTATATCCTGCTCACCCCGGCGCTCATCGAGACCATGTCCAAGGAGGAACTGGAGGCGGTCCTCGCCCATGAAATCGGCCACGTCAAGAAATATCACCTGATTCTCTACATAGGCCTGATCGTCGGCTTCAGCTTCCTGGCCGGCATCCTGGCCGAACCGATGATCTATCTCATCCTGTCTCTCGATTTCGTCCACAGGCTGGTTCTTACCAGCGGCGCCTCCGTGGATGCCATGATGACCGCGGTCATCACCCTGCCCCTGCTGCTCTTCATGGTGATCTACTTTCGTTTCGTTTTCGGGTATTTCATCAGGAATTTCGAAAGGCAGGCGGATCTCTTCAGCCTGTCGGCGATCGGCCACAGCCGGGACCTGGTTTCGGCATTCGAGAAAATCGCCATAATGAGCGGCGGGACGAAGGAAGAGCGCAACTGGCATCATTTCGGCATCGGCGAGCGGATCGACTGTCTGCAGCAGGCCGAACAGGAACCGCGGCTAATCGGCCGGCACAACCACAAGGTGCGGTACAGTCTGATTGCCTATCTCACCCTGATTTTGCTGGCAATTGTACTGGTGCGCCAGATTCCCACGGAACAGCTCGCCGAGCAGTATCAGGAAAGCTTTGCCGAAGCGGCCCTCATGGAGAAGGCCAAGCACGAGCCGGACCGGGCCCTCTGGCAGCGTCTTATCGGCGACCTCATGTTTAACCGGAAGATGGAAGAAAAGGCCCTGGAGGCCTATGAAAAGGCCTTCAGCCTGGAACCGACGAATCCGGAAATCATGAACAATTATGCATGGTTGCTTCTGACTAGCGAGAATCTCTCGCTCCGCGACCCGGAGAGGGCCCTGACCTTGGCCCGGGCTGCCGTGGTCCTGCAGCCGAAGCCCCATGTTCTCGATACGCTGGCCACCGCGTATTGGGCCAACGGCATGGTGGAAGAGGCGGTGCGGACCGAGAGCCGAGCGGCGGCGATGGATCGGTCGCAAAGAAGATTCTATCAGGCGCAGATTGCAAAGTTTCTCAGCCAGACCTACGAGGAATCGCTGCAGGAAATCGGTACGGCTCGGGAAAATGCGGAGGCTGAGTCCGGACGCTGATGGCATTGTTGGGTGCGCACCAGTCGGTAGCGGGCGGACTGCATCTGGCATTCGAGCGTCTTGCCCGGGTGGGCGGCGAGGCCCTGCAGCTTTTCACCCGCAATCAACGGCAGTGGCGGCCGTCGGAGTTGCAGGGGGCGGAAATAGACCTTTTCCTGGCCGCGCACGAGAAGAGCGGCGGCATGCCCGTGGCGAGCCACGCCTCCTATCTCGTCAATCTCGCATCCTTGCAGGAGGAACTGCGGGAGCAATCCATAACCAACCTCATCCTCGAACTGCAGCGCTGCCGGAAGCTCGGCATACCGTACGTCGTCCTGCATCCCGGGGCCCATGGCGGGGCAGGCATCGAGGCCGGCTTGAACAGAGTTGTCGCCGCTCTTGACCGGGCGCTTACCGAAAGCGATGCCGGGGTGCAGGTGCTGGTCGAAACTACCTGCGGGCAGGGCACCGGGCTCGGCAGCAGCTTCGAGGAACTCGCGTACATCCTGGATCATAGCCGCAACAGAGAATTTCTGGGTGTCTGCCTCGACACCTGCCATCTTTTCGCTGCCGGTTACGAACTGAGGACTGAGGACGGATATCAGGCGACGATCGCAACCCTGGAGCGTACCGTGGGGCTTGCCGCCGTGCGTTTCGTGCATCTCAACGACTCGAAGAAGGGCCTGGGCAGCTGGGTCGACCGGCACGAGCATATCGGTAAAGGGGAGATTGGCCTTGGCGGTTTTGCCAACTTCCTGAACGACCGCCGTTTTGCAGACATCCCCATGGTCATCGAGACCCCGAAGGGCAAGGATTTGTCCGAAGACCGGGAAAACCTGGCAATACTTCGCTCAGTCATTGCCGAGTGATCGGTAATTCTCTGATTCCTCTTGCCAAATTTCTGCAAATGCGTGAAGAATAGGGAGCAAAGCATCCACAAGCAAAGGTATTTTCCATGAAGTTTCTCGATAGCGAAGCGCTCCTCGACCTGCTGGTCGCCCGCCGGGCGCTCACCAGCAAGCAGCGCGAGTTCGTCACCCTCGAAAAGGGCAAGCAGCGGCAAAAACTTCTTCGCCAGGCCTCCAAAGAGGGGACAACGGACAAGGATTATCCGGACATGGTGGAGATTATCACCTCCTTCAACCTCAAACTTGCCGGAGGAGAAGAAGGAGCGCTGGTCGACGAAGAGCTCATCATGAAGATTGTGGCGAGGGAACACAAGTTGCCCTTTGTCAAACTCGACCCCCTGGAACTGGATATGGAGGTCGCCACCAAAACCATCCCGCGCAATTTCGCGATTCGGCATCTGCTCCTGCCCTTCAAGATGGAGAACGGCCTCCTGGCCATGGCATGCTATCATCCCGACTGCCAGGGGGTGCTGGAGGATATCGAGCAGGCCAACCAGGTCCGGATCAAGCCATATATCGCCACCAAGTCGGATATCAAGCGGATCATCGCAGAATTTTTCGGCTTCCAACGCTCGATCAGCGCGGCGGAGGACCAGTTTGGCGTCTCGAGCGGGACCGGCGCGGTTGATATCGGCAACCTCGAGCGATATGTGAAGATCTCGTCGTCGAAGGAAATAACTTCCTCCGATCAGCATATCAAGTCAGCCGTCAACCACATTCTCCACTACGCCCTGGAACAGCGGGCCAGCGACATCCATATCGAGCCGAAACGAAGCGCCTCGGTGGTCCGCTTCCGGATCGACGGCGTCCTGCACACCATATACAACCTGCCGAAGGCTGTTCACGCCGCCATTGCCGCTCGTATCAAGTTCCTCGCCCGCCTCGACATCGCCGAAAAGCGGCGGCCCCAGGACGGCCGGATTAAGATCGGCGAAAAGAGCGGCAAGGATGTGGAAATCAGGGTGTCCACCGTGCCGGTGGCCTTCGGCGAGAAGGTGGTGATGCGGATTCTCGATTCGGCGATGATCTTTCAGAAGATCGACAGCCTTGGGTTCTCCAAGCGCGACTTGGACGTCTACAAATCCTTCATCACCTCGCCCCACGGCATAATCCTGGTGACCGGGCCGACCGGCAGCGGCAAGTCGACCACGCTCTACTCGACCCTGAAGGAGATCGCCACTCCCGAGAAGAACATCGTGACGGTGGAGGACCCGGTGGAAATGGTCCACGAGGAGTTCAACCAGATCTCGGTCCAGCCGCTCATCGACATCACCTTTTCCAACATCCTGCGCAACATCCTGCGCCAGGACCCGGACATCATCATGATAGGCGAGATCCGCGACCAGGAGACCGCGGCACATGCTGTGCAGGCGGCGATGACCGGCCACCTGGTCTTCTCGACCTTGCACACCAACGATGCCGTCTCTTCGATCACCAGGCTCCGCGACCTCGGCCTGCAGCCTTTCATGATCGCCTCGACTCTGCTCGGCTGCATGGCCCAGCGGCTGGTCAAGATGATCTGCCCCAACTGCGCCGAGGAGTTCGCCATGAAGGGCGAGGAACTGGCCAAGATGGGCTTCCCCCTGGCCGAGAGCGGCAACATCACGCTGCGTCGCGGCAAGGGCTGCCGGGAGTGCCGGGGCACAGGTTACAAGGGACGGTGCGGTGTTTTTGAAATATTTCCGATGTCTTCCCAGCTGAAGAAGATAGCCGCCATGGATTCGCACACCCTCGAGATGCGGCAGGTTGCAATCCGGGAAGGAATGACTACCTTACGCGAGGACGCGTGGTCCAAGGTCAGGAGCGGGATAACAACCTACGAGGAAGCGCTTCGGGCAACCTCGGTGTAGGGCACGAGTGCGGGAGCAAAGGAAGAACGGGAGAATGGGCATAAAGATCGTCGCCAAGAACAAAAAGGCGTTCCACGACTACCACATTGATGCCACTTACGAGGCGGGCATGGTGCTGTCCGGGCCGGAGGTCAAGTCGCTCCGCGCCGGCAAGGTCAACCTGCGGGACGGCTATGTGAAGATCGATTCCCGGGGCGAAGTGATGATGTACAATGTCCATATCTCACTCTATACCTTCGCCACCCATAACCCCAACGAGCCGCTCCGGGTCCGCAAGCTCTTGCTCCATCAGCGCGAAATTCGTAAACTTATAGGAAAAATCAAGGAGAAAGGCCTTGCCCTCATCCCCCTGAAGATTTATTTTAAGGAGAATGGCAAGGCGAAAGTGGAACTTGGCCTCGCCCGCGGCAAGCGCGAATACGATAAGCGGGCCGCTCTCAAGGAGCAGCAGAGCAACCGCGAGATCCAGCGGGAGATGCGCCAGAACAAATAACAAAAATTAAAGTCGATTCAAAAAGGGGGCGAAACGGATTCGACGGGGATGTGTAAGCTCACTGTTGCATGCCGAGCTTCTACTGCGCTCGTAAAACCGGTAGAATTAAATATAATCGCAGACGATTATAACTACGCAGTAGCGGCTTAATCGCCGTCATACTGCCGTCCCACCGGTCTTGGGCCCGTAAGACCGGATCCGGGGCGTCGACTCAACGGGCTGGTCGCCTGAAGGCCGACTGTCTTTCAGCCGACGAGACTTCACAGCCTAGTTCCGGGAAATCTATGTTCCGACTGAGTTCCCGGCGCGAAACTAAAGCACGGAACTAAGCATGTAGATACGGGAGGGGAGCATTTTCGGACGCGGGTTCGACTCCCGCCGCCTCCACCAATTTTTTGATATTATTGGATATTTCATAGTATCCAGGCAAGAAAGCCCATTTCTATCCATCTTCACTATCCACAAACCGATAGCGAAAGAGGAAAATGAAATGGGCTTTGCTGCTTCTAGTCCCTCCTACCTGTGCCAAACCTCCTTTGGTTACATCATCCGGATTCGTATCCCCAGAGACATCAAGTCTGTTGTCGGCAAATCGGAGTTCCGGTATTCTCTCCGATCCGGCGCATTGCGTGTCGCCAAGCATAGGGCAAGGTGTATTGCCTCCTACGTCCATCAGTTGTTCAATCAAATACGAAGCAATATGGCTGAATTCACTCCTGAAAAGATCACGCGGTTGGTCCAAGGGTACATCCGAGAGACTCTGAATAACGACGAAAAATGCAGGTCCATTTCTGGTCCCACATCGGACGGTACGACAACATTGCCGGGAAAGACCATCCTTGAGTCATCGGATATGAAGGCAGAGGAGGCACAGTCGATTTTTCATTCTGTGAACCGATGGCTGAGGAACCAGGACCATTCCTTGATGAAGCCGGTCACTGAGAAACTGATCAGGGCTGAAGGTGCTGACCTAGATCCCGATAACGATTCATATCGGGTGCTTGGCCGGGAACTTCTCAAGGCCTTCCAAGGCATCCTCCAGGTCAGAATCAAGCGGTCCGTAGGTGACTATTCGGTTCCCAATGAAGAGCTGATCCCGGTCCTGAAGCAGGGCAAACAGGCACAACCGATTCCAGTTCCAGTGGCAGCACCAGTTGGCCAGCAGGAGACTACGTCATTGCCATTCACCGAACTACAGGAACGGTACATTGCCGAAGTGGATAAAGGCGAGAACTGGACCGAGAAGACCAAGGCAGAGAACCTGTCGATCTTTGCTCTATTTGTTCGGGCCATGGGAGACATGGAGTGATATTGCCAATATCATTGGTCATAACGTCATCCTTAAATTCAGCTTTTGTGGAGGAATAGACAATCAAAGGAGTTTCAATCCTTAACGGTTTAAAATTCGGTGTACTTCTTGTTACTGCCTTTTGCTTTTTCCAACGGATACTTCTTCTCGCTTTTCTCGATCTTGCGTAAAAGCGCTTGACCCAGGTCTATATCAAACCTCTGGGAAAACCTCAGTAAGAAGAACAGGATGTCAGCAAGTTCCTCTTCAATATCAGCCTTCTTTTGGGTATCTCTCAACCGGGATAATGCTTGCTCATCAGATAAAAACCGAAAGTGCTCAAGGAGCTCTGACGCTTCTGTGATAACGCCAATCGCAAGATCCTTAGGACCATGAAATTGGTCCCAATCCCTTGCTTCGCAAAAAGATCTGACACGTGACGATAAATCGCTTAATGAGTCTGACACAATAGATACTCCTCTGGATCATTCATCGCAGCTCCGATTCCATTTTTATTTTCTCGGCGGCAAACCTTGCACCAACGTCAGTGAGACCATTGTCGTCCCGGCTCGACGATATTCCGACAGTGCCTGGTAGTCTGGATCCGTAAACCAATCTTTGGCAAGTTGCTCCGATGGGAACTTGAAAATAACCATTCTACCCTGCCGAGGAGAATTGCCCTCGAGGTGGATCGGGGAATCGTCATAGGTGACGAACTCTCCCTGGTATTTTTTCAGGAGTGGGAAAAAGCCTTTTTCGTAAATCCGGTAGGTGGATGCATCGGTAACAACTAGATTCACAACCATATATACGGGGATCTCTGCCATTTCTTCTCCTTTTGGAGTTACAACTCCAACTCAAACCGCTGCTCATTGACCCTGCTGCCCCACTGGGTGCCGGCTGCCTGGTGAACGAGTCTAAAGCCAAATTTCTCGTACAGGTGTCTCGCAGCTTGGAGACCTTCGAAGGTGTCCAGATAAACCCTGCGGTATTGCTTCGTGCGGCAGAAATCTATGGCAGCTGCAAGCAGGGCATTTCCTGCACCGGTGCCGCGGATGTTGTCAGAAGTGATGAACCAGCGAAGGTGGCCGCCGTCTGTCGCTGCATGGGATCCATCGATGGCGATCGATCCTTCAATTGCCTCATTGGCGATCGCCAGCCAGAGGCCGTCCCGTGCCTCGTCGTAATTGGCAAAGAAGTCGGCAAGGCCCCGGGCCACCTTGCTTTCAAAGAAGAAGCCGAATCCTGAATGGCGATGGTAGTAGGTTCCGTGCAGCTCGATGATCCGGCCGATAGCTCCCGGCAAGTATCCTCTGTAGATGGTGCAGTTCACATTACCCTCGCCTGCGATTTATGGAGCACGCGCTCCGTGCTCGGATCTCCGGCAACTCCATAGTGGAGATGTTTCTTTCTTTACATCGAACAGTTCAATGAAAAGCCGAAGTACTGCCCTCGGGTGATCCGCCTTTATCGTGACTTTCTGTAGCGGTAGGTGGAGGCAAATATGATCACCCAAGAATTCCGCAAGGGGCTCAATCCTTTTTCCCTCTTTCAAGTTCGATCTTTCTGCGCTTATCTCGGACGAAAATCCTCGTTTCCCGCCTTTCCAGCTCGAATAGGCCTATGGCGGTTATCAGTTCGCTCAACTTTGCGAATCCATAATTCCTCGGGTCGAAATCATTGGCGGTTTTGTTTATGAAGCTTCCGACCGGCCCCAGATGAGCCCATCCAGTCTCATCGGAGCAGGCCTCGATAGCTGAACGCAAGAGGTTTACCAGGGCAGTGTTGCCCTTCAGCTCTTTGGAGCTTTGGCGTCCATTGATCGGCGTTTGCGGATCCTCTGTTTTCTTCGTAAACACCTCAATGTAGATGAACCTGTCGCAGGCAGACACGAACGGTCTGGGGGTTTTCCTTTCTCCAAACCCATACACCCGCCTGCCGGATTCGCGGATACGGGAAGCGAGACGCGTGAAATCGCTATCGCTCGAAACCAGGCAGAATCCGGCGAAGTGACCTGCATAGAGCAGGTCCATGGCGTCGATGATCATCGCGCTGTCAGTCGCGTTCTTGCCAGTGGTATACCGGAACTGCTGGATGGGCTGGATAGAGTGCTCAAGCAGCACTTGTTTCCACGGCCCAAGGTTTGGAGTGGTCCAATCTCCATAGATTCGCTTAACGCTCGCCACTCCCAGTTTGGCAACTTCTTCGAGTAATGGCTCTATTACGGATGGATTGGCATTGTCTGCGTCGATGAGAACTGCAAGTGAGGAGCTAATATCTTCCGGTGATGCCATGTTTATCTCCGATCAATTGACCTGCCCTTAAACTCGATCGTCTGTAATAATATCCCCTACGGTATTATCGACAACGACCGGGCTCTCAAAGTAGCTTATTGAAGCATCTGCACCGTATTTGCTCCGAATGAACTTTTTCCAGTCGTCAGTGTAGAGTCGCTCTGCATCCTCTTGGGATTTCCAAAGATATACGCCACCGGCCGTTGTACCGTCTTGCGAGAGAATGTAGTACTTCCGGAGCAAGCCTTGAATCTCCCTATATTTCGGAGCGGTAGAGGAGAAGATCTCTCGCGCCTTCTCGCGTGAAAGCGGTTGCGGGAGTTTGAATTGGACAAACGCTGTAATCATAACCTCACCTCATTTTTGGTGCTTCGGATGCGAACCAGACAGACGAGGGCAGTGCTTCATGGATTTACCCTCTTTCCAAGGACCGACAGGCTGAACTCTTTCCCGTCCATTTCCGCCACATCCGGAAGTTTTCCCCATTCCTGAAAACCGAACCTTTTGAAAAGCCTCAGGCTCGGTTCGTTGTGAGAGAACACGAAAGCGACTATCGTTTTAAAATTAAAAGACTTTGACATTTCCAACGCCTCAGTCAGCAAAACTTGCCCGAGTCCCTTGCCTCTACATTCGGGTGAAATATAGATGCTTATTTCGGCGGTGCGGTCATAGGCCGGCCTGCCGTAGAATCGCTGAAAGCTTACCCAGGCGACAACTTCACCATCCTGTTCATGGACCAGCAGTGGGTGCGATTCGGGGTTATGCTGCTTGAACCAGTCCATCCTCGATTCGACAGTTATCTCGGTAGTGTCGGCAGTGGATAACCTCGTGGGGACTGTCGAGTTATATATGGAGACGATTGTTGAGAGATCGTTTTCCTTGGCAATTCTCATTGAAGTTACTGACGCTTAGTGCCATATCTCCATTTATTCGACCATAGTCAACGTTACCATGGTCGTCCCCTGCTCTCCGAAGAAATTATATCTGTCCCCTTTTCACTCTGACTGTACGCATACCGCCTCAAAATTATTGCGGGGCCGAAAATCTCTTATAAATATCCGGTCCAACTCTCATTGGCCGTAGAGAACTCAAATCGATCGGACACCACAGGGAACGCGAACGCGCAATCACCTTATTGTCCCGTGATCGAAGAAATTCTGCGTATCGCTCGAAGAGATTCTTTTGAGCAACCCCCACCCAGGTCTTCCCGATTATCTCATCCCCTAACCGTGCCGAGCTCAAGTAGTCGATTTCATGACGAACAACGAACCAGCCGATTGTTTTCTTCTCTTCTTCTGTCGCTCTTGCGTACCAATGTGCTGTCGAGACTTCCTGAATCCAGCGTACGTAAACAACGTTGTTGACGTGATCAAATACATCAATATCTTCCGGTGCGATTGATATCCTCTGTTCAAAGCGCTCTATTGAAGAATCAATAGACATCTACCTTTCCTCCAGCATGAACATCCTTTTTTCCCTGATCGTACTCCATTTAGCAACTTTCAGAAATTTCCCTCCTTGACTTGAACCCCTCCCCCGCTTTGCTTTGGGTGCCAACGAAAGATTTGACCCCACTCCTGCGTCTTAGATGCCGAAAATTTGCGGTTCCTTCCGGGCGCTGCAGTTATCTTTCAACCAGTTGGTGATGGTTTTCATCATTTCGTCTTCCCATACCCTGGCGCCGGTCGGACAGTTTTTTATACAGGCACAGCATCGGATGCATGCTCCGACTTCGGTTGCCACGCTGGCCTCGATTGAAATGGCTGCAGTCGGGCAAACAGTGGCACATGTGCCGCAAACCGTGCATGTGTCTTCCCTTGACACCGGAGTGACGGCCATATTTCGCGGCCCGCCTTCGTAAGGAAATCTGCCGGGTATCATCAGAGCCCTCTGGTCTCCGAATGATTGCAGCGTTGAGATTTTCTCCTTGATCCTGGCCCCGAAATCCATCGCCTTCTGAACGTCAAGGCTGTCCGGACGCCCATTGGCAATGGGTGCATCCGCTGTCGTGAAAGAGTGCTCGCCGATGAATGCCCCGCCCGCGACCGGAAAAAAGCCCAAATCAATGGCAAGATCCTTCAGTTCCAACAGAGAATCTTCAAAGTCCCGGTTGCCGTAAACAACAACGACTACTGCCAGAGTGTTGCCGGCCTGTATCCGTTTAAACCGATTGATCGCTTCGGCCGGCAGACGGCCGCCATAGACAGGAGCCCCTAGAATGACGAGATCGTTAGAATAGGATGGAATGACCTGTTCCACATTGTCCGGAAGAGTCATATTTAAATGCTCGACTGAAGCTCCGGCGATGCCCCTGGCTATGCTTTCGAGCACCTTTTTCGTGGTTCCGGTCGGTGAAAAATAGATCAGCTTTACCTTGTTAATATCCATAGGAAAATCATCCTTTAAATTAATTCAACCAATCCGGTATGGTTCTTCCTTAACTCGGTTAACCCATCTCTGAGCTTGTACCGGAGACTCAAACGGCAACACAAGCTGAGCCCGAAGATAGTGCTGAGCAGAAGAAGTGAA
Source organism: Pseudomonadota bacterium (assembly GCA_023412495.1). The sequence goes on from JAEYNP010000134.1 coordinate 51,872, forward strand.
CAAAAAAAGTCCCGTCCCCCGGACATAGTTAGGGCATTACAGGTGGCACTGCATACCCTAGCAGGGGGACGGGCGTTTTTGCAAGCAAATTGAAGCAGATGGCAATACACCACTTACCCTTCTATGAACCATAAGACTAAGGTGGAGAAGTGATTTGTTGCGAAACTAAACCTCCCAGGGATTATGAGGTAATGGACATGGTTTTGCGTCGGGGCGCGACTCGCCCCGAACTTTCCCGGCTGTTTGCTGGTTGGAATGATAGCCGGAAAGGCATGAGCAACAGGAGGGTCGGGAACAGGCCGGACTTCATCGCAGGTCTCTTTGAACAAGGAGCGGGTCAAGCACCACTCCCACACGGGAGTAACTCGTTCGCGAGCGGAACAGGTTAGTCTTTCAAATTTTTGTGCCAATTTTCCGGGTTGGATTCCGGTTCCTCCATCGAACCCGTATCCTATGCGTCAGTGCGAAAAGGTCACCACCCTTATCTCCTGGTGTCGAACATTTCAAAATTGCGGTAAATTTCCGAGGCAGGCTATAATATCCACGAATACATGAAGGAATTGTCCAATAACTTCTGTTGAGAATCGAACTCAAAACTAATTTTAAACAAAGCTAAGATGTTAAAATTTCTTCTCACGTTGGTATTCTTCGCAACGCTTATCTCCAATTTCTGTCTTGCCGCACAGAATACAATCACTCTAGTTGCCGACGAATGGCCACCGTTCAATAGCACACCCGATAGTGAAAAGGAAGGTTACATAGTTGATGTTGCAAGGAAAGTATTTGAAAGTCAAGGATATGAAGTGATTTACAAAATTATGCCTTGGAAGCGAGCAATACAAATGACTAGATCAGGTGAATATGATGGTGCTATTGGTGCCTCGAAAACGGACGCGGCTGGATTTGTATTCCCTGTGGAAGAGCTTGCGCAAAACAAACTCGCTTTCTACGTAAAGAAAGGCGAGACCTGGCGATACAATGGTCATGAATCTATTACGGCAACTACGATTGGAACAATAGCCGGGTATGACTACCGCCCTTGGTTGCTTGAATACATCGAAACTAACAAAAACAATCCGGCTAAAGTGCAGGTTCTTTACGGCGATGAGCCTCTGAGGCGGAACCTTGGCAAACTGTTGGCCGGAAAGATCAAGGTAGTGGTGGATACGGAAGCCGCAATTCGACATATATCCGAAGAGATGAAGATACAGGATCAGATCGAGTGCGCTGGTTATGGCGATGAGCCAGCAATGATCTACATTGCTTTTTCGCCTAGCAAGCAGGAATCGGCAGATTATGCGAGGATTTTGTCAGAGGGCATTATAGAGTTGAGGAAAACTGGAGAGTTGCATAAAATTCTGAGCAAGTATGGTTTGCAGGATTGGAAGTAAGCTCCTCATTTATTCGCCCAGATAATAAATCATCCCCCAGAACTGAACCTCAGCTTACCTCGCCCTTCCCAGATTCTCGTCAAAGCAAGGGTGCACCACCAGATGCCGCGCGGGCTCAGAGCCGATGCTGGTCGATTCGAGGCCACAGCTTGATATGAGACGGTGCTGAGCCTTGCGCAGAGCGGCGCGACGCGGTGTGAGGGCGACTTCGAGACCGCTCTCGATGACCTGCTGCATCGCTGATCTCGCTTCCTGCATCGCTTCCCTGATTTCCAGTTCATCGACTACCCCGGGGACGACATGAAACAGCCGCAGCAGCAGGCGCCGGATCTCCGAGGTGGTATTTCTCTTCAGCAGATAAACCGATGCCCCTGTTGACTGGGAGAGACGTTTGAGCGCGGTGTCATGATGGCGGGAGCGGAGAGCGAGTATTGCATCGGCTTTTTCGGCCTTGGCGCTGATTCGCAACTTCAGCCCCAGGTCTCGGGAGACCCGCTCGACAAGATCCCGAGTCACTCCGTGGAGGTAGAGGCGGGGCGGTCCGTTGGCAACCGCGGTTCCATCGTGACTTTGAGCGGCTGGCGGGACTGGTTCCTGCTGGTGATCGATGACCTCTATGGCGCCGTTTTCCGCAAGCTTTCTTGATTCGCAACGCGGCAGGAAGCCGCGCAGCAGCGTGTCGACGGCCTGGGCAGTGTCCCTGTGTACCCGCACTTCGTTGCGATTCACCATCTCGATCAGGATTTCAAAGGTCGGCGGGGCCTTACGTTCATTCACGGTTTTGGTGGTCCTGCGTCGACGGGCTTCCTCATCGCTTAACGTCACAGTATGGACTCCACCGACCAGGTCGGAGAGAATCGGGTTCATTACCAGGTTTTCCAGGCTGTTGCCGTGTGCTGTGCCGATGAGCTGAACTCCGCGCTCGGCGATGGTGCGGGCGGCCGCCGCCTCCGATTCGGTCCCTATCTCGTCGACAACAATAACTTCCGGCATATGATTTTCCACCGCCTCGATCATCACCGCGTGCTGGCGGTCGGGGCGGGGAACCTGCATTCGCCTCGCCCTGCCGATACCCGGATGGGGGATATCCCCGTCGCCGGCGATCTCGTTGGAGGTGTCGATGACGATCACCCGTTTATGGAAATCGTCTGCCAGCACCCGGGTCATCTCCCGCAGTTTGGTGGTCTTGCCGACTCCCGGCCTGCCGAGCAGGAGGAGATTCTTTCCGGTCTCGACCAGGTCGCGCAGAATTTCGATGGTCCCGTAAATGGCCCGGCCCACCCGCAGGGTCAGGCCGATGATCTGGCCCTTGCGGTTCCTGATTGCGGAAATCCGATGCAGGGTCCGTTCGATTCCAGCTCTGTTGTCATCGGTAAATTCTCCGATCAGCGCGAGAGTATGGGAAAGATCGTCATGATTGACCGGATGGTTGCTCAATCGGACAACCCTGTCCGGGAAACGCGCATCCGCGGGTCTTCCCAGATCCATGACTACTTCGAGAAGCGTGTCCACCGGGATGGCCAGCAGAGGAGCCTGGAGATCGGGAGGGAGAACGGCAACAAGTAGATATGCGTCTTCACTGGCTGGATTCATGGCCTTCGGCTGGTTCATGGCCGGCTCCTGTGAGACTCGTGAAGCCCACAACCTTCATTTGGGATGTTTATCTTTCGAAGTCGGCAATACCTGATGAAAAGTATAATACATGTCTATTATGATGCCTCGGCGTTCGCATAAGCTGGCTTCAATGAGGTACATAAAAGCCCGCAGCGTCGCCGCTGCAATCTCAGGTGACATCCGACCACAACCTCCTGTATCGACAAAGTCGAAATCCGCTCACCCAAAAAGCGCGGCTGAAAAAATTCCCATGGAATGTCCATCAAATCCGGGTATTGTGTCGTGCTACGGCGGTCCCGGGCCGACATTAAACGATGCCGTCTTCTGGTGCCCGGAACAAAGTACTTGCCGCCAGGATGGATGGAAGGTGCGCGCCGCGCCCGCATTTGACTGAGCTTCAGGTTTAATCACCTTTCGGATCGGTCCGGCGCAGACTGTCTCGAACGAAAAAGGAATCACTGGAATGGATCGGGGATGCGGTTCGGTGTTGGTATTGGGGGCCACGGGCTATGTGGGCGGCCGGCTTGTGCCCCTTCTTCTCGCGCGCGGCTGGAAGGTGCGCGCCGCCGGCCGTTCCGGCAGCAAAATAGCCGCCCGCCCCTGGGGCCGGCATGCCAATCTTGAAATCGTCACGGCCGACGCATTGGATACCGAGGCGTTGGCTGAAGCGATGCGCGGCTGCCGGGTGGTCTTTTACCTCATCCATTCCATCCGGCCCGGGAAGGAGGATTTCGCCACCCTCGACCGGCGCATCGCCTACTCTACGGTTCGCGCGGCGCGGGAGGCGGGAGTCGAGTGGATCATCCATTTCACCGGCCTGGGCAACCCATCCCATCTCTCGGCGCAACTGCGGGCCCGCTACGAGGTGGGGGAGATCCTCGCCCTCGGCGGGGCAAAGGTGACTCAGCTCCGCGCTCCTCTGGTGCTGGGATCGGGAGGGGCTTCCTTTGAAATGATCCGGGCTTTCTGCGGCTATCTCCGGGTCATGTTCGCGCCCCGCTGGATGGATGCGAGGTGCCAGCCCATCGCCATCGCCAACGTGGTCGAGTACTTGGCCGGATGCCTGGAACACCCGGAAACGATGGGTCAGGTCTACGAGATCGGTGGTCCTGACGTGCTCACCTGGCGGCAGCTCTTCCACATTTATGCCGAGGAGGCCGGACTGCCGCCCCGCCTGGTCCTGGTACTGCCCCTGCGTATCCATCGCATCTCCATCTGGTGGATGAACCTGGTCACCCCGGTGTCCATGGCCCTCATCCGGCCCCTCATCGAGCGGATGCGAAACGAAGTCCTCTGCCGCGATAACCGGATTCGAGCGATCATCCCCCAGCGGCTCATGACCTGCCGCGACGCCATCACCACCGCGCTGGGCGAAGTTTTCCTCAACCAGGTCGCCTCGAGCTGCTACGACGCGGGATCGACGCATCTGCCGGACTGGGCCGGAGGGCAGGCCGAGGCCGAGACCACGGTGTTCCGCGACATCTTTGCCATCACCCTGGATGGCCCGCCGGAGCTGGCCTGGAACGTGGTCAAGCGCATCGGCGGCGACAACGGCTGGTATTTCGGCACCTTCCTGTGGCAGCTGCGCGGCTTCGTCGATGAGATTATCGGCGGCCCCGGCCTGTCCCGCGGCCGTCGGCAGGTGGATGTAGTAGCCCTTGGCGATCACCTCGATTTCTGGCGGGTTGTAGCGGTGGAAGAGCATAACCGCCTGCTGTTGCGCGCCGAGATGCTCGCCCCCGGCGAGGCTTTTCTCGAATTTCAGATCCGGACTCTTGCGGGAGGCGCCACGGAACTTCGGATGATACCGAGTTTTCGGCCGCGCGGGTTCTGGGGCAGGATTTACTGGGGGCTCATCGCCCCTTCTCATCTGCTGCTTTTCAGCTCCATGCTCCGGCAGATGGCAAAGGCCGCAAAAGCATGCATATTGAGCGGCCCCTCCCGAATCCCGGCCGGCTGATAGGTTCGCCGCCGCAAAGATTCCCTTCAGGGTTCGAATCCTCGACTTACACTGAAGAGCTTGCGGTGCATGAAGCCCCGGAATCATCAGGTTCGGTTTCACTTGAATTTCTATTTTGACAAAAACGAAACCGAGAGCGATAGTTGATGCAGTCTGCCCGTTCAGCTCCGACAACCCTTTCTGCGGCCCCCTTATGAACATGGAAATTTTCTCGGAACGACAGCAAAAAATCCTCATTTTGGCCCGCGAGCGGGGCCGGGTCGAGGTGGAAGGCTTGGCCGAGAGCTTTGCCGTATCGCCCCAGACCATCCGTAAGGATCTCAACGTTCTCTGTGACCGGCGCCTTCTGCAACGCGTACACGGCGGGGCCATTGTCGGCTCCGGTATCGAGAATGTCAGCTACGAGGCAAGACGTCTGCTCGCCCCTCTGCAAAAGAAGGAGATCGGCCGGAAGGCCGCCGAACTCATTCCGGACCATAGTTCGCTGCTCATCAACATCGGCACCACCACCGAACAGGTCGCCCAGGCCCTCGCCAATCACCGCGGCCTCCTGGTCATCACCAACAATATCAATGCGGTGACGATCATGAAGGATTTCCCCGGGGTCGAGATAATCATCGCCGGGGGACAGGTACGGCGCAGCGACGGTGGCATCGTCGGCGATGCGGCGGTGGAATTCATCAATCAGTTCAAGGCAGATTATGCGGTGATCGGGGTATCAGCCATAGACGAGGACGGCGCACTGCTCGACTACGATTTCCGTGAAGTGCGGGTTGCCCAGGCGATCATCAGGAATGCCCGCCACGTCATCCTCGTTGCCGATGCAATGAAACTGGCGCGCAGCGCCCCGATTCGCATCGGCCACATTTCCCAGATAAATACCTTGGTAACAGACGAAAACCTGCCGGAAAAGCTCGAAAAAATATGCGCCGCCGGCGGGGTTTCGGTGATCGTGTCTGGACTGTGACCACCTTCGGGATCTTCTCCGGGTCCATGCCTGCATGGCAGGTTCGTTTTCACTTGTTGAAGGCAGATATTTCGAATATAGTGTGTATAAGATTTCATTTGAAATTTATGGCGTAGTATTTCGAAAAATCTGTTTTTAATTGGATCAATCCATGCAACCACGCGTTTACGACCTGGCCATCATCGGCGGCGGCATCAATGGCTGCGGTATCGCCCGGGATGCCGCAGGCAGGGGTGCTTCGGTTTTTCTCTGCGAACAGGCCGACCTGGCCAGCGGCACCTCATCCGCCTCGACCAAACTCATCCACGGTGGACTCCGCTATCTCGAGTACTACGAATTCCGCCTAGTCCGCGAAGCCCTGCGTGAACGCGAAGTCCTGCTGCGCGCCGCTCCCCACATCATCCAGCCGCTGCGCTTCATTCTGCCGCACCACCGCGGGCTGCGCCCGGCCTGGCTGATCAGGCTCGGACTCTTCCTTTACGACCATATCGGGGGCCGGGAACTGCTTCCCGGCACCACCACCGTCGATCTGCGCCGCGACGAGGCCGGCCGACCGCTGAAGGGCGATTTCTCGAAGGGCTTCGAGTATTCCGACTGTTGGGTGATGGACAGCCGGCTGGTGATTCTAAACGCCATGGATGCCCAGGCTAAAGGGGCGACAATCCGCACCCGAACCCGTCTGGAATCGGCCACCCGCACTCGGTCGATGTGGACCTTGAACCTCCGGGACATGAATACGGGCATAATCCATCAGGTGCAGGCCAAGGTGCTGGTCAACGCGTCCGGTCCCTGGCTCGACGGTCTGATGCCGCACATTGCCCACAGTATGACCAAGGAACACCTCCGCATGGTCAAGGGCAGCCACATCATCGTAGGCAAGCTCTTCGACCACGATCGGGCCTACATCTTTCAAAACAACGATGGAAGAATCGTCTTTGCCATTCCCTTCGCCGAGAAGTTCACCCTGATCGGCACCACCGATCTCGATTTTCAGGGCGACCCCGGAAAAGTTGCAATTTCCCATCAGGAGATAGAATATCTCTGTCGCGCAGCCTCCGAATACTTCCGGCGTGAGCTGGCTGCAAGCGACGTGGCGGGCAGCTTTTCGGGTATTCGCCCCCTGTTCGACGACGGCCGAAGCGACGCCAAAGCCGCGACCCGTGACTATGTGCTGAAGCTCGATACCGGCGCCGGCGAAGCACCCCTTCTCTCACTGTACGGCGGCAAGCTCACCACCTACCGCAAGCTTGCCGAGGCGGTGCTCGGAAAACTCGCTCCCTTCATGCCGCCTCTGCGCGATCCGTGGACGCATTCGGCGCCTTTGCCCGGGGGAGATTTCCCACCCGACGGTGTGACCCGTGAGGTCGACGATCTTCTTGCAAGGCGGCCGATCCTGGGCAGAGATCTTGCCTGCAGGCTGGTTCGCACCTACGGTACCCGGGCGCGTGCCATGACTGAAAAGCTCAGGAGTCAGGCAGACCTCGGTCCCCATCTCGGCGGCGACCTCTTCGGTTTCGAAGTGGATTACCTGCAGAGCGAGGAATGGGCGCAAACGGCGGAAGACATCCTGTGGCGCAGGACCTGGTTGGGACTCTCCGTAGGTGATGCGGGAAGGAAGGCGCTTGAGGACTACCTGGTGCGCCGGATCGATGCCGCCGCTGCGTAAAAGCTTGCAGCACCGGACCTTGTCCGGATCAAAAGTCAGTAAGACAATCTTCAACGAGGAGCAATCGCCTTGATGCAGCCCCTGAACCAAGCAGACCCGGCAGCTTTCCGGGAGGTGCGTTTCCTGCTCACCGATATCGACGACACCCTGACCATATCCGGGCGGTTGCCGTCCGCAGCCTACGATGCCCTGTGGCGCCTGCACCGGGCGGGTTTGCAGGTGGTCCCGGTGACCGGCCGGCCCGCGGGCTGGTGCGACATGATCGCCAGGATGTGGCCTGTGGCAGGGGTGGTCGGGGAAAACGGCGCGCTCTACTTCAGCTACGACAGCAGCCGGCGGACAATGCGCCGCAGCTATTGGAAGAGTCCGGAAGAACGGGCGGCCGATCGTCGGCGTCTGGATGCGATCCGTGACACGGTGCTGGAGAGCGTGCCGGGCTGTGCCGTCGCCGCCGACCAGGCCTTCCGCGAGGCCGACCTGGCCATCGATTTCTGCGAGGACGTCGCCCCCCTCGATGCGGCGGCAATCAAGTGTATTGCTGACTGTTTCATCCGCGCCGGGGCGACGGCGAAAATCAGCTCGATCCACGTCAACGGTTGGTTCGGCGACTATGACAAGCTGGCGATGAGCAGAAGATTTTTCGCCGAGACCTTCTCATCCGAACTCGACCGTAATCGCCGCCAGGTGCTGTATGCCGGCGATTCCCCCAACGACGCACCGATGTTTGCCTTTTTCCCGCACAGCGTCGGTGTCGCTAACGTCCTGCATTTCAGGGATCAGCTCAGCCACCTGCCGGCCTGGGTCACCGCCGGCGAGGGTGGCGACGGATTTGCCGAGCTGGCCGATTTCCTTCTCGCCGCCCGACAAATCCGGGCTACTTCTCCCGCTCCACCAGGCCCTTGACGAACCAGCGTTGCATGAACAGCACCACCAGCACCGGTGGAGCCATCACAAAGAGCGAGCCAGCCATGGCGATGTTCCATGTGGGCAGGTCATCGGCCTGGGGAATGAGATCCTTGAGGCCTATGACTGCGGTGGTCATATCCGGAGTGGTTGTCACGAGCAGCGGCCAGAGATACTGGTTCCAGCCGTAGACGAACTCGATGACCACCAGCGCCGCGATGTTGGTGGTCGACAGCGGCAGGAGGATACGCCGGAAAAAGGTCATCGCCGAAGCCCCGTCGAGTTTTGCCGCCTCGCATAGTTCCTCGGGGATGGTGAGAAAGAACTGGCGGAAGAGGAAAGTGCAGGTCGCCGAGGCCACCAGCGGCAGGATCAGGCCGGTATAGCTGTTGAGCAGACTCCACTGCAGGCCGATGTTGAACTCATAGCCGGTGAACCACTGCACCACGGCCCCGAGATGCAGGGTGTCCACCAGCCACTGCAGGGGACCGAACATGTTGGCGGCCATCTCGTAAGTGGGCAGGATCCGCACTTCAACCGGCAGCATCAGGGTGCAGAAAACAGTGGCGAAGGCGATCTTGCGGAAGCGGTAGTCGAAATAGACGATGGAGAAGGCTCCGAGCATCGATACCGCAATTTTACCGGCGGTGATGCCGCTCGCCATGATGAAGGAATTGATCAACTGCCGGCCAAGATGCCCTTCGTCCCATGCCGCCCCCATGTTGACGAAGAACTGGTCGCCGGGAACGAGCGGCATGGGCACCAGCGCCACCTCCTCGAGGGGCAGGGTGGCGGCGGTCACCGCATAGAAGATCGGAAAGCCGACTACGCAGATGCCGAGCATCAGGAAGGCATAGGTGAGGGTATCGAGAATTGGCGTTCGTTCGACCATCATGACGATCACATGGTGTATTGGACTTTGCGTTCCACATATCGGAACTGAAGGACGGTAATGGTGACGATCAGCACCATCAGCACCAGCGACTGAGCGGCGGAGGATCCCATGTTGAGGCCGATGAAGCCGTCCTGGTAGACCTTGTAGACCAAGGTGTTGGTCGCGCCGCCCGGTCCGCCCTGGGTGACCGTATGGATCACGCCGAAGGTCTCGAAAAAGGCGTAGATGATGTTCATGACCGTAAGAAAGAAGATGGTCGGTGACAGCAGTGGAAAGGTGATCACCCAGAAGCGGCGGAAGGGACCGGCGCCGTCGATCGCCGCCGCCTCCACCAGCGAATGGGGGATGGCCTGCAGCCCGGCCAGGAAAAAGACGAAATTGTAACTGATCTGCTTCCAGGCGCTGGCGATGATCACCAAAAATAGAGCATCGTTGCCATTGAGCACCGGATTCCAGTTTACTCCTAAGGTATTCTTGAGGAAGTAGGCGACAACCCCGTAGGAGGGATGAAGAAGAAAGAGCCAGAGAATTCCGGAAATTGCCGGGGCTACGGCGTAGGGCCAGATCAGCAGTGTGCGGATAAGCGCCTTCATGCGCAGTGCCCGGTTCGCCAGTGTGCCGATGAGCATCCCGGCAGTGATGGCGGTAAAGGCCGTGGCCACGCTGAAGAAGAGGGTGATGCCGATGGATTTGAGGTAGAGGGGGTCGGTAAAAATGCGGATGAAATTCTCGAACCAGACAAACCTGCTCTTCAAGCCGAAGGGGTCGCTCAGCATCATCGACTGCATCAGGCCCTGCGCCGCCGGCCAGTAAAAAAAGGCGAGAGTGACCAGGACCTGCGGGGTGATCAGCAGGTAGGCCAGAGTCTTCGAATTGAAATGGGAGCGTTTGAGCATGGGGGTCCAGGGTTATGATTCCCGCGCTTGCCATCCGTGGACGGCATGGAGCGGCCCCGCCCCCGCCCCCCCCGGGTGGGGCAGGGGGGCGGGGGTTTCGCAG
>JAEYNP010000124.1 GCA_023412495.1 Pseudomonadota bacterium
CCTTTGCCAATGCCGGTGCCGATCGCGGGAAGATCCGCGAGGCAATCAAGAAAATCGGCTTCGAGCCGGGCGAATAGCTTCAGAACTGAGGACTGAGGACTGAGGACAGAGGACTGAGGACTGAGGACTGAGGACTGAGGAAATATAAAGAAATTATACACTTATAACAAGATGTTTTTTCTTTTTTACTCAGTCCTCATCGCTCAGTCCTCAGTCCCCTTTTAAAAACCACGGCCGCCGCCCGCCCGTCAAAATCTCGGCCCCATCCCGAGTTACCAGGAGAGTATGCTCGAACTGGGCGCTGCGGGACAGATCGGTAGTCACCGCCGTCCACTTGTCCGGCCAGATGACGCATTCGGCGACTCCTTCGTTGATCATCGGCTCAATGGTGAAGGTCATGCCTTCTTCCATCCTGGCGGTATTATCCGGCTCGTAAAAGTGGGCTATATAGGGCGACATATGGAAGCTCTCACCGATACCGTGGCCGGTAAACTCCCGGACAATGCTGAAACCGTTCAAGCCGGCATGGGTTTCGATCGCCCGGCCGATAGCATTCAGGTATTGGCCCGGCCGAACTACATCGATCGCCTTCATCAGACATTCCCAGGTCACTCGGACGAGCCTTTGCGCCTCGTCATCCACCTCGCCGACAAAAACCGTCTCCGAGCAGTCTCCGTGCATGCCGTCGCAATACACCGTGACGTCGCAGTTGATAATATCTCCTTCAACCAGGAGTCGGCTGTCGGGTATGCCGTGCACCACAACCTCGTTGACCGAGGTGCAGATCGATTTGGGAAAGCCCATATAGTTGAGCGGGCTGGGATAAGCACCGAGAGAGATAATCCGCTCATGGGCAATCCGATCGAGCTCGTCGGTGGAGATTCCAGGCCGCACCTCGGAGAGAACGGTATCCAGCACTTCCCTGGCGAGCCCACCGGCCCTGCGCATCCTCTCGATCTGGTTGTCGGACATTTTCACGCAGGAAAGCTTGTAGGGGCCGGGCACACCCGTCTCCGCGTATTCGGGCCGGGCAATCCATCCCGGTACTGCGCCGGCTGGACTGACACTCCCCGCGACTACTGTGGACTTTCTCATCTTCTCCCTCTCGATCCCGCCCCGCTCATCGGAGGCAAGATGGCATTTTTTGGTATTTTTCTTTCCGCTATTAGTACCCCTCAAGGGGGTACTGAAAAGAATCCCCTCTGCTGTGGGAGGGGATAACAACCCTTGGGTTACTGGCGTCAGCCCGCATTTGTACCTTAGAAACTCGTTTCTTGTTGTTTAGAAACGAATTTCGCAAAGGTACCTGTGAGGTTGCACCAGCAGGGTCGCTTCAGCGAGGGTATTTCATGGCCACTCCCGGTTCTTCGGATCTTCACTTTTGTGTGAATGGCTGCAAGGTGAAAGGTCTGGTATACGATTATGGATAATTCAAGGTCGTTGATGATTTGTCAAACATTTTTCCAGAATGGAGAGATGTGATCGGGGGCGCCAGGTGTCCCTCGGTCGACAGCGTACCGAAACGTTGTTCAGCATCTCCACGCGATGGAACGTGTTGATCAACGAGGGACAGGTGTGCGGTGGTATGACGGGATAATCGATAAGGAGGGAAATGTCATAATGACATTGACCCTCATTCGATCGATTGCTCCTTGAGATGGAATCATCCCGGATGGTTGCGCGAAATGATACTCCCTATCCGGCGGCAATTTTGGAGGACCGCTCATCGAAATAGGCGGAAGCCCAGCGTGCTGCCTGAAGACGGTTGGAAACTTCGATCTTTTTATAGATATTGTAGAGATGTGCCTTGACCGTATTGGCACTGATATAGAGTTCTTCGGAAATTTCCTTGTTCGACATCCCGCCGGCCATCAACTTCAGGACAGACTCTTCCCTAGAGCTGAGAATTTCCTGAGGATGGACACTCTTACTTTTGCTGGGACTGCTCATCCATTTCATGAGAACCGCGCGGGGGACCCATATTTCGTCGTTGAGGATAGCCAGAAAACCTTTCCTGAAGGTTTCCAGATTGTCATCGATATAGAATAACCCTCTGATTTTCCTCAAATGCGGCGATGACCCCAATTGCTCTTCCTCACCTTTCACCATATTGATGACAATGTAGAGCGTCTGCAGGGCTGCCAATGCAGCTTCGTTTCTTTCCGGCCCGGCCTTTACAACGCGCCCCGCCACGAAATCATACCAGTCGCAGATTACAATGATATCTTTCCCGCTGACTTCGTCGTCCTGCAGATCTTCGACGAAGACACAGTTCCTCTTGCAGTTATCGAGGATATAGGTTCGCATCAGCTCGCTGATTATCCCTGACGGGATGGTGATATGTACCAAGGGATACTTAATAGCCATTTTTCACCTCGCTTGGTTATTGTTTCCCGTTTCCATAACGCCCAGAGACACCATTTTTCATCTTTGCAGTACCATGATGGATTGTATTCAGAATACAAGATTTATATCTATCTACAATAACAAACGATATTTTTACATCAACAGCAAAGATCGGCATGTTCCTGACATACAGTAATCTCGTCATTATACGGCGTTCCAATATTTTTTCCACATATTTCACATCCGCCGGACAACTTTTTTGTCAGTCTTTAAGATTGTACCCTTACGGCTTTTGACGGCCGTCTCCTTGATGATCACCTTACCTCCCCCCGGTACTTCCGGAGAAGTGACACGATCGCATTACGGCGTAGTGTGATATTCAATCAGGATTTCTCAGCTGCTCGGGACGTGGAATCTTCTCTAAGGTAATCATCAACATATCCTGTCTCCTCGAAAACTTCTATAACCATTTGTCCGATGCACCGCAACAGTGGGCAGTCTTATTCATTCCTCTCTTTTGTTTCGGGAAGAAACATCATATACTACCCGCGTGCTACTCACGCGACGGTAGCTTGAGTGATTTTCGGAATACCCGCTTCCCGACGATATTAACCAGCGACACGCCATGCCCCTCATCAAACGCTCTGATCTGCCCACCTTGCTCGACCGGAAGTCACCCGAACTGGACACCCAGGTGTTTCTCTTCTTCGGCGAACGGTATCTGTGCAAAGAGTCGGCAGACCTGCTCCAAGGGAAGCTCCTCGACGCTCAACCCGGCGCTGTTCATGCGATCGATGGCGAACGGGAAGATCCCGGCCGAATCCTTTCGCGGATGATGAGCTTCAGCCTGCTGCCCGGCAGGCAGATCTACCGGGTTTCAGATAGCCGGATCTTCCACAGCAGAACAGTGGCATCGGAAATCTGGACCAAGGCCCTTTCGGCCTTCCAGGCTGGACGTCCTGGACCGGCGGGGAAATATCTCCTGAGTCTGCTGCAGGCCGTGGGCCTCAAGGTGGAGGGGCCGAAAACTTTGACGGAAATTTCTCCTTCGGAATGGCGGAGAATCTTCGATTTCGAGAAACCCTCAGGCGACCTGGGCTGGGCGGATAAGCTCCTTGCCGAGGCCGAAGGCCTCGACAAAGAGACCACCGCCAATCTCGGAGATCGTTTCATCGAAGCCCTTGACAAGGGTATGCCGCCTGGCAATATTTTGCTGTTGACCGCGGAAACCGTGGACAAGCGTCAACGTCTCTTCACCTATTTGAAAAAAAACTGCATCGTGGTTGACTGTACGGTGGCCGCAGGCGCGGGGAGCGCCACCCAGGCCGAACAGAAGGAGATCATCAAGGAGTTGATGTTGAAGACCCTGGCAGATTTCCAGAAAAAAATGGAACCGCAGGCGGTGGAAATGTTTTTCGAGCGGGTCGGCTTTCACCCGGTGGCAGCGGTGGTCGAGACGGAAAAGCTGGCTCTTTATGCCGGCAATCGACCTGTCATCACCTGTGCCGACCTCGAAGAGATGGTGGCCCGCACCCGGGAAGACGCGCTGTACGAACTGACCGACGCCCTCGGCAAGCGGCAGACGGCAAGAGCCCTGACACTTCTTTCCCGCCTTCTGGAGCAGGGCGCACATGAACTGGCCATCCTCGCTACCCTTCGGAATTTCGTGAGGAAAATGCTCATCTTCCGCTCCCTCCAGAAAAAACCGGCGCCGGCCTGGCGAAGCGGCATGAATGCCAGGGAATTCCAGAACACCTATCTTCCGGCGCTCAAAGCGGAAGGCGATTGGGCGGAACTTCTCCAGGGACACCCCTACGCGCTCTTCATGAGCTTCTCCAAGGCCGCCGAATATTCCTCGGCCGGCCTGAGAAGATGGTTGGCTCTGCTGCTCGACGCGGAATACCGTCTGAAGGGATCGCCCCTGCCCTCCCGCCTGGTCCTGGAAGAACTGTTCCTGGCCATGCTAAAAGGGGCTCCGAAGCCGTTGTACAACAATTATGGTAACAAATACCTATCGAAAACGGCATAAGGGGCCGTAACGAAATGGGAATGATTGTTTCAGTTATTTCGTAACGGCCCCTAAGCTTTCCGGAAAGAGAGCGAGTATGGTATATTGAAAGTGCAACATTTGATATTATGTTAGAGGTAACCACAGGCGATTGAGCCTGTCGTATCGAGTTTTCCTCTGGATTTCCAAACAAAATAACTACCATGACAGAGTCAAAGCACCATAGGCAAGAATCCGTCATAACCAAAGATGCAGTTGAGACGAAAGAACCCCCTCTGTACAAGGTTCTGTTGCACAATGACGACTACACCACGATGGAATTCGTCATTGCCATTTTAGAAACCGTTTTTCACAAATCGACACCTGACGCGACCAAAATCATGCTTAATGTCCATCACGAGGGGGTTGGCGTGGCAGGCATATATACCAAGGAAATCTGTGAAACCAAGATCTCGGTCGTCCAACAATTGGCAAAGAAAAACGAATTCCCATTACGCTGTTCAATGGAAACGGCATAACTAGGGTTAAGCCCCTGTCCCATAAACCGAACCCGGATAATTATGCTGAGCAAGACACTTGAAAAAGCCCTGATACTGGCCATACGAGAAGCCAAGAACCACAACCACGAGTATGTCACCGTCGAACACATGCTCTATGGCCTCTTGCACGACGAGCTTACCAATTACATCATCGATCAGTGTGGCGGCTCGACCCAGATCCTGAAAGAGCGTCTGGAGAAGTTTTTCGTCCGGGAAATTCCCACGATGGCAGCCGGAGGAGCAACCGAACCGGCCCAGACCATTGCCTTCAACCGGGTCCTGCAGCGAGCCGTCGCCCATGTTCAGAGCTGCGGCAAATCTCAGGTCGACAGCGGCGACGTACTGATTTCCATCCTGGCCGAGGAAGAGTCCCACGCGGTCTACTTCCTCACCTCGGTCGGCATTCATAAGCTCGAGGTGATGAACTTCATCTCCCACGAACTGCCCGCCGATGGCCTGCAGAAGGAACCTTTCCCATCGCCGATCGAGACCCCCGATTCGCAGAAGCCCGGCAAGGATGCCAAGGCCCTGGAAGAATACACGGTCAACCTGGCTCATTACGCAGCCCAGGGCAGGATAGATCCCTTGATCGGCCGCGACGACGAGCTGAACAGGATCATGCAGGTTCTCTGCCGCCGTAAGAAGAACAATCCGCTCCTGGTCGGAGAGCCCGGAGTCGGCAAGACGGCGATGGCCGAAGGCCTGGCCCTGCGCATCCACGAGGACAAGGAGGCGAGAGCCAAAGGCGAAAAAGCAAGGGTGCCCGATCTGCTGCGGGGCGTCGAGATCCACCTGCTCGACATGGGGACGCTCGTCGCCGGCACCAAGTACCGGGGCGACTTCGAGAAGCGCCTCAAGAGCGTGGTGACCGCCATCGAGAAGAAGGAAAACGCCATCCTCTTCATCGACGAAATGCACACCATCGTCGGCGCCGGCGCCACCAGCGGCGGCTCGATGGATGCCTCGAACCTGCTGAAGCCCGCGCTCCAGGCAGGCATCCTGCGCTGCATCGGCTCGACCACCTATGAGGAGTACAAGAATCAGATCGAGAAGGACCGGGCGCTGTCGCGGCGTTTCCAGAAGATCGACATCGAGGAGCCCTCGGTCGCCGACACCCATCTGATCCTGAAGGGCCTGCAGCCCAAGTACGAGAAGCACCACAACGTCAAGTACTCGAGCAACGCCCTCAAGGCCATGGCCGAGCTGTCGTCCAGGTACATCAACGAGAGGTTCCTGCCGGACAAGGCCATCGACGTGATGGATGAGGTAGGCTCCTTCTTCCGGCTGGAAGGCAGGCAGGGTTCGGTGGTGAAGGTCGCCGACATAGAGAAGGTGGTGTCGAAGATTGCGAGGATCCCGGCGAAATCCAGCACTACTTCCGAGCTGCAGGATATCAGGGACCTCGACGCCAAGCTCAAAGCCGTGATCTTCGGCCAGGACGAGGCAATCAACTCGGTGACCAGGGCCGTTAAGCGCTCGCGGGCCGGCCTCGGCAACCCCGACTCGCCCACCGGCAGCTTCCTCTTCGCCGGGCCGACCGGCGTGGGCAAGACCGAGGTGGCACGGCAGCTCGCCGCTATACAGGGGGTCCATTTCGAGCGCTTCGACATGAGCGAGTACATGGAAAAACATGCGGTGGCAAGGCTGATAGGCTCGCCGCCAGGCTATGTCGGCTTCGACCAGGGGGGCCTGCTCACCGAGGCCATCCGCAAGCATCCCTACTCAGTCCTGCTGCTCGATGAGATCGAAAAGGCCCATCCGGATATCTTCTCGATCCTGCTTCAGGTGATGGACCATTCCACCCTGACCGACAACTCCGGGCGAAAGGCCGACTTCCGCAACGTCATTCTCATCATGACGACCAACGCCGGCGCCAGGGAACTGGCGGGCCGGGCGATCGGCTTTGTCGGCAGCAAGAAAGGCAAGGACCAGGCCGCCATCAACAAGCTCTTCGCCCCCGAGTTCCGCAACCGGCTCGATGCCATCGTCTCCTTCAGCGCGCTGGGCCACGACTCGACGCTCAGAGTCGTGGACAAGCTGGTCAAGGAGTTGGAGGGACAGCTGGCGGAAAAACGGGTCACCATCTCCTTGAGCGAGGAGGCCCGGCAGTATCTGGCCCAGAAGGGCTATGATCCGGACTACGGAGCACGGCCTCTCAGGAGGTTGATCATGAAAGAGATCGGCGACAGCCTCACCGAGGAGATCCTCTTCGGCCAGCTTACCAGAGGCGGCGAGGCGAAGGTCGATGTAAAGGACGGAGAACTCGTCTTCAGCTACGCCTCCAACTCATAAAATCACCATTTCCCTTCCCACCACCGAAGCGCCATCTTACGTTTCGGTGGTGTTTTTTGTTTCCCCACTTCCAGCCCGCGTTCACTGCGAAGTTTGATAAAGCCGTAAAAAGTGCTCAACCCGTGGAGATGGACTCTGGAAAAGTTCGATATACGAGGGTAGTGTCTGAAACGGCGCTTTGGTAGTACATATGGTACAGCGAAGCGCCGTTTCAGACCTACAACGAAGTAGATCGGACTTTTTACGAGTCCAGCAAGTTTACGAAAGTTCAACGTTGTTGTATAACAGTCGGGATCGGGTAAACAATTGTTATTATCTCAACAAGGAGACCGCCCATGAACGACTGTATCTTCTGTAAGATCGCAGCAGGGGAAATCCCTGCCAAGAAGTTGTACGAGGATGATGAGGTTGTCGCCTTCTGGGACATCGCCCCGCAGGCACCGGTGCATTTCCTGGTCATTCCGAAAAAGCACCTTGCCGCCCCCGTCGATGTCGGGGAGGAGGACGACAAGGTCATCGGCAAACTTATCCGTATCGGCGCGCAGTTGGCGGCGGAAAACGGTGTCGCCGACGGCTTCAGGGTCATCTTCAATAACGGGAAAAAAGCCGGGCAGGTGGTATTTCATATCCACATGCACATCATCGGCGGCAGGGAAAAACCCTGGCCTATGTGAAATTCGTGCTGCAGGACGCCGGTGAAGAAGGATGTCGCCAGCAGTCACTGTGAGCTAGGAACTGCCTTGGAGTAACTGAATGGAGCAGTGGTTCTTGTCGCTATCCCCGGTAATGCAGGCGCTCTGCGGCACCGGTTTCACGTGGTTTCTCACCGCTCTTGGGGCCGGGCTCGTCTTCTTTTTCAAATCGATCAACCGAAGGGTCCTGGACGGCATGCTCGGCTTTGCCGCGGGGGTCATGATAGCGGCGAGCTTCTGGTCCCTGCTCGCGCCGGCCATCGAGATGGTGGAAACGGACGGCGGCACCGCCTGGCTGCCGCCGGCGATCGGCTTTCTCTCCGGCGGCGCCTTCCTGTGGATCGTCGATAAGATCCTTCCCCACCTCCATCCCGGCTTTCCGGCGAGGGAAGCCGAGGGGATAAAAACCGGCTGGCAGCGCTCGGTGCTTCTGGTGCTGGCCATCACGCTGCACAATATCCCGGAGGGGCTGGCCGTCGGCGTGGCCTTCGGCGCCGTCGCCGCCGGTCATCCCGCGGCCTCGCTCGGTGCAGCCATCGCACTGGCCATCGGCATCGGCATCCAGAATTTTCCCGAAGGAGCGGCGGTCTCGGTGCCGCTCAGGCGCGAGGGAATGTCGCGAATGAAGAGTTTCATGTTCGGTCAGGCCTCCGGCATGGTCGAGCCGCTGGCCGGGATGATCGGCGCGGCGGCCGTTATGGTCATGAAGCCGGTCCTGCCGTACGCCCTTTCCTTCGCCGCCGGCGCCATGATTTATGTCGTGGCCGAAGAGCTGATCCCGGAATCGCGGGCGGAAAAGCATTCCGACATCCCCACCGTGGGCGTCATGTGTGGTTTCGCCCTCATGATGACCCTTGACGTGGCCCTCGGCTGACATGGATGACATCGCCGCGGCTTTTGCCGCCCTCCTCCAGTCCGTCCTCCCGCAGGGTCTTACCCTGCCGTCCCTGCTCCTCATCTTGACCGGAGGATACCTGCCGTTGTGTTTTGTCCTGCTGTCCGGCGTCCTTTACCTAGTGATCATTAAGCGAAAATTGCGGGCGGCGGAGGAGCGGTCCGACGCAGCGGAGGGAAAAGCCGATACATTCTCCCGGCGCTGCAGCGAACTGGAAATACGAGCGGCGGAACTCGCCGCCATGCTGGAAGGGGAACGACAGCACGCGACGGACAAACTGCAGCTCATGGAAGACGCCCGGGAGGAGCTGAGCCACAGGTTCGCAGGTCTTGCCCAGAGGATCTTCGACGAAAAGAGCGCGCGCTTCGGCGAGCAGAACAGGGAAAGGCTGGAGGCGATACTCGCCCCGTTCAATCACCAGCTCCTCGCCCTCAAGCAGGAGATCAACGAAATCTATCGCAACGACAGCCGGGAGCGGCTCTCGCTCAAGGCGGAAATCCTCCAGCTGCGCGATCTCAACCGGCAGATCAACCAGGAGGCGGCCAACCTGACCCGGGCCCTGAAGAACGACACCAAAGTCCAGGGCAACTGGGGCGAATTAATCCTCAATCGCGTGCTCGAGCGCTCCGGGCTACGGCTCGGCCATGAGTACGAGACCCAGGGCGGTTTCAGAGACCCGCACAACCGACTGCAGAAACCTGATGTCATCATTCATCTGCCGGAAGGCAGGGACATCATCGTCGACTCCAAGGTGTCGCTGGTGAGTTGGGAACGCTATGTGAACTCTGAAGAGCAGAATGACAGGGAAAAACACCTTGCTCAGTTGGTGCAGGCGGTGCGCGATCACATCCTCACCCTCGGCGGGAAGAGCTATCAGAACCTGAGCGGCATCCGCTCCCTCGATTTCGTGCTGATGTTCATGCCCATCGAGGCGGCTTTTGCCGCGGTCCTGCAGTACGACGACTCACTCTCCACCGAGGCCCTCGCCCGCAACGTGATCATCGTGACCCCCACCACGCTCTTGGCGACACTCAGAACCATAGAAAACCTCTGGCACTACGAGCACCAGAGCCGGAACTCCCTGGAAATCGCCCGGCGGGCCGGTCTCATGTACGATAAATTCCGCAGTTTCGTGGAAGAGATGGAAAAGATCGGCCGACAGCTCGCCACCTGCCAGGCGACTTACGAGAGTGCCCTCTTGAAATTGACCCGGGGACGCGGCAATCTTGTCGCCCAATCCGAGCAGCTCCGGGAACTGGGCGTGCAGATAAAAAAGGAAATGCCCAAGGAGATCCTGGACATTTCCGAGCTTGACCTGAAGAATTGACTGCCGGTGAGTCAGAACCGACAGTCAATTTTGAAAAAATCGTTAAAAGTGCTCCAACCCGTGGAGATGGACACTGGAAAAAGTTTGATTACGAGGCGTAGATCGGACTTTTTACGAGTCCATCAATTTTATCAAGCTCTCTTATCTCTCAGTAAACCAGTTCATAAGTATAGCTCTCCCGCCCGAAGCTCACCGGGAAAGCCCCCTCCCGATACTCAATGGTGAGGGTGGGTTTCTCTTCAGATTCATCGATCAAAAAGACTCCATAGTATACCCTGCCGTTTTCGTCCTGGATTGTTATCCGCCCTGAAATGTAGTCGACTTCATAAGTGCCGTTGATGAACCACTCTGTGGTAGGATCGTCGTTGAGATCATCCTGAGCCATCACATGATTCCCGGTATAGACCGATGTCTCCGCCTCAATAAAGGTCAGCACATCATTCGGGAAGCCGAATCCCGCAGGGGCGTCCTTCAGCCGCCAAACCCCGCTCAAACGATTGGATTTCCCCGCGTGAAGATACCAGGCATTGGTCAGATGCGGTTCATACGGTTCAAAACCCCATATCCTCTTGGGATGATTGACAGGATTATAGACATTCACTACCCGCGATTTATAAACATCGACGAGAAGCCGCTTGTCTTCATCCGTCAGATAATCGAAGGGGGATACATATACTCCGCCATTCCAGCCCGCTGGCCCATCCAAGCGTCCCATGTCGACCAAGGCAAAACCGGAACCTGTCTGCCCGGGCACAAGACTTGCCCCAACCCCCACGACCTGCCCGGCCGTCACGGTCTGACCGGCAATCAAGGCGGTTGCGCCGAGGAAGCCGTGCATCCCCTTGAGATCATAACCGTAATCTATTTCGACGGAATAGTAGCCGTTCGCCTGAACCACATTGAGCACCTTACCTCCGGCCCAACTTCTCACCGGTGTTTCGCCTGCCAGATCTATCCAGACGTTCTTCAATCCGTCGATATGATCGTTGGCATGCGAGCCATAGGGGGCGATACCGGCTTCCATGGTAAAAAGAAAGTCGTCGATAGCGGCCGGCAGGTTCAGGCGAACCGGCGAGGCCCCCATGGGCAGTTTCCACAGGTAATTTTCGTACTCGGGGTCCGGCTCCGCCACGAACACCAGGCGATCTTCCCGCAAGGGGTCGGTCTTGTAGCGATACACCTCGTCCCCATCGCTGATCCCATCGCCGTCCGTGTCCGGATTGAGGGGGTCGGTGCCCTGTTGATACTCGCCAAGATTGTTCAGGCCGTCCCCATCCGGGTCCTGGATGTCGACATCGGGGTCGTTGAGCGGGAAGCCATGTGAGGATTTCCAATAGTCGGAGATGGAATCGGTACTGTTGGCGACCCCATCGGGAACCCCGGCCACCATCCCGGACACCGCGCTCCGGTTGTTGAATTCGTCCACGGCGGCCACAGCAAAGCTGTAGCTCTGGCCGTTGGCGAGGCCGGTGA
>JAEYNP010000020.1 GCA_023412495.1 Pseudomonadota bacterium
ATTGCTTGACGACCATAGAGCGTTGGAACCACCTGATCCCATCCCGAACTCAGTAGTGAAACGACGCATCGCCGATGGTAGTGTGGGGTCTCCCCATGTGAGAGTAGGTCATCGTCAAGCTTCTACACCAAACCCCCGATCCTCGTAAGAGGGTCGGGGGTTTGTCTTTGCGCTGGAAAAAAGCTGGGGAAGCTCGGTCGTTGAGTATGGCCGAGCAGACCGGCGGACTCGGCTTGGGTGGTCGGCGGGAAATGCAGGGATTCGGCGATAGGGGCGTGTCAGCTGACACTCTGTGTGCGGCCCTCCCGTACCCCGCGGTGCAGCGCTGGAGCTTGCCCTGATCTACCAGGCGCCGCGCTCAGTGCGCATGTCTCACTGCGCAACACCGTGACATGCTGATGCGTTAGCGCATAGCCGTACGGAGCTGCCCAACGAACCTCATGATCGAATCATCGAATCAGGGCGGACGGCGCGCCCTGATGCCTGCAGCTGACGAATCATGCACGGCGGCTGTCCACTAACGCTGCAGCGTGCTAGCTGCCGAAGCCTTGCTCAAACAGGCTAGAATCCGGCACTTCATATCAACAAGGCACGCGACCCCTCGTCCAGCGTGCCATAGCTACGGCTTTGCCATATGTCATCTGCCCAAACTGCTGCCGAGCGCATCGCTGAACTGCGCAGCGAGATCGACGCCCACAACTATCGCTATTACGTGCTCGATGAACCCAGCGTGCCGGACGCCGAATACGATCGGCTGTTTAGGGAATTACGGGCGCTGGAATCCGAACATCCTGAGCTGGTCACTCCCGAGTCGCCCACACAGCGCGTGGGCGGCGCGGCGCTGGCAGCCTTTGGGCAGGTGCGCCATGAAGTGCCGATGCTCAGCCTCGGAAACGCGTTCGAGGAACAGGATCTCATTGATTTTGACCGCCGCGCCCGGGAGGGATTGGATATTCCGGTAGGCGACCTGTTCGGCTCGAACGAAGAACTCGAGTACAGCTGCGAACCGAAACTCGATGGGCTCGCGGTAAGCCTGCTTTACGAAAATGGCCAATTGGTAAGGGGTGCGACGCGCGGAGATGGAACGACCGGCGAAGACATCAGTGCCAATGTGCGTACGGTGCGCAATATACCGCTGAAGTTGCACGGCAGCGGCTGGCCCGGCGTACTGGAGGTACGCGGCGAGATCTACATGCCAAAAGCTGGTTTCGAAGCGTTGAACGCCCGCCAGCTGGAAAACGGCGCAAAGCCCTTTGCCAACCCTCGTAACGCTGCCGCAGGAAGCCTGCGCCAGCTCGATTCGAAGATTACCGCCAGTCGGCCCCTGAAGCTCTGCGCCTATGGCGTGGGACGCAGCGACGGGGAATTGGGCAAGACCCATATCGAAGTGCTGCATGCTCTCAAGCAATGGGGGCTCCCCATTAGCCGCGAATTGAAGCTTGCTCGTGGCGTGGCTGAATGCCGGGCATATTTTCAGGCGATGGGTGAAAAGCGAGACGCCTTGCCATACGAAATTGACGGCGTGGTGTTCAAGGTCAACTCCATCAGCCAGCAGCGGGAGTTGGGGTTCAGGGCGCGCGAGCCGCGCTGGGCGATCGCCCACAAGTTTCCGGCCAGGGAAGAAACGACCGAGCTGCTGGATGTGGAATTTCAGGTCGGCCGAACCGGGGCCATTACACCCGTGGCGCGGCTGAAGCCGGTGCAGGTTGCCGGCGTCACGGTAGCCAATGCCACATTGCACAACATGGACGAGGTGGCGCGGCTGGGCGTAATGATCGGTGATACCGTCATTGTCCGCCGCGCAGGTGATGTGATTCCGCAGATTCTCGGGCTTATTCCCGAGCGCCGCCCGGGTGATGCGCGTCCCGTTGCCGTTCCGGAGCGTTGTCCGGTATGTGGCTCGGCTGTCGAGCGCACCCAGCTGATCAAGCGCAGCAAGGGACGTGAAACGATCAGCGAGGGTTCGATCTATCGCTGTGTCGGGCGGTTGGCCTGTCAGGCACAACTCAAGCAGGCGATCATTCACTTCGTGTCGCGCCGTGCCATGGATATCGATGGGCTTGGCGACAAGATCGTCGAGCAGCTGGTGGACCGGGAGTTGATTCGGTCGCCCGCGGATCTGTACTGCCTGAGCTTCGATCAGATCGTCGCGCTCGAAGGCTTTGCGGAGATATCCAGTCGCAACCTTTTGGGTTCCATCGAGGCGAGTAAGACACCGACCCTGGCTCGGTTCATTTTTGCCCTGGGCATTCCGGATGTCGGCGAGGAAACAGCCAAGCTGCTCGCACGCGCCCTGGGGTCATTGGAGCGGGTGGCCCGCGCACTGCCTGATGTCCTGGTCTACCTCCCTGATGTGGGGCTTGAGGTCGCACACGAGATCCACAGCTTCTTTGAGGACGAACACAACCGCCAGGTCATTGCGCAGCTGCTCGAGCGTGGCGTGCAGCTGCAGGAAGAGGGCGGCGTCCACGCCGAATTCGCAGCCTGTGCGACCCTGGCCGAGTTGCTCGACAGACTGAACATACCCTTTATCGCCCGCACTGGTGCGCAGCGACTTGCGGATCGCTTCGGCAGCCTTGATGCCATCATCCATGCCGACTGGCTGGATCTGCGGCAGGTCGAGCGTCTCAACGAAAAGGCAGCGAGGGCGCTGCGCGATTACTTCGATGATGTGGACAACGTTGCGCTTGCCCGCCAAGTGGAAGCGCAGCTCCGCGAGTTCGGCATGCACTGGGAAAGCGAGCGAAAGACCAGTGAAGGCCTGCCTCTCGCGGGACAGACCTGGGT
>JAEYNP010000026.1 GCA_023412495.1 Pseudomonadota bacterium
ATGCAGCGCAATTTCAACGTGCAGCTCGATCCGGCCACGCAGATCAACCATGCGATCGGCAGCAAGCCAGCCTACGCCATCCTGCCGCTGTGCTTCATCAATCCGGGGGACATCACCCTGATGACGGTTCCGGGCTATCCCGTGGCCGGAACCTACACGCGCTATTGCGGCGGCTCGGTGTACCGCTTGCCGCTCACCGCCGAAAACGGCTTTCTTCCCGATCTCGACAGCATCCAGAACGAGATTTGGGACAAGGTCAAATTGCTTGTCATCAACTACCCGAACAGCCCCACGGGGCGCACGGCGCCGCCGGAGTTTTACGAGAAGGTGGTGCGGTTGGCGAAAGAACGAAAGTTCGTCGTCGTGCAGGACGCAGCGCACAGCATGCTGACCTACGACAAGCCGCCGACGAGCTTTTTGCAGACGCCGGGAGCGCTGGACGTGGGAGTGGAAGTCCATTCGCTGTCCAAAGGTTTCGACATGATCGGCTGGAGGATCGGCTGGGTCTGCGGCAACGAGCGGATCGTGCAGGCGTTTGCCGACGTGAAGGACAACAGCGATTCGGGGCAGTTCGGAGCGATTCAGAACGCCGCCGCCTTCGCCCTGGACGACGACGAGATTCCGGTGCGCACCCGGACCAAGTACAAGCGCCGGCTGGAAAAGCTGGTGGCGATGCTCACTCGCTGCGGGTTTCAGTGCCAGATGCCGGGCGGGACGTACTTCCTCTACACCAAGGCGCCGACCGGTCGGGCCGATGGTACGAAGTTCGAGAACGCCGAAGCCGCCAGCCAGTACCTGATCACGCAGCAGTCGATCGTCACGGTCCCCTGGGACGACGCGGGGCCGTTCCTGCGGTTCTCGGTCACCTATGAAGCTCCGGACGAGGCCGCGGAAGATCAGTTGATGGCAGCCGCCGAAGACCGGCTGAAGCAGAGCCAGTTGGTGTTTAAGTAAGTGAGCTTCGAGCTGAATTCCTCGGAATTCGGCTGCCCTGCGGATCGATTCGTGATCGGCTGAATTCTGGTGAGTTCAGCCGCGGGTGGGATCAGCGTCAGACGAAGAGGCGACGGACGATGATGTATCGCGGCGGGATTGCCTTGAGCGTGGCGTTGGCTGGATTGCTGACCGTCGGTTGCGGCGGAGGGGGCGCGAAGGCGGAGAAGTCGATCAATGCTCAGATCGATGACGCCGGCAAGCTGAGCGACCCAGTGCAACGAGCCCGTCGCTTCCTCGCGATTGCCGATAAGCAAATGCAGGCAGGCGACGTTGCCGGAGCGCGAGGCACTCTCAACGGCGCTAAGGATTCGGCTGGAGCCGTCGAAGATCCGGTGAGCAAGGCGACGACGCTCGTTCTCGTGGCGGCCGCCTACGGCAGGGCAGGGGAGAAGAGTCAGGCGAGCAAGCTTTGCAATCAAGCGGCGACTGCGGTCGAGCAGATTGCCGAGCCCGAACGCAAGGTGGAACCGCTCGCCGCTCTGGCGGCTGCGTCGGGCGAGCACCTGCAAAACGAATTGCTCGCGGCTGAGTATCTCGCTTCGGCCGAGAAGGCCGCCGAGTCGATTACCGACCCGGTGCAGAAGGTTAAGGCTCAGGTGCGAATCGCCGCCGCCCTAGAGAAGCTCGGCAAAGCGGACGAAAGCGCCAACCTGGTTGCGGGAGCGCAGGAAGCCGCGCGTGGGTTGTCCGACGCCCGACAGAAGGCAGACAGCCTGACCGAAGTGGCGGCTGGGCTCAGCCGCATGAACAAAGCGCAGGAAGCGGAGGCCGCCTTCGAAGAAGCCCAGCAGGCGGCCGAAGCAATCGAGGCCGACGACTCGCGGGCCTACGCCATGCTGGGCATCGGTCGCAAGCTCGTGCTCCTGAAGCGTTTGCCAGCCGCCAAGAAGGTCCTGCTCAAGGCCCAGGACTTTGCCCTGCAGGTGAAGGACTCCAGCGTTCGCCAGCCGCTGATCAATGAAATCGACGGCGAGCTGAAGAAGATCTAGCCGGCGGGGATTCCCGCATTGGTTCACTGCTACAACCGCTAAGGCTGGGCTGGCAGATTGTGACGAATGCGATTGCGCAGGCCGAACTATCTCCGCGCAAACCGATCCACGACAACGAGTTACAAACAAGGCAAAATCTTCGGCCGGCCGCTTTCCGCACGT
This sequence comes from Pseudomonadota bacterium, assembly GCA_023412495.1. The sequence goes on from JAEYNP010000026.1 coordinate 2,148, forward strand.
GCAAATTCGTTGCTGGATTTGTAGAGCACAACTACGATGGGAGCGTGACTAGCGGGCGACTGCTGCGCCCGTGGGGTTCGAGCCAATAGGGCAGGACGAAGCCGGAACTCGTCGCTGCGAATGCTCCGCATCCGTCCCTGACGCGATACAACTATGAAGTGGCAATCCCTCCGCCGTGTCTCCGAACCTCGCCGCTTCGGCCAGCGTCCGCGTTCGCGTGTCGCTTTCTTCGAGCCACTGGAGACGCGCAACCTGCTGGCCAGTTTGCCGTACGGGGCTCTGCCCGACGACACGGGCGAGTTCATGCTCGGCGACGTGCTGGTCACGGTCGTGCTGATGGAGTCGGATCCGGCACTCCTCTCCACCGACGCGAACACCGAGAACTGGACGGCGTCGACGATTAATGATGTCAAAGCGAAGATCACCGAAGGCGTGCGGTGGTGGAGCGAAACGCTCGACCGGATGGATTCGGTACGCGACGGTCTGCTGAACTTCACCTTCGACTGGACGTTTGCCGACAACCCGGTTTCAACCGGCTACGAACCGATCTCGCGAGCTTCGACCGATTTCAATCTTTGGATTTGGGACTTTCTTGCTCCGCAAGGCTTCGACGCGACGGGCAACTTCAGCAGCGACATCCGCGCGTTTAATAATCATCAGCGCGAGCAGCACGAAACCGACTGGGCGTTTACGATCTTCGTCGTGAACGACCAAGTGGATGCCGACGACAAGTTTGCCCCGGGCGGTCCTGGCTCGTTCCCTCAGGCCTTCGCCTTTCCGGGCGGTCAGTTCTTCGTCTCGCCAGCCAGTCGCCCCGCGAGCACCTTCGCCCATGAGACGGGGCACATGTTCTGGGCGCTCGACGAATACTCCACAACCGGCAACGGACATAACGCGTCGCGCGGCTATTACAACACGTACAACACGAATGCGGCCAGCAATCCGGACCATGCGCATGAGCCGAGCATCATGTCGTCGCATGAACCGCTCCGAATCGCCTATGAGGGACACTTCTCCGCGCCGACCTCGCTGGAAATGGTCGGCTGGCGGGACTCGGACGGAAACGGCATCTTCGACGTGCTGGACGTGCCGTTCGATCTGACGGGCGTGGGAAAATACGACGCGGCGTCGGGAATCTACTCGTTCACCGGCTCATCGGAAGTCCGCACGCTCACCAACCGCAATCCTGCCGGGTTGGCGAACGACATCACGATCAATCGCATTCGCCGGGTGGAATACTCGATCGATGGCGGCGACTGGACGGCGATCGAGCAGCAATACAACTCGCACAAGGCCAATCTCAACTTCGGCTTTGCCGTTCCGGACGGCGATCACGAGATTCGCATTCGCACGGTCGATACGCGGACCGGAGTGACGTCGGTCGAGTTCATCGGCAGCACCTCCACCCCCGCCACGCAGACCATTCCCAAGGGCGGGTCCGGCGGCATCCTGTACAACGACAGCAACAACAACGGCACTTACGACCAGGGAGAGATGCCGCTAGTGGATTGGGCTCTCGAACTGGTCGACAACAACGGCCAGTTGATCAAGCTGAACGATGTGGTCGAGCCCGACGCTCTGGAGGAAGTCGTCAACGATCAGGTCCAGGGAGCGATTCTGACCGCCTTCGGTTCGGACGTGGCCAATGGTCAGGTGATCAGCAAGCAGAGCGAGCTCGTGCCGGATGAAGGCTCGGTCCTATACAACAACAGCTCGTTGTTCGGTCAGACCGAGACCTGGACGAAGAGCCGCCGGCTGCGAATCGACTTCACCACGCTGCAGACCGTCGTCAATGTCAGGGCGATCGGCGTGAATGGGGCGAGCGTGGGGCGCCTGGAAGCCTACAACACCCAAGGCGAATTGCTCGGCCGGTTCACGACCCGCCAGTTGGGCCACGGCAGTGGGCAAATGATGAGCATCGCCCGGCCGGAAGGAGACATCGCCTATGTGATCGCCAGCGGCTTATCGAACAGCGAGGTTCTGCTGGACATGGTCTCTTGGGGCCCGAAGGCGGTGGTGACCACCGACGTGAATGGCGCCTACGTGCTGCCCAACCTGCCGGCTGGTTCGTACAAGATTGTGGTGCTTGCTCCGCCGAGTTTCCTGCCAACGACGTCCGCCAACGGCGAGGCCCAGTTTGTGATGGCCGCTGGCCAGTCGGTGAGCGATCTGCACTTCGGCTTCCGCTTCATGGGAAGCGCCTGGCAAAACACGACCAATCCGCTCGATATCGACGGCGACGGGATCGTGGCTCCCATCGACGCCCTGATCATCATCAATCGGCTGAATGCGTTCATCGATCCGCAGCTC
>JAEYNP010000032.1 GCA_023412495.1 Pseudomonadota bacterium
GATGGCGGCGACCTGGGCGGCCACATTGCGTCGTTCGCCTCGCTGGCCACCATGATAGGCTGCGGGCAAAACCACTTCTGGCATGCCGAAAGCGAAGACCATGGCGGCGACCTGGTGTACTTCCAGGGCCACTCGTCGCCCGGCATGTACGGCCGCGCCTTCCTGGAAGGACGCCTGACGGAAGAACAACTGGACAACTTCCGGCAGGAAGTCGACGGCAAGGGGCTGCCTTCCTATCCGCACCCCAAGCTCATGCCGGACTTCTGGCAGTTCCCGACGGTGTCCATGGGCCTGGGACCCCTGATGGCCATCTACCAGGCGCGCTTCCTGAAGTACCTGCATGCGCGCGGCATTGCCGACACCAGCAAACGCAACGTCTGGGTGTTCTGCGGCGACGGCGAAATGGACGAGCCCGAGTCCCTGGGCGCCATCAGCCTGGCGGCTCGCGAGAAGCTCGACAACCTGATCTTCGTCATCAATTGCAATTTGCAGCGCCTCGACGGCCCGGTGCGCGGCAACGGCAAGATCATTCAGGAACTCGAAGGCGACTTCCGAGGCAGTGGCTGGAACGTCATCAAGCTCATCTGGGGCGGCTACTGGGATCCTCTTCTGCAGCGCGACAAAGAAGGCATTCTGCGCCGCATCATGGAAGAGTCGGTCGACGGCGAGTATCAGGCGTACAAGGCCCATGACGGTGCCTATGTGCGCGAACACTTCTTCGGCAAGCACCCCAAGCTGCTCGAGATGGTCAGCCGCATGAGCGACGAAGACGTCTGGCGCCTGAACCGCGGCGGCCACGATCCCTACAAGGTATACGCGGCCTTCAATGCCGCTGCCAACCATAGCGGGCAGCCCACCGTGATTCTGGCCAAGACCATCAAGGGCTATGGCATGGGCCACGTGGGGCAGGCCAAGAACCCGACCCACCAGCAGAAAAAGCTCGACATGGCGTCGGTGCGCGAATTCCGCGACCGCTTCAATATCCCGATTCCCGACGACAAGCTCGAGGAACTGCCGTACTTCCGCCCGGCCGACGACTCGCCCGAAATGAAGTATCTGCCCGAACGGCGCAAGGCACTGGGCGGCTATCTGCCCAAGCGTCGTCCCAAGGCAGACGAACAACTGCCCGTTCCCGGCCTGGAGGTCTTCAAGCCGGTGCTGGAGCCCACCGCTGAAGGCCGCGAGATATCCACCACGCAGGCGTTCGTGCGCATCATCAACCAGATTCTGCGTGACAAGCAGCTGGGTCCGCGTGTCGTGCCCATTCTGGCCGACGAGTCGCGTACCTTCGGCACGGAGGGTCTGTTCCGTCAGATCGGCATCTATGCGCCCGAGGGGCAGAAGTACGTGCCGGTCGACAAGGACCAGGTCATGTACTACCGCGAAACCGCGAACGGTCAGCTTCTGCAGGAAGGCATCAACGAAGCGGGTGCGTTCAGCTCCTGGATTGCGGCGGCGACGTCGTACTCCACGAACAATCGCATCATGATTCCGTTCTTTATCTATTACTCGATGTTCGGGTTCCAGCGGGTGGGCGACCTGGCCTGGGCCGCCGGCGACATGCAGGCGCGCGGCTTCCTGTTGGGGGGGACTGCGGGGCGCACGACACTGAACGGCGAGGGCCTTCAGCACCAGGATGGTCACAGCCACATCATGTCGGGCCTGATTCCCAACTGCGTGTCGTACGACCCCACGTTCGCGCACGAGCTTGCCGTGATCGTTCACGACGGTCTGCGTCGCATGGTGCAGAACCAGGAGAACGTCTATTACTACATCACGGTGATGAACGAGAACTATGCCCATCCTGGCCTGCGCGAAGGCGACGAGGAAGGCATCATTCGCGGTATGTACCGGTTGCTGGAGGCCAGCAAGGGCAAGCAGCGCGTGCAGTTGATGGGCTCCGGCACCATTCTGCGTGAAGTGATCGAGGCGAAGAAACTGCTGGAAGAGGATTGGGGCGTCGGCGCCGATGTCTGGAGTGTCACCAGCTTCACCGAGCTGCGTCGCGAAGGCCTCGACTGCGAGCGCCACAATCTGCTCCACCCAGAGGGCGAACAGCAGGTGCCGTATGTCACGAAACTGCTGGCCGATTCCACCGGCCCCATCGTGGCATCCACCGACTACGTCAAGTCGTATGCCGACCAGATTCGCCAGTTCGTTCCCAAGGGCCGCGAATACCGCGTGCTGGGTACCGATGGCTATGGCCGTTCCGACTTCCGCTACAAGCTGCGCGAACACTTCGAGGTCGATCGGCATTTCGTCGTGCTGGCCGCCTTGCGCGCACTGGCCGATGAGGGTTCGATTCCGCTTGCCAAGGTCGCCGAAGCGATCAAGATGTAGGGTATCAATCCGGATAAAGCCAACCCGCATCACGCCTGAGGGGAGCCAAGACGATGAGCGACATCATAGAAATCAAGGTGCCGGATATCGGCGACACGGCTGAAGTCGACGTGATCGAGGTGTTGGTGGCCGAGGGCGACACGGTTGCCAAGGAACAGAGCCTGATCACGGTGGAGTCCGACAAGGCTTCCATGGAGATTCCCTCCACTGCGGCGGGGGTCGTCAAAGC
>JAEYNP010000034.1 GCA_023412495.1 Pseudomonadota bacterium
GCCATCTTCTTGGTCATCTCCGGGTCACGCCCCGACCAGTTGTAGGCACGCTTTTCTTTGGAATATTTGCCAATGTTTTGCTGTGCGAATGCGCGAACTTCTTTTCGCAGTTCTTCACATTGCGGAGGAAGCTCTCCCAGCTCGATATGCAATCCGTCCATGTTTTTCCTAACTTGCTTGCTGACAAACAAATATATATATTCGCTCCAACTGGTGTCAACTCAGTACAAACCTTAGCTAGAAGAAAACAGGAGCAAACATGGGACCCCTTCAAGGAATACGCGTCGTGGACTTAACTGCCGTGGTGCTGGGGCCAATGGCCACGCAGGTGCTGGCCGACTACGGGGCAGATGTGATCAAGGTGGAGCCGATTGAGGGGGACTTGATGCGCGCCAACGGCATGTCACGCAACCGCGGTATGAGCTCTACGTTTATGAACTTGAACCGCAACAAGCGCTCGCTGGCGGTGGACCTGAAAACCCCGGAAGGCTTGGAAGCAGTCAAAAAGCTCATCGCAACAGCAGATGTGCTGGTGCACAACATGCGCGTCAAAGCCATCAACAAGCTGGGCTTGGGCTATGAGGTGGTGAGCCAAATCAAACCCAATATCGTGTACTGCGCGGCCACCGGTTTTGGCGAAGATGGCGCGTACGCTGGCCAGCCCGCGTTTGACGATGTGATTCAAGGCGCTTGCGGTATGGCCAGCTTGGTGGGCAGCGAAAACAACAAGCCTGAATATCCGCCCACCTTGCTGGCAGACAAGGTGGCAGGCATTGCCACTGCGAATGCGGTGTTGGGCGCTTTGGTGCACCAAGCACGCACGGGAGAGGGTCAGTATGTAGAAGTGCCCATGTTTGAAACCATGGTCGCCTTCACCATGACGGAGCATATGGGGGGCAATGGTTTTAGCCCATCGATCGGCCCCGCAGGCTATGCACGTTTGCTCAAAGGTGGACGCAAGCCAACGCCCACCAAAGACGGCTATCTGGCTTTGTTGCCCTATACCGAAAAGCACTGGGAAGCATTTTTTACCGCGTTGGGTCGCAAAGACTTGTTTGAAAAGTACGACCTGAGCAACCGCCATGAGCGCAACAAACGCATCCACGAGCTGTATGCCGATTTGCGCTCAGTGACGGCCAACTTCACCAGCGCTGAGCTGATGGCCTTGTGCCGCAAACTGGACATTCCGGTGACTGAAATTTTCAGCATTGACAACATCCACGAGCATGACCACGTCAAGAGCGTGCAGCTGTTTGAAGAACACGACCACCCCACCGAAGGGCGCGTGGTGTCCATCCGGCCCACGGCCTTGTTTGCCAAAACACCCTCTAAGATTGACAAGCCTTGCCCCAATATTGGTGAGCAAACACAAGAAATCTTGAGTGAGTTGGGCTTTGATCCAGCTTTTATCCAAAAGGCTGCCAAGAAGTAACGCTATGGCTGAAGAACTGAAAACATCAAGAACGCAAGTCCAAAGAAGAGAAGAAGCGGTGCGCAAAATCTTGGACGCTGCGATTGAGCTGATTGCTCAGCGCGGGGTCAAAGATTTGACCATGGCGGAAGTGGGCATCCACGCCGGTTACAGCCGTGGCCTGCCGCACCAGCACTTTGGCAGCAAAGAAAATTTGATTGACGCGGTTCTTCACGCCATTGTGGAAAAGTTCAATCAGCGCCGCAAAAAGCAGCCGCAAGCTGCTGATGGGGTGGAGAGCATCAAAGCCTTGTTCTCCACCTATTTGGAGCGAGATCCTGCCGCCTGGCAGGCCTCCAAAGCGTTCATCATTTTGGTGTCTGATGCTTCGCTGGCGGGCAGCACACACCGTGACTTCATCAACAAGCTCAACAAAAAGAATGTGGAGTTTTTGGTCAAGCACCTGCGCATTGCCCGTGCGGGCAAAGAGCACTCGTCGGCCATCAGCGACCAAGCCTTGGCCGTGATTTTGATGAGCACCATGCGGGGGCTGGCATTGCAAGCCTTGACAGATACGGAGATGAATTTCAAAGAGGTGCAGCAGGCCATGAACCGCATTTTGGACACCATGCTGTAGAGCTGCACGCAGCACCGCCACGCAGGCCGATGCGTTTGCTACCATGCAGCCTCCATCGGAGGTGTTTGTATGTTGGGCTGGGTTCGCAAGCTATTTCTTCACGCGCAGGCGCGCGCTGCTTGGCTGCAAAGCTTAGAGCAGCAGGCGCATGTGGCCAAAGAGCAGCTCAATGAATCCCTCAGCTTGGCCTGCAGCGTGGTCAGCCCCAGCGCCAAAGTGGCGCATCTTGAGTTGGCAAGGGAAAAATTTTTGGAGCTGCAAAGCATTGCGGCGGAGCACCCCAAAATGCGGCTGACCAATGAGGCAGAGGTGGCCACTGCCATTGAACAGTTAGAGGCCGACTTTGCCCGTGCGGGCTTTTACGCCATGCGCCAACAAGCTGCATCAGCGCACGTGAGCTTGAGCAGCAAGGCACAAGAGTTGCTGCGTTAATAGCCCCGCGCGCCGGGCCTGCCAAACCCGCGCCAAGGGTTTGATCCATTCACACCCACGTCCATGCCTGCTGCAATGTGCCAAGCAATTAGCCATTACATATGCAGGAGACGGGCATGGCGTGGAAGAAATGGGTACTGGGCAGCTTGGTGGTGGCGGGCGCAGCCGCCAGCGGTGCGTGGTTCAGTTTAGACAAAGAAACCCGTGGCCTGCTGGCCACCTTCCCCACCAACCGTGATTTGCTGTTTTGGACACAGCCGCAGCGCGATGCGGCTTTTCGTGCGTTGGATCGGCTGCCGGTGCTGGCAAAGGTCAATGTAGTGCCTGCGGGCAACTCCCCATCACCGCTACCGGTGGGGGAGCCGCTGAAGCTGGATGTGGATATTGATGCCTACATGGCAGGCCAGCGCAGCGCGGCACTTTTGGTGCTGCACAACGGCAAGCTGCGGCTCGAACGCTATGGCTTGGGCTTTGACAGCGCGGGGCGCTGGACGAGTTTTTCGGTCGCCAAATCCTTCACTTCCACACTGGTCGGTGCTGCCATTCAAGACGGCTTTATCCAAGGCTTGGACGACAAGATCAGCCGCTACATCCCAGAGTTAGAAGGCTCTGCCTATGCCGATGTCAGCGTGCGCCAGCTGCTGACCATGACCTCAGGCGTGCAGTGGAACGAAGACTATGCCGACCCCAACTCTGATGTGGCCAAGTTCAACAACCACCAACCTGCCGATGGGCAAGAAGCCTTGGTGAGCTATATGCGCCAGCTGCCGCGTGACGCTGCGCCCGGCACGCGCTGGCTCTACAGCACGGGCGAGACCAATTTGGTGGGCACCTTGGTGCAGCGCGCCACGCAAAAGTCATTGGCCAGCTATTTGTCAGAAAAGATTTGGATACCTGCCGGTATGGAGCAGCAAGCCACCTGGATTTTGAGCAAAACCGGCAAGGAAATTGGCGGCTGCTGCGTGCAAGCCGCCGCGCGAGACTATGCGCGCATGGGGCTGTTTATTTTGAATGGCGGCAAAGTCAATGGCGAGAGCATCGTGCCGGAAGGTTGGTGGCAAGCCGCCACCACCAAACAAGCCGATATTGGCCAGCCCGGGCGCGGCTATGGCTACCAGTGGTGGACGTATGACGACGGCAGCTTTGCTGCACGCGGCATTTTTGGACAGGGGATTTTTATCGATCCTGAACGCCAGTTGGTGATCGTCTCCAACGCCAACTGGGCGGGCGGCGCACGCGATGCACAAGCCATGCAAGCGCGTGATGCCTTCTACCAAGCCGTGCAGCGGGCGGTGGATGCGGAGTAGGGGTTGGAAGCGAGATGGCGCGGGCTTTGTAGCTGTTAGCTAGAGGGGGAGCTTGCGGCCAATAGCTGTCATCAGATAAGCGAGGGTTGAATTGGGTCATCGGCTGCAGTGTTCTCGGTTCGATTGCACTCGGCATGCCATGCTGCAAGACGTTCCTCAAGCATCTTTTTATTTCGGTACTTGAGTCCCAGATAGTCTGCTGCGTGCTGGGCTCTACGCGCCATCATTAGCGCTGCCGGCTCTTTAAAAATTGCCACCGATGGAACGACCCCTGGCGTGTGATGTTTGACGCTGTTTCGCGGTTCGTTAAACGACCTATAGATACGCGTCTTAGGCACATCATCACCTCCAAAGCGTCGATTCCACGCATTGACCTCCTCCCAAATGCCATCCAGAAAGTGTTTCCCTCCCTGCTCCTCAGCAAGCCGAGAAAGAATTTCCTCGGCAGCCCCTAGCAGCGTCAAAGCTGACACATATCGTCTTTCCAGCAAAAGCTGGACACCATCTTCTAACTGCTCACGGGCAAGAGTAATTTTCTTGGTTCTACCGACCATTGGAAAAAATCCTTTAAAAGAGAAGTGCGTAACAGTAATGAAGGTTAATTCGACCAGAGAATGAAATACAGATTGTCAGCAGTCAAAGGCTGCTTTTGATCGATACGCAACACTTGTTG
>JAEYNP010000143.1 GCA_023412495.1 Pseudomonadota bacterium
TGCCTGGTGACAATATCCGGGCAACGGTTGAACTGATTACCCCTATTGCCGCCGATGTCGGTCTCCGCTTCGCTATCCGTGAGGGTGGGCGTACTGTTGGCGCCGGCGTTGTAAGCGAAATTATAGCCTAAAGGTGCGCGATGATACCCACAGAGAAAATTCGTATTCGTCTGAAAGCATATGATCATAAGTTGCTTGATCAATCCACCACTGAGATAGTCGATACTGCAAGGAGAACCGGATCCGCTGTTGCCGGTCCCATCCCACTGCCTACGACTATCAACAAGTTCTGCGTTCTTCGTTCACCGCATGTGGATAAGAAATCTCGAGAACATTTTGAAATGCGGACCCATCGCCGTCTCCTCGACATCCTTGAGCCGACCCAGCAGACCATCGATCTGTTGATGAAGCTTGAGCTGTCTGCAGGCGTCGATGTTGAAATTAAGCTGCCATAACCGGCACTACCTAAAAGTAAATTGAAGCGTTGGGTAAAGCTATGCCAAAGTCAATGGGTATATTAGGGAAGAAAATTGGAATGACCCGTGTCTACAGTGAATTGGGTCAAGCAATTCCAGTTACAGTTATTGAAGCCGGTCCTTGCAAAGTTCTCCAGATTAAGACTGAAGCTACAGATGGGTACAGCGCCATCCAGGTAGGTTTTGCCGAAAAGAAGGCCTCGAGAGTCAACAAACCCCAGGCCGGTCACTTTTTCAAGTCTGATTCTAAAGGATTCTACTTCGTCCGCGAGTTTCGCGTAAACGATCCTTCCGTTTACACGGTTGGACAAGATATCTCGGTAGATTCGGTTATTAAAATCGGCGACAAAGTCGATGTCCAGGGAACGAGCAAAGGTCGAGGATTCCAGGGTGTAATAAAGCGTCATGGTTTCAGAGGTGGTGGCGCTGGCCACGGCTCAATGTTTCACCGCGCACCAGGTTCGATAGGGTGCAGCGCCTATCCGTCCAGGGTAATCAAAGGGAAAAAACTTCCGGGGCGCATGGGCAACGATACCGTTCTGAAGAAGAACGTCGTTGTCGTAGATATCCGTAGCGAGGAAAACGTCGTTCTCTTGAAAGGACCACTGCCTGGAGCGAAAAACGGCCTGTTGAAGATTTTCTCAAAACAATGAATCGGGATCTCAAAACAGGTTCGAGGAGATAACTATGTCTACTGTAAATATTGTTAACATCAAGAATGAGCGTGTTGGCGAGATCGAACTGAATGACGAAGTGTTCAATCGAGAAGTCAAAGAACACATTCTTCACGAAGTCGTACGGATGCAGCGCGCCGGCAGACGGTCAGGAAATGCTTGCACTAAAACCCGTGTCGAAGTCAGCGGTGGAGGAAAAAAGCCTTGGCGTCAAAAGGGAACCGGCAGGGCAAGAGCCGGAAGCAGGACATCTCCGCTCTGGAGAGGAGGCGGTGTGATTTTTGGACCGAAGCCGAGAGATTACAGTTTCAAGCTTAATCGTAAGGTCAAGCAGCAGGCTGTATCAATGGCGCTCAGTGCCAGATTCCAGGAAGGAAATTTGATTATAGTTGATGACTTTTCGTTGGAACGTATCAAAACAAAAGATTTTATCGGCGTAATGAATGTCCTCGATATCGATAACGGCCTCATCGTCACTGATAATGCGGGTGAGAACCTGACCAAGTCTTCGAACAACGTCAATGGTTACAAAATACTTTCGTCTGAAGGCCTGAATGTGTACGACATTCTCCTTCACAAGAAGTTGATTCTGGTCCAACCGGTTATTGAAAGCCTGGAGAAGAGGTTAACGGCATGAAAAACATATACGATGTATTAAAGGGACCTTGCCTCACCGAAAAAGCTGCCCTGATGCAGGAGCAATCCGATAAGGTCGTTTTCAAGGTTCATCCCAGGGCGAATAAGATAGAGATAAAAAAAGCGGTTGAGACCATGTTTTCTGTCAAGGTTAAAGATGTACAGACCGCGAAAATTCACGGAAAGAAGAAGAGGGTTGGAAAAACTGTCGGCTTTACCAGTGACTGGAAGAAGGCCTATGTTACCTTGTCGGAAGGGAAAATTAATTTTGCAGAAGAACTGTAACAGGCAAACCTTCTGACTGAATGATTCTATCTAATCTAACATTGATGGAGCGATTGGGAAATCATGGCTATAAAAGTATATAAACCGACATCGGCTGGAAAGCGGCAGCACGTGTCGGCTAAAAGTCCGGATCTGGCAAAAAAGCAGCCTGAAAAAAGTCTTGTATGCAGCTTGACGAAAACCGGCGGTAGAAACAATTATGGACGAGTAACCGCTCGGCATATTGGCGGTGGGCATAAGAGAAAATATAGAATTATTGACTTCAAACGGAATAAAACTGACATCGGTGCGAAAGTCGTTGCTATTGAATACGATCCCAATCGTTCGGCAAACATTGCCTTACTCAGTTATCTAGATGGAGAGAAGCGATATATTCTTTCACCTGATGGAATATCGGTTGGTGATACAGTTATCGCCGGAGACAATGTCGATATTCAACCCGGCAATTGTCTACCGCTCATCAATATTCCTCTCGGTACCATCATTCACAACATCGAGATGAAAATAGGCAAAGGCGCTCAGCTTGTACGTAGTGCCGGTGTCGGAGCTCAGCTCATGGCCAAGGAAGGAGGTCACGTTCTCGTGCGCCTCCCTTCCGGGGAAGTCAGGAAATTTAACAGCTACTGTCGCGCATGCATCGGACAGGTAGGAAATCGTGAGCACGAAAGCCAGAAACTTGGCAAGGCGGGAAGGACGCGATGGAAAGGACGGCGCCCGCATGTTCGAGGTGTTGCGATGAATCCGGTCGATCATCCAATGGGCGGTGGCGAGGGTAGAAGTTCGGGCGGTCGTCATCCATGCAGTCCTTGGGGTATCCCTTCGAAAGGATTCAAGACCAGGAAAAAGAAGACTTCTGACAATATGATTGTCAAGAAGAGATCATAAGAGGAGTTACATATGGCACGCTCAGTAAAAAAAGGACCTTTCATTGACGACCACTTGCTCAAGAAGGTGATCGAAGCTGCAGAGACCGGTTCCAGAAAGGTTATCAAGACATGGTCGAGACGCTCCGAAATCAGCCCGGAAATGGTTGGGCTCACTTTTGCCGTTCACAACGGAAAAAAATTCATTCCGGTCTTCGTTACCGAGAATATGGTAGGGCACAAACTCGGAGAGTTTTCCCCTACCAGAACCTACTATGGCCATGCTGCTGATAAGAAAGGCAAAAAATAAATAGAAGATAGAGTTGCTGCAGCACACTCACCAGGAGTAAAAACTATGGAAGCGAAAGCCGTAGGAAAATACATCAGGATATCAGCACAGAAGGCAAGACTCGTAGCCGATGTAGTGAGGGGGATGGGGGTTGATCAAGCAATCACTACCCTGCGTTTCATGCCGAAAAAAGGTGCTGGGATATTAAAAAAGGTTATCGAATCTGCTGTAGCCAATGCTACACAGGACGATAAGGCAGATGTGGATAACCTGTACATAAAAAAAATAATAATTGATGGCGGACCTTCCCTTAAAAGGATTAGTCCAAGAGCACAGGGCAGAGCTACAGGCATCATCAAGAGGACAAGCCATATTACCGTTGTTCTTGACGAGAATTAACGCGGCGATGCCTCTTGTGGCACTGTACTAACTTTTAACACTTAATTAACAATATATTTGTTGGAGGACTGTTTTGGGGCAGAAGGTTAATCCACAAGGACTGAGATTGAATATTACCCGGACATGGGATTCTATCTGGTATGCAGATAAGGAATACTCGACTTATCTCATAGAAGATCAAAAGATCAAAAAGTTCCTTAAAAAGCGTCTGCAGCACGCCGGCTTATCGAAAGTCAATATCGAGCGTACCGGCGAACAGGTTCGAATCAAACTTTTCACAGCAAGACCAGGGATAGTTATCGGCAAGAAAGGTGCTGAAATCGAGGTGTTGAAAAAGGAGATCGAAGGTTTTATATCGCGCAAGGTTACTCTTGACATCCAGGAAGTAAGAAGACCAGAGGCAGATGCGCAACTTGTGGCAGAGAATATAGCGCAGCAACTGGTCCGAAGGGTCGCATTTCGGCGAGCTATGAAAAAAGCCGTGAGTTCGGCATTACGGTTCGGTGTACAGGGAATAAAAATCTCATGCTCCGGCCGGCTTGGAGGAGCTGAAATGTCCCGCTGTGAATGGGTTCGCGAGGGTCGGGTTCCCTTGCACACTCTTCGGGCCGATGTGGACTACGCTTTGGCCGAAGCTCTCACTACCTACGGAATTATCGGCGTAAAAGTCTGGATATTCAACGGTGAGGTGTTGAGTGGCAATGACGGAAGCTCCGTTCAGTAACCAGGGATTCTTTTGATGATCCTATTCAATTTTGGAGTAGAAAATGTTAAGTCCAAAAAAGGTTAAACATAGAAAGGTTTTTAAGGGCAGGATGACCGGCGTTGCAAGCAGAGGATCTTCCCTTGCTTTCGGTGATTTCGCTCTTAAAGCTACGGTGTGCGGAAAGATGACTGCACAGCAGATCGAGGCAGCACGTATCACCATTAACAGAACGATGAAACGTGGCGGAAGGGTCTGGATCAGGGTCTTCCCGGACAAACCCCTCACCAAAAAGCCAGCAGAAACACGTATGGGAAAAGGCAAAGGCAGTCCTGAGCAATGGGTTGCCGTTATAAGACCTGGGAGGATACTCTATGAAATTTCGGGAGTATCGGAAGATGTAGCGATAAGGGCTTTGGAACTAGCCGGTAACAAGCTGCCATTCTCTACAAAAATTGTAAGTAAGGAGAATACGTTATGAAACCGGAGGAACTCCGCAAAATGTCTGCTGAAGAACTTGCGAAGAATCTCAAGGACCTGCGCGAGGAGCTGGGAAATTTGTCTTTTCAGCACCGTATCAGGCCACTCGAGGATACATCTAAACTGAAGAAAATTAAAAAAGACATTGCTAGAATCGAGACCATTAAAAAGCAATCCCTCAACTGATGAAATAGTTTCGACAATTGAACAGATGGTCCGGTTCTAAAAACACCTTCTAATTGACTATTATGAATGAAATAAAAAAATCAAGAAAGACAAGAACTGGTTCTGTAGTCAGCAACAGAATGGAAAAAAGTGTCGTCGTTCGAGTTGAACGCAAGGTCCGTCACAAGCTGTATGGTAAATTCATGAAGACAAGCGTTAAATATATCGCTGATGATCCCGAAAATAGCTGCAATATAGGCGACATCGTTCTTATTGAGGAATGTCGGCCGTTGAGCAAACGGAAGAGATGGCGGGTAAAAACCATACTTGAACAGGCGGTATGATACATGTAAAAGCTGAACGGCTGCAGCAATAGCAGCTTTTTTCAGATGAGATATCAGGTGAAAATATGATACAGACTGAAACAGTTCTCAACGTTGCTGACAATTCCGGGGCCAAGAAAGTACTTTGCATCAGAGTCCTTGGCGGGACTCGAAAAAGATATGCAACCATTGGTGATGTTATTGTTGTTACGGTGAAAGAGGCTATACCCAATGCGAAGGTAAAAAAGGGTGACGTCATGAAAGCGGTTATCGTCCGGACAAAGCGGGAAATGAAAAGGATGGACGATACCTGGGTGAGATTCGACGATAACGCTGCCGTTATGCTCGCGTCATCCGGTGAACCTGTCGGTACACGTATTTTCGGACCGGTTGCTCGCGAATTAAGGAACCAAGGGTTTATGAAAATAATTTCTCTTGCCCCGGAAGCACTTTAACGACCCGTGTCTGCATGGGGTATAGATACACTACTGAGTAAGGGTACAACAATGAGACAGGGGAAAACTTACCTGAAGAAAAATGATCAGGTTGAAGTAATTGCCGGAAAGGATAAGGGCAGGGTTGGAAAAGTCCTCCGAGTTCTTAGAGATAAGGACAAAGCTGTCGTTGAGAGAATCAACATGATCAAAAGACATAC
This sequence comes from Pseudomonadota bacterium, assembly GCA_023412495.1. The sequence continues at coordinate 5,949 of JAEYNP010000143.1, forward strand.
CAAGCCCAGAGAAATGAACCAGCAGGGTCAGATAGTTGAAAAGGAGTCACCGATTCATGTATCAAACCTGCAGCTTATTTGCCCTGAGTGCACCAAGACAGGCCGGATCGGCAAGAAGATTCTCGAGGATGGCAAGAAAATTCGGTACTGCAAAAGCTGCGGTGAGTCCATCGAGAGCAAAGCATAGAAATTGAAGCTAGGAGTGATACATGGGTGCGCTGAGAGATATGTATATGAATGAGTGCGTTCCTGCACTCAGGGAGGAATTTGGCTATAAAAACGTCATGGAAATTCCTCAGATGAAGAAAATCGTTTTAAATATGGGCCTTGGAGAGGCCGTGCAGAATCCTAAAATCGTTGAGGGCGCTGCAGAGGAGTTGACTAGAATAGCCGGTCAGAAGGCTGTTATCACAAAAGCGAAAAAATCCATCGCGACGTTCAAGGTGCGGGTCGGAATGCCTATCGGATGCTGTGTGACTCTGCGTGGCGACAAGATGTACGACTTCTTCAGTAAGTTGGTAAACATCGCCTTGCCGAGGGTGCGCGACTTTCGCGGGTTGTCCCCCAAAGGATTTGATGGGCGAGGAAATTACTCGATGGGAATACAAGAAGAGATTATTTTCCCCGAAATCGATTACGACAAAATCGACAAGATCAAAGGGTTGAACATAACCATCGTTACAAGCGCCAAAACCGATACAGAAAGTGCATCTCTGCTCAGGATGCTCGGTTTGCCATTTAAAAAATAATTGAACGTTAATCGAAGATCCTAAAAGAGAGTGTTGGAGGTCGATTTGGCTAAGAAATCCATAATTGCAAAGGCCCAGCGGAAAGCGAAATTCTCCGTAAGGAAGTACAACAGATGTCCACTTTGCGGTCGTCCCAGGGGATTCATCCGCAAGTTCGGCGTTTGCAGAATTTGCTTTCGCAAACTGGCATCAAGCGGAGAAATTACAGGTGTCACCAAATCCAGTTGGTAGTAAGCATACTATCTCTGTTTGATTTAGGTTACTATTTTGAAAATAAGGAGTGTTCGCTATGTCTATGAGCGATCCCCTGGCGGATATGCTGACCAGGTTAAGAAATGCAGTAATGGTAAAATTTGATACGGTTCAGATGCCATCATCTTCCGTCAAAGAAGGAATTGCGAAGGTTCTTAAAGAAGAAGGATATATCCGGGACTATCAAGTTATGAGCGATAAGATTCAGGATATTCTTAAGATCGACCTAAAATACGGTCCTAACAGGGAAGCCGTTATTACCGGGTTGAAGAGGGTGAGCAAACCTGGACTAAGAAAATACGCTAAGGTAAATGAGATACCGAAGGTATTGGATGGTTTCGGAATTGCAATCATTTCCACGTCCAAGGGCATCGTGACAGATAAAACGGCTAGAGCTCTAAATACTGGTGGGGAGATAATTTGCGAGGTTTGGTAAACCTGGCAAATAATGGAGGAAATCATGTCTCGTATTGGTAAGCAACCAATTCCGGTTCCAGCCGGAATAAAGGTCGATCTGCAGGATCGGCTTCTGACTGTTACAGGCAAAAAGGGAACCTTGCAGCGCAACATTATTCCCGATGTCGAAGTAACGGTTCAGGACAATGTTATCAATGTTAATAATCGTTCCGAGAGCACCCAGGCCAGCGCATTTCGCGGGCTTACCCGTACCCTTATCAATAACATGGTTATTGGTGTGGCAGAGGGTTTCAAGAAGGTTCTCGTTATAGAAGGTGTGGGCTACAAGGCAAGCGTGAGCGGTTCGGTACTTACCCTGAATGTCGGATACTCCGATGCCAAGGATTTTAAGCTGCCAAAGGAAGTTAGCGCAATTGTTGAAGGAAATACCAAAATTGTTCTCGAGTCCATTGACAAGGAACTGCTTGGACTTACTGCATCGAAAATTAGGCAGATCAGAAAGCCGGAACCCTATAAAGGCAAGGGCATTCGATACGAAAACGAAGTGATTATCAAGAAAGTTGGCAAATCTGGAACGGCTAAAAAGTAGACCCCTCTGCGGTCGCTAATTTCTCATATGGTAAAATGCAATGGCTAAGACGAACCCCAAGATTACAGCGAGGGCTAAGCGTATTCAGCGTATCAGAAAGAAGATATCCGGTACGATGGAAAGACCGAGACTGAGAGTCTTCAAGAGCAACAAGCATATCTATGCGCAGCTCATAGATGATGTTGCAGGGCATACCCTTATATCAATGTCGACCCTGGATAAGGAATTTGAAATGGGTGACGATAAGGGAAAAATTGCAGCTGCAAAAAAGGTTGGCGCGCTATTGGCAACACGTGCGAAGGCTTCGGGCATAAATAAGGTTACCTTTGATCGCGGCGGCGCCGTGTATCATGGCAGGGTAAAATCCCTTTCCGAGGGAGCTCGGGAAGGTGGTCTGGAATTCTAATTACATAATTACGGGGGTGTCCCTTGTCTGAATTCAAACGTTCCAAAAGTGTGGCTACTGAGGAGCTCATAGAAAAGATTGTATTTATTAACCGAGTAGCGAAGGTTGTAAAAGGCGGTCGTCGGTTTAGCTTCAGTGCAATCGTTGTAGTAGGTGACGGCAAAGGGAGGGTTGGTTACGGGCTCGGTAAGGCCAACCAGGTCCCTGAGGCAATTCGCAAAGGTGTTGAGCAAGCCCGGAAAAACATGAGTCTCATCGCTCTCACCGAAACCTCCATTCCTCATCAGGTTGTGGGTAAGTTCGGAGCGGGAAAGGTTCTTTTGAAACCGGCGTCGGCGGGCACCGGACTCATTGCCGGTGGTCCTGTCAGGGCCGTACTCGAGGCCGCGGGTGTATCCAATATCTTGACCAAGTGCCTGGGATCACACAATCCACATAATATGGTCAAAGCAACTTTGGCGGGATTGAAAGATTTGCGAGCTGCCAGAAAAGTCGCAGAATTGCGTGGTAAAACCGCTGAAGAACTCACAGCTTGATTCAGCCATGGTGCTTCTTAAATGAGTACCTCAAAGTCAATATTTGCATAAGAAGGTTGTCAAATGTCTGAGATAGTTACTGTAACTCTGATAAAGAGCGGCATCGGCAGCACAAAGAAGGTCAATGCTACCTTGATAGGTTTGGGGCTCACAAAATTGAACAAGAAAATCGTGAGAAAAGACACGCCCGAAATCAGAGGAATGATCAGGAAAGTATCGCATCTAGTGCGCGTAGAGGAGAAATAGAATGTTAAGTTTAGCAAATCTTGCCCCCCAGGCCGGCTCCACCAAGCAGAAGAAACGTGTGGGAAGAGGTCCCGGAAGCGGGCACGGGAAAACTGCTGGACGAGGTCACAAAGGATTTAAGGCTCGCTCCGGATCGGGTGTAAAACCTGGATTCGAGGGTGGACAGATGCCTTTGCAGAGACGTATTCCAAAGCGTGGCTTCAACAATGTCTTTAAAAAGGAGTACGCTTTAGTCTCGCTTTCCCAGATCGATTCAATGAATGTCGATGTTATAACTGTAGAGGCCCTTGTGGCTTCAGGACTTGTTAAAAGGGGAAAGGCCGTTAAAGTTCTTGCAAACGGCGAAATAACCAAAGCTGTTAATGTTCGAGTAGACAAGATCAGTGCCTCGGCAAAGAGCAAAATAGAAGCCGCCGGCGGTTCAGTCATCACTGATAGCGCGAAAGAGGCTTGAGCGGCTTAGTTTGAAGCATTTCGAAGTGGAATCTTAGTAGAATCACGAAGGTAATATATGAGCGGATTGCAGAGTGCTGCAAATATACCTGAGCTGCGACGGCGTGTGCTGTTTACGCTAATAATGCTCGCTGTATACAGGATAGGAGTCCAGATCCCAACCCCTGGAATAAACGGCGAAGCTTTGTCTGCATTCTTCAGCCAAAATGCCAGCACTCTCTTCGGCATGTTCAATATGTTTTCCGGAGGTGCTCTGGAAAACTTTTCAATATTTGCACTGGGCATAATGCCCTACATCAGCGCTTCTATCATTATTCAGCTGTTGACAGTTGTCATACCGCAACTGGAAGCATTGAAGAAGGAAGGCCAGTCCGGGCAGCGCAAGATAACTCAATACACGAGGTACGGTACCGTACTGCTCAGCATAATTCAGGGAACATTCATCGCAGTCGGATTGGAAGGCATGACAGGGCCAGGTGGTGAGGCTATCGTCCTTGATCCCGGGATTCAATTCAAGCTGTTGACAATGCTCACTCTGACATCCGGTACTGCCTTCATTATGTGGCTTGGTGAGCAGATGACTGAAAGGGGGATCGGTAACGGCATCTCCCTCATTATTTTTGCAGGGATTGTCGCCAGGGCCCCAGCGGCGATCATCAACTCTATTCAATTGATAAAAGCCGGCGAAATCGCGCTGTTTTTTGTCCCTTTCCTTGTACTGTTCATGTTTCTGGTGGTCGGTATTATCGTGTTCTGTGAAACTTCACAGCGTCGCATCCCGATACAATATGCCAAGCGAGTGGTGGGCCGAAGAGTATATGGCGGGCAGAGTTCGCATCTGCCCCTGAAAATTAACGTATCCGGTGTAATTCCACCGATCTTTGCATCATCTATCATGATGTTCCCGGCTACCATAGGGAGCTTTATCCAGATTGACTGGGTACAGAAAGCATCCGCTGCGATGAATCCTGGGACGGTATATTATTATGTATGTTATGTGGCGATGATCGTATTCTTCTGCTTTTTCTACACAGCCGTTACATTCAAGCCGGATGATGTAGCTGAAAATCTAAAAAAGCATGGGGGATTCATCCCAGGAATCAGACCTGGCAAAAAGACATCCGAATTCATAGACAAGGTTCTGACTCGATTGACGGTTGTCGGGGCAATCTATCTCAGCTCAGTCTGCGTGCTGCCGACAATCCTTATATCACAATTCAACATTCCGTTCTATTTCGGGGGAACCGCCTTACTCATTGTCGTCGGTGTGAGCATCGACACAATTGCGCAGATTGAGTCTCATCTGCACATGAGGAATTATGAAGGGTTTATGAAACAGGGCAGAATCAAGGGCAGAAGGTAATTGTGTCTGCTTCGAAAACCGAATCCCGCAGCAGAAATATCGTCATAAAAACTGCTGATGAAATACTTGTCATGAAGGAGGCCAACCAAATCGTGGCCGAGACGTTGACGATGCTGCAAGGAATGGTTGAGGTCGGGATAACCACGTGGGACCTTGATCGTGCAGCAGAAGACAAGTGTATGAAAATGAAAGCAAAGCCTGCTTTCAAGGGATATAGAGGATTTCCTGGAAGCCTTTGTGTTTCCATCAATGAAGAGGTTGTTCACGGTATTCCGTCCCGAAAGAGGAAGCTGAAAAAAGGGGATATAATCTCAATCGACTTCGGCGTACTTTTTCGCGGATTTTATGGTGACTCCGCCTTGACACTGCCGGTCGGAAGCGTGAAAGAGGATGTGGCGAGGCTACTGGCTTCGACAAAAGAATCTTTGGCCAAGGGTATAGAGAGGGCGGTTGTTGGAAACCGCGTTTCGGACATATCCAGGGCAATTCAAGAGTACGTTGAGGAACAGGGTTTTTCGGTTGTCAGACAGTTTGTCGGGCATGGAATCGGCTCTTCCTTACATGAGGCGCCGGAAATTCCAAATTTCTATCAAGGGGAGAGAACACCCAGGCTGTTACCTGGAATGGTGTTGGCCATTGAACCTATGGTGAACATGGGTACACATAAAGTTAAGGTACTGAGAGACGGTTGGACGGTTATCACTGACGACAGAAAGCCTTCGGCTCACTTTGAACATTCGGTTGCGATAACCGAAGATGGTCCGATGGTCTTGAGCTTGCGTGAAAATTAGAGGTATAAAAAAAACAACTTCTCTTTTCGATGAAGTTGTACTATACTGTTCTGTTTCAGCTGAAACTTTATTTTTCAGGATACTCCATGTCAAAAGAAGAAGCCATTGAAGTCGAAGGCACTATAATAGAACCGTTGCCCAACGCCATGTTCCGGGTGGAACTGGATAACGGCCACAAGGTGCTGGCCCATATATCAGGGAAAATGCGGATGCATTTCATCAAGATATTGCCTGGAGACAGGGTCACCATAGAACTTTCTCCATACGATTTGAATAGGGGCAGGGTCACGTTTCGGGCAAAGAATGCCAAAAAGAAAAAATAGAGAGTCCGGTAATTATGAAAGTACGCGCATCAATAAAGAAAATTTGCAGTGACTGTAAGATCTTCAAACGCAACGGAACCGTACGCGTCTCATGCAAAGTTAAGAAACATAAACAGAGGCAGGGATAATTGATATTGCCAGTCTTATTACCTACTTCTTTTAAGGAGATATACCTTGGCACGCATAGCAGGAATTGATCTTCCCAAAAACAAGCATATGGATCGGGCGTTAACTTACATACATGGTATAGGTTTAACTTCCGCACGCAGGATTCTCGATAAAGTGGATCTGCCATATACAATGAACAGCGATGACCTGGATGGGGACGATGTGAACCGGATCCGCAAAGTCATCGAAGATGAATATGTTGTAGAGGGCGACCGCCGGAGGGAAGTCTCAATGGATATTAAGAGACTTACAGATCTCGGATGTTATCGAGGCCGACGCCATCGCATGGGACTGCCCTGTCGCGGACAGAATACCAAAACCAATGCGCGCACGCGCAAAGGACCACGAAAGGGCGCCGCACGGCGGAAATAATCGAACTCAACTACAGGTGTAAGTTATGGCCGTTGTCAAGAAGAAAAAGGTAAAAAAGAATATTCCTGAGGGAATCGTCTTTATATATTCGACCTTTAATAATACGATCGTTACAATTTCCGACAAGCAGGGGAACGTTGTCAGCTGGTGCAGCGCCGGAGTTCTCGGGTTCAAGGGATCTCGAAAATCGACTCCTTTCGCTGCTCAGAACGCTCTTGCGGACGCAGCCAAGAAGGCTACTGACATAGGAATGCGGAAGGTCGAAGTCAAGGTCAAGGGTCCCGGACCCGGAAGAGAAGCAGCGTTACGTGCCTTGATCACCACCGGTCTGGAGGTGAGCCGTATCTACGATGTTACCCCTGTCCCGCATAATGGTTGTAAACCGCCAAAGCGTCGTCGTGTGTAACGCGTCCGGAGACTTGACCAAAATCATTTGAATGGAGGCCGAAATTGGCTAGAGATACAGGTGCTGTCTGCCGTAGTTGCAGAAGAGAAAATTTAAAGCTTTACCACAAAGGTGACCGTTGTTTCTCGGACAAATGCTCCTTTGAAAGACGGGCATTCGGACCTGGTCAGCATGGCCAGGCAAGATTTAAGAAGCAATCGGATTATGCTGTACAATTGCGTGAGAAGCAGAAAGTGAAGAGCATGTACGGTATGCTTGAGAAGCAGTTCAGGCTTTTTTTTGAAAAGGCCGAACAGCAGAGGGGTGTGACCGGCGAAAATCTGCTGATCATGCTCGAACGGCGTCTGGATAATACCGTCTTCAGGATCGGGTTCGCTTCGTCAAGGAACCAGGCGAGACAACTCGTTCGACATAATCACATCCTAGTAAACGGAAAGAAGGTTAATATTCCTTCCTTTCTTGTATCGGTTGGAGATGTAGTCACTTTAAAGGAAAAAAGCCGTGCCAACACTCTGATCAATGAAAACTTCGAAGCTGTTGTCAGACGAGGTACGCCGAGTTGGATAGAACTCGATAAGGACAATTACAAGGCAATTATTAAGACTCTTCCAAACAGGGAAGAGATCACCATGCCGATCCAAGAGAGACTCATCGTAGAACTTTACTCGAAGTAACATTGGGCTGACAACTGGTAGAATCATCTCCCCGTTGTCCATGCTGGAGCTTATGCGGCTGTTTCTCGTATTGTAGAAGGGCGTACAAGCACGACTACAAAGATAGGAATCGCAGAGAAGGTAAATATGACTCAAGCTGCTGAAGAAAAAATACCGTTTCACCGTAACTGGAATGAGCTGATCAAACCAGAGAAGTTGGAAGTTGATAAAGAAAAGCATTCTGATACGTATGGGAAGTTCATCTGCCAACCTCTTGAAAGAGGTTTCGCCACGACCATAGGCAACTCTCTGAGGCGGATACTTCTTTCTTCCATCCAGGGAGCTGCGATAACAACGGTTAAGATCGATGGAGCCCTGCACGAATTCACCTCGATGAAGGATATTCTCGAGGATGTGAGCGAGATCATTTTGAACCTCAAAATGGTTCGGCTGAAACTTTACAGCCCCGACTCGCAAAAGGTGGTCATCGAAAAAACTGGCCCGGGGATCGTAACCGCCGGCGACATCACGGAATCAGCATACGTTGAGGTGATGAACAAGGAGCAGGTCATATGTACATTGACCGGCCCCATCAATTTCCATGCGGAAATGACCGTCGAATGGGGGAAGGGATATCAACCGGCAGAGAAGATGGATAAGGAAAATCTCTCCATAGGTCAGATTCCCATCGACGCGATCTTTACTCCGATCAAGAAAATCCAGTATGTAGTATCCCAGGCTCGTGTCGGCCAGCAGACCGACTATGATAGACTGACCCTCGAAATCGAAACAGATGGAAGTCTCAGACCCGAGAACGCCTTGGCATACGCAGCCAAGATTCTCAAAGATCAGATGACCATTTTCATAAATTTTGACGAAGAGGATGCCGAACCGGAAGTTCTCACAGATTCCATCAAGGATTCGGAACCACTCAATCCGTTTCTTGACAAACCCGTTGAGGACCTCGAGTTGTCCGTACGGTCAGCTAATTGCTTGAAGAATGCTGATATCAATTATATTGGGGACCTGGCTCAAAAGACCGACCAGGAGATGTTGAAGACCAAAAACTTCGGTCGAAAATCCCTCAATGAGATAAAAGCTCTTCTTGCTGAAATGGATCTCACGCTCGGGATGAAATTCGAGAACTGGATTCCACCGAACATCCGCGGAGACAAGGAAGAGGGAAAGGTCTGAAATAACCTGAAACAAAATTGCAGAAATCGATTCTACATACTGTCCAGAGGCTGAGGTTTAAGAAATGAGACATAGAAAATCCGGTAAAAGATTAGGACGTACCAGTTCTCACAGATTGGCGATGTTCAGGAACATGGTAACCTCTCTTTTCGAGCACGAGCGAATCATTACCACCACGGAGAAGGCAAAAGAAGTACGGCCTATTGCTGAGAAACTCATTACCCTGGCGAAGAGGGGCGACTTGCATGCCAGACGACAGGCCTTGTCATTCATACGCAGTAAAGCTGTTGTCGAAAAACTTTTCACCGATATAAAAGACAAATTTAGCGAGCGTAACGGCGGGTATACCAGAATACTGCAAACTGGAATACGAAAAGGCGATGCCGCAGGAATGGCCATTATTGAGTTGGTCGGCTACGAAGAGGTCATCGAGGCCCCTCAAGCTGAGAGTTGATATGACCGCAGGTTGCAATGAAAGCTGGTCTGGAACCATGTTCCAGACCAGCTTTTTTTTTGAAGTGAAATCCGAGGAGTTTAATTCGGAATGGAGAGCAAAGAGTTCCCGTCACATATGGTTCCGCTTGGAAATGCGGAATTCCAATTCGATTGTCATCCTGGAGTTGAATGTTTTACACGGTGTTGTCGAAATGTGGATCTGATTCTTTATCCATATGACATCATACGACTGAAGAACAATCTCTGTATAGATTCGAGAAAATTTTTACAACTCTATACCCAATTGCAGGTAGGCGAAAATCCTTTTTTCCCCACAGTAAAACTGAAACTGAACGAAGACGAGGAAAAAGCTTGCCCGTTTCTTTGCCCAGACGGCTGCCGGGTGTACAAAGACCGCCCTTCCGCCTGCAGGACTTATCCCCTTGAACGTGCGATAGACAGGACCGATGCCAACAAAATTCCCCAAGAGTATTATTTCTTGACGAATCATGCCTATTGTCTCGGACATATGGAAGAGAAAAAAATGGGCGTGAAGGCTTGGATACGCAGTCAAAGGGTATCAGAATATAATGTCTTCAATGATTATTGGGCCGAGATCGACACTCTCTTTCGGACAAACCCATGGAAGGGGGAGGGGGCTGCCGGAGAAAAGCAAAGATTGTCATTTTTGGTTTGCTATAATATTGACGCCTTCAGAGAGTTTGTCGAATCCCACGGGCTAATTCAACAATTCTCACTCGAAAAGGACCAACGCCGGCGCATTGACAAGGACGACAGCGAGTTGCTGAAGTTCGGCTTCGAATGGCTGAAGCTGATACTCTCCGGAAAAAGCTGCTTAACGAGAAAATGAAATTTCACACGAAGCATCATGGATGACTTGCAAAGTAGAGCAACACATGGTAAAAAGTCAGATTGTTCTTTTTGTATGTTAGACTGATGAGTCTGTCAACCACACACATCTTCGCGTTCAACTGGTGTCGTACAACACATTGGATGTTGGATCGATTATGAAGATGGAGGAAAAACCAGAAAGGAGAAAAAATGGCAAATGTTACGGTAAGAGACATGCTGCAGGCCGGTGTTCACTTCGGCCATCAGACCAGACGCTGGAATCCCAAGATGAAGCCTTTCATCTATGGGCCACGCAACGGGATTTATATCATCAATCTCGACATCACCAAGAAACTTTTCGAGAAAGCCTGTGAATTCATCTCGGAAGAGGTGAAGCGTGGGGGAACCATACTCTTCGTGGGCACCAAGCGTCAGGCTCAGGATATCATAAAAGAGGAAGCAAAGCGTTGCGGGATGTTCTACGTCGATCATCGCTGGTTGGGCGGGATGCTCACCAACTTCCAGACTATCAAGAACAGTATCGATCGTCTGAAAGCCATTGAGTCGATGCAGGCTGACGGCTCGATCAACCGTTTTCCGAAAAAGGAAGTTCTATTGATGGAAAAAGAGCGAGTAAAACTTGAACGCAATGTCGGCGGCATCAAGGACATGCGTAATCTTCCTACCGCGATTTTCATCATCGACCCCCGTAAAGAGGATATCGCCGTAAACGAGGCAAACAAGTTGGGCATACCTGTTGTAGCTATAACCGATACCAACTGCGACCCGGAAGGGGTCGACTACATCATTCCCGGCAATGACGATGCAATTCGTTCTATCCGGCTCATCAGCCATTATATTGCCGAGGCCGCTCTCGCCGGACATGCAATGCGGGAAGGTGATGAGGCTTCCGAGGAAGCCGTCGCCGCTGCCATGGGTAATGCCGGGAATGAAATGGATAACGAAGCTGCTGAGACCGACGCATAATATTGCCCGGGCTATGCTAAGTTAGCTCCGGAAGGATGTGTTGCTACATATGAAAAGGGGCTGTCGCGAGACCGCCCCTTTTTCATATGCACGGCAGAAGGTGCTTTTCGTCGATAGTTGTATGATTACCAGCAACTGTTTAAAATTAAGAAAGATATAAGGAGATTTACCATGGCTATCACGACGAAGATGGTAAAGGATCTGAGGGACAAAACGCAAGCCGGTATGATGGATTGCAAAAAGGCCCTCGAAAGTACGGGCGGTGATTTCGAAAAGGCTGTGGACCTGTTGAGGCAGAAGGGTCTGGCCGTAGCCGCAAAAAGGGCCAACAAGGCGACAAGTGAAGGTGTCATCGCTACCTATATTCATGCCGGCGGAAAGTTGGGTGTCATGGTGGAACTTGGCTGCGAAACCGATTTTGTCGCCAAAAATGAAGATTTCAAAGAGTTTGCCAAGGACCTGGCGATGCACATCGCCGCCGTCAACCCCATCTCCATCAGCAGGGATGAGGTGCCGGCCCAGGTAATCGCCCGCGAAAAAGACATCTTCGTCCAGCAGGCCTTGGAGTCAGGTAAACCCGAGGCTATTGTAGAAAAAATGGTGAACGGCAAGATCGAAAAATTTCTTGCCGAGGTAGCCCTGCTTGAACAGAAGTTCGTGAAGAATCCTGATCTGAGTATTCAAGACCTGCTGAACGAGTTGGTCGGGAAAATGGGGGAAAATATCTCGATCAAGAGATTCGCCAGATTCCAGGTTGGTACAGAATAAGCTGTAATACCTTGACAATCCTATCCTTTGGACCTGACGAGGATTACCTTGAATCAACCTTCTGTTGAGGACACGACAATGGCTGAAAAGTTAAAGTACAAGAGAATGGTGCTGAAACTCAGCGGCGAAGCGCTTATGGGCGATGATTCCTATGGGATCAATACCAAGGTTCTCGAGTTCGTTGCGACAGAAGTGAAAGAAGTGGTTTTGGCTGGTGCCGAACTGGGGCTTGTCATAGGCGCCGGCAACATCTTCAGGGGTGTTGCCGGCGCCAGCAAAGGGATGGACAGGACAACAGCCGATCATATGGGGATGCTTGCCACAGTCATGAACAGCCTCGCAATGCAAGATGCCCTGGAGCGCATCGGCGTCATCACCCGAGTTATGTCGGCAATACCCATGCAATCTGTTTCCGAACCCTATATTCGCCGAAGAGCGACTCGACATTTGGAAAAGGGGCGAGTAGTCATCTTCGCCGCGGGCACAGGAAATCCTTATTTCACCACCGATTCCGCCGGTGTATTGAGAGCTTTGGAAATCGATGCGGATCTTGTTATAAAGGCGACCAAGGTCGACGGCGTTTATGATCGCGATCCCGTATTAGATAATAATGCGGTAAAATTTGACTATCTCACCTATGACGATGTCCTGCAGAAGGGGTTGCGGGTGATGGATGCCGCGGGTATTGCCCTGGCTAAAGAAGATCATCTTCCTATCATGGTTCTCGATATGGGCGTTGCCGGCAATATCAAGCGTGCCGCTTTTGGTGAGAAAGTGGGTACCCTTATTGCCGATTGAAATGCCGGGCAACATAATTGACCGGAAATCGGGAGAGATGTTGAAGGTCTGAGAGATGCGGGTTTTTCTTTAATCTCTTTCATATTGGCCTTTGGACCGGGATAGACCAAGTATAAGAGGTGATACCAATGAGTGAAGTGATTTTCGAAATGTCTGAAAAGATGGAGAAGAGTGTCGAATCCTTCAAGAAGGAGTTGGCAAAGATCAGGACAGGAAGGGCTTCCTTGTCAATTCTGGACGGAATCCACGTCAATGCCTATGGCAGCCCGATGCCCCTCAATCAGGTTGGGACACTGACGATCCCCGAGAGCCGGCTTATCGCCATCCAACCCTGGGATCCTCAACTGCTGCCGGCAATCGAAAAGGCGATACTCAAATCCGATGTCGGACTCAATCCCATCAGTGACGGCAAGATCATCCGGCTGAATATACCCCAGCTGACCGAGGAGCGCCGGAAGGATCTGGTTAAATCGGTCAAGAAGATTGGTGAGGAGTTCCGTGTGGCTATCCGCAACATTCGGCGCGATGCCATCGAGGTTTTGAAAAAACAAAAGAAGGATAAAGAAATCTCCGAAGATGAACTGTTCAAGCTGCAGGAAGAAGCGCAAAATGAAACAGACTCCTATATCAAGAAGATAGATGAAGCTACTGCCTCGAAGGAGAAAGAGGTAATGGAAGTTTGATCCATTACCCGGGACGTTTTCCTTTTGCACTACAGCGGCGAAACAACACGGATTACATATGCCTGGTACCACCACTATAGATGTTTCTCGTCTTCCCCGTCATGTTGCCATAATCATGGACGGTAACGGCAGGTGGGCCAGGAGAAGAAAAAAACCTCGGTTGTATGGGCATAAAGTCGGGGCCGATTCAGTTCGGGATATAGTGGAAACTTGCCGTGAAATAGGCATACGCTATCTTACGCTGTACGCTTTCTCTTCAGAAAACTGGCAGAGGCCGGATCAGGAGGTGAGCGGTCTGATGTCAATACTGAAAAGATATCTCGAATCCGAGTTGCCTCGCATGCAGAAGAACGACATTCGGTTGATTTCCATAGGAAATCGTGAGCGTTTGCCGGAAGGGGTCAGGGAGGTCCTGAATAAGACCATCGCCGAGACCGCCGGTAATGCGAAACTCACCTTGAATCTGGCACTCAGTTACGGCGGGAGGGACGAAATGGTCAGGGCTGTAAAAAATATCGGCCGCTTGTGCCGGGAAGGCTCGTTGAGTGTCGATGAAATCTCTGAACGGACCATTACAGAACATCTCGATACCGCCTCACTGCCCGATCCCGATCTGCTCATCAGGACCGGCGGAGAATCCAGGTTGTCCAATTTCCTGCTTTGGCAGCTCTCCTATGCCGAAATTTATTTCACCGAAATCATGTGGCCCGATTTCCGGAGAGAAAAATTCCTGCAAGCTCTTCATGATTACCAGGCGCGGGAACGGCGATTCGGTCAAACCGGCGAACAGCTTCAAGCAAAGTAAACAATGAGACGAGTAGTTCCCGGAATTCTGATTGCTGGTTTCTGGCTTCTGCTTCTACTGAAAGGATCATCGCTCCTCTTCTGTCTGGTCACGATCCTCATAGTCCTGGTAGGCGCCGATGAATACCTGAAGATGGCAGATGAGCGAGTCGTTCATTTCAGTGAGCGCTGGCTCCTCAACGGCACCCTCGCGGCGCCGGTGGTCATCACCAGCTTCTACCCCGAGCTGCATACCCTGCCCCCGGCCATGTTATTTTCCTTTCTTGCTCTGACCTGCTATTTTCTTTATCGCTACCGAAGTATCGAGGAAAGTTACACGCTGTTCTGCCGACTGGTGTTCGGGCTGTTTTATATCGGCTTTCTGGGCTCCCATATGGTTCTCTTGCGTTTTGTCCCCGAGGGCAGCAGCTGGTTGGTGATTGGCACCGCCATTACCGCCTGCTCGGATACCGGGGCATATTTCGTCGGCCGGTCCATTGGCAAGAACAAACTCTGCCCGAATATCAGTCCCAAGAAGACCGTGGAAGGGGCTATAGGCGGCATCGCCGCGGGTCTTGCCGCTGCTTCCGGTTTCGCCATGCTCCTTCAGCCTTCATTCAGCTGGACCTTTCTCCTCTTCTCCGCGCTTTTGTTGTCGATCATCGGCATAGTAGGCGATCTCGCCGAGTCTATCGTCAAACGCGGCACGGGAACAAAGGATTCAGGTACGCTTCTGGCCGGTCATGGCGGTATCCTCGACCGTGTCGATTCCCTCCTCTTTGTCGGCCCGGTGCTCTATTATCTTCTCCTTCTGCCGGCCTTCCCATGAAATGCATTGCCCTGCTCGGTTCCACCGGCTCCATAGGCGTCAACGTCCTCGAGGTTGTCAGACAGTTCCCGGAACGATATAAGGTAGTTGCCATGGCTGCCGGCACAAACGTGTCGCTTCTGGCCGAACAGGTGTTGGAATTTCGTCCAGAACTCGTTTCTGTGCTGGACGAACGGCGGGCGCAGGAACTTGCGGCGCTGGTGCCGGATGAGTTCCGGTCGAGGATCGTCTGCGGGGGTGAGGGCAATAAGCTGGTGGCGTCCTTTCCGGTTGCCGAAATCGCCGTCATGGCGGTAGTGGGGGCCGCAGGCCTGCTGCCGACACTTGCCGCCATTGAAGCCGGCAAAGATATCGGCCTTGCCAACAAGGAAACGCTGGTCATGGCGGGCAGGATCGTCATGGATGCGGTACGGGAGAAAGGAGTTCGCCTGCTGCCGATCGACTCTGAGCACTCGGCGATCTTCCAGGCTCTTGAAGCCGGACGGAAGAAGGATCTGAAGAAAATCATCCTGACCGCGTCGGGGGGGCCGTTCCGGGGCATGAAGATGAACCAGCTCCTTAAGGTCACCAAGGAACAGGCGCTCAAGCATCCCAATTGGTCCATGGGGCGGAAGATTTCCATCGACTCGGCTACGCTCATGAACAAAGGGCTGGAAGTCATCGAGGCGCGATGGCTCTTCGATGTTGCCGCCGAGGCCATCGAGGTGGTCGTCCACCCGCAGTCGATAGTCCATTCCCTCGTGGAATATCAGGATGGATCGGTGCTGGCGCAGCTCGGGATTCCAGATATGAGGATCCCGATCGCCTACGCCCTGTCCTATCCGGAGAGGCTGCCTTTGCAACTCCAGTCTCTGCAGCTTTCGCAGTGCGCGAGCCTGGAATTCATCGAGCCCGACTACCAGTGCTTTCCGGCCCTGCAGCTGGCTTTTACGGCGCTTCGACGGGGCGGGGTCGCTCCGGCAGTGCTGAACGCCGCCAATGAAGTGGCTGTCGCCGCCTTTCTCGCCTCCCGCATAAGTTTTCCGCAAATTGCTGAGACAGTGGCCAGAACAATGGATATTATAGAGCAAGGAAGCGAAGAAAGCCTTGAAGATATCCTGCAGGCGGATGCCAGAGCCAGGGAAACGGCCGGCTCCCTTGTCGGAACAGCCCTGCAGCAAGATTGATGGACTCGTAAAAAGTCCGATTTACTTCGTTGTAGGTCTGAAACGGCGCTTCGCTGTACCATATGTACTACCAAAGCGCCGTTTCAGACACTACGCCTCGTATATCAAACTTTTTCCAGGGTCCGTCTTCACGGGTTGGAGCACTTTTTACTGCTTTATCAAGATCAATTTATCGACTAAAAAGGAGAAGCCTTTTCTCCGCATATATTTTCTGATATGAATACTCTTTTTTCCTTCATTCTGGTGCTCGGCCTGCTCATATTCGTCCACGAGCTCGGGCATTTCCTCCTCGCCAAGCTTTTTGGGGTCCGGGTCTTGAAGTTTTCCCTCGGTTTTGGCCCAAAATTGGCGGGCAAGGTGATCGGCGAAACAGAATATGTCATCTCCGCCCTGCCGCTTGGCGGCTTCGTCAAGATGTTCGGCGAAAACCCCGATGAGCAGGATGTGCCGGAGGCCGACCGGAAGGTTTCTTTCGCTCACAAGCCGGTCTGGCAGCGCTTCTTCATCGTGCTGGCCGGCCCCGTATTCAACCTGCTGTTTGCCGTGGTGTTATTCTTCCTGGTTTTTTTCTTTGTCGGCGTTCCCACACCCGTCGATTCCACCCGGATCGGCAAAGTAAATGACAATTCCCCGGCGGCCGCGGCGGGCCTGCAGAAGGACGACGAGATCCTGCGGATCAACGGCCGCGAGATGCTGGGCTGGCAGGATGTTCTGGAAGCCGTGAAGGACAGCGCCGGCAGTTCCCTGTCGGTCGTCGTGCAGCGCGGCGAAGAACAGTTTACCACGGAAGTGAAGCCGGCCATCGATGCGGTAAAGAATGTCTTCGGCGAAGAAGTCGAACAACGTTACATGATCGGGATCATGAAGGCTGACGACATAACATGGGAGTCGAGCGGTCTTTTGGCATCCCTGAAAAACGCCTGCCTGCAGACCTGGATGTATATCGATCTTACGGTCACGGGCTTTGTGAAAATCATTCAGCAGGTGGTGCCCGCTTCCGAGATCGGCGGCCCCATTCTGATCGCCCAGATTGCCGGCGAACAGATGAAGGCCGGATGGCTGAACCTGATCTATTTCATGTCGCTGTTAAGCGTGAATCTGGGGATCCTCAATCTCCTGCCGATCCCGGTCCTCGACGGAGGTCATCTGGTCTTTCTCTCCCTGGAAGGTTTGCGGCGCAAGCCCCTGACCGAACGGTCGCAGATCATCGCCCAGCAGGTGGGTATAGGCCTTCTCGGAACGCTCATGATTTTTGTCTTCTACAACGATATCGTCAGGCTGTTCCATTGATGGATCACGGATCCCCTCTTATCTTAGCCATCGACACTGCGACCTCTTGCAGTTCCGTGGCCCTCACCCTCGGAACCAGGCGGGAAGGCAGGGTCATAGCCGCCTTCAGCCTGACCGGCAAAGTTACCCACTCCCGACGACTCCTTTCGGTCATCGATCTGTTGATGGCGGAAACGGCACGCACCTGGCAGGATATCGACGGCATCGGCATCTCCACCGGCCCTGGCAGTTTCACCGGCCTGCGGATCGGCATGGCCACGGCGAAAGGCCTGGCGGCCGCTGCCGGAAAAGTCCTGATCGGCATTTCCACCCTGGATGCCCTGGCAAGTAAATGTGTCACAGGCAAGCTCATCTGCGCGGTTCTGGATGCCCGGAAGAAGGAGGTCTACGCAGCCTTCTACCGATCAGGCGCGGACGGGCTGGTGGAGCGCGCGGGGGACAGTGCCGTCCTCATGCCTCAGGAGTTGGCTGCGCAGGTGGTGGAACCGGTGATCATGGTCGGCGACGGGGTCCAGGTTTATGGCGACCTTTTTCGAACGCTCCTGGGCGAGCGGGTGGCGTTTGCCCCGGCCCAGCTGCACGAACCTTCTGCGGCTTCGCTGGGGCTGCTCGCAGGGGAAAGATTCCTTCGCGGGGAACTGCTCGATCTGGCGGAGGGTGTTCCAGCTTATATAAGAAGCTCGGATGCGGAGCTGAACCTGTTGAATAAAAATTTGAAAGTGGCGCAAGGGTAGGGGCGGCAGATGATTGTCAGACGCAAGACGAGGCAGATCAGGATCGGCGGCCTGGCTCTGGGCGGGGACAGCCCTATCCTGGTGCAGTCTATGACCAATACCGACACCGCCGATGTGGCGGCAACCGTCGCGCAGATCGACCGGCTCACGGCGGCCGGGTGCGAGATCGTCCGGGTGGCCGTGCCGGATATCGCAGCGGCCGAGGCGATCAGGGATATACGGGACAAAATAGCCATCCCCCTCATCGCCGATATCCATTTCGATTCCCGCTTGGCCATTATAGCCATGGAGCAGGGTGCGGACGGCATCCGCATCAATCCCGGCAACCTGGGGGGGGAGGAGAAGCTGGCCCGCGTGGTGGCCGCGGCGAAACTCCACAGGGTGCCGATCCGGGTAGGTGTCAACAGCGGCTCGATCGAGAAGGATCTCCTCAAGACCTGCGGTTACCCGACGCCCGACAACATCGAGGCACTCATCGAAAGCGCCATGCGCAATGTGCGGTTGGTGGAAAAATACGGCTACTACGAGATCAAGATCTCGATCAAGTCGGCCGATGTGCTGACCACCGTCCAGGGTTACCGCAAGCTTGCCGCCGTAACCGACTATCCCCTGCATCTCGGGGTGACGGAAGCCGGCGGCCTCATCGCCGGCACGGTCAAATCGAGCGTGGCCCTGGGAATCCTGCTCAGCGAAGGCATCGGCGACACCTTCCGCATCTCGCTGACTCGCGATCCGGTGGAGGAGGTCAGGGTCGGCTTCGAGCTCCTGCGCTCCCTGAAGATACGCGAACGGGGGCCGGAACTCATCTCCTGCCCGACCTGCGGCCGCACCCGCATCGATCTTTTTTCCCTCGCGGAAGAAGTCGAGCGCTTCGTGCAGACCATGAAAAGTCCCCTCAAGGTGGCGGTCATGGGCTGCCCCGTCAACGGCCCCGGCGAAGCGAAACAGGCCGATATAGGGGTCGCCGGCGGCAACGGCGTGGGCATCATCTTCAAGAAAGGGGAAATCTGGAAGAAAGTGAAGGAAGAAGAGCTCATGGAAGTTTTTATGACCGAGTTGAAAAAGATGGAAGAAGAAGGGCAAAAAAGGCAAGATTCTGCTAATGCGGGCTGACGCGCAACCCAAGTGTTTTCACGAAATTCATTTCCACTCTTTTGGCACCCCTTGAGAGGTGAAAAAACAAGAAATGAATTTCTAAGGTACTAATAGAGGCTAGTAAATTACCGGTTTCGGCCGGTTCGGCTTTCAATAATGGATCTCGAGCAGGGTGAGTGCACCCTACAAGAAGCGGATCCTTTTTGAATGCTACTCGGAATATGAAGAGCGACTTTAAGATCAACACGAACGAAAAAACCTAAACACCATGCGTTATTCTCAGTTACTCCTGCCGACCCTCAAGGAAAGTCCGGCCGAAGCCGAAGTGGTAAGCCACATCCTGCTGCTGCGCGCCGGCTTCATTCGCAAACTCACCGCCGGAATCTACACCTACATGCCCTTCGGTCTCGCGGCCATCCGCAAGGTGGAGAACATCGTTCGCGAGGAGATGAACCGGGCAGGCGCCCAGGAACTGCTGATGCCCATGGTGCAGCCCGCCGATCTCTGGAAGGAGACCGGCAGGTACGAGAAGTACGGGCCGGAGCTGCTCCGCTTCCACGACCGCCACGAGCGGGAATCCTGCCTCGGGCCGACCCACGAGGAGGTCATTACCGATATCGCCAGAAAAGAGTTGCACTCCTACCGGGATCTGCCGGTCAACCTCTATCAGATCCAGACCAAGTTCCGCGACGAGATCCGGCCGCGGTTCGGCCTCATGCGGGGCCGGGAGTTCATCATGAAGGATGCCTATTCCTTTGATGTGAACGATGAGGGTGCGGAAGTCTCCTACAGGAAGATGTACGACGCCTACAAACGGATCTTCACCCGCTGCGGCCTGGAATTCCGGGCAGTGCAGGCGGACTCGGGAGCGATCGGCGGCAGTTTTTCCCATGAATTCATGGTCCTTGCCAAAACCGGCGAAGACACCATTGTAATTTGTAAGGATTGCGAATACGCCGCCAACATGGAAAAGGCGGTGGTGAAGCTCGTTTCCTCGACTTCAAGTGAACCTCCGGCCGAACTGGAGAAGGTGGAAACTCCCGGCAAGCGCAAGGTGGAGGCAGTCTGTGAATTCCTGGGCATCGAGCCGTCCCGGTTGGTCAAGACCCTGGTCTTCAAGGCGGACGGCCAGCCGGTCGCGGTACTGGTTCGTGGCGACCGGGAAGTGGAGGAGGTTAAACTGAAGAACCTTTTGGGTGTGGCTGACGTGGAAATGGCCGGTGATGAGGAGGTGTTCAAAGCCACCGGCGTTCCCACCGGCTATCTGGGACCGGTCGGCATCAAGATTCGGGTCGTGGCCGACCAGGAAGTCGCGGCGATGCGCAATTTTTATGCCGGCGGCAACGAAAAGAACTACCATCTGAAGAACGTCAATTTCGACCGTGACTTTCAGGTGGAGGCGGTGGCCGATTTGCGCCAGGTCTCGCCCGACGATCCCTGTCCGGAGTGCGGCGGCAAGCTGGAGTTGACCCAGGGAATTGAGGTCGGCCATGTCTTCAAGTTGGGCACCGGCTACTCCGAGTCGATGAACGCCACCTTCCAGGACAGCGACGGCCAGGAGAAGCACTTCGTCATGGGTTGCTACGGCATCGGCGTGAGCCGGGTGGTGGCGGCGGCTATCGAGCAGAACCACGACGAGAGCGGTATCATCTTTCCCGTGCCGATTGCACCCTGCACGGTTATTATCCTCAACCTCGGGGTGAAGGACGAAACGATCACTGCCACCGCTGAAAAGCTCTATCGCGAACTGCAGTCCTATGGACTGGAAGTCCTCATCGACGACAGGGACGAGCGGCCCGGGCTGAAATTCAAGGACGCCGACCTGCTCGGCATTCCCTACCGGGTAACAGTGGGCAACAGTTATGTCAAGAGCGGCAAGGTTGAGGTCCGCCGCCGCAGAGACGGGGTAACCGAGGAAATGACCCCGGAAGAGGCGGTCGGAGCCCTCTGTGAAAGAATTAGCTCTGAACTCATGAAGCCGTAAGGAACCGGCGATATTGTCAAGATGGCGAACGAAGCGACAATCAATACCAACGGCCTGAAAATCCTGGCCTCCAATTATCTGCAGGGTGTCGACCTGTCCCGTATCGACGAGGCCTGGGAGATCGTCACCCGCGTGCATAAGGGAAAACGCCATTTTTCCGGTGAGCTGTACATCGTCCACCTGCTGGAGGTGGCTTCGATGCTGGCCTCCATGCATCTGGACCTCGACACGATCCTCGCGGGACTCCTGCACGGCGTCCTGAAGGAAGGGGTGAGCGTCGAGGAGGTCGCGGAGAAATTCGGCAAGGATGTCGCGGTGATTGTCGAGGGATCCACCAAGATCACCCAGGTCCAGTACAACAGTAAGCTGGCGAGCCAGGCCGAGAACCTCAGGAAGATGCTCCTAGCCATCGCCTCGGATATCCGCGTTCTCCTGGTGAAGCTGGTCGACCGGCTGCTCGATATGTTCCTTCTCGACATGGCGGACCGGGAGCGGCAACTCGATATCGCCCGGGAGACCATGGATGTCTACGCCCCGCTCGCCAGCCGTCTCGGCATCGACTGGCTGAAGAGGGAGCTGGAGGATTACGCCTTCAAGTTCCTCCATCCGGAAGAGCACTACGACCTGTCCAATAAGCTGGAGAGCTCGCTGGACGAACGGCAGAATTACGTCGACGAGGTCATCAAGATCCTCTACGGAAAACTGGCCGAGAGCGGTGTCAGGCCGCTGCGCATCATCGGCCGGCCGAAGCACATCTACTCCATCTATAAAAAAATCATTGCCCAGAACATTCCGCTGGAGCGGGTCTACGACAAGGTGGCCTTCCGGATCATTGTGGGCACGGTGAACGAGTGCTACGAGGCGCTCGGTATCATCCATGGAGAGTGGGCGCCGGTTCCCGGCAGGATCAAGGATTTCATCTCCGTGCCCAAGGCCAACAACTACCAGTCGATGCACACCACCGTGGTCGGGCCCAGGGACCATTTCATCGAGATCCAGATCCGTACCGAGGAGATGGACCGGGTCGCCCAGGAGGGGGTTGCGGCGCACTGGGCCTACAAGGAAGGCCAGAAGGTCAACAAGAACGACGCGCGGCTTTTCCGCGAGCTGAAAAAGCTGGTCACGTCGCTCCAGGAGGTCGAGGATCCCCGTGAATTCCTCGATAGCCTGATTGGTGAGCTCTACGATCCGGAGGTCTATGCCCTCACCCCCACCGGGGAGGTGAAGGAGTTCCCCAAGGGCAGCTGCCCCATCGATTTCGCCTACGCCATCCACACCCAGATCGGCGACCGTTGCGTCGGGGCCAAGGTGAACGGCCGCCAGGTGCCGCTCAAATACCAGCTGCAGAACGGCGATATCGTCGAGATCCTGACCTCCCCCACCCAGATGCCGCGGCGGGGCTGGCTCGATCTGGTGAAGACCAGCCGGGCGAGGACCAGGATCCGTTCCTGGCTCAGGCGCGAAGAAAAGGAAAAGGCCCTCAAGCTGGGTCGGGAGATCTGCGAGCGGGAAATCAAGAAATACGACACGTCGCTCAAGAAGATCATCAAGAGCGGCCATATCCGCCTGATTCTCAAGCAGCTGCGGTGCAATTCCCTGGACGATCTGCTGGTCAAGGTGGGCAGCGGGGTGATAACCCCCTCGCAGCTGATCAAGGTGCTTGAACCTGCCGAACTGCGCAAGGACCACGAACCGAATCTCGAATTGCCGCCCGAAGAGCTGGCCACCCTCATGGTCAGCCAGCAGCATGCCAGTGAGGAAAGCGAGGACAAAGCCGGCATCAGGATCGACGGCATCGAAGGGATGCTGGTCAAGATCAGCCAGTGCTGCCAGCCGCTGCCAGGCGATCCCATCGTCGGTTTCATTACCATGGGGCGCGGGGTCTCAGTCCACAAGGCGGATTGCGTCAACCTGCTCAGCTCCGATCCCAAGAGATGGCTGGATGTGTCCTGGGCCGGCATCGCCGAGAAATCTTACAAGGTCGGGATCCACATCAGCGCGGAAAACAGGCGCGGCATCCTGGCCGAGATCAGCGGGGCCATCAGCCTCGACAATGCCAATATAGTTGAAGTGTCAGCCCACACCACCCCGGCGGATCTGGCGGAGATGACCATCTCGCTGGAGGTCGGCCATCTCGACCACCTGAACACCCTGATGCAGCATCTGCGCCAGCTGCCTGCCGTCATCACGGTAAGAAGACTCTAGCTCCGCCGGCCGGGAGGATGGCCTACCATGATGACGCTGTGTGAGGTCTGCGGCAACGAACGGGAGTCCGCGATCGGACGATGCCCCTACTGCGGTGTGAAAGTGTCGGCTCCAGAATCGCTGGAGATTCGCACATTTTCACAGAAGACCGTCAATCTCGAAGCGGGCCGGCCGACCGTCGAGCTGGCCCTGGAAAGGTTGACTGAACTGATCGACGATGCGAAAAGGAACAGGGTCACTGTGCTCACCGTCATCCACGGCTACGGTTCGAGCGGCAAGGGCGGGGCGATTCGGGAAGAATGCCGGAAAACCCTCGATCACCTGAAAGACAGCGGAACGATCCGGGAATATGTGGCCGGCGAACTTTTCCACAGAAAATACGGCCAGGTGAGGTCGCTGCTGCAGCGTTTTCCCAGGTTGCGCTCTGATATGAATCTCAACCGAAACAACCGAGGGATCACCCTGGTGATCCTCTCCTGCGGATTGCTGTACTGTTCATCTATCTTTTCCGTCATTTCTTTCCACGCGACGATTTTGTCGTAAAAATGAAGCATTCTATCAACCTTTAACAGGAGCTAATATGAAAAAATCAATCGCGACGGCAGCCTTGGGGTTCTGCCTGGTTCTGCCGAGTATGTCAATGGGCGGTCCGCCCGAGACATTTGAAGACAAGATCAGCTACAGTATGGGCTATGAGGTGGGCAATTACTTTAAAGGGACTGGAGAGATCAAGAAAGATTCTTTCATCGCCGGAGTCGAGGATGCCTACAAAGGCACGACTCCGGCTATGACCCCGGAGGAGATGCTGACCGTGAAGAAGGAGTTCGCGGGCAAGATGCAGGCTCTCCAGGCGGCCAAGCTTGAGGAGATGAAGGCCAAGAACAAGGCGGAAGGTGAAGCTTACCTTGCCGAAAACAAGAAGAAAAAAGGCGTAACAACCACGCCGAGCGGCCTCCAGTACGAAGTCATCAAAGAGGGTCAGGGTAAAAAGGCTCAGGCGAGCGACACCGTCAAGGTCGAGTATACGGGCAAGCTGATCAACGGCACCGAATTCGACAGTACCGCCAAGCATGGCAAGCCGGCAGAATTCCAGGTCGAGCAGGTCATCAAGGGTTGGAGCGAAGCCCTGCAGCTCATGAATGTCGGGTCGAAAATGCATATCGTGATCCCTCCGGAGCTGGCTTACGGGGAAAATGGCGCAGCACCGATGATCGAGCCCAACTCGGTGCTCATCTTCGATGTGGAACTGCTCTCCATCTCCGAATAAGCTGTGCCGATAGCGACAGGTTGATGCAAGAGGCCGCATTTCATGCGGCCTCTTTTGCTTTGAGCCGCGCCTACCGATCGTCCTTGACAAGCAGGACGATGCCCACAAGAGAGAAAACGACGTGGATGCTCACCGCGGAAATGACCGGTGAGACATATCCCGCCTTGGCCAGCGACTGCAGGGCTCCCCAGATGCCCCAGGCGAAAAAGGCGAGTCCGCAGCTGGCCGGAATGGCCACCGAGAGATCCCTGCCCCATTTGCGGTACGAGTAGAGCAGGATGGGGAGGCCAAGCAGCAGCAGGGGGAGGCCAAGCAGAATATAGGAAATTCGACCGAGGAAATTGGTCCAGGCCGCCTGTACCTCATGTTCCACATTGGAGTGGTGAATCTCCTGGAAGAGGTCGGACAGAGACTGCTCGGCCTCTTTGTTGGCGGGAACCAGAAAATCCTCCGGATTTTCCGGAAACTTCATTTTCCGGATTTTGAAATTGGTGATGGTGTAATCCAGAACATCCTCCTGTTGCTGGATCTGCCCGTGTTTCAAAATCCAGCTCTGGTCGCGTTCGTTCCAGTCGGCGAATCCGGCGGTGATCAGTGATTCGATGTTATAGGTCTCATTCCAGCGGGAATACGAAAAATCCTTGAATGTTAAGCGTTTCGGATCGGGCCAGCCGAAAGAATAGAACCCTTCCTCGCCTTTGTAGTAATACCTGCCGTTTCGCACGATTCCTAAAGGAACCTTGCCCTTAAGCTGCTCGTACCAGATATTGTTTGTCTTGGAGATGGTGATCGGCAGGAGGAACTGCGCCTGCGTCACGAAAAGCCCGGTAAAAATGAACGCCCCGATAAAGAGGGGGCGGACAATCAGGCGCAGGGGGACACCGCCGGCCTTCAGGGCAGTCAGTTCGTTGGAATGATTCAATATCCCCAGGGTGATAACCCCGGACAACAGGATGAAGACCGGCCCCAGTTGATCGACGATGAAGGGGATGGTGAGAAGAAAGTATTGGAGCGCCAGCCAAGTGGATTTGCCGGCATTCAGGAAATCGTCGTATTTCTCGAAGAAGTCGACGAGCAGGTAAATGGCGACGAAGCCGCTGTTGACGGTGAAGAAATATTTAACGAACTGGCTGAGTAGATAACGGTTGAGCAGATTCAAAAAAACCTCTATGGAACAAATGCATTTTCACTCGCTGCAGGCTGGAGTATTGGTGGCGAAGATGCGAAAAACAAATTGTAGGTAACACTATCGGTCTTTCCCGTCAAGTCCGTGCGCGATAATCGGTAAATTTTCAAGGGCTTGCAAACCGCGCAAAACTTGTGGTATATTTTCAGCTTATCGTGGCGTTTTCGATGGCCGGAACTATCTTGATTATTACGGCCTTGAAGGCATTGAAACGTTCTGTCAAAAGAGCCCGGTATGACACTGCAGAACAGAAATACTATTGGAGGTGGCTGGTTTCGGGATCGAGATCGACGTCGTTCAAAGTTGCCGGGGGACGGAGAGACGACGGATCTATTGGATGCAACGGGAGCGTCGGCCTGCAGTGTCGGCAGGAATCGTCCGAAGGGCTGATTCCATTCTCCTGTTCATATTCCCCTTACCACAGTTACCGTAATGGCGCGCAAGCAAAAGAAAATCGATCCTCCCTGTAATCAACCGCTCAAGAACACGGCCAAGAATAGGTTGAATGCGTTCTTGGGGCTTTTTGAAAAAGAAGATACCGTCCTTGTCATCATCAACGCCGATCCCGACGCTCTGGCCACCGCAATGGCGGTCAAGAGGCTCCTGCGCTATAAGGTCAAGAGTGTAGCGATCGCCCATCCCAATGAGATCAGGCGCCTCAACAATCTGGCGATGGTTGAGCGGCTGAAAATCCCATTGGTGCGGTTGAAGGACGTCAAGCTGGAGAATTACAGCAAACGGGTCATGGTCGACTCGCAGCCGGATCATCTGCCCTGCTTCGAGAAAATAAAGATTCATGCCATTATCGACCATCATCCGGTAAGCAATATATCCAATGTGGAATTTGTCGATATTCGGCCGGAATACGGGGCCACCTCATCGATGGCTGTAGAGTATCTCCGGGCGGCCGGCTTGAAACCCTCCGTGGCCCTGGCCACCGCTCTCTTCTACGGGATCAAGGTCGATACCCAGGATTTCGAGCAGAAGTCGGTGCTGGCCGACGGCATCTCTTTCCGCTATCTCTTCAATATCGCCAACCGGGATCTGGTCAGGAAGTTCGAGCTGACCGACCTGCGGCGGTCGGAATTGCGCTATTTCGCCACCGCCCTGGCCGACCTGAAGTATTCCAAGGGGCGCTACTATGTTCACCTGGGGCGGGTCCGCAGTCCCGACGTTCTCGTCATCGTCGCCGATTTTCTCAATCATGTCGGCGAGATCGACTGGGTCTTCGTGTCCGGCATCCACGGCGAGAAACTGGTCGTCATCTTCCGCTGCGACGGCTATCGAAAGAGCGCCGGCAAACTCGCCGAGCGGATCTTCGGCTCGATGGGCTCAGCGGGCGGACACAAGGGAGCGGCCCGGGCCGAGATTCCGCTCAAAAATCTGCAGCTCGGGGAAAAGGAGTTCACCTCGGACTCGCTCAAGCGACTTGTGGTTCATCATTTTTAGTGGATTTTTCGCCTATCCAAGTTGCGTATGGGACCGACATCCTTTACCATATGGGGAGGATGTTTTGAGAGTGCCTTGAAGATCATAGTCTTAGGTCGCTCTTCTGTAAGCCTTCCCTTTGTGAGGATTCCCTATGTTGAAACCAACTGCGCTGGCCATGATCCTGGCGGGCGGACGGGTCGATGAGCTGAATGTCCTGACATATTATCGTCCGAAATCGGCGGTTCCGTTCGGCGGCGTGGGTCGGGTCATCGATTTCTCCCTGAGCAACCTGATGAATTCCGGGATTGAACAGGTGGCCATCCTCAGCCAATACCGGAGCTACTCCCTCATCAATCATATCGGCAACGGCGCCGCCTGGGACATGATCGGGCGGTACCGACATATCGACATCCTGCCGCCGTTCATCGGTTCCGAGGCGACTGACTGGTACCGCGGCCCCGCGGATGCCATCTACAAGAACCTCGATTACGTCCAGTACTACAACCCCGAAGAGATCCTGATCCTGTCAGGCGACCATATCTATAAAATGGATTATCGCGACATGATCGCCTATCACACGGAAAAGAACGCGGACCTGACCGTGGCCTTTACCCGGGTGCCGCGCCACGAGGCCTCCAGGTTCGGCGCCGCGGCCATTGATGAGGAAGACGGCGCGCGGGGCGGCCGGGTAGTGGAGTACTGGGAGAAATCCCCCAAGGCCGAATCGGAGTGGGCCTCCATGACCATCCTCTGCTTCAAGCCCGAGGTCCTGTACTATGCGCTTGCGGAAAACCAGAAGGGTGACTCCTATCATTTCGGCAGGGACATCATCCCCATGCTGCTCAAGCAGAACTATAGGATCTACGGCTACAAGTTCTGCGGCTACTGGGGATATACCAGGACGATCGATGAATACTGGCAGTCGAATATGGACCTCCTCGGACCGAAGCCGAAAATCGACCTGGAAGAGTGGGTATTCCGCACCAACCTCGATCACCGCAACATCAGGGACAACGAACCGGTCCTCCTTGGCAGCAACGCCGTGGTCCACAATAGCCTGGTTTACAATGGCTGCAAGATCGGCGGAACGGTGCGCAACTCCATCCTCTTTCCGGGAGTGCATGTCCGAAAGGGGGCGGTTGTCGAAAACTCTATCCTCTTTTTCAGCAACATCGTCGGAGAGAACTGCCGTCTCAATAAGGTGGTCGCCGATGTGAACAACTCCTTCGGCATGAATGTCAGGGTGGGGCCGGAGGTCTGTGGCGAGAAAACGGGTGTCACCGTCATCGGCTGGAACAACACTATCCCGGACAATACCGTGATCGGCGAGGGGGCGACAATCTATCCCAAGTTGGCGGAAGCGAGGTGGTCCGCCCGGGTCGAAAAAGGGGAGGTGCTGCGATGAAGAGAGCAAAAGAGGCGCTGGTGCTGATCCTGGCCGGCGGTGTCGGCAGCCGCCTCAATATCCTGGTGCAGAAACGGGCCAAGCCGGCGGTGCCCTTCGGCGGGATCTACCGGATCATCGATTTCAGCCTCAGCAACGTGATGAATTCCGGACTGAAAAAGGTCGGCGTCCTGACCCAGTACAAGCCCCTGTCGCTGATGAGCCATCTCGGCCTGGGGGAGGCCTGGGATTTGACCGGGCGGAGCCGCGGCGTGTCCATTCTGCCGCCGCGTACGGGGGAGAGGGAGTCGGACTGGTATCAGGGCACTGCGGATGCGGTGCGGCGGAATTTCGACTTCCTCCGGGCCAACCCGGCCGAAGAGGTGGTGATCCTCTCCGGAGACCATATCTATCACATGGATTTCGACGCCATGATCGCCTTCCATCGGGCGAAGAAGGCCGACATGACCGTGGCGATGATGGTCGTGCCGAAGAGCCAGATGCACCAGTTCGGCGCCGGCATCGTCGACAAGCACGATCGGATCATCGGTTGGGAGGAAAAACCCAAGGAACCGAAGTCCAATCTGGCCTCGATGGGTATCTATGTCTTCGACTACAACTATCTGATCGACACCCTGTCCCGGGACAAGGACGAGAACGACTTCGGCATCGACATCCTGCCGCGGGCCCTGTCAGAAGACAACGTCTTTGCCTATCCCTTCTATGGCTACTGGCGCGATGTCGGGACCATTCCGGCCTACTGGGAGGCCAATATGGACGTCCTGAAGAAGGACAGTGGCATTTCACCGCAGAAGTGGCAGATCCGGACCAATATCGAGGCCGACGGCCGCCCCGCCGACCGGGCCCCGGCCCGCTTCGCCGACGGCTGCCGACTTGAGCACTGCATGATCTCTGCAGGCAGCATCATCCGCGGAACCGTCATCAACTCACTGCTCTCGCCGGGGGTGATCGTCGAGGAAGGCGCGGTGGTCAAGGATTCAATCATCTTCCAGGACTGCGTCATCGAAAAGGGCGCGACCGTCGACCTGGCGATCCTGGACAAACGGGTGGTGGTGGGCGAGAAAGCGGTGGTCGGCTTCGGCCAGAACCATAACGTCGCCAATCGCAACAAGCCCAGCCACCTCTACACTGGCATCACCCTCATCGGCAAGGGGGCAACAGTCCCGCCCGAACAGCAGATCGGTAGAAACTGCGTCATCGACAGCGGCATAATCGAAGAACACTATCCTGGGAAGATGGTGGAGGACGGCGAATCGCTGTTGAGCGACGAAGAGGCCTAAAAATCTCTTTTACAGTGAATTCGATGTCCATAAGGACGTCCGCCGCAGTACGATGAAAAGTGATTGCGATTTGAAAAAACTTGAGTATTATTGCGCCTGATCACATCAATTCGCCCTCGTAGCTCAGGGGATAGAGCACAGGATTCCTAATCCTGGTGTCGCAGGTTCGATTCCTGCCGGGGGTACCAGTAAAAACAAGGAGTTAAGCGATACAAGCTTAGCTCCTTGTTTCGTTGTGTAAGCACTATGTAAGCATCAGTGGATGGAACAAAAAAGCCCGATCCTTTCGGGACCGGGCTCCGGAACGGGCTCAAGTTTGAGCCGGTTGATTATCCTACCGCTAGCCGCAACTTCACGGGCTTAGCCTCTTTTACGATATCTACGACGATATTATCCATGCGCTCCAAGTTTTCATCAATTTGGTAGAGAAAAGACACTATGGTTGACTCCGGAATGTCAATCATTGCATTACCGCTTATCCTGTTCTCGAAATAAGCCCGTAATACCTCGAGCGACGCCTGTGTTTGATTCATTGTAATCGAATGGCTCAACTCAAGATGATCGATTGTGACTTTTTTGCTGGTGTCCTGTTGCATGGTGCTTTCTCCAAAAATAAAAATGCCGCAAAGTGCTCCTAAGCCTTCGACGGCTCCCCGGACCTCACGGTATCCGAGACACTTTACGGCAAAAGTAAATGGCATAAATAAAAATAGCCTTTATTAAGGTGCTGGCTGTGCACCGTCGAAGTTTAGGAAATCCAGGTTACCTTCCCTACCGATAATCGTCAAGAACTACTATCTTCACTATGAAAAAAGGCGGCCCTCACTTCCCCGATTGGTACTTTGCCCTTTGCTCATCTATCCATCGGACAAGATCCTCATGGGTGGCAAGCCACTGGCCGCTGCGGCCGATCTTGAAGACGGGCAGCCCGAGTTCCTGGACGTAGAAACTCATCTCCTTGTAATTCAGGCCGGCCACGGTGCAGATTTCTTTCACACCTCGATAAACGAGCGGTTTGAACATTGGTGTAGATTGCAATCACCACGAAAAAAGGCTCTCAACGCCCATGCGCCGCGCCTCATCCCTGGCGTGACACTTACCCTTCTCCGACCAAAGAGAAAGCGCTGCGCCCTCGTCCCGGCGATGCTCGCACCATCTCGCCATTGAGGTGTCAAGCTCACCTTCGCAGAGAAGGTCTTCGAGGTTGACCCGATACGATTTCCCCCGGTGCGCCTGCCTGGTCGGCCGTGGTTGGCTGTGCTGCTGGTGGTTTTGAAGGATGATCATCGTCTGGACTCCCGGCGGCGTTGTTCGCTGATGATGGAGTTCACATCTGAACGGGATATCTGTTGATTGAAGGTGTTATTGATGATGGTAGCCCCTCCTGCAGCCCTTTTATTGCCGTAATAGTCGGCCTCGGCGGCGGCCACCTCGGAAGCGGACATTGATGAGTCGGTGTTCTCATAGCTGCCTGGAGGTCTGGACGATGACGAAGAAGAGGAAGCTGCGTTCGATTTCTGCTCGGCAACTTTTCTGATCGTCTCACTTGACGATGACGACGGTAGATCCGGGGCGACCGGTGCGGCGGCCGCAGCCGCTCGCAGCTCTGCAAACTTGGCGATCAGGGCGTCAATGCCAGTGGCTACCATCCCGCCATCGAAGAAAGCCTGAATATCTATCTGGCTTCCTCTGAGTTCATCGACCTTGACCCCTACCGCGCCCAGCTGTTCGGTAATCGCCGTGTTTGCGGCGCCATATTGATCGACGAGCGTCCGGCTCTGTGCCTGCATGGCGTCCATGGCCTGGCCAGCGGCGATCTCGCCTTTCGAATATGCTTCCTGGGACAACTTGCCGAGTTCGCCGTAAAGCCATTGTTCGACTGCGTAGGTGTCGGCCCCGGCCTTTTGCCATCTGCTGGCTTTTTGCACCAGCTCGGTTGCCTCGGCGTTAAAGTACGCCTCAGCCCCGAAACCGGCTTCTTCGTACATCTCTTTTTCGGCGGATGCCTGCGCCTCGGCTGCTGTCTTATGTTCCTGAAGAATTTTCTGGCGGGCCTCCTCCTGGTACTTCAATGCGTCGTTGGTGAGATTGATTTCGTTTCGAAAACCTTTCTGTGTCTCGGCGCCTATGCTCGACAGTGTCTCCATGCTCCCCTTGTTCTTCAACAGCCACCCGTCAAACTCTTCCGAGTCCATCTTTGCGAATTCGAAAAAGGTAAGGCGGCCATCGAAGACAGCTTTCCACCCCTGGAACGATTGGCCGATGTTGACGAAGTACCCGGCCAGTTCTCGAGCATCGTCTCTCCAATCAACCATAAGGTCGGTCAGACCGCGCATTGCATCCGTCACAAGCGGGGCAAATTCGGCGGCGATAGCATTCTTCAGTCCGCCGAATGCGGCCGAAGCCTCGGCGGACGCAAAGCTTGCTTCCTTCAGTTTTTGATTGTCCACCTCGCTCAAGGAAACACCCAACTCTTTGGCCCTGGCGGCGTACTCCTTCAGCGCCTGGCCATTCTTTTCGAGGAGCGGATTTAGCAAGGAGGCGTCATCGGCTATGGACTCCATGTAGAAAACTTGCTGGGCTGCGCTGATATTGGCCTGGTCCATGGCGTTTTTCACCGCAACCAGCACGTCAGGACCGGACATCCTCTGCAGCTCATCGGCGGTCAACCCGACCTTTGGCGCGACATTTTCGAAGAAGTCGGCAAACTCACCTCCGCCGGTGGCGATGAAATCACCCAGCTTGTCCTGGACGTCCTTATTGATCTCGGCGAACTTATCAGCGGATATGCCTATGGCCTCCGTGGCAAAGGCAAGCTCCTTGAACTCGCCGCTGCCGATCTTCGCCAGCCTGGCGAGATTCTCCATCTCCTTTGCCTCCCTGGCAGAGGTGAGAACCAAGGCGCCGCCGGCGGCAACCAGCGCGCCAGTGGCGGCCACAACACCGGCAGCCGCGGAGGTCATTGAGCCCAATGATAAGGTCCCCTTCTTGCCGGCCGATTCGACCTCATTTCCGAACTGCTTGAGAGTCGAGACCGCCCCCTGGTCGTCAACCTTGATGTCGATATTGATCGTGCTGGAATTGCTCATGCGTTCCCCCATAGCAATTGATGTTTGTTTGCAAAAAACTTTGTTGCGTCCGGTTTAATATAGCGCTGTTTTCGCGAAATTCAGGCCACATATCCACCCCTCAAAGACCGGAACCGGAACCCCCTATATTTTGGCCTGTAACTAGAGAAAGGCCGCGCTGCGAATCAACCCTCAGTTCGCCCCTCCGGGAAGGACCCGATCGCCTCGCCTCACAAAGCTGGCGGCCTGGTTGTTGAGGCCAAGCCGCCCATCGATGTCACCCGCAGGCGTAGACAGCGTGCTGTCATCCTTCATGCGGGGCACTGCGCCGGGCTCAAGGATTGTGCGCGCCCCGGCATCCCCCCCCGCTTACACTGAGGCGAGAGTGAAGGACGTCGCGTTGCGAAGCGCAACATCACAACTCAAGAAGGCGATGACACGCAAGCCTCCAGACTTGCCGAGTGAGTAGGGATCAACCTGGATCTCAACGCCGGGCCCGAAGATTCCGATCAGCAGATCAGCCCAGTTGCCGAACAGGATCTTGCCGGCCGGCACCTGATTGGTGACATACCAGGGATACCCATTCAGCTTGTCCGACTCGTTGAGATCGAGCAGGTAACGACCATTGCCCGAGGTCCGTTCGGTCTGTTTCAACAACTTCATGATACCGCCCGGGAACATATACCCTAACCTGCCGGTCAATGTGTTCGCGGTAGCAAGATCGCTTTCCATCTCGATAACGTTATCCCAGGAGACAGCCGGCCCGGCCCCCAGCGTAACGGCGCCGATCCCTGTAACATTCATTATTCCGGTGGGCTGTCCGTCCAAGCCGGTGCCATTGATAGCGCCCAGGTCAAGCGCAATCCCGAGGGTTGCTGTCAGGTCCTGCCTCAAAAGATTTTCAACATCTAGGCAAGACTGAATTCTCTGCTTTCTGGTAATATCCTGGTAGCCGGCAACCGTTTTGAATTCAAGGCTGACATTGTCATATGTAGGCGTGGACTCTGTTGCGTCCGCACCTTCGCCGATCCAGTATCCCGCGGTTGTGCCGGACTGCCGGGGGATGTCAATATCTGATGTAAGCCCCTGAATGATAGTTGCCCCAGCCTCGATAACTCTCGACTGGTTCCGCAGGCCGGGAATAAACAGATCCCCGCGCAGTTCAGGAGAAACGAAAGCGGCACCTTGAGTAGATGTGGTGAGCGCTCTTGTGCTTACGAGTGCATCAAACGGAACATACAAGCTGCTCCCTTTACCCCTGGTTGGTCCCATCTTTTTCTCAATAGCCCGGTGGGCCTCGACCTCGAAACCTGCCTTTG
This sequence comes from Pseudomonadota bacterium, assembly GCA_023412495.1. The sequence goes on from JAEYNP010000143.1 coordinate 40,432, forward strand.
ACATGTCACCCGAAGCCAGAGCCTCAATAGCCCGGAACAGGGAGTATTCCCTAATTTCTCGTTGACCGAAGCCAAGGCCTAAGCTCAACTCAGGGAGAACCACTGGCTGGATGCTCCTTGAGGCTAGTTTTTCAAGGACGAACTGGCGGAAGGCATCGGTAGTGCTTCCCTTCCGAAGGGCCTCCATCGCCTCTTTTTCCATTTTGTGGATTTTTCCAAGGGCCAGAATGTTTTCAATATCAGACTGCTTCATGCTGTTTTCTTCCATTTTCACACCTTTGTTTGTTTTTTTATCCACCACCTGAGTGATGGCCGTTTGTTCGATAGACCGGCCCAGCCCAACAGTGATATCGGCCGGCTCGGCAACTGAGGCGACATGTAGGAGCGTCCAATCCGTAACGAGGTATTCTTCCTCGTCGCCAACTTGACCAATCAACTCCATCTTGTTGACCTGATAGCCAATTGAGATTTCGGTCCGGATTCCAGCCTCCATGTCTTTGAGAATTTCGCGGGCAAGCTCTGAGGCTCCCATCTTGATTGTGGCAGTTGCCCGCTGCCCATCAAGCTGAACGTCCATCACTTTGCCGATGAGTTTTGATGTGTCGTGGTCAGCCAGGAAGGGACAGGCTCCCGCCTGTACTCGCTCCAAATTCACCACGCCTTTGGCGTGTGAAAGTATCTCCATGCCGAACCACCGCCTATAAGGAACATCGCTACTGATCGAGCAAGTTATCTGCTTGCTATCATCCTTCGACCCAGCCAGGGACAAGGACGCCTTTCGGTAGAGAATTCCCGTTTTAATTGTCCTGCTGCTTCCTTCCATTTTTGCACCTTTGAGTAAGGTTTATGTAAAGCGCCGGCCGGAACCGGCGCGGAGTTTTTCAATGGTTGTTCTTTACGACTGGCGGTTTTTTATACTCCGCCCATCATCGGCCGGAATCATTGCAGCCCCCAGGGAAACCTGGTCTCGGGCGGCGCCATATTTTTAAGGGCGTCCTGCAGACTTGTTGCGCCGGCGGCCTCGTCGAGTACTTGAGAAACAAACGCGAGAGCCAGTCCGTATTTCGTTAGCTTTTCCGGACACTCTGCCGTCAGCCCGACAAAGCTTTCAGCTATGGCCATTAGAGCGGCCTGCAGCTCTCCGACGGTCGCCGCTTCCATCTTGGCAATGGTTATGGCTGCGACTGCATGAACTGCTTCCTCCGTTGCAGAATGGACCTTGACTTTCAGCCCCTCTGTCGGTGTTGCTGTTTTGGTTCTGATCTTCCGCTTTTTCATCTTCAAACCTCGTCGTGTGTTAGGTGTCTAAACCGGACAAGACGGACAACCCTAAAGGGTTGTTGTCCTGTCTGTCCGGGTATAAAACAGGACACGGACGGACATTGTCCGGGTTTGTCCGGTCTTGTCCGGGTACTACAAATGTCCAATATTGATCGTCCCTGCAGCTGACGTGCCCCCCGGCAACCAGGTCTTTACGGGCTCGCTCGAAGGCCTTCCGTTTAGCCTCCTGATTGTCCCCTGTGTGGCGAGAGTAGAATTCCCGACGCCACTCTTCGAGGTGGACAGCGTTCCGATCTGCAAGGATGAATTCCAAAGCCCGCAGCCCCATCTGGTTGTTGGCGGAGAGCTTCTTCTTGGGTGCGTTCGCTGGCTCCTCCGCTTCCGTGAACACCAGAGAGGAAATAGGCCGGCCGTCCTCGTCGGCCTCGCCCAGGTCGATCTTCTCGGCAATAAGGTGAAGGTCCTGCGGCGGATCGCTGTCTTTGGCTTTCGTGCAGGACAGGATCCTGGTTTCTCCGTTAACGGTCAGGCGATATTCGGCGTCAAGCGCGGCACGGAAAGCGGACGATCCGCGACTACGGGAATCGTCGCCAAGGCCGCTGTGGTGAACAACGAGTACGGTACAGCCGTAATGGTGTCTCACCTGATCGAGTGCAGCCACAAAGCCGCTCATGTCCTTTGAACTGTTCTCATCACCGGGACCGAAACACCGGGCCAGGGTGTCAGCGCAGACCACAACCGGCTGTCCGTGCTCGGCGGCCATTCCGTCAATCACTGCCACCATTTCCGCGACCGACTCCGGCTCCAACATATAGACAGCTCGATTCGAGGAAAAGAACCTCAAGGACTCGACGGAAACGCTGTGCTTTCGGCACCAGGCTTTTATTCTCCCCGGCAGGCCGCTGTAGCCTTCGCCGGCGATGTAAAAAACCGGCCCGCGGCGCTTCACCGGGTTCCCCATCCATTCGTTTTTCCGGGAGGCGATACAGAGCAACCAATCGAGAGCGAGAAAGCTCTTGCCGGAACCGGATCCGCCGAAGATGGAAACCACCGCGTCGGCCGGGAGAAAGTCTTTGATCAGCCAGGGAAGAGAAAGGCTTCTGGTGGATAGATCGGCAGCCGACACGAAAGCCAGTTTCCCCCGAGCCGGCGCCGCTTCCTCTTGGCTGATCATCTTCCGGCCGGCGTCAAGGACGGCTTCCAGGGGCTTGCCCTGGTTGAGCATCGCGAGAAGGGTCTTCCGGTGGATTTGATCGACAACCTGTTGTCGCTGTTCCTGGAGAAAGGCCCGGTGTGCGGAAAGATCAGATGAGGGGACGGCACCGAGCTGTAGGCTTGCAATAAAAGAGATTGGTGTATCAATCCTGTCGTCAATCTCCCGCGAGAGAGCAAAGGCGTTGATATCTTCGCCACGTCCCGCAAGGGTTTTGATCGCAGCAAAAACGGCCCTTAATTGCGGGTTGCGGAAGGCGTCAGGCTCAAGCCCTTCGACCTGAGAGAAAACCGCAGGACGGGCCAGGACAGAAGCCAGGATAACCCGTTGTGCTTCCTGGTGCGCTTCATCCAGGTGTGCCTGGCTGATAGGCAAAGATAATGCCGCTTCTGTGTTCATGGGTATCAGCGGCTATGCCGAAGTAGTAGATGTCCGGACGGCCTTGGCTATAAATTCTTGAAGGTCTTCTATCCGGTACCGGCAAGCCCTTCCTATTTTTAGGAATGCCGGGCCCCGGCCGTTCCATCTCCAAATTTCCAGCGTGCCGGGCTTTAACCCTAAAAGTTCAGCGGCCTCAACAGTGGTTAATATTCTTGGGGTAGGTTTTTCTTCTTGCTTGCTTTGTTGCTGCATGACTGGCCTCCATAAGTGTGCTTAAAACTTTATGGGGCGCAGTAAAACCAAAAAAGGGTGAAGTAAAAATGTACGAAACAACTGTTTTTTAAAGGGGGGTTTTGTCTTAGAGAATTACGATCATTTACATATTAATCGCTTCACAGCCTGTCTGACCATTCGAGAAGGATCTGCGTTTGGCAATCCGAGAATTTCCAGTGAAAGTTTGATAATTACGAAAAATGGACCGTCCTGATTTGTAGTTGGAGTTTTATTAAAACATTCAACATAAAGCTCAGCTACTGAAAAACAGAAATTATCGTTTCCTGCAGTTGGCCGCCCTCCTTTCTTCGTCCAGTTCTTAATCTGGTCTTCAACTAAAGAAATCACCAGGTCAAGGTCATCTTTTGCAATCCCGGCCGCATTCCATGCCATCATAGCCAAGTCATTCTTACCACTATGATCTTGTGGTGTGGATGATTCTTTGCCGCCGACCTTATCGTAAAGATAAAAATAAGTCTTCGTCCCAGGATTCAAAGAACCATGTTCCAGGTATTGGAGATACTTTAGCGTCTTTCTGAAACTATTAAGCATAGGTTTTACATAACTTTTAATTTCCTCCACGGTTGGAAATTCTCTCAGAGAGATTTTTTGATGGCAGATAAAAGCCAATTTATTTATAAAAATCTCGACCTTTGATTGATCGAATTTTTTTAAAGCGAATAGGAGGTCTGTTTTTTCCTTTTCTGTAAAATGGTATTCAGTAAAAGAAAAATCTGGAATATCTTGACTATTTGTTTTAACGATAACTTTTTCCATTTTCCACCCTCAATAGCTTAAATAACTTCTACGCCGTAACAAACATCGTCGGTCATCGGGCAGCTCTCCTACCTGCCAAGTCAACCACTTTGGGTGACGCCGCAATCATCGCCTGCCGGATGATCCATTGTGCTATCTTCTCGGCTTCTGGTGCCAGATATCGCAAGTCGCTTGTCTCGGTGTAGTGCGAGAGTGTCACATCGTTAACCTTGTGATTGAGCAACAACTTTGTCCGCCACAACTCTATGCCGCACTCACCGGCTACAGCGCGGAAGGTTCGCCGCAGGTCGTGCGGGCTAACCAAACCTTCCGAGACAGGAGCGAGTTTCAACAAAATCTTCCTGGCGTTATTGAGATGACCGGGACCGGTACGGCAGGGGAAGACATATTCAGAATCACGCGGCCGCCGTCGAAGAATTTCGACGGCAAAGGGTGAGAGGGGGAGGGTAACGGGATTCCTGTTTTTGGGGTCAGGGATATGCCACCAAGCTTCATCGAGGTTGACACGATCCCACGTCAGGCTTGCCGCTTCATTCTTCCGGCATCCGGTCAACACCAAAAAGGCGATAAAGTCACAGCCTGTCCTCGTCGATTCCGCTGAAGAAGATGCCGACCGAATTTCATTCAATCGGTTCCAAAATTCACCCACCCGAACAGGTGCAACGCGGCGGGATTTGGCTTGTACGTTTGCCCATAGCTTTGCATCGCTCAAGACGTTGACGGGGTTTTCTGATAGTATCGGTTGATCGTCAAGGCGATAGGTCGCTCGTGCATAATTGTAGAGAGCGCGGAGAATCCGGAATGCCTGGTTTGCTTGGGCGGGGCTGTGCTCTGCTTTCTTGGTGAAGGCGGATCGCACCTTGTCTCGGGTAATCTCGGCAATCGGTTTGTCTGCCCATGGCGCAAGGTTGCTGTCGAGGTGCCGCCTGATATCGCTGATGGATAAGGGCTTCAGGTCCCGGTCCTTGATGTAAGATTCCGCGGCCTCGCGGAGCGTCACAGAAAGGGCCCGGTTGCGCTCCTTCTCTTTCGATGGGTCTATGCCATCATTCATGTCAGCAAGCGCCGCGATAGCCTTTTTTCGCGCCTGCTCGGCAGTAATAACACCATGCTTCCCGAGCGACTGCCGGCGAGTCTTGTTTTTGACTCTTGCTTGAACGATATATGCTTTCCCTCCAGGGGTAAGCCTAACACCAAATCCCTTTAGTTCTCCGTCCCATACAAACGCCTGTCCCTTGGCAGGCAACGCGAGAGCATCAACAACCGTTTTTGTCAGCTTCATGGCCCCCCTCTGAATTGTGTAAGCACTATGTAAGCAGATTAGATCAAACAAGATAAAAGAGCATAGGATTATGTATAGCTCAATAATTCGAAATAATCAATACTTATAGTGCTTACACAAACACCATAAAACATCGTAATACAGGAATTTCAGGATTCCTAATCCTGGTGTCGCAGGTTCGATTCCTGCCGGGGGTACCAATAGACGGGGAGTTGCAACGGCAATTGCAACTCCCCGTTCGTTTTTTTCGACTTCCTTTCTTGTAGAGCAAGGGCAATCCCCCTTTATCGCTGTCAAAACGAGGGTGCAGAGCAGGTTGTTGTGCGACACCAGGACCCCATAGCGGAAGTTGACCCCATATAGGACACATATTGCAGGACACCTCATTTTTCGAGATGAACAGACACCTGGGATGACTTGGTGATTGTATTGAACACAGGAGAATATTTCTGAGCCATCCTGACTAATTCTTCTTTTTTGTCATCTGGAATATCCGCATCAATCGTGAAGTATACTTTGATATTCCGGTAACCAACAGGCACGTCTTCCGATATTCCTAAAAAACCACGAAGGTCGATGTCGCCTTCATACCTGGATTTAACATCGTGTATTCTAATTCTACTTTGGGAAGCAGCCTCCAATAGGCAACCCCTCGCTTTGCTGTTGTTTTCTGTAAGCAGCATCAATTGAATCCTGCCTCTTCTTGTGTCTGACTTCAAGCTGTCGCAATACCTCAATCTCTGTGATATCTCTTTTGGGAAGGACCGATTTCAGCAGGGTTGTCACATCGGCACAACTCAGCAGGGGAACATCCTGGTGGTGCTGCAACCTTTGCTCCAGCATGAACAACATAGCCAACAGCACCATGGACATATGGTGATGCCACGCGAACCAGCCACGAGCTTGATATTCTCCCATGCCGCACTGATTTTTGGCATCTTGAAAGGGGCGTTCCACCCAGTATCTCTGCGCCTGCATAAAAGCGAGACGCTCCGTTGGGGTATCAAGGGTGGCATTGCTCAGGCTGTACTTGATCTCCTCAGGAGATGCCATTTCTCGCCGTACCACCAGATGCCATCTTCTGGCTTCCGCTTCCTGGCCGTCCCAAAGCCAAACGATCCTGTGAAGAATTTCGACAAAAATTTTACCTTTGGAGCTGTCTCGAATAGCTACCCGCTTCCAAGCTTCGGGGGCTTGCTTGCGGACCCAGACGTCGACCCGCATTGAACGTGTCTGAGCCTGAAGCTTGCTGGGCTTTTTCCCTCTCGGCGATGTTGGCGGCGGCACTACCGGCTTGGGATCTTCGTAGTAGATCTGATGGTCCTTGTGGATGTCACCGATAAATTCTTCCCCGTTGTCGTCCAGTTGGCGAAGAAAAGCAGGATTGTCGCCATAAAAGCCATCAAAACCGACCCATTTGAAACGGACACCATTCCTTCTGGCTTGAAAGACCATCTCCAGCGCCTGTTGATGCTTGGTTTTGAAGATGACTTGATCCGCTGGGATCTTCGCTTTCTCGCAGCGTTTCTTATCTTTGACCCACTCTTCGGGGAGAAACAATCGAAAGTCAATCGGGATGGAGAAGTTTCCTCTTCCGAGTGTGGCAACAACCGCCACTTGGCAATTATCGACTTTGCCGAGCTGGCCGCACCATTGACGAGCGACACCTACCGATTTCTTGCCCTTCTTCGGAACTCCGGTTTCGTCGATAAAGAGAGCGCTGTCGATATGTCCGCCAAGGAGTTTGTCGCAGTCTCTGGCGACCTGGCTGTTCAATGGGCGCCAGTCCCACTTCGAATCTGAAAGGAAATACTGAAGAGGATCATACTCAGTCTCAGGCACTCTCTCCTCCATTCGTTCCATGTTCTTTTTGTCCGCTTGAAACAACCCCTTAAGGTATTGAAAGGCCTTGTCCGATAAATTTACTGTATGTCTTTGAAAATACTTATTATACCTATCGTGAAAGGACAAAAACTGGCGGGTCAGGCCCGCCAGCAAGAAGCGGAGCCTGACATGGGAACCTTATCTGAAGTTTTTTTTGGGCAGCTGTAATGGGTATTACAACTGCCATTTTTTATTTAATTCCTGAAATAACTATACAATATCAAAGATAATTTTCAACGAATTCTGCTTCCCAAAGTAGAACTAATACCCTTGGCAGAAGCATGAGCGATGAGGCTTGTTGTAAGGCAGCCGGAGAGGGCCACAAGAAGATACTCTACAGGGTTTCTTCCATCATTATTTCCCAAAAGGACAGGGGGCTCGTCCATATCATAATCAACAGGCGGCCTGGAATCGTCTTCCTTTAAGGCGCCAAAGAAATCTTTGACTGTTGCCCGGCAATGAGTGCCGTCGATCCATTTGTTGGTCGCACGAAACTTGAATTTTGCAATGTCCGGATTCTCTTTAATAAGAGCGATTGTATCAAACAACTGTTCTGTGTTTACACCATTAACGAATAGACTCTTTTCTTTTTTCTGTTCCATCTTTCAACTCCTTAAAATTTAATATTTTATGTATAGATTCTGAACCAGCCGTGAGCCGGCTGTCTCACTTTCTTCAATTCTGGCATTTGAAATAGATTGGAGCGTCTGTTGATGTGTTAAAAGTTTTATTCTGCCTAAACGAATTCGCTATGGGGTGGAATGTGTATTTCGTTAAAATTCGGCGGGAGCCTGCAATCTTCTTATGGAGCGAATGCCATCTACTCGGCAGTTACGTCCTCGACCCCGTCGCCGGCTTTCCCTGGCTAAGGCGCTGCCGGTCAGGAGCGAGAAGAAAGGAGGAACCTGATCTCTCTTCTTACAGCGAGCAGATATGGTCAAATCTTTATCTTTGTAATCACAGAGGACGAGGAACTGCCGGCTGCGGCATAAGATGAATAAGGAGGTACTTCACGCAACGGCCGCTGCCGACCTCGATGGTTGTAGCAGCCGTTGTTCTTGTGGTGGTCTCTTTGTGGCTGATTTGAAAACCCATGAAATGGGTATCGGCAATTCGAACTATCTTTCAATGATATATGGATATTGGGTTATGTGTCGACTGGGTCATATATATATGGCCTATCGACCGCAGTCGATCGATTCAGATATCCAATTGGAAATTTTCGTTTCCGCCGAGTATTGATAGCGCCAAAGGTTGGCAAAAAGCCTAAGCATCAATTGAAAAGGAGCAACCGATGGCGAGATCACGAGAGGATATCCTGCAGGACCTGGCGGACAGCGTCCTCAATATGAAGGAAGAACGGGCTGTGGCGGTGGCGAAGGAGGCGGTCGAGGCGGGAATCGATGCCTACGACGCGATCAACAACGGCCTGGTGGTGGGCATGAACCGCGCCGGCGAACTCTATGACCAGGAGGAGTATTTCGTGCCGGAGCTGCTCATCTGTTCCGATGCCCTCTATCTGGCCCTCGATATTTTAAAGCCCCACCTCAAGCGGGAAGACGCCCGGGAAAAGATCGGCTGCGTCATCGGCGTGGTCGAGGGCGACACCCACGATATCGGCAAGAACCTGGTCAAGATCATGCTCGATGTGGCCGGCTTCGAGATCCACGACCTCGGCCGGAACGTGCCGCTCGCCCAGTTCGTCGAGAAGGCCAAGGAGGTGGGTGCGCAGATGATCTGTCTCTCGACGCTCATGACCACCACCATGGACGGCATGGCGAGCGTCATCGAGATGTTGAAGGAGGAGGGCATCCGCGACCGTTTCAAGGTGCTGGTGGGCGGCGGGCCTATTTCCCAGGCTTTTGCGGACCGCATCGGCGCGGACGGCTATGCCGGCAACGCCTCCAAGGCGGTGGAAGTGGCCATGGCCCTGTGCCGGATCGGTCAGGCAGACCGGGCCGGGCTGCATGCGTAAGGGGGAAACCATGACAACCGCCATGACCATTCCGGCCGACAGCCAGACCTCCCTCGAGCGCGTCCTCTGTTACCTCCAGGGAACCAACCCGCAGCGCATCGCCTGTTTCCCGCTGATCCTGAACCACGCGGCCCGGGTGCTCGGCGTGCCGGTGGGTGAGTACAACCGCAGCGGCGAGCTGATGGGCCGGGCCCACGTCGCCGCCTACAAACGGTACGGCAACGACCTGGTGCTGATCTTCTCCACCACCTCGACGCTCGCCGAGGCCATGGGCACCAAGATGAATTTCTTCGCCGAGGATGCTCCGCAGATCGCCGAACCCCTGCTGAAAAACCTGGACGACCTGAAGAAGGTGACGGTGCCGGATTTCACCCGGGACGGCCGGCTGCCCGTGTACATGGAGGCAACCGAAATCGCCGTGGGCGAGATCGGCGAGGAGACCTGCGTCTCGACCGTGCTGGCGGGCCCCTTGACCACCGCCGCGGCGCTCAGGCCCATCGATCTCTTTGTCCGCGACCTGCACAAAAACCCCGGCTGGGTCCATGAACTGCTCGAGGTCTGCACTGTAGCGGGCATTGCCTTCATCGACGAGATCCTGAAACGCAAGTCGCTGCCCATCGTGGTCGAGCCGATCGGCACCGGCAGCCTCATCAGTCCGCGCCATTTCCGGGAGTTCGTCACCCCGTATCTGAAAAGGATGGCCGATCATATCCACGAAAACGGCGGAGGACTGCCCGCCGTGCTCCACATCTGCGGCAATTCCCGGCCTAACTGGCAGCCGATGCTGGATGCCGACTGGGACATCTGGTCCATCGACTCGCCGGTGGATATCGGCGCGGCCAAAGAAGCGGCCGGCCATCGGGTCTGCCTGGTCGGCAATGTCAGCACCACCACGCTGCTGAAAGGGACGCCCGCCCAGGTCGAGCAGGAGGCGAAAGAGGTCTGCGCCAAGGGCATGGGCAGCGGCCGCGGCTTCATCCTCGGCTCCGGCTGCGAGATCCCGCTCGAGACCCCGCCGGAGAATATCGACGCCCTGATCGACAGCGCCAGGAAATATGGCCGCTTCGACCAGTAACAAAATGGTTTTCATGACTGACGTGCGACAGGTTCCGACCATTCTGGTCTGCGGCTTCCTCGGGGCGGGCAAGACCACCTTCCTCAAGGGGCGCCTGACGGAAGGCGGTCCGCGCACAGCGGTTCTGGTCAATGACTTCGGGGACTTGGGTATGGATGGCGGGACGATTCGGGCGGCGGGAGGCGCGGACGATCTCCAGGTGGTGGAGATGGCCGGTGGCTGCATCTGCTGCAGCGACAGGCTTGCCCTGGCGGACACCGTCCGGCGGCTGATATCGGACCATCGCCCCGAGCGGCTCTTCATCGAGCCGAGCGGCATCGCCGAGGCCTCGGAGCTGATCCGCATCCTCCAGGGGCCGGGCCTCATCGATATCGTCCGGCTGGACTGCGTGGTCTGCGTCGTCGATGCGGAAACCTTTCTGCCGTACAGCGAGCCGGAGGCCTTCGGCACCTTTTTCCTCGACCAAATTTCAGGCGGCGACATCATTGTCGTGAACAAGGAGGATCTGGTGCCCGGAGAAGTTCTGGAGGAGGTCGAGTCCCGGCTTCGGGCACTCAACCCATCCGCCCTCATTGTCCCCGCCGACCACGGCAGGCTGGCCATGGAGCTGCCGGTTCGTGGAGAGCGGAGCGTCGCGGGCGGTGCCGGCGTGACTGCAACCTGGGAATATTTCTGCTTCGCCCTTGGCCGACCCTTGCCCGCCCGGGCGCTGGACAACTTGAGCCGCCGTCTGACGAGCGGGGAGTATGGCACGGTGATGCGGGCCAAGGGCATCATTGCCGTGGAAGGCGGGGAGCGGATCGAGCTGCAGCTGGTCGGCGGCCGCGCGACCTTCTCGGCCACGTCGTCCGCCGTGTCGCCCCGCTTCTCCTGCGTCGGTTTCGGCCTTGACCGCGAGCGGCTGGCCGCCTTCTTTTCCGCGGAATTCTTTTCGTTTGGAGGTGCCGCATGAATGCCCTTGAACGGCTGACCGCCGCAGTCTTTCGCCGGCCCGTCGATCGGCCGCCCCTCATCTGCCCCGGCGGTATGATGACGATGGTGGTCCGCGAGGCCATGGAGCAGCTCCACTGCGCCTGGCCAGAGGCTCATACCGACGCCGCCCTCATGGCTCGGCTGGGCGAGGGCATGGTTACGCTGGCGGGTCTTGAAAACCTCGGCGTCCCCTTTTGCATGACGGTGGAGGCGGAGGGGATGGGCGGCCGGGTCGACCTAGGCCATATGACCCGCGAGCCCCATGTGACCGGCTATGCGCTCGCGCAGCCGGACGAACTCGTGAAGCTCAGGCGCCTCGACCCGCGGCAGGGCAGGGCGGCGGTTTCCTGCGAGGCGGTGCGGCTGCTGAAGAACAGCAATCCCCGCCTGCCGGTGATCGCCAACCTTACCGGCCCGGTAAGCCTTGCCACCTCTCTGGTCGACCCTCTCCTCTATTACCGGGCCCTGCGCCGCAATCCCGCCGCGGCCCATCGCTTGAACGATTTCTGCACCGAGGAGGCGATCCGCTTCGGCGAAGCGCTGCTCAATGCCGGCGCCGATCATGTCTGCATCGCCGATCCGAGCGCCACCGGCGACCTGCTGGGGCCTGCGGCCTTCAAGGAATTCTGCCTGCCATATCTCAACCGGATGAGCGAACACTTCGGCAACAGGCGAGAAACCGGGGTGATCGTCCATATTTGTGGCAATATCAAGGCAATAGGGCAGCTGCTGCCGGAAATCGCCGCGCCGGTGATGAGCGTCGATTCCATCGTCTCCATCAAAAACCTGCGGGAACTGGCCCCGGAAAAGGTCGCCATGGGCAACGTCTCGACCTTTACCCTGGAAAAGGGCAGTCCCGACAAGGTCGCGGCGGCCGCTTCCGTCTGCCTCGGCCAAGGTGCGGAGATACTCGCCCCGGCCTGCGGCATTTCGCCCATCACGCCGCTCGCCAACATCCGGGCGATGGCGGATTTGCTGGAATCGGCAGTGAAATCCTGAACCACCTACTCTCTTACGAAGATGTTCTGCGTCGATTTTTCCGAAACCGGCCGGCGGGCGACTGTCGCTCCCGGCGCCACAATCCTCGATGCCGCCCGGCTCGCGGGGCTTGACCTGGAGTCGCCCTGCAACCGGACGGGAGTCTGCGGCAAATGCCGGGTAATGATCTCGCCCGCATCCCTCGAAAACGTCATTGCCCCCGAGCATCACGCCGTTTCGCCGGCCGAGCGGGCCGAAGGCTGGTGCCTTGCATGCCATGCCGAAGTGGCGGGGAATATCGAGGTCGTCCGTGTGCCGGCAATGGCTCGGGACAGCGGGCCGGTCCTGCGGGAAGGCAAGGGCGCCACTCTTCCTCTCGTACCCTTTATCGCCAAAAGGTATGCTTCCGACCGGGACCGGACTCTGGTCTTCGCCTGTTTGCAGGAGGTCGGCAGCGAGGCCGGGGATACCAGCCGGGCACTCTACGGGGCGGCGGTGGATATCGGCACCACGACGCTGGTGGTGAGTCTGGTCGATCTTAATTCCGGCCGGGAGCTTGCCTCGGTCACCGCCCACAACCCCCAGGCCCGCTACGCCCAGGACGTGCTGTCCCGCATCGCCTTTGCCGGGACGGCGGAAGGTCTAGCCACCATGCAGCGGTGCCTCGTCGCAAGACTCAACGAGATGCTCGCCGAGCTTGCCGGCAAAGCAGGCATCGTCGTCGCGCAGATCTACGAACTGGTTTTCAGCGGCAATACCTGCATGCTTCACCTGGCGACCGGTCACAGCCCGAAATCGCTCGGCCGCTACCCGTATACCCCGCTGATCCGGGGCCACGAGAGTTTCTCGGCCGCGATGCTCGGCCTTGCCATCTCGCCCTTTGCCCAGGTCTACCTGCCGCCCATCCTCTCGCCCTTCGTCGGCGCGGACATCACCTCGGGTATCCTGAGCCTGCAGCTGCACCGGCAGGAGGGGGTGTTCCTCCTGGTTGACATAGGCACCAACGGCGAGATCGTGCTCGCCGACCATGGCCGGCTCATCGCCACCTCGACCGCGGCAGGGCCGGCGCTTGAGGGGATGAACATCGGCTGCGGCATGTGCGCGGGACCCGGCGCGGTGGAGCGGGTGGGCCATGACGGCGCGGGCGGCATAACCTATCGCACCATTGGTGATACGCTTCCCCTTGGGCTCTGCGGCAGCGGATTGATCGATCTGGTGGCGACTTTGCTTGCGCTCGGCGTCATCGGGGCGAACGGCCGGTTTGCCGCGCCGGAGGCGCTGCCCCAGGCTCTGGAAGCGAGGATGAGGCGGGAGAACGGCGCCACGACCTTCATGCTGAGTGAAGATGTCCGCCTCAGCCAGAAGGATATCCGCCAGGTCCAGTTGGCCAAGGGGGCCATCCAGGCGGGCATCGTCGCCCTCCTTCGCCATACCGGCATCGGCTCGGATCACATCGACCGGGTGCTGATCGCAGGCGCCTTCGGCTACCATCTGGCCACGGAGAGCCTGATCCGCCTGAGAATCCTCCCGCATGAGTGGGCGGGCAAGATAGAGTATGTCGGCAATACCTCGAAAACCGGGGGACAGGCCTTTCTCACCAACGCCCCCAGCCGGGAGGATATGGGCAGTCTGGCCGCCGGGGTCGAAATCGTCGAGCTCGCGGGAAGGCCGGATTTCGAGCGGCTTTTCGTTGACTGCCTGAGTTTTTGAGGGAGGTATCGTGACAATCAGCTCGCCCCAAATCCCCAAAATTTACGGTATCGGCATCGATACCGGCGGGACCTACACCGACAGCGTCGTCGTGGAACTCGCGACCGGCGAGGTGATCGCCAAGGCCAAGGCCCTGACAACCCCCGAGAAATTCGGGCTGGGCATCGAGAACTCCCTGCGCCGGCTCGACGGTCACCTCTTTGACCGGGTGGGCCTCGTGGCGCTGTCGACGACGCTTGCCACCAACAGCGTGGTCGAGGGCAAGGGCGCGCGGGTGGGGCTGATTTTCGCGGTGCCCGACCCTTGCACCTTCGCCGTCCCCCAAGCGCTGCCGGCCGAAATCGTCACCGTCATCGCCGGGGCCCACAACCATCGCGGTGAGGAGACCGTGGCCCTCGATCCCCGGGCGGAGGCGGAAATCCTGAGGATGGCGAACGAGGTCGATGCCTTCGGGGTCTCCGGCTATTTTTCCATCTACAACTCCTCTCATGAAATACGCCTCTCCGATCTCATCACTCGACTCACCGGCAAGCCGGTGGTCGCCGCCCACGAACTCTCCGGGGCGGTGGGGATGGTCGAGCGGGCGACGACCGCGGCCCTCAATGCCCGGCTTTTGCCCGTCATTCACGAACTGCTCGCGGCGGTGGAGGGTATCCTTTTCAAGCTTGGAATCGAGGCGCCGCTGATGGTGGTGAAGGGCGACGGCTCGATGATGAGCAACGAGGCCTGCCGCAGCCGTCCGGTCGAGACGGTGCTGTCGGGACCGGCCGCCTCCGTCGCCGGGGCCTGCCTTCTTTCCGGTCTGGACCACGGCCTGGTGGTGGATATGGGCGGCACCACCACCGACATCGCCATGGTCAGCGGCGGCCGGGCGGCGGTCGCCGGGGACGGCGCCAGGGTCGGCGACTGGCGCACCAGGGTGCAGGCGGTGGACATGTGGACCCTGGGGCTCGGCGGCGACAGCCATGTCCGGTTCAATGAGTCCGGTAAGATTTCCATCGGCCCCCGCCGCGTCATACCCCTCTGCCAGGCAGCCGGCGCCTCCCCGGAGTTTCCAGTTTTGCTCGCAGAGCTGGCAGCCCTGCCGGAAAAAGAGCTTAAGCCCGAGGACCTGCGCTGGTTTACCTTGAGGAAACGCCCGCAGCAGGGGCTCTCCGACCTCGAAGAGCGTCTGCTGGCGAGTCTTGAGAAAAAGGTCATGAGCCTGACCGTGATCCGGCGGGAGATCAGCCCCTATCTGGATCTGGACAATCTCCTGCAGCGGGGGATGCTGATGGAGGTGGGCTTCACCCCGACCGACCTGCTCCACTGCACCGGAGCCTACGCCCTGTGGGACCCGGCGGCCTCGGAGGCCGGTCTGCGCCTCATCGCCCGGCAGGCCGGCCGGAAGACGGCGGAGATGGAGAAGATCCTCCTTGCGGAACTGGACGTTGCCCTTTCCCTTGGGGTGGTCGCCAAGGCGCTGCAGGAGGATCAGGGGCTTGCCGCAATGTGGGGTCAGCGGAGCGAGCTGCTGCAGCCCTTTCTGGCCGGGCTCTTCGGCCTTGACGGTGGTCCCGTCGCCGCGGGATTTCACCTGCGGGTGCCGCTCATCGCCGTCGGCGCCCCGGCCCATGCCCATCTGCCCGCCGTGGCCGACCGGCTCAACTGCCGTCTCATCGTCCCGCCCCATGCCGAGGTGGCCAACGCCTACGGCGCGATCAGCGGCAAGATCGTCGAAACCGCAACCGCCCTCATCCGGCCGTCGACCCCCGACGGCTATCTCGTCATCAGCCATAATTTGCGCCAGCGCACAGGGAGACTCGAAGATGCCGTGCAGCTGGCGAGGGACCATGCGGCCGCCGAGGCCGGGAGGCTTCTTGCGGCACGGGGCGGCACGGCCGTGACCGTGCAGCTGCGGGAAGACAGTACCTCCGCGCCCCTTGCGGCCGGATGGGGGGAGAGCGTCCTCATCGAGATGCGCATTACCGCCACCGCCACGGGCAGCCCTGCGCCGCTCTGTCCGTCGGCTTCCGCTCCTTCTTTTTAATTATGTTGAGAACACCGTGGATACCATGCGTATAGGAATCATCGCCTGCAGCATCCTGCGCCGGGAACTGGAGCAGATACTCGAAAAACTCGACTGGCAGCCGGAAGTCGTCTATCTCGACGCGGCGCTCCATATCAAGCCCCAGAACATGCGGGCTGTCCTCGTCGACCGAATCCGGGAAATGGCCTCGGGAGAGAACCCGGTCGATGCGGTCTTTCTCGGCTACGGTTTCTGCCAGTCGCTTACGGGCATCGGCGAGGAATGTCCGGTGCCCGTCATCCTGCCGCAGGTGGACGACTGCATTGCGCTGCTGCTCGGTCCCGAACGCTACGCGGCGGAGGTGAAGAAGGAAACCGGCACCTGGTTCATGACCCCGGGCTGGGCGGAGGTGGGGGCCGAGATGGTGATCAAGGAGCTGCACCTCGACCGGGTGACGAAGTACGGCAAGGATCCGATGGAGATGGCCAAGCGCCTCTTCACCCACTACCGGCGCGGCCTCTATATCGATACCGGCGTGGGCGAGGGACGGGCGAATCTGGAAGCCGCGAAAAAGTTCTGCACCGACTTCAACCTGGCCCTCGAAGAGACGACCGCTGCGCCTGAGCTGCTCGAAGAATGGGTGCAACGGGCCCGGAAATGGAATGGCGGGTGCTGACGTATGGCACAGTTTTCTGGTATATTCTCGGCCGGTAGACGTCAACTTGCGAGAAAAGGAGCAAGACTTTCATGAAATGTGTGGACCCCTGCGTGACCAAGACCGTCACCCTGAACGGCAAGACCTACCTGCTCAACGATAAAAACTATCTCCGGCAGTTCACCGAGTGGGACGAGCACATACGGGACTGGCTGGCCGCCGCGGAAAAATTGGAATTGCAGGAGCAACACCTGCACGTGCTGGATTTCCTGCGCGGTCTTTTTGCCGAGAGAAAAAAACATCCCGTCGTCAGGATGGTCACCACCGAGATGTCGGCGCGGTTCGGCGCCGAAAACGGCACCTTGAAACGCTTCCACACCCTCTTCCCCGGCGGATTGCACCAGGCTTTCCTCATCGCCGGCCTGCCTATGCAGGACAGCTGCTGCTGAAGGCAAGGACCTTCCTTCAACCCATGCAGGCCGGGCGTCAAGTCGGAGCCCCGGCAGTCCGCCATCAAGAGGCGGATGCCGCCACTGCCACGGTCAGCAGTATGGCTCTCTCGCCGCCGGCTTTCCCACCTTCCCTGGCCGAGCCAGAATGCCACAATGTACTGCAAAATAGGCATGCCCGATCCATGTCATGTAATTAATTGATTTTAACAATTGGATTTTTCCTGTTGAATGGAATAGTTATGGCGGATATCGAGGAAAATCGGTGAAAGCCATCTCAATATTCTGCCAGCCAGGGAACAGCCATGTTTGATCGGAAACCGGCAATCTGCCGAATTTGCAAGGAAGGGTGCGGTTTGCTCGTCTCGAGGTCGGAGGCGGGGATGAAGATAACGGGCAATCCGGAACACCCCGTGAGCCGGGGCTTTGCCTGTTTTCGGGCGACCCGCTTCGGGGCGGTGCAGGATTCACCCGAACGGCTGACTTCACCGCTCTTGCATGGCAAATCGGGGTGGAAAAAAATCAGCTATCCCGACGCCATCGCCCTGCTGGCGGAGAGAATCGCGACGGCGCAGGAGGCCTGCGGGGCCGAAAGCTTTGCCATCTATAAAGGGGAGTCCCTGAAGCATCAGGAGAGCACCGCCTATCTCCGCCATCTTTGCCATGGCCTTGGCTCGCCCAATTACCTCTCCGTCGGCAGCATCTGCCACTGGGCACTGGCTCTCGGCCACGGCCTCACTTACGGAGGGATCCCAGCCCCGGATTACGATCGGCTGCGGTGCATTCTGGTCTGGGGCTGCAACCCGGCGAACGCCTTTCAGCGCAGTTTCATGCGCCTGAAGGAGGCGAAGGAAAGGGGAGTGAAGATCATCGTCATCGACCCGGCCATGACCGCCACGGCGAAACTTGCCGATCTGCATCTGCCGGTCCGCCCCGGCGCGGATGGATTGCTCGCGCTCGCCCTGCTCAAATACTGCGCGGGAAACGAGCAATGTGTTCCCGCTGCCGACTCCTCCGTCGGCTGGCCCCAGCTGCGGGAGGAATTGGCGGCGGTGTCGCTGACAGAGCTGGTCGAGCGGGCGGATATCGACATCGCCCAATTCGGGCGGGCAGCCGAAATGCTCGCGCACCACCGGCCCACCTGGATCGAGACCGGACTCGGCCTGGAACTCCAGCCGCACGGCGTGCAGACCATCCGGGCGATTGCCTGCCTGCAGGCGATCCTCGATCCTCTGGCGAGGCCGGCCACGCCCTGGGGCAAGCTCAAGCCCCTGCCGAAGAGCGGGCGGTTTCCCGCCATGGGCTCGCCGGTCGGCGGCGGAGAATTTCCGGTCTTTCTCGGCAAGACCGGGGAAGGGCAGGCGATGCGTCTGCCCGAGGCCATCCTGGAAGGCAATCCGCATCCGATCCGGACCATGCTGATCGCAGGCGCCAACCCGATGCTGACCTTCCCCGACCCGGTTCTCTTCGGCCGGGCGCTCAATCGACTCGACTTTCTCGCGGTCTTCGATTTCTTCATGACCAGGACCGCCGAGCGCGCGGATCTGTTCCTGCCGGCCGCAACCTTCCTGGAGTCCCACGAGCTGCACGATTACGTGGCGGTGGGGCGGCCCTGCCTCAGCCTGGTGCGGCCGGTGGAGGAAACCGGGAAAGGCTGGTCTTTGTGGAAGCTGGTCTTCGAACTGGCAAAAGCGCTGGGCCTCGAAGAACTTTTCCCCTGGCGGGACAACCGCAAGGCCCTGACCGAACGGATGGCCGGCAGCGGCATTGAGTTGTCGGATCTCGAGGCGAGCCCGTCCCTCACTGTCTCGTATCCGGTGGCGCCGGTCACGCCGGGCGTCTGGCAAACTCCGGACGGCAAGGTGCATTTCCATTCGGCGGCGCTGGCTGCGGCCGGGCAGCCGGGGACGCCCGGAGTGGCATGTTTTCTTCCGGAGCCGGAGGCGGAGGGTTTTTCCTTTTATCTCAGCACCGGAGATCGCATTGCCGTCTATCAGCACAGCCAGTTCCGAAACATACCTGTCTTCTTTGAAAAAGCGCCGGCGCCATTCCTTGCCGTCCATCCCGACACCGCCCGCCAGCTCTCCATCGCGGAGGGGGAAACCGTGACCCTTACCACCCCCTTCGGCAGCCTCGATATCGCGGTCTCCTTTTCCGAGGAACTGCGCAAGGACTGCCTGCGGCTCTCCCACGGCTGGAGCGAGGCGAACGCCAACCTACTCGGCGGCTTCGACAACCTCGATCCCCTCTCCGGCTTTCCCTGGCTGAAGGCGCTGCCGGCCATGATCGAGAAGAAGGTGGGCGCCTGATGTCTCTACTTGCACGGCGCGACACCATGTCCGGCCGGGAGCGGATGCAGGCGCTCATCGCCGGCGAGCCACTCGACCGGGTGCCGTTTTCCCCCTCCGCCCTCGGATTTGCGGCGAAGACCGCCGGGATGGACCTGGGCGAGTTCTATCGGAGTCCCGACCGGGCCTTTGAGGCGGGGCTGCATCTCATGAAGGCTTACCCCTGGATGAACACCCGGCCCTCCTACGGCTGGGCGGAACGCGGGGTATGGGAGTTCGGCGGGGAGGTCGTCTGGCCGGATGGGGATCGCTATCCCGCCCCCATTTCCCGCCAGCCGGTGATCGAACGGCCGGAGCAGATCGACCAGCTCGCCGGCCCCGACCCGGCAACCGCGGGCATGAACCCGCTCGTGGCCCGCTTCAATGAGCTGTCCCGCAGGCAAGGCTTTCCCGCCTCCCTGCCGGGCGGCACGCCGACCACCATCACTTCCTGCGTCCTGGGAATAGACAACTTCCTCCGCTGGACCAGGAACCATCCGGCAACGGTTCACGCCATGCAGCGAAAGGTGACAGACTTCATCCTGGCCTCGGCGAAGCTGACCTTCGAGACCCACGGCATCGAGAACTGCAGCCTGTTCTGCGGCCTGCCCCTGGAATCCAACCAGCTCATCTCCTGCGAGATGTTCCGGACCTTTTGTAAGCCATATATTGTTGAAATATTGGGCTATTACCTGGATGCCGGGTTGAGGTCCGTGCTGGTGCACCTGTGCGGCAACCACACCGGAAATCTCCCGTACTGGCAGGATATACCCCTGCCGGCCAGGACCATCTTCTCCATCGGCAATGAGATGGACCTCGCCGCCACCTCGAAACAACTGGGGGACAAACACATCCTCGCCGGCAACCTGGATAATGTTATCCTCCAGGCCGGCAGCCCGGAGGAGGTTTACCTTGAGGTGAAACGTTGTCTTACGGTGGGCATGCGCCATCCGGGAGGCTTTCTCCTGATGCCGGCCTGCGAGTTCCCGCCGTTTACCCCGCAGGCGAATGTGGAGGCCATTGAGCGGGCCCTCGCGGACCACGGCTTCTATTCGGCTTAACCGACACACGAGGAAACAATGCACATAGAGATCCAGGGCCTCGGGAAGGCCTTTCCCCACAGCAGGCACGGTGCCCGCGAGGTGTTGACCGACATCGATCTGACGGTCCGCTCCGGCGAGTTCCTCTCCGTCGTCGGCCCGAGCGGCTGCGGCAAATCGACGCTCCTCGAAATCGTCGCAGGACTCCAGCAGCCCAGCCGGGGAACCATCACCATCGACGGCCTGCCGCTGGCCAAGAGTCCGTGCAACAGGGCCATCGTCTTTCAGCAGTACGGCCTCTTTCCCTGGCTCACGGTGCGAAAGAACATCGAATACGGCCTGAAGATCCGGAAGGTAGATAAGCAACGTCGCCGCCTGGCGAGCGACAAGTACATGGAGATGGTCCACCTGAACGGCTATGGCGACTACTATCCCCACGAGCTGTCCGGGGGGATGCAGCAGCGGGTGGCCCTGGCCCGGTCGCTGGCCACCGAGCCGGATGTGCTGCTGCTCGACGAGCCCTTCGCCGCGCTCGATGTGCTGACCAAGGAGCAGTGTGCCCAGGAACTCCTCGCCATCTGGCAGGAGACGAAACTCACGGTGATGTACGTTACCCACGACGTCACCGAGGCGGTGATGCTTTCCGACCGGATTGTGGTGCTTGGCCGCCCGCCGAAGAATGTCCGGGCCGAGCTGGAGGTGCCGATCGCGCGGCCCAGAACCCTCGGGACCAAGCTGGTCGAGGCCTTTCGCCTTCTCGAGCATCAGGCGCGGCTTGCCATCAACGAGGAGGCCAGGGAGAGCGAGAGGTGTCTGGCATGAGCGAGAGTTCCGATCCATCCCGCCTGACTGCGATGCTGCTCAGAAAACTCGCCCTGCCACTCCTGGTGATCGGCTGCTGGTTTGCGGCCACCACCTATCTATCGATCCATCCCCTCATCCTGCCGAAGCTCCAGTCCGTGGTCCGCGACTTCTTCCTCTACGTTGGCAATGGAGAACTGTTAACCCATCTGGCCGTCAGCCTGCGGCGCTGCCTCATCGGGCTGACCGGCGGAGCGTTCCTGGGCATCGCCCTGGGCGTGCTGCTCGGCTGGAACAGGTGTCTTGAGGACATCTTCGATATCGGCGTCAATTTCACCCGGGCCATCCCCAAGACGGCGCTGGCGCCGCTTTTCATCGTCTGGTTCGGCTTCGAGGAATTGCCGAAGGTCCTGCTGATCGGGCTTACCACTTTCTTCTACACCCTCATCCCGACCATGGAAGGGGTGAAGAATGTTGACAGGCTCTATCTCAAGTCGGCGCGGTCGCTGGGCGCAGGCGACCTGCAGATACTCGTTTCCGTGGTGATTCCCGCGGCCCTGCCCGCCATGTACGCGGGTGTCAGGCTGGCCGCGGCCACGGCCCTCGTGATCCTCGTCTTTGTCGAGATCCTCTGCGGCAACAGCGGTCTCGGCTATCTGCTGGAGATGTCGCGGGCCAGCCTCAACACCTCGACCATGTACATGACCCTTCTCGTCCTCGGCGTCCTGGGCTTTCTGTTGGACTGGCTGGTGCGCCGGTCCGAAACCTGGCTCATGCCGTGGCAGAAGGGCCGAACCATATCTTCATAACCATCTCATTGTAAGGAACTCGTCATGACCAGCTTGTTTCGCTCCCTTGTCCTTGTCTTCGTTTTTCTTCTGCCCGCAGCCGCAATCTCGGCGGAACGGGAGGCCATGCGGGTCGTCTACTCGGCCTACGACTTCGCCCTCGATTTCCTGGTGGCCCTCGACCGGAACTATTTCACAGAAGCCGGGCTCGACTTGACCCCGGTCTCTATCGAAGGGGGCTCAGCCAACATTCTCTCAACAGTCCACAGGGGCGAAGTGAATGGCTGCTTCCTCGCCTCCTCCGGGGCGGTGGTCGCCGTCGGAAAGGGGATTCCTCTGGTCCAGGTGGCCGGGATCGGTATCCAGACCTTCGACTTCTATGCATTGAAGGACTCTCCCATCAACTCGATAAAAGATTTCGCCGGCAAAAAGATCGGCAATTTCCCCAGGCCCATGGGGCCCTGGCTGGCCCTGCAGTACGATCTTGACGAGCAGCACATCGAGGCGCAGGTTATCCCCATGAACTCCTACAGCACGATGCTGTCCTCCGTGCTGACCGATCAGGTGGAAGTGGGAAGCTTCGTCCCCTATACCTTCGCCTCGGCGCCGGATGCGCTCAAGAAGGTGCACACCAGCACCATCAGCAAGTACCTGTACAATTCCTGCGGCTGGTGGTTCAAACGCGACTTCATCGATGCCAACCCCGCCGCCATTGAAAAATTCGTGAAGGGACTCACCCGCGGCCGCGAATTCATCCGCGACCATAAAGGTGAGGCCATCGCCGTCCTGGTGAAACACCTCAAGCTCAACCCTGCCGATTTCCAGGACGACCTCGCGCTGCCGAGCTTCGACCTGCCGGTGACCATCTATCAGTACGGCCTGGAGAGGACCACCGACATCATCATGAAGTACGGTCTCATCGACGAGAAGCCGGACGTGGCTGCCATGGTGGACGGGCGGTTCGCCAGGGTCGTCGATCAGCCCTACTAAGGTTGCGGGAGGAGACATCATGAAGAGATTGCTGACCGCCCTGCTTTTTTTCGCGACCTGCTGGGCGAGTGCCGCGCCGGCCTCGGCGGTGGAGGCAAAGCCGCGCATGACCGTGCTCTACGCCTCCTTCCTCGACTTCCTCATGGATCTGCCGATCGCCATAGAGGAGGGCTACTTTCAGGAACTGGGGCTCGATCTCGAGGCTCTCGACATCCCGGCCAGTCCCACCCGGAACGCCATGCTGGTGAAGGAGGAGGTCGATGGAGCCTTCCTGCCGTCCCAGGCGGCGCTCACCTTTGTGGATAAAGGCTTGAAGCTGACGATGGTCAGCGGCATCGGCAACCGCAGCTTCGACTTCGCCGTTCTCGCCGATTCCACGATCAAAAGCCTCGCGGACTTCCAGGGCAAGACCGTCGCGAGCGTGCCGAATCCCTCCAATCCCCGTCTGGCCCTCGACTATGACATGAAGCAACATGGCGTCACCGCCGAGGTACTTTCAACCAAGACCGATGCGGACCGGCTATCCATGCTGCTCAGCCGGCAGGTGGATGTCGTCCTTTCCAGCCCGGCCATGGAGGCCCGGCTGGGTGATGACCTTCGCCTGGTCCACACGGCCTCAACCAGCAAATATTTGTGGAATTCCTGCGGCTGGTTCTTCAAGGCCGAGTATATCAAGAAGAACCGAGAAGCGGTCAAACTGTTCGTGGCGGGCCTGGAAAAGGCAAGAAAACTCATTCGAGACAATCCGCAGCGGGCAATCGAGATCTATAGCAAGTACAACCGCCTGAAAGACGATGACTATAAGAAGCCCTTCGTCCTGGCCGAGTTCGATGTCCCGGCAAAAGTCTACGGTTACGGCCTGCGCAGGACCTATGACATGATGCGCGAGCCCGGGATGCTGCAGGGCGAGATCGATGTCGATGCGATGATAACCGGAGATTTCGCAGCCGTGGTCGAAGGGGATAACTGAGCGAACCGCCCCCCAATCCCTCCCCCTGCTCATCCATCCCTCCAGCGGGTCCGGCCGGACTGCCGTCTCTTCGAGACGAGATGGAAGTCCTCGCAGATTTTTTCGCGGCGATGAGATCTGTAGAAGAATAGGTTTAGGTTATCGATCAGGAATTCTCGATAGGATATTCCTGTTTGTAAATTCAACTTCTTATGATTAATAACGCTTCATTGAAGAATGCTCTGATTTCTTAAACAAGAACATCCCTTTAACCGGGCACCCAATTTTTATCCTGCCATGAAATCCAACAGCGGCGTGCCCGCCTGGCAATTTGACGATGAATTCGACGGGGGCGAAGAGACCTGCGGGCGGGTCATCGTCAACCTGTATCTGTACATCCGGGATCAGCCTCCCGGGCGTCGCATTCTCGTCATTTCCCGGGACCCGGGAGCACCGATCGAGTTGCCGGCCTGGTGCAGAATGACGAAAAACCAGCTGACGGCAATGCAGCATCCCTATTATCTCATCACCTTGAAACCCGAACTGAATACGAGGTAACCCATGTCCAACACCTTCTGCGTAACCATCACCCATTGCAAAACCGACGGCGACAAGGCCACCCTCGGCTTCGTTGTCGCCAACGCCGCCCAGGGCAGTGAAAAAGAAACCATGGTCTTCCTCAGCTCGGACGGGGTTTATTGCGCCGTCCCCGAAGAGATGGCGAAAGTAAACGAGGGGGGCCCATTCGCTCCCCTCAAGGACCTGGTGGAGAAATTCATCAAGGCGGGAGGCAAGATCTATGTCTGCACCCCGTGCATGAAAAAACGCGGGATTACCGAGGCAGACCTCATCGACGGGGCCACTCCGGCGGGCGGCGCGGCCCTGGTCGAATGGCTGTCCAACGGCTCGCCAAGCGTTGCCTACTGAGAGAGGAGAGGAGGGTCATGTCACGGGATCTCACGACAATCCACCCCGATAATATGTTCGACGGCGGCGATCTGGACTGCGGATCGGGCCTGATCCTCCTGATCCGCGAGGCCATGCGCCAGGTGCCGGTTGACGGCGTCCTGGAGATGCGCAGCCGTGAACCGAGCGTAAACGACGATCTGCCGCCGTGGTGCCGCATGGCGGGGCATGAATATCTGGGCAAGCTGCCCGCTTCGGGATTTACCCGCTATTTCGTGAAAAAGGGCAGCGGCGTCCAGGAAGAGGAAGAGGCCCTGGAAAAGGACAAGGAAGACGCCAAAAAATACGAGTGGCGCCTGCGGGCAAGGGCGACTGGACACCTGAAATCGACCGTCTACGCCAGAAACTTTTCCTTCGATGTGGGCCAGGCGGCAAGTTTCGAGGAAAAGGACGCGCACCCTTCGGCCCTGGAATACCTGTTCGGCGCCTTGGCCGGCTCCCTCGCCACCGGTTTTGCCACGGAGTGCGCCCGGGACAACCTCGAGGTCGACGATATAGAATTGTCCCTGAGCGGCACGCTCAACAATATCCTCGCCCATCTTGGTCTGGAGGAGGGCGATCCCTCGATCAAGTCGATGGAAGTCAAATGCTTCGCCTCCACCTTCGACGACGAGGACAAGGTGAAGGCGGCATGGGGCAGGACGCTTACGCGCTCTCCGCTCATGGCCACGTTGGAGAAGGCGTGCGACCTGCGGACAAAACTCGTCATCGTGTAAAAAAAGAACCATGAGTGACCGCATAAACACAACGTTTCAAACCACCCAGGTGGGTTCCTGGCCCCGCTCAAAGCATCTGCTGAAAATGCTGCGCGGGTATCAGAAGGGAATCGTGTCCCGGGCGGAATTCACCGCCGTCGCCGAAGATGAGATCCGCCGGACGGTGTCCCTCCAGGAGCAGGCCGGTCTCGATATCGTGGTTGACGGAGAGCACCGCCGGGAGAGTTTCTACGCCTTCATCACCGACAAGGTCGCCGGCACCCAGCTGATGTCGCTTGCCGACATGCTCGACTATGTCGAGGACAAGGCCGAGTTCGAGGAGATGCTGCGGACCATGGACATGCCGGCCTCGGCGGTCAAGAATCCCACCTGCATCGGCAGGCTCTCCCGCCGCGAGCCGCTGGCCCTCGGCGACCTGCAGTTCCTGCGATCCATTACCGCCAAACCGGTGAAGATCACTCTTCCCGGCCCGTATCTCCTGACCCGCTCGATGTGGGTAGGCGCCTTGACCCGCAAGGTCTATCGCAATCACAAGAAGATGGCCGACGACATCGTCAGGATTCTCCGAGAAGAGCTGCTCGACCTGCGGGATGCTGGCTGTGACTTCGTCCAGTTCGATGAGCCGGTGCTGACCGAGGTGGTGATGTCGGAGGAGTGCGAGCGGCGAACCTTCATGTGAGCGACCCTTGCCACCCGCCGGGACGCGGGCAAGGAACTGCAGTTCGCGGCAGATTTGATCAACAGAATCGTCAAGGGCGTGGACGGAATCCGCATCGGGGTACATATCTGCAGAGGGAATTGGTCGAAACAGGAGGAGGTGCTGTTGAGGGGCGACTACGCCCGCCTCCTGCCGGCGCTTGCGCCGATGAACATCGATCAGTTTGTTCTGGAATATGCCACGCCCCGGGCCGGGGATATCGAAGTGGTGGGAAAACGGCTCTCCGATCGGGAGCTGGGCCTGGGTGTCGTCAATCCACGCACCGATGACGTCGAGCCGGTGGCAGCGATCGTGGCCAAGGCGGAAAAGGCCCTCGAGTATTATCGGCCGGAGCAGCTTTTCCTCAATACCGACTGCGGCTTCGGCTGTTTCTCCAGCCGTTCCGTCAATGTCGAGGAAGTGGCGTTCAAAAAGCTCTGCGCCATCGTCGAAGCCGCAAGGCTGCTGAGGAAGAAATATTGCTGAAATCCTTTTTCGACAGGAGGTTCCATGAGCCTGTCGGATTATTGCCATTTTTTCTCAGGTCGAGGCATTTTCGAAAATTGAGCGCAGTCATATAGGTAATATTACGAGCATTAATTTTCGAAAATAACGAAGAGATGGGGGAAAAGGGCATAATCCGACCGAAGGTCATGAAGATACTCCATCTCATCAGTCAGCATCCGGAAAGCACCGGCAGCGGCTTCTACCTGCAGAACGTTATCCGCCAGGCGGCGGCCGCCGGTCACCGCAACGCTCTCATCGCGGGCATTACCGGTGAGCTGATGCCCCGGTTCCCCGGTATCGAACGGGGCTGCTGCCGTCTGATCCGCTTTAGTGGCGGCAGCGGAGCCGGCGGGGCTGATCTTGATTTTGCCGTGCCGGGCATGAGCAACGTCATGCCGTACCCCAGCTCGCGTTTCGACGCCCTCACCGAAGATCAACTCACAGAATATGAACACGCTTTCGCCGAGACGATCCGCCGCGCCGCCGGGGAATTCTCGCCCGATATCCTGCACAGCCATCATCTCTGGCTGGCGAGTGCGATCGCCCGGCGGGTGCTGCCGGATATGCCGATGGTCACCTCCTGTCACTCCACCGACCTGCGGCAGTACGTGCAGTGCCCGTATCTTCGGGAGAGGGTTCGGGCCGACTGCCTGAAGATCGACAGGGTTCTGGCCCTCAGCCAGGATCAGGCGGCGCAGATCCGGGAGATATACGGCATAGCAGCCGAGCGCATCGATATTGTCGGCGGCGGTTATGATGACGGGCTTTTTGCGATGGGGAGCAAGGCCGCGGCGCCGCCGGTTCATCTGCTCTATGCCGGAAAACTGAGTCTTGCCAAGGGAGTCGACTGGCTGCTTCGCACCTTCATCGGCTTGCAGGACCCGGGGTTGCACCTGCACCTGGCGGGCTCCGGCGTCGGCGCGGAGACCGAGCAATGCCTGCAGCTGGCCGAGCAGGGGGGAGTCGGCGTGACGGTGCATGGCAGGATGAACCAGCAGCAACTGGCGCGGTTGATGGGGAGCTGTCATGTTTTTGTCCTGCCCTCATTCTTCGAGGGGCTGCCGCTCGTCCTGCTGGAAGCCCTTGCCGCCGGGTGCCGCATCGTCGCCACCGACCTGCCGGGCTGCAGGGAACTGCTGGCTGGAGCGGGCCCGGACCTGGCCTCCTTTGTCGAGCTGACTGAGCTCGCGACCGTCGATCGGCCCGACCCGAAGGACTGGGAAGTGCTCGAGGAGAACCTTGGTGCAGCCGTTATCGGCATGGCCGCCCGGGTGCGTGCAGCACCTCGTCCGCCTCTTGCGGAGATTGCCCGGATCACTTCGAAATACAGCTGGCAGGCGGTTTTTGGGAGGGTGCTGTCGTCTTACGAGAAGGTGATGGCCGGCTGAGGGACCCCGTGCAGCCGGATGGCCACGGCGGCGATGTCGTCATGCTGCTTGAAGCGGGGGTATTTCCGGCACGTCGGGTCTTGCCGCTGCAGCCGGCGGACGATATTGCGGACAGCCTGGAGGCCGCCCTCGCAATAGAGATCAACCAGGCGCTGCCAGTCGTCGGTCTCGAGAGGATTTTCCCGCGGCAGAAAGAGACCGTCGGTGAACAGCAGGATGTCGTTTACTCTGGTAAGATCCACAAATCCATGGCGAAGAAAACGCACCGCCTCGGGCTCCCCGTTCAACACCCCATAGCTGACATTCATCTGCAGCCGCACCCTGTGGATCTGGTCGGCGAGCAGCTCCTGGATGTTGGTCGCCTGCGCCGGCGAAGCTTTTTTCCAGAGGTGCAGGGTCTCCCGGTCGATATCGGTCTCCGGCACGACCAGGCGGTGGCTGCCGTCGTCCTGGATGAGAAGGATCATGGCGTCGCCGGTCTGACAGTATTCGAAACTATCGGCTGTCAGACGGATGACGGCAAGGCTCGTCGACCACAGCCGGTGGCGATCGGCCATGGAGACATTCTCGGCCAGCAGGGTGTGGCGAATGCAACGGTTGGCTTTGTCGGCAAGAGAGGCCAGGCAGCCATGTTCTTCCTGGAAGATCCGGGCGGCGATTTTTGCGGCCAGCAGTCCGCCGGTCAAGCCGGCGAATTTCCTCTTATCGAGGCTTGTTGCCCCGTCAAAGACGCCAAACAGGTCGTCCGCTTCAAGGAGCACGTCTTCATTCAATTCACCACTGCCTTTTTCCAGGAGGGCTTCCACCGTATAACGGGGAATTGCCGGGCAGGTGGGGAGAGACGCGCAGTGTTCGGCTGAAAGGTACATAATGCTCCTGGAGATTCGCGAATTAGATGGAGTGCAGTATAATAAGTGCAAGAATTATTACAAATTGCTTGTTCCTATCGATAATTGGACAGTCGATAGTTTTTTTCTATGTTGATAGCCTCTCCCCCGGGATGCGGGGATGATATGACTGAAATTCTCCTCAACCCCGGGCAGACCGAATGGGATGCCTACACGGTAAAAAACCGGGCCGCCCTTTTTTCCCATCGCTTCGCCTGGGGCGAATGTTTAACCGCTGCCTACCGGATGCCTATTTTCCGGTTGGCGGCCAGACACCGATCCGGGGATGGAACGCTTACCGGCATCCTCCCCCTGATGCTCTTTTCGCCGCCCGATCAGGAGAAAAGGCTGGTCTCCCTGCCTTATACCGATGCGGCCGGCATCGTGGCCGACGACAGCTCGACCGCCGCCGCGCTGCTGGCTGCCGCCCTCGATCTGGCCTGTGAGCTGGGAGCGGTGCATGTGGAGTTGCGCCAGGCGGGGAGCGCGGGTGTTTTTGATCGGGCGACGGATTCCCGCTGGAATCATGAACCCCATACCTTCAAGACCGGCCTGAGCCGTCCCCTGCCGGACTCGCCTGGCGAGCTCTGGTCCCTCCTTTCGGCCAAGGTTCGCAACCAGGTACGAAAGGCCCGCAATTGCGGTGGTACCGTGGCCGTCGGAGGTGGGGAACGGGTCGACGATTTCTACGCGGTCTTCTCCGAGAACATGCGGGATCTCGGCTCGCCGGTCCATGCCCCCGAGCTTTTCCATGGGCTGCTTGGCCATGATTCGCTGGGTTCAAGGGTGGTCGTGGTGTATCTCGCGGCAAAACCTGCTGCCGCGGCCATCGTCTTTTGGCACAACGCGACCTTGTTCAATCCCTGGGCATCATCGCTGCGCGGCTTTCGGCCCTCCTGCCCCAACATGCTGCTGTACTGGGCGATGCTGGAGCTTGCTGTGAGGGAGGGTTGCCGCTGGTTCGATTTCGGCCGCTCCTCTCCAACTGCAACGACCTGCCGATTCAAGCGTCAGTGGGGCGCTGTGCTTTCGCCGCTCACCTGGCATGTCTTTTCCCGGGCGCCGCACTGCTGGGACCCCCATTCGGAGTCCCTGGTCGATGAGCAGTGGAAGACCCTGGAGCTTGCGGCGTCCCGCCGGCTCGGCCCGGCCCGTCGGCGCTGGATAAGCTTATGAGGGGGGAATCGATGCAGGTGACGGTGCAAAATCTCACGGTTTCCCTGCCCATGCCGATTTTTGTAGTCGTCGAGGATGTCGGCTGGTGGCAGGGGAGGGACGGGTCGGCCGATAATGAACCCTTTCGTAACGGTTTCAGCAGGCGTCATTGCCTGGAGGATTATCGGGCTCTCGCCCGCTTGGCCAAGCGCCTGAACATGAGGATCGCCTTGGGGATGGTCCTCGGGGAATGGGATCGTACAAATATCTTGCGGGGCGTTGCCGGCGCGACCTGGATGGGCGATGGCTGGGACAACCGGCTCAACCGGGGGCCGTGGTTGGACGGGGCCGCCGAATTCCTGCGCGACCACCGGGACTCTCTGGAGATCGCCTGCCACGGCCTCTGCCATGAGTTTTGGCGGGACAGCCGGATGGAACGCGCCGAGTTCCACAACCAAGACTGCCGGATGAGGCCACGCGACCTGGTGACAAGTCATCTTGATGCCTTCGCCAAAATCCTTGAACAGAACAAGCTGCCGGGCTTTCCCCGACTCTTTCTGCCGCCAGCACTGCTGCACAGCTTCGGTAACGGCGAAGAGTCCATCCAGGCGATTCTTCATGAGTACGGCGTTCAGTATGTGGTCACGGCCTTTTCCCGGGCTCGCCGCTATGCCGAGCCCTGCCACGGGAAAATCACCTGGGAGTGCGGCGTCCGGCTGCTGGAGCGCGGTCTGTCGCCGGTCCCCTGGCATGCGGCCGCGGCTGCTCCGGTCTGGGATTTTCAGAACCCCATTCTGCCCCTGCACTGGAGCAATCTCCTGCATCATGATCCCGCAAGGAATTCTTCCATCGTCGACGGCTGGGCGGAGATGCTGGAAAAGAAGGCGCGATCCCTGGACTGCATGCTGGCCGCCGACCTGCCCGCCTGCTGGAGTCAGGCCGCGGCCCATCAGCTCGTTAAGTTGCGTGTCGATGCAGAGAAGATCATCATCGATCTCGGCGAGCTGCCGCAGGTTCCCGGATTCAATGGATCAATTCTTCTGAAGATTTCAGAACCGATGGATTGTTCATGGCAGTGTCGGGGCGCGCTGATCGAACCCTGTCAAGGTGATCCCGCTGAAATCCGGACGGTCGTTTTACGCCCCTTGCCGGGAAGAGCTTTGGTGGAACTGGCAAGAGTATGACGCGGTCGGCATTTGCCGGGAAAAGAACTTCAGTGCTAAGGATTGCAGCTCGCAGATGTTTGTCACAGGGTGAAGCGCAGCAGCGGGCGAACCGCTAGGCTAGGGACTTCATACAAAAACCTGGCACCAGTCGTCCGAACAGAAGGCGAATTGTTTTTCCTGGATGAGGCGTTTGCAGGCGTCGACGCTCTCGGCGTGGTAGCGTGTGCCTCTGCCTGAGCAGATTTCCTCAAGGGCCTTGTCTATCCCGAGCGAGGGGCGGTAGGGACGGTGCGACGACATGGCCTCCACCACGTCCGCCACGGAAAGAATCTTCGCCTCCAGCAGGATTTCCCGGTCGGTGAGCCCCTGAGGGTACCCGGAACCGTCCAGGTGTTCGTGGTGCTGGCGGACGATCTCCGCCACCGGCCAGGGGAAATGTATGGTCTTCAATATTTCGTATCCTACACTCGGATGACACTTCACCACAGCCTGCTCTTCACGGGACAGCTTTGCGGGTTTGGCCAGGTATTCGGATGGCAGAGTGATTTTTCCGATATCATGCAGGAGCGCGGCGATATGCAGCCCCTCGATCCGGTCGTCGCCAAGCCCCAGTTCCCTGGCGATCATGCAGGCCAGGAGGTCGACTCTCTGCTGGTGGCCGGCGGTGTACGGGTCTCTTTTTTCCACTGTGGAAGAAAGGGATGAGACGGTTTCCTCCAGGCTGGCGTGCAGTTCGTCGCGGTTCTTTTTGATGGTTTCCAGGGCATGTTTGCGCTCGGTGATATCCCGAGCGACGCCACGATATCCCAGCAGTTCCCCTTCATCGCCCTGAATCGGCACCGCGTTGTTTTCCAGCACCACCACCTGTCCGGTCTTTCCTAGGCAGGTGATCTCAAAGCCGTTGAAAGGTTTCCTGCCGGCGAGGAGTTGCCGGTAAGCTTCACCGTACATTGCAGCCTGGTTGGGAGAGGCGAAATCTATCAGGGTCTTGCCGATGGCCTGTTCGGGCTGATAGCCAAGTAGATCTTCAACCTTCGGGCTCGAATAAGTATAAAGGCCGTCGCGGTCTGTCTCCCAGATCCAGTCGCTGGTTGTCTCCAGCAGATTGCGAAAGCGTTCCTTGCTCTGCTCCAGCGACTTCATCAGGCTTTCCCGCTCCAGGAAGATGCGCAGTTTTTCCTGTTCCGTCCGCATGGTCTGGCGGACCGAGTAGAGCGCGAGCATGGATACCAGCAGCAGGATGGCGATGGAGATGATGGTGAGTTTTTTGCGAAGCTCAGCGATCTCCGCTCGGACATCCTCGATGTAGATGCCGGTGCCGATCACCCAGTCCCAAGGCGAAAATCCTTTTATATAGGAGACTTTTGGGAATATTTTTTTTGGATCATCCTTCCATTGCCACAGGTAATCGACATATCCGGCTCCCTGCCGCCGGACGACGTCGACAAATTCCTGAAAAAGACGTTTCCCGTTCGGATCTTCGAAGGTGGAGATATCCCGGCCCTCCAGGTCGGTGCGGTAGGGATGCATGATCATCCGCGGGACCATGTCGTTAATCCAGAAGTAATCCTTTTTCTCCGGACCGTAGCGGAGGGTACGGATTCTCAGAACTGCGCGCAGCTGGGCCTCTTCCCTGGTCAACTCGCCGGAAATCTCCCTCTCATGATAGGAGACCAGCAGGCTCCAGACCGTCTCGGTAAGCTCGTGAATCATTTCCTTTTTTCTGCTGAGAAAGCTTTGTTCGAGCTGCGGCAGCAGGATCAGGAAAATGACGGTGACGAACAGCAGGATGGTGAGAAGCGCCGGCATGACTATTCGCCGGGTGGTTTTGCTGGAAAGCTTTCTGATGGTTTTTTCGGGCATGGCGAGAGGCAGTTGGTTTTCAGGCGGCTCCAATGAGCCCATCCAGCCATGAGTCTTGCGCTCCTGTTTCTATCCTATCGTAATACGTACCACCGAGGCAACTCATTTTCCGGATGATCGCCTGCTGTCTATTGCGAGTGGTTCTCTTGACGCTGTATCACGCAATGTCTATCGGTTAGGTAATGCATGTAAATACTTATTAAATAAAAAATGCTGTAATCCGTGGAGATGGACTCTGGAGTCCATCAGGGAGATTGAGTCATGTTCGGAATCGTAGTCGTTGCACGAGCGGCACTGTTGATCGCTCGGCGCGCCTCCACCTGGACCATCGAAAAACACTTGGCCGGAAGATCGCCCGAATGTGTGGCGGTCGACCTGCGCAGCCCTGCTCGAGTATATTGTGGAACTGCACGTGCCGGTCTCTTTAGAAGCAGCGACAGCGGCCGGAATTGGGAGCCAGTCGGCCAGGGCATCGACCACCCGATGGTCACCGCGGTTGCTGTGGGGCACAGGGAACAAGCCGACGGGTTTGGTATCGTTTATGTCGGCACCGAACCGAGTGCGGTGTTCCGCTCCGACACTGGCGGCGATGGCTGGGTTGATCTCGCCGGCTTGCGCGCGCTCCCTTCAGTTGACACCTGGAGTTTTCCTCCACGGCCCCACACGCATCATGTTCGGTGGATCGAAGCCGACGTGAGCGCCGAGGATCGCGTGTTCGTCGCGATCGAGGCTGGCGCGCTCGTACGCACGTTCGACGGCGGGCAGACCTGGCGTGATCGCGTTCGCGGCGGTCCGTACGACACCCACACCGCGGCGACACACCCGCTCGCACCCGGGCGGATATACTCGGCGGCCGGTGACGGGTACTTCGAAAGCACCGATGCTGGGGACTCGTGGAGGTCCCCCGAGGAGGGCTTGAAGCACCTCTACCTGGTGGGCGTTGCAGTGGATCCGGCAGATCCCGATACTGTGATCGTATCCGGATCTGCCGGCCCTGGGGCCGCCTATTGGCCACGGCAGGCCGAGGCGTATGTCTACAGGAAGACAGGGCTCAAGCGATGGGAGCTGGCAATGAACGGCCTGCCGGAGGCGAAGGGTACGACGGTGAGCCGCTTCGCCACTCATGCCGGCGAACCGGGCGTCATTTACGCCGCCAATAACCGCGGCCTCTTCAGATCAGATGATGCAGGAGGGAACTGGAAGGCTCTGGACCTCCCTTGGCCTGAGTCCGGGCTTGCGGATGGCGTGGAGGCGCTGGCCTGTCTTCCGGCGTGATAAAAAAGCAGTTCACGGGTCATTGCTGCACCAGTTTGGTTACTAACTTATGTATCTTTTTCTTCAGCCGTTCCGAGAGAACCGGATGCGGCTCTTTACTGACCAGACCGGCAAAAATTGAACCGGTTACTTCGGCGCCAATGGTTTTTGCTGCTAATTTAAGTTGCTTATTTGTTCCATAGAAGCATCGGCCAATGATTCCGGGTGCCGCACATGAAGACACAATGATGGCTTTTTTTTTGGGAGCACCTGCTTTTCGATATTGTGGTGCATTCATTTCCCAGGGCCAATACGCGAATGGAGTCAGCCGTTCCAAAAAGCGTTTGAAGATAGCCGTTACCGTGTAAAAATTGGTTGGGGAAGCGAGGATATAGTCGTCGGCCTCCTCTATCTTTTCAATCAACCGCGCCATTCCATCCTGCAATACACATTCACCCGGTTTTCCTCCCGGATGCTGAGTACAAGCACGGCAATTTCGGCAAAATTCGATGGGATAGTCTCGTAAAACGATAATCTCGACTTTCGCTCCTACTTTATCTGCAGCCAGAGCAAAGACTTCCAGGATTTTATCCGTAAGGCCACCCTGCCGATAAGATCCGTTGATTGCCAGTATCTTCCTCATGTTTTCTCCATTTTTGATGTTCAGTGTGCCGAAGCTCCAACTGGCACTTTCATTGGGCCCAGCGCATAGGCGACTATGCCGGCAACAAAAGCTCGCATACCATTTGCCTCAGAAGAACACTCGCTTGGTTTCAAGAAACAATCAAAAAGCTGGTATGGGATGATTACCGAATTTACCGGTGAACCGCAATATCAACCACGTCGGGTAGAAACAGGCAATCGAGAATGGTGGGAAGAATTTGCATACATGATTGAGAGGGATGAAGGGAAATTGTCGAGGGAGAATCCAGGTCAGATCCTGGCGACCCCGAGAAAGATGGCGTGCAGTACCGTCACGGCGATGATGAAGCCCGACCGGGCGGCCGTGCTGCTCAGGCCCGGGAAACTGTACTGCAGATGGCCCTGCGGGCAACCGGATAGGCAGTCGCCGCACAAAGAGCAGGTCAATCCCGGCCGTCCGAGGGCAAGGTCGTCGGGGGAGAGCGCTCCGTAACGGCAGAAGCGGGAGCAGGCGTTGCAATTGCTGCAATCAGGGCTGATGGCCATGCGGCCCGGGTGGATTTTTCCGAAGACGTTGGCGATCAGGCCGATGGGACAGAAACCGGCGCAATGCAGCATGATCCCCTTGCGTCGTGAATAGATGAGCATGACACCGATACCGGCAATGCCGAACACAGCGGCGAGACTGGTGGCCACCAAAGGTCCCTGGCCGCTCCTGCCAAGAGCTGTGGCGGTGATGACGACCAGGACACAGATGATCCATCGCGCTGCTTTTACTTTTCGGGAAAGACGCCCGGGCTTCTTCATGGCGGTTGCCGCCACATTGTCCCAGGCGCCGAAATAGCAGAGATAGCTGCACCAGGCGGGACCGACCAGGACGACGGTGACGGCAAAGAGGATGATCATGAAAAAGCCTTCGCCCCGATACAGAGGCCCTGCGACGATCAGCGCCGGAATGGGCAGGTGGAGATTGCCGGTCATCAAAAAGCGTTCGAAGCCGGCCAGCCCGAGAAAAAGCTGGAAAAAGAAGACCAGCGAAAACAAGGTCCACAGCATCCTCCTCCACTTGGCCGAGTTCCGCCCATCGAGCAATTTCCCTGAGATCCAGGCTCCGTAAAGGCCCAGCAGCATGATGACAGTCCAGCCGGCGCCGGGGAGAAAGCGATCGGCGAGGATGATGTCCATCGGCGTCATCTGCCTGGCCAAGGCCAATCCGGCAATGGTCAGCAGGAAGACGACTGCCGGCACCACCTCCGCGGAAGATGTCCGACGACGGGCGCGGCCAAGATTCATCAGCATGGCGAACAGGCAGAGCAGGGTCACGATGGACATGATGGCCGCCAGACGCACCCAGGGCATGCCGAAGGCCATGCGCTGCTCGATCAGGGAAAGAGCGACATCGGTCCAGAGCCAGGCGCCGAAACCGAGCAGACCGGCAAGTGCCAGGTTTTTCCAGGCAACGGGAGACGCCGCCAAAACGGCGGCGATGAGCCAGAAAAGAATTGCGCCGGTACTGCCGAGTCGAAGCGCATGAGCGGCAAGGAGGAGCAGGGAGATGAATGTGGGAACGACGGTAGCCATTGCCTTACCTTCTTTGGATCATTTCGGAAAACGAGTTTCCCCATGGATCCAGCATACCCTCTCTCGTCCAGGTATTTCCTTGATCTGAGTCAAATCGAGAAAAAGGAAGTGGGTTGCGGGACTCCGTGAGCATGTGGTCAATCGTCCTGACCCCAGGTGGCGCGAAGGCGAGAACTCCGGACAATGAAAAAACGTAAAGCTGAAAGAGCTTCTCAAGAGATGGACCGTGGCCTGTCAATAACCTCTCTTATTTTGCCGGCCAGCTCCATTTTGGAGAAAGGCTTCTGGATAAAGCAGAGATTCTCCTCGATAACACCATGCTTATTGATGATATCGGCGGTGTAACCGGACATGAACAGACACTTCATGTCCGGTTTCTTTGCCACCATATTTGCTGCCAGATCTCGTCCGTTCATTTCGGGCATGATTACATCCGTAATGAGCAGGTCGATCCTTCCAGAAAAATCGCTCGCCATACGAATGGCTTCACCCGGGCTCGTCGCTGCAAGTACCTTGTATCCCAAGCGTTGCAACATCGATCTGGCCATCGCCAGGATGGTCGGCTCGTCTTCAACCAGCAAAATGGTTTCATTGCCGCCGAGCACGCGTTTGGAACCCTCTTGATATTCATCTTGCCCATCCTCGCCCTGGTGTCTGGGCAGATATATCGTGAAGGTCGTTCCTCGACCGACTTCGCTGTACACATTGATGAAGCCTTTATTCTGCTTCACCGCGCCATAGACTGTAGCCAGGCCGAGTCCGGTTCCTTTACCCACTGCCTTGGTGGTGAAAAAGGGCTCGAAGATGTGGGCCATCGTCTCCTTGCTCATGCCGCAACCGTTGTCACTCACAGTAAGTCGCACGTAGTCGCCTGGAACAAACCCCATATGAGCAGAGCAATATTCCTCATCCAGAGTGATCTTGCCGGTTCCCACAGTGATTGTCCCAACGCCATCGATCGCCCCCCGGGCGTTGACACAGAGATTGGCAAGAATCTGGTCGATCTGCGAAGGATCCATTCTTACCTGCCATAGACTGCTGCCGGGAAGCCAGATCAGTTCAATATCCTCACCAATGAGCCGCCTGAGCATCTTGAGCATCGATTCCACCGTTTCGTTCAGATCGATCGATTTCGGGGCGATGGTCTGTTTCCGGGCAAAGGCCAAGAGCTGCCGGGTAATGTCTGCCGACCTCTTGGCGGCTACTTCTATTTGTTTCAGGTCCTTATAGATTGCTTGACTCGGCTGCAATTCTTCCATCATCATTTCCGTATGTCCGAGTATCACTCCGAGCATGTTGTTGAAATCGTGAGCCACACCACCGGCGAGCTGGCCGATAGCTTCTATTCTTTGAGCCTGCTGGAGTTGCATCTCGAGTTTCGATTTCTCCTCCTCGGCACGCTTTCGCTCTGTGATATCCCGACCGATACCCAGGACACCGACGAGTGTTCCCGTATCATCGAACATCGGCGTCTTTATCGTCTCCAGCAAGGCGCGGTGGCCATCATCCGCGAAGGTGATCCATTCTTCATTGCTGGAGGGTTTTTCTGCCGCCATCGCTTTACGATCATGGGCGATGAAAAAATCGGCAAGTTCCTTGTCTACAAAATCATAATCTGTTTTCCCGACGATCTCGGCCTGCGTTGCACCGAAGAACCGTTCGAATCTCGAGTTGCATGACAGGTAGACACCATCCTTGTCCTTCAGCCAGATCAGGTCGGGGATCGTCTGCACCAGGGTGCGGAGATGGGCTTCGCTTTTACGCATTTCCTCTTCCGCTCGCTTGCGCTCGGTAATGTCGATAAAACTTGCCCGTATCAGTTCCTGGCCTTGGAAGGGCAATTTTACCAGCCTGATTTCGCAGTCTCTTTTCGTGCCGTCACAGGTCCGGAGAATGAACTCGAAACGAACCTCCGCTCCTGCCAGAGCCTCTTTATGAAGATCGGCAATATCGGTACCGGTTGTTTCGTCCGATTGATAGAATCGCTCCGGATCCGCCTGAAAAAGAGCCTGTAGGGTGCAACAGAAAAGTTGAGCTGCCCTGGGATTGGCATCGATTATCTTCTTGCTGCCCGGATCGTAGACGATAATGGCTTCCGGAGCGTGCTCCATCATCACCCGGAATCGCGCTTCGCTGTCACCCACACTGAGCGTCAATCGCTTCAGTTGGCGGTTTAATGTCCACAGGGTGAGAATCAGGATGCTCATGATGAAGAACCCGACACTGGCGGTAATTACCAGGCCTTTGTACTGTCCATAGAACGTCGGCGGACGGTTTATGACGATACTGTCCTCGGGTAAGGCCGATGTTTTCGCCTTCCAGCGGGTCAGTTCTTTCCAGTCGAACATCATCTGGGTTGGAGTGTTGAAAGTGGTGATCGCCTTCTTGAGGTTGAGGTTTCCATCCAAATAGGAGAGGGCCAGCTTGACGGCCTGTTGGCCGATCGCCTCGGTCTTGAGCAAGGATCCCCCGACAACGCCGTGCCCGAGATAGGCTTCGAGCGTGGCGAACACGGGAACATTGGCGGACCGGCTGACTGCAGCCTGGACCTCCGCCGGCACGAATGATCGGCCGGTCGTATCTATGAAGAAAGGTGAGTAGATGATTATCGCATCGGGCGGAAGTGAAGAGACGTGCTGCAGCATCTGCTCGAGGGTCATTTTGTCGGTGAACTCGAAGTCCAGCCTACCGGTCCACAGGGTGAACGTTCTCTGGGCTTCTTCAAGAACCGGGAGTACGTTGTCATGTGCCCCCGTAACGACCACGACCCGTCTGGTCTGTGGGAAAAGATCGATTGCGACGCTCAGGGTCCCGGCAAGGTCCACCCGCCAGGGGATCTCGATAACCTTCCGTGAATCGGTGAGTGATGTATCGATGATGGGAGTTATCAAGGTCAGTAACGCCGCATCGGGAAAGAGGTCTTTGGCCTCTGTCGTGAGAAAATCAATGACGGGGCTACCCTCGGCGATAACGACACCTACATCCTTGCCGGCAAATTTTCGGCGCAGCATTTCGGCCGTTTTCTCACGATACTCTCTGCCCTGTTCGCGTGCGAAGTCGAGATGTTCCAGAAATATATCGTTATTGCTGCGGCCGCTTTCCTTCAAGCCGGCCAGAACACCCCGGTCGATACTGTCCGGTATCGGCAGTCCAATCTGGAAGGTATTGAGAAACAGGATTTTTTGATGTTCGGTTTCAGACTGGACAGGTTCCGGCAATCTCAGATTATCTTGTTCCTGGCTTCGCCCCGGGTCAGCCTGCGACAGCAACAGCGTCATTGCGAAAAACGTCGCAACCCATAACTTATGCATAAAAATCCTTGTTTGACGGTAAAGCAGAAAAAACTTCCTGTTGAGATTGCCCTTCGGGTGCGCAAAGGATGGAAGAACCACAGAACGGATGTGATCTCTGGTGGCTTTCCGAGCCCTGATAAGGGTATCAAACTGAACCATCAGAATCAAGAAAGGCTGCCGCGACTTGAACATTCAACGCTGCAGTGGCAAAAACCTTGTCGCAATGTGTTTGATTGACTAATGTGGTTAGCCCGCAACCCAAGGGCAAAAGCGATTCCTTTCATCTCGCCCGGGGATGCATGAGGAGTAAAAAGGTTCACCCGGTTCGGAGCCCATATGACAAATAAAACCAAAGGACAGGTGGAGGCCGAGATCTGCGAGGCCGTAATCCGTTTTGAAAAAGAATACATGGGGCGAGGGCCTCTCGAAACCAAGGCATACATCCTCGACGACATGGTCCTGGTAAGGCTGAAAAACGTCCTCACCCAGGCAGAACTGAGGCTGGCCGACTCCACCGATAATCGCAATGAGGGGCGGGAATTGATCAAGCGCATCCGGATCACCCTCCTGGAGCAGGGCCGTCCGTTACTGGAAGAATCTGTGGAAAAAATCCTGGGCGTCAAGGTAAAAAGCCTTCATACCGACATCAGTACGGTCACCGGTGAAAGAGTGATTCTCTTCACTCTGGATTCATCGCCTTCAGTGGGTCAAAGCGGTTATCGAGGGTAGGTTTTCAGGATGTGACCGATGTATCCAAAGATAATTGACAAAAAGAAACAAGATGAGCCTCTTGCAAAATGACCGGCGTAGAGGCCGTGCATCGAGACAAGAAATTGATCTTTGACAACCTAACCAAGTAGTTGTAAAAGTTGATCTGAAAACAAGGTGATGACTCCGAACATCAGGTGCAGGGATACTTTTGCGTGCCCTTTCACCATGACGTTGTTGGCACCAAAATCTTCTTTCAACCGACTGTTTGCCCGTTCCGCACTGGAGCGGATTTTATAACGTTCTGCTTCGTGAGGAGCCATAGGTAATGCCTCTTTTCCACGTCCATTTT
>JAEYNP010000144.1 GCA_023412495.1 Pseudomonadota bacterium
CTCCCCCCCCGCGGCCGCCCGCGGGGCGGCCCGGCGGCAGGCAGCTCACCGAGCGCGCACGGTGATCCAGAGCAATTCGGCCACTCCTTCGCCGGTGTTGCGCCATCCACCGGGCGTATTCTTCGGCAAATAGACGGTGTCGCCGGGCTTGACTTCGTAGGACTCGTGGTCGACGGTCATCTCCAACCGGCCGCTGAGGAGATAGCCGAACTCCTCTCCCTTGTGGGTCAGGAAATGGCCGGTGAGTTTCTTACCCGGCCGGATCCGGATTATGGCGGCCTGCACCCGTGAATCGCCCTCCGGCGGCAGCAGCAGCTCGGCCTCGGCCTCGTCCCTGGCGACCCGCTCTAGCGGCAGGGGGGATCGTTTTTCCATGGGGTGGACGAACGAAACTTTGGCAAGGCCATGGTCCTTGAAGAAGGTGGCCATATCGATGGCCAGGCTTTCGGCGATCCGGAACAGGGCTGGCAGCGACGGGTAGATGAGGTTCTTTTCTACCTGGGAGATGGTGCTCGGGGTAACGCCGGTCAGATCGGCCAGACCCTTCTGGCTGAGTCCCCGCAACTGCCTGAAGCTTTTGATCTTCGCCCCCAGGTCGAATTTACCCTTCTCCTGCCGCTGACTCTCAAAGATGATTTCCGAATCCTCGCAGACGTACTCGTGCTGCTCGTTGAGGAACTTGGAGTTGCGCTTCTCCGCCTTGACGATCTTCAGCGCCGACTTGCCGCGGCGCACCGACAGGTCGATCGCCACCTGGGCGATTTTGTTGATGTTGGCCTTGAGCCGGTTGGAGTGGGCACCCTTCTCGATCAGCCAGTAGGCGATGGTCTCCAGTTCGTACAGGCGGGGGCAGGTCCTGGCATAGAACTGCAGTACTTCCTCCTCGCCGCCCCAGAGGGACTGCATGCCGGTCAGGCTGTCGATAATGAAATGGACATCGCCCGAGAGGTTGCCGTGCAGCCCGTAGATGGCCTCGGCGACGTGGTTGGGGCTGGACGGGTCGTTGAGCTTGATTACCTGGTATGGCCACAGGGCCCCGTCTTTCTCGTAGAATTTGTTGAAGACCTCGGAGCGGTCGCCCTTGCCGTTGGTGAAGCAGTCGAGGATGGTCAGGTTCTGGCTCTCGGCGAGCGTGCCCAAAAAGGACACCACGTTCTTGGGGGAGCGGTCGAAGGTGACGTAGATCAGCGGCTTTTTGCGGGCGAGCGTCTCCCGGATGAACTTCAGGCAGAAAATAGCCGAGAAGCTGCCGGCGTCCTCGTACCAGAGGACGTTGTCGCCGATGAACAGGTCGCCGAGCAGCCTGTCGAGTTCGGCAATGCCTGAGGAAACGCGTTTTTTTCTATTCTCTGGATTATTGAGGGTGGGCATTGCTAGCAAAACGGTGGGGAGTTGTGGCACGACCTTGTTTTAAAATTCATCAGCGACACTTTGGGTATCGGTTGCGTTTCAGTGAATCATCCGAATCGAAATCGGGATCGCTATCGCAATCGGAAGATAAGTTCGATCCCGATCGCGATATTTCGATCCCGACACCTACCGGGCATCTCCAACCCACATTGAAATATCCTCGTTAGAGGTTCTGGAAAGTTATCTTCCCATAGAAATACCCGAGAAGCGGAAGGATTATCAACAATAATCCGATGTTTGCGCGAGCATCTCGCGGTTCAGCCGCTCCGCCTGCAGGCAGAAGGCCTCCAGCCGGGCCTCGATGATCTGCGGGAAGGGTGCGCCGTCCGTCTCAATGGCGAGGAAGGGAAACTTCCGGTCACCGCAGAGAAGAAGGGCGGGGCCCGCCTTGCCGTTCAATCGCTTCTTTTCCCCGGCGGTGAATCGTTCCTGCAGCACCGCTTCCGCAAGCCGGCTCGGCATGCAGCCGAAGGGGCCGATGGAGATGATGCCGCAGGCGGGGTTGAGGATGTCATGGAAGGC
This sequence comes from Pseudomonadota bacterium, assembly GCA_023412495.1. The sequence continues at coordinate 1,933 of JAEYNP010000144.1, forward strand.
CGAGCCGATGGTGAGGATAGCCTCACCCTGGATCATCGGCGAAAGAAAGCGGGCGCCGAGACCGACCACCGATCCGATCCGCGTGTCGCCGTGGTAGAAGAGGCGGCACGGGGCGAGGAGCTCGCGGATCTTCCTATCGATGCGCTCCTTGATCAAGTGGACCACTCGGAATTGCAACGATTTTTTGCCGAGGATGCCGTTTTGGATGAGCCAGTCGATGTACTTGAACCACTCGCTGTTCTGCGAGGTGCGGACGATGAAACCGCGTTCGGCCAGCCTCTCCACCAGCCGCTGGAGGGAGAGGGGGTCGTGGCGGACGTAGATTTCTCCCGCCAGGGTGATTTTGGGGATCTCCCGATAGTCGCGGGTCAGGTCGATGGCGGCGAGGTCCTTCGCGCACCGTCCGAGCTCGCGGGAGAGCGTCCGCCAGTCCTTGGCGATGACCCGTCGGATGGCCCCAAAATTTTTTTCCAGCAATTTGACAGCTGCCTCCTTATCCGCCGCACCCGCCAGGATGGTGGACCACATCTCATCGAACAGATCGCCGATGACGATGCCCCGCCAGGCGGCGACCTGAAATTTGCTGCCCAGCCCGCCGTAGCTGTTTTTGGTAGAAGGTGAAAAGACCGCGATATCGGGAAAGCTCCGGCGGGCGATGAGCTTTCTGGTCAGCACATTGTACTGGCCGAACCGGCACGGCCCGTGGGCGCTCGGCATGAGGTAGGCGGTGATCTCGCCCTCCGGCCGGTCTTCCTGGAGGTAGTGGAAGATGGTGCCCAGGGTGGTCTGCAGCGGCAGGCATTCCTTGCAGCTGGAATGCCCCCGGCCCAGCTTGAGGGTCTCGGCATCCGCCGGCGGCAGCTGTTCCGTCCGAATACCGCAGCCGGCGATGGCATCGGCGAGCAGCGGTGTGCCGAATTTGCCCATGGCCGGGACAAGCAGCCGGACCCTCTTGTCCCGGAGGCTCACCTTTTCTCCGCCGGCGGTGCGAATCGCCGCGCCTCGCTGCCGGTACTCCACGGTGGCGATCCTCCCACTGCGCCTCCTTTCGTCTGTATGCGATCTGCCGAGCTTGCGCCAGGCGGCGACGATATCGAGGAAGGCCTCGATCCGCGTTTCGAGGCCGGCATCGGCGGTGTGGCTGTCGAGCTCCAGGGTGAGGCTCGGCTTTACTCCCATGATATCGCGGAAATAGGTGATGAGAAAAGAGTCCGGCCCGCAGGAGAAATTGGTGATATAGGCGGCGAAGAGCTGCGGGTGCTTTGCCGTGAAGAGGGCGCAACGCAGAAGGTTGTCGCCCATGGCCCAGTACATGTTGCTCTCCTCTTCGAGAACTTCGTCCTCGTAGGGCAGGAGATCGAAGGGTACGATCGGCACCCCCCGACTGGCGAATTTCAGGGCGATGCCCTTGTTGGCGGCGTCGGTGAAGCTGTTGTACGGCCTGCCGAAGAGGACCACAGCAATCCGCCGCGGCGTCTTCTCGAGGCCGGCCAGGAACTCCCGGCCCATCTCCTTGAGCCGGCGGTGGCACATGGCCTGTTCGTCATGGGCCGCGGCAAAGGCCCTTCGGCCTTCGGCGGCGGCCCTGTCGAGACTTGCGGCAAGCTCGCCGAAAACCCGCTGCTGTTTGGCGAAACTTGCGGAGAAATCGATCATCGGCGAAAGCGTGGCGGGATTGTCCAGTTCCCTGAAGGTACTTTTCATATAGAACGGCTCGCTCTGGACGAAGACGCAGGCGCAGGAGGCCTGGTCGCAGCCGGAGGGAATGGACTTGACGTGGGGCAGAAAGGTGTAATCAGCCTCAAGCTCGAGCATATTGGCAAGATAGCCGTGGGCGATCTCGACCGGATAACAGAAGGGAGCGCTCCGCCGGGCCATGCCTTCGGGGGAAACCGTCTCGGGCAGCACGAGATCTATGCCGAGTTCGTCGAAGTAGCGGCGGTAGAAGGGGTAGTAGGTATTGATTAGGAACGACCGGTTCATGCGAACCCTTGTTCCCCTGTATTGTCGCCAGTCCTTTTCCCGCTCGAAGATCAGATTCTGGCGGGCGGCGACCAGATTGCAGCCGCGGCTGTCCACCTCGGTGTCTCGGAGGATGTTGTCGTAGCGGTTGCAGATGCCCCCGAAGGGATAGGTCCTGCCGTCCAGGGTGATTCTCGCGATCTCGCATTTCCGGTCGCATTTCTCCTTGCCGCCGCCGCAGATGAAGGGCTTCTCGTAGCCAACTTCCCGGGCGGCCAGCGTCTCCAGGTCATAGGCCCCGGGTTGCAGGAGCCCCTGTTCGAGCCGTTTTTCCACCTCCAGGGCGACCCCGAAGGCTCCGATCAGCCCCGGGTCGGGCGGGACGATGACCTCCTTGCCGGTGAGGGCGGCCATGGCCACCGGTACTGCGGAATTGTAACAGACCCCGCCCTGGATGAAGATCTTCCTGCCGACCGGCCGGTTTCCTTTCACCCGGTTGATGAAGTTCATTGCCACCGAATAGACCAGGCCGGCAACGATATTCTCCGTGGAAATACGCTGTTGCACGGCATTCTTGATGTCCGAGCTGATGAAGGCGGCGCACTGGTCGCTGAAGTTGGGCGGCTTGTCCCCCGAAAAGGCCAGGTTGCCGATCTCGGTAACCTCAATCGCCAAACTTTCCTTGGCCGATTCTTCCAGGAAGGAGCCGGTCCCGGCGCTGCATGCTTCGTTCATGGCGTAGTCGTTGGGGACGCCGTTGGCGAGGAAGGTATATTTGGCATCCTGTCCGCCGAGTTCCAGGATCGTGTCGACCTCCGGGTCGTAGAAGGCGGCGGCGGTGGCATGGGCGATGATCTCGTTGACGACGCCCCGGGTCATGGAGTGGAGGCCGGCGATCTGGCGGCCGGAGCCGGTCACCCCCACCGCCTCGATGGCGACGGCGGCGGACAGCTGCTCCTTGAGAGACCTGTAGACCTTGCGGGCCGCGCCGACGGGGTCACCGCCCGTGCGCAGGTAAGCGGAGGCCAGGACCTTCTTGTCGCTGCGCCGCAGAAGTACGCCCTTGGTGGTGGTGGAGCCTACGTCCAGACCGAGGATCGTTCGATCGCCTTCTTCAGCCGTTCCGTGGGGCTGGCTCTTGTAATGCACCAGATGCCGGAAGACGCCGAGCGGCTTGTGAAAAGAAAATTGGCAGGTATCTTCGGAGAAAAGCAGGTCCTCTCCGGGGTAGGGGCGGGGGTTGCGGTCCAGGGCCCAGAGCGCGGCGCCCAGCGCCTCGAAATAGGCTGCTTCCTCGGGAATGCGCAGATCCGCAATCTTTTGCCGGAGGTGGTGGGCCATGCCGCTGTTGTTCGCGCAGCCGCCGACCAAAAGGACATGGACGCTCTCGAAATTCTTCACCAATTCCAGAAGCTTGTCCGCCATCATGCCGGTCAGCCCGGCTACCACCGCATCCTTGGGCACCCCTTTGTTGAGGGCATGGGTGCAGTCGCTCTTGCAGAATACCGAACACCGTCCGGATATTCTGAACGGCTTCTCCGGCATTTCCATGGCCGTGGCTTCAGCCAGGGTGATGTCCATCCGGCGCAGCTGCTGGAGAAAGAAATCTCCGGTCCCTGCCGCGCATTTGTTGCCGGTGTGGATGTTGCCGATGAAACCCTGATCGTTGAGATGGTAGACCAGAAAGGTTTCCCCACCGGCGGAGATCACCACCCGGTAGGGGTGGCCGGCAGGCAGAACGTGGGCGACCGCCAGCTCGGTCGCTTCCGGTTCGGAAATGGAAGAGAGGTTGAGGGTGTGGCGGAACCTGCGGCCGGTGACGCAGATTTTCCTGCCGGTCAGCTCGCCGGTCTCCCGCAGCAGAGCCGTAAGGCATTCCCGCACGCTGCCCTGATGGGCCTTGGATGCATGTTTTACGATTATCGGTATACTTCCCTGCCGTTCAAGCTCGACAATCGAGACGGTCGAGGCACCCAGACATATTCCCAGCGAACTCTCGAAACTCTTGTGCACAGCTCCTATCCTTTGCAAAAAAATGGAGTAACACACAGCTGTCCGATCCCGCCGGTATCTGCAGCAGGAGGATATCCCGCTATCCGGATCGGCCTTTCCAGCATAACAGGAAGATACCTTATATTAGCTAATAATCGAATTCAATTCACCTGGTAAAGTGATATCCGCCGCTCTTTTGTGCGAATCGTCAGGTGTTTTTACAGCGTCTTTACGGGGTTGGGATCAAGGTTGGTTGATGTTAGGCTTTGTCCGAAAATTACTCTTTCGCCGAGATGGCCGGCGTCGCAGAGAATTTTTCGATGAAGCCGCTTGGCCGGTAACTCAGCTTGGAATGGCGGAGCCCTTCCTCGCCCAGGTCCTGCTCGCGGTTGATGGTGGTATATCGGTCGCCGATAATCGAGGCGAAGGCTTGATTGATAAACTGATAGATGCCTTTGTAGCGATTGAGAGCCTTTTCGAAGTGGATCACGAAACTGGTGCCGAGAGCGAGTTCCTCGCCGAGGGTGAAGGCGGCGGGCTCTCCGTCCACGTAATAAATGCCGCCGCAGAGCTGCAGTTCCTCGTTTTTCTCAAGGGCCTCGCGGGCTGCTGCGTAGTCGCCGAGAGAATCGTGTTCGCTCCTCCAGGTTTCCAGGATGTCGAAGGCGTCCCGCAGCTTCTCCGGAACCAGCGGCCGTCCCTCGCAGTCGAAATTGTGCAGAAACCCTTTGATAAGGTTTCTCTTTTTCTGGAATTTTCGCCCGGAAAGCTCGGCCAGTTCCCGCCGAAGATAGAGATAATCGAAATTGTCGCGGTCCTCCTTCACCACAAAACCCATAGCCTCCAGCGGTTCTTTCTGGGATCTGGCTACGCATTTCATCCGGCCGTGCTCGGCCATCAACATTTCGAGGGCTGCTTTTTCCGGCAGGCCGAAAGGCGACATGAAAAATTTGCGGCCCTGATCGTTTCCCAGGATGACGATGAGACCGTTCGGCAGACGGGAGAGCAGGTAGTTGTGGGCCGACCGGAACAGATAGATATTGGCGAAGGTAAATTCGGATACCCCCTCCGGCAGGGCCTGAAGCAGGGGGTGGAGGAGGGGGCGTACATCCATGGTGACGGCTGCGGTAGCCGGATATTCGGGAATCATCTCTGTGAAATTAGGCAAAATTGGTTGTGTCCGGACTGCCTGCCCCACGGACTGCCTTGTCTGTGCGATCGCAGTGCCTGGGGTTGTTTCGTTCGAATTTCATAATCCCAACAACATAACGCACATTTCAGGGGCGTGCCCCGGAAAATCCGTACTCCCTGCCATTGTTTTATAAAAAATATGGTCATCAGGACGTTAAGTGGAACAGCCGAATCGAAATCGGGATCGCTATACAAATCGAAAACAATCTCTCTACCTTCGTCGCCCGGAGCCCGTTTTGACAAAATCAGCCATTATGGGTAAGCTTGCATGAAAAAGCAAAAAAGATGGCGCCTATGTCTTCGATGATCTTTTTCCATAACACAATACAGGATTGGTCTATTGCCCTGGGCGCAGCCGTGTCCGTTTTTATCATCGCGCTCTTGATCAAGCGCATCGCCTACCGCAAGCTGTCGGTGCTTGCCGCCGGAACCGTGACCATCTGGGATGATCTTCTGGTGGAATTGATCAGCCGCCTGAACAATATTTTTTTTCTTGCCGCAGCCGTTTATATCGGTACCCTCAAGCTGTCCCTGCCCGAGCCTGTCAGAAAAATCCTCCATAGTGCCATTGTCGTCATCCTTCTTGTCCAGATGGGCCTTCTTTGTTCGCAGGCGGTGCTATTCTGGGTGGAGAGTTTTCGCCGCCGCAAACAGGAGAGTGACGGCGGTGCTGTGACCACCCTCGTCTCGGTGGGGTTCGTCCTGCACATGGTGATCTGGATTGTTATGATCCTGATCGGTCTCGATAATTTCGGGGTGGACATTACGGCTCTGATTGCCGGTTTAGGAATCACCGGCATTGCGGTGGCGCTGGCCATTCAGAATATCCTCGGCGATCTGTTCGCCTCCTTTTCCATTGTCCTCGATAAACCCTTCGTCATCGGCGATTTCATCGTCATCGACGGGTATATGGGAACCGTCGAGCACATCGGTCTCAAGACCACGAGAATCCGCAGCCTGTCGGGCGAACAACTGATCTTCTCCAATGCGGATCTGTTGAAGAGCAGGATCCGCAATTTCAAACGCATGCAGGAGAGGCGGGTGGTCTTTTTTCTGCGTGTCGCCTATCACACGCCGGTCGAAAGGCTGCGGGAAATCCCGGAAATGATACGGCAGGCCGTGGAAAATAATCCTCGGGTCCGTTTCGATCGGGCTCATTTTGCCGAATATGCCGATTTCGCCTTGAAGTTCGAGGCCGTCTACTGGGTGACCACTCCGGACTATAACGAATACATGGATATTCAACAGGCTATAAACCTGGAACTCCACCACCGACTCCGCCAGGCCGGAATTGAATTCGCCAACCAGAACCGGATCTTCGTCACCGCCCAGGATCCCGGCAGTATGCTGACTGCCGAAAGCTGAGAGCTGAACGCTTACCTTTGGCGGCACGTTGACAAGGTGTTGCAATCTTCTTACCTCTTGTATAAAACCTAACATCAACTATCGGCAATGCTGGATTTTTGCCGTAAAACAGGAGGAGAAGTCATGATCGGTTTAGCAGTAATATTTCTCATCATAGCCATTGTCGCCGGTGTCATGGGTCTTACCGGCATCGCAGGTACAGCCGCCAATATCGCCTGGATTCTCTTTGTAGTCGGTCTCATTCTGGCAATAGTGTTTGCCGTTCTCGGGCGAAGGCCACATGTCTGACGCAGGCCTTGGGTTAGGAAAGGGGCCGCGTCGAAGAACTTCGCTCCGCAAACCTTATCAATCAAGGGAGGAAGTCATGTCAACTTACAGAGTGATACTCGCTGTTGTTCTTTCAAGCTTTCTCGGTTTATCGACTGTCTCCTGCGACCGGGATGAACAGCGAAAGACAGAGGAAAGGACAACGCAGCCCGGACAGACACAGCCACCTGCACAGACACCACCGCCTGAACAGACACAGCCACCCAGCGGAACACAGCAACCGGGCACGACTCAGCCTGGCGGGACAACGGGCACGAGGCCTGCGGAACCCGGAGGAACCGGGCAACCGACGCAATAGAAGTGCCATCGATTTTTAGTCCACTTATCTTGACAGTGGCGTGACGCAACACAGGCATCCGGATACGCTTCTGTTGCGTCTTGGAATGCCGCACAAAGGTGACATGAATATATTATATATGCCTGCGGCAAAATTTCTCGCATGCCTTGATATCGAACAAAAATCTTTATCTTGCAAAAGGCTCGATGATCAGATCTTTCTAGAGAAGGAAGACGAGTTCATGCAGTTCAAGGCCGACCACCCCCCATCGCGAGGGCAGGGGAAAAGATGGCCAAAGGTCATGCACGTCTGTTATATGTCATAGGGACTAATCCTGATCGGGCACGACATCGATCCTCCCCCGAAGCCGGCGAGCATAACCTAATGCGGCTGACGCCCGCAACCCAAGGGGGGTGTTATCCCCTCCTACAGCGGAGGGGATAAGTACCTTCACGATTTTCTAAGGTACTAAATATTCGCCGCCTTTGGAAAGGCGATACATGACCGAGAATGGCATGGCTGTAAAAACCCTTTTCAAGGTGCCGAATTGGTTCAATAATTTTCTTGCTGATCGGTTTCAGCGTTGGCTGGTGGGTGTCCTGGTGCTGGTGGCGCTGGTGATGTTCTTTCAGGAGCACCACAGGCGGCAGCAGCTGACGGTGCAGGAGAGGCAAATCTGTTTCTTCTTCCATCCCCAGTGCCCGCACTGCCGGGAGCAGAAAGTTTTCATCCCATACATGCAGGCAAAATATCCTGAGATTTCCTGGGTCGGCTACGACACTTCGGAACCGGAGAACGTCCGGCTGCTGACCTCGCTGCTGGCAGAGAGAGGGCGTTCGACACGCGATCTTGGGGTGCCGATGACTTTCATCGGCCCGTATGTCATCTCCGGCTACATATCGGCCGAGACCACCGGCTTGCGGATCGAGCAGGCTATCCGCGCCGTTCTCCATGACGACCCCTCCCTGTTCCCGGAGGAGGGACGCGGGGGGCAGGGGGATCAGGAAAAGATCGATCTTCCCTTTCTCGGCAGGATTGAAGTCGCCGACTATTCTCTGCCGGCGCTGGCGGTGATCATCGGCCTGGTGGACGGTTTCAATCCGTGCGCCATGTGGGTGCTGGTCTACCTGATCTCGCTGATCATGGGCATCAGCGACCGGCGCAAGACCTGGCTCCTGGTCGGCACCTTCGTCCTTGCCTCCGGCATCCTCTATTTCCTCTTCATGACCGCCTGGCTCAATGTCTTCCTGTTTGTGGGCTACCTTCGCAGCATGACCCTGGTCATCGGCCTGGTCGCCCTGGGCGCCGGTATTCTCGCCGTCCGGGATTTCATCCGCGACAGGGGCCAGGTGTACTGCAGGATCGGCGATGCCGAATCCAGGAAGAAGACCATGGGCCGGATCGAGCGCATAGTCAGTTCGCCGCTGACCCTCTTTTCAGTGTTCAGCATCATCGTTCTGGCGTTCATTGTCAACTCGATTGAGTTTGCCTGCTCGGCCGCCCTGCCGGCGATCTTCACCCACACCCTGTCGCTCAGGAACCTGCCGACCCTCGAATATTACGGCTACATCCTGCTCTACGACCTCTTCTTCATGCTCGACGATTTGGTGATCTTCAGCCTGGCGGTGCTGGCGCTGGATACCTCCGTCGGCACCCGGTATGCCGGCTACTGCAAGATCATCGGAGGGGTGGTGCTCACAGGGCTCGGAGCCGTGATGGTTTTCCGGCCGGAACTGCTGCGCTGAGGGCGGCCAAGGCTGACCCGGCCTCCTTTCAGGGGGAGCCGCTGTAAGCTCCGGCACAGGGTTGCCCCCAATTTTCAGGAGGCTAAGGAAGCCTCTGGGTACGATCTTCAAAATGATTGCCGCAGATGCAACAATTTCTTCAGTAAGATGTCTTCTATGTTTTGGCGGGAATCGAATATGGAGAGTACATATACCGTGCTATCGGAGACCCTGTACAGAACCCTCCACGGGGGAATGACAAGTTCTCTATACAACAATATTCCCTGGTCCTGCAGTTCCGGAACGAAGCGGCCACGATGCGGAGAGTGGTAGAGATCGTCAACAGTTTTTTTTATCTTGGCGAGTATTTTCTTGGCGTTGCTTGGACTATCCTGCGCGATGAAGGCAATGATGTTATCAAGGTCCTGCACGGCGGCGCCGGCCCAAGCTACTTTGAATTCTCGCTTCATTTGGTAAATTTTTCTTCCAAGGCCCTAAAAGCCTCTTCCTGTTCCACGATGTTCCCGCTCTTTATATCTTCTTCTCCCATTGAAATCAGTTTGAGAAGGCCAATGGCATTTCTCATGTTTTCATAACTTTGAGGATCCTGGATCACCGCTTTTGGTTCGCCGTTCTGCGTGATAATGACAGGGCGGTGCGTGTCGTTGATCTGTTTGAGTAAATCCGCGGCCTTTGATTTCAGATACGTTACAGGTTTAATGTCGCTGGTAATATTCATAGTATTCACCTCCGGTCCTTTTACGGTACTTAATTTGGTCCGTATGTCAACTTGTATTTCACAGGAGGGGTGACAGTATCCCAATTGACATTATCGACGTTCATAGATGTCAAAGATAAAGATTTGACCCTTTGGCTCGCTTCATGGGGAACCAAACTCAAAAGGATCTTGTCTCCTATCCCTCCAGTGAGGGCATTTCTTTTTCATCGGCCTCTTCGAAGCCGCTGCCGAAACCACGGGTTACCGCCACTCCCGCCCATTCGGCCAGGAGCGGACCGAGCCATCGCGCCTCCTCTGGAGATCTCATCCCGTCAAGAGGAAGTTCGTCGGTTCCCTTGCCGGTCTTTCTGCGACTGATGAGAAAGGTCGTCCAGGTCCCGGATTGCCGGTCGAGCTGGAACTGTCGGGCGGGAAATAATGCTGGGCCACCCCGGCGACGGCCGAACGCGGGATTTCCTTTCTTTTCCTGCCCCACATCGAGGAGCGGCAGGCAATGAAGGCGAACTGGCCGAGGAGATATTCGGTTTTTGCCAGGAAGACCGTATCGAGACAGTGGGCGCCGAATAACAGCAGAGCGCCCCCGACCACGATCGTGAGCCCCCACCCGGCGATGGTGAGCCCTCCGCCGCCCACCATCCAGAAGATGAAGCCTAGGCCGCAGGCGAGGACCGCGGCGCCGAGAATCGCCAACAAAATCTGCGCCTTGCCGCCGCGCACGGCGTAGGTCAGCGTCGTCTCCCCCCGGTTGTTCACGGCAGACGACCAGTACGGCGGGGTGCCGGTGGATCCGCCGGCTTCTTTCCTCTCATGAATTTTCATGGCATCCGTCCTATTAGAATTGGGAACTGCAGCCGCGCTGCCAAGTGACCGCGCCGCTTAATGCTCTTGGACCCGGTCCCGGCATACTCCTGTATGGGAGAAGGGTGGAGAGGCTCCTCAGCCTCCCACAACATAAGTATTACTGGGAGAAATAACAGTTCCGGATGGAATTATGATGGTGATGCGGCCTTGATCGAATCTTGCTACCAGTCTCGAAGAAATTCTCTTTCTACGATAACGTTTTCTTGAAGCGTCCGACAGCGATTGTCAGAAAGGTCAGCGTCAGCCCCAACTGCGCCAAAATTGCCGGCAAGAGCGCCGCAACACCAACATCTTTCATCACGATTCCCCTCAGGATTTCCAGATACCAGCGCATCGGGTTCAGAAAGGTGGCGTAGCGGATCGACTCCGGCATGTTGGTGATGGGGAACATGAAGCCGGAGAGCATGACCGAGGGCATGAGGACCAAAAAGCTGGTGAGCAGGGCCTGCTGCTGGGTGGCCGCGGTGCCGCTGATGATGAGGGCGATGCCGAGGTTGCCGGCGAGGTAGATGCCGGTCAGGCCGAAGAGCAGCGGCAGGCTGCCCCGGACGTGGACGTCGAAGACGAGCCAGGCGATGATCAGCATGAAGGACATGGAGAAATAGCCGGTGAGCATATAGGGAATGGTCTTGCCGAGGATGAACTCCACGCCGCGGATCGGCGTCACCATGACCTGCTCGATGGTGCCGATCTCCTTTTCCCGGACGATACCGATGCTGGTCAGGAGCAGGCTGAATATGAAGAGCATGGTGGCGATGAGCGACGGCACGTAGTAGAAGTGGCTCTCCTGGTTGGGGTTGTACCAGGCCCGGGCGGCGGTCTCGATCTGCACCGGTGGGGTGGCGATGCCCTTTCGGTCAAGCCGACGCTGCTGCATCCGGTCGTTGTAGTCGGCGAGGATATAGCCAGCGTAGCCCTGGACGATGGCGGTGGTGTTGCTGTCGGTGCCGTCGGTGATGAGCTGGACCCTGACCGTCTCCTCGGTCAACAGGTCCCGGCTGAAGCCGTAGGGGATCTGCAGCACCGCCCGCGTCCCGCCGCGGTCGAGCAGCGGAGCGATTTCGCCCTGGGCGTTGAGCGACCTTGAGACCCGGAAGTAGCCGGAGGCAGAGAAGGCCTGGATGAACTCCCGCGACGCCGGTGTCTTGTCCATATCGAGCACCGCCATGTTGATGTCGGTGACGTCGGTGGTGAGGGCGAAAGCCATGATGGTCATCTGGATTACCGGCACCCCGAAGATCACCACCCGCATTCGCGGATCGCGCAGCATCTGTAGGAATTCCTTGACGAGCATGCAATAGAGACGCTGCAGCATGGCCTACTCCAGCTTGAAGGAAAATTTCTTGTTGGCGGCAACCATCATGATGAGAGCATAAATGGCGAGAAAGAGGACGTTCAGCCAGAGGATCTCGAGGCCGATGCCCTTCAGGTAGATGCCGCGCAGGATGGCGATGAAGTAGCGGGCCGGCACGATGTAGGTGAGAAACTGCAGGGGCAGCGGCATGTTCTGGATGGCGAAGACGAAGCCCGAGAGCAATAGTGTCGGCAGAAACCCGGCGATTATCGCCAGCTGGTTGGCGAGCACCTGCGACTTCAGCTTGATGCTCAAGGTCAGCCCGAAGAAGAGGGCGCCGGTCAGGAAAAGCGAGGACAGGGCGAAGAGCAGCGCGGTGTTGCCGACGATTCGCACGTCGAAGACGAAATGGCCCATCACAACCGCCAGGGCCACGTCGGTGATGCCGATGACGAAATAGGGCGCCACCTTGCCGAAGATCAGCTCCGGGCCGCGCAGCGGGGTGCTGATCAACTGCTCCATGGTGCCGGTCTCCCATTCGCGGGCGATGGTCGTCGAGGTGAGCAGCGCCGCGACGACGATCATGACCAGCGCAATGATGCCGGGGATGAGCACGTTCTGGCTGCGGAGGTCGGGGTTGTACCAGGCCCGCGGCTCCAGCTCGACCGGCTGCTTCAACTCGCCGCGGCCCTGCAGCTGCAGATGTTCCGATCCCACCGCCCGGGAGTAGATGGCACCGATGCTGGTGGCGTAGTTCAGCGCCAGGCGCGATGTGTTGGCGTCGCTGCCGTCGCCGATGATCTGGATCTGGACCGGCTTGTTCGCAGCCACCTTCCCGGCGAAGTCGCCGGGCACGACGATGGCGATCATGGCCCGGCCGCGGTCGAGGTCGTACCGCAGTTCCGGATAGCTTTCCCGGTAACCGAGCATGGTGAAGTAGGGCGAGCTGTGGAAGAGGCTCAGCAGTTCCCGGCTCTCCGGGCTTCGCGACTGGTCCCAGACCACGGTCGGGACGTTGCGCAGGTCGAGCGTCAGGGCGTAGCCGTAGAGGAGGATGAGGAGCAGGGGGATGGCGAGCGCGAGGGTCAGGCTCCGCCAGTCGCGGAGCAGGTGCAGGGTCTCCTTTCTCGCCACCGCAGCCAGGCGCTGGAAGTTCATGGCCGCGCCTCCCGGCCTTCCTGCCCCCGGTCGACCGCCTCGATGAGCGAGATGAAGACATCCTCCATGCTCGGCATGACGGTCTCCATGGCGGCCGCGATGCCGCGGCTCTCGAGCAGCCGGCGGATCGCCTCCATGGACCGGCCGGCGTCGGCGGCCACCACATGCAGCCCCGCGCCGAAAAGGGCCGCGTCACGGATCTCCGGCAGCTGCTTGAGCGGAGTTATGAGCCTGTAGGGCTCCGGGCAGCGCAGGTCGATGATCGCGTCCTCCATGACCTCGGTCTTGAGCGCCGCCGGCGAGCCCATGGCGATCATTTTCCCGCCGTAGATGAGGGCGATACGGTCGCAGTACTCCGCCTCCTCCATGTAGTGGGTGGTGACGAAGACGGTGATGCCCCGGTCGGCCATGGCGTAGATGAGATCCCAGAACCTGCGGCGGCTCAGGGGGTCGACGCCGCTGGTCGGCTCGTCGAGGAAGATGATCGGCGGCTCGTGGAGAATGGCGCAGGCAAGGGCCAGGCGCTGTTTCCAGCCGCCGCTCAAAATGGCGGTCGCGCTCGTGCGATGGTCGGTCAAGCCCGCCATGGCGAGCGCCCAGTCCCGCCGGGTGGCGAGGCGCTTTCCAGCAAGGCCGTAGATCCCGCCGTAGAAGTTGATGTTCTCGGTGACGGTCAGATCCTCGTAGAGCGAGAATTTCTGGCTCATGTAGCCGATGTTGCGCTTGATTTCCTCGGCCTGGGCCAGAATGTCGAAGCCGCCCACCGTGCCGCTGCCCGAGCTCGGGCCGAGCAGGCCGCAGAGCATGCGGATGGTGGTGGATTTGCCGGCACCGTTCGGGCCGAGGAAGCCGAAGATCTCGCCCCGCCGCACCTGAAAGCTGATGTCGTCGACTGCGGTGAAATCGCCGAAGCGCCGGGTGAGACCCGCCACCTCCACCGCAATCTCATCGCCTGCGGCTGCCTGTGGCTCGGCGGAAACCGGCTGTTCCTCTCCGCCCGTCTCGGCGCTCTCGCCGCCCAAAAGGCTCACGAAGATATCTTCCAGCGAAGGCTGGATCTCCCGGACCTCTCCGTATTCCAGATTCTTTCGGGACAGCAGCGCCTCGATGCCCTCCTTGGTCGCCTCCTCCGCAACCAGGTGGATCGCGGCGCCGAAGAGGTTGACGCTCTTTATCTCCGGTTCGCGGCGCAAGGGTTCCACCAGTTGTCGCACGCGGTCGCCGCCGATCGCGAAGATCCGCCCGGCCATGAGCTTTCGGATCTCATCCGGCGTGCCGGTGGCCAGCAGCCTGCCTTTATCGATCAGGCCCACCCGGTCGCAGCGCTCGGCCTCGTCGAGATAGGCGGTGGAGACCAGGATCGCCACCCGCTCCTCCCGCAGCCGGTGGAGGATGCGCCAGAAGTCCCGGCGGCTCACCGGGTCGACGCCGTTGGTCGGTTCGTCGAGCAGGAGCACTTTCGGCGTGTGGATGAGGGCGCAGACCAGCTGGAGCTTCTGCTTCATGCCGCCAGAGAGCTTGCCGGCCTGGCGGTCGATGAAGGGCCGCATATGGCTGAAGTCGAGGAGTTCGCCGATGCGCTCCTGCCTGCCCTTGCGGCCCATGCCGTAGAGGTCGGCGTAGAAGTCGATGTTTTCGCCCACCGTCAAATCCTGATAAAGGCCGAACCGTTGGCTCATGTAGGCGAGATGGTCCTTGACGGCGGCGGCCTTCGTTTTGGTGTCGAAACCGGCGATCCGGGCGCTGCCGGCATCCGGGTCCATGATGGTGGCGAGCATCCGAAGGCTCGTCGACTTTCCGGCCCCGTCCGGGCCCACCAGGCCGAAGATCTCCCCGGGATCGACCGTGACCGTGAGCCCGTCCACCGCGGTCAACTCGCCGAATTTCTTGATGAGCCCCTCGGCTGCGATGGCCGGGGTATTCGTTTTTTTTTCAGTCTGCAGCATGAGTCTCTTCGGGACCTTGCCGGGCTGCAAGGTCGATCAAACCATCGGCAGGCATGCCTGGCTTCAGCTCGCCCTCGGGATTTTCGAGGTCGACCTTGATCCGGTACATCAGCTTCACCCGCTCGTCGAAGGTCTGGACGGTTTTCGGGGTGAATTCCGCCTGACTGGCGATGAAGCTCACCCGGCCGGTATAGCTCTTGTCGGGGAAGGAGTCGGTGGTGACGCGCACCTCCTGGTTCAGCTTGATCCGGCCGAGGTCCCGCTCGCCCACGTAGGCGCGCAGCCAGGGGCGGGCGAGGCGCCCCAGGGTCAGTACAGGCGTCGAGGGGTTGAGGTATTCTCCGGGCTCGGCCGCAGTGCTGAGCACTACGCCGTCCATGGGGGCGAGGAGTTCGGTGTAGGAAAGCTGCTGGTTGGCCTGCAGAAGGTTCGCCCTTGCCGCGAAAGCCTTGGCCTTGGCCTGGTCGATGGCTTCCTGGCGCGGCCCGGCCTTGACCAGGGAAAATTCCGCCTCGGCCTGCTTGAGGGCCGCCTCGGCCCGGGCGATCTGCTCGGCGCGGGGGCCGGTCTTCACCAGCTCCAGCTGCTCGTTCGCGGCCTTCACCCCGGCGCTCGCCTCCTTCACCTGATTTTCCGCGGTCTGCAGATTGTTGCGGTAGGTCTCGAAGACGTTTCTGCTGACGCTCTCCTCCTTGAAGAGGTTTTCGTAGCGGGCGAAATCGGCCCTGGCCTGATTGAGCAGGACCTTCGCCGACTGCTCGGCCGCCCTGGCCCTGGCCAGTTCCGCCCGGGCGCTCTCGATCTCCTCGCTGCGGCTGCCGCGCTGCAGCTCGGTGAGACTCTCTTTTGCCTGGAGGACCCTGGCCTCGGCCCGCTCGATCTCCTCCTGCCTGCTGCCCGCGAGCAGCTCGGCCAGCACCGCCTCGGCGTAGGCGAGGTTGGCCTCGGCCTGGGCCACGCCGATCTCCTGGTCGCTCTTGTCGAGGCGGGCCAGCAGCCGGCCCTCGCGCACCGTATCGCCTTCCTCCGCCAGCCGCTCCGCGAGCCGGCCAGGTATGCGAAAGCCGAGCTGGGCCTCGGTCACCTCGATATTGCCGGAGAACCGCAGGATGCTTTCATCGTCCCGGTTGTGCAGGAAATTGTAGAGAAAGATGCCCGCCGCCGCGACGACGGCCAGGGCGAGAACAATACGCAGCCTCTTTTTCATGGGGAGTCCTTCGCTGAAAGAATGATTTGCCGCTTGATCGCTTCGATCCCGCCCAGGGAAAACCGCCAGACGAAGTCGGCCAGCCGGTCGAGATTAGCCTCGTTCGGCAGGTCGCCCTCGCTGATCTTGCCGATCACCGCCGAGGCGAAGGCGTAGTAGATGCACTGGCCGATGATGGAGATGGCGCAGGGCAAAAGCAATTCCCGACTCGGATTGATCTCGATGATGTCGACGATGATGGCGGTGAGCAGGTCTTTGTGCGGCTTGATGTAGCGGTCGAGGACGGCCTCGAAGGCCGGGCTCGGGTCGAGCAGCTCCCGGGCGATCAGCCGCCCCCGGCCGGAGATGCCGCCCCAGCCCTCGCCGCTCTGCAGCCGGTAGAACATGGCCCGGATGAAGGCCCGCAGCCGCTCGCGGGGATCCGCGCCGGGGGGCAGGCCCATGTTCGCCGGGAAGCGGGTGAAGCCGGTGCGGAAGACCTCCTCCAGAACGGCGCCATAGAGGCCTTCCTTGTCGCGGAAATGGTAGTTGATCGCCGCGATATTAACCCCGGCCTCCTTGGCGATCCGGCGGATGGTGGCATCCTTGAAGCCTGCCTGGCCGAAGATGTCGCAGGCTACTCCAAGAATTCTTTCTTTGGTGGGAAGGGACGGTTCGCTCATGATCGTACGCTTAATTTGCTGAAACAGATGATTGAAACAGAAGAATAAAACATACGTTTGAAACCGGCAAGAGGTTCTGCAATTCCAGCGTAAAAAACCGGACCGGAGTGGGGCGTGGGGCCAAATCTTGTAGTCGCCCGAAATCATCCGCTATAGAAGATCTTTCGCCTCTATGCCTCGTTCCATTCCTCGGAGGGGGACAAAATTGTTTTCCGCAGAAAACAGCACCTAAGAAATCGGCTGCTTAGGGGGCTACTTCGAAGGGATGGAGATGGTTTTGGGGAAGTAGACGAGGTTCCAGGAAATCCCCCAGGACCTCGGCGAATCGGGGCGGGTTTTCGATATGGGGTACATGCCCGCAGTCGGGGAAGGTGAAGATTTTCCCCTGCTTGAGCAGCCGTCCAACCTTCAGGCCCTGCGACACAGGGACCATCCGGTCAAACTTGCCCCAGAGGATAAGGATAGGGAGGTTCATCTCCGGCAGTTCGTCCGCCACCACCTCGCGCTGCCCTGAGAAATCGAGAACATTGCGAGACATGGCGAGAATCGCCGTGCGAAAGGAGGGGATGCCGATCAGGCGATGCTGCTCCTCGAACCATTCCCTCGGCGCCCGCCAGGGGTTGGCGAAGAGGATGAGTGAACGGAGACCGGAGCGCACCCGGGCTCCGTACCAGGTGGCGGAGGCAGCGACCGCCAGGTCGCCGGATGGCAGGGTTGTTGGTATCACCAGGGGATTGATCGCCTTGCCGAGCCCGGCGCTGGCAACGAGAGCGAGGGCCGGCACCAGTCCGGGATTTTCCAGGGCCAGCCGGATGGCCACCAGTCCGCCCATGGAGTTGCCGACGACCGTGACCGAGGGCAGGCCCAGGTCGCGCACGAACAGCCCCAGCAGTCTGCTGTAATTGGCCGGCGTATGGACGATGCCGTCGCCGGCCCCGATCGAGTATCCCGGCAGGTCGGGGGCGATGAGCCGGAACCTGTCGGCCAGCCGGGGCATGACCCACTGCCAGTCGAGGGCGCTGTCGCCGAGGCCGTGCAGGAGCAGCACCGGCGGCCCCGACCCTGCCGTCAGATACCTGATTCTCACACCGTCTATATGGACGAACTGCTCTTTCACTTTGGTCATATCCGCTGCAACCTCCACCAGGAAACGTTGTTTCCTGACAAAAACTAAACGCTGAAGCGGATCGTGTCAACCGGCGCCGGCTCGGTCGCGGGCAGAGGACAGTGGGCGGGGCGCGAGGGGCTTACCGGTGCGGCAAAACCTGCAGGTTCTTCTGGTCCGCCAAGTCCGCCTTGGTCCACAGGCCGACCTCAGTTCCATGTAGTGCCTCTGGCCGATAGACCGGCCGAGCTTTCTGCTATGGTGAGCAGCGTGCTGAAATGGGAGCCTTCCCTAAACGAATTCCAAATTCGCCGCCACCCAGGCCGCCGAGTTGGCATACACCTCGTTCTCTTTGCCTATGGCAATATAGTCCGGATGATACACCTCGATCTCGCCCTCCTTGGTTGCCAGCACGGCGACAACTCCTGGGGGCACCTGTATAAGACGACTGCGTGCCGTCTTGCGGTAACGCTTCTTTGTCACCTCTTGGTAAGTCGCGGCAAAGATCGTTTTTTTGATTGGATACTCTTCGCCCTCGTCTTGGACGATCAAATCCACCCCAGGCACTGCGGTGAGCTTACCCCAGTGTTTGGCGAAGGTCTCAATGCCATGAGGCTCGCGGACTGAAACGGTAGTCTTGCGTACCGCCTCTCGCGGTTCGCCCCACGCGGATGGAATCTGGTCTCCGGATTCGAGATGGGTGCGCTCTTCTGTCATTACAAGCTTTCTTTGTTTTGTGCGCCGCTGTGCAAAAGAATTGATTGATCCTGAACGTGGTGTTGGAGATTTTGTTAATTACATGATTTGTAACGGCCTTTCCCGACCTCCACAATCAGTGTCTGCAGCGACTTCTTTACTTTACTGCTGAGTTCGTCCGAGGGCAACATAGTGGCAAGAAATTGCAATTGATTTGTTGCCGAGTCCAATTCTCGCGCACTTCCCAATTGATCCAGCAGGTAGCGATAGTGGGTCGTCAGTCTGTTCAGCACATCCGGATTGGTGATGCACCCATTCGTCCTCTTGTCATAACAGGCCCAGCATGCATCAATCCGTTCCGCCTCAACTTCGGCCATGGCATGGAAAAAGTCGCGATGGTCGGCGAATCGGCGGCGACCGTCCTCCGCGGCGGCTTTCAGGAGATCCGCCAAGGTGTCGGTATGTTGATTGAACGGGTCGCGCTCGCCCCAGGCGGCCCCGAGCCAGACACCATCGAGGGCATTGAGCAAGGGATAGTAATCCCGGATGCCGGTGCGCTGATAAGAGAGCTCGGCTGCTGCCCGATAATCTTTTTGCATCTCGACAAGGCATTCCTTGATACCTTTCCTGTTGCCTCTTGCGGCGAATGCCTGGGCTCGACGTTTCCAGTACGAACCTTTGAGTGAGTGCCTTTCCACGGTCGAGCCTATCTTGATCAACAGGTTGAGTCGATCCAGGCCTTCTTTCATGTACCTTTCGCCCTTATCATGCTTTGTATTGTCCTTGGACTCGAGCAGCCTGGCGCCTTGCCGGATCTCCAGGTTAGCGAGTTGCTCCAGGGCATGCAGGCTCAATTCGGCGTCTTCAAAGGCCAGGGCGGCGCGGTAATGGCCGATGGCTCGTTCTTTGTCGTCCAGTTCCGCCCAGGCCGAAGCGAGTTTTTCACGGACCCCGGCATGTTGGAAATCGGCGCCGCGAGCGGCATTCTCGATGGCCGCGATCTTTTTGCCGTAGTAGTCTTTTTTCTCTCTCTGGGTCGCATCCTTCAGGCGAGCCCCCAGCATGTCGAGATCGGCAATAATATGGCTGGGGTGGACGTATTCGTTCTTGAAGACGTCTTCGTCGCCGACGTCGGGAAAGCGGTAACGTTCATCGCCATAGGCCTGGAAGGCTCCCCAGGTGTTGGTGAACGGATGCAGCGTGTGGGTTTCTTTGCGCGCCTGGAGCACGGCCTGACCAAAACGAGCCCCCTGAAACATGGCTCGGTAGAAGTTGCCCGCGAAGGTGTTTGCAGCCTGGTCGTCGACGGCCCAGCCGGCAGCAATGACAGCCTTGCAACCCATCTCGATGAACGCGGTGGCAAGATTGGCAGCCAGTTCGCCCCAGCGCGGCTTGGCATCATTTGCCATGCTGCCCAGGTGGCAGCAGTTGATAAAGACGAATTCAGGCACCCGTCTGAGCTTGCCGACCTGGGCTGTGGTGAGGTAGGTTTCCGGGCCGAGCACCATGCCGGTATGGCCGGTTTTTTTGTCTTTGACGACGCCGTGGCCGGCCAGGTGCATGAAGCGGTAGTGCCCGTTGAACAGTGCGTCAAACACCTGCTGGGCGCCGGCGCGGTAGAGGTCGTTGACCTCGTAGGCCGCGCGGTTGAAACATTCGGCGACACTCCTGGCCTCGGCCTGCGCTCCAGGCAGTTCGATCAGGCCTGAGAGCGTGTCGCCCACGATGAATACGCGTTTCTCCGTTACCATATATGGCCGTCCGCGGCCGTAGGTTGAGGCGAGCTGACGCACCAGTTCGATTCGCGCCGCGAGCGGTGGCTCACCGATCTGATCTGTATCGCGCATCAGTTCCCATGGATAGGTGGCGGCCTCCGGATCAACCGACAGCATCAGGGTACGAAGGTCGGCGACCATCTCTTTCATACCGTTGGGCACGAGCAATTCGAACAAGGCTCGCGACAGGCCCGGCTGATCGTGTGTGCTGTTGGTGGCGCTGCGAATGAGTCCTTCCGCTGCCTGCCGCTGGCTCGGCTCGGCGCTGACCACGTTGCGTGCTCGATCCGCCATGACGGTAAAACGCAAGGCGTCCTTGTCGGTCTCGATATGAACTCGGTACATGCCGGGATGACCGCCGCTGGCCAGCGAACGACTGCGATAGCCGCCCTGGCCGTTTCGCAATCGGCCGTCGAAGGACGCGACCTCGGTGAATTGAGGCTCTCCGACAAGATCGCGCAGGGTCTGCACGGCCGCGATGGCAAGATTCTCCACTTCCTCGAAAATGCTCAGTCGGACGATCCGGGTTTGCATGCCTGCTTGTTTCAGTGCATGGTTGGCGCGCCGCAGCGCATCCAGGAGAGAGCGGGCGGCGACCTCGACAGTGAGGCCGGTAAAGCCGGTGCCGACCAGCAGTGACGACACCTCCAATCGCTCTGAGGACGTGACGGCGGCGGGTTGCTGGTCGCGATTTCGGGCATATTCGAGCAGACCATGGGTTAAAGCCTGCGTGAGGGTGCCCGGCATGAGGTCGCCCAGCGGACCGAGGCCGACGACAATGGCGCCGGCGGGCTTACCGTTTGCCTCGGGGTGGAAGAAGATCATGGCGTCGGTCGGCTCGCGTGGATAGAGTCCCAGATTATAGGCCCGTGTCATGCGCCCTCCCAGATGGCCGTCAAGAAACTTGGCGCTGCCGCGCAGGATATCGTTGGCATATGTTCCGATCATAATCGGCGACTCCGCGCCGGCCAAGCTGCCGTGGATGACCTCGACGATTGCCGGTTTTTCTTCCCTGCCTCTTGTTGGCCGTCCAGGTCGGGCGCCGCCGGTGGCGGCAGCCAGCACCTCGTCCGCACTGGGGTAGAGGGCATTGGCGGCAAGGGTTCTCACCCTGAAGACAGGCACGGACTCGCCACGGGGCGTGGGCGGGGTGCGCGGGAGCAGCCGCGTGTTGCCGTTTTCCAGGAGTTCCCGGTAGGCCTGGTAAACCTTTTCGTTTCCGGCCAGATCACCGTGCACGGTGTCCGTGTACCAGACCGGCACACCCGCCGGGATGCCAGTTTTCCATGGCACGCGACCGTCGCCCTCATCGATCCAGCCGATTTCGACCTGGCCATCATTGATACGCACCGCGACGGGTGTCGGCGCATTTCCCGCAACGTAAAGGGTGTACTCGGGGTCCAGGTCGGCGAGGTGCAATTCCTTGATGACGGCGTGCGCGGCCGTCAGCGGGTCTTTTTGGGGCGGCCGCCATTTCTTGTATTTGCCGCCATCCTTATCCTTGTCGTACCAGCCTTGCCAGGTGCTTGCGTCAAAGTAATCGACACCGTCCATGGCCATGCCGTTTTCGCCCGGCCAAGGCAGCAATTCCAGAACGCCGGGGAAGTCCCGGACGATCTCCAGGAATTCGCGCATGTCATGTTTCCAGTCGAACCAGCGTTCGATCATTTGAATGAAGTCGTCCCGCGCCATCAGCACGGCTGCGATGGAATGCGAACCTTTATTGGGCGTTCCCAGTTGCAGAAGGCGGCTGCCCGGTATGGCTTTAAACGTGCTCCAGCGCTCTTTCAGGGCGAGCCGCGCCACCAGACCGCCCATCGAGTGGGCGACGATGCGCAGGGGTTTGTTCCTGGCCTGGGCATCCAGCATGGCTTGGTCCAGTTCCTTGCCGAAGAGCCCGGCCGCCTTGGTGATTGACAGGCGCCAGTCATACACGAACGGCCGAACCTCATGGGTATCGGCCAGATAGCGAGCGAATTTTTCGTAGTTGCGGTCCAGCCAGCCGTCCGTACTGACACCTGTGGAGCCAATCTTCAATCTGGCCATGCCGCCGAAGAACATGCTGAGCGGATCGAACCAGATGCGGTTCCTGCCGATCTGGATGTGGCTGCCCATGATGCCGGGCAGCAGGAAGACTATGGGCGCATTGTCTTTTCGTTTCGTCTCTTTCCCGCCCCGGCTGATCACCGCCTGGGAAGGCCCATCGAGAAGAGCGTATTGACTGTCGTCGC
Organism: Pseudomonadota bacterium; assembly: GCA_023412495.1. The sequence continues at coordinate 24,445 of JAEYNP010000144.1, forward strand.
CCTGCAAAGCAGCCAGCAGCGCGAACGCGCTCTCGTCGCGGCGGAAATAGCTGAGATGGTGCACATCGGGGCCGGAAAGGAGCATTTGCCGGATTCCCCGTACCCGCGAGGCGCCGCCGCTCATCGAGGGGGTATTCACGACAAGATCGGTTTCACCTCCGTAGAAGACTTCGGACAAGCAATCGCCAAGCCAGGGCAGCAGGCCGTCGCCCTGGAAATCCCCGGCCAGGACGTGCAGGGCAGGCTCGATCCGCACATCAGGGGCATTGAGCAGACCTATCAGCGGCGAGTCGGGCATCATGGCCTCGAGGCCGGGCAGGATACGCGCGTCTTTGCGCTCATGAACCACCGCCAGCAGGAAGTTTTGCAACAGATCGTATACCTTGGCCGCCGGTTCCAGAACGGGCACGGCAGCACTCCCCATATCCAGGCCCTTGCCCAGCAGATTGAGCATGACGCTCGCCCAGCGGTCCAATCGGCCGGAGACCAGGGTGGTGCCGCGGGCCGGGCAGGCGACGCGCACGAAGCGCTCCACCCGGATGGAGCGGTTGCGCATTTCCCGGTTGAGTTCGCGCAGTCGCTCGGCATCTGTCTCAAAACCCTCTCGGCCGGAACGATTGGCGTGCTCGAGAAAGCGCTCGATTTCGCTTTCGCAAAACGGCTCCAGGTCGATGCGGCTGGCCCTTGCCAGCAGCTCACCGATCATCCCGCCGCGCGACTGGCTGACCAAGTGCAGACGAGCTCCCTTGGGCAGGGTCTTGACCAGGTCGAGGGCGTTGGCAATCGGACCCTCGGTCAGGCTGCGGTGCTCGAAGGCATATATACGCGAGCCGTAGGTCTCGACGAGTCTCTTCAGGTAGTTACCGGTATTCCAAAGCCCTTTAAAGCTCCCTTCGGCCGACGATGCGGTCCCATGGAGAAGAAGCAGTATCGGTTCGTCGGAAGCGGGCAGCGTCGCTATCTTGCTCAGGTTCCAACTGTCCGTGGCACAGCGGTACAGGCCGTTGCGATGTTCCAGCTGCGCGTCCTGGAAGCTGCCTGCCGCCAACAAGGCAGTCATGCCGGCGGGACCTTGTTTGTAGATGCGCAACGATTTCAGTATCCAGGCGCCGATGCCTTCCCGTGATACTCCGGCCGGTTGGCGCGGCCCGGATAGACGTAGGGTTGGGCCGACACTGATGATCCCGGACTGGCCCTCGCCGCGCCCGATCGCGGCACCGAAGTAGCGCTTGGCGTCCTCAGCCGCCACCAGGATGCGGGTGCCGTTCGCCAGTTCCAGCTCCAGGACCGCGTCGGCTTTGAGATGCAGTGAAGGCGGGGGTTCCTCAGCGCTCCGGGCCATGCCGCCGTCAAGGACATACACATCGGCTGCCCATCCGGCCACGGTCGTCGAACTGGCGGCAGAGCCGTCTATTTGCAGGGTGATCATGGACTCATCGTTGTTCATAGCTTATTCAAACACCTTGAAACGTCGCCCTGTCCTGGTGCCGAAGATCTGCGGCGATTGCGGCAGGCGGGTCGAAGGCAAGTAGCTGCAAATGGCGGTGAACCAGTTGTCGTAGGTTTTTGGTTTTTCCTCGCGCAGGGTTTTCAGGGCGTAGTAGGTGAAAGCGCCGTTGGGCCGGCCGTGGAAGCTGGTGTCCCAGCTGTATTCCGTGTCCTGGCAGCCGGCCAGGAGCAGGTCGCCGCCGAGGCGGGACAAGCCGCCACGCGGTACGATTGTAGCCAGTTGAGCGGAAGGCAGTTTTTCCTTGGGCATCCAGGCCTCGGGCGGCATGAAGCGCACCTTGGGGAGGCCGGGATCGAGGTCTTCCTCCCGGCCCCGTGTGACTGAGCCGGAATGGCAGCTATCAGAGATCAGGATGATGCGCACGCCGCCCGCACGGCGCATCAAGAGGGTGTGCAGATCGTCGTCAAGCAGGGGGCCGTTTGTTGCCAGATCATAAGGGCAGAGGGCTTCATCTCGGCTGTCCGGCTCGTCGCCGCTGCTGTCTTCCACCCAGGTGCCGTGCCCGGAGTAGGTAATGACCACGGTGTCTCCTTTAACAGCCCCTTCGATCAGCCCTCCAATGGCTTTTATCATGGCCTCCCGTGTCGCCTCCTTGTCGATCAACCGGCTGACGGTAAAGCCGCGTCGGGTCAGTTCATCGGACCAGTCTTTGGCGTCGTTGACACAACCAGATAAATCGTTGTTGGTGCCTGGGTAGTCGTTGATGCCGATGCAAAGCGCTTTTTGGGTCATGTTGTCCTCCTTGGTTTTCTGTGCGGGTAACGGGAGAATAAATTATTGATGCAATATATTGATTACCCAACATATTGTTGATTGCTGCAGTGTTTTGACATATTGTACATGAAAACGTTTTATTCTATCATGTAAATAGATTTTGTTCAAATTATTCACAAATAGGTTCTTTGCTCGTTGCATTTGACTGGTTTAAGTTATGAAATTTCCATAACAAAACTGAAATGCAATTGTTGCTAGATATATAAATATCATTGAATTTGCCTTGAAATTTGCTAAGCAGATGCAATATGAACCTTGGCTGAACGGCTATTTGTTAAACCTGGTTTCAGTATACCTGGCGAACTGCTTCCCCTTAAAGGAGGTATAACATGTCGGGAATTTTTATCAGCTATCGTCGAATTGATACGATTGCCTGGGCGGGTCGGCTTTTTGATTATCTCAAAAAAAGTTTCGGTATATCTGAAGTTTTTATGGACATTGAAGGGAGCATTCCACGCGGGGCCGATTTTCATCAGGTCCTCAGGAATGCGCTCGACAACTGTGACTGTCTGTTGGCTTTGATCGGCCCATGCTGGATCAACTGCACACGTACTAGCGGTCAACGAAGGCTGGACGATCCCAATGACTGGGTCCGCAACGAGATCGCCACGGCATTACGTCGGAATATTCCGATCTTTCCTGTACTCTTCGGCAACGCAAGTCGTCCGACGGAGGCCGAACTTCCTGGCGATATCCGACTGCTTACTACCAAGCAGGATGCCCAGGTGGGAGACGGCCAGCGGTGGGCGTTCGATGTCGATCAACTCATAAACGATATAGTCAGGCTCACTCAGCTGAAACGCACTGATAATGTAGCCTCTGCGAAGACCGGAATCGAACTGCTCAAAGATCTTATGGTCAGCATGCCGGCAGTCGCGGACACGGTGAGCCGCTCGAAGGAAGTGATCGAAAATACCTATCAACAGATCCGTAAACTGGAGCTCTTCAAGAAATTGCACGATGCTCTTCATGCCATCGAGTTCAAATGTCTGGTTCCCCTGCAGGCAGCAGGTTCAAAAGGTCAGTTGCTTCGCTGCGAGGAGAAGTTCATCAGGATCGCCGGTCAAATACAGCAAGCCTCGGAGAACTCGGACCTGGATAGTAATTTGCGTGATGAGCTGGATTTCCAGTTAAGGCTCACGGCTGATGCTTTCAAAGAGGCGATGGGAACAGCAGGAGGATTCTCGTACGGATTGGTGGAGAACCGACTCAAGGATCTCCTTTCCGATCTTCCGACCCCCCTCAATTCAGGTATCAGTGCTGCCGCAAAGCAGATGAATCTCACTCGCCTCATAGAACTGATGAGGAATGTTCATAACATTCTTGGACAACAGATCTTCAATCATGACTCTGCCTATGTGACTATCACCCAGAGCGTCGACAGTCTCAATGCATCACGTGACGAACTCAAGCAGCGGGTTAATGAACATAGCCGGCTGCAGGGTCTGGATTCGAAATTGCGGACGGTTTCCGGGGCCGGGGTTCTGCCGGGAGAGGTGGCAGACGAGTGGCGCCGAATCAAGCAGAGGCGTTCCCGGCTTGTACAACCCTTCTCGCCCGAGTTCGAGCGGTTTACTGCCGAATTGTCCAGAATCGAGGAGGATATTGATTCTGCCATAGGGCAAGACGATGAACGAAAAGCAGAAGAGCTGTTGAGAGATTATTCCATCTCGGTGAGCGAAGCATTTTGTGAAGCAGATACAGGGCTCAAGGATTTCTGCATGCGATTGACCGTTGTGAGCCAGTCTCTGCGGACAATACTCGACATGTGTGCCAGTGGAGGATGAAATGCCAGATATATCGGACGGCAGTGGTCTTTTCGAGAATGCCGGTGCATTGCGGGAAGCGCATACTGTGCTTCTGGAGGCTCTCGACAGGGAGCTTGGCGGAGACACGAGTGAGGCCGGCGAAGCAGCGGCTGTGAGCAGGCTCGAGAGTCGGATTCGTCAATTCCTGGAGCGTGGTGCGGCAACAGGCGCGTATATCGAGGAAACAAATGAGCGTACGGACTGCCAGCTGTTGCTCAACTTCTGGCTGTCAAGCCTGTCGCAGGCAGGCCTTCGGGGTGCTGGAGCCCGTCTGGCCAAGTTTGATAGCGAAGGACTTCCGGATCTGAAGGACAAGTCCTGCCCTTATGTCGGACTGGAGGCTTTTCAAGGCGAAACATTTTTCTTTGGCCGGGAGGCCGATACCAAGGCTCTAACGACCCAGGTTCTCAATGAACCGCTCGTTATAGTGGCAGGGGTCTCGGGCAGTGGAAAATCTTCACTTGTCATGGGTGGGGTACTGCCGGCGCTGATGAAAACGAGAAACCCTGCGTACCGAATCATTCCACCGATAGTTCCCGGCAATGCAGTCCTTGCACATTTGATCAGGGCCATCTGTGTGTCGTCCGGTTGCTCCGGCAGCGACATCGCTTTGGCTGTCACCCATCTGAGGCAGGACCGAAAACACCTTCTCGCCCTGCTTGGCGGCGATGAGGCTCCACCAACAGTGATAACAATCGATCAATTCGAAGAAGTTTTTACCCTCTCGGATCGGACAGATCGAGACACCCTGGTGGAATCCCTTGCATACCTACTGGATACCGATTCTGATCATCGGGTTATCCTAACGATGCGAGAAGAGTTTAAAAGTAAGATAGTGGCATTAAAGGCATTTGATCCATATCGCGATCAAGCCTGGTATTCGATGCGGCCGATGGGCTACGCCGAACTGAGGGCTGCGGTGGAGCGGCCTGCTTCCCTGGTCAATCTTCAGTTCCAACAAGGGATTGTCGACGACCTGGTCAAGAAGGTGCTCGGCCAGCCGGCGGCTCTGCCGCTGTTACAGTTCACGCTGAGCAAACTGTGGGAAAACCGCGATCGCAACAGGATCACCTGGGAAGTGTATCGAAAGCTGGGTGAGAATCCCCTGACATCCTTGAAGAATACAGCGGACCACTTCTATGACAACCTTGCGCAACAGACACAGGATGAGGTGAAGCGTATCCTGCTTGAGCTGGTTCGGGTTGACGAACTCCTGGAGGCGTACAGGCAACCGGTGGCGAAGACCACGCTGTTGAAGGCCGGGAAGGCCAACACCGAGGAAGTGATCGGTCTGCTGGCAGCCAATGACTATATCCGTGTCACTTCAAATGGGAGTGAAACGGAGATCATGGTCGAGGTCAAACACGAATCACTCGTGCGCAACTGGCCACGCTATGTTTCGTGGATCGACGAAAAGCGGCATAAATGGAGACAGCGGATAGCTCTCTCTCAAACGGCAAAGCGTTGGGTGGAGAGTGGGAAGCCTTCGGCGGGTCTCTTGACGTACTGGCAGTTGCAGGGGGTCAAGCAACTGCCTGACCTTGACAGTAGAGAGAAAGAGTTCATCGAGGCGAGTGAAAAAGCCATCAACCGCAGAGAGCGGCGGAAAATGAGGATGCTCGTGTCGGGCTTTACGTTCCTGTTGCTCATTGTCGGCAGTATTTGGATGTACGACCATTTCATAAGGCAGGAAAAGAAACGGACCTGGGACGTACTGGAAAACCTGAAACAAATCGAGTCATTCCGAGAATCGACGCGATATGTCGAAAACGAACTCAATGAAGTTGCCAGGTATCTCTGGAAAAAGTCGAGTGATGACAAGAGGGATCCGCTTCATAAGCTGCTGAAAATTCTGCATGAAGCTGATGAGCAGGGGCTTTTTCAGGCGAACAAGTACCAGGTGAGCGAGTGGAATGCATGGGAATCGGCAGAGAAAATTATGAGCCGGAAAAGACAGGCAAAGGCAGCTGTCGAGATTCTGTCGAATAACGAGTTTAACGAGTCCATGGTTCGATTGGCATGGCGGGAGTTTCTGACATACTCGAGAGAGCGGGGTGTTCCGCTGCCGGATACTGTCAATGTTATTCATGGAAGCGATGAAAGTTCGTCCATTCTATTAAAGATTCGTAAACTCCAATACCAGGTCGCAGAAGCAGATACCAAAACAACCTCGGTGAAACAGCTCAAGCCAACGAGGATTGTCGATGAGGTCGAGCCAAAGACCACCAAATCCGGCTACTTGATAGCGAACGAGATTGTTAGCAAAATCAGTTTCGATTATGACTCTTCAAAGATTCTCCTCAAAGTGGATCCGGGAATCGAATCAAATCAGCATATCGGGGCTTTGACACAGAAACTCCTGCTGCATGAGGAGGAAAATTTAGTGCCTGCGGAAAAAGCCTTCACCGGGCCTGATAAGGCCCAGTGGTGGTGGGTCCCGCGCTGGACGATACCCCTCTGGAGGGCAGTCGGGAACAACAGACTCTATCCACCTGAGGCGGCACTAGCACAACATGTCATCACCATCCTCGAAGAGCGGCCCAAACTGCTCCTCTCCGACGGCCTTGTTCTGGAAGCGCTTGGTAAAGAGATTGAAAATACACCAAATTTGGTCGAATCCGCCTGCAAGGAGTCGGGCGGGATCGAGGTACTGAGCAAGCAAATTCAGGATAAACTTACGGATTGGGCGTCAATGCAAAAGATGGTCTATCTCTTGGAGAGCTTGGCAAAACCAGGACTGGCGCCGCAACTGACTGACAGCCAGAACCGATGCGATATGAAAAACATCAATCGATTCTGGCCGGATAGCAGGGAGTCCGATGGAACCGGCCGATCAAGAGAGAGTCGTTTCCTGGCATGGCAAATGAAAAGGGCGATTGTCGAAACATATAAGCCATTGGCACCGCTCCGTGTATCTATCGCCGGTAATCTTGAGCAGTACATTGCACCCGACGGTAAAAATTCAGATGCACAGGTGGAGCGAAGATTGAGGCATTTGCTCGGGGGCTTCAGCCGGGAGTTTGGTATTACGCTTCCGAGGGTGAGATTTGAAGTAAAACCTCAGTTGAACAGTAACGAGATTGAGATCGAAATAGGCAGAGAAGATTCTATACGTCCAATTTGGGTTCGGACTGGGCACGAACTTGATGATATGATGGAAGAATTGAAGGTTCGTCTGTTCCGTACCCGTCCCGCCTGGGTGAGCGTTGAAGAAGTAATACGATTGGCCGACCAGCTTCCATATGAAGTTAAAGAATGGCTGTTAAGAAAATATTCACCTGCCGAACTGAAAGTGATTTTAAGAGAAGTTCTGGTAAATGAGGGGAGCAAATATGACGATTGGTCTCCCGTTGAGACAAAAGATGTGCACGGCGAATCCGGTGCCACCCTGACGCATCTCCCATGGCTCATTCGTTCGCTCGCTTTCTGGAGCCAAGTTTGTAAAAACGACGATTACATGTGCCTGGGACAAGGGCTTCGGAAAATCCAAAAGGCCCGAATGGCCCTTAAGCAGGACGATCAATCGCTCCCCGTACTTCCGGAGGAATTGCTGCCCCTGGAAGGAGAACGTTTCAAAGAAGTCGAGGAAGGTCTTGCTCAATGGCTTGAAGGGTACAACCGACAGACAGCCGAAGAGGTGTTTCTCCAGGCGTACGGTAAGACATGGGCACGGATGGAATATGACAGAATATTGCCGGCCTGCAGCCCGGAACCCGGCAGATTTGAAGGTCATGAGCGTTTGGTTCGTGCCAGGTCGGAAGAACTTTCCGGTCTGTTAAGGGGATCCGAGGGGATATTGACAGAGTCTCAACACCGTGTGCTGGAACTCTGCCTGTACTCAAGTCATACCTTGGATGCTCAGGATTTTCCGGAACTCTCTCAGTCTCTAGATGAAAAACTCGGTGAGGCAATCCAAAAGCCAGCTGCGTGGTCACCCAAGGAAAAATATTGGTTGAGCTATCTTGCCATAAAAACCCATCTTACTTCTCCGGAAGCGGAGAAGAGACCAGTGCCAACCCACCTTGCCAAGATCCAGGGGCTTCTTTTTGCAGCAGTGCAGGAACTTCCCCTGGCCACGGCAGAAGGCGCCTACGCGGAAGTCCTTGGATTATGCTCAAATCCCGGTGCCGGCGGCTGGTGTATGGAAATGCTGACGAAGGTCGCAGACGCACGGTTGGAGAGTTGCTCGATTCCCGGCTACCTTGCCTTTTCCTGTTATTCAATCAACCGCCACTATGCTCAGCTGGCATTGCAGCTTTTGGAGCGAGCCGAAAAGAATCTTGATCGCGTCGGAACGGAGAGAGAGCGGCAGGAAAAAGCGTGGCTAAACTACACGCGGGGCCTGGCCTATCAGACTCTGGCGGACTTGGGCGATGGGGGGGCGCTAGACCAGGCCATTGGCTTTTTTGAAGAAGCAACAGCAGATGGTTTCGTTGAAGGCGGGCCGGGAACCGACGCAGTCTATGGTGCGTTAGCCGGTGCATTCATGAGGAAAGGAGAAATTGACAAGGCTGGTGAGGTCATTGAACACGGGTTACAAGATACTTCAGGGACCGATCAAACCCAACTTCGGGGTGAAAAATATCGACTTTACCTCTCTCGTGGAGAACTTGAAGAGGCTATCGCACTGACTGAGGGCAGACCGGGGGAGGGTGATCGTTTTTTGCGTTGTTTGGTCAGGATGATTGCCGGGAATCAAAACAATAGAGAAACCATAGAAAATGACGTTACGGAATTTCTCGATACGTCGCATGATTACACGGATTATATTCGTTTGATATTCTACTGGAAACTCATGAGGGACGGAGAGTCCGGTCAAGCCAAAGAAATCCTGGAAAAAAGGTGGGACGAGATCAAGCCCTCAAAGTGGGAAGATTTTCTTCTGGACCCATCCGCAACCATGAGGGTTTGGAGAGAAAAATTGATCGGTTACTACCTCGGTAAAGTCAGCGAGGCGGAAATATCCAACGTTATCCAGGATCCTAAACTCTTCCAGGCTTCTCCCTTCAACAATGCTGAACAGTCCAGGGAGGGATTTCTCTGTGAATGGTATTTTTACGACGGGCTTTGGCAGTCGGTCAATGACGATCCTGCAACGCGCGGCAGTCGTTTGTCTGAACGACTGACAAAAGCAGTGGCCACAAATCAGTTGGTCTTTCTCGAAAACATTATTGCACGTGACATGTTAAAAAGAATGGACGCAGGAGAAGTCTTTACGTTGCAAGAATTAAAGAATTAAGCCCCCCGCATTTCCCACTCAAGCTGCCTTCCGGGGTGAGGACCTGCGTGGCGTAATCAGCAGATTCTTGAAGTGGGACACCGAGTCGGCCTTGGTCCACAGGCCGATATAGCCTGCCGGGTCCTTTTCGGTGACGTATTCGAGGACCTGCCGTTCGTCGACAAAGGCGCGGAAGACGCCGTCGTCGGTCACGATCCGCAGCCGGTACCAGGTCCCCGCCCGAACGGGCAGGTCGGCGCCGGCTCGCTGAACCCGCTTGTTGTTGTGGAACTCGAAGAGCATGGCGTTGTTCTCCAGGGCGTTGACCCGGAAGACGAAGTAGTTCGCCCAATCGCGGATGGCGAAAGCCAGCCCCCCGGCCTGGTCGATGATTCCCGAGACCGCCTTGACCGAAACCTCGACCGAGCCCCCGGAAATGTTGCTTCGCCTGGCGATGATCATCGGGAAATAGTAGTAGGCCTCCATATTGTCAAGCAGTTCCATGTAACGCCGCTGGCCGATAAACCGGCCGAGCTTTCTGGTGATGCTCATGGTGAGTGGCGAGCTGAAATGGGAGCCGTCCTGGACGATGACCGCATCTCCGTCTTGCCGGTCCTTGCGCCAATCGCCGAGGATTACATGGAAACCTTCGATTTGTTTTCCCCGCTCCGGATCCAGAAAATTGAAACGCCTCTGAAAAAACGCCTCGGTCATCGACTCGAGCTGCCGGGGATTGACGATCGCCATGTCAAGCAGCCGGGTGCAGCCGAGGAGGCGGCCAAGCTGTTCGAGGGTCTCGAGCATGGACGGCCGGTCGAGGCGGGCGAGGGAGGCCTCGATGAGTTCCCCCTTTTGGGTGGTGGCGAAACCGAGCCTGCCCAGGACATTCGCCATAAACTGCAGCCGCAGGGTCTTGCCGACATAGGCTCCCGCGCCGCCCGCGAAATGAAGGGCGGCATAGTTCAAATCCGGCTCCTTCGTGCAGAGGGCGTCGACGGTGGCGAAGTGGTAACCGAAGCGGATGGAGAGGTTCATGTAATCGTTCGAGATCACCGCGTAGCTTGCCCCGCCCAGCCGGCCCTCGTGGGGCATGGCGCCCCCCGCCAGGAGCGACATGAAATTGTGCGCGTCGACCGCCACCGAGCTGGTCCAGTCGATGCCGGGATGGGAGAGCCCCGCCCACAGGGCGCGGAAGGGCAGGCAGTCGACCTCATGGGCGTTGATCTCGTCGCAGGTGGTCAGCCCCGTCCTCCAGCCGCCGCCCAGGTTCAGGGCGAAGAGCTGGAAAGGGAGGGCGACTTTGAGCTGCACGGCGTTGCGGTCCCGGTCGGTCGCTTCGCTGAACCGGAACATCTCGCGGACGGAGAGTTCGTGGCAGTAGCGAATGATATCGTGGATCGTCCGGCATCCTTCCTGCTGGAATTCAGGTGAGGCGGGGTCGGTCAGGTTGAGCGGGGAGATGTGGTCCAGCAGGCGCTGCATCCGCAGGTGGGCGGGGCTGGCGAAGATCGGCCGCTTTGGCGGGCGGATCGCCGTCGTAAGCTCAGGCACGCTGCCCTGATAGATCTTTTTATTGCTGGACCAGAGGGTCACGGCTTCGCCGGTGGCGAGCACGGAGGTGGCGATGCGGGTGTCGAAGAGCGCAGGCACCCCGAACTCCCTGGCGACGGAGGCCAGATGGCTGGAGGCGCTGCCGATATCGGTGACGATGCCTTTGACCCTGTCCACCCAGGGGGTGAGCATGGTGGTGGCCGTCCGGGTCACCAGGATGGTGTCGGGCTCGAGGAGTTCGGCCAACTTCGCCGTATCGCCGCCCGGCCAGACCAGCACCCGGCCCTCGGCGATGCCGGGGGACGCGCACTTGCCGTCTTCTATCCGCAGGGGGTGGTCCGGCGAGTCGGCCACGGCGATGGTCTCCTCTTCCGCCACCGCCACGAACATGGGCCGCACCTGGAGGAGAAAGAGGTCGCCTTCCCCGTCCACCGCCCACTCCACATCCAGGGGGCGCTGGAAGTCCCGTTCCAGGTCCAGGGCGTATTGCCTGAGCTTTCCAATGATCCTGCTCTCGGCTACGTCGGAAGAGACGTCGCCGTACTCCGTCTCGGCGAGTATTTGGCCCGAGGTCTTGCCGACACGATACCGGCGCTGGGCGGAGATCTCGCCGCCCACCAGATTCTCGCCCAACCCCGCCACACCGCTTACCCTGATGGTATTCTGATCTCCGGTCTGGGGATCGACGGTGAAGAGCACCCCGGAAAGACTCGGCTGGATCATGGGGATGACGAGGACGGCCATGGGGGTGTCGAGATCGTCCATGCCGTGATGCAGCCGGTAGGAGAGGGCGGCGGCCGAATATTTGCTCGCCACCACCTTCTTGTAAGCCTCGGCGAATTCTTGGGGAGCAACGTTCAGTACCGTGACGTATTGGCCGGCGAAGGAAACTTCGCCGTCCTCCCCGACCGCGCTGCTCCGCACCGCGAACAGACCTTCTGCCGCCGAAAGCGTCGCCGCCTCCTCCCGCATGGCCTGCACTATCGCCGCGGGCAGCGGGGTTGTCATGATCCTTTCGTGGATGAGCTTACCGGTCGCCTCGAGCGAGGCCGGGTCGTCGGCGACAAGCCCCGCCATGTGTTCGTCGATTTCGGCAAGAAGACCAGTTTCCTTCATGAAGTGCCAGTAGGCGGATACCGTCACCGCGAAGCCGTCCGGGGTCGGCATGGCCAGTCTGCCCCGCAGGTGGGCGAGATTGGCGGCCTTTGCGCCGACGACCTTGGTCATGTTTCTGTCGATCCGGCCCAGCGGCAGGATCAGGGGATGCGCGGCGGAGGATTCGTCGCCGGCCAGCTCCAGCTGCAGGGACCTGCCGATGGTGTTGAGCGCCGCCGTCAGGAGGCGGTAATCTTTGTTCGACATCCTGGCGAGGGAGCCGATCAAGGCCTTGGTCTCGCGCAACAGCATGTCGATCTTGCGATCGACGTGCTGGAGAGTGAAAGGCCGGTTGCTGTAATAGAGCTGCTCCAGATCGGCCAGCAGATTCATGGCTGCCCGGTTATGGACCAACAGTTCCCGGAAATGCCCGTATCGCGCCACCTGCTCGGCATCCATGGCAGGCAGGGGTTTACAGACATCGGCGGGTTGAAACATGTTCAGGAAGGCCATCCGTTTGCTCCACTCGACTGCAATTTCATTCGGTTCTTGTTTGTTGTTGTATATGTAACCATCCCGACAGTGAAAGGAAGGGGATTTTCGGCTATGGTCTTGCGGGTATACCAATGTCAGGTTATTTCTGTTATGGAATATTCTACATAAAGAGCCCGTGCGTCGAGGGAAGCGAGTTGCCTCGAGGAGGCACCGTTATTTATCGGAGGGGAGAGAATAAAAACCATGGCAGAACCGAACGATGTGAAATCGGGAAAAAGGGCCTGGCACAGCATGAAAGCAGCAGAGGTGCTGCGACAGCTCGAAACTTCGGAGGCGGGTCTCTCCGGCGACGAGGCCGGCAGGCGCCTTTCGGTCCACGGTCCGAACGTGCTGCAGCGGCAGAAGGCCGAAGGGCCGCTGAAACTCCTGTGGCGGCAGATCGACAATCCCCTCATCTGGGTGTTGATCGCTTCCGCCGTTCTCGCCCTGCTGCTCGGCAAGGTTACCGACGGGGCGGTTGTGCTGGCGGTGGTGGTGATCAACACCATCATCGGTTTCATTCAGGAGTACCGGGCCGGCAAGGCCATCGAAGCGCTGGCCGGCATGGTGCCGGAGACGGCGGCGGTGATCCGCGGCGGCAAGCGCGAGGACCTGCCGGTGGCCGAGCTGGTGCCGGGCGACGTGATCCTCCTCGCCTCGGGCGACCGGGTGCCGGCCGACATCCGGCTAATCGCGGTCAGGAATCTCCAAATCGACGAGGCGGCGCTCACCGGTGAATCCGTGCCGGTAGCCAAGTCGGTTGGCACGGTGGAAAGGGACGCCGACCTCGGCGACAGGGTTTGTCTGGGTTTCTCCGGGACGCTTGTCACCTACGGCACTGGAACGGGAGTAGTCGTCTCCACCGGCAACAACACGGAGCTCGGCCGCATCTCCACGCTCCTGGGCGAGGTCGTCGACCTGCAGACTCCGCTCACCCGCGCGCTTGCCTCCATCGGCCGGGTGATCACAGCGGGTGTCCTTCTGGTGTCGCTGGTCATGGTCGGGATCGGGATGCTGCGGATGATCGACCAGGGCGTGACGCTTTTCACCGCCTTCAAAGATACCCTCATCTTTGCCATCGCTCTAGCCGTCGGGGCTATCCCCGAGGGGCTGCCGGCCATCGTTACCATCGCTCTGGCCATCGGCGTGCAGCGTATGGCCTCCAGGCGGGCGATCATCAGGAAGCTCCCGGCGGTGGAGACCCTCGGCAGCACCACCACCATCTGCACAGACAAGACCGGTACGCTCACCCGCAACGAGATGACTGTCCAGGCCCTGTGGACGCCGGGTGGTGAATACGAGCTGATTGGCGTGGGGTACGCCCCGGACGGCTCGCTCATGCAGGACGGCAGGGAGATTGACCAAGTCCCGGAGGAAGTTGCCGATCTGGTGCGGTGCGGGGCCCTCTGCAACGATGCCGCGGTCTTTGTGAACGACAACGAGTGGAAGCTTTCGGGCGATCCGACCGAAGGGGCGCTGGTCACCGCCGCCCTGAAATGCCGGGTGGATGTGGAGGCGGCTCGCCGGGAGGGGCGTCTCGATACCGTGCCGTTCGAATCCGAGCATCAGTTCATGGCGACGCTCCACGACGGCCCCGGCGATTTGCGGCGGATCATCGCCAAAGGCGCCCCGGAAGCGGTGCTGGCCCGCTGTGATGGAGGTTTGAACACCCAGGCGGTGGCAGGGGCAGTTGAAAAAATGACCGCCCGGGGCATGCGGGTGCTGGCGGTGGCCGCGAAATCAGTCGAGGCTTCGCTTGAATCGCTTTCCATGGAGGATGTCGAGGGGCTCACACTGCTCGGGCTGCAGGGGATGATCGACCCGCCCCGTCCCGAGGCCATTGCCGCGGTGCAGGCCTGTCACGAGGCTGGCATCACGGTCAAGATGATCACCGGCGACCACAGGGGGACCGCCGCGGCCATCGGTCGGCAACTGGGGCTTGCATCAGAGTCGGCGGTGACCGGGGGCGAGATCGAGGGGGTCGGCGACACCAAGCTGCCGGAACTTGCCGACCGGAACAACGTCTTCGCGAGAGTCGCCCCCGAGCACAAGCTGCGTCTGGTCCGGGCACTGCAGTCGGGCGACCGGGTGGTGGCGATGACCGGCGACGGGGTGAACGACGCGCCGGCGCTCAAGCAGGCCAATATCGGGGTGGCCATGGGCATCACCGGCACCGCCGTTTCCAAGGAGTCTGCGGATATCGTCCTCACCGACGACAACTTCGCGACCATCGTCGCGGCGGTGGAGGAGGGGAGGCGGGTGTACGACAATCTCATCAAGTCGCTCACCTTCGTCTTGCCGACGAACCTCGGCCTGGCCCTCATCCTGATCTTCGCGGTCGGCTTCTTCCCCTTCGATCCCGGAGGCATGCAGCTTTTGCTGCCGATGCTGCCGGTTCAGCTCCTGTGGATCAATCTGGTGGCGGCGGTGAGCCTGGCCCTGCCTTTTGCCTTCGAGGCCAAGGAGCCCGATGTCATGCGCCGGCCGCCGCGCTCCCCGCAGGAACCGGTTTTCACCGGATTTGTGATCTTCCGGACCGTGCTCGCTGCGATTCTGATGGCGGCGGGGGCCATCGGCCTCTTCCAGTACGAGTACTCGCGGGAACTGGCCCTGGGCCTATCCGTAGAACAGGCCATGGCCGAGGCCCAGACAATGGCGGTTACCACTGTCATCATGTTCCAGGTCTTCTACATGCAGAGCTGTCGGAGCCTGAAGGGCTCGATCTTTCAGCTGGGATTTTTCAGCAATCCGGCCGTCTTCATCGGGGTGGCGGCCGTGCTGGCGCTCCAGGCGGCCTTCATCTTCCTGCCGCTCCTGAACAGGATCTTTGATTCGGCGCCGCTCGCGTTCACCGATATCGGACTCACTGCCCTGGTCGGCGCGGCAATCCTGCCGATCATCGGGGTGGAGAAGTGGTGGCGCAAGCGTTTTGCGCGTTAGGCCTTCGGGTTATGCACTTTTTTGCGATATCCGCACGACCTCAAAAGGTTGTAGCCAGAGTGGACAGGGTGGGCTAGGGGACCAAGTGGACCGGGTTGATCGCCTGGCGGCCTGCCGGTCTGTCCATTCAGTCCACCCTGTCCACTCGCTTTCCCGGAGAAATAAGTGGTGTAATACGAGCCTCTTGCAAAATGACCGGCGTAGAGGCCGTGCATTGAGGCAAGAAATTGATCTTTGACAACCTAACCAAGCAGCCGTAAAAGTTGATCTGAAAACAAGGTGATGACTCCGAACATCAGGTGCAGGGATACCTTTGCGTGCCCTTTTACCATGACGTTGTTGGCACCAAAATCTTCTTTCAACCGACTGTTTGCCCGTTCCGCACTGGAGCGGATTTTATAACGTTCTGCTTCGTGAGGAGCCATAGGTAATGCCTCTTTTCCACGTCCATTTT
>JAEYNP010000002.1 GCA_023412495.1 Pseudomonadota bacterium
TATGACTTGGGTGACGGCCCCGGCGGCCGCGGGGCCGCCGCTAACGACAGGGGGCTGAAACGGGAGAGGCAATCCTACCAAGAGAACAGCATGGACAAGAATCTGATCAGCAAAACCACTCTCCTCGGTCTGGTGATCGTCATCTCGGGCCTGTTCCTGACGATGATCCATCAGTTCCTGATGGCGATCTTCATGGCCGGCCTATTTTCGGCCATGGTCTCGCCGATCCATCACCGGCTTACGGTCAAACTGAAGGGCCGGGAGGATCTGGCTTCGATCATCACCGTCCTGGGCATCGTTCTACTGGTCCTCACCCCCCTCGCCGTTCTCATCACCCTGGTCGTCGCCCAGGCCATAACCGTCGGCCAGTCGGTCACCCCCTGGGTCCAGCAGTTCATCCAGGAGCCGACGACGATTTCGGACTACCTCGCCAGAATCCCCTACTACGAACAGATCCTGCCCTACCGGGATACTATCATACAGAAAGCCGGGGAGATGGTCGGCACCGTCACCGCCTTCCTCATCGATTCCCTGTCGTCCTTCACCAAGCTGACCATCGACGCGATCTTCTCGTCCATCATCATGCTCTATGTGATGTTCTATTTTCTCTCCATGGGCGACGTGCTGCTGAAGAAGATCCTCTATTTTCTGCCCCTGGACGACACCAGCGAGCAGCGGCTGCTCCAAAAATTCACGTCGGTGGCGCGGGCGACGCTCAAGGGGACGCTCATCATCGGCATCATCCAAGGAGGGATCTGCGGGCTCGCCTTCGCCTTCGCCGGGATCAAGGGTCCGGTCTTCTGGGGTACGGTGATGGCGGTGATGTCGATCATCCCGGCGGTCGGCACGGCGATCATCTGGGTTCCCGCCCTGATCATCCTCGCTCTTATCGGCGATTTCTGGGGGGTGGCAATTCTTGCCATCCTCTGCGGGCTGGTGGCGGGCAACCTGGACAACCTCCTGCGGCCTCGCCTGGTCGGCAAGGACACCCAGATGCACGATCTATTCGTACTCTTCGGAACCCTCGGCGGCATCTCCATGTTCGGGCTGGTGGGCATCATGATCGGCCCCATCGTGGCCGCGCTGTTCATAACCGTCTGGGAGATCTATGGCGACACCTTTCAGAGATATCTGCCACATGTGGAGATTGAACTGAAAAAGGACAAACTGCTCGAACCGGAAGACAACACCCCAAAAGACACTGACCCAAACGAGCCTCGGTAAGCGACCCTTTCCGTTCATGCCCTATCTTCTGCTTATCCTCACCACCCTGTTCTGGTCCGGCAACTTCGTCCTCAGCAGGGGCATGCATGCCGATATCCCCCCGTTTGCCCTCTCCTTCTGGCGATGGCTGGTGGCGTTTCTGATTCTCGCCTGTTTCGGCCTGCGCTATCTGCTGGCCGACCGGGAGAAGGTTCTCCATCACCGGAATTTCCTCATCATCCAGGGGCTGCTCGGAGTGGCCGGCTTCAACAGTTTCATATACCTGGCCATGCAGACCACCACCGCCATCAACGCGGCGCTGGTCAATTCCTGCACGCCGATCGTCATCGTAGTCATCTCCTGGCTGATGTACCGGGAGCGGCTGCGCCTGCGGCAGGGGCTGGGCGTGATGACCTCGCTCTGCGGGGTGCTGCTGATCATCTCCCGCGGCGAGCTTGCCTCCCTGTATACGCTGCAATTCAATATCGGCGATGTGCTGGTGTTCATCGCTGCAATCCTCTGGGCTTTATACTCCGTGAACTTGAGGAACTACCCGGTGGGCCTGCACCCCCTCGCCTACCAGACCGGCATAGTCATCGTCGGCCTTGCCTTCCTCCTGCCCCTCTACACCTTGGAAATCGCCTCCGGCCGGACGCTTGCGGTGACGCCCGCAACCGCTGCCACCATCTGTTATGTGGCGATCTTCGCCTCGGTTCTTGCCTTCATCTTCTGGAACCGGGCGGTCACCATGCTGGGGGCCAACATCGCCGGGCCCTTCATCCATCTCATGCCGGTCTTCAGCACAGTTCTCGCGGTGGTCTTTCTGGGCGAGAGTCTCACCGGAATGCATCTTCTGGCGATCCTCCTCATCTTCGGTGGGATCTTCATGACCACCTTCCGGGTGGCCAAAACGTAACCGTTCATTCGCAGGGCTTCCGGCGGATAGCTTTTACCGTGAGTGAGTCGGTAGGGGCGATCCTTGTGATCGCCCGCGACATAGAACCCTCCCGTAGACTTTTCATTGATTACAAAGCACCATACGTTCATCGGGCGAATCAAGATTCGCTCCTACACGCCAAGCCAGCTGAACGATGTATGGCAAAACCAAAAAAGCCTGATCAACCCGCTTCGGGAGCGGGTCGATCAGGCTTGTGAAGTACCTCTCCGACCGCTTGTGCAGTGCTGGAGAAGGCGTTGCTTTATTCCTTCCAGTCGGGGCGGATATGTAGCTCCGTCAGCTGCTTCCTGGCCACCGCGGCCGGGGCGTCGGTGAGCGGGCAGGTGGCCTTCTGGGTTTTGGGGAAGGCGATGACCTGGCGGATGGAATCGCTGCCGGTGATGATCATCAGCAGCCGATCAAGCCCGAAGGCCAGCCCGCCGTGGGGCGGAGCCCCCAGCTCCAGGGCCCGGAGCAGGAAGCCGAACTTTTCGCCCGCCTCCTCGGCGCCGATGCCGAGCACCTCGAGGACCTTCGCCTGGAGCGTGCGCTGATGGATACGGATCGAGCCGCCGCCGATCTCGGTGCCGTTCAGGACCAGATCGTAGGCCCGGCTGAGTACCCCGGCCGGATCGGTGTCGAGCTTTGCGATATCCTCTTCCCTGGGCGCGGTGAAGGGGTGATGGAGGGCCTCGTAACGTTTTTCCTTGTCGTCGTACTCCATGAGCGGGAAATCGGTAACCCAGAGAAAGCGGAAGTCGTCCTTTTTGGTGAGGCCCAGGCGGCGGGCCAACTCCAGGCGCAGCTCGGCCAGGACCTGGAAGACCACTTTCTTGCTGTCAGCGCCGAAGAAGAGCAGATCCCCCTCCACCGCGTCGGTTGCCGTGGCGATGGATTTCCGCTCCTCTTCGGTGAAGAACTTGCCGATCGGCGACTGCCATTCCCCGCCCGCCTTTATTTTGACCCAGGCGAGACCCTTGGCCCCGAACTGAGCGACATACTCGGTGAGCACGTCCAGCTCCTTGCGAGTGAACTCGCCGCAGCCCTTGGCGTTGATCGCCCGGACAGTGCCGCCCTTGTCGGCGATGTCCCGGAAGACCTTGAAGCCGCAGGTGGCGGCGATGGGTGTCAGATCGACCAGTTCCAAGCCGAAGCGGACGTCAGGCCGGTCGGTGCCGAAGCGGTTCATCGCCTCGGCGAAAGTCAGCCGCGGAAAAGGCGGGTTCAGCTCCACCCCGAGAGTCTCCTTGAAGAGCTTGGCGATCATACCTTCGTTGATGGCCATGATTCTCTCCTCGTCCACGAAGCTCAGCTCCATGTCGATCTGGGTGAACTCGGGCTGGCGGTCGGCGCGCAGGTCCTCGTCGCGGAAGCACTTGACGATCT
This sequence comes from Pseudomonadota bacterium, assembly GCA_023412495.1. The sequence goes on from JAEYNP010000002.1 coordinate 3,527, forward strand.
GGTAATAGCGGTCCATGCCGGCGATCATCAGCAGCTGCTTGAAGAGCTGGGGGGACTGCGGCAGGGCATAGAACTTGCCGGCATTGACCCGGCTCGGCACCAGGTAGTCGCGGGCGCCCTCCGGGGTGGAGCGGGTGAGCATCGGCGTCTCGATATCGAGAAACCCGTTGTCGTTCAGGTAGTTGCGGACGATCTGCACCGCCTTGTGGCGCATGACCAGATTGGCTGCCATCTCAGGCCTCCGGAGGTCGAGGTAACGGTACTGGAGGCGCAGGTTGTCGGAAACCTCTGTATCCTCGTCGAGAGGAAAGGGAGGCGTTTCGCTGCTGTTCAGGATCCGCAGCTCGGAGACCAGAACCTCGATCTCGCCGGTGGCGAGTTTCGGGTTGGCCATGTCGCCGGGCCGGGCAACCACCTTGCCCTCCACCGCCAGCACCCATTCGCTGCGGATCTGGTGCGCCTTGGCATGCACCTCGGCGTTGACCTCCGGATTGAAGACCACCTGGGTGAGGCCCCGCCGATCCCGCAGATCGACAAAAATGACCCCGCCATGGTCCCGCCTGCGCAAAACCCAGCCCATCAGCGTTACCTGCTCACCAACATTTGCCTTGCCGAGGTCATTGCAGAAATGAGTCCGGCGCAGAGTCCCCATTGATTCCATATCGTCCGCTCTATTGTATATTCTTGAAATTTATCAGTCGTTTGTAATTTTAAAAGCCCCCGCATCGATCATCGATCGAAGGCCTCGCTTATCTTCCAACACAATCCTGGCGATTTCGTCGGCATGAAGCGCAACTTCTTCTTGGCCTTCACCGCTCATCCGTTTCAGTGCAGCCCTGCCGGCCGTGATTTCATTTTCGCCGATGATGAGGGCAAAACGTGCGCCGCTCTTGTTCGCCTGTTTCATTTGTCCCTTCAGGCTTCTCCCCTCATGATCCATGGATACCCGGACCCCGGTCGCCCGCAGCCGATGAGCAAGAGCAAAACCGGCATGGATTGCCTTCTCTCCCAGACCTGCGATGAAGAGATCTACCTCGTCGGCGGCAATGTTCATTTCCGGCTGTTGCTGCAACAGCAACACCAGCCGCTCCATGCCCATGGCGAAGCCGATGCCGGGGGTGTTCTTCGGACCGCCCAGGGTCTCGACCAACCCGTCATACCTGCCGCCGGCTCCAACCGCCGCCTGGGCGCCCAGATCGGAGGTGATGAATTCGAAGGTGGTCCGGCAGTAATAGTCGAGGCCGCGCACCATGAATTTGTTCAGGCTGAAGGGGACGTCAAGCTGCGTCAGCCCGGCCTGGACCTTGCTGAAATGTTCGGCGCAGGGACCGCAGAGGTGCTCCTGAATGGACGGCGCCTCCGCCATCTGCTCCCGGCAGGCGGGCACCTTGCAGTCGAGCACCCGCAGGGGATTGGTCGTGCTCCGCCGCTTGCAGTCGCTGCAGAGGTGCGGCAGCCGCTCGTTGATGTAGGCGACCAGCTGCGCCCGGTATGCGGGACGGCACTCCGGGCAGCCGAGAGAGTTCAGCTCGAGGCTGACCGAAATGTTCAGCTCCTTCAAGAGCATCGCCCCCATGGCCATGAGTTCGGCGTCTACCAGGGGATTGTCCGAACCCAGCACCTCGATGTCCATCTGGTGGAACTGCCGGAGCCTGCCCTTCTGGGGACGCTCGTGGCGGAACATCGGACCGATGGTGAAGAGCCGCTGCACCGGCTTTTTGGCGTAGAGCCCATGTTCTATATAGGCGCGCAGCAGCGAGGCGGTGGCCTCGGGCCGCATGGTGATCTTCTTGTCGGTAAAGGTGTACATCTCCTTCTCGACAATGTCGGTGGCTTCGCCGATGGAGCGGGCGAACAGCTCGGTCTCCTCGAGGATCGGCAGGCGGATCTCGGCAAAGTGGAAGCGGGCGAAAATGTCCCTAGCCACCTTTTCCAGGTGCTGCCAGAGCTCCACCTCGCCAGGCACGATATCCTTGAACCCTTTCAGGGCTTGAATCTTCACTGCAGTCTCCAGCAAATTTTTCAGATGTTCCGTTCGGGATCTGTATCCAAGTTTCTTCGAAAAACTGAGAATCTAACTGCAACTTTGCGATTTTGTCAAGTTCGCCCCGGCCAATCACCCTTCTCCCCCGGCCGATTTCCACACTCGGCGTCGGCTTTTGCCGCAATTCCCGGCCTCTTGCAATCATACCTTAAGGGATATACTGTTCTTGACAAATACCGGCAAGAGTTGCATTATCTGATCTCTCAAAAGCCACCGCTTTAATCAAAGGAGTTTTTCCGCATGAAGCTGCCCTCTCTCAAGATCGCCAAATTTACAGCCGCATTTCCACTTATCCAGGGCGGTATGTCGATTCGTGTCTCCACCTCCGCGCTCGCAGTTCCGGTTGCCGAATGCGGCGGCATCGGGGTCATCGGCGGTTCTGGGCTGCCTCCGGAGGAACTCCATGCCGACATCAAAAAGGCCAAGGCGGCCACCAAGGGGATCATCGCCGTCAACATCATGTACGCGATGAAAGACTTCTATCAACTGGTGATGAGTTCCATAGACGCCGGTATCGACATGATCATCACCGGGGCGGGTTTCTCGCGGGATATCTTCAAGATCGGCCGGGAAAACAATACGCCCATCGTCATGATCGTGAGTTCCCCGACGCTCGCCAAGCTCGCGGAAAAGCTCGGGGCCTCTGCGGTCATAGTCGAAGCCAAGGAAGCGGGCGGCCATCTCGGCACCGACAGGCCCCTCAGGGAGATTTTCCCGCCCATCAGGGACGTGGTCAAGAACATCCCGCTGATCGCCGCCGGCGGCATAACCGACGGCTACGAAATGGCCGAGATGATGGACAAATACGGGGCCGACGGGGTCCAGATCGCCTCCCGCTTCGTGCTCAGCAAGGAATGCGATGTCTCCGACGCCTTCAAAGAGGCCTATCTGAACGCCAGGAAGGAGGATATCGTCCTTACCTCCTCGCCGGTCGGCATGCCCGGCCGGGCCATCAACAATCCCTTCGTCCAGGCGATCAACGCTGGCGAGGACATGGCCACCAAGAAGTGCCCCTGCCTCTGCCTGAAGAAATGCGACCACCACTACTGTATCAACGAGCGGCTGATGATGGCCAAGAACGGCAATACCCGCGACGGTCTCATCTTCTCCGGAGAAAATACCTACAAAATGAAAAATATCCTCTCCGTTGCCGAAATATTCAAGCAATTCAAAACACAGGCCGAATCGGTCTACCGGGAAGGGAGAGGATTCTGCCCGGCAACCTGAGGTTCGCCTCCTTCCATGAACACCTTCATAGACGAAGAACTTTTACTTGACCCGCCCGCTGCCGTTTCATCCCCGCCTGTCCGGATCGTCACCAGAGACGAACACCCCATTCGCACCGACCTGATTGACGGCGATGCCCTTTATATCTTGAGAAAACTAGGTGATGCCGGTTTTGCCGGCTATCTTGTGGGCGGCGGCGTGCGCGATCTCTATCTAGGCAAAAAGCCAAAGGATTTCGACATCAGCACGGACGCCCGCCCCGGCCAGCTCCGCAAGCTCTTCCCCAACAGCAACACCATCGGCAGGAGATTCCGCCTGGTCCAGGTCTTCTTCAAGGGCGGCAAAACCATCGAGGTCAGCACGCTGCGCTCGCTGAGCGAGCACGACCTGGACGGGCCGGAGGAGATCCTGGCTCCGAACAATACGTTCGGTACCCTCAGCGAAGATGCCCGGCGCCGCGATCTCACCATCAACTCGCTCTTCTTCGAGATCAAGGGGAGCACCATCCTCGATTACGTAGGCGGCATCGAGGACCTCGACCGGGGGATCATCCGGATCGCCGGCGACCCCGCGCGCCGGATCGGCAGGGACCCGGTACGGATGATGCGGGCCATTCGTCACGCAGCGCGAAACGACTTCACGATCGAGGAAAAGACCTGGAGGGCCATCTGTGACAACAGTGACAAACTCGCCCTCTGTCCGCCCTCGAGGCTGCGCGACGAGTTCCTCAAGGATTTGTACGGCGGGGCGGTGGCGCCATGGTTCCAGTTGGCGCTTTCATCCGGAATCTTCTTCACTCTTTTTCCGATGTATCGGGATGTGCTGGCCCGGGAGGATGAAAGCTCCCAAAAGGCTCGGCATCTTCTTGCCCGGCTTCTGGAAACCGTCGACCGGGCCAACACCCTGGCCGTCACTCGGGGCATCCATCGTCAGCCGGACTACTTCTACCTCGCTATTCTGTTCATCCCCTGGGTGGAGGCGCGCTGGCAACTTTTCAGCGAGTTCCGGAAAAGCGGGGCACTGTACCAGCTGGCCAAGCAGATCCGTGAGGAAATCGACCGTACCATCGGAATCGATCTGAACCTGCGCCGCTCCCTGCGGCAGGAGAAGGTCAATCTCTTTGTCTACCTGGCGATGCTCGTTCATCACTGTCAGCCGAATGGATGGCCGAAGTGGCTGAAGAACAAGCCTTATTTCCGCAGGGCCCTGCTCTTCCACAGCTTCTATCAGGAGGCTGCTACCGGAGAACCCATCGACGAGGTGCTGATCGGCCGGGAAGGGCAGAAGCGGCAAGCCGATGCAGAGCGGCCCCTTCCTGCCGACCATGACGGTGGACGACAGCCGGCGCCGAAATTTAGACCTTCCTTTGCGAAAAAGACCAAGGGCGGCATTTTCGGGTTTAAGAAGGAAAAGACCTGAGCCCAACAATCCGCTACCGCCGATTTAGTCCTTCGCCCAGCCAAAAAGAAGAAGGCAGTACTGCCGCCGAAGGCCTCTTAGGCAGATCACACCCGGAGTTGTCGATTCCGCTCGACTCCTCCTGCACATCATTCGCACAACTCCCGTCGCGAACCATCACACTGATAACATGCTGTTTCTAGGCAACAATTGTGCAGCTTATGCAAAACAAAACGGATTCTATTGAGAATCGGTCAGCTTTCCGGGCTTTCAGAAAATAGTCTTGCACCGGTACTACAAAAGTGTTATTTTTTGGCACTTTTCAAGGCGAGAGGTCGGTTTGCACAAGCTTAATTTGTGCGCTTACTTCAAACAAAGACGCACATTTTGCACAAATGGCGATAAAAAACTTGCTCTTACACCTTCCGTGTTTGGCCCCACTGCAATTTCTGCATTCCATTTTCGTCTTTTTTTCCCGCAAAGGTCGATCTACCAGACTCGCCGCGCATAAAATAATCCCCTTTTGCTCAACCTCCTCGAGCAGGCAAGTTGCATTCATTCCACACCCATGCCTGATGTCTTCCCCCGCCTCTGTCATGGAGGGAGTCGTCAAGCCATCGATTCTCCAAAGCCGGCCGGCTTTATTTTTCATAACGTTTCACTTTTTTATTCACATCTTCGGTGCTTTCCCAGATCGAAGCAACCGCGCGATAGCGCACATCTGTTGTCACACAGCAATTGGAGGTTGATATGGCAGACACAGTAAACAATGCTCTGGACCCGCAGCTTGATCGGCGCGGATTCCTCAAGGGATGCACGATGGCTGCAGCCGCTTTAGGACTGTCCGAGGCGATGATCCCCAAACTCGTCGAGGCCGCCGCCACGGCAGAGCGACCCAGGGTCATCTGGTTGCATTTCCAGGAATGCACCGGCTGCACCGAGAGTTTGCTCCGGTCATCGCATCCGGATCTGGCCCGCCTGCTTCTCGACATCATTTCCCTCGACTACCACGAGACAGTCATGGCGGCAGCCGGTCATCAGGCCGAGCAGAATCTGCATGAAACAGTTTCAAAACACCCCTTCCTCCTCGTCGTGGAAGGCGGAATCCCCACCAAGGATGGTGGAATCTATTGTAAAATCGCAGGCAAAACCGCCGTGGATATCCTTGCGGAAGTTGCCCCCAAGGCCTCGGCGATCATCGCCATCGGAACCTGTGCAACCTTCGGCGGCGTGCAGGCCGCCGCGCCCAATCCCACAGGTTCCGTCGGCGTGCAGGATCTCGTCAAAGGCAAGCCGATCGTCAACATCTCCGGCTGCCCGCCAAACCCGATTTCCTTCCTCGGCACCATTCTCCACTATCTGACCTTCAAAAGACTGCCGGCTCTCGATCATCTGAACCGTCCGCTCTTCGCCTACGGCCGCAGGATCCATGACCATTGCGAGCGCCGTCCGCACTTCGACGAAGGCCGTTTCGTCGAGACCTACGGCGATCAGGCCCATAAACTCGGCTACTGTCTCTACAAAGTCGGCTGCAAGGGCCCCGAGACCTTCGCCAACTGTCCTGCAGTCCGCTTCAACGACGTCGCCGTATGGCCGGTCAGCGTCGGTCACGGCTGCGCGGGCTGCACCGAGCCCAATTTCTGGGATACCATGACGCCCTTCTATGAGAGACTGCCGAACGTCAAGATCCCCGGCACCGGCATCATCGAGGATGCGGACAAGGTCGGCAAGACCATTCTCGGCGCCACCGCCGCGGCAGTCGGTATCCATGCTGCGGTCGGCATCGGCAAGCGGTTGATCAAGGGCAAGGACAAGGAATAATCAGGACCCCTGGTTGAGGTTTTTTGCAGATTTATTGAAATTTTCACTTACCGGCGACAGGTTTTCTTCCTTGCCCGGTAGTCACTTTTGGAGGTTTTATTTATGGCTCAGCGAATCACCGTTGATCCGGTAACCCGGATCGAGGGTCACCTAAGAGTAGATGTCGAAGTGGACGGAGGCAAGGTCACCAAGGCATGGTCCTCCGGCCAAATGTACCGTGGTCTGGAGACGATCCTCAAGGGCCGCGATCCCCGCGACGCCTGGATGTTCGTCCAGCGCATCTGCGGTGTCTGCACCACCGTTCACGCCCTCGCGTCCGTCCGTTCCGTCGAGAACGCCCTCGGCATCCAGATCCCGCTCAATGCTCAGCTCATCCGTAACCTGGTGCAGACGATCCACTGCCTGCACGATCATATCGTCCATTTTTACGCCCTATCGGCACTTGACTGGGTGGATGTCGTTTCCGCCCTCGACGCCGACCCGGTGGCCACCGCCAAGCTCGCCGACAGTCTCTCCGACTGGCACGGCAACAGCCCCAAGCGCTTCGCCGCCGTAAAAGACAAAGTGAAAGCCCTGGTCGCCAGCGGCCAGCTCGGCCCCTTCGCCAACGCCTACTGGGGCCATCCCGCGATGAAGCTGCCGCCCGAGGCAAACCTGATGGCGGTCTCCCACTACCTCGAAGCTCTCGATTATCAGCGCAAGGCCACCCAGGCCCTGGCCATCATCGGCGGCAAGAACCCCCATGTTCAGAATCTCGTGGTCGGTGGCGTCACCACCAACATCAACCCCGAGAATCAGACCGCCGTCACCATGGAACGTCTCTACTTCATCAAGCAATTGGTCGAGGAAGTATCCGATTTCATTAAAAAAGTTTACATGGTCGACGTCACCGCGGTCGGCGCCCTCTATGCCGAATGGCTGCCCTATGGCCCCGGCGTCACCAACTACCTGGCCGCACCGGATCTGTTCCTCGATGCCGCCGCCACCCAAGCCGACCTGCCGGGCGGCACCGTGTTCAATGGCGACCTGAAGACCATCAAGCCGATGACCGCCCATGCCGATCCGTACTTCAAGGAGAACGTCCAGGAGTCGATCGCCCGCGCCTGGTATGACGGCAACTGGTCCAAACATCCGTGGGAATCCTCCACCGATCCGAAGTTCACCGACTTCCAGGACGAAGGCAAGTACACCTGGCTCAAGGCGCCGCGCTTCCAGGGCAAACCGATGCAGGTCGGCCCGCTCGCCCAGATGGTGGTTGGCTACGCCCAGGGCCATGAGGCTACCGTGAAAGCCGTCGACAGCTTTCTGGCCGGCGTCAGCGCCGTGGCCAAGGTGAAAGTCGGACCGGAGATTCTCCACGGCACCATCGGCCGCCACGCCGCCCGCGCCGTCCGCGCCGGCATGATGGCGGATCTCTGCCTGAAGCACTGGGGCCTCCTGGTCGAAAATATCGCCAAAGGCGACTACGAGATCTTCACCCCGTGGTCGTATCCGAAGGGAGAACAGCGCGGCGTCGGCGTCCACGAAGCTCCGCGCGGTCTCCTGTCCCACTGGATCGTCATCGAGAACGGCAAGATCAAGAATTACCAGGCAGTGGTTCCGTCCACCTGGAACGCCGGCCCTCGCGACGGCGAAGGTCAGCTCGGACCCTACGAGGCTTCTCTGATGGGCAATCCCATTGCCGATCCGGAGAAACCGCTCGAGGTCCTGCGGACCATCCATTCTTTCGACCCGTGTATCGCCTGTGCCGTGCATATGCTCGATCCAGAAGGTAAAGAAGTCGTGAAAGTGAAAGCGATGTGATCACTTTATCCACTATCATCTTTTCTTTCCGGCTTAAACCGCAGGAGGTAAAATAGAATGGCAACATACGAGAAACATTACTGCTGGAGCGTTCTGCTCCGGCTATTCCACTGGATGTTTGCCCTGTCTATCGTGTTTCTGGTAGTCACAGGGTTTTACATCAACGATCCGTGGACCAACACCATGATCGAGGGCAGTGCCGGCTGGCCCATGGCACTCATGCGCTACATCCACTATGTAGCGGCATACACCTTTTCGGCAGCGGTCGCGATCAGGCTGTTCCTCTACATTTTCGGCAATGCCCAGGAAAGGGTATGGGACATCCTGCCGATCACCAAGCGGAACCTCAACAACCTGAAAAAGACGCTGCTGCTCTACAGCTACATCAGCGACGAACACGACGAGCGTCTCGGCCACAATATCCTGGCCGGTCTCTCCTACCTGTTCACATTCATCGTCGCCGTGGTCATGATCATGAGCGGATTCTATATGCTTTATCCGGAAGCTGCTTTCTGGCAGGGCTGGGGGGTTGCGCTGTTCGGTAACCAGCAGTTCGCTCGTTACCTGCACCACATTCTTATGTGGTGGTTCATGATCTTCGCCGTCATCCATATCTATCTGTGTATCTGGAATGACGCCAAGGAGCCCGAGGGACTCATTTCCTCGATCTTTACCGGTGCGAAGTTCAAACACAAAGCCTAAGCAGCAAGGGGTCGAAATACTTGTCCGGGGAACGGTTCAGGGCGTAGGATTTCGACCCTTCATTTACAATCTGGCCTCTCGTTTGGGGATTTCCGGCACGGTGACCAACACCGCAGACGGCGTGGTCATTGAGGCCTACGCACCCCGCGAGAGGCTTGATCTTTTTCTCGCGGCAATAAAAGACGAAGCCCCGCCGCTTGCCAGAATTACCTCAATGGAAAGCCGGCCGCTCGATTCACCTCAGGCCGCCGAGGGCTTTTTCATTCTGCCAAGTGTGGCCGGAAACGCTGCAAATACCGCCATTCCACCGGATATCGCCATCTGCGCCGATTGCCTGCGGGAATTGCTCGATCCCGCCGACGACCGGCACCACTATCCCTTCATCAACTGCACCAACTGCGGTCCGCGTTTCACCATCGTCGAGAGAATTCCCTACGATCGGCCCAAGACTTCGATGAAGGTCTTTCCGATGTGTGCTCGCTGCGCCGGCGAATATCACAATCCCGGCAACCGGAGGTTCCACGCCCAGCCCAATGCTTGCCCTGCCTGCGGCCCGAACGTTACCCTGCATGACCGAGATGGCGAACATCTTCCTGTGCCTGACCCGATCGCCGCGGCCGCAAAGCTCCTCTCCGAAGGCAGGGTCCTCGCCATGCGCGGCCTGGGCGGCTTCCATCTAGTGGTGGACGGCACCTCGGAAGAGGCCGTAGCCCTGCTGCGCGCACGGAAAGGCCGACCGGATAAGCCGTTGGCGATCATGGTCCGGGATCTCGAGGCCGTGCGCGACATCTGTCGCCTGAATGAGACGGAACAGAAAATTCTCACCTCGCCGGAACGGCCCATTGTCCTGCTTACCAGGAAAGAAAAGACCGATCTGGCTGCAAATCTTGCTCCGGGGATCGAAGAAGTCGGGGTAATGCTGCCCTATACCCCTCTGCATCATCTGCTCTTTCAGATGGCGGATTCCCCAAAATTTCTTGTCATGACCTCCGGCAACATCAGCGGATCGCCGATCTGCACCGCAAATGACGATGCCCTGGCAAGACTCGCCGCCATTGCCGATTTTTTCCTGCTCCACAACCGGGAGATCGTCACCAGGGTTGATGATTCGGTGGTGAAAACCGTTGAGGACATCACTCTCGTCCTGCGGCGGGCGAGGGGCTTCGTGCCCTCGCCGGTTGCCGTCGACTGGACCCTGCCGAGGATCCTCGGCTGCGGCGCGGGCTTGAAGAGCACCTTCAGCCTCGGCCGGGAGCGGAGCGTCTTCACCAGCCAGCACATCGGCGATCTCGACAGTCTGCCAACCTATGAGTTTTACCTCGAGTCGATCGATCATCTGAAGAGTGTCCTGCAATTGGAACCCGAAGCGGTAGCCTGCGATCTGCATCCCGACTACCTGAGCAGCCGCTTCGCCGCCGACCTCGGCCTGGCGCTCTATAAAGTGCAGCATCACCATGCCCATGCGGTCGCGGTCATGGCCGAGCACGGCCTCTCCGGGCCGGTCCTTGCCGTGGTGCTCGACGGCACCGGCCTGGGCGATGACGGCACCATCTGGGGCGGAGAGATACTTCTTTCCGAATTGACTGGTTTCTCCCGACTGGGCCACCTCAGCCACCTGTTGCTTCCTGGCGGGGATGCCGCCAACACCGAGCCCTGGCGCATGGGGCTGTCGGCCCTGTACCAGGCCTATGGCCCCGACGGCATTACCCCCGAAAACCTGCCATCTTCTTTTGCCCAACTCGACCAGGCCAAAGTGGCTATCGTATCTTCGATGATGCAGACCGGCTTTCAATGCCCGCCCAGTTCCAGCTGCGGCCGCCTGTTCGATGCGGTGGCCTCGCTCCTCGGCCTGCGGCAGACGATCAGTTACGAGGGCCAGGCCGCCATGGAACTGGAGGCCGTCGCCAAACGGGCGAGAACCTCCTCCTGGCTGACGCAATTCTCGCCTAAAAGGCACACCGAGTCGTCTCCTTTTCTCCGCGAGACAAATGGAAAATGGGAGATTAGTTCCCCGGAATTTGTTAAGATGGTCCGCGAAGGAATGGCCAGCGGCGAGTCGTCCCCGGCCATCGCCCTGCGTTTCCATTCCCTCCTGATCAGCAGTATAACGAGACTCATCGAAATTCTCGCCCACCAGACAGGCATAAGACATGTCGTACTTTCCGGCGGTTGCATGCAGAACGGTCTACTGCTGGAGGGTCTTTTTCACACCCTGAAACAGATCCGCCTACAGGTTTATACGGGAAACCTGCTGCCGGTCAATGACGGCGCGGTTTCCTTCGGTCAGACAATTATTGGAGGTCTACGACATGTGTCTCGCCATCCCCATGAGAGTCACCAGCGTCCAGGGTGATCCGGACGATTTCACCACCCACCAGATCGCCACCGTCGATGCGGACGGCATCAGCAGGGAGGTCCGCCTGGAAATCGTCGATCACTGGCCCGCAGTCGGCGACTATGTGATCGTCCACGCCGGCTTTGCCATCCATTCCCTTGTGGAGGAAGAGGCCCTCAAAAACATCGCGCTCCTGCGGGAACTTGCGGAGAAAACCCCGGAAGAACTGCTGTCCTGAAGGCTGAAGGAGTACGAAGCATGAAGTATCTTGATGAATACCGTGACGTGAGTCTCGCCCTGCCGCTGGTCGAGGAATTGAAAAAGGCTGTGACCAAGCCGCTTCGGATCATGGAGGTCTGCGGCTCGCACACCATGGCCATCTTCCGCAACGGCCTGCGGACCATTCTGCCGGAAGGGATGGACCTGGTCTCCGGCCCAGGCTGCCCGGTCTGCGTTACCTCCGCCTCCCATATGGACGCTTTCATCTCCATGGCCGACCGGCCGGGAGTGCGGGTCGCTATCTTTGGGGATCTCTTTCGCGTCCCCGGCACCAGGGGGTCTCTCGCCGAGGCGAGTTCCCGCGGTGCCAAGGTCGACATCGTCTATTCTCCCATGGACGCTCTGGATATCGCGGTGAAGAATCCGGATGAGATGGTCGTTTTCCTCGGGGTCGGCTTTGAGACAACCACCCCCGGCATAGCCGCCACCATCCTCACCGCCTACAACACCAAGGTCAAGAATTTCACGGTCTTCTCCACCCAAAAGACCATGCCCGCCCCGATGGAGGCCCTGCTCAGCGATCCGGCCCTCAAGATCGACGGCCTGCTCTGCCCCGGCCACGTCTCCTCGATCATCGGTGCCGGGACGTGGGAGCCGCTCGCCAAAAAATACAAGCTCGCCTGCGTGGTCAGCGGCTTCGAGACCGCAGATCTGCTCAAGAGCCTCATCCTGCTTGCCCGGCAGGTTGGCAACAACGACATCAAGGTAGAAAATGTCTACCCCAGGGCCGTCTCCTGGGAGGGCAACCCCCGGGCGGCCAAGGTGGTCGAAGAGATCTTCGAACCCTGCGATATGGACTGGCGGGGTCTCGGCCGCATTCCAGCGAGCGGCCTCAAGATCCGGGAAAAATATGCGGAATTCGACGCCGAGATCCGCCTCGACATCAAGCTGCCCGAGGCAAAAGAACCGAAGGGCTGCATGTGCGGCAATATCCTGAAAGGCATGAGCACACCGCGGGAATGTCCGCTCTTTGCCACCCGCTGCACCACCGCCAACCCCATCGGCCCCTGCATGGTGTCAAGCGAAGGCACCTGCGCCGCCTACTACCGGTACGGACGGGACGAATAGGCGCCCGATCCATCATTAGCCCCTTACCCAAACCAGACACATGGCCGAAAAAACCATCCTTCTCGATCACGGCAGCGGCGGGCTGGCCAGCCAGCAACTGATCGCAGGGCTCTTTCTGAAGCATCTCAACAACAAGACCCTGCACAGCCTGGAAGACAGCGCCATCCTCCAGAACCGGAGGGGACGGCTGGCCTTCACCACCGACAGCTACGTGGTCGACCCGATCTTCTTCCCCGGCGGCGATATCGGGAAACTCGCGGTCCACGGTACCATCAACGATCTGGCCATGCGCGGAGCGGCGCCCCACTGTCTCAGCCTCGGCCTGATCCTTGAGGAGGGCTTCCCGATCGAGGATCTGGAGCGGATCATCATCTCCATCGCCGATTCCTGCAAGGAAGCGGGCGTCCCGGTGGTGACCGGCGATACCAAGGTTGTACCGAAAGGCAAGGGCGACAAGATTTTCATCAATACTTCGGGCATCGGTTTTGTCGCAAAAGATATCGACATTTCCTCAAGGAATGCCAAGGAGGGCGACGCGGTCATTCTCTCCGGGACCATGGGCGACCACGGCATAACCATCATGACCCGCAGGGCGGGCATAGCCATCCAGGGCGATCTTCAGAGTGACACCATGCCCCTGCACAACCTGGTTGCCGCCCTGCTGGCGGAACTGCCCGGAGATGTCCATACCCTCCGCGATCCCACCCGCGGCGGGGTGGCCACCACCCTGAACGAGGTGGCCGCGGCAAGCGGTCTCACCATCGAACTCTCCGACCAGGCTTTGCCGATCCGTCCCCCGGTGCGGGCCGCCTGCGAACTGCTCGGCCTGGAGCCCCTCTATCTCGCCAACGAGGGCAAGTGTCTCGCCATCGTCAGCGGCGATAAGGCGGAGAAGGCCCTGGAGGTTATGCGCGCAACCAAAGAGGGCCGGGAAGCCGCCATCATCGGCCGCCTGGTCGCCGGCCGGGCCGGCCGGGTGATTATCAACACCCCGGTGGGCGGGGCGCGGGTCGTGACACCTCTCCACGGCATGCCGCTGCCACGGATCTGCTAACAGGAATTGTGAATATGAGTGACGAAAAAAAAATCGGCATTGCTGGCATCGGCAACTATATCGTCGGAGACGAGGGCTTCGGCGTCCATGTCGTCCATTATCTGCAGGAGCACTATGACTTCCCCGAGCGGGTGGAGATCCAGGACGTCGGCACCGCCGGCCTCTACATGGCCCCCTTTCTTGAAGAGTGCGACCCCGTTCTGATCATCGATGTGGTTGATATGGCCGGCGAACCTGGCTCCTTCCGTCTCTTTTCCCTGGCGGATGTAAAAGCCGGCAACTTCCAGATGCGGATGTCCCCCCACCAGCTCGGCATCCTGGAAATTCTCGAGATCTCCAAACTCAGGGGCTGCGCTCCGGAACAGGTCGAATTCTACACGGTCATCCCCAAAATATTGGGCGATTCCGTGGAACTGTCGCCGGAACTCGAGGCCCGAAAGGTGGAAGTGGCCGGGATGATTCTTGCCCGGCTGGAGGAACTCGGCGCTCCTGCCATCCGGAAATCTGCCTGAGGAATCAGATAATGCACGAGATATCCTTGGTCCAGGGCCTGCTCCAGCAACTTGAAGAGCTGGCCGCCGAAAATGAGGCCGGGAAGGTTCTCTCCGTTACCATGGAAATCGGCCCCCTCTCCGGCGTGGTGGTCGATTCCTTCCGGTTCGGATTCGAGATCCTCTCCGCCGAAAGCGAGCTGGTCAAGGGCGCAAAGCTCATCATCAAGATCCCGCCCGCCCGCTACGGCTGCACCAAGTGCGGCCATGAGATGGAAACCACCGACGGCAAGCCGGACGGCTGTCCGGCCTGCGGAGACCTCCTGCTCTTCCCCCAAGGCGGCGACGATCTCGTCCTCCGCCAGGTGGAGATGGAATAAGTCAATCTAAATCTAAGTCAGGTGGGGTCAAATCTTTAACTTTGACATTTACCCTAATTTCCACTTGAAATCAGTAGAACAAAGAAATGTCAAAGTTAAAGTTTGACCCCCACTCAAAACAAAGAGGAGTAAACATGTGCGATACCTGCGGCTGCCCCAGCCCTTCCGACAATCATAGCCACGATCACAACCACGATCATGGCCACAGCCACAGCCACAATCATAACCACGATCACAGCCACGACCACGGCCACAGCAAGACCGTCTCGGTCCATGCCAGCCTCTTTGCCGCCAACGACGCTTTGGCCCGCGCCAATCGCGAGCACTTCAACGAGGTCGGCGCCGTGGCTTTGAACCTCATCAGCAGCCCCGGCTCGGGCAAGACCACGCTGCTCGAGCATACCATCGAGGCACTCAAGGGAGAGATCCGGATCGGGGTCATCGAAGGCGATATCGAAACCGAACGGGATGCCGAACGCATCCGCGCCAAGGGAGTGCCGGTCATCCAACTCACCACCGGCGGGGCCTGCCATCTCGACGCGGCCATGACCCACAAGGGCTTCCATCGGCTGCAGAAGGAACCGGGCGGAGAGAAGATCGACCTGCTGTTCATCGAAAACGTCGGCAACCTTGTCTGCCCCTCCACCTTCGACCTGGGCGAGCACGAGCGCGTAGTCCTGGTCTCGGTGCCGGAAGGACCGGATAAGCCGGCCAAGTACCCCAAGGCCTTCACCAGTTCCCACACCTTCGTGGTCACCAAGACCGACCTCCTGCCCTACTTCGATTTCCCGGTGCCTGCGGCGGTGGGCGATGCCCTCTCACTCAACCCGAAGCTGAGGACCATGGATCTCTCCTCCAAGACAGGCGAAGGCATGGAAAGCTGGCTCAATTATCTGCGGGAATTGGTCGGCCGGATGAAGGCGGGCACGTTGAAATAAACATCTGGGTGCATTCGTCTGGTAAGTGAGTACCTGGGTACGAAGTTCGATAAGGGATCCATCTTTGATGGATGGATTGTCGAAATCCGGATCGGTATCGCTATCGAAATTGAGATGAGGAAAGCAATAAAAATCCGCTGACCGTAACGGATGTCTGATTCGATTTCGATACCGATACCGATTTCGATGCACTGCACAGGTATGAAATCACGTATTCCACGTTGATCTGATCTCATGCGAAAACGGGAAGTGTCCCTAATTTTTCAGCATAAGGAGAGACTGATGAGAAGACCGGCGGCAGCGTTCATGGTCCTTTACTGTGCGGCTTTCTTGCTGACGGGCTGCCGGATGGGTCCCGACATGAAAGAAGGGAAGTGGGAGATCACCACTGAAATCGGGCTGAAGGGCATACCCATAAAGATGCCGGCAATGGCCAGCACTCTGTGTCTCACAAAAAAGAACCCGATTCCCCAGGAGCAGCCCCCCGATCGCAACTGTGCGGTCACCGAACAGAAGACCGACGGCGATACCGTTACCTGGAAGATGGTATGCAGGGATAACGGAGCCGAAGTGACAAGCGAGGGAATGATCACGTACAGCGGGGTGCTCTTCAGCGGCAAGATCGACACCACCATCAGCGGAGGCCCCATGGCGATGACGGCCTCGAACACCATTACCGGAAAGTACTTGGGTCCCTGCGAAAGATAGCTGAACTGTTTCCCCTATGCCTGAACTACCATCAAATGAAGGAAAAGTCCGTCAGGCCTTTTTGACCTTTTTCTCGCCTTTACAGGCGTTTTGAATATCCTCGCCCCCCGCTTTTGCATTGACTAGGTCGCTTGCTCATCAGCCATTTTCCTGGCAACCACCGCTTCTGGACTGCGGCCTGCCAAACGGTGATCGTACGAAAAACAGGTTAGGATCTAGATTGCCTGCCGACAAAGACAATATCCGGCAGGCAACTGTTTTATAACGCTTTTTCAATCGTCGCAATGAAATCCTTGAGGTAGGAAAGCTCAGCATCAACAGTCATCCTGCCGAACTCTGTCTTGGCCTCGATTTCTCGGACAACCTCATCCCGCGTCATCGGTTTACCGCTAATTGATTGGACTGTGTAATCAGGACCTTGGCGGTTACGCTCAAGAACAAGATTGACTTTCTCTTCTTCTGTCAACGCATCAAGAGAGACAGGAGTTTTCTTGCCGGAGACGATCTCATCAAAGCTGATAAATCGTTTCAATTTGGGGTCATAACACAACGGTTTATACCGGTCAGGACCCTGTACATCCGGTAATGATGATCGGGGCATATGCGTAGGCTCCTTAATTTGCGGGTTCCACTTCCGAGGGTTCAAACTCCAGTTCACTCTCCGGTGCAGCAAATAACTCCTCGGCCGACTCAAGCCGTGGCACACGAATCGCAACATACGGGTAGAGCTTGGTGCTCTTCGAGCCATACTTGCCATCTATTACGGGGGTCATAAAATAATTGCGGTCATGGGTCAGCCAGGTAGCCGTCGCGGTTCCTGCCACACCAGGCTTTGCAATACAGGCGTTGTAAGTGCGAATAGTGGCCTCGTGCGCTTCTTGCACAGTCGCGCCTCCTGCTAGCATGATATCGTAGGTGCTGTCGCATTGCCAGAAGAGTTCCATATCATCGAAAGGAGTGGCTGGTTGGTCGTAGATAAAGGTGAAGTTTTCATAATAACCGGCATAGGCCTTAGCCCCATTTCTGATGAGATCAGGACCGAGTTGTTTTGCGGTCTGGCAACTCAGCAGGTGGATGGTTTTTCCTTTTACCTCTTCAGGATTGTAGCTGCCAACTTTCAGAATTGGACTGCCAAGATGCCCCGTAAAGGTAGTTGGACTACCATGCCCGATACCTGAAATATAGGTAACCCTGTTTTTTTTGAGCGCGTCAACAAATTGAAATCTGTCATCATTAATATCTTTGAGAACAACAACATTGAACCCTCTTTTTGTGAATGCAGGATGGACGTGCTTGAACCTGTATGGAGTTGCCTTCTGGGTCACATCGTCAGTGGTGTTCTCGCAGAAGAGCGCCGTGTTTCTCAGGAACGTCCATCGTTGCCACCAGTCCTTTGGAATCCAGTGGTAATACGGCGGGATTGGCTCAGGTTCAATATCAGGGATTTTCGGTTTTGCCGGTATCGGCTCAGGATTATTCAGGTTCTGCATCAGCTCCTGACAATAGACCATCTCAGCTCGGACGATATCCTGACCTATGAGCGTTTGGTTCTTGACTGAGTCAATGACCTCCTCCTTGGACATACTCCCATGTTCGAAGATACCTAGTCGAAAATCCGGCTCCGGTATATAACGTTCCACCGTCAGCTCAATCTGCAGCTTGTCTTCCATGCTAAACAAGTTGGCCATGGAAAGGCTGGGGTTCTGGGCTACATCTGCCAGTGTGGATTTTTTCCCATCTGCTGCGATTGTTACAGGTTTCTTTACAGCATATTCAAACATTTCCAGATTTTTTACTTTCACCTTTTTCATAACATGCTCCTCCCGATTTAGTTGACATGCATTTTCCGGATTCATCAGTATTTCCGGTGAACCCGGCTCCCTTAGGAGCCTTCATGAACAATGATTCCGAGGTGGATTTGCAAAGTTTGCATTTCATGTCACCTTCTGCCGTCAATCACGCCCCCCGCCCGAAGGGCTAACTTCCGCCCTGTTTAACTGTTTACGGAATCGGGATTACAGATAGATCACAGATAGATTACAAAAGATTTTTTTTGGATCGCGTTGAATGGCGAATTTGTGGCTTTGGTGAAGCTTATGAAAACACAAGATGGAAGAACCGTTGATCCTTTGATCTAAGGCTCGTGAGAAGGTCCGAGTAAAAAATGATTTTATAATACGTGGAGGCCGATGGAAGAGCAGAGGCGGTTATTAAGGGTACTCGGTTTTTACTAGAAGGCGAATTAATGAATTGTTTGCCAAGTGTCGAGAAGGTGTCCCTGATTCCCTCAGGGACACCGAGGCTGGAGGCCGAGAAACGACAATAATCCTCAGTGGAGTTACCTGGGTATTTATTGTTACTGTCTCCGCCCTCCGCGGTGTCCTTCATTTTCCCACTACTTCATCGGCTGCTGAGCCGCGGCCTGAACCGCCGTGATGGCCACCGTGTTGACGATATCGGGCACCAGGCAGCCCCGGCTGAGGTCGTTCACCGGTTTTCGCAGGCCCTGGAGGATGGGGCCGACAACCACCGCACCGGCCGAGCGCTGCACCGCTTTATACGTATTGTTGCCGGTGTTGAGATCGGGAAAGATGAAGACGGTAGCCCGGCCGGCCACCTTGCTGTTCGGCATCTTGGTCTTGGCAACCTCCATGTCCACCGCCGCATCGTACTGGATCGGCCCCTCTATCTCGAGGCCGGGATACTCGGTGAAGGCTTTTTGCCGGGCGATCTCGGTCGCCCGCCGCACTTTCTCCACCTGCTGCCCCTTGCCCGACTTGCCGGAGGAATAGGAGAGCATCGCCACCAGCGGCTCGATGCCGAAGAGGGCGGCGGTCTTGGCCGAGCTGAGGGCTATTTCGGCCAGCTGCTCTGCGGTGGGGTCCGGGTTGACCGCGCAATCGCCGTAGGCGAGCACCCGGTCGTTCAGGCACATGAGCATGACACTCGAGACGATGGAGCATTCCGGTACGGTCTTGATGAACTGGAAGGCCGGCCGGATGGTGTCGGCGGTGGTATGCACCGCGCCCGAGACCATCCCATCCACATGGCCCTTGTATATCATCATGGTGCCGAAGAAGTTGAGGTCGACCATGATATCCCGGGCCTGGTCCCTGGTGATTCCCTTATCCTTGCGCAGTTCGAAATAGGTATCGACATAGTCGTTCAGGAGAGGCGAAGTCTTGGGGTCGATAATGGTAGCCTTGTCCAGGTGCAGGCCGAGGCTCCGGATGCGTTCCTTGATCTTCTCCACCCGGCCCAAAAGGGTTATGTCGACAATCTCCCGGCGCAGCAGGATCTCCGCCGCCTTGAGCACCCGTTCTGCCTCCCCTTCCGGCAGGACGATACGCTGCTTGTTGACCTTCGCCCGCTGCAGCAGTCGCGATTCGAACATCTTCGGCGTAACGATGGTGGTCTTGGTCTTGATGATCCTGTCGCTCAGTTGGTCCATGTTGATATGCTTCTCGAAGACCGCCAGGGCTTGGGTGATCTTGCGGGTGTTGTCCGGGGTGATGGAGGCGTGGATGTTGTCCACCCGGATGGCAGCCTGGAAGGTATTTTCGTTGACCGCGATGATCGGCACCGTGTCGGCGAAGCCCTCGATCACCTTCTGGATCGGCTCCTCCGGCACCAGTCCGCCGGTGAGCATCAGTCCCGATATATTGGGCATGGTCCGGGACTGGGCGGCGGCCAGGCAGGCGAGCACCACGTCGGAGCGGTCGCCGGGGGTGATGACCAGCGCCCCGTATTCGATCCGCGCCAGCAGATTACGCAGCTGCATGGCAGCGATGGTGAAGCTGCGCACATGGCGGGTGAGATTTTTCTCGCCGTAGAGGATCTCGGCATTCAAGAGCCTTGCCACCTCGCCCACGGAAGGATTGCCGAGGTTTTCGTTGTTGGGGATGATATAGATTAAGTGCTCGGTGGAAATCTGCTCGGCCTTGAGCCTTTTTTTCAGCGCGTCCAAAAAGCTTGGATCCACCCGATTGATGATGGTCGCGACCGGCCGGATGCTGCGGTCGTCCATGGATTCGTGGTACACCTTAACCGTCCGAATGACATCCTCCACCGTCTTCATCTTGGCCCCGGCCACCAGCATCACAGGACAACCGAGGTTGCTGGCGATGTCCATATTGATGTCGAAGTCAAAGGACGAGGCGGTTCCCTCGATTTCGATGCCCTCGCAGAGCACGAAGTCCGCCTTTTCCATCAAGGTGTTGTATTTGTTGAGAATCCCTTCATGCAGTTCGGCATTCTTGCCCATGGCGATAAGCTGGCTTGCCTCGGTCAAGGTAAACGCATACATCTCCTCGTAACTGGTACACAGATGAAACTGACTCTTGATCAGATTGATGGTGTTGTCCCGTTCCCCAGCGACGTGATTGACATCGACCAGGGGCCGGAAGAAAAGCACCTTCTTGACATTCCTCGTGAGCAATTCCATGAGGCCGAGAATGATGGCGGATTTCCCACTGCGCGGCTCGGTGCCGGCGACATACAGATTGTTTGACATGACGTTCTCTACTTAAAAATGACAAGTGGCGGATGCGAATTCCTGCGGATGAGATTGTTTTCTCTGATATCACGGCAACCCCCGCACTTCCAAAAGGGGTCGAAAGGATGGCTATCATACCGTGCTCTTCACGGAAGTTCCAGCTTTTATCCGGGACTTACCAGACTCCTTCCCCCTCCCCGCCAGTGGACTACTTTTAATCCACATGATCGCAAGGTGTTAAAGAACGAGCCGTCTGTATAAATAATACTGAATATCAACTCCATCCCTTTACATGAAAATTCATCATAAAGTCAGGAAGGTAAAGGATATCCCCCTAATGCGGGCTGCGCCCGCAACCCAAGGGTTGTTATCCCCTCCGACAGCAGAGGGGACTCTTTTCAGTACCCCCTTGAGGGGTATAAGTACCTTCACGAAAATCATTTCTAAAAAACAAGAAATGATTTTCTAAGGTACTAAAAAGAGAAAACATCATGCCGTTCTTTCGGCAACGGCGGCAAGAACCTCGGCGCATTTCATCCCAGCCCGGCCAAGCAGCAGGTCAGCCTCGGCCAGGACTTCCTTCTTGTACTCTTCATCCTCCATCTCGCGCATGTTGATCAGGACATTCTGGTATGCCCCCCAGATCCCGGTCTCCAGAGCCCGTGCCCCGACCTGGATGTCCGACGCAGAGGCGGGATTGCCGTGGCGGGCGACCGTGAGCAGCGCCTCCCAGCCACTGTCGGAAAGTCGCATGGTGGTCAGCGGAACCTGGATGGCCTCCTTCAGCCCTTCCTGCATCTTGGCGTGGCGGGCCGCCCGCTCCTCCTCCGTCGCCTTCGGCATCCGCAATCCCTCCATATAGAGATTGAAAGCAGAGGTGTCGGCGTCGATCATCGGGATCAGGCGACGGGTGAGATCGTGGAGATGCGGAATGATCTTCTCCAGATGTGCCTGCTCGGCCTCGAATTTGCGTACCCCGTGGGTGAGTTTGGCCACCATCGCGCCCAGGGCCACGCCGATGGCCCCGATCGCCGCCGAGGCCGAGCCGCCGCCCGGGGCGGAGGACCGGGCGCCGATCTCCTCGATGAAGCCACGCACGGTCATCCCGGCCAGGGGCTCAACGGGCGGTTCGGCGACCTTGTACTCGATGATCTTCTCCCGCGGATCGAAATGGGCGACAGAACTGAGCCCCAGCCGATCGACGACCAGGCGAACCTTCTGGTCCTCCTCGTAGACGAAGAGTTTTTCCTTGTCGATGTAATAGTCGGCGGCCATGAGAAGGGCCTCGAGCGGCACGAGCCCGACGATTTCCGAGCCAGTCACGGCCACCTTCAGGGCCTGGGCCTCCTTTTTCACCTCCTCGAACAGGACATGGATCGGCGTCACCCGGTAGTCGAGGAGATTGACCGTCACCTGGGCCAGGTTGTACTCCCTCACAAACCAGCCCATGCCCTTCACCGCCGGGAGCCGCCCGGGCTGGTCCTCGCCACGGCCGGCCTCCCGCAGGTTCAGGGCGATTCGGTGGGCCTGATTGGGGGTGCCGAGGATGTTGACGTTATAGGCGATAAGGAAATTCCGCGCCCCGGTGGCGGTGATCCCCCATTTGGGCATGAATTCCGCCGGCCCGTAGTCCGGCCGCCATTTCGGATCCTTCAGCCGCGCTGGCAGACCCTCGTATTCCCCCTGGCGCAGATCCGGCAGCCGGCGGCGATAGTCGAGGACCGCGGCTGCCTCGTAGAGATAGAAGGCCACGCCCAGCTCCGCCGCCGCCCGCTCCGCGAATTTTTTGGCAATCTCGACACACTCCTCCATGCTGACGCCGGTGACCGGCACGAAGGGGCAGACATCCATCGCTCCGAAGCGCGGATGCTCGCCCTGATGGGTCCGCATGTCGATCCGCTCGGCCGCTACCCGGGCAGCCGCCAGCGCCCCCTCGACAACACTCTCCGGGTTGCCGACGAAGGTGTAGACGGTGCGATTGGTGGACCGGCCGGCATCGACATCGAGGAGGGTGCAGCCGCAGGTCTTCGCAATGGCTTCACCGATCGCGGCGATAGTCTCTTCGTTTCTGCCCTCGGAAAAATTCGGCACGCATTCGACTATTTTTTTCATCGTTTCTCCTCACAAGAGTTCCCTGATGACTTCAATTTTCCGCCCCCGTTTATACACGGCCGCGACCGGCGAGACCCCCGCATGGTAGGCGAGGATGGCCGGCGTCTCGCCGTCCAGCAGGAGGAAATCCGCCTGCTTGCCTACGTCGAGGCTACCCACCCTGTCCGCCATGCCGATGCCGTAGGCCGCATTCAAGGTGGCTCCGGTGAGGGCCTCGGCCGGCGTCAGCTGCATGTTGAGCACGGCGAGGCCGATGACAAAGGGCATCGACTCGGTGAAACTCGATCCCGGATTGCAGTCGGTGGCGAGCGCCACGGCAAGACCCTGCTCGATCATCGCTCTCGCCCTGGCGTAGGGTTTTCTGAGGCTGTAGGCGGTGGCCGGGAGAAGGATGGCGAGGGTCCCCGCTTCGGCCATCGCCGCCAGACCCTCGTCGCTGGCCGCGAGCAGATGATCCGCCGAGACGGCGGTGAGTTCCGCGGCAAGTCCAGCCCCTCCGAGATCGTGGACCTCGTCGGCATGAAGCTTCACGCCGAAGCCCATGGCCGCAGCGGCCGCAAGCAACCTACGGCTGTCGGCGACGGAGAAGACGCCTTCCTCGCAGAAGACATCGCAGAATCTTGCGACGCCCTGGCGGCGGACTTCCGGCAGCATCTCCTCGATAATCAGGTCGATGAAGCCCCCGGGATTATCACGGTAGGCGGACGGCACGGCATGGGCGCCGAGAAAGGTGGCGACGACGTCGGCAGGGCCGGTCTGCGACACCCGGTGGATCACCCGCAGCATCTTCAACTCGTTTTCGGTATCGAGACCGTAGCCGCTCTTGATCTCCAGCGTGGTAGTGCCAAGGTGCAAGGCGGTTAACATGCGCCGCAAGGTCTTTGCGTACAGTTCCTCCTCATTCGCGGCGGCCAGCGAGCGGACCGAGGAGAGGATCCCACCCCCCCGGCGGAGGATCTCGAGGTAGGGTGTGCCCGAAAGGCGCAGGGCGAATTCTGCCTCGCGCAGTTCGGCAAAGCACATATGGGTGTGGGGGTCGACGAAGCCCGGCACCAGGCAGCGGCCGCCGCAGTCGGTTTCGACGAGGGTCTCGGCGGGGCTGACCATCGCCATCACCTCCGCTTCATCGCCCAGAGCGACGATCAGGCCATTTTGCACCAGGAGCGCCCCCTGCGGATAGTTGGCCAGCTCGCCCTGGGCCTGCCCAGCCCGCGGCCGCCCTTTGTCCACCGGCGAATAGATCCGCGCATTGCGGAAGAGTTGTCGC
Source organism: Pseudomonadota bacterium (assembly GCA_023412495.1). Next base: position 27,649 of record JAEYNP010000002.1, read on the forward strand.
GACATGGAGTCCTCCCCCTCACTGGTTTTCGGCAAAAACCTTGGCCACCGCCCCGGCCACCAGTTCCTCATCGGTCTGGTAGGGAATGGTGATTTGATCGCCGCCCGAGTTTTCCCTGTTGTAGGCCATGGCCACCTCCATGGCGTTTTCGTTCCGAGCCCAGTTGCGCCGGGCCACGCCGCCCATGACGTCCCAGGACATGGCGGAGCAGAGTATCTCGTTGACCCTGCCGCTGCCGTCTAACACCATGCCGAAGCCGCCGTTGACGGCCTTGCCGATCCCGGTGCCGCCGCCGTTGTGCAGGGCGACCAGCGACATGCCCCGGGCGGCGTTGCCGGCGAAGCAGTGGGTTGCCATGTCGGCGCAGACATTGCTGCCGTCGCGGATGTTGGCGGTTTCCCGGAAGGGCGAGTCGGTGCCGCCGGGATCGTGGTGATCGCGGCCGAGCATGATCGGGCCCACCTCGCCCCTGCGCACCATCTCGTTGAACTTCAAGGCAATGGCCGTCCGGCCCTTGGCGTCGGAGTAGAGGATGCGGGCCTGGCTGCCCACCACCAGCCGGTTTTTCTCGGCATCGCGGATCCAGATGTAATTGTCGCGGTCCTCTGCCCGGCGTTTGGGATCGATGCAGGACATGGCCGCAAGATCGGTTTTATGCAGATCATCCGGGAATCCGCTGAGGCACACCCAGCGGAACGGTCCGTAGCCGTAGTCGAAGATCGGCCCCATAATGTCCTCGAAGTAGGAGGGGAAGATGAATCCGTCCTTGGCGTCGATGCCATTCCTAGCTATTTCCTGCACCCCGGCATCGAAGACCGCCTTCAGGAAGGCATTGCCGTAATCGAAGAAGAAGGCGCCCTGGCCGACGAGAGTCTTTATCGCCTGGTAGTGGCGGCGCAGGCTCGCATCCACCAGCTGCCGGAATTTCGCCCGGTCGGCGGCGAGCAGCCGGGTGCGCTCGGCGAAGTCGATGCCCTGCGGGCAGTAGCCGCCGTCATAGACCACATGGCAGGAGGTCTGGTCGGAGAGGAGATCAACCGGGAAACGCCGGGCGGCGAGAAATTCCAGCAGATCGACCACATTGCCGTGGTAAGCAATCGAGGTGTTTGTTTTCTCGGCCTTGGCTCTCTCGGCCAGTACGACAATCTCCCCCAGGTCACTCGAAACCACGTCCACCCAGCCCTGGCGGTGACGGGTCTCGATCCGCGAGGAGTCAACCTCGGCGGTGATCGACACCGCCCCGGCGATCTTGGCGGCCTTGGGCTGCGCGCCGCTCATCCCGCCGAGGCCCGAAGAGACGAAGAGCAGGCCGGCAAGGTCGCCGTCCGCTGCCACCCCGCACATTTTGCGCCCGCCATTCAACAGCGTGTTGTAGGTGCCGTGGACAATCCCCTGCGGGCCAATGTACATCCAACCGCCGGCGGTCATCTGGCCGTAGGAGGAGACCCCCATCTGGGCGGCGATCTCCCAGTCGTCCGGGTTGTCGTAGAGCCCGACCATCAGGCCGTTGGTGATGATCACCCGCGGCTGGTCCGGGCTCGACTTGAAGAGCCCCAATGGATGGCCGGACTGCATGACCAGAGTCTGGTCATCGGTCAGCGCCTGCAGGTATTTTTTGATCAGCCGCAGCTGCATCCAGTTCTGGCAGACGCTGCCGGTCTCGCCGTAGGTCACCAGCTCGTAGGGGTAGAGGGCCACCTCGAAGTCGAGGTTGTTGTCGATCATCAGCTGAAATGCTTTACCAGCCAGGCAATTGCCTCGATACTCGTCGATGGGTTTCGCCTTGATCCTCCCATGGGGACGGAAGCGATAGCCGTAGATCCGGCCGCGGGTCCGCAGCTCCTCGAGAAACTCCGGGATGAGCAGCGCATGGTGGTGCTCCGGGATGTAGCGGAGGGCGTTCTTCAACGCCGTCTCGGTCTGGCTCCTGGTCAGGCGGAAGCCGCGGTCCGGCGCCCGCCTGATGCCCGGCACAAACTCTTCCCGCTCCGGCAGTTCATCGTCCAGCCGGATCCTCATCGCCCCGGCTATCTCGCTGTTACTCCACATTGTTCGCTCCTTTGTTATTGTAGGGTGCGCGCTCCGCGCACCAACATGGGCAGCCGGCGAGGTTTTATTCGGTCCAACGAGACGAGAGTGGGATGCAGGAGTGCACCCCGCCGGCAATGTTCATGTTTAGGTTAGTATAGGCATCATTGATATTTCATAGAAGAGTCTTACAAAACTCTACCATGCCATATTTGTATATACAAGTTATTTTCTTATAGACAATTGTTGTTGATTTACCCATAATTGTATATACATTTTGGACGTAACAGATCCACGCCAGGCCCTGAGGCCGGACCAAACGGCGGAGATTCCCAGAAAGGAGCGAGGAAAGACATGACCACCGAGATACTCATCCACCCCGGCAAACTCACCCTGGCGCAGCTGCGCACGATCGCCAGACAACCTGTCACCGTGCAGCTGTCGTCCGACTGCCGGGCCGCTATCGACAACGCGGTGCGGACGGTGAAGAATCTCATCGACCAGGGCCGGGTGATCTACGGCATCAATACCGGCTTCGGCCTTTTGGCCCGGACCATCATCCCGAACGACGAACTGGAGCACCTGCAGCGCGCCATCGTCCTCTCCCATGCCGCTGGGGTAGGCGACTTCATGAAAGAGTCCACGGTGCGGCTGATGATGGTTCTCAAGATCAACTCCCTGGCGCGCGGCTACTCGGGGATCCGCTACGAGGTGATCGACTCCCTCGTCCGGCTGGTGAACGCCGGGGTCTATCCCTGCATCCCGGAGAAGGGCTCGGTGGGGGCTTCGGGGGATCTCGCGCCGCTCGCCCACATGAGTACGGTACTGCTGGGCGAAGGGGAGGTGTTCCACGAAGGCAGGCGGCTGCCCGGCGCGGAAGGACTGCGCATCGCCGGACTCGCCCCGATCACCCTCGGTCCGAAGGAGGGGTTGGCGCTGCTGAACGGTACCCAGGCATCCACCGCCTTCGCCCTGGAAGGGCTCTTCGCCGCCGAGGATCTCTTTGCCGCGGCGCTGGTCTCCGGCAGCCTCAGTGTCGATGCGGCGCTCGGCAGCAGGCGACCCTTCGATCCGCTCATCCACGAGGTGCGGGGCCACCGGGCCCAGATCGACGCGGCCGCCGCATATCGGCATCTGCTTACCCACAGCGAAATCGAGATCTCCCACAAGGATTGCGAGGCGGTCCAGGATCCCTACTCCCTGCGCTGCCAGCCCCAGGTGATGGGCGCTTGCCTGAACCAGATCCGCGACGCGGCGGCGGTGATCGTCACCGAATCAAACGCCGTGTCCGACAACCCGCTGGTCTTCGCGAGAGAAAACGACATCATGTCCGGCGGCAACTTCCATGCCGAGCCGGTAGCCATGGCTGCCGACAACCTGGCCCTGGCCATCGCCGAGATCGGGGCGCTCTCCGAGCGGCGGATGGCGCTGTTGATCGACACCCACATGTCGAAGCTGCCGCCCTTTCTGGTCGAGAAAGGCGGTCTCAACTCCGGCTTCATGATCGCCCAGGTTACCGCAGCTGCCCTCGCCAGCGAGAACAAATCGCTCGCCCATCCTGCGTCGGTGGACAGCCTGCCGACCTCCGCCAACCAGGAGGACCATGTCTCCATGGCCACCTTCGCCGCACGGCGACTCCTCGAGATGGCCGACAATACCGCGGGGGTTCTGGCTATCGAGCTGCTGGCCGCCTGCCAGGGCCTCGATTTCCGTCGCCCCCTGAAATCCTCGCCGCTGCTCGAGGAGGCCAGGGCCAGGGTCCGGGAGGTGGTGGCTTTCTACGATCAGGACCGCTATTTCGCCCCGGACATCAGGAAGGCCCAGGACCTTATCCAGAAAGGGACCTTTAACCGCCTGATCGTGAGTGACCTCCTGCCGAGTTTCGGGATTACGGGATGACAGTTATGCAAAAACAAGAACAGAAGCCGGACTTGCCCCTCTACCAGCAGGTCAAGGACCATATCCTCGACCGAATCAACAGCGGCGTCCTGCTCCCCGGCATGCGGATCGAATCGGAAGCCGAGCTGGTAGCATCCCTGAACGTCTCGCGGATGACCGTCAACCGTGCCCTGCGCGAACTGACCGCCGAGGGGCGGCTCAGCCGCCGGCAGGGCCAGGGGACCTTCGTGGCGGCGAGAAAGCCCCAGGCCGCCCTCTTCACCATCCAGTCCATCGCCGACGAGATCCGCGCCCGTGGCGGGTGCTACTCCTGCGTCGTCCACCTGCTGCAGGAAGAAAAGGCCCGGCCGGCATTGGCCGCCGAAATGGAACTCGCGCCCTATGCCCCGGTCTTCCACGCCATCCTCATCCACAAGGAGGACGACGTGCCGATCCAGCTGGCCTGCCGCTACATCCGGCCGGAGATCGCCCCCCACTTCCTCGAACAGGATTTCACCAGGATCACGGACAGCGAATATCTCCTCTCCATCGCCCCGGTCTCCGCCATCGAGCATGTGGTCGAGGCCCTGATTCCCGAGCCCTGGATCAGGGATCTGCTGGAAATCAACGGCTCGGAGCCGTGCCTCGCTCTCCATCGCAAGACCTGGGTCGACGACAGGATCGCCACCAGCAGCACCTTCTATTCGCCGGGCTCCCGCTACACATTGGGCGGCAGGTTCACTCCAGTCTCCCCCGGTGGCATCGGACTCACGTAATGCAAAGTCCATAGCTCAGGCTGCGCTATGGATTTTGCAACGTTTTCGACAGATATTCGAGTTTTCGGCACAGTTGTTCGAGAAACCCTAGCTGGCCTTTGGTGATTTTCTTCATCGCCTCCTCGATGGCAAACCAGCCCCCGCGGTCGACCTCCGGAAATTCGCATTGCTTTCCGGACCGCGGCGGCCATTCCATGGTAAAGGTGTTGCTGGTGATTGCAACCGGATCGCAGTCGCCTTGGAAGGCCCAGGCGCTGATCAGCTTCCGGCTAGGCTGCCGTAACGGATCAAGCGGGATGTAGGTGTCAGCCTCTGCCGCAAAGCCTGTCTCCTCGGTGAATTCCCGTCTCGCGACCTCGAAGGGCGACTCATGCTCTTCATATTCTCCCTTGGGAATAGACCAGGCGCCCTCATCCTTTTTGGCCCAGAACGGGCCTCCGGGATGGACCAGGAGAACCTCAAGCTTCCCGTCCGAGTAGCGGAACATAATCAGGCCCGCGCTCTTTTTCCCCGCCATTTTCTTTGCGCCGGAGCTTCAGAACGTAATAATCTCGAACCCCTGCTCCCGATACGCCGCCATTGCGGGATGGCCGGACATCCCTTCCAGAAGAGTCAGGCCCTGTTCACTGGCGGCCTCCAGCGTCCCCAGCTTGCCGGAGCACGCCTTGCAGACCCCTTCAACCAACCCCGTCTCGAGGGCCTTTTTCCACAAGCCGTTAAGGGGATTACCCGGCTTGACGAGTTCCGGAACTAGCTTCACCGAGGCCCCCTCCATGACGATTCTCGCTTCATGGTCCCTGGATCTCATGTCCAGGGCGTTCAGAAGCACGTGAATGAAACACATCGGGTCTCCGTTGAAAACGAACAAGGCGAATTTCTGCATGGTGCTCTCCTGTCTTGGACAGTTGCTAGGAGTATGTCGGATCATCCGACAAACTCCTAGGGTTGTTGGATCGGCAACCTGCTATTCTCCCGGCACGCTCGGATCGGCGAGCCTGCCCACGAAAAGGATGCTGCCGGTCTCGTTTTCCCGGATCAGGAAAACGAAGGGATGATCTGCCCGGAAGGTCGGCGGAGGCGGGGCCATCGCCGTCGGTCTCATGACCACGGCGGTCGCGGCTGCGGCTTCGGTCCCCTCCTCGTTCACATCCACGAAGGCCTGATGAATGGCGGCGCTGATGAACAGCCAGTTCGACCGGCCGTCCATGCCGGAGAAGTCGGCTTTGCTCCGCTGAAGGCATCGACCATGCCCATGGACACGAGAGTCCGGCCAAGATCGAATCTGCTTGTCGTCTTGAACTTCGGGAGATAGACGAAAACTTCCCGCCGGCTGAGAGTTGCATCCAGTCTTCATATGCTTCCACCATTTCAACCCGCTCAGCGAACCCCTGCGCCGCGGAACTACCGGGGAGCGCAGAACGATACCTAACTCAGGTAAAGCTCGTCCAATGCCTTGAAAAAGGCCTCCCGGGTGAGTTCGAATTCCCGCATTAGGGCAGCGGCATCCTCCTTCCTGCCCTGCTTGACCAGCTCAACGACCTGTCTGGCATATTGATGCACCCTGGCATGCTGTTCGCCCACTGCCGCAAAATGAGGCCTGCCGCTGAGTGCCTGACTCCCGACGCCGTGATACCATTTGCCGAACTCACAATCGCGGTCGGAGGTTACTTCCTCCGGACGCAAGGCTTGCTTGCCGTTCAACACCATTTCAAGCCGGGAGCGCCACTGCATGTGGGCTGCCTTGACCTTGCCGAGGTCGAATCTGGCCTTTTCCGTCTTGAACCGGTCGATGACCTCCGCCAGACGCTCCGACAGGTTCAACAGATCCCGGGCGCTGCTGGTCAGCTGGCAGCTCACGATATTGACATCCTTGGAGCCCCGGCTGACATCGGCTATATCGGACGAAATCTCGCCGGTGAGAGTGGAAACCACCGCGATATTCTGATTCACGTCCTGGATACCCTGGGAGGCCTGGCTCAAGTTTTCGGCGATTTCGGCCGTCGACGCCGACTGTTCCTCCACCGCTGCGGCGATTGCACCCACCATTTCGTTGACCTCGTTGATCACCGCGGATATCCGCTCGATCTCATTGACCGTCTCCCCGGTCGAGGCCTGAATATTGGCGATTTTACCCTTTATTTCACCGGTGGCCTCCGCGGTCTGTTTAGCAAGCTCTTTGATCTCGTTGGCAACCACGGCAAATCCTTTGCCGTACTCTCCCGCCCTGGCCGCTTCGATTGTCGCGTTGAGGGCGAGAAGATTGGTCTGCTCGGATATTTCGGTAATAACCTCGGTTACCTTGCCGATATCGTTTACATCCATGCCCAGCCTGTTCACCTTGTCGGAGGTGGATGTGGCGCCAGTCGCAGCCTTCTGCGCAGTGACCCGTGTTCTCTCAGAGTTTGCCGCGATCTCCCTAACCGTTGCCGCCATTTCATGAACGGCCGAGGCCACCGCATCCACATTGGTTGCAGCCTGTTCGCTCGCCGCGGCAACCGAGGTCATGCTGGCGCTCATCGACTCGGCGCCGCCTGCCATTCGCTCAGATTTCGCGCTGGAATGCTCGGCGCTTTTCGCAAGCTCCTGGGCGATGTTGCTGAGATCGTCGGAGGAGAGGCGCAGGCTGTGCGCCTTGGAACCGAAATCCTTCACCAGCCTCTCCAGCCTGTCCAGAAATACGTTGAACCAGTGGGCCAGCTCCCCGAGCTCGTCTTTTTTCAGGATCTGCAGCCTCTTGGTCAAGTCGCCCTCCCCTTCGGCGATATCCTTGAGCATGGCCGCGGTGCGCCGGATGGGCGTCGTAACCGAGCGGACGCTGAAATAGAGCGGGACGATGACGGCAACCAGCAGGACAAGGCACAGGACGATAATGCCCTGCTTCATCCTGCGCATCTGTTGATACAGCTCGGAGGCGTTGTACACATAGGCCATGACCCCGACCTGCTTGCCGCTGAAATCGTTGATGGGAAAAACGGTGGTAAAGTAATCCCCGGTGCCGGCCATCTTGATGCCTGCCTGCCCGCCGGCGAGCATCTCCGCGGTGACGACCGCATCGGTGACCAGCTGATCGGATGATGACACGAAGACAAAGGCATCGCCGACCACGGGGTGCTTCGCGGCATCCTGCAGCTCGGTGGCTATCGGGAGCAGCGCCTTGTTCATGTACACGGCAATGTGCTCCTTGTCGTTGCTGACGCCGTATTGGACAAGCGGGCCATACGAGGAGAGCGATTCCACGGATCCCATGTATTTGCCGCTCTCCGAGATCACGGGGACAATGCCGCGGATCTCGAAACCTCCGACACCGACCTCGACGCCGACAATCCGTTGGTGGCCGCCCGTGCTGATGGTGGTCACGGTTTCTCGGAAAGAAGAGAGATCGTCACTTTTCTTCTGATCTTTCTTCCAGACCCGGAGAAGGCTCCGGGCCGGCGGAACATGGAAATGAAGGCGAAGGGCCTTGTTCTCGCTGTTCTCCTTGAAACCCTTCTCGATGGAGGAGAAATACGAACGGAGCTGGCCCCGGGCCATCTCCATATGCTGATCTGCCTCGTCATTGAGGTTCCCCTGATGGGCGGTCTGATAAGCTTCCAGTACTGGTTTTGCCTGGCTGAACAGGGCAGCCTGGGACAGCATGTCGTTGGCGACCCTCTTTTCACTCGCAGCAATATCCGCCACCTTGGACCTGCCCAGCCGATACAGGTTGCGTTCCATCAGTTGCCCAATCGTGTAATCGGCGACAAGATACATGGCCACGGTAAAAACGACGGTAACCGCTGCGATCGGCAGCAAAATTCTCGGGGCGATCCTCTGCAAGCTCATCATTACTCAGCTCCTGTAATTATTAGCCCGGATGAACCGGTCTGTTTGTTACGAGATGGTCTACTGGATGTGTGAAAATTTTTTTCCGGATGGTTACCTCCTTTTGTTTTCACCGCTCTCTCCTGAGAAAGAGAAAATCACGGCGGCCAGTCCTCACTTTATTACTCGCTTGTCCGGGGATCATTCGTATCTGCCAGGAGACTTTGATGGCTTGAATACTTGGAGGCCACGTTCGAACGTGCCCCTCTTCTCGAGCTCGTTTATGACCTCGTTGATTTTCGGCATCAACTGGGCATACCGGGAATTCTTGCTCACCAGCAAGTGGAAATTTAGCGGTCCGAACATAACATCCGTCTTCACGATCTTCGACTCCAGGTTGTACTGCTGTATGAGGTGATTCATGAATATCGGGGCATCGATCATGATATCGGCCCTCTTGAGCGCCAGGAACTGAATGATATTTTCATCGTTCGGCACATAAAACGCAGTAACGCCCGCGTTTTCGATGTTCTCCTTATGCCAGCCGTTTCCCAGGTTGGTAACCGGTTTCAATCCGAGTGCGATAATGTCCTGAACCGTTTTGATCTTCCTGATCTCCCCGAGTTTGGGATGGCCGGCATATGTGTATAGGTTGAGATACATTTTCAGGATCGGTTGATCGCTTACGAGAGCGTATTCAAGCCGCTCCGCAGTCGGAATGGTAAACGTAATATCCGCAATTCCCTCCCTTACATTCTGCTGGGCTCGCTTCCATGGGTACTGTTCGATAACCAGTCTATACCCGAGCTCTTTAACAAATATCTCTTCCGCTATTTCGATATACAATCCTTTCCAGCCATTGTCATTTTCCGGCGCCAACTCGAAGAGGGGGATTGAAGGCGGCCCGAGCGCATATATTATGGATGGAGAGGCGCCCAGCGCGCTCAGGGAGAAGGTCACGTTGAAAAAAAGTGCTGCTAGTATGGGCAAAAGTCTCATTTGGAGTTTCTAAACAAAGTTTTAGGGAGAAGCCGAGGGGGCAACGACGACCATTTCGCCCCTAACCTTATTCTTCTCCCGTCACCGTTCTTCTCCCGTCACCGTTCTTCTCCCGTCACCGGTTTCATATCGGAGATTGCGATACTGACCATACCCTCGACATAAGAGGTTGTAACGGTCAGAATAAATGTGCATGCATCCTTCATCAGAAAAACCTGTTGATTGACCTGATTTCGCTTGGCTTTCCTGGTCTTCTCCACTAACCTTCTGATTGTGCAGGCGGAACAGTGGGCGGTCCGCCCGCATCCCTCCACCAGACGGGCATATACACATTCCAGCGCTTCTCCGCCCAGCAGTCCGCGCACATTCTCCGAAGGTATGTTCAAGATAGCGAGCGCCTTTGTATTTATTGCGACCAGCCTCGCCTCTTGGTCGACGATTACCACCGGAACATCGAAATCCTCCAGATATTCATCGAAGGATATGCCCGCCATCTGCTTCATCCTTCTCTCGTAGCAATCGACGCACATCCCATGGGAATACCTTTTGTCTTCGTAGGGCTCTTTTTCTCTGACCGTCTTCCGGCAGAAGGAGCAGATAACAATCATAACAGTATGCCTTGCAAGGTATTCACTGATTGGACTGGGGGATTGGCCGCAGCCGTGACCATCGTTGAGGGAACATATAGTGGGCGGACATGGATGAAGGCCCCGGGACGTGGCAGCGCGGCTCCAAGCGAAGTTCGGTCATTTGGCAACCGTTCGTCCGTATGAGGGGGGGTGCCATAGCCTACGGAAGGGGCGGGCATTGTGCTCGGATCAGAGATTGTCACTTCGGGAGTCGTAAAAGTAAGTATCAGACGTAAGAGCCTTTTTCGTCCAAGATCAGGGCATGCGAAAAAATTTTGCCGATTTTGAAAACCGGTCTGACCGAAAATGGCCCGGGAAAAAGGGGAACCCTGAAACTCATTTCCGGCTATAATGCTAATTCTTAGCCTAGCAGGGGATGTGGCATTTTTCAAGACAACGGATCGGATGTTTGAGTCGGAGCATGGGCCGCTCGTCTCCTGACGGCAGATAGTCTTGTGATTGCGCTGTGTCCAGGGTTTCTATCCTTGAAGTCCCCCGTGGATTTTTTTCGCTCATCTAATTACACCATCAGATGTTTTCGCGGGCTACGAAGCACTTGGATAAATGGAATATTCCAGCCCCGATTTTCAATCGTGCACATACAGCTCGTCTATCTCTTCCCAGGTCTCGACATCGCCCTGACGGAGCATCAGAATCTTTTTGTAGTAAAAGATCTGAACCGAGATGAATTGCAGCCGCAGATCCTAACATTTCATGGGTTCATCCGGAGCAAGTGCGCACGCTTCCTGATCCGGCATGGCAAGGATCCTGTCGATCTCCTCAAGCAACCCTTTTTTTGTGAGTCGAAGAAATTTCTCGATTGGGATGATCACCGGCGGGAATAGTTGAGACCGTAACCGTTCACCGGGATAAATGAACCCGGCGCGCTGCTGTCCAAATGGTGCGTGGTAAAAGGAATTAATTCGGCAAAGACAAGGGCAAACAAGGTAGGGGATGTTTGACAGAGAAGGAAGCTTC
>JAEYNP010000018.1 GCA_023412495.1 Pseudomonadota bacterium
ATGTTTACACTTCCATCCTCATTCACATTATTCTCTAAAAAGGCAATCAATCCTCTAGGAGTAGCCAATACGGTATTATTTAATGTATGCACATAGTAAGTACCGTTTTCACCTTTTGTTCTAATCCCCAGACGTCTTGCCTGTGCATCTCCTAAGGTGGAGCAAGAACCTACTTCAAAATACTTCTGCTGTCTAGGACTCCAAGCCTCAACATCACAAGATTTCACCTTTAAATCAGCCAAATCACCACTGCAACATTCCAGAGTACGAACCGGAATATTCATATTTCTAAAGAACTCAACAGTAAAATACCACATTTTATTATACCAGTCCATAGATTCTTCTGGTTTACATAAAACTACCATTTCCTGCTTTTCAAATTGATGAACTCGGTAAATTCCTCTTTCTTCAATACCATGTGCACCCACTTCTTTTCTAAAACAAGGGGAATAGGAAGTCATGGTAATGGGAAGATTTTTTTCAGAAACAATTTGATCCTTGAATTTACCAATCATGGAATGTTCTGATGTACCGATTAGATATAAGTCTTCTCCCTCTATTTTGTACATCATCGCTTCCATCTCATTAAAGCTCATAACACCATTCACTACATTGCTTCTAATCATGAAAGGAGGAATACAATACATAAATCCCTTATCAATCATAAAATCTCTTGCATAACTGATCATTGCTGAATGTAATCTAGCAGCGTCACCTATCAAATAATAAAAGCCATTCCCGCTTGTTCTGCCCGCGCTATCTTTATCAAGCCCTTGAAGCTTATCTAAAATATCTGCATGGTAAGGAACTTCAAAACTTGGTACAACTGGGTCCCCATATTTTGTAATTTCTACATTCTGACTATCATCTTTTCCAATTGGTACAGAAGAATCAATTATTTGGGGAATCTTCATCATGATCGTAGTTATTTTATCCTGCAATTTTGGTTGTATATCTTCTAATTCTGCAAGACGTTTTGCATCAGTAGCTACTTCTTCTTTCTTCTTCTCGGCTTCCTCTTTTTTCCCTTGAGCCATTAATGCACCGATCTCTTTAGATATTCTATTTTTTTTAGCACGAAGATCATCTGCTTCCTGCTGTGTTTTTCTACTTTCTGCATCCAGAGCAATTACTTCATCAACCAAAGGAAGTTTTGCATCCTGAAATTTTTTTTTGATATTTTCCTTTACTACATCAGGGTTTTCACGTAAAAATTTTATGTCTATCATATAAAGACACCTCCTTTTATTATTCAATAACCTTTTCTATAAATAAGGAATGTATTTTGATTAAATCCTTTATCACTTCTTCTTCTACATCATTACCATCTTTATCCGTTACAATTCGTAATACGGGTCTATTGGTAAATCCTTTATTTTGACTAATTACAACAGCCTGTTCCCCTTCACTTGTTATCACTTTTGAGCCTACCGGATAAACGGCTGTAAATTGTAAAAATAAGTCTACTATTTTACCACTAAACATTTTATTTTTAAAATTTTTTAAGTACTCAATGGCTTCATATACTTTCACTTTCTTACATCCAATACCACAAATCATTTCATCAAAGGCATCACATATATTGACAATCTGAACATGTACAGGCAAAGTGGTTGCGCGCAAAGGAAAGCCAGATCCATCCATTCTTTCATGGTGGTACAAAATAATATTTTTACTTATATCTGAAATCCATTCTTCATCTTTTAATGCATAATATCCATATATGGGGTGCTTTTTATATTCAGCTAAATCACCTTCCGATATAGATAATAAATTATGGTTTTCATAATCTGTAGATAAATACCGCATTCCAATATCATGTAAAAGACATCCTACACCAATATCATGTATCATATTCTGAGAAAGCTTAAGTTTTAATGCCGTTAAAACAGATAAGGAGCACATATTTAGGGAATGTTCGTATATATCTGCACTTCTCTCTTTAATATCATAAACTTGCTCGATAACTTCATCTTCCTGGACTATGATGCCAATGATTCGGTCAGCTTCCTGACACAGCTCCTCCAGTTCTTGATTATGACGATAGGTGTGTTTCTCTAATATTTCCTTTACCTTGTTTTTGATTTTCTCTTCAACTTCATCTTTTAATATCACAATTCTCTTTTGCCTAATATCATTGTTTTGCACGTAAACCTTTTCTATCCCCAACTCATGTAATTTACGTATATACTCCGGTTTTAGCGTAGCCCCTTTAGGTAAAATAACCCGAATATCATCTGTTACTATGTCTCTGGCTAAAATCTCATTTGGAGATAGTTGTTCCAACTTCTTACATACCATTGTAATATCATTTCCTTACTCTTCATTATTTTCCCATTGCTATAGAGAGAGCCTGTTTTTCTTCTTCTCCTAAATCAATTTTGCATTCACCACTGATTATTTCCTTTGTATAGGTATAGCAACCATCTGTACTATGTACAGAATTCAGTATAAAACCATTATTGTCTTGATCTAAAAGAGCAAGTGAAAAACTAAGTTTTCCTCCCATTTGATGAAATGCATCATATTTAACAATACCGTACTTCTGAAAAACTGATTGCATATTCTTATATATATTTCTAATATCTTTTTTGTTCTTTTCTACATTGACCTTTAAGAATTTATTGTCCTCGTAAAGTCCCATAATATCTTGTTCTAAACTTTTTGCATCTTTACCCGACATAAACTTCTTCATTCTCTTCTCAAGCTTTTTTATTCTGGAGGATAAAGTCAGGTTTGTTATAATCAGTATGATGATTATGATTAACAATCCAATCAATACATATCCAATGTCTAGCCATCCAAGTCCTATCTGATTCATAATACTACTATTAATAATTAAACTTCCTACTATAAACTGCATTCTTTCTCCTTATGTTCCAATTGGCTTATTATTTTGCTAGTATATCCATCAGTCTTTCTAAATCCTCATGTCCATAAAACTCAATTTCGATTCTACCATTGCCCTCACCCTTAGAGGTAACAGAAACTTTGGTGCTTAAAGACTGTTTTAATTTATCTTCAATTTCACTATAAATTAATTCTAATGCTTTATCTTCAGTTTTCTTGGGTTTTAATGATGGTTTATGCAAATTCTTGACTAATTTCTCAACATCACGCACACTCAATTTCTGATCAAAAATTTGTTGAGCTAATATATATTGTTCTTCAGGATCCTCTACTGCTAACAAAGCTCTTGCATGTCCCGTTGTCAGCATTTCATTAATAACCATTTGCTGTACATTATCTGTTAGCTTAAGTAAACGCATGGAGTTTGTAACAGCTGTTCTACTTTTTGATACTCTTTCTGCAACCTCATCCTGCTTCAGGTTGAATTCTGTAAGTAACCGCTTATATGCCTGAGCTTCTTCGATGGGATTTAAGTCTTCCCTTTGAATATTCTCAATTAATGATATTTCTACAATTTCTTGCTCTGTATAATTCTTAATTATGACAGGCACCTCTTTTAAACCTGCTATCTTAGCAGCTCTCCATCGACGTTCACCTGCAATAATCTCATAATGATCTTTTCTATCTTGTACAACTATGGGTTGAATGACTCCAAACTGTTTTATAGAATCAGCTAGTTCAATCAATGCATCCTCATCAAAATTCTTTCTTGGCTGTTCTCTGTTTGGTTCTATTTTTGTTATTTTAATCATTGTATCGGGTTTATCAGTCGTCTTACTCTCTTGTTTACCACTTTCGTTATTGTTGCTGGGGGGAATTAATGCGTCCAAACCTTTTCCTAAACCTTTTCCTAAACCTCTCGTTGCCATTATTTTTCTCCTTTTACATACAACTACTTGTTGTGCTTTATCACTTCATCTGCTAAGTTCATATAAGCTTCTGCACCGGCTGACTTGGGATCATACATATGTATTGGCATTCCATAACTAGGAGCTTCAGCTAATCGAATGTTTCTTGGTATCATAGCATTAAACACATACTGGTCTAAATTACTTTTTACATTTTCAACTACTTGAGTCGAAAGATTGGTTCTGGAATCATACATAGTAAATACAACTCCTTCTATACATAAATCTGGATTTAGTCTTTCCTTTACCAGGTTTACAGTATGAATTAATTGGCTTAATCCCTCCAATGCATAATACTCACATTGTATAGGTACTAAAACACTATCTGCAGTGGTTAGTGCATTGATTGTAAGAGCGTTTAAAGATGGAGGACAGTCTATAATAATAAAATCATATTGTTCTTTTATCCAATCAACTTCGTTTTTTAATATGTACTCCTTTTTATCAATACCAATTAGCTCAATTTCTGCAGCAGCTAAGTTGACATTTGATGGTAACAGGGATACATTCTTAATTACATCTTTTATAATACAATCTTGAATGGAACATTCGCCCAATATTAGCTCATAGATTGTATTTTCTAATTCATTCTTGTCAATACCAAAACCACTTGTGGTATTCCCCTGTGGATCTGTATCAATGACTAATATTTTTTTTCCTCTTTCAGCCAATGATGCTGATAAATTGATAGATGTTGTTGTTTTACCAACACCACCTTTTTGATTAGCAATTGCTATTACTTTACCCATAATTATTTTCCTTTCATTGCAAAGCACACGGACAACCTTCCTGTCTGCTTGTACATTATATCATTAAATGAGTTCAATCGCTATATGAATTTCTAACTATTTTGTCAGCATTATTCTATATTTTTATTAGTGCTTCTTAATATAATAACCAATAATGTTTCACGAATACTTCTAATTATATAAATGTTTCACGGATATTTTACAATATGTAGGGTTAATATGTTTCACGTGAAACATTATATAGTATTAATAACAAAACAAAAGAGTATGTTTCACGTGAAACATACTCTTTTTAACTATAAATTAAAACAGTTTTATAATATCATTTCTAATAGCAAAAACCGCAGCTTGTGTTCTATCTGATACGTCAATTTTTTTAAATATATTGGATATATGATTTTTTACCGTTCTCTCACTTATATTTAAAAATGTAGCAATTTCTTTATTAAACATTCCATTAGATACTTGAATTAATACTTCTAATTCCCGCTTAGTTAGTGCATTAATCCTATCTTTATCTATATCCCTTGCAATTAATCTGGAATTAAGTGTAGGTATTAAACTGTGTTGAATATAACTCTCTCCATTTAGTACGGCAATAATTGCTTTCTTTAATTCAGTAGATTCTGAATCTTTTAATAAATAACCATCTACACCAATATCAACTGCTTTTAATAAATACTCAACTTCATTATGAACTGTAAGTATTAGTACTTTTATATTTAATTTTCGTTTTCTAATCTCTTCTAAAACTTGTATTCCATTTTTCTTAGGCATATTAATATCTAAGAGTAAAATGTCGGGCTTTGACGATCTTAATATATCAAGACATTCCATACCGTCACTTGCTTCTTCCACAACTTCAATTGTTCCATCAAACTCTAAAAGTTGCTTAATACCTTCTCTCATTAATACATGATCGTCTGCTAACATAACTTTAATCTTATCAGTACTCATATCTACCCCTTGACACGCTCATCTTTTCGGTTACCTGACATCTAAATTAACGGAACACTTATTATAACTTCTGTTCCTTTATCTATCACAGAACGATAGTATATATCTCCGCCTAATAATTGAACACGTTCTCTTAATATTTCTATACCATAATGCTTTTCGTTTTGCTTACTGATTTTCTCTAAATCAAATCCACACCCGTTATCTTCTATTAATATATTACATATATTCTTATTTTGACTTATTTTTATATGAACTTTATTACCATTTGAATGTTTTACAGCATTAGTACATGCTTCTTGTACAATTCTATATATAGTTAACAGTATGATTTCATTATTACACTTAACATAATCTATTTCTGCAACAATATCATAAGTCGGATTATTGTCTTTTAACTTTTTAAAAAACCCTTCAAAAGTTTCCTTTAACCCAAAATCATCAAAATGCATTGGCCTCAAATCAAATATGGTATTTCTAATTTCATCTATTGTTGTTCTTAAGCTTACAGATATACTTTCCAGTTCTAATTTAGCTTGTATCTTATCTTTGTCTATATATAAAGATGCCAATTCTATTTTGTGAATCAAATGTGCTAGATTTTGAAGAGAGGTATCATGTAAATCTCTGGCAATCCTTTGCCTATCTTTTTCCTGAATATCTAATACTTTTAAATTCATTAAATCATTATTCTTACTTACAACTTCTTCAAGACACTGAGTATAGTTGTTTATTTTGTTAAGCTTGCTATATAATACTCTATTATCGCTTTCTAGTTTATATTTTTCTGTTTTATTGTCATTTAAATTCTCTTTATAAATATTTTTTATATCTCTTGGCGAAAAAATTTGATATTCTTGATCCTCGTTTTCATACACATAACGTAAATACTCATCAATCTCATTTATTCTGACTAGATTTTCATTAATTCTTTTATTTATTTCATATGCCTCTTCCTTGAGATTTTGAAGCATCAATAAAAGTGATTTATTATCTTTTTCGCACATAGTAATAATACCTTATTACCTTTTTTTTATAATAATATCATATACTAAAATAAATATAATGAAAAGTATTTTTAATCGATATAATAAAATTTATATTATAAAAAATATATTAGCAAATGGGTTCTTTTGATGGAAGACCGGCTTTTCTAGGATATTTACTGGGTGTTTCTTTCTTCTTTCTTATAATAATTAATTTTCTATAAATATCTGAATTGGGTAAAAATAATTCTACTTCATCTTCAATTTTCCCACCAAGAACATCAATTGCTTTTTTTGCTTCTTGTACTTCCTGTTCAGATTTCTCAGATTTATATGGAATAAAATTACCTCCTACTTTAACAAAAGGTAAACAATACTCAGATAATGTTGCCAGATTTGCTACTGCCCTAGATACACATAAATCATATTTCTCTCTTAATAAGTCTGGTCTTGCCATATCCTCTGCACGCCCGTGTATGGCATCTATATCATTTAACTGTAACTTACAAATCACCTCATTAAGAAAATTTACTCTCTTATTCAATGAATCCAGCAAAGTAATTCTTAAATCTGGAAATGCAATTTTTAATGGTATTCCCGGAAAACCTGCACCAGTACCTATATCAATCAAAGAAATCTGTGTTGAAATAACATTGGCCTTTACTAACGAAAGACTATCAATAAAATGTTTCTTAAGAACTTCATCATAATCTTTAATAGCAGTGAGATTCATAACACTATTCCATTCAGTCAGTATTCCATAATAGCTAATAAACTGATTGATCTGCTTATCTTTTAAGGATATATTTAAAACCTCTAAATCTTTCTCAAATTGTTCAGTATTGTACATAATACTCTTCTTATCCCCTCTATTCATGAATACTAATTCACATATACTACTTTAATTTCACTATTGTTTTCTTTCCTTTATTTGCTCTAGATAAACTAATAATACAGAAATATCAGCTGGAGAAACTCCTGATAATCTTGATGCTTGTCCTACAGATATGGGATTAAAAGCTTTCAACTTTTGTCTTGCTTCAATTCTTAAGCTGGGTACTTCATCATAATTAATATCTCTTGGAAGAAGCTTCTTCTCCATCTTCTTAAATTGCTCCACCTGGTGCATCTGTCTTTGTATATATCCCTCATATTTTAGTTCAATCTCAACCTGTTGTATAATGTCTAAAGGCAACCACTGTCGTTCATAATCAATCTCCTGTAATAAGTAATATGAAAGCTCCTGCCTACACATCAATTCTGCCAATGAAGTAGCTGTCTTTAGTGTGTTACTTTCATGCTTACTTAAAAACTCTTGTATCTTTACAGATCCACCAACCTTTGTTTCCTTTAACCTTTTTATCTCAAGCGCAATCATCTCTTTCTTATTAGTAAAATCTGTATAATCTTCTTCTGAGACCAGCCCTACTTCGTATCCAATTCTACGTAGTCTTAGATCAGCATTATCCTGTCTTAATAATAATCGATACTCCGCTCTGGATGTCATCATCCGATAAGGTTCCCTATTATCTTTTGTAACCAAATCATCGATTAAAACACCTATATATGCTTGTGAACGATCTAAAATAATGGGATCTTTCCCCATTATAGAAAGTGCGCAATTTATGCCTGCAATCAGACCTTGAGCTGCTGCTTCTTCGTAACCACTGCTCCCATTAAACTGTCCACCTGCAAAAAGACCATCCACTACTTTAAACTCTAAAGTAGGATATAACTGATTAGCATTGATGCAATCATATTCAATAGCATAAGCATTTCTTACTATTTTACAATTCTCAAGTCCTGGTACAGTACGATACATTCTTAACTGTACCTCCTCCGGAAGGGAAGAAGACATACCACTAACATACATTTCGTTTGTATGTAATCCCTCAGGTTCAATAAACACCTGATGTCTCTCCTTATCCGCAAACTTAACTACTTTATCTTCAATAGAAGGGCAGTATCTTG
>JAEYNP010000103.1 GCA_023412495.1 Pseudomonadota bacterium
CTGTTGTTCGTCGCGGTTTTACCCGGGGTGGTCGTGCGCCTGTGGCATTCGAACCGCCAGTATAAGCTCGACCGGCTGACCACAATTCGCGACCGCCGCTCGTGGTACTACCACATGATCCTGGTCAGCTCCGAGTTCGCCAAAGAGGTGCGCATCTTTGGCCTCGGCCCGACCATCCGCGACCGCTACCAGAAACTGCGCACCGAAATCCGCGCCCTGCGCATCACCCTTGAGACCCGTCACACGGTCTTCACAATCCTGGCCCAGGGCGTATCGGTGATTGTCATTTACGGCCTGTTCGCCCTCATCGCCCACCGCACGATTATGGGCACGCAAACGCTCGGCGATCTGGTGATGTACTTCCAGGCCTTCCAGCGGGGAGAAGGCTTCCTGCGCGGCTTCTTAAACGGGATCGCCCGCCTGTACGAGAACAACCTGTTCCTCACCAACCTGTACGAATTCCTGGCGCTAGAGCGCAAAGTCGTCGAAGCAACCGACCCTGCGCCGGTGCCTGTCCCGATCCGCGGCGGCATACGCTTCGAGAACGTTTCCTTTACCTATCCCAACAACAACCGCCAGGTGCTGCAAGATATCAACCTCACCGTTGGGGCCGGCGAGGTGGTCGCGCTGGTCGGTGAAAACGGCTCGGGCAAGACCACGCTCGTCAAGCTGCTCTGCCGCCTGTACGACCCCACCGGCGGGCGCATCCAGATCGACGATTGCAACCTGAAGCGCTTTTCCACCGACGACCTCCGCCGCCACATCGGCGTGATATTTCAGGACTACGCCCATTACAACCTCACAGCCGCCGATAACATCTGGTTTGGCGGCGTTCACCGGCTGCCGGCGCTGGAGGATATCGAAGAAGCCGCCCGGTTATCCGATATCCATCAGGTGTTCAGGGGATTGAAAAACGGCTACAACACGGTGCTGGGCAACCTGTTCGACAGCGGGCAAGAACTGAGCATTGGCCAGTGGCAAAAGGTCGCCCTCTCGCGGGCATTTTTCCGCGACGCGCAGGTGCTGATCCTCGACGAGCCCACCAGCGCGCTCGATCCCAAAGCCGAATACGAGTTATTCCTCAAGTTCCGCGAGCTGCTTGACGGCCGCACGGCGATATTAATCAGCCACCGCCTGTCGACCGTGCGCATGGCCGACCGGATCTACGTGATCCATAACGGCTGCATCACAGAGAGCGGCACGCACGAAGAATTGATTGCCCTGCACGGGCGCTACGCGCGCTTCTTCGAGCAGCAGGCGCAAAGCTATCGTTGAACGAAGGACGCATGGGATGATCGCCAGGATCGCGCGGCTGCCGCTCCAACGCAAGTTCCTCTTAGCGAGGGTTGCGCTGCTGCTGCTCGCTGTTCACGGCGGGCTGCGCGTGTTCCCGTTCGCAAAGCTGTATAACTACCTCGGCCGCTGGCGCAAACCTTCCCGCTCGCCCGGAAAACCCGAAGCGGTAGACGCCGTTTGCCGGGCGGTGATGCGGTCCGGCGCGGTTTTGTTTGGCGACGCGGGCTGCCTGCCGCAGGCGATTGTGGGCGAGCTGCTGCTGGTCAGGCTGGGGGTGCCGGCTGAAATGCGCATAGGTGTTAGCAAGGACCCGGCCGGCAGGCTGCTGGCGCACGCATATGTGGCCGCCGGAGATCGCACGCTCATCGGGGGCAGCCGCGCGATGGAAGATTTCACCGGCTTCCCCGCCGTCAAAAGCGTGCTCGAAAGCCAGCGGAGATCCAAATGAGGCCCGAAGATCACTTCCTCTTCCTGGCCGCGCGGCAGCAACTGCAGCCGGAGCACGTCCGCCGGATGGGGGAGCTGTCGGCCGCCCCCGGCTTCGACTGGCAGGGTGTTTTCGCGACCGCCGAGTATTTCAAGGTCGCTCCGCTGGTGTACAACCATATCGCCGGGCTTCCCGATCTGGCGGCGCGCGTGCCCGCCGCGCTGATCGAGCAGCAGCGCCGGGAAACCATGCTGAGCGCCCTCTACACCCAGGAGCGCGCCAAACTGCTCAAAATGGCGATGTGCTACCTTCACGAGCGCGGGATCGACGCCATCGTGTTCAAGGGCGCCGCGCAGGAGCTGCTCGTCTACGACCATCCCTGGTACGCCACCGCGTTCGACATCGACCTGATCCTGCGCCCGCGCAAGGAAGCGCTGGCCCCCGAGCTGGTGGCTGAAATCGGCCACGCCTTCCACCACAAGCGCATCGAATTTGACTTCTACGATCACCATGACATGACCATCAACGGCATGCTGCCGGTGGATTTTGAGGTTGTGTGGCGCGATGCCCGCCCGGTAGACTGTTACGGCGAGCCGGGGCTCACCCTGTCGCCGGAAGACCATCTCATCGCCCTGTGCATCAATTCCTGCCGCAAGCGCTTCTTCCGCCTCAAGTCGCTCTTCGACATCCACGAAACCATCCTCAAATTCCAGGAGCTCGACTGGCAGCGGTTCTGCGCTCGCGCGCGCATCTTTGGCTGCGGCAATATCGTTTATGCCGCCCTGCTGGTGACTGTCAGGACGTTAGGCACTCCGCTCCCCGGGGGCGTGCTGCCGCAGTTAGGCGTTTCAGCGGCGCGCAAGGCGGCCGTGCGCGCCGGCGTGAATATCTTGCTGCGGTACGGCCGGCTGGTCGCCGGTTCCAGTTCTTCAATGATCTTCAAGCGCAGGGTCGATCCGCTGCTGCTGCTGCCTTACCTGACCTACACGCCAAAACAGATCCTGCGCAAGTTCCACGAAGTCCGCGCGGCCAATATGGGTGAATAGGTAGAGGCTGCTCCAAGACCCCATCGCTGGGATCTTGTAGCAACGAAACCATCTTTTATGCGCTGTGCGCCAGCCCGCTTACGGATTCGCCCACTCGACGACCAGCGTCGGCGGGGTGG
>JAEYNP010000023.1 GCA_023412495.1 Pseudomonadota bacterium
CTGATGCACAACAATGCGCTCAAATCGCTCACTTCGTTCGCTGGGACTGGCTAAAGCCAGCCCCTTAGCTTAATCGTTATGCGGCAAGAGAGGAGTTCGCATGTTTTCACCAATCATCATCGTCTCCCGCGAGGAAGTGAACTCTAAGGACACGAGGTCTGTATTTGAGGCGTTGCGCCCCTTGCTTGCCTCCCCTGAGGCAGCCCTCAGCTTTTTTGAATCAGTAGATATAGCTTTTCACGGGTACAACGATACTCGTGAAGAGTTGTTTGAGATCCAAGAGGTGCGTGAGTTTGTTTACGCCATAGATGAGCAGTTCCCGTACTGGTTATTCTTCTTGGATAAAAGCGCTCTTGGCTTACAATGCCTCGCGCATTGCTTCTTGCCTCCATTTCTCACTCAAGAGGCCAAGCAAGAGATTTTTCCAGAGCGACTCAACGACTTGCTGACCAACCGATGGTTTCCTGCGATGAACTACGTATGTGAAGCCGTGGGTTTCAGCGAGGAACAGATTGAAGAGCTTTCAGATCGCTCAGTGCAGTACCTACTTGGCGGGCCAATTGCCGCCTAACAATTCGTTCAAGCCGACACCGCTTCGCGGCGCGGCTTAATTCGGGCGTTAGGGCTAAACCAGGAGCGGAGCAAATGAGCATAATTTCACGACTATTCGGAAGTAAGAGGAAAAATAACCACGATGACAAGCCGCCAATCTATGGAGGGGATGGACTGTCAGATAATTCTCCAGCAATTGTCAATTGTGCCAGCATGGGAATGGCTAAGGCTTTAATAGATGGTTTTATCTCTGAACGGTGTGGGAACAACTGGGAGCGAGGAACAGAATTTACTATTGCCAATCCGAACGACCCAAATAAGTCTCTCAGGCTAATTTGCGTCCAAACATCGGACGGTAACGACCATAAATTCTATTTTGACCTCTCAAGGCCAGTCGCCGTGGCAATGAAAATGAGTGGACTAAGATAACGCTAAGGAACACTAATATGTTTGGCTTTGGCAAGAAAAAACAAGATCCCAATCGCAAGGCGTTACGCCAAGAATTTGAATCAGTTACATCAGCTCTGAGAACCGCAGATGCTACCGCACAAATCGCTGTTGGTCATGCGATAAATATGGCCAATAGCCTATTTCATAAATCATTTTCTGGGGTAAATGGTTTTCAAGATTTACCTAAATCAGAGCGCATCTCCTATATCAACAAATTGACGGACATGGAAAACTCCCTCAAGTCAAAAGGAGATATGCCAGCTTCTCTGGGTTTTGGCTTGTTCAAAATGTGGGTAGGTGCGGCGGCGGAACTTGACGCAGAGCTTATGAATCAGTTCTCAAGGGAATTGGCGTACTTCAGTAAAAAGGGTGATATATCGCCCTAACAAAAGCAGGCAGCGGGAACACCAAACCGCCGCTTCGCTCTGGTTTGTCGTCCCCTGCTGCTGGCGTTAGACGCCCCTTATCAGATGCCAGTGATAAGCAAATCAAGAGCAGCAATTATTTCACTACGCTGCGCTGAGAGGTCAGCAACTTGAGCGCCGAGTTGTCTCTTAGCGATACCGGCCAGCTGCGGAGTCACCATCACGTACTGTTTGTCATCAATTTCAAACATTGGCGTGAGGGTGCTGAGCGTCTTTCCTTTCATGACAATAGCCGTGTAGAGAGGCACTACAACCCTCGTGCCGAGCTCGGCAATCAGGTCGCTTTACACGTCAAGCAGAAAGGGCACGGCAGCCTTGGTGGCAGCGTTGGTGTTCTTGTGTACTGCGAACTAGGCGTCAGAAACTCCGGAGGTCGTCGCTGAACACGCCGTGAGCTTCCACATGCTCGTTGTAGGCATTCATGGCTTCGCCATTCTCTGCCAGCCATTGCTCGCGCTGTTTCTTCTTCAGAATCTCAGCCAGAGCCTGCTCCAATGTCGCGGAGAGGTTGATATCCAGTTCCTTGGCTTTGAGCAAGTCAGCGTTAACGCTAGGCTCTGTACGAAAAGTGCCTGCGCTCGGTGATGCTTCGTTAATAACGGGTTCGGAATGCTCATTTACAGCTCGTAAACTCCGCTTCCTCACCCGTTTTTGCCTCGCCTGACCTTCGCTCTACGACTTTTCGTACACATCCTAACGTTGGCAGCTCGTTTTGGGGCAGTCGGGTTGTAGGCAGCGAGCATGGGCATTCCCTCCTGAGTGTGCATGCGCACAGCGTATGCACACTCAAGCTAGCTGGCAAAAGTGCGTTTAGCCACTGGATCAAGCCGCTCGCCCCGCCCCCGGCGATGAGTAACCTTGCGCAAACGCGAATCCGCTGCTGGTCGGCGAATCATTCAGGTCGCTGCTGTTCATAGGGAAATATCCCGGCGTTCCCTATGGAGGCCTTATGCCCGACAACCATGATCTGCAGCGCTTCGTCGAAGCCCAGCATTCACACTATGAAGATGCGCTGGCGGAGCTGCGCGCCGGATACAAGCAGAGTCACTGGATGTGGTTCGTCTTTCCGCAGATTGCGGGGCTTGGCCGAAGCGCAATGGCGGAGCGGTATGCCATTGCTGACCTCGATGAGGCGGTCGCCTATCTACAGCACCCCGTTCTAGGCCGGCGGCTAGAGGAATGTGCCCAAGCACTGCTGCAACACACTGGCCGCACGGCACGGCAGATACTCGGCTCGCCGGACGACCTCAAGCTGCGTTCGAGCATGACGCTGTTCGCCGCCGCTGCCCCTGAGAATGCGCTGTTCCAGCAGATATTGGATACCTTCTACAACGGCGAGGCAGATCCGGAAACACTGAAAAGGCTGCCGAGCTGACGCGACTTATGCTTCCAACGGTAAAGCCGGTTACGGTTTCGGCTACCGAGTGTCTATTGTCCGAATAGCACGAAGGAATCGTCAGCATGAACAGCAAACCCTTTATCGTCGCCCTCGACCAAGGGACCACCAGCTCCCGCGCACTTGTGCTGGATCGCAACGCCAATGTGGTCAGCACCGCCCAGCGTGAATTCACCCAGATCTATCCGCAGCCGGGCTGGGTCGAGCACGATCCCATGGAAATCTGGGCCACTCAGAGCGCGGTGTTTGTCGAGGCGCTGGCCCAGGCTGGCATCAGCAACGCTCAGGTGGCCGCCATCGGCCTGACCAATCAGCGCGAAACCACCATCGTCTGGGACAAGGCCAGCGGCCGGCCCATCCATAACGCCATCGTCTGGCAGAGCCGTCAGAGCACGGCGATCTGCGATCAGCTTGAGCGCGACGGCATGCTCGACCATATCCGCAAGACCACGGGTTTGGTCATAGATCCCTATTTCTCCGGGACCAAGCTCAAGTGGATTCTCGATCACGTCGAAGGCAGCCGTGAACGTGCGCGGCGTGGTGAGCTGCTGTTCGGCACAGTCGATAGCTGGCTGGTGTGGAAGATGACTCAAGGCAAGGCCCACGTCACCGATTACACCAATGCCTCGCGCACCCTGCTCTACGACATCCACAAGCTGGACTGGGACCCGGTGATGCTGGAGGCGCTGGACATACCCCGCGCGATGCTGCCGCAGGTGCGCTCGTCGTCCGAGATATACGGGCACGCACACCTCGGCTCCGGCCAGAGCACCGGCATCCCCATCGCCGGGATCGCAGGCGATCAACAGGCTGCGCTGTTCGGGCAGATGTGCGTCGAACCGGGTCAGGCCAAGAACACCTACGGCACCGGTTGCTTCCTACTGATGAATACCGGCACCAGGGCGGTGCAATCCGGGCATGGCCTGCTGACCACCCTCGCCTGCGGCCCGCGTGGCGAGGTCAGCTATGCGCTGGAAGGCGCGATCTTCAATGGCGGCTCCACCGTGCAATGGCTACGCGACGAGCTGAAGGTGATCAACGATTCACTTGATTCCGAATACTTCGCGACCAAAGTTCAGGACAGTAACGGCGTCTATCTGGTACCTGCATTCACCGGGCTTGGCGCGCCCTATTGGGACCCGCGTGCCCGTGGTGCGCTGTTC
>JAEYNP010000024.1 GCA_023412495.1 Pseudomonadota bacterium
GTTGTACGAATCGCTGCTGGTCGCGACGCAGGCTCACAAGACGCGTGGCTCGTACGAAGATCAGGAGAAGGTCAAGGCGGAGTGGCTCCAGCAGTTCACCATCGCCTTTGGTACGGACGAAGGTGACGAAGCCACCACGTTCAATGGCACGATTCCGCAGGCCCTGATGATGTTCAATGGCGACCTCATCAAGCAGGCCACCAGCATCGAGCCGGGCAGCTTCCTCACCACGGTTGCGGCCAGCAAGCTGCGGCCGGCACAGAAGATCGAATACCTGTTCCAGGCAGCGGTCAGCCGAAGCCCGAACAATGCCGAACTGGACATTGCGAACAAGTTGCTCGTCGCTCGCAAGGGCGATGCGGCAGCGGCCCTCCAGGACATGTTCTGGGCCGTGCTGAACAGCAACGAGTTCATCATGCAACACTGATCGGCAGCATCTCGATTCAGCAGCCTCTCGACCTGTGGGAAGAGGGGCGACACCAACAACACATCCTTTTAACGCACCACGGTTACACTCAACAGGCGGCAATGGTGCTGCCAAGAAGCCAAGGAGAAGCCCGAATGTTTGGTCAGACCCCTGCTGGCATGACGCGGCGGCACTTCATGAATCACATGGTCGGGGCGTCGGCGATGACGAACCCCGCGCTGACGCTCGGGCATAGCCTGCAGACTCACGCTGCAGAGCTGAAGAAGAATCACAAGTCGGCCATCATGCTGTGGATGAGCGGTGGTCCGAGCACGATGGACATCTGGGACCTGAAGCCAGGCGCTCCGACCGGCGGTCCGTTCCGTCCGATCAGCACCGCGGGCGATGTGCAGATTTGCGAGCACATGCCAATGACGGCGAAGGTGATGGACAAGCTGTCGATCATCCGCTCGATGAGCACCCGCGAAGCCGACCACGATCGCGGCCGCTACTACATGCACACCGGCTACGTGCCGAACCCGAACATCGAGTACCCGAGCTACGGCGCCGTCATTGCCCACGAGACGATCGACCAGCGTCCGAATCTCGAGATTCCTCCGTTCGTCTCGGTCGGCGGTGGTAGCGAGGGCCCTGGCTTCCTCGGCATGGCCTGGGCTCCCTTTGTCGTGAATAGCAACGGTCAGGTTCGCAACCTCGACATGAAGATGGACCAGGCCCGGCTGACGCAGCGGATGGCGGCCCTCGACCTGATCGAGAAGGGCTTCATCAGCCAGAACCGCGGTGCGGCCTCGAAGGACCACATGGACATCCTCAAGAAGACGCTCAACCTGATGACGAGCGAGCAGATGGAGGCGTTCAAGGTCACCAAGGAGCCGAAGGAAGTTCAGGACCGCTACGGCAACGACGGCTTCGGCCGCGGCTGCCTCATGGCCCGGCGGTTGGTCGAAGCAGGTGTGCCGTTCGTCGAAGTCGACTTCGGCGGTTGGGACAACCACGCCAACATCTTCCCGACGTTGGCCGACCAGAAGCTTCCGATCATGGACAAGGCGATCAGCGCCCTGGTCGAAGACCTCGATCAGCGTGGCCTGCTCCAGGACACGGCGATCATTTGGATGGGCGAGTTCAGCCGCACGCCGCGCATCAACGGCAATGCTGGCCGCGATCACTGGGCCCGCTCGTGGAGCGTGGTCGTCGGTGGCGCCGGCATGAAGGGTGGCATCGCGGTCGGTGAGACCAACTCGGACGGCACGAGCGTCGAGACCGAGCCCTACACCTCGCAGGACGTCATGGCCAGCGTTTGCAAGGCTCTGGGCATCTCGCTCGAGACCACCTTCACGAGCAAGAACGGCCGACCGATGAAGATCGCCAACGGCGGTAAGGTCATCAAGGAACTGTTCGCCTAAGCGACGATTCTGCCAGAATCGAACTTTGAAAACGGCTGGAAGGTTATCTTCCAGCCGTTTTTGTGCGCTCCGGGCCAGATTGTGCGGGCCGGTTTCCGATGGCTGAACGGGGCGGCTCCGCCTAAAATGGTTGTGCCGCCTAAAATGGTTGTGCCGCCTGAGATGGTTGCGACCGATCTTTTCTTAACCTGCAACCCTATTTGGATTTAGCCATCGAGGGCAATTGGCTGAGTACATCCCACTTGGCCGCGCGTTTAAGTTGTTGGGAACATGAAGCAGGCCCAGGTTCCAGATGCTACCGGGTTCGACCCCGTACGCCTGATCCACCAGTATCAGGCGGGTGTCTGGCGGTATCTGCGTGCGATGGGCTGCAGCCCGAGTCAGGCTGACGATCTGACGCAGGAGACGTTTTTGGCGGTGCTCCAGCGGCCGTTTCAGGATATTAATCCATCCGCCACGGCGGGTTATTTGCGGAAGGTAGCGCTCAATGCGCTCATTTCGCAAAAGCGGCGCTCGGGCAAAGTGACGGCTGTCGAGAACGTGGAAGAGTTGGATCGAACGTGGAGCCAGTGGGCTGGAGAAGACAACGGCGAAGCGGCGCTCGATGCCTTGCGAGATTGTCTGCAGCAGCTAGGGGAACGGGCCCGGCTGGCGTTGGAAATGCGATTTCGGGAGCGGAGCA
>JAEYNP010000051.1 GCA_023412495.1 Pseudomonadota bacterium
AGGCCGCGCGTAGCGGTGGAACGCCGTCGTCGATGTGCCGGGCGATGTTCTCCAGCACCACGATGGCGTCGTCCACCACCAGGCCGGCGGCGAGGATCAGCGCCATCAGCGACAGCACGTTGAGCGAGAAACCGAACAGGTACATCACCGCGAAGGTGCCCACCAGCGACACCGGCACCGCCAGCGCCGGGATCAGCGCGGTACGCAGGCGCCCGAGGAACAGGAACACCAGCACGATCACCAGCCCCACGGCGATCAGCAGGGTGTTCTGGGCCTCGTGCAGGGTCGCGCGGATCACCGGCGAACGGTCCATGGCCACCGCCAGATCGACGCTGGCCGGAACGATGGCCTGCAGCGCCGGCAACTCGGCGCGGATGCCTTCGATGGTCTCGATGATGTTGGCGCCGGCCTGGCGGTTGATGATCAGCAGCACGGCGCGGTCGTTGTTGAAGAAGCCGTCGTTGTAGCGGTCCTCCACCGCGTCGCGCACCCGCGCCACATCGCTAAGGCGCAGCGTGGCGCCCTCCTGATGGCGGATGATCAGCGGCAGGTAGTCCTCGGCCCGGTGCAGTTGGTCGCTGGCCTGCACCTGCCAGTGGCGATGCTCATCCTCGACCATGCCCTTGGGCCGGCGCAGGTTGGCGTTGGCGATGGTCTGGCGCACCTCGTCCAGCGCGACCCCGTACTGCTCCAGTTGCTGCGGCTGCAGCTCGACGCGCACCGCCGGCAGCGAACTGCCGCCCACCTGCACCTCGCCGACGCCGGGCACCTGCGAGAGCTTCTGCGCCAGGATGGTCGAGCCGATGTCGTACAGCTGGCCCTTGTCCAGCACCTCGGAGGTCAGCGACAGCACCATGATCGGCGCCTGCGCCGGGTTCACCTTGCGGTAGCTGGGCATGCTGCGCATGCCGCTGGGCAGCAGGTTGCGCGAAGCGTTGATGGCCGCCTGCACCTCCCGCGCCGCGCCGTTGATGTCGCGCTCCAGATCGAACTGGATGATGATCCGCGTCGAGCCCTGGCTGCTGCGGCTGCTCATCTGGCTGACCCCGGCGATGCTGCCGAGCGAGCGTTCCAGCGGCGTCGCCACGCTGGAGGCCATGATCTCCGGGCTCGCCCCCGGCAGGCTGGCCTGCACGGTGATCACCGGGAAATCCATGTTCGGCAGCGGCGACACCGGCAGCAGGCCGAAGCTGACCCCGCCCAGCAGCAGGATCGCCAGGCTCATCAGCATGGTCGCCACCGGGCGGGCGATGAAGGGGGCCGACAGGTTCATGGCATGCGGCTCATGCGCCCGCTTCCTGCCCGGCTTCGCCCCTGCGGGCGAAACGCTGGCCCAGGCGGTCGAAGAACAGGTAGATCACCGGCGTGGTGAACAGCGTCAGCAACTGGCTGAGCAGCAAGCCGCCGACCAATACCAGGCCCAGCGGCTGGCGCAGCTCCGCGCCGGAACCGGAGGCGAGCATCAGCGGTATCGCACCGAACAGCGCCGCCAGGGTGGTCATCAGAATCGGTCGGAAACGCAACAGCGCGGCGCGGTAGATCGCGTCCGCCGGGCTCATGCCCTGATGACGCTCGGCCTCCAGGGCGAAGTCGATCATCATGATCGCGTTCTTCTTGACGATGCCTATCAGCAGGATGATGCCGATGATGGCGATCAGGCCCAGATCGTTACCGGTCAAGAGCAACGCCAGCAGCGCGCCAACCGCCGCCGACGGCAGTGTCGAGAGGATGGTGATCGGATGGATATAGCTCTCATAGAGCACGCCCAGCACGATATACATGGTCACCACCGCCGCCAGGATCAGCAATAAGGTGCTCGACAGCGACGCCTGAAAAGCCGCAGCGGCGCCCTGAAAGCGCGTCTGAATGCCGGCTGGTAGACCAATCTCCGCCTCCACTTCCTTGATGATCTCCACCGCATGGCCCAGCGAGATGCCCTCGGCCAGATTGAACGACAGCGTCACCGCCGGGAACTGGCCGATATGGTTGATCAGCAGCGGCGCGTTACGCTGCTCCAGCCGCGCCAGGCTCGAAAGCCGCACCGGCGTACCTCCCTCGCTCTGCACGAACAGCTGCTCCAGCGCCTGAGGGCCAAGCCGGTTGTTGGCCTCGGCTTCCAGCACCACGCGATACTGGCTGGCCTGGGTGAAGATGGTGGAAATCTGCCGCTGGCCGAATGCGTCGTAGAGCGCATCGGTGATGGCGGAAATACCGATGCCCAGGCGCGCCGCGGCGTCGCGGTCGATGTCGAGGTAGATCTGCAGGCCATCGCTTTGCAGATCACTGGCCACATCGGTCAGCTCGGGCCGTTCCCGCAGCGCCTCGACCAGACGTGGCGTCCACTCTTGCAGCAGCTCGGAATCCGGCGATTCCAGGCTGAACTGGAACTGGGTGCGGCTGACCCGATCCTCGATGGACAGGTCTTGTACCGGCTGCATGTAGAGCTCGATACCGGGCAACTTCGCCAGTTCCGGTCGCAGCCGGTCGATGACTTGGCTGGCCGTCACGT
Source organism: Pseudomonadota bacterium (assembly GCA_023412495.1). The sequence goes on from JAEYNP010000051.1 coordinate 2,510, forward strand.
CGCGCTCGCCGTGGGGTTTGAGATTGATCAGCAAGCGGCCACTGTTGAGGGTGACGTTGTCGCCGTCCACGCCAATATAGGACGACAGGCTGACCACCGCCGGATCTTCCAGAATCACCCGCGCCAGCGACTGCTGACGCTCGCTCATCTCGCGGAAGGAAATCGACTGCGGCGCCTCGCTGATGCCCTGGATCACGCCCGTGTCCTGGACCGGGAAGAAGCCCTTGGGAACCATGAGGTAGAGCACCACGGTCAACGCCAGGGTCCCAACCGCCACCAACAGGGTCAGCGTCTGGTGCCTGAGCACCCAGGTCAGCCAGCCGGCGTAGCCGCCAATCAGGCGCTCGACCCAGTCCGGCTTGGCCTTGTCGACGGTTGCAGGCTTGAGCAACTTGGCGCACATCATCGGCGTCAGGGTCAGCGACACCACCAGAGAGATCAGAATGGCCACCGCCAGGGTGATGGCGAATTCGCGGAACAGCCGCCCCACTACGTCCTGCATGAACAGCAGCGGGATCAGCACGGCAATCAGGGAAAAGGTCAGGGAAATCAGGGTAAAGCCGATTTGCCGAGCACCCTTGAGCGCAGCCTGCAGCGGAGTTTCGCCCTCCTCGACGTGGCGGGCGATGTTTTCCAGCATGACGATGGCATCGTCCACCACGAAACCGGTGGCGATGGTCAATGCCATCAGCGTCAGGTTGTTCAGTGAGAAGCCGGCCAGGTGCATCACCGCAAAGGTGCCGATCAACGACAGCGGCACGGCAATCGAGGGGATGATCGTGGCCGAGAGGCGCTTGAGGAAGACGAAGGTGACCATCACCACCAGCAAGGTCGCCAGCAAAAGCTCGTGCTGTACGTCGGTGATGGCGGCGCGGATGGTCTGGGTGCGGTCGGTCAGCACCACCACGTCGATGCCCGCCGGCATGCTGGCATTGACCTCCGGCAGCAGCGCCTGGATACGCTCGACCA
>JAEYNP010000063.1 GCA_023412495.1 Pseudomonadota bacterium
GATGAGGACTGAGGACCGAGGACTGAGGACTGAGGACTGAGGACTGAGGACTGAGGACTGAGGACTGAGGACTGAGGACTGAGGACTGAGGACTGAGGACTGAGGACTGAGGACTGAGGACTGAGGAAAGGTAAAACGGCCATGTGCCGAAGGGAAGAAAAATTACTCAGTCCTCATAGCTCAGTCCTCAGTCCTACGCATTATCTCCCGTACACATCGTCGAAACGGACGATATCGTCTTCGCCCAGGTAACTGCCGATCTGGATCTCTATCAACTCGAGGGGGATCACCCCGGGGTTTTCCAGCCGGTGCATAGTGCCTTCCGGAATGTAGGTCGACTGATTTTCGTGCAGCAGAATTTCCTGGTCGCCGACGATAACCCTGGCGATACCGGAAACCACCACCCAGTGCTCGTGGCGATGATGGTGCATCTGCAGGGACAATTTGGCCTTGCTGTTGACGGAAATCCGCTTGATCTGGAATCGCGGCAACTCCTCCAGCACGGTATAGCTCCCCCAGGGGCGGTAGACGGTCGTGTGATGACTGAATTCCTTGCGCGACTCCGCCTTCAGCCGGGCGACCACCTTCTTCACCTCCTGGGACCTCGACAGCGGGGCAACCAAAACGGCGTCGGCGGTTTCCACCACCAGAGTATCCTCCATGCCGACGGCCGCGACCAGCACAGTCTCGGCCTTCACCAGACAATTCCTGGTATCCGTAAGCATCACGTCCCCCCGGACAACATTGCCCTTGTCGTCTTTCTCGAGGACATCCCATAGCGCCTTCCATGAACCGATATCGCTCCAACCGAGATCGGCTGCCACGACGGCGCCTTTCGCGGTCTTCTCCATCAGTGCATAATCGATGGAGTCGTTGGGGCATCGTGCCATGGCCGTCCTGTCCAGACGGTAGAACCGGCCGTCCCTGGTGCCCTTCCGCACCGCCTCGCCCATGGCCGCCAGCATCTCCGGGGCAAACTCGGCCATCTCGGCCATGAAGGTGCCTGCCGCAAAGGCGAACATCCCGCTGTTCCAGAAATAATTGCCTTTGGCAAGATACTCTTTGGCAAGGACCAGATCGGGCTTCTCCTTGAATGAGGCGATGCGGTTCCCCTCCCCTCGCTCGATATAGCCGTAGCCGGTCTCCGGTCCGGTCGGCTGGATGCCGAAGGTGACGACGACGCCGTCGCCGGCGAGCCTCGCCGCCTCCCGGACCGCCTCGACGAATTCTTCCTGCTTCAGGACCACGTGGTCGGCCGGCAGCACAAGGAAGACGACCTCCTCGCCCAGGTCCCGGCAGTATTCCGCCGCGGCGCAGATCGCCGGGGCTGTATTGCGGCCGACCGGTTCGAGAATGATGGAGAAGTCCTGGAAGTTCTGCAGTTCCTCGATCTGCTTGAGGGTAATGAAACGATGCTCCTCCCCCACCACGACGACCGGCGGCAGGGCGTCCGGCAACCGGGCCGCCCGCAGGAGCGTGGTTTGGAGCAAAGAAGTGTGGTTGGTGAGGCACAGGAGCTGCTTGGGATACAGTTCCCGGGACAACGGCCAGAGACGCGAACCTGTGCCGCCGGCCAGAATTATCGGTTGAATTTTTGCCACTATCGTCCTCTTTGGTTGGGGTGGTCTTAACGGATGAGGTGAAGCAGTTGTTCGGTCTTCTCCTGCAGGAGCCGCGCATCGCCTCTCGTCTCCACGTTCAGGCGGAGCAGCGGTTCGGTGTTTGATTTGCGGATGTTGAAGCGCCAGTCGGGATAGGCGACCGACAGACCGTCGGTGTAATCCTTTTCCCCGTCTTGGTGGGTGGCGAGGATTCTGGCAATGACGCCATCGGGATCGACGACCTTGCTGTTTATCTCGCCGGAAACCGGAAAGGCAGCCATCCGGTCCGTCACAAGCGTGGAAAGCTTTTTCCCTTCCCTGCTGAGCAGGGCGGCCACCAGCAGCCAGGGAACCATTCCCGAATCGCAGTAGCCGAAATCGCGGAAGTAGTGGTGAGCCGACATCTCGCCGCCGTAAAGGGCGTTTTCCGATCGCATCCGTTCCTTGATGAAGGCATGGCCGGTTCGGGTCATGACCGGGATGCCTCCCGCCTCCCGCACCTGTTCTTCGGTATTCCAGGTCAACCGCGGGTCGTAGAGGATTTTCGCGCCGGGCTCCTTCACCAGCATCTCGCGGGCCAGAAGCCCGACGATATAGTAGCCCTCGATGAAGCGCCCCGTCTCGTCCCAGAAGAAGCAACGATCGAAATCCCCGTCCCAGGCGAGCCCAAGGTCCGCCCCGTGCTCGCGCACCGCCCGGGCCGTCTCCTCCCGATTTTCCGGGAGCAGGGGGTTCGGCACACCGTGGGGAAAGGTGCCGTCGGGATCATGGTGGAGCCTGACAAACTGGAAAGGCAGGTGCCCTGCCAACCTGTCGATGATCGCACCGGCGCAGCCGTTGCCGCTGTTGACCACAATCTTCAGCGGCGCGAGTTCCTGCGGCTCGACATAACCGAGGAGATGCCGGATATAGTTGTCCTTGTTATCCAGTCGGATGAGACGTCCTGGGGCTACGGCGGGAACCGGAGGGCTGCCGGCAGCAATCAGCCGGGCCATCTCCCGCAAACCGGATTCGCCGGTCACCGGTCGAGCCCCTCCGGCTACCAACTTCATACCGTTGTAGTCGGCCGGATTGTGGCTGGCGGTGACGATCACGCCCCCGTCGACGCCGTCCCCTTCCATGCTGAAGGCGGCGTGATAGATCTCTTCTGTGCCGCAGAGGCCCAGGTCGAGCACCTCGACACCCATCTCCCGCAGTCCGGCGGACAGCGCCTCTCCAAGGGTCTCGCTGCTCAGCCGGATATCGCGCCCGACAACAACCTTGCGCAGGCCGTACACAGCCGCAAAACTGCGGCCTATCTGCCGGGCCAGTTCCGGGTTCAGTTCGTCCGGCACCCGACCCCGGATATCGTATGCCTTGAAGGAGGTAAGATTCGCAGCCATTTTTTGTTTTCCTTTTTCCCTTTGCTTCGGTATATTCACGGCACGCAGGCTGAGGGATTTTAAAGTAAAATCACAGAGACAGCAATAACCAAACTACATTCACCCCAACTTATACGAGATCATGAAAGGCATAATACTTGCCGGCGGTTCAGGCACCCGACTCTATCCGCTTACCAAAGTTGTCAGCAAGCAGATGCTTCCGGTCTACGACAAGCCGATGATCTACTATCCCCTGTCGGTGCTGATGCTTGCGGGGATAAAAGAGATCCTCATTATCTCCACGCCCCATGATCTTCCCGGATTCAAGGAACTGTTCGGCGACGGGAGCCAACTTGGCCTAACCATCAGTTACGCCAAACAACCGCGTCCCGAGGGGCTGGCTCAGGCCTTTCTTATCGGTAAATCCTTCATCGGCAGGGATACTGTTGCCCTGATCCTTGGCGACAACATCTTCTTCGGCCAGGGGTTCTCCAGGATACTCAGGGAATGCGCCAAGCTCGAGAATGGCGGGCTGATCTTCGGCTATTTGGTCAAGGATCCGGAGCGCTACGGGGTGGTGGAATTCAACGGCAACAACGAGGTGGTCAGCATCGAAGAAAAACCGGCCATACCAAAATCGAAGTATGCGGTGCCGGGGCTCTATTTCTACGACAACGACGTTATCGCCATTGCCGAGCAGGTCAAACCCTCGGCCCGGGGCGAACTGGAAATCACCGACATCAACAACGAGTATTTGCGCCGCGGCACGCTTAGAGTAGAACCCCTGGGGCGCGGCTTCTGCTGGCTGGACACCGGCACCCACGAATCCCTGCAGCAGGCTGCAAGTTACGTCCAGGCTGTGCAGGAGAGGCAGGGGCTGAAGATTGCCTGTATCGAGGAAATTGCCTACCAGCTGGGCTATATCAACGCCGATCAGCTGGAAGCGCTGGCCGCCGATATGTTGAAGAATCAATACGGCCGCTATATCACCGAGTTCGTCGCCGAGGAAAAGAACAATACCGGCTCCCATAATAATTAGTACCTTAGCGATTCGTTTCTTGCTTTTTGAAACGAATCTCGTGAAGGCACTTACCCCCTCTGCTGTGGGTGGGGATAACAGCCCTTGGGTTGCGGGTGTCAGCCCGAATGAGACGGTTCAAGAGTAAGGAGCACGCATGAAAATTGTCATTATCGGCGCCCATGGCCAGTTAGGCACGGACTGCTGTCAGTTATTCTCCCCCGTGCACGAGACCATCGGCTGCGACCTGCCCCGCATCGATATCGGCAACGAGGCGGTCGTCACGGAATTTCTGTCCGCCCAACGTCCCAACGTCATCATCAACTGTGCCGCCTACACGGCGGTGGACGCCTGCGAGCAGGAGGTGCAGCTCGCCTGGCGGATCAATGCCAAGGGCCCGGAACATCTCGCGAGAGCCGCGGACAGACTGGATTGCCGGCTCATCCACGTCTCCACCGATTACGTCTTCGACGGCAAAAAAACTGTCCCGGAAGCCTATGTGGAAACCGACGCCACCAACCCCCTTTCCCAATACGGCAAAAGCAAGCTGGCCGGGGAACAGGCGGTGGCAAGCGGATGCGCCGATCATGCCATTATCCGCACCGCCTGGCTCTACTCGGCCTACGGTAAGAATTTCCTGAAAACCATGATGAGGCTGGCCCTGGCTGGTCCGGGCCGGGAGTTGAAGGTGGTGGACGATCAGCATGGTTCCCTCACCTGGTCGAGGACCCTCGCCAGGCAGATCGGCCGAATCCTTTCCTCCGATATCCAAGGCGTCGTCCACGCTACCGCCGAAGGAAATTCGACCTGGTATCAGGCTGCCAGGTATTTTCTCGATGCGATGGGGATCGGCTACACCATGCGCCCCTGCACCACTGCCGAATATCCCACGCCCGCCCACCGGCCGGCCAACTCGATCCTGGAAAACGCGGTTCTGAAAAGAGCCGGAATTTCATCCTTTGTGGACTGGCGGGAAGACCTCGACACGTTCGTCGCGGAGTTCAGGGACCAGCTGCTCACCGAAGCGCGCAAGGTAAAGGCATGAAGACCACCGGCCAGGAGCCTTCCGTTTAAAGCCATTTTTCTCAGATCGAGTCATTTTCGAAACTCAGGCGCAGTCATGCATTTAATATTACGAGCATTAATTTTTAAAAATGACAAAGAGATGGGGGAAGGAAAGGGCATAACCCAACAGGCTCCTAGCGGTCCTCGTTGTAGCTGAAATCCTTGATGAGCGAAGAAATGAGTTCCCTCGCGGCCGGATCGAGCTCCTGGATCTGAAAACCGACGAGATAGAAATCGGGATTGGCGTCGTTCTTGCACCAGCGGCTGGTCGCGGTAAAGATGATCTCGGTCTGATCCTTCATCTGGGTAGGGAGACGCATCCGCAAGCGATAATCCTCGCCTACCGGGATTGGATTGTCGCCGACCAGCATAATCCCTTTCTCGGAGATATCGACCAGATGCCCGAGAATCTTACTGCTCATGCCATCGAAGACCCGCAGGTAAAAGACAAGATACTTGCGGCTCACTTGGCGCGAATCCCGTTCGTTCCCCGCTCCTTGCCTGGTATCCATTTCTGCACCTCTTGAAGTTCTTTTATTATGCTATAGCCAAATATAGTCACTAATGCGGGCTGACGCCCGCAGCCCAAGGGTTGTTATCCCCTCCCACAGCAGAGGGGACTCTTTTCAGTACCCCCTTGAGGGGTATAAGTATCTTCACGAAATTCGTTTCTATGAAACAAGAAACGAATTTCTAAGGTACTAACCGCAGAGATCGATATTTCCGAATCATCCCGTGGTCTCAGCCTTAGACGAGGCGTACAAGTTCAACATCGCCCACCGCGCCTATCTTTTCACCGCAAACGACCACCACTCCTCCGATTCCGGCGATGGCGCGGCTAACCGCAAGCGCCCGCCTAATACCCGCCTCTCCTTCAGCGGCCCGGCCGACTTCGTTGCCCAGACGGGTAGCCGCCGCATCGGCCAAGGCGGCGCCTCTGGCAATGACCGTCACCGAATCGGCCTCGCCGAAGCTGAGGGAGTGGCCCACCTTGCCTGATGACGTACAAACCGCCACCGGCATGGTCTCGGCCGGAAGTTTCACCCCCACTTTCAGGCTAAGGGGCGACTCGCCGGCGAAGATAGCCACCGTACATTCAGTGGCCCGGCTGATAAATATATCGCCCCCGTTTTCCACCATCACCTCCCGGCAACCCTCCCTCAGCAGAGCTCGGCCGACATATTCGGCAATCGCTCCCGCCACCGCGGCCATAGGGCCAACACCGGCAATGCTCCCGGCGGTAAGCATATCCCGTACTATCGGCGGAGCAAGGATATCATCCGGCAGGGGCGTCAGAGCGGACAGAAACTCCGGATGACGCCGGATATACGTTTCCACCGGCAGCCGAAACTGCAGGGCCAGCTCGAAGGCCCTGTCCGAAACTTCTCGATCGGCAAGGATATGCAGATCGGTATCTTTCACCCGGGCAAAAGAAGAGAGCAGACGGCTTTCCGACGCCAGGGCCCGATAGGTGCGCTCCACATAGGAATGGGGTTGTCTTGCCTTGACGCGTTTCACATCGATCATCCGTTAAGCTGAAGCGCTCCTGCCTTCCCGGGGCAACCGGAAAAGACGCCGGAACTCGGTTCTTCGAAAGGAGTTCACGGCCTGGTGGATAGAGGTTGCTGCGGGTTCCGCTCGCCTATGGTCGGTGAAAGATATCCCTTCACCGCATCGATCGCGATGGCCGGCTGCTTCTGCCGGAGCGCCTTCCTGACTTCCTCGTCGCGGATCAGCCTCATGGTAAACTCAGACGCCTCGCCCAAGGGCTGGCAAGTGACACAGTTCTTCTGCAATTCGCTTTCCGGGACCAGTATCGTCCCCAGCATTATATGCAGCAAAACCACCAGAATCGCCGCCTTGGCAAATCCGACCGCACCGCCAAGCAGGCGATCGAACCAGGAGGTGATTGTCAGCTGAATCACATAGCTCAACATCTTTCCCAGCAACATAACCACGACGTAGGCCGCGATAAAGAGGATAACGTAACTGGCGAGGAAAACGATGGTGGGATTCGTCGAAAATTCTCGCAAAATCGGAAAGAGTTTGTCATGATGCTGACTTGCGGCGAAGTATCCGACATAGAGGGCGAGCAGCCCGGTAACCTGCCTGAGCATACCCAGCCACATTCCGCGGGCTATGAGTATCGCAAAGAGACCTAAAATTACCAGATCATACGCTGTCAAGCTCCCGACAACCTTCATATAAGCCCCTGATTCATTTAATCTTCAGCCCCATCCCGGATTATATTTTCAAGCAAGTTAGCAGGAAGGGTCGAAGCCGCGCAAGTTTTTTCTCTCCCGTGAGGGGCCGACAAACTCGCAGCACAGCATGAGCTTCCACCATGTTTCCGGCAGGAATCGGCGACCGGGAGAACAACTGTAGTTTTAGAAAATTCATTTCTTGTTTTTCACCCCTCAAGGGAGTGCTGAACCGAATAAGAATGAATTTCGTGAAGGTAGATCCACTCTGCTGTCGGAGGGGATAACACCCTTGGATTGCGGGCGTCAGCTCGCATTAGCCAACCGAAGAACATGAAGACATTGGATGATCCGGCCATCGAAAACCAGTTTCCCGAAGCGTTGCGGCGGTTGACCATCAACCGTTTCGAGACGGCTGCCCTCGGCATGACGCTCCTGGACCAGCAGGCTCTCGGCGACGGTGCGGACTCCGGCCTTCACGGTCGCGCCGCGGCAATTCTGCACGGCCGCGAGATGGCGCAGGCAGAATCCTATCGACTGAGCAAAAGACGGGCGGAATTTCTGGCCGGCCGAGTCTCGGCCAAATTGGCCCTGGCGCAGTTCTGGGCAGCAAAGGGCTTTTGCCGAGCCCTCTCGTCTGTGCAAATCGTCAACGATCCAACCGGACGTCCCTTTATCAGGATGGAGCCTGTCCCCGGGGATAAAATTCGGCAGCCCCCTGAGATCTCCATCTCTCACGGCGGCGGCTACGGCGCGGCCCTGGCGGCCGATGTGCCCTGCGGCATCGACCTGCAGGAGCAAAGGCACACCCTGCTGAAAGTGATGGGAAAATACTGCATGGTCGAGGAAGACCACATTCTCGCGGCCGCCCTGCCGAAAATGGCGCCGCCGGCCCGCTTGTCGCTCCTCTGGACGGCCAAGGAGGCGGCCAAAAAGGCGTGCAGCTCCCGTTGGATGCCCGGTTTTCTCGATCTGCTGCTTGAAGGGTTTGAATGTCAGGAAGGCGACTGCCTGGTCCTCGAACTGCGACTGGCAAGGAGGCCGGAAGATTGCAGGCTGCCCGCGGCCCTCACCGTTCTGGCCACCACTTTTCATAACCACGGCCTGGCCGTCTGCATCATCAACGAGGCGCGCCGCAATGCCGGAACTGCCGGAAGTTGAAGTCATCTGCCGGGGCCTACGCCCCCACCTGGTGGGTCGGATCGTCACCGGGCTCCTTACCAGCGGCAAAATCCTCCGGGAGGAAATACCCGTGGAGCGCCTGCGCCAGGAAATGGTGGATCGCCGGATCATCTCGGTGACCCGCCGGGCAAAATTCCTGCAGATCGGCCTGGAATCCGGGGCGGTGGTCATCATCCATCTCGGCATGACCGGCAATCTCGGTTTCTTCTCCCCTGCCATGCCGCCGGCCAAGCACGACCATGTCCGGTGGCTGCTCGACAACGGCCTCGAGCTCCGCTACAATGACACCCGCCGGTTCGGCTCGATCCGAGTTCTCAGCCAGAAGGAAGTCCCGCGGATCGAGGAAACGGTTTACCAGACGACAGGTCCCGAACCTTTCGTCGATGATTTCTCCGCGGAGTATCTCCACCGACTGGCAAAAGGCCGGGAGGTGGCGGTCAAGGTTTTTATCATGACCAACCAGGTGGTGGCCGGAGTGGGCAACATCTACGCCAACGAGAGCCTCTTTCGGGCAGGCATCAGACCGGACCGGAAAGTATCTTCCATCAGCAGAAAGGAATGGGCGAGACTGATCACCGCCATCCGGGAAGTCCTCAGCCAGGCCATCGAATGCGGCGGCTCGACCATCAGCGATTTTGTCAACGCCGGGCGGGAAAAAGGCTATTTCCAGATCAACTTCAAGGTCTACGGGAGAAGCGGGATGGCTTGCGCAGCCTGCGGCGCCACCATTGCCAAGAAGACTATCGGCGGCCGGGCCAGCTATAGCTGCCCGAAATGCCAGAGCTAGGAGCCTGTCGGATTATGCGGGGTGGATTGAGTGGACAGAGTGGAACTCGTGGACCATGTGGACTGGGTGAGCGCCGAGCAGCCGGGCGCCATGTCCACCAGGTCCACAATGTCCACAGCCTCCCAGCTAGACCCTTATAACGAGATCAAAGGCATGCCGACCACATGGACCTCGACCTGATCCTCCGCTTCGTACCGGGATTGGCCTGGCGGCAGCAGGATATGGCAATTCGGGGTCTCCAGCCGACCGGCCAGCCGCACCCGGCACAGCCCCCCGGCAATTTGAAGTACCCCGTCCTTCAACTGCAGGACGTCAGGTTTCTTTATAATCAGCGGATGGAGCAGTGAAGCCCGCGTCTTCTTCGGCCCCTCTTCCTCTACCCCTTGCATGAAGAGCAGTGCCGGTCCGACCAGGGTGTGCAGGAGGGTGCGCACGGCATGGGGGGGACCGGGCAGGGCAAAGAACAACGTCTCCCCCAGTTGCCCGAAGAGCATGCGCTTGCCGGGCCTCATGGCCAGTCCATTGAAGAAGACAAGGCCCCCGGATGCCCAAAAAGCCTCCTCCACCAGATCGTATTTGCCGGGCCCCATACCTCCGGTGCTGACGACTACATCGCCTTGCCACTCCCTCATTTCGGCAAATACGCTCGAGAGTTCGGCAAAGGTATCCCCGGCGATGCCGAAATCGTTGAGCGTCGCACCATAGGAGGCGAGGATTCCCGCAAGGAGCAGGGAATTCGAGGATACCTTCTGTCCGCCCTTCAGGCCTTCCGCCGAAATCTTCAGCTCGCTGCCGGTGCAGAAATAGCCAACCGCAGGGTTGGCGGCGACCCCGATCTCATTGATTCCGCATGAAGAAAGCAGCTCCAGATGCTCCCCCTGCAGCCGCACACCTCCCCCAACCAGCCGTTCCCCCCGTGCTATCTCGCTGCCCGCAGGGCGGATGAAGGTGGCAGGGACCTGCAGGAGATGCTCCGGGATCGTTACCAGGCCATCCTGTTCCACACATTGCTCGAAGGGAACGACCCGTTCGCTGCCCTCCGGCACCATGCCTCCGGTCATTATCCGGCAGGCGGTCCCCGGCACCAGCCTCACAACAGGTTCGACACGGCCGGCTGCGATCTCGTCTACTATCCGGAATTGCCATGTCCCCCCTCCGTCGTCAACCGAAGGGATCACATAGCCGTCGCGAATCGATTCGGCATACCCTGGCACCGGCTGAGGGGCGGGAATATCTGCAAGGGTTCTCCGGCCGAGGGCATCACGAATCTCGACGTCTTCGGAAGGCAGTCGGCGGAGATGTTCCAGGATGAGCTGCCGCGCCTTCGACAGCGTACATATGATGTCGTCCTCGTGAGGGGTCGTCTTTCTTTGCATCAGTCAGCAACCTGTTACCGCAAGAGTTCATCGATGGTCCGCTCGGCTGCCCGGCAGTCGCATTGCGGGGGCTATTCTTGTATCCTGCGAAGCACCGAAGACCGTGAGATTTTTCATCGAAATTTTTCGGGCTCACTCTTTTCGTAAGAACAAACGAGAACATCGCGGCCATAGTATACCCATTGCCGGATGAACTCCAAGGAGAATTTTTTGGTGCATGACAAGGAAGAACGTGAGCGAAAAGAGGCTCCGAGAAGCCCTATCTCGAACCCTCCCGGGCAAGGATGGTTTTCGCGGTCTTGAAGATGATCAGGAAATCGAAGGCGAGGGACAGATTTTTCATGTAGTAGAGGTCGTATTCCAATTTTTTTAGAGCATCGTGCTCCGAGGCTCCGTAAGGATAACACACCTGGGCCCATCCGGTTACCCCCGGCCTGAGCTCGTGCCGGATATCGTAAAATGGAATTTTTTTGACAAGCTCGTCGATGAAGACCTTTCTTTCCGGCCTCGGCCCGACCAGGCTCATCTCGCCTTTGAAGATATTGATCAGCTGCGGCAATTCATCGATGCGCAGCTGGCGTATCACAGCTCCGACCCTGGTCACCCTCGGGTCGTTTTCCGCTGCCCACACTGCGCCGTCTTTTTCAGCATCCTGACGCATGGAACGGAACTTAATCACCCGGAACGGTCGATTTTTTTCCCCGACCCTCTCTTGGGTATAGAAGATCGGTCCGGGGCTTTCCAATTTGATGAGGATGGCGGTGAGTGTCAGAACCGGCAGGGTAATGACAAAGAGTGAAATCGCCGAAATCAGATCCACGGTCCGCTTGAGCAGATGCGTGACTCGGCTGGACCGGAAGCCGTCAGAATAGATTATCCAGCTGGGGGGAACTTTCTCCACCAGGATCTTACCGGTGAGCCTCTCAAAAAAGTTAACCCCCTGCTCTATGAAGAAGCCCCGCATCTTGTATTTAAGCAGGGTCTGAACCGGGGTCTCGCCCCGCGGGTCATCGAGGGCGACCACGATCCGCTGCAGTTTATGCCGGCGAAAGAGCTCCTCATAGTCCTCCAGTCGCGGCCGAACGGGTGCCTTGTACGGATTGAAGGACGGTTGCCCCGTCCCGACGAAGCCGCATATCCTGTGCACCGAATCCGGAACGCCTTCCACCTCCCTGGCGATATCGGCGGCGAGGGCGCCGGTCCCGACCACCAGGACATCTTGAACAAAGTACCGGTTTCGCAGGATAAAATAATACCCTCCTCGCCACAATATAACAGTCAGGCATATACCAACATATCCAATCAGAAAAATTTTCGTATTAATGATCATATACGGAACAATATAGTATATGGCCGCGAGAATAACACAACCAACTCCAAAGGATTGAACCATACGGGTAAAAGTGTTAGGAATAGTCAGGTCTCCATTGACATTATAGAGATCGAAAAAATACAGGCAAAGAAGAAAAACCCCAGTAACAAGAAGAGCTCTTGCGGAGTTCATCGGTAAATCCAGGTAAAAAAGAGTCGATCCCAAGATATACCAATCCACAACCACGAGCGACATAAAAATAAGGAACCCTTCACCCAAAAAAAACACCACGTTCCTTAATTTGTAATATGAATTGATTATAAACATATGTGCGTATTTATTGAAAATAATGAACTTAATGTTTGCTAGGTTTACATTATATCACCCTTTGAATAAAAAACAAGGTGCGTCACAAAGTCTCACGCTCATTGTCGGAGAAATGCGATAACGGCGAGCCACGGCAAATCCTGAAGAAACAGATTATTGGCGAGGTGCAGTTGGAGAGCAGATGCCCGAAAACGACAAGCCCCTGGCCAGGGCTGACCAGGGGCGGATGTTGCAGGGGCATCTCGAAACGATGTCCCATTGCGGTGGTGCAGGCGGAACCATCCCCCGACTGCCCCGGAGGGGCTGTCGGGGGATCAGTTCGTGATTAGTACCTTAGAAATTCGTTTCTTGTTTTTTTGAAACGCATTTCGTGAAGGTACTTATACCCCTCAAGGGGGTACTGAAAAGAGTCCTCTCTGCTGTTGGAGGGGATCACGACCCTTGGGTTGCGGGGTCAGCTCGCATTAGCTTTTTTTCTCTATTTTGATGATCATGGGAGCTATCCCGGGTTCAACGGTGACTACTTCCGAGTACCCGCTTTCTTCGCTGTCATTGTAGGCAGTGAGGACAAACTGGTAGGCCTCGCTCGGCGATAGGCCGGTCACCGTATACGTAGTGACGTTGCCCACCACGATAGGGGCGCTGCCCTCGGTCAGGCCCGATCCCGAATAGGGGGCGGCCGAATCGGTTCCCGTCTTGTAGTAAAGCTTGTAGCCGACTACCGGTTCCGGATTCGCCGTCCAGACAAAAGACACATCCCGGGCGAAAGACAGGCTGGGGAAGAACAGCAGGGCGGCGCCAAGCAAGGCAGCTTTTACGGTTCGATTTGCATTAAGATTCTTCATTTTCTGTGATTCCTTATGATGTGAAGTCGGGGTTATTGTTGCACCGTTGCCGCAGCACCGAAGACGAGGTAGCCGACGACTTCTTCAACGTGGTTGGTCTCTGCATCCTTGGACTTCTCCTCCTCGATCTTCACCTGGACAGCCGTGTTGGTCCGATCCTTGAAGCGAACCGCCGCGGTATCGTTCCCCGCGGTTGTCTGCATTCCGGCGACAATGGCCGGCTGCTCGGGGAATGCGGTCTTGAAAGTAATGTTCGTCCAATTATGGGTGGCGTTATTCTCGGTGACACCGGCTTCGAAGAGCAGGCCGGAGATCTCTCCCTGGCCGGGCTCCAAGGCCAGGTAGCCGATTGTCTCGGGCATATGCGAGTTCATCGTCGATTCCTGCTCCTGCAGGCGATACGCAAAGGAGTTGACTTGAATATTTCTCACCCTGCCGGTGACGGCATCGGTTTCATTGTTCGTTACCACCTGGGTCAGGATGACCGGAACGACCTTAAACGGCTGCTTAAGGGCAACCTGGGAAAAAGTGGTGGTACCGGTAAAGGTGCCGGCTTCAATCTTGCTGCCGTTGCTCAAGGTGTGCACACCTTTTTCAATTACCAGGTAATTGACGGTTTCCATCACGTGGGTTTGATCCAGGTAATCCCACTCCTGCATGCGGATCTCGAAACCCTGCTGATTGATGTTGCGGATGCGTACGGTAGCCGGATCGGTTCCTTGAATCGTGGGAGGACCGGCAATGACCACAGGATCGACAAAGGGAGTCTCGAAGAGAACCTTGACCCATTCATGATTAATGCTGATTTCGCCCACTTCGATGGGGAGCGAGGCACCGACCTGGAGCTCCTTGCTGGCCGTAGCGGTAGCGCCTTTCTCATCAGTAACCTGCAAGGAGACGGTATAGGCGCCTGTCTTCGCATAGGCGTGCTGGGCGGTTGCACCGCTGCCGGTCGCGCCGTCGCCGAAATCCCAGCTGTATTGGACGATGGAACCGTCCGGGTCGGAGGATTGCGCACCATCGAAAGCAACCGTCAGGCCCTGGGACGCATTCGCAGAGATGATGGCGGTGGGTTTTTTGTTCTCCGCCGTGGGCTGACCGACGACGATGGGGGTTTCAGTGGAATCGGTCGAGCCGTAGCTGTCCTCGACGGTGAGCCGGGCGTAATAGGTGCCTGGAGCGGTGTACGTATGGGAGACGGTTGCTCCCGCCGCCTGGGCACCGTCTCCGAAGGTCCAGCTGTACTTGGCCAACGTCGCCTTGGTGGCGGTCGAGGAAGAACCGTCGAAATTCACGGTCAACGGCGCGTTACCGGCGGCAGTCGAAGAAGAAAGCACCGCGGTCGGCGGATATGCTTCGCTGGAAGTCAGCGCGCCGGAAAGCTGTTTTTCACCGCCGTTGCCATCCACCGCAGCAATGGTGAAGGTGTTGTCGGCGGTGGAGAATTCGGATGTATAGGTGAACTGCCTGGCCGAAGGATCGGTAACTTCCTGGATCAGAGTCCCGTTGTTGTAGATGCGGAACCCACCCTGGTTGGCCGTGCCGCTGTCCACCTCCCAGGCCAGATTGACGCTATGGGTCGAGCTGACGACAAAAGAATATGCCGGAGAAGGGAGGCTTTCGGTACCGTCGTCATAATATGCTTTGAGAGTGAAGTCGAAGGTGCCGTCTTTCGCGGTAAAGGCACAAGCCATTTTGGAAACGGTCGGATCGTTTGTGGCGCAGATCTGACTGCCTTCCATGTACAACCGGTAACCGGCCAGTTTTTTGGTCGAATCGATCGGGTTATCGAAGGAAAAGTCGATTTCCAGGTTTCGCTCTGAAGCTCCCAGGGTAATTCCTCCTGCACCCATCGACAACGATGGTATGCAGAGTGAAAGAATAAACAGAAGCAGCAGGTTGTACATCTTGATTGGCTTTGAAGGTAGTTGAGCGGTATTCACGTAATCTCCTTGTTATTTTCTCGTTTCCAATAGCTCATCGGAGCGTATCGCTGTCAATCCCGTTCCAAGGGCAGAGCCCCATGCCAAAGCGCAGGCTTTGATATTTTACAAATTCAACTCACTCGAAGAATTAATACAATCCAACTCTTCATCTTTCCCTCGAGGAGAGAAGCAGTAGACCATACCTGAGGTAAATCCTGAAGAGCGCCCCGCACCTTTTTTCCTTTTGCAGCAGCAGAGGCGTCGACATTTCTTTGCGATGATAGCAGAAAACGTGCCAGCACCTCCTAAGCAAATCGACTATGCCAACATATTCACTTAATCTCAAAGTCTTACCTGACCAACGAAAAATGATGGTTGACAGATCCAGACACATTTTCACGTCAGCGTGGTTACTAAAAGGGAATTGGGCCGCCTGATATTGAAATGGGGAGAGAGAAGGATGTTTTCCCTGAAGAAAAGAACAAATATAAGACGGAGATCTGAGCTTCATATCGAAGTCGAAATCAACAAAACCAGAATTACACAAACAACTCCTATTGACAGTTATAGTATCTAATGATATTTTTCTGAATAGCTGATTTAATAGAAAATTTTTAAAAAATTACCGAAATTATTTTTAATGATATCAAAAAAATCCTAACAAACAATAATTTACATGCAGTTCATTAGGAATTGTCTCACTATAGATGTGGAGGACTACTTCCAGGTTAACGCCTTTGCCGCCCGGATCAACAGGAACCAGTGGCAATCCTTTCCGCTCCGGGTCGATCGGAACACCGGCCGAATCCTCGACATACTCGATGCACATGGCATAAAGGCGACTTTTTTTGTGCTGGGCTGGGTTGCCGAGCGATTGCCTGCCCTGGTACGTGAGATCCACGGGCGCGGCCACGAGATCGCCTGTCACGGCTTCTGGCATGAGCTGATATTCCAGATCGGCCCTGATAAATTTCGCGAAGACATCCGGCGGGCGAAGAACTTGCTCGAAGACCAGATCGGCCAGCGGGTGAACGGCTACCGCGCTCCCAGCTACTCCATCACCAACCGGTCGCTGTGGGCGCTGACCATTCTCGCCGAGGAGGGATTCACTTATGATTCCAGTATATTTCCGATTTTTCACGACACCTACGGCATTCCCGAGGCCAAGCGCTTCCCCCATATCATCGAGACCGATGCCGGCAGCCTGCACGAATTTCCCTTGACAACCCTCTCCCTGAAACTCGGCGGAAGGACAATCCATCTGCCCATCGCCGGCGGAGGATATCTGAGACTCCTGCCGGCGGGTGTCATCCGCCGTGGGATCGCCTCGATCAATGAAAAAGAGCGGCAGCCGGCAGTACTCTACGTCCATCCCTGGGAGATCGACCCGGACCAGCCGCGCATCAAGGCGGGGATGAAATCGCGATTCAGACACTACCTGAATCTTCGCGGCACCGAAAAAAAGCTCAGGTACCTGTTTACAGAGCTGTCGTTCGCCCCCATGAACGTATTTTTCTCACAATCCGGAGCAACCTGTGCAAAAAACTGACCATTCAACCTGCAGCGTCGAAACCGATTGCGTCGATCGGGACGGATGGGATGTCTATGTCGAAACCCACCCCGCCGCCAGCAATTACCATCAATACGGCTGGCGTGAGGTTATAGAGGGCAGCTTCGGTCACCGGTGCCTTTACCTGGCTGCCCGGAAAAGCGACAATGTTATCGAAGGGATATTGCCGCTCGTGCTGATGCGGAGCCGATTGTTCGGGCGTTTTCTCATTTCCCTCCCGTTCTTCAATTACGGCGGCGTACTCTGCCACGGACGGGAAGCCGGCGACGCGCTTATGGCCAGGGCGGTCGGCCTGCAAAAGGAATTCGGTGCGGAATATATCGAGTTGCGGCATACCGAGCCGTGGTCGGCCGAGTTGCCCACGAAACAACATAAGGTTGCCATGATCCTCGATCTCGCCGAAAGTTCGGAGGCACTCTGGCAAGGCTTCAACCCAAAACTCCGCAATCAGATCCGCAAAGCTGAAAAAAGCGATCTCACGGCCACTGTCGGCGGCAGAGAACTACTGGCCGACTTTTACCGTGTTTTCGCCCGCAACATGAGAGATCTCGGCACCCCGGTGTACAGTCGGAAGTTTTTCTCCCGCATTCTGGCGGTATTCCGGGAGAAGAGCCATATCATCGTCGTGCATCTTCAAAAGAAACCCGTTGCTGCCGGCCTGGTCAGCCGATTTCACGATACGATGGAGATTCCCTGGGCCTCTTCCATCCGTGCCTACAACCCGCTGTGCCCCAACAACCTGCTGTACTGGACGGCTCTGCAACTGGCGCTCGCGTCCGGCTGCAGGCGGTTCGACTTCGGCCGGTCCACACCCGGGGAAGGAACCTACAATTTCAAGAAGCAATGGGGTGCCAGACCGACCCTGCTGCATTGGCAGTATCTGCTGCCGGAAGGGAGGGCCATGCCGGAACTGAACACGAAAAACCCGAAATTCGATTTGGCTATCAAGCTCTGGCGGAAGCTGCCGCTCCCTGTCACCAGGCTGCTCGGCCCCCGGATCGTGAAGTGCATCCCGTGAGCGTGCGCATCGGCAGAACACTGCCGCCGGCGGTAGCCTCGATCGGCCTGCGCGATTTAGGCCACGGCCTGCTCGCCATGCGGCGGAAGAACAAGGCGACCGCCGCCTTTACCGACGACCTGAAAGAATTCTTCCAGGTCAGCCAGTGCTGGCTGCTGTCGTCGGGCAAGGCCTCGCTGGCCATCATCCTCCAAGCGTTGCGGGAACTCCAGCCGGAGAAGGATGAAGTGCTCATCCCCGCTTTTACCTGCTATTCGGTCCCTGCCGCCATTTTTCGGGTGGGCCTGAAGATCAGGATCTGCGATATCGAGCCGGATACGCTGGACTTTGACTACCGGGAGCTTGCCCGTCAGGTATCGGCTCCCCGGCTGCTCTGCGTGATTCCCACCCACCTCTTCGGGGTGACCGCCGATATCCCGAAGGTCCGCGCGGTCATCGGCAAGAGAGAGATCGCGATCGTCGAGGATGCGGCACAGGTTATGGGCGGTGAACGGCGGGGCCGGAAAGCCGGCACACAGGGCGATGTCGGTTTTTACAGTCTTGAGCGGGGCAAGGCTTTTTCCACCGTGAAGGGTGGGATAATCGTGACTAACTCCCCTGCCATCGGCGAGGCCCTGAAGAGAAAGGTTGCTGCCATTCCGCCCCCCGGCCTGTCGGAACAATGCATCATGGCATTGTACGCGGCCGCACTTGCGGTCTTCACCCGGCCCTGGCTGTACTGGATTCCCAAGTCGCTGCCCTTTCTCCGGCTGGGGGAGACGCGTTTCGAGCCGGATTTTTCGATCAAACTGTTGTCCGACTTCCAGTCGGGGATGGCAGCGGACTGGCGGAACCGGCTTCTAGAGGATAAGCGATGCAGGGCCGAAAACTCCGCCTTTTTCGAAAAGCTGGGGATTCCCCCAAGCTGCCCCCCGGAAACGCTCTTCTCCGGACCGCTCAGATATCCCGTCCTGGCGGCGAACCGGGAGAAAAAAATGGCGATGCTCCGGCAAAGCGAACGGCTGGGGCTGGGGGCCGCGGATGTCTATCCGGGCACGGTGGATACTATCCCCCGCCTCAAGGGATCGATTGTAGGCGGCTGCTCGGTGAAGGCCCGGACAATCGTTGAAAGGATCTTCACACTTCCGGTGCACCCACTGGTGACCGGGGCTTATTTGCGGAAAATTGCCGACTTGGCAGGAAACCGGGAAGAGACTGGCGAAAACTACAGACAACAACCCAAAATAAAGGAGGCAGGACTCGGTGACGGTATTCAAGAAGATATCAGGCGTTGACAGATTGAAGATGCTTTCGCTGCTGCTCTTTTGGCTCGCGCTCTTCTCTCCTATCTATCCGGACATGGTCCGGGATTGGCTCTCTGACCCGGACAACTCCCACGGCTTCATCGTGCCTTTCGTGGCCTGCTACTTTATCTGGAACAGGAGAGACCGGCTCAATCCGATCACCATCGCGGACTCGTGGTGGGGCTGCCTCATGCTGATCGCCACGCTGACCCTGTACGTGCTGAGCGTGGCGGGCGGCCTGACATTTCCCGCCAGGGTGGCGATGGTACTCTCGCTCTTCGGCCTGGTCTGGTGCATGCTGGGAAATGCAACAATACGTGTTCTGGCCTTTCCGATCCTCTTCCTGCTGTTCATGATTCCGGTACCCTATTCGCTGATCAATCTGGTTTCCGGCCCCCTGCAGCTCTTGGCCACAAAAATCTCCGCCGGCGTGATCGCGGCATGTTCCATCCCCGTCTTTCGCGACGGCAACATGCTCTATTTTGTCAGGACACAACTCGAGGTGGCCGAGGCCTGCAGCGGCATCAGGTCGATCATCTCCCTGTCGATGCTGGCCGTGGCCTTTGCCAGTCTGAGCCAGGCCGGGTGGGCCGGGAAAGCCACCCTGATCCTTCTGGCCATACCGATCGCCCTGGCGGGCAATATCATCCGTGTCACCGGCACCGGCATCCTTGCTCATTTCTTCGGAGACCGTGTGGCTCGAGGTTTTCTTCACGAGTTTTCAGGAGTTGCCATCTTCGTCCTGGGATTCGCCGTGCTCTTTTGGATCTATACCCTGATTAACAGAAAGGTATCCGTCAATGTCCAATAAATCCTATGCCACCTGTTTGTTGGCAATGATCTTTGCGGCAGGAATCCTGGGCGCCCGCTCGTCGGTCTCGGTGCCTGTCGTCATTCGGACCAATCTCGAAAATCTCCCCATGATGGTCGACAACTATACCGCCAAGGAGGCCTCCTTTCCCGACGCGGTTTACAGGGAACTCAACGCCGACAAGCATGTTTACCGCCATTACATCTCAGGAAACGGCGAGTCGGTCAGCCTGTATATCGGCTATTACGGCACGGCGAAAGGCGGCAGGACCGGACACAATCCCTATGCCTGCCTACCCAGCCAGGGTTCCGCGATCGTCGACACCGATGTGATGTACCTCCGGCAGACCGTCACGGGGAAAGACCTGCCGGTCAACTATGTACTGGCGCGGAAAGATGGAGTCGATACCGTCCTGCTGCACTGGTACCAAGCGGCGGGCACGAAGGTCATGGCAACGGGACTGATGCAGAATATCGAACGCTTTACCGGCAGGCTCCTCCGCAATCGCGATGACGGCGCCTATGTGCAGATTTCGTCAGCCGCACAGGGAGATGATGTCTCAAAAACACGAGAGAAGGTAAAGGAATTCGCCGAACGGGTTTTGAATCTGCTGCCGGATTACTGGCCCGAGGAACGCTAACTCCCCTTCAGACACAAGGTACGCAGAAATGGATGCGCCCTTTCCGGCAGAAGCCGGAAAGGGCGCAGGTTCGAGAGGTCACGGCTTGTGGATGCCTCTACAAGCCGCTGTATCACGGAAAAGCCCGGCCTTAATTGGACACGACCTTGAGGCCGGTCGGCGCGCTGAGCGGCACCCACGGCAGGGCCGTTGTTACCGTCAATTCGTCGAGCCACATGGTCTGCGCAATCGGCGAGCCGTCGCTCATATATGGAGCCAACACGAACTGCGCCCACTTCTTGGTGGCGTCCTGGGCGGTGCGGTACAGGACATCCTGGCGGTCGATGACTCGAACGCCATCAACCCACTGCATCATGACGCCGTCGGCCAGTCCCTTGCCGCCGCTGACGGTGTTCATCTTCATATAGACTTCCACCTTATGCCATGCGTTGGGAGAGACGGTGCTCGTGTGGGCCTTCCACAGATTGGCGCTGAAGTACGGATTCGTCCCGGAGCAGACGCCTGTTACGCCCGCGGGAACCGGGGTATTGCAGTAAGCCACGCTTCTTTCCTCGGTAACAGAGGTCAGATTGTTCGGCGGCGTGCCGTTGGCGGTGTTGATCCTCCTTTGATCCTGGATCGCCAGTTGCGGCCTGATGGCATATGCGTTGCCGATATCGGAGACAAACTCGATATAGGAACTCAGATAGTTCGAGGCAAGCGACGACCAGACGCCGTCCAGGTCCGAGAGAATCTGGATCATATGCGGATCATAGGTCTTCTGCGAACCACGCCATCCCGACTGGAACTTCACGTAGAACGAGACGTAGAGACTTTCGGTCGGGGTGAACTGCTTGCGCATCGCCCCTCCATTGGTCGGTTTGGTCGCCCCTTGCGCCCAGGCCCACTGCAAGCCGTTGCCCGACTGTCCGCCGGATACCACTGAGCCGTGGGTGGTAGCGTCATACCAGCCTCTAGAGGCGAAACTGCCATTCTCGAAACTCTCCTGCAGGAGGGTTGTCGCGGCAGTCTGGGTCGTGGCGCTTGCCGCGACGGATTGCGCCGACTCGTTGCCGGCCTTATCGATAGCCGACACCTTGTAGCTGTACGAGGTGGAGGCCGAGAGACCGGAATCCGCATACGAGGTGGTCGTGGTCGTGGTGACCAGGGTACCATTGCGGTACACCTTGTAACCGGTTACCCCGATGTTGTCGGTCGACGCGGTCCAGGTGAGGTTGATGGACGATGAAGAAACCGCAGTGGCGGTCACCCCGCTCGGGACGGAGGGAGCCGTCGTGTCCGGCGGCGCCTGCGTCGTGGCGCTTGCCGCGACGGATTGCGCCG
>JAEYNP010000070.1 GCA_023412495.1 Pseudomonadota bacterium
TTCGTACGCGCTGGGCGCCCGACCGAATCCTAGGGGACGTCTTCGTCCATCGGGGCAGATCGTGCACATCGCCCGTCGCGGACGTACGGGCGGTCGATCAGCTCGCCCGTGAGCCCGCGACCCGCGGCCCGCGACCCGCGACCCGCGGAGAGCATGCGCGCTCGAGGTCGCGCTCGCAGCGGTAGAGGTGGTGCGCGCCGGGGTCCGTCCCGTCCAGCCCGAGGTCCGCGAGGGTGCGCCGGACGACGCGCTCCTCGGCGGCGTCGTACAGCCCGGCGGTCGCGACGCCGTCGGCCACGGCGGC
Organism: Pseudomonadota bacterium; assembly: GCA_023412495.1. The sequence continues at coordinate 305 of JAEYNP010000070.1, forward strand.
GCGCAGATGGCGGCGCAGGTTCGTGATCCCACCCCTTCGGCACAACGACGACGCCGGTCCGGTCGCGGAGGTGGCGCGCGGCGAGCGTGGTGACGGCGGCAGCGTCGGACGCGCCCTCGACGAGGACGTGGAGGCGCGGGGCGACCGTCGTCATCCTGGGCTTGTGCGCCTTCTGCCCTCGCCCACAAGGTTGGCCCCAGGCTGTGGGTAGGAAAGGATAAAGGTCTATAGTTACAGCTGGAGCGTGACGACGAAGGGTTAACCGGGATGGCTACGTGGGAGGAGTCCTGGTGGGAGCCGTCCGCGAACGGGGGGCTCCGCCGGCGTGACCGCCGCGGCGGCGCGTTCAGCACCTACGTCCCGGACAGTCTTGCCGCGGTCGAGCTGTCGGTCCCGCCGGATCTGGACGCGAGGCTGGCGTCAGCCGAGCGGGCGGTCCGCGCGCTCGTCGGATCGCCGGGCGCATCGGACCTGGACCGGCTCTCACGATTCCTCCTGCGTTCGGAGGCCATCGCGAGCTCGATGATCGAGGGCGTCGCGCCCTCGTCGCGCCAGATCGCGATCGCGGAGCTAGCGGACGCCGAGGATGAGCCGGTCCGACGCGCCTCGGAGCAGGCGCACCTCGTCGCGTCCAATATCAGGATCATCAGGCAGGCGACGGCGGACCTCGCGCAGGACCGCCCGCTGACGCCCGACGACGTCCTGGGACTGCACCGCTCGCTCGTGCCGCCCGAGCACCACGGGTTCCGCACCGTCCAGAACTGGATCGGCGGGTCCCGCTGGCACCCCCTCGATGCGGAGTTCGTCCCGCCCGCGCCGGAGCGGGTTCCCGCGCTCATCGCGGACATCGCGGCGTACATGAACGGGGCCTCGCACGCGCCACTGGTTCAGGCGGCCCTGACGCACGCCCAGTTCGAGACGGTGCACCCGTTCACGGACGGCAACGGCCGGGTCGGCCGTGCGCTGATCCACACGGTCCTCGCCCGGCGAGGGCTCACCACGAACGCCGTCCTCCCGGTGAGCATCGTCCTGGCGACCCTCTCGGACGCGTACGTCCGAGGGCTCACGGCGTTCCGGCACGCGAGCCCCCCGGGCTCGGACGCGGCGCGACAGGCCACCGTCGCGTGGCTGCGGGTCTTCACGGACGCGACCGTCACGTCCGTCGAGCAGGCGCGCCTCCTGGTCGCCGAGATCGCCGCCCTCAGGGAGGACTGGACGGAACGCCTGGCGTCATGGCGCTCGGAGCTCGGGCTGCGTCCGACCCCGCGGGCCGACGCCGCGGTCGCCCGGCTGCTCGAGGACCTGCCCGAGACCCCGGTCGTCACGGTCGGCACGGTCGCCCGGTCACTAGGCGTGTCGGTCGTCGCAGCTCGTCAGGCCCTCGAGGAGCTCCACGGCGCCGGCATCCTCAGGTCCCGGTCGCTCGGCCAGGGCACGAAGGGGTACATGAGCGACGAGGTCCTCGAGCTCGTCGACGTCGCCGAGCGGCAGCTGGCGAGCACCAGGTTCGACACCCGCGCGGCGGCGCCGGACCGGGCCGTGCCCGCCCTGCCGGAGGCGCCCGAAGGGGGCCGGACGGCGCGGCGCTGACCGCGACGCGGGCATGGTCCACGGCAGGAGACGCCGGGGGCGCGCTGCGCCCGACGTCGCGTGTCGGTGGGGTGCGCTAGACATGTGCTCGGTCACGAGGTCCGGCATCAAGCCCTCCAGCTCGCCGGCCGGCAACCGCGCATCGCGCACGGTGCCCCTGGGGGAAGACCCGCCCGTGCCGTCGGCCCGGGAAGAGCGAGCGGCCGCGCGTCGTCGTCGGCCCGGGTGGAAGGGGTGGTGCCCTCATGGACGCCGTCGAGACGTGTGCGTGGCAGTTCCAGATCGAAGCGGTGAGCCTGTCGTGCGTCGGCCATGACGCGGGGACCCCGACGCAGGGCGAGGCCGGGAGGTGCCGGTTGCCGCGGGCGACCGTGTGCCACCTCTGCGTTCGGGAGGTCCTGCACTTCTACCCGGGCGCCTCCCGGCCCTGGATCTGCGGTCGGTGCCAGCGGCTCGACCGCGCCCTCGGGCGCGCGTTCGGCGCGTCGTCGATGACGCCGCACGACGGCCAGGCGTCCTGGTCGTGGTCGTCGCTCCTCGGGCGACTGTTCCCCGACCGCGTGCCTCGGGAGGTCGAGGAGGTCGTCACGCGCGCCGACGGCTCGACCGCGACCGCCCGGCTTCTCATCAAGCCGGAACGCCACCCGCTGGAGCTGCTGCGCGACCACGCGGTGGCGCTCGGGCTCGCGATGGTGCAGGCCGCGATCGAGGTGGACGGCGGCCCGGCCACTCTCCGCGAGACCCAGCCGCGCGGGGAGGGCGGGGAGGGCGGGGAGCGTGGGGACGGCGAGGAGGGCGGGGGACGCGGGGACGGCGAGGAGCGGGGGGGACACGTGGTGCGGTGGGAGGAGTGGGCGCGGTGCTTCCCGGCGTCCGACGAAGCGAGCGCGCGGGCCTACCAGCGGTACACGACGCAGGTGCACCCGTGGATCGAGACGGTGGAGCCCCGGGTCGCCGACCTCGAGTGGCTGGTCGGGGTGCTGGGCGCTGCGGGACCCCGCTCAGCGCCCGGGAGACCACTCCACGGCCGGTCTCTTATACACATCA
>JAEYNP010000061.1 GCA_023412495.1 Pseudomonadota bacterium
GCTGCGATGTCCCTCTCGTAATAGTCGAGATCGAGCGTCTGGTCGCCCCCCTTGGGGAACTGGCGCCATTCGCCCGTCTCGGCGCCCATGAAGGATAGCGGTATGCCGCGGGCAAGCAGCGTTGCGGCGTTTGCCACCTTGCTCCGCCGCAGGCCCCGGCCGGGACCGGCCACGGCGCTTATCCGATTCGGCTCGTTGCCCACCTCGTCATGGCTCTCGGCATAGTTGGTGGTCTCATGCCACCGGTTGCAGGCCGTGTGGGTAAGTTTCACGGCATCGGCAAAACGGCCCATCACGTTCCAGCCCCTGCAGACCTCCACCAGCCGGTCGTGGAAATCATCGCACCACTGGGTATCCATGGGGCCATGGGGGTATGTAAGATCCCAGTCGTTCGGCAGATTCTCCGCCATCAACAGGCATCGTCCGTCGGTCCGATGAACGGCATTGCGCAGCGACTGCATGAACTCCCAGCCACCGCCGGAGCCCGGCTGCCTGACATGGGCGGTCCACTGATGCCCAAAACGAATGACGCGCGTGAAATCGAAGCGAAAGCCGTCGACCCTGTAGTTTTGCATGAAGTGTATGAGATTGCATTCGAAGAAGTGAGTGGCCTGGGGATGGTCGAAGTTGATCATCGCGCCCCACTCCGTGTCGCCGTCAAAGTAACTCTCCCGGGCGACACTCCACAAGGTGTTGTCGGAGGCGCCGGCATGATTGAAAACCACATCCAGCAGTACCGCCTTTCCGTGCCTGTGACAGGCATCCACCAGGCGTTTGAGGGCATCCGGGCCACCGTAGGCGGACTCGACCGAGTAGAAGAACGAGGGATTATAGCCCCAACCATGATCCCCCGAAAACTCGCAGATGGGCATCAACAGCACTGCTGTCGCCTTCACCTTGTGGAGGTAACCGTCGAGGTCGGCCGCTTCGCGCGTCACTGCATCAAGCCCCCGTAATCCGGCGCGCTTGCTGAACATCGATGGATGGAGCTGGTAGATATTGAGATACTCCCAGCCCGGCCGCTGCCACTCCTCGGAACGCCATGAGAAGCTCTGATGGTCCACGAGCTTCGATGCGCGCTCCGGATCCGAGTTCTCCACCCAGTCGGCCGCCGGATCCTGGACCAGACGCACCTGATTGAGGCGAAACTTGTAGAGCGCGCCATGGAGGGGCCCGCCGCGCCCGGTGATGACGTCGGAGACCGGCACCTGCGCCCACCAATAGGCGCCGTCGTGTGTCGAACGCATCGGTAGCGGCGCACTTTGCCAGTCGGTCCAGTCGCCCACCACCTCGACCATGGCGGCGGTCGGGCAATGGACCGCGAATCGGACCTGGCCGTCGGCGACCCAGGCTCCGGGACGCTCTATGGCGAAAGGAGGATCGAAAAAAAGATCGGCCGGGGGCTTCACCTGCAGAGAATCCGCCCGATCCAGTACGATAAAGCGATGCGTGGCGCTTGCACTGCTCCCCACCTTGAGGAAGTGGCGCTCCAGCCGCTCGGCCGCGTGCTCCGAGCGGAAGCGGAACGAGGTCACGACCTCGGGAAATGTCCGGAAGCGATAGCACCCGTCCGCATCGGCCGCCAGGCCCGTGTGCAGCGTTGTCTGTGCCTTGTTGACCCAGACATCCAGGAACAAGGGCTCCCTCAGGTCGCCGCCCGGAGCGCGGGCTGCGATCTCAAGACAGACCTCCTTGTCGGCGGACGGTTGGCTGCCAAACAGCTCGTGATCTCCTTCCAAGGTCCAGACGCCCTCCCTTCCCAGCCTGCGCCTGGCACCATCTCCATCGAAGGTCCACGCCTCGCCATCCTCCGCCAGGAAAACATTGCGTCTCGCTTCCCTGCTCTCCCACGCCTCCTGCCAATCCGGGTTGTGCAACATAAAGCGGTACTCTCGACCGGTATAGATCGGATGCTCAAAGCGAACCCACCTGTCCCTGAGCGGCTCGCCGGCGACGGCCTGCACGAAATCCGAATCCTCCTGCCAGAGGTGCAGCAGTGGGGCCGCGGTGCTTCCATGCTGGAGAACATGCACGATCAGCGGTCGCATCACCGGTGGAACGGCGGCGATCGCCGGGGCATGGCTATGTACCCAGATCTCCTCCCCATCCCGAGCAGTCCAGAGACGGTTGGCATGCTCGGGCTCGTAAACGCCGTCCTTGTCCACGAATTTGAAGAGGAACAGATGCCTCTCCGGTCCGTCCAACAAAACATCAAAGACCGGACCATGCTCGTCGCTTGACTCGGTCGGGACAAACCGGCCCTCGCGGCCCGGAGACCAGAGAAAAAGTTTTCCGCCCAAATATTTCTTCGCCGTAATGAGATGTATGAGGACCCGTTCCCTGCCGAGCGAAAACGGGTTTTCGGCGACGACCCGCGCGGCGCCCTCCGACATCCATAAGTCTTCGGGAAAACGATACTCGCTGGTGCGGGGGAGGCTCTTGGCGCAGTCTTTCCACGCCCAGTTCCGGATGTGGAGCTGTACGTGCGCCGGTTCCTGGATCTGGTGATCGAGCGGCGCCTCGAAAAGCCGGAAACCGTCCACGTCCAGGCCCTTGTCCTGAGCCTCGTAGGCGAGCACCGCGTTGGCACCCGGCGGTGAATCATGCCAGACCCACAGCAGCGGTTCCGATATTTGCGTCATCACATGCAACCTGACCATGGAGCACCTCCTGCTTTAAGGTTTTTCCAGCCATTTGTACATAACCAACGCATCGACGAAGCCTTTTTCGGGATGGCGGAACGCACCGGGCAGGTGCCCCACCACAGCAAAGCCGAGTTTCGTCCAAAGCCTTACCGCGACTTCATTGGTGGAAGCCACAAAATTGAACTGCATGGCCTTGTAGCCGAGTTGCCTGGCAACTTCTTGAGAATGTTCGCACATCGCACGGCCGACATTCCGCCCCCTGGCGGCCGATCCCACCATATAGCCGCAATTGCAGACATGATCTCCCGGTCCGCCCTGATTGGATTTTATGAAATAGGTTCCCAGGATCTTCCCGCCTTCCTCGCAGACGAAGGTCTTTCTCGGAGCCTCCAGCCAGATTCCAAAGGCCTGCCCCTTGGTAGTGTCCCGCGGAAACCCATAGGTTTCGCCTGCTGCGACAATCTCATGGAAGATTGGCCAGATCCGGTCAAAATCTTCGTTTGTGGCTTCCCGGATGTTCATGAGGGTATTGTGTTCCAATATTTATTATCCATCGGTTTAAGGGCCCAACGATGGGAAAGCGTGCAGGTCAATATTCCGACTGAATTTTCTATTCAGCACTTCGTGTGCCTTCAATTCCCTGATGCGCGGAGCGCAGTCCAATGATCACAACTTAGGAGCGACGCAAAGTTTTTACCCCTGAACCGGCTTGGGTAAGGGGCGAAACGTAGAGTGCGTGCACAATCCTTTTGTGAATGCTACTTGGAATAAGTTTCAGCTGCAATTGCATTCTCAAACAGCTCTCTACCGATCGCCAAGAAAAGAAGACGCCACCGATGTTCGGCCCGATGACATTCGGGAGATTACCTAACAACTGCTCGACCAATCGCTGGTTTATCTCGTCATAGACGAGTATACAACAGCAGAATAATGAGCATGCTATTTTTCCGTTGAAATCGAGCTTAATTTTTCATATAAGTAAATATTAACTGAAATCTAATTTTAACACGAGCTCATATTATCGTTATCCCGTCATTTCCATGAACATTGGCACCTTGATCAGAAAATGCCGGAAGGAGCGCAAGCTGACCCTGAAAACCGTGGCCGAGAAGGCCTCCATCTCGGAAGGCTTTCTCAGCCAGGTGGAGAACGCGGTCAACTCACCGTCGGTGGACACCCTCATCCGCATCTGCAACGCCATCGGCGTCAACGCCGGAGATCTGATCTCGCAGGCCAGCAAACAGGAGAAGATCATCGTCATCAGGAGGTCCGAGTGGGACGACATCGACCTCTCCCACACCGGCTTCGTCACCCGGCGTTTTTTGCCGCCGGAGAGCCGTACGGTGATCGACTCCTCCATTCTGGTCATCGAGCCGGGCAAGTCGATCCCGGTGCGCAGGAACATCAAAAACGGGCAGGAGGTCCTCTGCGTCCTGAAGGGCACGGTGGAACTCATGCTGAGCGAGGAGACCCATGTGCTCGCCGAGGGGGATTCGGTCCATTTCTGGTCCAATCCCGACAGCCAGAAGATCACCAACACCAGCGCCGGCACGAGCTTCGTGCTGTGGGTGGGAACACTATAGGAGTCATCGCATGGCATAACCCGACAGGCTCCCGGGGGGCCGCAATGTACGAATAAATCGATGTCGTTCCGGCTCCCATCGAGAATCATCTGTCTGATAACCGAACTCGTCAAACCACAACCACACAGGAGACCGAGGTATGATCACGTTCAGCAAGCAACAGCTGCAGATTCCGAAACTCCAGAGGCCGGTGTATCTGGTCACCGCGGGACAATCGAAATTCGATCGGGCCATCCCGGACAAGCGGACCGAGGAGCTGTGCATCGAGGCCTTCACCATGGCAGCCGGCCTCCTCTATATGTCCCCCGCCGACCTCAAGCGCTACATTCATTCCTGCTATTACGGCCACTTCGCCGACCACTTCGGCGATCAGCTTCTGGGCGAGGCGGTCATCCACGACCGGCTCGGTCTCGACCCTCTCGGCAATGTGGGCGTCAAGACCGGCGGGGCCACCGGCGGCTCGACCCTGTGGGAGGGCTTGAAGGCCGTGGCCTCGGGCTATTCCGACTGCGTGCTGGTCATGGGCTGGGAGCGGATGGACGAGGTGCCAACCGACGAGGGCAACTTCCTCATCTCCTGCGCCGCCGACAAGGACTGGGAATCGCCGCTCGGCCACATCTACACCGGCTACTACGCTGTCATGGCCCAGCGCTACTGGCAGATTTACGGCAAATCGGAGGAGTCCTTCCGCCGCACGCTCGCGGAGATTTCGGTGAAGCACCACGGCTACGCCCGCTTCAACCCCTATGCCCAGTCGCCGATGAAGATCACCGTGGAAGACGTCCTGAAATCGCCGGTAGTGGCCTATCCGCTGCGGGCGCTCGACTGCTGCCTGATGAGCGTCGGCGCGGCCTGCGCCATCCTCTGCGACGAGAACACCGCGATGAAACTTACCAAAAACTCCAAACATAAGCCGCTGCGCATCTATGTCTCTGCCGGCAGCCATACCCTGCGCCCGGCCGACCGGCTGAACATGGAGATCCCGCTTTTGCCCAACGAGACCGCCGAGCAGTACAAGGACCACGGCGAGCGCTTCCCCGGCGGCGATCGCTATCCCGGCTTCACCGGCTTCCTCGCCGCCCGGATGGCCGCCTACTACGCGTACGGAATGGCGGGGGTCAATAACCCCATGGAAGATTTCGACGTCCTCGAACTTCACGACGCCTTCACCATCAGCGACGTCCAGACCTACGAGGACATCGGCCTCCGGCCTTACGGCTACGGCCGCGATTACGTTGAATCCGGCGACTGCTACCACGTCAACCCGCACACCGGCAAGCCCGGCAAGCTGCCGTCCAATCTCTCCGGCGGCCTGATCGGCTGCATGCACGCGGTGGGCGCGACCGGCATCATGCAGGCCTTCGAGGTGGCCTGCCATATCTGGAACCGCTGGGACGAGTTCCATGGCGACGAGAAAATCTGGAAAGCCTTCAACCGCAAAAAGCCGGCCGACTGGACCAGCCTCCAGGTCAAGGGAGCGAAACGGGGCATGGCGATCAGCCACGCGGGCGTCGGCTCCCACGTCACCTCGACCATCTTGATGGATCCCGACCACCTGCTGAAAAAAGACTGACCCGACCCTATGATTACGGAAGAACAACCTTCGCAGAATCAGAAAAAAGTAATCGTTCAGCCGGTTCGGCGTGGAGGGACAAATCTTGTATTCGCCCGCGAAATACCCATCCCTTCGGGCGATCACAAGGATCGCCCCTACGAACCGCTTCTCCCTTCAATTCATTTTGCTGAACAATTACAAAAAACAAGAGAGATGAATTCCAAAGGAGAGATATCATGAGCATGTTCGGACAGGTTTACATCAAAAACAACCAGTACAAGCTGAAGGGCAACTTCCATCATCTGACCCCCAACACCCCGATCCGCAACGCCGACGACGGATGGAAACTGATGGGCATTACCAACCCGCGGGACATGACCTACATCCACGCTTACGGCGGCGAGGCGATCTTCTTCGAGTCGCTCAGCCAGGGCAAGCTCATGGCCACCCGCTGCGACGGCCTCGACTGCGCCCAGAAGGGCACGATCTACATGCCGTTTCGCATCCACTGCCCGGATTGCCTCGGAAAGAACACGGTGATCGATCTCACCGATGTCGCCAAGACGACCGCACACATCCATACTTTCATGGTCTGCGAGCGGTCCGGAGCCTTCAACCTGCTCAACAAACCGATCAAGTTCATCAACATCGAGTTCGACGGCGTGGCCACCATCCTGATGAGCTACCTCAGCCTCGGCGACCCATTCATCGGGATGAAGGTGGTGCCGATCTTCAAGACCAGCGGGCCGACCTTCACCATCCTCGACCTGTCGTGGGTGCCGGAGGGCACGCCTGCGGATCGGCTGCCCGAGGGGTTCAGTTTCTAGCGGAATTCTGCTTGAGGATGCCTTGCCGCCGCAGTTCACGTGGAGCTCGCCACCTACAGCTCCGGCCGCTCCATGGCCGGCGGACGTTTCACAGGGGACAGCAAGCGTGATATACTTCGGTAACAGGAGGATCGGAAGAACAGCGACATAATACATCTTCTCCGCAATCAAATATCCGAGCACGGCGAACGGCAAGATCAGGACTCTGCAGGGATGGCGAATGCCTCCCTGGAGAAGAAATGATCATCACCCGGAAAAGGACGAGGAAGACTATGGCAAAACCGTTATGGCAACCATCGGAGCAACGAATCAGGGATTCCTTGATGTACAGGTTCATGCGGAACGTGAACCATACCTACGGAACGCTTTTTGCCGATTATGACGCGTTGTACCAGTGGTCGGTTGAGAACATCCCCGAGTTCTGGGCCCAGATGTGGCGTTTCGCGGGCATCATCGCCTCCCAGGGCTACGAGAGGGTGATCGACGACGTCACGAAGATGCCGGGGGCGCGCTGGTTTGAAGGCTGCCGGCTGAATTTCGCCGAAAACCTGCTGCGGTTCCGCGACGACCATACGGCGCTCGTCTTCCGGGGCGAGGACAAAATCCGCCGGACCCTCACCTACCGGGAGCTGTATGCGGCGACGGCGAAGATGGCCGCGGCGCTCCGCGAGGCGGGGATCAAGCCAGGCGACCGGGTGGTGGGCTTCGTGCCGAACATGCCGGAGTCGATCATCGCCATGCTGGCCGCGGTGAGCCTCGGGGCGACCTGGTCCTCCTGCTCTCCGGATTTCGGGATCAAGGGAGTGCTCGATCGCTTCGGCCAGACCAGGCCCAGGATCCTCTTCACCGCCGACGGCTATTTCTTCAAGGGCAAGCCGATCGACAGCCTGGCGAAGATCGCGGGGATCGTCAGGGAACTGCCATCGATCGAGAAGATCGTGGTGACGCCCTACATCGACCCCGCGCCGGACCTCTCCGCCCTGCCGAACGCCGTGCTCTGGGCGGATTTCTGCCGAGGGGATGCGCAGGACATCGAGTTCGCCCAGCTACCCTTCGACCACCCCCTCTACATCATGTACTCCTCCGGCACCACCGGTCTGCCCAAGTGCATGGTGCAGAGCGCGGGCGGGGTGCTCATCCACCAGATGAAGGAGCTCATGCTCCACACCGACCTCAAGCGGGATGACACCATCTTTTATTTCACCACCTGCGGCTGGATGATGTGGAACTGGCTGACCACCTCGCTGGCGGTTGGCGCCGCCCTCGTCCTCTTCGACGGCAACCCCTTTCATCCCGAGCCGGACGCGCTGTGGCGGATGGCCGAGGAGGAGAAAATCACCGTCTTCGGCACCAGCGCCGGCTACATCGCGGCGCTGAAGAACGCAGGGGTAAAGCCTCGCCGCCGGTTCGACCTCACCCCGCTCAGGGCTCTGCTTTCGACCGGCTCGCCGCTGTCCAGGGAGGATTTCCACTTCATCTATGACGAGGTGAAAAATGACCTGCAGCTCGCCTCCATTTCCGGCGGCTCCGACCTGAACGGCTGCTTCGCCCTGGGCAACCCCATGGGCCCGGTCTACGAGGGCGAGCTGCAGTGCCGCGGGCTCGGCATGAAGGTCTTCGCCTACGACGAGGACGGCAGACCCGTGGTAGGCAGGCAGGGCGAGCTGGTCTGCACTGCCCCGTTTCCTTCCATGCCCATCTATTTCTGGGACGACGAGGACGGGCGGAAGTACAGGGCAGCCTATTTCGAGAAATTCCCCGGAGTCTGGACCCACGGCGACTTCATCGAAGTCACCGAGCGGGGCGGCCTGATCATGTACGGCCGGTCGGACGCCACCCTCAACCCCGGCGGAGTGCGGATCGGCACGGCCGAGATCTACCGGATCATCGAGCAGCTCGACGATATCGAGGACAGCGTGGTGGTCGGCCAGGAATGGGGCAACGATATCAGGGTGGTCCTCTTCGTCAAGATGAAGCCGGGTTTCGAGCTGACCGACTCCCTGCGGGAGAAAATCAAGACAACCATCCGGCAGAACGCCTCACCCCGCCACGTGCCGGCCAAGATCCTAGCGGTGCCGGATATCCCCTATACCCTGAACATGAAGAAAGTGGAGCTGGCCGTCCAGAAGGTGATCCATGGCCGGGAGGTGAAGAACAAGGATGCGCTGAAGAATCCGGAGGCTTTGGATTTTTTTGCGGAACTTGCCGAGCTGCGGAACTAAAAAAACAAAATCCTTCGCCCCACTACCGTTAACGAGGAGCAATCATGAAAAATTACTCTCTTTTGAATTTCGGCCTGGGCGAGACCGCCAACCTGCTGCGCGAGTCGGTGCAGGACTTCGTCGCCAAAGAGATCGCTCCGCTCGCGGCCGACATCGACCGCAACGACGCCTTCCCCCTAGAACTGTGGCGGAAGATGGGCGACATGGGCCTATTGGGTATCACCGTCCCCGAGCAGTACGGCGGCGCGGAGATGGGTTACCTGGAACATGTCATCGCCATGGAGGAGATCAGCCGCGGCTCGGCCTCCGTTGGACTGGCCTACGGCGCCCATTCCAACCTCTGCGTCAACCAGATCAAGCTGAACGGCACTCCCGAGCAGAAAGTGCGCTACCTGCCGAAGCTCGTCAGCGGCGAATACATCGGGGCGCTGGCCATGAGCGAGGCGGGGGCTGGCTCCGATGTCGTCAGTATGCGCCTGACAGCACAGAAGCGCGGGGATGCCTATATCCTGAACGGCACCAAGATGTGGATCACCAACGGCCCCTACGCCGACATCCTGGTGGTCTACGCCAAGACCGAGCCGGAGAAACACCAGAACGGCATCACCGCCTTCCTGGTGGAGAAGACCATGCCGGGATTCTCGACCAGTCCCAAGCTCGACAAGCTGGGCATGCGCGGCTCCCCCACCTGCGAGCTGGTCTTCGACAATTGCGAGGTGCCGGAAAAAAACATCCTCGGCCGGCTGAACAAGGGCGTGGGCGTCTTGATGAGCGGCCTGAACTTCGAGCGACTGGTCCTGGCCGGCGGGCCGCTGGGCATCATGGCCGCCTGCATGGACGCAGTGCTGCCTTATGTCCACGAGCGCAAGCAGTTCGGCCGGCCCATCGGCGAGTTCGAGCTGATGCAGGGCAAGCTCGCCGACATGTACGCCGCCTGGAACGCCTGCCGCTCGTACGTCTACACGGTGGCCAGGGCCGCCGACACTGGAGGCAATGTCAGGAAGGATGCCGCCGCCGTCATCCTCTTCGCCGCCGAACACGCGACCCAAATGGCGCTCCAGGCCATCCAGTGCCTCGGCGGCAACGGCTATATCAACGAGTTCCCCACCGGCAGGCTGCTGCGCGACGCCAAGCTTTACGAGATCGGCGCCGGCACCAGCGAAATCCGCCGAATGCTCATCGGCCGCGAGCTTTTCGACGAGACCCAGGAGTAAACAGTTCGATTATGGACATTGATGGATTTTGCCAGCTGCTGCCTTTTCAGTGATACTCGGGGTAAAATGCGCTTGAGTTTTTTTCCTTGACCTTCCCCCCTCACTTTTAGATAATCGATTGCCACCTCTGCCACATCGTAGCACCCAAAAGCATTACCATTCCTCCTATGAGAATCATTATGAAAAATGTCAAAATCGGCATCAAGTTGATCGGCGGTTTTCTTATCACCGCCGTGATCATTCTCTTTGTGGGCCTCCTTTCCATTATTCAGCAGGGAAAGCTGGCCAAGGAAACCGAACATTTGGGCAAGGAACAGCTGCCCGCAGCCGAGTACATTCTCGCGGTAAAAAGTGAAACAGCCACCATCGCCGCAATCATGCGCACTCTGCTCACCCCATACGCCACCAAGGAGCAGTTGGAAGATTCCCATCGGCAACTGCTCGAAACACGGAAAAAATACGGTGCAAGCAAAGAAAAGTTCACGGCTCTCCCTGTTTTTGGAGACATCCGCGCTGAGTGGGAGGCATTCAACACCTCTATTACCAGGTGGGTGGAGGTCAACAATCAGGCGGTTGAGGTTTCCAAGGCTTTGATCTCGATGGATATGACCAATCCGGCGCAAATGAAACAACACATGGCAAACTTCGAAATCGGCCATAATACTCTTATTACCAATATCGGAAAGCTGCTGCTCATTGGCACCACTTTTGAAGGAGGCACTGACGAAACCGCATGCGCTTTAGGCAAATGGATCGGGAGCATGGACACCGCAAATCCGGAAATGGTCAAGTTGGTCAGTGACCTGAAGCCCGTCCACGCCGAATTCCACAAAGACGTCGAAGAGATCAAAACACTGGCGGCCAATGGTCAACGGGACGAAGCAAGGCAGATTTACGAACAAAAACTGCTGCCGGCTTCTCAACAGGTGTTCCTTCACCTGAACAAGATGAGTGCACTTGCCGACAGCGCTGTGGAAAAGATAAAAGAATTGAACAAGCTCCTGCTGATTGACGGCGCGACACACCAGGCGGATACCTTTTCGGCAATTGATAGAATAGTCGACAAGGTTGAAACGTTAACCGATGAAACAGTTGAAGGAGCACTCGTCACTGCAAGAAAAGGCCGTTTCATAACCATATTCTGTCTGGCTGCCGGCGTCTTTCTGGCAATACTTTCGGGGTTTGTATTGACACGTATGATCACCAAGCCTCTTTTCAAAGGCGTCGAACTGGCCGAAGCGATGTCGCGCGGAGATCTTACCAGGAACATGGATGTCGATCAGACAGACGAAATAGGCATTCTGGCAAAATCGTTGAATGAAATGGCCGGAAGCTTGCGTCGGATGTTCGGTGACATAAGACAGAATGTCACCAATCTGGACGGAGCCTCGAGCGATCTGTCCGCCATATCCGACCAGATGACTGCCGGTACGGAAGCAACCGCGTCCCGCTCAAGTCTTGTCGCCACCGCCGCCGAAGAAATGAGTTCCAATCAATCCTCCATCGCTGCCGCCATGGAACAGGCCAGCGTCAATATCAACATGGTCGCCTCCGCCACGGAGGAAATGAGCTCCACCATCAATGAAATTGCAAGAAACTCCAGCAAAGCCAAAGAGATCACCTCCATTGCCGTAAATTATTCGCAGAAGGCTTCCGAGAGGGTGAACCAGCTGGGGAAGGCGGCCAATGAAATAAACAAGGTCACGGAGGTGATAACCGAGATCTCCGAACAGACCAATCTTCTCGCCCTCAATGCCACTATCGAGGCAGCCCGGGCCGGTGAAGCGGGCAAGGGCTTTGCCGTGGTCGCCAACGAGATCAAGGACCTGGCGAAGCAGACGGCGGCGGCCACCCTCGATATCAAGACGAAGATCCAGGGTGTCCAGGAGGCAACCGGGGTGACGGTCAAGGAAATCGAAGAAATCGGAACGGTAATCACCGACGTTGACCAGATCGTCACCACCATCGCCACGGCCGTGGAGGAACAGACAGCCACCACCAACGAGATTTCCAAGAACGTGCAGGAGGCATCCCAGGGGATAGCGGAAGTGAACGAGAACGTAGCCCAGAGCTCGACAGTAGCGGTTGAAATCGCCTCGGATATCTCCACTGTAAACAACAGTGCCGTCGAGATGACCGAGGCCTGCAAGCAGGTCAAGCTGAGCGCCATGGAACTCGCTGATATATCGAACAAACTGAGGGAGATGATGGCCAAATTCAAGATCTGATTCCTGCCCCATGATCCAAGGGGAGACATAAACTCCCCTTGGCCCACCTCGCAAAAGAGCAGTTTGTTTCCTCCTGGCTGCCCTTCTCTCTCGGCAGCATCCTCAGCCACTTTTCTTTCAGCGAGATTCGAATAGAATCCATCGCAGAAATTTCACAGAAGGATTATAAACAGGCTGACAACCGCTCTTGGGTTGCGGGTGCCAGCCCGCATTAGTACATTAGAAATAATTTTCTGCGCGTTTTTGGCAGAAAATCATTTCGTGAAGGTACTTATACCCCTCAAGGGGGTACTGAAAAGAGTCCCCTCTGCTGTGGGAGGGGATAACAACCCTTGGGTTTGCGGGCGTCAGCCCGCATTAGAATCAGTACAGCTCTCAGGTTACGAAGTGTTAAAATTCCTGCCCGTTCAATTACTCTTCCTGCTGCAGAGCGCATCCCATCGCAAGAATATCCTGCTGCTGGTCAAGTTTCTCTGCTTTCTTCTGGGGACAATCGCCCTCTACAGCATCCTCTTCCATCATCTCATGCAGTACGAAGGGCGTGAATACAGCTGGATCACCGGCCTCTACTGGACGCTCACGGTCATGTCCACCCTCGGCTTCGGCGACATCACCTTCGAAAGCGACCTCGGAAGGCTTTTCAGCATCCTTGTGCTGAGTACAGGGGTGATCATGTTGCTGATCATGTTTCCCTTCTTTTTCATCCAGTTTTTGTGGGCTCCGTGGACGGAGGCCCAGGCCAGGAGCCGGACGCCGCGCTCGCTGCCGCCGGGGACCTCCGGCCACACAATCATCACCAGCTTCGACCCGATCATTCAAAGACTCGTGGCCAAGCTGAAGCAGCGGCACCGGGACTACGTTCTGGTGATCGCTGATCCGCAGCAGGCCGGCGATCTCCATGATGCGGGCTATCGGGTGATATTGGGGGAACCGGACGACCCGGAAACATATCGGCGCCTGCGGCTGGAAGATGCCGCTGTGGTGCTGGCCACCAACAACGACCTGATCAACACATCGATCGCCTTCACCGTTCGCGGCATAACCGCCAAAGTGCCCATCATCACCAGCGCCGACAACGACAACTCGCTGGATATCCTGCAATTCCCCCCCAATACCAAGGTTTTTCAATTCGCCAGAATGCTCGGCCACTCGCTGGCCGAGCGGACCATCGGCCTGGGGCGGCCGATCAATGTGGTCAGCCGTTTCGACTCGCTGCTGATAGCCGAAATCTCGGCAGTCCAGACGTCGCTGGGCGGAAAGACCCTGGCGGAAACCGACCTGCGCCGGCAGACCGGTGTGACCGTTATCGGCCTCTGGGAAAAAGGCCTGTACGAGGCTCCTCGACCGGACAGCCGGATCAGCTCGACAAGCCTGCTGCTCCTGGCCGGCACCGCCCAGCAGCTCGACCGTTTCGAGGCATGCTACGCCGTCTCAGGCGAAACGGGCAGCCAGGATAGACCGGTGCTTATTCTCGGCGGCGGTCGCGTGGGGCAGGCCGCGGTGGAGGTGTTGGCCAGGTACGACATCGAGTATCGTATCATCGACAAACGTCCCCTGCGCGCTTCCATTCCTTTGGAAAATTTTATACAAGGAGACGCTGCTGACCTTCAGGTGCTGGAACGGGCGGGGGTTCGAGAAGCCAGGACAGCCATCATCACCACCCACGACGACGCCATGAACGTGTATCTGACCTTCTACTGCCGTCAGCTGCGGCCAGAAATTCAGATCATCACCCGGGCGACCAGTGAGCGAAGTGTGGCAAAAATGCACATGGCCGGCGCTGACCTGGTCCTCTCCTATGCCTCGATGGGTGCCAACAATATCATCAACGCCATAAACACAGAAGAGATCTCCATGTTCACCGAAGGGCTGAACATCTTCCGCCGCCCCGTGCCGGCACCGCTGGTAGGCAAATCGCTTGCCGAAAGCGGCATCCGCGAAAAGACCGGTTGCAGCGTGATCGCCATAAAGATGGACAACGAGCTGTCTGTCGCCCCGGATCCAGGTTCGCCGCTCCGGAACCGGCAGGAATTGATCCTCATCGGCACCACCATGGCGGAACAGACTTTCCTCGACCTGTATTGAGCTCTGGTCCTTTGTCCCGGGGAGACGTCTCCAATGGGCACGGTCTGCGAAATATGTTGAACATATCATCTCGAAGGAGTATGTCTGACAAAGCATATACTACAAAGTATGAGAATTTTTTACCTTTTATTGGAGTCCAATTAGAGGTAGATTGAGTCGTCTGGCAGTGCCTTGATTGTTTCTTTCAACGAAAAGCAAGGAGGGCGCATCTTATATGGAGATGGACAGCAGACGGCAATATGTTCAAGCCGTAAAAAAGGTATTGATCGAAGAATATTCTTCGCCATCGGTGGCAATGGTTCGCTTCTTTGCGAATCGGGTATGTTCGACTCCAACCGAACAAGTCATAGACCAGTTCGCACCAATAGTCAAAGAAGCCTTTCGGGAAGTGCTCTGTGAAAAAATTACCGACGGGGTATTTTCAGGGCTTTCTGAAAATCCTATAAAACAAACTCATCATGTAATGAGTGATGAGGAGTTTGAAGGTTTCTTTGTAGTCAATGTGGCATAAGCATTGAGATGAGCGGGTAATTCCCTCCTCTTCCAGGACAGTCGTTATTCGTTACCGACGCTTTTCCTATTTGCTTTATTGCCAAGACCAAAGCTTTATCTCTTTTATAAGAATGTCTTATACATTTCAGGATGGAACCCGATATAAAAAACCTTGCCAACCCGCAAGGCCGGAGCCCGAAGATTGCCTGAAGGCCCGATGACCTTCTTCAGGAAAAGATCCCGGTCCACCGTAGCCGGGTCGAACTCCATAACCTTCTTGCCGACTGCGACATATACCTTCTCGGCCTCGGCGAGCAATTCCAAAGCCGCTTCAGCCGGGTACGACTGTCGCCTGGCATCCTGTTCGACAACTATCTCCGCCTTCTTCTCCGCCAGCGCAGCCCGCGCATTATTGCAGGAAGCTCAGCCCTTGCGTAAATAAGCCCAATCGAGTTTCATCATTTTTCCCCTTTTCTTGGCCTCCAAAAAACTCGGCCTGTCATAAATTGATGGACTCGTAAAAAGTCCGTTCTACTTCGTTGGGCTAGTTCTGAAACGGCGCTTCGCTGTACCATATGTACTACATATGTACTACCAAAGCACCGTTTCAGACACTACGACTCGTATATCGAACTTTCTCCAGAGTCCATCTCCACGGGTTGGAGCACTTTACGGCTTTACAAAGCTCCAGTCCATCAATATATCACTTGAGTTGGCTGTCCTTACTGCCTCTTCGATTGTAGAATTCGACGTTCTTCAGCTTTCTTTCGATTTCCGATTGACAACTTATGCAGTAACGAACCCCGGGCAAAGCCCTTCGACGCGCTTCAGGAATCTCAACCTCGCACTCTTCGCAGTGAGTCGAGCTTTCACCGGACGGCAACCTGCTTTTCGCCAACTGAATAGCGGAGTCCACGGTGGCATCGATTTGTTCATTCACCGCGTCATCACGAGACCAACCAACTGCCATCTTTAGTCCTTATTAATGGAAACATAAGTAATACGTAACTACATCTTGAGCGGGTAATTGATAAAATAAGCGTAATTGAAAATGACTCCAGGAGAATCCAAATTGCATGAAGATTTTTTTCAATCTCCCGAAACAAGGGATATTGTTCAGGTACCGGTGAACGATTACTCGAGGTCTGCCTGCTCAAATGAAGGCTTGCTGAGGGTTGGCCAGAGATTGTGCTGGAACGAAAGAAGAAATTACTTGGAACAACCTGAAAAAACAAGAAAAGATGGTGCGAGAGGGGGGAATCGAACCCCCACGGTCACCCGCCAGATTCTAAGTCTGGTGCGTCTACCAGTTCCGCCACCCTCGCGATTTGATGTGCCGTGATCACGTCCAACCCGGCGACTCGCTTCTCATTACTTCACCAGTTCGGCGCCGTCAAGTCCCGGATCTCTACCGGCCGTAATAAAACCGGAAAAGGGTGCTATAATTACCATCATCATCCAGTGTATACCACCTCTTTTTTCAGCCTCCGAATTTTTCCGGGAAAATACCTGCCAATCAAGCCCTTACCAGCTGGCTACCTTGCGAAAAGACCGGAGAGTGGCTATTGTTGTGGTGCCAGGAAGTCTGAAATTCGTTGTTAACCTATAAAAATTAATATCTTACGAGTAACTTATGAAAGTTTCCAGACTGTATGCCTGCTGTATGGTTTCCCTTTTCATCAGTTCCACGGCAAACGCTACGGCCGTTCCTGAGAGTGGACAGAACAACCGTGTCGAATGGAAAGTCCAGCAGAGCTGGTCCACCTCCGGAAAGACCCTGGATATGGTAAATTCCCTTGACGGGCGATTCACCTTTGTCCTGACCGACAAGCAGCAGGTACAGGTCTACAACAACCTCGGGCAATTGCAGGGCAGTATTCCGGTGGAGAGCGGAGTTTCGAACATCGATATCTCTCCCCAGGGGGAAATGCTGTATCTTGTTGATAACGCTAAGCAAACATTGAGCTCGGTAGCCGTCTCCTTTGTCGTCGACGTCGATATCAGCGGCGCCCCGATCAAGGGTCCGGCAGATGCGCCGGTAACCATGACGCTGTTCACCGACTTCGAGTGCCCGTACTGCCGCCAAATCGTGCCCCTGCTGGAAGAGGTGCTGGCGAAAAATCCTCAGACCGTGAAACTTGCCTTCAAGAACATGCCTCTCAAGATGCACAGGTACGCCGAACCCGCCGCCAGTGCCGCTCTCGCCGCCGGCGAGCAGGGCAAGTTTTGGGAATTTCACGACAGGCTCTTCGCCCTGCCAAAGCTGAGCGACGAGGCGATCAGGAAGATTGCGACGGACCTCGGTCTGGATATGGCGAAGTTTGAAAAAGATATGGCCTCCCCGGCGATCCAGGCGAGAATCCAGAAGGATGTCGCCGATGCGCAAAGCGTCGGGGTGTCCGGGACTCCCACGATCTTCATCAACGGCCGCTCCCCCAAACAACGCAATCTCGACGGTTTTCAACAGATCATCAACGAAGAACTTGAGAAGAAGGAGAAAAAATAGCCGTATATATGAATGCCAATCTGATCGACCGAGAGCTTCATTTTGTTGACAATACCAACGCCGTTTCACTCTATGGGGCTCTCAACAAGAACCTCCACGCCGTGGAGAAATGCTCTGGCGTGACAATCCATGCCAGAGGCAACACGCTGAAAATCGTAGGTCTTCCCCATGAAGTCGAACTGGTTGCCGATCTTTTGAACCAGCTCTACGAGATGATCGGCAAAGGTTATCCCGTCTATAGTTCCGATTTCGCCTTCGGCCTCAGGATCCTCGAGTCGACCCCAAAGGCCCGGCTCGACAAGATCTTCCTCGACAAGGTTTTCGTCACCACCCAGAACCGGGTGGTGTCGCCGAAGACCAGGAACCAGAAAAACTACATCGAGGCCATCCGCAGCAACGATATCGTCTTCGGCCTGGGCCCCGCCGGGACCGGCAAGACGTATCTCGCCGTGGCCATGGCCGTCTCGGCGCTGACAACGGGTCAGGTGCGCACCATCATCCTCACCCGGCCGGCGGTGGAGGCCGGGGAGAAGCTCGGTTTCCTGCCGGGCGATGTGGCGCAGAAGGTCAACCCATACCTGCGCCCCCTGCACGATGCCCTAAACGACATGCTCGGCCCGGAGAAGGCTTCCGACCTCATCGAGCAGGAGATCATCGAGATCGCGCCCCTGGCTTTCATGCGAGGGCGAACGCTCTCCGGCGCCTTCATCATCCTCGACGAGGCGCAGAACACCACGCGGGAGCAGATGAAGATGTTTCTGACCCGCATCGGCTTCGACTCCCAGGCGGTCATCACCGGCGACACCACCCAGGTCGACCTGCCGCTCAAGAACCAGTCCGGCCTGCTGCAGGCCAAGAAGATCCTCGGCAACATCGACGGGATCAAGTTCTGCACCTTCTCCAAGGAAGACGTTGTCAGGCACCCCCTGGTCCAAAAGATAATAGACGCCTACGAAAAGACGGCAAAGGAGCCCCGTGCCGACCGTCCTCAATAATCACTTTTCCGCCGCCGGGGTTCCGGTAAACAACCGGCGGCTGATCCGCCTCGCAAACCGGCTTCTTGAAGAATTGGGGGTCGACGACCACAATGTCTGCATTCTCCTGGTTGACGACCTGGAGATGACCCGTCTCAACAGCCAGTACCGGAACAAGAACAAGCCGACCAATGTCCTCTCCTTCCCGTTTGCCGAAGGGGCGGACGAAACCCTCGCCTCGCTTCCCGTGAGGGAGCTTGGCGATATCGTCATCTCAGTTGACACTGCCCTGCGTGAGTCGATTGAATTCGGCCAGACGCTCTTCGAGCGTTTGACCTGGCTGACGATTCATGGCATGCTGCACCTGCTAGGCCATGACCATGAGCGCTCGCCGGCCGACGAACGGAAGATGCTCGAAAGGGAACAGGAATTGCTTGAAAAAGTGAAAAATTTCAGGAGAACAACGATGACCAAACTCGCTATCAACGTCGACCACATCGCAACCATCAGACAGGCAAGAGGCATCACCGAACCCGATCCCGTTGCCGCCGCCGCGATCTGCGAGATGGCCGGGGCCTCGGGCATCGTCGTCCACCTGCGGGAGGACCGCCGCCACATCCAGGACCGCGACCTCCGCCTGCTGCGCCGTACGGTCAAGACCAAGCTCAACCTGGAGATGGGGGCCAACGAGGAGATCATCGGCATCGCCCTCGAGCTTAAGCCGGATCTGGTGACCCTGGTGCCGGAAAAGCGGGAGGAACTGACCACCGAGGGCGGCCTCGACGTGCTCTCCCAGCAACAGAAAATCGCCAAGGTCATCGAGCGGATGGCGAGGGCCTCGATCCCGGTGTCGATTTTCGCCGATCCCGACCCTGCCCAGCTGGCCGCGGCGGGCGAGATCGGGGCGACCTTCGTCGAACTGCATACCGGCAAATACTGCGACGCGACGAGCGAGAGCGAGCGCAATCACGAATACATGCTCCTCTCCTCAGCCGCCGAGGAGGCGGCCCGGATGGGCCTCAGGGTCTGCGCCGGCCACGGCCTGAATTATCACAACACCGCACCGATAGCCGAGCTCGACCCAATTGAGGAACTCTCCATCGGCCATGCGATCATCGCCCGGGCGGTCTTCGTCGGCCTCGACCGGGCCGTCCGGGACATGCTGGCCATCATCCGCCAGGCCGACATGATGATCTGACCACGTTTGCCGCGCACCGATCCGCCCACCATTTCTATCCCCTTTGAATCTGAAGGAGATTGACATTGAAGAAAGGGTTGTGGTAAAAGCAAGCAACTCGCCTGGATGGTGGAATTGGTAGACACCCGAGACTTAAAATCTCGTGCACCTCGCGTGCGTGCCGGTTCGACCCCGGCTCCAGGCACCAGTTTTAAACCTTGAAAACCCGCTGCCTGTGACAGGTTTGCGGGTTTTTTGTTGCCTGGATGGCGCTGGACTATCACGAGAGGCTCGGAGCATCCTTGCGTATCCCCGTGAAAAAACTTGAAGCGCCTTCTTTTCCCGCTATAAGCGGCGAAGGAGTGAGGGATAAGGCCGCTTCTTTGCAAAAAGCAACACAGAGCCCGCAGGTGCTGCAGCGTGAGGCGGCAAAGATCAGGCGCTTGCCCGGTCCGGTGCCGTCGGTCCGCAAGGCACCGGTGGGGCAGATGCCGGTGCAGCGCGGGCAGGTAGTACAGGCATCGGTGACTTTGAGGGTGGGTGTGATGAGGGCGTGGAGTCGGCTCTTTTCCTTTCCTTCGGCTTTGGCCAGAAGACTGTCGACCAATCTGACCCTGAACGGGAGTCTTCGACCTTGACCGGGCTGGCCTGGAGCCGAGTTTTTTTGCCTCTCCCGGACAAAAAACGTCATCCCGGCCCGAACGTTCGCTAAAAATGTTCTACGACTCTGCGGATATTGTTCCTCGCTTGCTGTGTCGGCCGCCAGGGACAGTTCGCCGGTCAGGAACTCTGAGGCCGCTGTCAGTACAAGCCGCAAGGCTGCAAGAAATTGTTCGGCGGCCGATTTGTTGCAGCAGGTGGCGCAGCCGTCGGTGTTAAAGAGGATCATCTTGCAGCCGCTTCTCCCCAGGGCAAGAAGCATTTCCTCCGAAAACAGCCCGAGACAAGGGACGGGAACTTCATCTGCGAACCGCGGTTTTTGACGAAAACACGAAACGTACAATCGAGTCCTGCCGGCCGCCTTCCTCATGATCTCTTCCAGATCGCCGGCCGCAACCAGGGATTCGTTCGGACAGACCGCGACGCAACGAAGACAGCCGGTGCATTTCCCCTCGTCGAGAACGACTTGACGATCTACCAGGGACAGCGCCCCGGCCGCACAGGCATTAAGGCAGAGCCGGCAATCGCAGGTATTGAGGCGGCGGCGCAGGCATCTTTCCCGCACTATGGCAGGCGCAGTTTGCGGCGAAGAACCGATAGCCTCAATAAGCGACAGGACATGCTCTTTCATGCCGGTGCCGAAGGGGTTTTCTGAATCTGCCGGCAGGCGGCGATGAAAAAGCCAAGGCACTCGGCCAATGCCAGATAAAAGGGGTTGACGGTGCCGCTGCGGATCGCCCGGCAGAAATCCTCCATCCATGAGTTCAGGAAATGGTGGAAGAATTCATTCTGCCGCAGTTCAAGGTCCGCCGCCCCCCCTTCCCGGCCCTCGACCAAGGCTGTCGCCTGGCAACTGAGCAGATAATGCATGAACTCCAGTTCCAGTGCCACATGATCGGGGGCCTCGGCGATCTCAACTGCCAGTCCGGCCTCCTCATAGCATCGCCGGACCGCCATGGTCGAATCGCCCATCAGCCTGCGGCTTTGCTCAAGATAGACCGAGCCGTAGGGGGCTGCGGCCAGTTCGAAAGGGCCGAGAAAGAGAGCCGCGTGGTCGACGCTCAACCGCTCCTGATCGAGGGTTTCCAGAGCCTCGGCCATGGCCCGGGCTGCCTTGCCGGCGTCAGGGGATAAGGGCTGCAGAAGACGGGCAAGATTGGGGCAGACATCTTCCTCGATGAACAGCTCCCTCTCCGGTTGGCAGAAGCAGGCGGCAAGAAGGCGGAAGCAGGCGGCGCGCCTCTGTATTTCTTCGTGGTTGTACATAATCGCAAAAAAATATTCTTCGGACGGGCCGAGCATGCACCCGCAATCCCGTCCGAAGGATGAATATCGTCTATCTCGCTGAATATTCGCGAATATAGTAGACATTGGGCTTGGTGCCCTCCTCGGGTTTCAGGACGAAGTGCTTGTTGGCCTTCAGCAGCTTGGCCACTTCGCTCGCCGGATCGGCGAGATCTCCGAAGACCCTCGCCCCGGACGGACACGACACCACGCAGTAGGGCAATTCTCCATTTTTAACCCGATGATCGCAGAAAATGCATTTCTCGACGATATTGTCGCGACGCACTGCCTCGTAATCGGGATGGACATATGTGTTCTTGTGGGGCGGGAGGGCTCCAACCCCGGCCGCCAATTCCGTCCCGGAGGTGGTGCAGCCCTTGATCAACTCTTTCTTGTCGGTAAAAAATGGCTGTGTCGGGGCGCCCTCCTCGTTATAGCTGATGACGCTGTACTCGCCGAAAGCTCCGTCCCGCTTGACCTCGCTCATGCTGTAGGGACAGGCCTCCTGGCAGGCCCGGCAGCCGATGCATCGTTCGTCGTTGTGCATGGTGATGCCGTCCGCAGTCTTGTACATCGCCTTGGGCTCGACCGGGCAGGCTTCGACACAGGCGGCGTTGCTGCAGTGATTGCAGAGTACCGGCAGGGTGCGGTAGGTGGTGTTGGGGAATTTACCGACGGTCTCATGCACGAAGTCGGCCCAGTTATGGGTCTGGCCGTTTTTTCGAATAGCCGTGTTGTTCTCCGTCTTACAGGCCAGGGCACAGCTGCCGCAGCCCACACATTTCCGCAGGTCAATTATCATCGCATATTGCGTCATTATCCGTTCCTCCTCTTGCCTTAAATCCGTTCGATTTTTACGCCGGTGAAACCGCCGTTGCGTACATTGCCGCCGCTCAGCCGTTCCGTATCAAAAGGCATGAGGGTATTGTTGTTGCCGCCGCGCGGCACAGCCTTCGCAAAATCCGTAGCAGCGGTCCGCCCGTAAGCCCAGTGCCCCTGCCCGAAAGCCTTGGCCACCGTGCCGGGACGGATTCCCTCCCAGAGATGGACCGTGCATTCGATGCTGCCGACAACCGAAGTCACCCGGATGGCATCGCCCTCGCCCAGTCCGAGCTTTGCCGCATCGGCCGGGTTCATCTTGAGTACGTCCTGGTTGCCCACATCGCCCGGATCCACATGCTTGAACTCGTAGTACCACGGCGAATTCTGGCTGCGCCCTTCGCGGTTGAGCCGCGACTTGTAATCGATGAAGGTGAAGGGGTAATCCTTTTCGCTGCCGTGGCGGAAGGGCGGTTCGTAATGGGGCACGAATGCCACCTCGCCCCGGGCGGTATAATTGCAGGTGGCGAGGATGTCATCCACCGTGGTCTTGTGTTTCTCGGCGTGCTCGGTCAGGGCCTTTTTCAGGGTCTCGCTGTAGAATTCGAACTTATGGGAGACGGTGCCGGTAGTGGTTGTCTTGCCGTCTTTTTCCTCATCCTTGCCGAATTTTCCGCCCCAGCGCGACTTGTAGGGCTGCGCGTCGGAATTCCACATCCCACGCTTCCTGAACTCGGCCCAACCGGCGATCTTGTCGCCGCCGACCGATTTGCCGTTCCACATATCCTGGGTGTAATACTTCACTGCGTACTCGGTGAACTCCTTGGCGTTGGCAGCTTCCTTACCGGTTTCCGGATCCTTGAATTCCTTTTTCAGGAAGTCGAGGAGGTTCGGGAAGCCCCGTTCAGCAAATTTTTCGCCGAGCAGCCAGGGGAATTCGGTTTCGTCGTTGATCGCCCGCCAGAGCGGTTCGACCACCGGCTGCAGGAGGGTGCACTGGGCGTAACGGTTTTGTTTCTGTTTGACCCAGCAGAGCTTCTCGTACATCGACACTGCGCCTGGAAGGACGATATCGGCATACTGGGTCATCTCCGAGGCATTGGTGGTGATATGGACGAAGAAAGGAATCTTCTCCATCGCCTTTTCCCAACGTTCGGCGCCGGTGCAGGAAAACGCGAAGTTGTTCATATAGCCGACCGCCACTTTGATCTCGTACGGGTCGGCGGCGAGGATGCCGGTGGCGGCGTTGTTGGTGATGACTCCACCGCCCGACTTGCCGGCGTTGAGGGCGGGGTAGCCCTTGGTGCCGCGCTGGTCGATCTTTTTCAGCTTGCCCTGCTTCTTGGCCAGGTCGTCCAGGTAGTCATCGAGCTTCGGCATTTTTTGAGTCGGCACCTTGTTCGACGGCAGGGTGCCGCCGATATTGTCGATGCCGCCCACCAGGCCGTTCAGGGCATTGACCGCCATGGCGCTGTACCCGCCTCGGACCTGCATCGCCGCCCCCGGTCCCATCCACACGGCGACGTTGGGGGCAGCCTTGGCCATGCCCCTCGCCACCCGGACGATCTGCTCGGCCGGCACCTTGGTGATCTCCGCCGCCTTGGCCGGAGTCATGTCTTTGACCGCCAGATTCCACCACCGGACCACCCCGTGCGACTCCTTCTCGACAAAGGCGGCCTCGTCCACCACCATTCCCGGTTGGAAGAGATTCCTGCCGTCTTTGAAATCACCGACGAACTCCCTGAACCACAAGCCCTCGCTCAGGATCACATGGGCGATGGCCAGGGCCAAAGCCCCGTCGGTACCCGGCAGGAGCGGTAGCCATTCCTGGGCTTTCGCTGCAGTATTGTTCAATTTCGGATCCACCACCGCGACTGTTGCTCGATCGATGACGTCACCCAGCCGCTTGATCATCGCCGGAACCATCCGGTTGGAACTGACCGGATCGCAGCCCCAGACCAGCAGGTATTTGGAATTATCGACGTCGTAGTCCCGGTATTCCCACTTGCCCTCGGTGTAGTAGGCGCCGAAATTTTCAGCCTCGGCGCAGATCGAGCTGTGTGAAATATTATTGGGTGAGCCGAAGATCTTGGTCACCCCGTCGTAGATGATATCGCGCATGTAGGTATAGCGACCGCGCATAAGCATGTACTTCTCGGGCTCGCCCGCCTTACGGAGTTCCATCATTTTATCGGCGATGGTATTGAAGGCTTCATCCCAGGAGATGGGCACAAAACCGGGATCCACGCCGCGGCCTTTCTTGGAATTGGTCCGTTTCATAGGCACTTTCACCCGATCGGGATCGTAAACCTGCTGAAGGGAAAGGTGTCCTCTCGGGCAGACCTTGCCGTCATTTTGCTTGGAATACCTGTTGCCCCGGACCTTGGTCGCCCGGCCGTCCTGAACGAAGATCTCCACCGGGCACCAGCAGGTGCAACCCTGGCAGGTGCTCGTCTTCCACTCTCCAGGCAGTTCACCGATCGATTTGCCACCCGCGGCGGCCAGGCCGTTGGTTTTCGGCCCTTTCTTATCGCTGCAACCACTGAACAATGCCGTTGTTCCCGCAGCCACCGATAATTTGAGAAAATCCCTCCGCTTAATCTGCATGGACACCTCCGTCTTACCTGATTTTGATAATACCTGCACCGGCTTCACGCCTGTTGATACCACAGATGAGCATTTTCCATGCCATGGCTATTCTGACCAACGACGTTACGAAAAAGTAACAAAAACCTCGGTTTCTTAAAAAATATTCCAGGATTTCAAAGTATTGTTGTTATTTGCACATGATGGATCGACAATTTTTCATGCCGATTGTTGAAAAAATTCAGAAACACAATAAAAACGGAAAGTTACGACAACAGGCAATCCGCCGGATGTTACCGGAAGGAAACGCCGGCCATGATTTGTTCATTGTGATGGCAGGGAAAGGGTGTGTTAAAGCTCAAGCTGGTGAGCGGTAATTTTTTCCCAGAGGGTCTTGCGGCTGATCCCGAGGATCTCTGCGGCCCTGGAGCGATTGCCCTTGGTGAGCTGGAGAATCCTGGAGATATGGTCCTTCTCCGCCTCCCCGGTGATGTCAGCCAAAGTGGCCAGGGCAGTCTTTTCCCGGCGGCCCCTGCCGGCGCCGATATGGGAGGGAAGGTCGGTGGGGCGGATGACTTTTTCGCCGGCCAGAGCAATGGAGCGTTCCACTACATTGAGCAGTTCTCTGACATTGCCGGGAAAATGGTAACGCATCAGGGCTTCCATCGCCTCGACCGAAAAGCAAACATCGGTCCCCAGTCGATCGTTGATGCGTTTGGCGAAGGCCTGGGTGAGGAGCGGGATATCCTCCCGGCGTTTACGCAGCGGCGGCAGCACCACCGGAATGACGTTCAGGCGGTAGTAGAGGTCCTCGCGGAACCCACCCTTCCTGACCTCCTCTTCCAAATCCTTGTTGGTGGCGGCGACGATCCGGACATCCACGTGGACCGAGCCTGTCCCCCCCAGACGTTCGAAACTCCGCTCCTCCAGGACCCGCAGGATTTTGGTCTGAGTGAGGAGCGGCAGATCGCCGATTTCATCGAGAAAGATGGTGCCGCCGTCGGCCAGGTCGAAGCGCCCGGGTTTTCTCGCCGCGGCTCCGGTGAAGGCGCCCTTCTCATAGCCGAACAGTTCGCTTTCGATCAGCTCTGCGGGCAGGGCGGCGCAGTTTACCCGGATGATCGGCTTGGTCTTCCGCGCGCTCTGGTAGTGGATGGTCGAGGCGATCAGTTCCTTGCCGGTCCCGGACTCACCGAGGATCAGCACGGTCGAATTGGTCCTGCTCACCTTGCCGAGCAGGGCGAAGACCGCCCGCATGGCCTTGCTCTCGCCGATGATGTTGGGAAAGTCGTAGTAGCTGCTCAGCTCCTGTTTCAAGCGGATATTCTCGTCGGCAAGCGACTGGACTTCCAGGGCCTTGGCCACGGTTACCAGCATCTCGTCGAGGTCGAAGGGCTTGGTGACATAATCGAAGGCCCCGTAACGAATGGCGGCCACCGCGTCCTTGATGCTGCCGTAGGCGGTCATCATGATCACCGGCGTCGACGGCGACTCGGCGAGACTCTTGCGGAGGACCTCGGCACCGTCCGCTCCCGGCAGGCGGATATCGGTAATGACCAGGGAAAATTCGCCCTCGGTAAGCGCGGCAAGGGCCTCTTCACCGCCGGCAACCGGGAAGACCGTGTAGCCTTCGGCCTTGAGGGCATCGGTCAGGGAAATACGCAGGATCTTCTCGTCCTCGACCAGCAGGATGCTCTTTTTCATTTTTCCTCCGGTATGAGTATGGTCACCGTCGTGCCGACGCCGACCCGGCTGGCGATGTCGATACGGCCGCGATATTTTTTCACCAGTTCGTAGGTCATCCACATCCCGAGCCCGGTGCCTTCGCCGGCCTTCTTGGTGGAATAGAAGAGGTCGAAGACCTGGCCGAGCCGCTCCGCCTCTATGCCGCAGCCGGTGTCCTCGATGGCAAACCGCACCTCGCTGCCTTCGCGAGCGGCGAAAATGCGCAGCATGCCGCCGCCTTCCATCGCCTGAACAGCATTGATCATGACATTCAAAAAGATCTCCTCAAGGTCGTGGGGTGCGACCGGTACCACCAGTTCAGGCTCAACTTCCTGCTGATACCTTATTCCTTGTTTCTTCAGGCGGTAATCGAGAAACTTCATCACCCCCAGGAGGATCCGCGCCACCTCGGAACGTTTCTCCTCCCCCTCACGGCGGCCTGCTGTCCAGAGGAGCTGGCCGACGGTTTTTTCTATACTCTCCAGGCCTTCCTGGACCAGTTCAAGATAATTCCGTCGGAAATCAGGGTCATCCCCCTGGCGCTGCAGCATCCTGACACAGTTGAACAGTCCGCCGAGAGGATTGTTGATCCTGTGGGCGACGCTCGACGACAGCACCCCCAGGGTGGCCAGTTTTTCCGACTGCAGGAGCTTCTCGTGGGCGAGCTTCATCTCCTCGTTGGCCCGGCGGATCCGCCGTACCATGTCGTTGTAGCTCTCGGCGAGCCGGGCCAGCTCGTCGCTGCCGGCGACCGGTATCGTCTTTTCGCCCATTTCCACCTCCACCTCGCCCATCGCCCGGGAAAGATCGATGACAGGCTTGATGAACCACTGGCTGAGAAAATAGATGAGCACGAACAAAATGGAAAGAACGAGGACGGATAAGACGACGATCTCGACGATCATGCCCCGGATCTCCCGGGCCACATTTTCCAAGGAAAGGGAAAAGAGCAAAACGCCCCAATGCTTACCTTCGATCGCCAGGGGGGCGGCAAATTCGAGGGCGGCGACGCCGCTCGCCGGGTCCACGGTCTTTCTGACCTGTATTTCCGCCCCGCTGCCGGCTTCCTCGATGAAGGGACTCGAGTATTTCCGGCCGAATTCCCGGAAGTCGCTGTGCGAGATGACCCGCAGCGAGGTGTCGAGCACCGCGACGGCAATGAGATCGAGCTCCCGCCGTTGATACAGTTCCCGCACGTAGTTGTCGATGAGGCCGCCTTCTTCGACCAGGCCCAGCTTTTCGTAGATCAGTTCGTTGATGATGAGGGCGCTGACCGTCCTGGCCATGAGCAGCCCCTGTTTTTCGCTGGCATCGAGCAGTGCCGTGCGGGTTCTGACAGCTACCCAATACCCGATGATAGTGGTGAGGACCAGAACGGAGAGAAAGGCGATGATGATGAATTTTTTCTGGAGCGAGAGTTTTTTCATTTAGTGCCTTACTCCTGAAAGTCTCTCATGAATAACAAGAAATCTGAAGTATCATTTGAAACTAAGAACTTAAAATAACCACCAAGGCACTTATACCCAAAGGGGGGACTGTACGGAGTCCCCCTTGTGGGGTATC
Organism: Pseudomonadota bacterium; assembly: GCA_023412495.1. The sequence goes on from JAEYNP010000061.1 coordinate 28,146, forward strand.
AGAAGGAGACCTTGGGGTGGCAGGCCTTGCCGCAGCCGTCCGGCACATCGTTGATCATCTTGCGGATGCCCGCATAGTCCGCGTCGGATGCGGCGATGAACCCGCCTTTCAAGTCGAAGTCGAGCTTGCCCAGGACCTTCCTGCCCTCCTCGTTGTCGGCCATGGCCAAAAGAGCCTGCTGTACCTTTCTCATCAGGGGGTAGGGAGTCTCCGGCGAGACCACCACCGGTCCAGTGGGAATGGGATCGGAGGTGGCGATGATCTTCAGACCGTAGGGCAGGTAGCGCTCCGCAGTGAACTGGCTGATCGCCCCTGCGTCGAACTCCTTGCCGATTATCTTTTTGGCCACCGTGTCGCTGTGGCCGAAATTTTTGTATTGCTGGAGATCGTCGAGGTGTATTCCCGCCATGGCGAGCATGTAACGGGGGATGAGATTTCCCGAGGTGGACCACAAGGCGCCGAAGGCGAATTTCTTGTCCACCAGCTGCAGCAGTTCCTTGATGCCGCCGTTGATATCGGTGACGATGACGCTGCGGAAGAAGGTTTCGCCCCGCTCGGTCTTCGAGCGGGCGATCGGCGGGGCGTCGAATTTTCGATAGGCATCGAGGTAGGTGAGGGGGCCGAGCAGGGCAAAGTGGATCCGGCCGCGACCGAGGCTGTCCACCACATCCTGATAGCTTTTTTCCAGGTGCAGTTCAAATTTCTCGCCGACTGTCTTGCCGAGATAATCCACCAGCGACTGGTAGCGGCTGTAGGTGGAGACCGGGTTGTCACGGGGTAAAACCCCGAAGAAGACGGTGCTCCCCTTTCCGACTTTGGCCGCTCCCTCGGAAACTGCCTCATGGGGAGTGATACCGCTGTTGACGACGAAGGCGCTCATACCCCGGATCGAATCGTAATTGGTGTCCGGCACTTCGACAAAGCGGTCGATCCGCATCTGTTCGAGAATCTGCCTCCCTTGGTCATCCTCGTGCATGCCAAGGAAAACCCTGCGCAGATCCGCTTTCAGCTTGGGATCGACTCGCGGTGGCACCACCACCGGCGGAATGCCGAAGGGGGGCGAGCGGTGTATGACCCTGGTCTGGGCCGCATAGGGGGAGTCGGTTGCCTTCATGAAATCGTAGACAATGGAATCGACCGCGGCGCCTTCCGCCCGGTTCTTGGCGACCATCTCCACGGATTTGTTGTGGCTGTAACTATAGGAGAGTGACGAAAAAAAGTCTTCCGGTGTTTCGTTTTCCCGCGCCAGGAGATAGACGGGATAGAGACGGCCCGAATTCGACTTGGGATCGACGAAGACAAAGGATTTCCCTCGGAATTCTTCAAAGTTCTGGATCGGACTGTCCTTATGGACGATAATGTTGGAGTGGTAGAACACGGAATCGCTGACCCGGGGCGCAACCAGCAGTTCGACCCCGAATTTCTGCTGGTCGATGACGTATGGTGAAGAACAGATGAAGGCAACCTCCAACTGTCCGGCTTCCAGCAGGACATCGATTTCATCGTAGGTAGTCCGATGTACCATCTCCGCGGGCATTCCGAGCTTTTTACCAAGATAATCCACCACCTGCTGGTAATACCTGACCGTGCTGACCGGGGTGATCATGCTGGCCAGTCCCGCCCGCAATATCTCCTCGGCAAAAGCCATTCGGGTGGAAAAGAGAAGAAGCAAAAACAACAACAGTCGACCGATTACCCTCATAACGAATTCCTCTTTAGAAGTGGAGTGGAATGCTGATATCAGTGCAAAATCCGCTCCACCTCCATTTTGACAATTATAACGGGAAGCAGGTCAACTATGAAGGCCTGGGGAGGATAATCTGTCCCTCGGCTCTCTCGGGAGATTTCTTTCAAGTTCGGATGCAGGAAAAATAGGTGTATTTTCAGAGAAATTCATTGACTATTTCATTTGGTTGTTTTACCAAACAAGAAACAAACAGAGTGGGTAGAGACAAAGATGACGGAAAAGGAAAAAGCATTATACGAAGCCAAAGCGAACGTGCTAAAGGCGCTGGGGCACCCAACCCGCTTGTGGATGGCCGAGCAACTTGCCGGGGGAGAGAAATGCGTTTGTGAGTTCGTCGATAAGATCGATGTTGACTTTTCAACTATATCCAAGCATTTGTCCGTACTCAAACAGGCCGGGGTAGTGGTCGATGAAAAGCGTGGGAAACAGGTCTACTACAGATTGAAGGTGCCTTGTATTCTGCAATTCATGCCGTGCATCGAGGAAGTAATTCAGGCAACGGTTCTGACCCATATCGAGTTGCTGAAGAGGTAAGCCGTTGTAAAACTATTAATGTTTTACATAAACGGCACTCTGTTCAGTACCCCCTTGAGGGGTATGAGGAGCTGTAACGAAATGGGAAGTTATTTCGTAATCGGCCCCTAATTTTCTGTTATTTGGTCATATAACCAAATATCCAAGGGTGAAGTATATTATGGAGTGGATAAAAGAATGGAAATACCTCCTGGCCATTATCGTGGTTTTTGCAGGATGCTTCTTCCTTCCGGTGGGTACTGTGCGTTTTGATACGTCCATCCTGGAAGCCTTTCATCTGGTCAAATGGTATGCCCGCGAGCATGTGCTGCTCTGCCTGGTTCCGGCTTTTTTTATTGCCGGCGCGATCGGGGTCTTCATCAGCCAGGCGTCGGTCATGAAATACCTGGGCGCGGGAGCGAACAAATTTTTGGCTTACGGGGTCGCCTCGGTATCCGGAGCAATCCTTGCGGTCTGCTCCTGCACCATCCTGCCGCTTTTTGCCGGCATCTACAAGATGGGCGCAGGCCTCGGTCCGGCTTCCGCCTTCCTCTATTCCGGACCGGCGATCAACGTCCTGGCCATCATCCTCACCGCCCGCATCCTCGGCCCGGAGATGGGCATAGCTCGGGCGGTGGGGGCGGTCGTCTTCAGTATTGTCATCGGCGCTGCGATGGCCTTTATTTTCCGCAAGGAGGAAAAAGAGAAGCTGGCCATTAAAATGGCCATGCCCGCCGAAGAAGCTCAGCGGCCGCTCTGGCAGACCAGTCTCTATTTCGCCGCGATGATCGGTATCCTGGTTTTCGCCAACTGGGGCAGGCCGGAGGAAAGTACCGGCGCCTGGGCGGCAATCTATAACGCCAAATGGTATATCACTTCCGGATTCGCCGCAGTATTCTGTCTCATGTTGATCTCCTGGTTCAACATGGCTGCCTGGAAAGTCGGGGCCATGGCGCTCCCGGTCGTCGTGCTTGCCTTGTGGCTCCCCGATCAGCCGCTCGTTGCCTTTACCGCCGGTTTCATCGGCCTGTCCGTCTTTACCAGCACCGACAAGGGAGAGAGCGGCGCCTGGTTTGCTTCATCCTGGACCTTCGCCAAGCAGATCCTCCCCCCCCTGCTGTTCGGCGTGCTGGTGGCAGGGGTCCTGCTTGGCCGGGTCGGTCACGAAGGCTTGATCCCTTCGGAATGGATCGCCAGAGCTGTCGGCGGCAACTCACTTTTTGCCAACCTTTTTGCCTCGTTTGCAGGGGCATTCATGTATTTCGCTACGCTTACCGAAGTGCCGATCCTGCAAGGCCTGATCGGCAACGGCATGGGCAAGGGCCCCGCGCTCGCCTTATTGCTGGCCGGGCCGGCGCTCAGCCTGCCGAGCATGCTGGTGATCAACAGCGTTCTCGGAATCAAGAAAACGGTTGTTTTCGTCAGTCTGGTCATCTGCATGGCAAGCTTCAGCGGCCTTCTCTTCGGTATGTTTATCAACTCTTAACTCATAAACATTGGAGGAAAAAGATGAAGATTCAAGTTCTTGGTCCTGGTTGCGCCAAATGCACCCAATTGGCGGAAAACGTGGCAACCGCTGCCAGGGAACTCGGTATCGAGTATGAAATGCAAAAGGTCGTCGATTTCAACCAGATCATGTCCTTCGGAGTGATGATGACTCCGGCCCTGGTGGTCGACGGCGAAGTGAAATGTGTCGGCAAGGTGCCTTCCCTGACGGAGCTCAAGGGTATGTTCAAATAATGATGGACTTTTTCCAGAGCCCATCTCCACGGGTTGGAGCACTTTTTACGGCTTCATCAAATAATGACATAAAGTCAAAGGAGAAAAAACAGATGATACCGATGCAGGCAGGGTGCAGTTGCAGTTGCGGCGTAAGCAAAGGACCCAGGGCGATATTTTCCTGCTCAGGTTCCGCAGATGTTGGGGAACTCGCGGACCGGACGGCGAGAAAGCTGACGGAGAGAGGCAAGGGGAAGATGTTTTGTCTCGCGGGGATAGGCGGCAAAGTCAGCGGCATAGTCAAATCGACAGAGGCGGCGATATCAATCCTGGCAATCGACGGCTGCGCCCTCGACTGCGCCAGGAAGACCCTCCAGGAAGCGGGATTCAAGAGAGTCAACCATATCCGGTTGTCCGATATGGGCTTTGATAAAGGCAAGACCGCCGTCAATGAAGCAAGCATCTCACAAGTCATGCACAAGGCGGAAATATATCTGTAGCAAGGGCCTGACGTGGACTTGTTGCGAGGGTGGGGCTTCCTTTCTCCAGAAAAATGGCGGAGGAGTCCTTCCCTGGCAGATGATCAAAGAATTGGATGCACCTCCGGTTTTAGGGTGCCGGCAAAACTTCATTCTCATGCGAGGAACAAACGTGAAAATTCATATCCCGAAAACTGTGACTCTTGCAGCTTTTCTCTTGTTTTTTACTATAAGTCAGGCAGTTGCCGCCGATTCGGCGCTCCTACAGGCACCGGTTCCCGGAATGGTTACCATGGTTGACATTGGCGCCAAGAAATGCATCCCATGTAAAATGATGGCGCCCATTATTGAAGAGTTGGAGAAGGAATACCAGGGCAAAGCGGCGATCGTCTTCATCGATGTCTGGGAGAATCCTTCCGCCGGGAACAAATTCGGGATTCAAGTTATTCCCACGCAGATATTCTATACTGCGGAGGGCAGGGAAGTGTTGAGGCACCAGGGCTTCCTGGACAAGGACTCGATTGTCGCCGAGTTGCGGAAACTGGGAGTGCAATAGCCTATGGACCAGCTCTTTCTTGCCATCAATTCCTGGATGAGCGAGGGCCTGCTGTTCGGTGCCCTGGGTTGTTTTCTCTGGGGCATGGTAAGCGTTCTCTTCAGCCCCTGCCATCTCGCCTCCATCCCGCTCATCATCGGTTATGTCGGCGGCCAGAACCATTTGGTCGAAGGCCGCAAAGCGACGCTTTATGCAGTTGTTTTCACCGCCGGGCTCTTCATGACTATCGCTGTTATCGGTGTCGTCTGTTCGCTTCTCGGGCGGATGCTCGGTGATGTAGGCCCCTATTGGACCATCGCTATCGGCCTGCTCCTGGTCTGGGTCGCCCTCGATATGCTGGGGGTGGCGAAATGCTCCATGCAGAGCGGCCTCATGGCCAAATTGACTCTGAAAGGACTCCCCGGCGCCTTTATCCTCGGTCTCGCCTATGGGGTGCTCTCCGGCTCCTGCACCTTCGGCTTTATTGCCCCCATCCTCGCGATCATTTCCGTACAGGACAGATTGATCACCGGAGTTGCCTTCATTCTGCTCTTCGCCGTCGGTCACTGTATCCCGATCGTTCTTGCCGGCAGTTCGACCGCGATGGTTAAAAACCTCCTTGTCAACAGTTCCTGGCAGCAGGGCGGCAGGCTCTTCAGAAGACTGGCCGGGACGATGATCGCCCTGTTAGGTGCTTATTTTGTAGTGAATCCCTTTCTCCCTTCCTGAAATTGCCGGGCGATAAAATTTGCATTAATCTGTTCGACATTGTATCCTGACGAGTAATATATCAGACGATTAAAGACCGGGAAAGTTGCTTTCCCGACAACTCCAAAAACGACCAACACACCAGCCATATATTTGAAACAATAGAATTTTCCGTATTCAAGTAGGTTAGCTTTTCTCCCAAAAGGATTATATGCAACCGCTGCCCGAATACTATCCCCTTCTCTTCTATACATTCGCCACCCTGGTCCTGGTCGGCATCATGCTGCTGGGCGCCTGGTGGCTGGGGAGCAAGAAAGCCAACCCAAACAAGGCGATTGCCTACGAATCGGGCGTCATTCCCACCGGTACGGCCCGGGTTCCCCTGTTCATCCCGTTCTATCTGGTCGCCATCTTCTTCATCGTCTTCGACGTGGAGACCGCCTTCATCTTCACCTGGGCCGTGGCCTGGGACCAGCTGGGTGTGCCGGGGATGCTCCACATCACCTTCTTCATCGTCGCCCTGCTGCTGGGGCTGGTCTGGCTATGGCTCAGGGGCGGGCTCGATTGGGGTCCCTCCCGGACCCGGAGGGGGGATGATGAAGCCTGACATCCCGAATAACGTCATTCTCACCCGCCTCGACGACATCATCAACTGGAGCCGGGCCAACTCGCTCTGGCCGCTCTTCTGGGGGCTTTCCTGCTGCTTCGTCGAAATGATGGCGGCCTTCACCTCCCGCCACGACATCGCCCGCTTCGGCGCAGAAGTGCTCCGAGGGTCACCGCGCGAAGCGGACCTGATGGTGACATCGGGCACCATCTTCAAGAAAATGACCCCCTCCATCGTCCGCCTCTGGGAGCAGATGCCCGAGCCGCGCTGGCTGGTATCCATGGGGAGCTGCTCCAACTCGGGCGGCATGTACGATGTCTACAGCGTCGTCCAGGGGATCAACCAGATCCTGCCGGTGGATGTTTACATCCCCGGCTGTCCGCCGCGGCCGGAGGCCTTCCTCCAGGGTCTGATCATGCTCCAGGAGAAGATCAGGAAGGAAGAGCGCCCAGCCCGGCTGGTTCTGCACCTGCCTGGCGGAACGGAGGGGACGCAGGGGACGGTGCTGGTCGACGGCGTAAGCAAGTCCCGGGATACCCGCGGCCCCGGCATGGCCGGAATCCCCAAGCGCGGGACGTCGGTGCGCCAGCCGCACTTCTATCTGTCCCGCAGCGAGGACATGTGGCGGCCGCCGGCAGTGCGCCACGACTATCCCAATTTCGGTCTTTCCGGGGAGCTGGAAGCAGCCTTCGGAGGACGGGTGAAGGTGGACGAGGCGGCGACCGACATGCTCACCTACCGTGCTCCGGCGGAGATCGTCCCGGAGGTGCTGTCCTTTCTGAAACGTCGCCGCACCAACCCCTTCCGGCGGCTCGAGGACATCGCCGCGGTCGACGAATCCTGCCGCCGTGATCGGGAGAAATTCCCGGATTTCACCCTCAACTACCACCTGCTCTGCTTCGAGACGCCCGGCTACGTCCGCATAAAGTCGGAGCTCACCGGCAAATACCCGGAGGTGCCGAGCGTGACCTCGGTCTTTCCGGCGGCCAACTGGTACGAGCGTGAGGCCTACGACATGTTCGGCATCCGCTTCGCGGGACATCCGAAGCTCCGGCGCATCCTCATGCCGCCGGACTGGGAGGGCCATCCCCTGCGCAAGGAGCATCCCTTTCAGGCGACCGAAATGGCCCCCTACACCATCGATGACGCGCGTCGCCACCAGTCGCTTGCCGCCGTCGAATACTTCGAGCGCATCGACGAAGAGACCCTCATCCTCAACCTCGGCCCGCAGCACCCCGGCACCCACGGCATCATCCGCTTCATGCTGAAACTGAAGGGCGAGGAGATCGTCGATATGGACACCGACATCGGCTATCACCACCGGGCGGCGGAAAAGATCGGCGAACGGCAGAGCTGGCACCAGTTCATCCCCTATACCGACCGGATCGACTACCTGGCCGGCGTCCAGAACAACATGGCTTACCTGACCAGCGTCGAGCAGCTCTGCAACATCGAGGTGCCGGAGCGGGCCATTTACATCCGGGTGATGCTGGCCGAGCTCTTCCGCATCGCCAACCACCTCGTCTATTGGGGCACCTATGCCGCCGACGTCGGCGCCATGACTCCGGTGTTCTACATGTTCACCGACCGGGAGAAGATCTTCGACATCATCGAGACGATCACCGGAGGCCGAATGCACCCGGCCTGGTTCCGCATCGGCGGGGTCACGGAGGACCTGCCTCAGGGCTGGGAAGAGACGGTGCGGGATTTCCTCGCCTGGATGCCCGGCCGCTTGAAGGATTACGACGATCTCCTGAAGGAAAACCCGATCTTCAAGGCCCGCCTCAAGGGTGTCGGGGCGATCACCTTGGACGATGCCATGGAATGGGGAGTGAGCGGCCCCAACCTGCGGGCCTGCGGTTTTGACTGGGACCTGCGCCGGAAGATGCCCTATGGCGGCTACGACCGCTTCGATTTCGATATCGCCGTCGCCGAGGGCGGGGATTGCTGGGCCCGATATCAGGTCCGGGTGGAGGAGATCCGCCAGTCGCTCAGGATCATCGAGCAGTGCCTTGCGAACATGCCGGACGGCCGCTGGATCACCGACGACTACCGTTACGTCCTGCCGCAGAAACGCGACACCCTGCAGGACATCGAGTCGCTGATCCACCATTTTGTCAATTCCACCCGCGGCATGGCTCCGCCCAGGGGCGAAAACTACCGCGCCACCGAGGCGCCTAAGGGGGAATGCGGCTACTTCGCGGTTTCGGAAGGCTTGAACATCCCGTACCGGATGCGGATCCGCACCCCGAGCTTTGCGCACATCCAGGCTCTGCCGGTGATGAGCAAAGGATGGCTGATCGCAGACTTTCTTGCCATCCTTGGCTCTATAGACTTCGTGCTGGCGGACGTGGACAGGTGAAAAAATGATACCGCAACAGCTGAAAACGGCGCTTGCCGAACATATCGCCGCCGCGGTCACCCGGCGGGAAGCGGCGGTGACGGTGATGAAGGAACTGCAGCGCCACTACGGCTGGCTGACCGACGAGGCGGTCGGAGAGGCCGCGGAGCTGCTCGGCCTGTCCCCGCTGGAGGTAGAGGAACTGGCCACCTTTTACGAGATGATCTATCGCCGGCCCGTGGGCAGACGGGTGGTCCACGTCTGCGACTCCATCTCCTGCTGGGCCATGGGGGGCGAGAGCCTGCTTGCCCAGCTTGCCGCCCGGCTGTCCGTCCCGGTGGGCGGCACGGACGCGGAGGGCATGTTTACCCTCCTGCCCTGCGCCTGCCTGGGCAACTGCGGCGAGGCGCCGACCATGATGATCGGGGAGAACATCTACGGCAGGCTGACCTTGGAGACGGCCCTTGAGATTCTCCAGCGGGAAAGGGAGGCTGCCATTCAGAAGCCGGAAGGTCAGAAACCAGAAAGTCAGAAATAGAATGTCGCCTTCTGCGACGAAATTTCTGGTGTCTGTTTTCTGGTTTCTGGTTTCTGAACCGGGAGTTATCGGGATCGATTTTTGGCGCTAACGAAACGGGGGGGGGGGGCGCGGGCGCGTCCAAGGCTGCATTCCCACGCTGGAGCGTGGGAACGATCATTATTCAGAAGCCAGAAGGTCAGAATAGAGTGTCGCCTTCAGCGACCAAATTGTCTGGTTTCTGGTTTCTGGTTTCTGGTTTCTGACATGGAACAACCGCTTTTCCGACATAACAAACCCGGACGCTCCGTCAGCTTCGCCGAATACAGCGATGAAGGCGGTTTTACCGCCCTGACCAAGGGGCTGAAGGAGATGACTCCCGAACAGGTGCAGACCGCGGTGATCGATTCCGGGATGCGCGGCCGGGGCGGCGCGGGTTTCCCAACCGGCCGCAAGTGGTCCTTCGTCCCCCGCGACCTTCCAGGCCCCCGCTGGCTGATCTGCAACTGCGATGAGATGGAGCCGGGGACCTATAAGGACCGGGTGCTGCTGGAAGCCAACCCCTATTCGCTGCTGGAGGGCATGATTCTCGCATCCTACGCCATCGGCGTGCGGCACGCCTTCATCTTCATCCGGCGCGGCTACGAGCATGCGGCGGCCAACCTGCGCCGGGGTATAGCCGAATGCAGGGAATCCGGCCTTCTCGGCGAGAACATCCTGGGTAGCGGCTTTTCCTGCGACATCGACATCCATGTTTCCGCCGGGCGCTACATCTGTGGCGAGGAGACGGCGCTGATCAACGCTTTGGAAGGACGGCGGGCCAACCCCAGGGTGAAACCGCCCTTCCCGGCCGTCAAGGGACTCTGGGGCGGTCCTACCGTGGTCAACAACGTGGAGAGCCTGGCCAACGTCCCAAGCATCATCGACCGCGGCCCCGCCTGGTTCAAGGGGCTCGCCCGCCTGCCGGAGGGGTCCGGGATGAAGCTCTTCTGCATCAGCGGCCACGTGGCCAGGACCGGCTGCTTCGAGCTGCCGCTCGGCATGCCCCTTTCCGAGATCATCGACGACACCTGCGGCGGCATGCGTAAGGGCAGCCGGTTCAAAGCCTGCCTGCCTGGCGGGGCCTCGACGCCCTACTTCTCCGCCGAGCAGCTGGCCGTCCAGATGGATTTCGATGCCGTAGCCAAGGCCGGCTCGCGGCTCGGCACCGCCGGCGTCGTCGTCTTCGATCAGAATACCTGCATGGTTGCGGCCACCCTCAACCTGATCCGCTTCTTCGCCCGCGAGTCCTGCGGCTGGTGCACGCCCTGCCGCGAAGGGCTGCCATACATCCGCCACCTGCTGGAAGAGATCGAGGCCGGCCGGGGCAGCGAGGAGCACATCGCCATCATGCAGCAGCACGTCAAGCTGCTGAACCTGTCATTCTGCGCCCTCGCACCGGGGGCGATGGGCCCGGTGGACGGGCTGCTTCGCCATTTCCAGGACGAGGTTCGCGAACATATCATCAGGAAGAAGTGCCCTTTTGGTAGAGGATCATGATCAAGCTCGTTATCGACGGCAAAACGGTCGTAGTGGCCGAGGGCGTAACCGTGCTGCAGGCTGCCCAGAGCGTGGGGATTCCCATCCCGCATTTCTGCTGGCACCCGGCGCTCGGCAAGGCGGGAGCCTGCCGGCTCTGCGCGGTCAAGATGCTGGACGGCCCGATCAAGGGCGTCCAGATGTCCTGCATGCTCGACTGCCAGAACGGCATGGTCGTCTCCACCACCGACCCGGATGCCCTGGACATGCGGCGGCAGGTCATCGAATGGCTGATGATCAACCACCCCCACGACTGCCCGGTCTGCGACGAGGGTGGCGAGTGCCTGCTCCAGGATTTCACTATCGCCGGGGGCCACGGCATCCGGCGCTACACCGGCAAAAAGCGCACCTATCTCAATCAATACCTGGGAACGGGGATCGCCCACGAGATGAACCGCTGCATCCAGTGCTATCGCTGCGTCCGGTTCTACCAGGAGTTCGCCGGGGGCAAGGACTTCGGCGCCCTGGGCGTCGCCCAGCGTGTCTTCTTCGGGCGGGCCGAAAACGGCCAGCTGGAATCGCCGTTCTCCGGCAATCTTGCAGACATATGTCCGACCGGCGTCTTCACCGATAAGACCGCTCGGTACCGGGCCCGCTACTGGGACTACGACATGGCCCCCTCCGTCTGTCCCCACTGTTCGCTCGGCTGCAATACCTTCCCCGCCTGCCGCTATAGAGAGCTGCTGAAGGTCATCGCCAGGAAAAACGACGCGATCAACGGCTGGTTCATCTGCGATAGGGGGCGGTTTTCCAAGGCAGGGGTCAACGATGCCGATCGCCCGAGGGAGCCCCGGGTGGACGGCCGGCATGTCGCTTGGAACGAGGCCCTGGAACAGCTGGTGGTCCAACTGACCGAAACCGGCAAATTCTACGGGCGCGAGAACCTGGCGATCGTCGGCTCGTCGCGGCTCTCGATGGAGGCGGCGACGCTGCTCCATACTCTGCAGAACAGCCTCGGGGCCGGCTCGCTTTGTTATTTCATTTCGGAGGAAGAGGCTACTCGCACAGGGCGAGCGGTCTCCTGTCTGAACGAGAAGACCTCAGCTTCAATGGTCGATGTCCAGGCGGCGGAGCTCATCGTTATCATCGCTTGCCACTTGCTGCGGGACGGGCCGATGATGGCCCTGGCGGTGCGGCAGGCCTGGCGCCGGGGGGCGAGGGTTTTTCTGCTGGATGAACAGTCCATGCCTGAAGCTGGAGAACTCCCCTTTGCCTGGGAGGCCGTCACCTCGCTTGCCGACATCCCGCTTCAGGGCGTGAAAAAGAAAGTGGTCGTCTGCGGCACGGGAGATCGGGCGGCACGGCTCATTCCCCAGGCCCTCGCCAACGGGGCCAGGCTCGCCTGCCTGCTGGACGGCCCGAACTCCTTCGGCGCGGCACTTCTCGCGGGGGACCATGGGGCAACGCCTCTTGCCGAGGCGGTGGCAGCCGGAAAGGTAAAAGGCATTTTGGCCGTCGAGGCCGATATCCCGCCTGAGCTGCTGCGGGGGATTCCCTTTATTGCGGCCCTCGACTGGCGCAATACCGAGGTCGTCCGCGCCGCCCGGATCGTCCTGCCGACCACCGCCTGGGTGGAAATGGACGGCACCTACATCAACAACGAGGGACGGGCCCAGCGCTTTAAAAAAGCGATGAACCCCGGCCTGCCGATCACCGGGCTCAATCCGGCGGGCCTGCACCCGCCGCGTCATCATATTGCCATGGCCCCCGGGAGCGATGTGCGGCCGGCCTGGGAGATCCTCAGGGAGATCGTCGAGCGGCTAGGGACGAAGGGCGCCAAGCCCCTTGCCGGCAAATGGGAAAGGCTGCGGGATATCGACCCGGAGGCCGGGGGGCACATGGTTTTCGGCTGACAGGATATGAAGAGATGATCTACGATACCCTGGACATAGCGCTTATTTGCGGCAAGATCGCCGTCATCTTCCTTGTTGTCCTGGTTATTGCGGCCTATCTGGTGCTGGCCGAGCGCGTCCTCCTGGGGAGGATCCAGGAGCGATACGGACCCAACCGGGTCGGGCCTTTCGGGCTCCTGCAGCCGCTCGCCGACGGCATCAAGATGCTGGTCAAGGAGGACGTCAAGCCGGCCGGGGCGGACAAGTGGCTCTTCTACCTGGCTCCGGCCATGTCGGCCATTCCGGCCATCATGATGGTTTCGCTCATTCCCTTCGGCGAGCCGGTCACCCTCTTCGGCCGGCGGGTGGAGCTCCAGGTGGTCGACCTGAATGTGGGGCTCCTGCTGTTCTTCGGCTTCTCGGCCATCGCGGTCTACGGCGTTGCCCTGGGCGGCTGGGCCTCCAACTCCAAATATTCGCTGCTCGGCAGCATCCGGGGCCTGGCGCAGATGATCTCCTACGAGATCACCCTGGGGCTGTCGCTGGTGCCGGTGGTGATGCTGGCCCGGTCGTTCCAGCTCACGGAGATCGTTAGGGCGCAGGAATCGGGATGGTTCATTCTCTACCAGCCGCTTGCCTTCCTGATCTTCCTGATCAGCATCGTGGCCGAGTCCCGGCGGATTCCCTTCGATATCCCCGAGGCCGAGGGCGAGCTGGTGGCCGGCTACCATACCGAATACTCGGGCCTGCGCTTCGGCCTCTATTTCGTCGGCGAGTATATCAATATGATCGTGCTCGGGGGCCTCGCGGCAACCTTCTTTCTCGGGGGCTGGCAGGGTCCGCTGCTGCCCCCGGTGGTCTGGTTCCTGGTGAAGGCGCTCTTTTTCTCGGTTCTTTTCATCTGGCTGCGGGGGACCCTGCCGAGGCTCCGCTACGACCAGTTGATGCATCTTTGTTGGAAGATTTTAACCCCCTTGGCCCTGCTCAACATTTTGGCGACGGGGTGGTTCATTCTGCTGGTAAAAGGATGAAGAGGAAGGACTGAGGACTGAGGACTGAGGACTGAGGACTGAGTAACTGCCGGGACGCGAAGATGAGGTGGGCTCGGCCGGTGGAAACATAGGTGTAGGGGCAAATCTTGTATTCGCCCGTTGTAAGAAACAAGACGGAGACTATAAAAAGGGAGCAGCAATGTCCGTAATCGGTGACGCCAAAGCGATTCTGGTCGGGATGTGGACGACCTGGAAACGGGTCTTCCGGCGGCCCCTGACCATCCAGTACCCGGAGACCAAGCGCACCCCTCCGCCGCGCTTCCGGGCGAGGATCGTCCTGACGCGGGACCCGGACGGCGAGGAGCGCTGCGTGGCCTGCTATCTCTGTTCGGCGGCCTGCCCGGTGGACTGCATCTCCATGCAGTCGGCGGAGCGGGAGGACGGCAGGCGGTACGCCCCCTGGTTTCGCATCAACTTCGCCCGCTGCATCTACTGCGGCCTCTGCGCCGAGGCCTGTCCGACGATGGCGATCCAGATGACCCCGGACTATGAGTTCTGCAAACGGGACATCATGTCGTTCGTCTACGAGAAGGAGGATCTGCTCATCGACGGCACCGGCAAGTCGCCCGACTACAACTTTTACCGCCACGCCGGCATTGGGGTGACCCAGCATCGCGGCGAGGGCATCGGCGAGGAACGGCCCGTCGATACCCGCAGCCTGCTGCCTTAAGGAATAAGACGTGAAAACAACGACAACACATAGACATATAGAAAAAACATGTAAAATCGCTTAAACATGGAACAGATCCTCTTCTACACCCTGGCCGCCGTGACCGTCATCGCGACGATCCTGGCCGTCGCCGAGCGCCATCCGGTGCACGCCATCGTCTATCTGGTCACCTCCTTCTTTTCCCTGGCGGTGATATTCTTTCTTTTGGCGGCGCCGCTGATCGCCGTGTTCGAGGTGATCATCTACGCCGGCGCGGTCATGGTGCTCTTCATGTTCGTCGTCATGATGCTCGATCTGGGCGGGCCCGCGCAGCTCCCGACCCTGGGCCGTGTGCTGCCCGCCCTGCTGCTCGCGGGGATCACCCTGGTTTCCCTGGGGCTGCTGATCGTGAGCCGAGGAATGGAAGGCCAGGGCGGAGGCGGACTACAGCTGACGAGTGTGCGGGACTTTGCCGTGACCCTCTTTACCCGCTACGGCGTGGCCATCGAGATCATTTCCATGCAGCTGCTCTTTGCCATCGTCGCGGCCCTCTACCTGGGAAGGAGACGTAGGTCATGATCGTGCCGCTCTCGCACCTGCTCATCCTCGGCTCGATCCTGTTCGTCCTGGGGCTGATCTGCGTGCTGATCTGGCGGAGCAACGTGATCATGCTGCTGATCGGCATCGAGATCATGCTGAACGCCGCCATGCTGGTCTTCGTGGCCGGATCGTACCGGTGGGGCACCGTCGACGGCCAGATCTTCGCCCTGATGATCATGGCGATGACTTCAGCCGAAGTCTCGCTGGCCCTGGCCCTGGTCGTCTATCTGCACCGGGGCAAGAAAACCGTAAATGTCGATGAATTCAGGGAGTTGAAAGATTGAAAACCGCGCTCGCCCTCATACTCCTTTTGCCCCTCCTGGGAGCGGTCTTCAATATCCTCGCCGGGCGCGCCCTGCCCCGCCGGGCGGTGGAGATCACGGCCTGCGGGGTTATCTGGGGCAGCTTCGCGGCAACGCTCGCCGCCGCGGCGGCATACGAGGGGCCCGCGGCGGTGGAACTGGGCTCCTGGCTTTCCCTGTTCGATTTCCGGGCGCCGATCACGCTCTATCTCGACCCGCTGTCGCTGTCGCTCTGCCTGATGATCACCTTCGTCTGCGGCCTGATCCACCTCTACTCCATCGGCTATATGACGGAGGATCCCGGCCATGTCCGTTACTTCGCCCTGCTCAACCTCTTTGTCTTCGCCATGCTGCTGCTGGTGCTTGCCGAGAATCTGCCGCTCCTCTATCTCGGCTGGGAGGGGGTCGGCTTCTGCTCCTACGCCCTGATCGGCTTTTGGTACAGGGAGGAGAAGAACGCCACCGCCGGGCGCAAGGCCTTCATCGTCACCCGCATCGGCGATATCGGCCTGGCCGTCGCCATCGTCTGGATGTTCAAGCTGTTTTCCAGCCTGTCCATCACGGAGATCAACGGGCTGGGGCAGACGATCCCGCTTGCCGTGGTCACCGCCCTGGGGCTCTTGCTGCTCGTGGGGGCCATGGGCAAGTCGGCCCAGGCGCCGCTCATGGTCTGGCTGCCGGACGCCATGGCCGGCCCGACCCCGGTCTCCGCCCAGATCCACGCGGCGACCATGGTCACGGCGGGAGTATATCTGCTCATGCGGATGTTCCCGCTGATCGGCATTTCGGCCGTCGTCTGCATGGCCATCGCCGCCACCGGCGTCTTCACGGCTTTCTACGGGGCCTCCTGTGCTCTCGTCGAGCGCGACCTGAAGCGGATCCTGGCCTACTCCACCATCAGCCAGATCGGCTACATGATGCTCGCCGTCGGCTGCGGGGCCATCACCGCCGCCACCTTCCATCTGCTGATCCACGCCTTCTTCAAGGCCCTGCTCTTTTTGGCGGCCGGCTGCGTTATCACGACCATGCACCACGACCAGGATATCTTCCGCATGGGCGGGCTAAGACGTTTGCTGCCGAAGGTTTTCTGGCCCTTCCTGGCCGGAGCCCTGTGCCTTGCGGGGGTGCCGCCGACCGGGGGCTTCTTCAGCAAGGACAGCGTGCTGGCAGCGGCCTGGATGAAAGGCGGGATGTTTTATGACAGCCTCTTTTTTATCGGCCTCCTCACCGCCTTTCTCACCGCCGTCTATACCACCCGAATGATGCTGCTGGTCTTCGAGGATCGTTCGGCGGATGCGCGGAGGCGTGAGGAGGACCACCTCGTCCCGCTGCCCGGGATCATGGAAAAACCCCTCATCCCCCTTGCCGTGCTGGCGCTCGCGGGCGGGCTGTTCAACCTCCCGGCTTACCTGGGCGGCGGCCTGCTCGACGGCTTCCTTGCCCCGCTGTATGCGGGAGGCGGTGTTCACTCCCACGCCACCGAGCTGATGCTGCAGTTTCTGGCGACCGTAACGGCGCTTGCCGGAATCGGCCTCGCCTGGCGACTCTATGGCCGAGAGCGGCTCGCCTCGTATCTCGCCGAGGCGGAGGAGCCCGGAGGCGTATCCGTTTTTTTGCGCAAGGGCTGGTATTTCGACGATCTGTATCTCCTGCTCTTCGTGCGCCCGTACAAGTGGTTGTCGCACTTCCTCTGGCAGGGGGTGGACGAGGGGGTCATCGACGATTCCCTGGACGGGATGGCCGCCCATTTCGGCCGCAGCGGGCAGGTTCTCGGCAGATGGGGGAGCGGGCGCGTGTCCCTCTACATGCTGAGCCTTGCCGTCGGCGCAACGCTCACGATCGCCTGGTTGGCGTGGGGGCTGTTATGACGATGCCCCTCCTGACCATCCTGACCTTCCTGCCCCTGGCCGGGGCCCTTTGCCTCATTCCGTTCAAGCGACTTGTGCAGGCGGCCCGGGTCGCGGCCCTGGGTGTCGCCGTCCTCGAACTGGCCCTCACCTGCTGGATGTGGACCGTCTCGGGAAATCCGCCGCCGGCAGGCGCCCCGCCCGGCTTCTTCCTGTTCGAGGATTACCCCTGGATCGAGGCCCTCGGCATCCGCTTCACTCTTGGCATGGATGGGTTCAGTCTGCTCATGGCCATCATGACCGCGCTGCTCACCATCATCGCCATGCTGGCCTCCTGGAGGACCATCACCGAGCGCACGACCCTGCACTACATAATGCTCCTGGCGCTGGAGAGCAGCATCATGGGTGTTTTCCTCGCCCTGGACCTCTTTCTCTTCTATCTCTTCTGGGAGGCAATGCTGATCCCGATGTTCTTCCTGATCGGCATCTGGGGCCACGGCCGCAAGATCTATTCGGCGATCAAATTCTTCGTCTTCACCATGTCCGGATCGCTCCTCATGCTGCTGGCCATAATCGGTATCTATTTGATCCACGGCAGAGAGACCGGCGTCTACACCTTCGGCCTGACCTCGCTGCTCGGGACCAGCATGGACCCGACCGTGGAGGTCTGGCTGTACGCCGCCTTCCTGCTGAGCTTCGCCATCAAGTTCCCGATCTTTCCGCTCCATACCTGGCTGCCCGACGCCCACACCGATGCCTCCACGGCGGGCAGCATCGACCTGGCGGGCCTCTTGCTCAAGACCGGCGGCTACGGGCTGATCCGCTTCGGCTACCCGCTTTTTCCCGAGGGCGCGCGCCTGCTCACGCCGCTCTTGCTGGTCACGGCGGTGGCGGGTATCCTGTACGGCTCGTGGATCGCCTTCGCCCAGAAGGACATGAAGAGGCTGGTGGCCTACTCGAGTGTCGGCCACATGGGCTTCGTGGCCCTGGGGATCGCCGCCTGGACGCCGGTGGCCCTCGGTGGCGCTATCGTCCTGATGGTCAGCCACGGCATCACCACGCCCGCGCTCTTCGCCATGGTCGGCATGCTGGCGGCGCGGACCGGCACCCGCGAGATCGCCGCCTATGGCGGCCTGTGGGGCAAGGCGCCGGTCTTCTCCTCGTTTTTCCTGCTTTTCGCCATGGCCTCGGCAGGGCTTCCCGGCCTGAACAATTTTGTCGGCGAATTCCTGATCCTGGCCGGCTCCTACCGGGTGGCGCAGACGGCGACCGTCTTCGCCTTTTTTGGCCTCGTCATAACCCTCGTCTATACCGTGCTGCTGGTGCAGGGGGTACTGTTCCAGGAGCAGCGGCAGGAGTTCGCCATCGCCGATCTGGGGCTCCGGGAAATCCTGCTGCTTGCCGTCCTCGCCGTCCTCGCGATCTCCATCGGCTTGCACCCCGGACCGGTGCTCGACATGCTGGCCATGCCGGTGGACATTCTCACGGGAGGTGCACAGTGACCCTGGCCGATCTTTCCATAGCCCTGCCGCTTCTGATCCTCGCCATCGGGGCGATCCTGACCCTGATCCAGGGCGCCATAACCCGAAACCCGGCGGCGGGAACCATACTCGCGACGGTTGCCGCGATCGGCGCGGGACTCTGGGCGATGAAGACTCCGGCCGCAGTCTCCGCCCCCGCCCTGGGGCTTGCCGCCGGCGGCCTGGCACGCCTCTTCACGGCCTTTTTCGCCTTCATGTCCGCCGCCGTGCTGATACTCTCCGGCAGATACAACGCCTTTCGGGACATCGGGGGCGAGGAGTATCCGGCGACCATCCTCTTTGCCGCCTTCGGCATGGTGGCGGTAGCCTCCGCCACCAATCTGCTGATCCTCTTCCTCGGTCTCGAGGCTATGACCTTCGGCTTTTACCTGCTCGCCGCCATCGACCTCGGCCGGCCGGCGTCGAGCGAAGCGGGGCTTAAGTATCTCCTGATGGGCGTGCTGAGCGCCGCCTTCCTGGCCTTCGGCGTCGCCCTGCTCTACTGCGCAGCCGGGACCTTCGGTCTGGTCGAGGTGGCCCGCCATACCCTGGGCGGTGCCCTCGATCCCCTGGCGCTTGCGGGATGGGGCTGCGTCCTGATCGGCATGTTGTTCAAGCTTTCCCTGGTGCCGGCCCATCTCTGGACTCCGGATGTTTACCAGGCCGCGCCCGCGCCGGTCGTCGCCTTCCTCTCGGGCGGGTCAAAGGCCGCCTCGATCCTGATGCTGCTCCTGGTGTGGGCGAACGCCACCGAACTCGCATCGCTGCGCGTGCCGCTCTTTACCCTGGCCCTGCTGACCATGGTGGTCGGGAACTTCTCGGCCCTGCGCCAGACCGACGTCCGCCGGCTGCTCGCGTATTCTTCCATCGCCCAGATGGGTTATGTGGTGGTGGCGCTGATCGGCTACCACGGGGCCGGACTTCAGGCGGCCGCTTTCTATGCCATTGCCTATGCGCTCATGAGTCTCGCGGCCTTCGGCGCGGTCGGGGTCCTGGAGCAGAGTGGCTGCGGCCGGACCGTCGACGACTACCGAGGCCGCGGCTTCACCCACCCCGTCGCCGCGGGCACGCTCGCCGTGGCCCTCTTCGCCCTGGCCGGCATTCCCCCCTCCGCCGGCTTCACCGGCAAGTTCCTGATCTTCGCCTCGGCTCTCCGGGCAGGGGAATATGCCCTCGCCGTCATCGGTATTCTCACCGCCGCCGTCTCCGTCTACTATTACCTGCGGGTGGTGGCCGCCCTCTACCTGCACCCGGCCGCGGGCAGCGAAAAGGAGAGTGCCGGGGTGGCGGGGACCATCGTACTGCTGCTGTCCGCCATCCTCATCGTCCTCCTGGGTGTTTTCCCGTCGTCACTGCTCGATTTCCTGAAGACCCAGCTGCCGTGATATCCACGGCAGCCTGCCGGCTCCAATGCGATGGAAAAGTCCTATCTCCTCTCTGCATTTTCCTTGTGCAATATCCGGTGGTTCAGGGTACGATCCTTCGTCCGTCAGCCATTCACTTCCTTCATTTTCCGGCAGAAGATGATTTTCCGACCTGAACAAGAAAGCTCCATCGATGAAAAACAAGAAAGCGGGCAGCACCTCACTGCTTGACGAATACAGGACCCTTCCTCCCACCGAAAAGGCAATCGTGCAGCTGCTGGCCGTCACCGTAGACAGCTGTGCCGCGGATGTCCAACTGCGTTGCCTAAACGGGTTGGGCTACCTGGATAACGGTGGCCCGCTCACCCTGCCCAGCCTCCAGAAACTGCATGCAAAACTGCTGGCCAAAGGGATGCTGGTGGATGGCCGGCGGGGACCAATCGCCGCGGAGTCCGTACGACGCCCGGCCCTCTTCGACACCCTAAAGGAAAATACCTATGCCGATTTCGTCCAGACATTGCAGAAGTATTTCCCGACTCTCGCGTCGCATTCTGGATTTCTCTCCCCCTCGTCTTACAAGAGGCTTCTCGCCCTGCTGCAGATTGCCCTCTTCTTCGAGGGCTCGAAGGCAAAAATCCACGACCTTGTCAACCTTGCCTACGTTCACTTCAGGCAAGAATATTCCGAAAACGACCCTCTGCTGGCCGTCCTCGGCCTTCCCGTCGATCCCGAAATCATCGACAAAATCCCCCCGGGGATAAGACGGGAGATTCTGACAAACCTGCTCGGCGCGATGGAGGTCCGCCTGCAGGGAACCGACAGTCTCATCGCCCTGATTACCGAGAGATACGGAGAAGACCTTGGAAACCACCTTCTGGGCGTGCACCTCCTGCAGCACCATCTGGTCCGGGGGGACACCGCCGCAAGCCTCCGGTTGCTGAACGGGCTGCACGACAACCTTGAGCTGGCACGACTCGACCTGGGGGGCTGGCTCAACTTCATCTCCGGCAGATACCCCGAGGCGCTGAGGATTTTCAACACCGCCTGTCAGCTCCTGAAAAAGTCGACCGGCAAGAGGAAGGCTTTTTCCCAAAACTATACCGGAATTTTCTACATCCTGGCGCTGCTGAAGGACGGCTCAGCCGCCTCGCTCAAGCAGGCTCTCGATTGCATAGCTTTTTCGGTCAGGCAAGACTACCACATCTCCCCCCTGCTTGCCCTTGTCGCCCCCATATGCCATGAAAGGCTCGGCACGATACCCAAGCGCCCCGTCGATCCGTTTTTGCCGTCCTACCTGCGGGGCCCCCTCGATACCTTCTTCCTCCAGCTCTTTTATCTCTGGAATGACCTTCCGGCGAGCGAGGAGGATGTCGCCCTGCTCGAGAGGTGCAGGAACAAGGCAATGAAAAACGGCTATCAGTGGCTCGCGGCGGAATCCTCGGCCCTCCTCGCCGCCCGCAACCACGATCCCGAAGCCAACGCCGACATGGCGGCAAAGCTGCATGGCTCCTGCAATACCGTAAGCCTTGTCGGCCTGGTCGAGGTGCAGCCGCCGTGGCAAAAGACCCTGAACGTCCTGCTCAATCTTGCCAAACCGGCAACGGACGCCAGGGAAGCGAAACCCGCCGGGCAGCGGCTGGTCTGGCTGTTCCATTACGACGAACGGCATAGAGGGATATCCATCGTCCCGCGCCTCCAGAAGCTGAACGCCAAGGGCGGCTGGTCGAAAGGCCGGCCGGTGGCCCTGAAGACCCTCCAAAAGGAATATCCGGACATGCCGGGTCTCAGCGAGCAGGATCGCCAGGTGTGCCGGGCCATCCGCGAAGAATTTACCGGCTGGTATGCCCATTCCGTATATATTATCGCCCCCGACCTCGCCCTGCCCGCCCTGGTGGGCCACCCCCTGGTCTTCCTCGAGCAAAGCCCGGAAGTGCCCGTCGAACTCGTGGCGGCCCAGCCCGAGCTGCACCTGCGCAAGGCGAACGGCAGGCTGAAGCTGTCCATCATGCCCGCTCCCGCCGAGAGTGCGGCAGAGGTGCAGGTGATCAGGGATACGCCCACCAGGTTCAGGATCATCCGCTGGAAGAAGGAGCACCGGCAGCTGGGCGACCTGCTCGGCAAGGAGCTGATCATCCCCAAGGCCGGCGAGAAACTCGCGGGACAGACGGTCGAGGCGCTAGCCGGCCTCCTGCCGATTCACTCCGATCTGGCCACCACGGGCGGGGCAGCCGCTCTTCCCGGCGACAGCCGGCCGCACGCCCATATTCTGCCTTGCCGGGACGGCATCAGCCTGGAGTTCCTGGTCAAGCCGATTCCCGCCGGCGGCCCCAGCTTCCCGCCAGGGAAAGGCGGCAGAAGCGTGATGTCCGTGGCCGACGGCGGGCCGGTCCAGGCCTTGCGGGACCTGGACGAGGAAAAGCAGCGCCTGGCCCGCCTCGTCCACGCCTGTCCCACCCTGAGCCAACTGGAAGCGGAGGGCAACCGCTGGCAGGTCGACGACCCGGAGGCGTCGCTGGAGATTCTGCTCGAACTGAAGGAGTGCGGCGAGGATGTCGTCCTGGAATGGCCGCAGGGAGAAAAATGGAAAGTGGGCAGGAAGGTGAGCATCAACAGCCTCTCCCTGCGCATCGACCGGGACCGCGACTGGTTCAAGGCGACGGGGTCGCTGGAGATCGACGAGGGGCTGGCCCTCGACCTGCGCGAACTGCTGGAGCTGCTCGGCCGCTCGACCGGACGATTCCTGCCGCTCGACGACGGCACCTTCCTGGCCATCACCGCCTCTCTGCGCAAGCGCCTGGAAGATCTGCACGCCTGCTCGGAGCGCCACGGCCGTGGTGTGCGTTTCGCCCCGGCTGCGGCACTTGCCCTGGAGGAACTCGACCGCGATATCGGCAGGCTCAAAACGGACCAAGCCTGGCAGGAGCAGCGCCGGCGACTGGCGGAACCTGCAACCCCGCCGGTGCCCTCGACGCTGCGGGCCAGCCTTCGCGACTACCAGGCGGCCGGCTTCTCCTGGCTGGCCCGCCTCTCTTCCTGGGGGATGGGGGCCTGCCTGGCCGACGACATGGGGCTCGGCAAGACCGTCCAGGCCCTGGCGGCGATCCTGCTGCGCGCCGCCGGGGGACCGACGCTGGTGGCGGCGCCGGTCTCGGTCATCTCGAACTGGCAGCAGGAAGCCAGGCGTTTCGCCCCGACCCTGAACGTCATTCTCTTCGGTCCGGGAGATCGCCGAAAGGTTATCGACGAGCTGCGGCCCTTCGACCTGCTCGTCGTCAGCTACGGACTTCTGCCGCTTGAAGCGGAGCTGCTGCAGTCGGTAGCCTGGCAGACCGTGGTCCTCGACGAGGCCCAGGCCATCAAGAACACGCAGACCAAGCGCTCCCAGGCCGCCATGAGGCTTCGCGCGGAGTTCCGGATCATCACCACCGGCACGCCGCTGGAAAACCATCTCGGCGAACTGTGGAACCTCTTCAACTTCCTCAACCCCGGCCTGCTGGGCTCGCTCAAGAGCTTCACCGAAAAATTCGCCGTCCCCGTCGAGAGGGACCAGGACAGGGAGGCCCGCAACCGGCTGCGCCGGCTGATCCGCCCCTTTATTCTCCGCCGCCTGAAAAGCGAGGTCCTGCACGAACTGCCGCCAAAAACCGAGATAACCCTCGAAGTCGAGATGAGCCGCGAGGAGCAGCTGCTCTACGAAGCCCAGCGACTGTCGGCCATCCAGAATATCGAGGCCCACGGGGAAGAAGAGGCCGGCCAGAGGCACCTGCGGATCCTGACGGAGATCATGAAGCTGCGCCGTTTATGCTGCAACCCGCAGCTGCTCCTGCCGGATACGGAAATCGTCTCATCCAAGCTGCGGGTCTTCGCCGACACCCTGCGCGAACTCCTCGACAGCAACCACAAGGCCCTCGTCTTCAGCCAGTTCGTCGACCACCTGGGCATCATCGCCAGGTATCTCGACGGACAGAACGTCGCCTATCAGTACCTGGACGGCTCGACCCCGCTCGCCGAGCGGCAGAGGCGGATCGCCGAATTCCAGAACGGCAGCGGCGATGTCTTTCTCATCAGCTTGAGGGCTGGTGGAGCGGGGCTGAATCTCACCGCCGCGGACTATGTCATCCATATGGACCCCTGGTGGAATCCGGCGGTGGAAGACCAGGCCTCGGACCGTGCCCACAGGATCGGCCAGGACCGGCCGGTGACCGTCTACCGCCTGGTGATGAAGGACTCCATTGAGCAGCAGATCGTCGCCCTGCATGCCCGCAAACGTGATCTCGCCGACAGCCTTCTCGAAGGAACCGATGTCGCCGGAAAAATTTCCGCAGCCGAACTGCTGGCCTTGCTGCGTGACCAGAAAGAATCTTGAATAGCTTTGTACTATGGAAAAGTACCAGGGAGTGAAATTCGGGTTTCGTCGGATCAAGGATAGTTTCGACTACGACGATCGACTTGCGGAATTGAATCGCTGGGCCTACCTCTTTTCCCAGCTCGGGCTGACACCGGTGCACGCAGACGGCGCCTATGGCAACCAGTCCTACCGAACGGAGAAAGAATCTTTCATCATCACCAAATCCGGCATGGTCCCGTCGGAACCGCTGCTTAGAGAAAACTACTGCCATGTCACCGGTTATGACGAACCCTCCGGGACATTTCTCACCGAAGGCGCGTCCGTTCCCTCTTCGGAGAGTCTCCTCCACCATGCCCTTTATAGGGCAATGCCAAAAATCAACGCCATTCTCCACGGCCATTCGACGCTGATCAATACCTATGCTGCCGACCTCGGAATCCCTGTCACCCGCGACTTCCACCCTTACGGCACGCCGGAACTCGCTCGCTCGGCGGTCGAACTCGTGAACGGGGCAATCCTATTCTTCATCCTGAAAGATCACGGCTTCGTAGCTTTAGGCGAAGATATCGACAGGGCGGGGAAATTGACGCTTGACTACTTCGGTCGACTCATCGGTAACCTTAGAAACTCACTTTTTGTCTTTTAGAAATGAATTTTCGTTAAGGTAATATCCAACTCAGCTTGGGTTAGATTTTTGTGATTTCAAAAATTTTACTGCAGCGCTGGCTGTCTGCTTACGGTATCCAACCATTTTCGAACAAGGAGTATGCGATGAAAAAGATTCTGTTGTTCATGGCCGTTGTCCTCACCCTCGGTACTCCATCCCTGGCCGATCAGCTCCAGGATGAAGCGGTGGAAAGCCTCTCCTCCGCCCAGAAACTCGTGAAAGAAGGCAACTACAGCAAGGCCGTGGATGAGATCAATTACGCCTTGTCCAAGGTCAACGAACTGACCGCGGCAGGATTGATCAAATATCTTCCCGAGCCTCCCGCCAGGTTCACCCTGGTCAGCAAGCAAGCCCAGGGAGTGGGGGCGGGGGCGGCCATCGCCGGAAATGCCGGGGCGACGGCGGAATATTCAAACGACGGCGGCGCTTCTGTCAATCTGAATATAGCCATCGGCGGGATGACCGGCAAAATGGCCGGAATGGCTGCCATCGGTTCGCTCTTTGCGGGCTTGAATCAAGACACAGGATCTTCCCAGCAGAGTAGGCAGATTCGGGTGCAGGGCTACACAGGCACCGAAGTTTTCGACCGCGCCGGTCAAAGCGGCACCCTCTCTTTCCAGGTGGGTGAAACCATCTCGGTCACCCTTGAGGGCAGCGGCATAGCTTCGCCGGAGGTCCTCATGCAGTTTGCGAAAAAAATAGACTTAGCCGGCCTGGAGAAGAACTTCTAAGAAAGGCGGTTAGATTTCCCCCGATTCGCCGGTATCCTGGCCGATCATCCAGCCAGGATACCGGTCCTCGACCCAAAAAACCTTCACCCCACCCACCGCAAGAGCATGCCGTGCAAGCACTGAAAACATATAGTAATTGCTAGGTTTTCAGTGAAATTCGGCCTTTTTTGCTTTTTTTCAACACCTGCGGTTATCGAGGTACCAAGACAAGGGATGAATATTCCGTGACAAAATTGTCAATATAGGTAATTCTACCCAATAACTTTAGGTATTGTCACCCATTTACTCTTCATTTCATTTCCACTATAGTGCTCGTCATTAATCTTTTCTGGGGGGGAAAGAATATGTTGGATGATGAATTGGATTTTTTAAAGAATTTTATTGAATACTCAATAAACCGCACCGAGACCTGCTTCAACAAACTCGAACCTGCACCGCAGGTTATCAGCGAAAGACATCTCACCGGCGGAAAAACCTGCTTCGTGATCACCAGGAACAAGAGCTGTTCCTGGGCGGAAGACCTTTACGACTGCCGCAGCATTGTGGAGCGTGACCGCGTCTATAACTGAGAAATCGACAGCAAACTCGATGATTGGGCGCACGCGACGGAGACCTGCCGCGTTGCCGGGTTACATCTGCCGTTTTCCGTCCAGGGCGGTGCGGACCTGTGCACCGAGATGGTTTATGGTAATCGGCTTCTGCAGGCAATGGGCAATGCCTAAACCGACCATCTGGGTGTGGGTGACGTCGTTGATGTTGCCGGTGCAGATGATGATGGGGAGTTGAATATCCTGCTCCCTCAGTCTTTCCGCCAGATCGAGCCCGGTCAGTTGAGGCATGGTCATATCGGTGACAATCAGGTCGATCTCTGATCGATGCTGCAGTATGTACTGCAAGGCATCGACGCTGCTGGTAAAATCCGTAACGCGATAACCAAGTCCGCAGAGCATTTCCCTGCCGATTTCGGCAAGCATGGGCTCGTCGTCGAGATAGAGGACATGCTCCGTACCGACGGGGGTGGCATTCCGGGAACGAAAGGAAATGTCGTGTTCGCTGCGCAACTGCGGCAGGTAGATATCGAATCGGGTCCCCTCGCCAACCGTGGAGTCTACGGTGATGAGTCCTTGCATGGACTTGACGATACCATGGACCATCGACAGCCCCAGACCGGTGCCTTGCCCCTGCGGCTTGGTGGTGAAAAAGGGATCGAAGATCCGGTTGCGTACTGCTTCCGGAATGCCTTCCCCGGTGTCCGCAACCCGAAGCAGCACATAATCGCCCGGAGCCAACTGGCTTTGGCTACCGGTAAGCTCATGATCCAGGGTGATATCACTCAGACTGATGGCAAGGGTCCCGCCTCTGGTCATGGCCTGGCAGGCGTTGGCGCAGAGATTCATGATGATCTGATGGAGCTGTCCTTTGTCGGCCAGCACCGCGGCCTGTGAGTCGAGGCGCTTCTCGATGGTGATGGTCGTGGGTATGGTGGCCCGAATCAGTCGGACAGCCTCATCCACCGCATGCTCCAGCAGGACCGGACGCAGTTCCACTTCCGATTGGCGGCTGAACGTCAGGATCTGCTTGATAAGATCCCGGGCCCGTTCGCCGGCGGAAATGATGTTGCCCAGGTAGGCATTCACCCGTTGCGGCGCGCAGTCGCCCATTTCCCGGCGAATGATATCGGCATATCCCATGATTCCAGCAAGAATATTGTTGAAATCGTGGGCGATGCCGCCCGCCAGCGTACCGATCGCCTCCATCTTCTGGCTCTGCCGTACCTCCTTTTCCAGCAACACCCGCCTGGTGTCGTCAAAGATATAGCCCCGGCAGTACCGCAGCTCGCCGACCTCGTCGAATTCCCCGATGGCATTGCCGATGCAGTGGATGGGATTGCCGTTCAAGTGGCGGAGTTGCCACTCGTGCCGCTCCAGCCGTTTCTGCCTGCGGAGTTGTTCCATCACCGTCTCGCGATCCGCGGCACTGGCGTAGTGGTCGAGGAAATTTGCCTTCTTCGCCTCCTCGACCGTCTCATAGCCAAGCATACGGGCAAAGGCCGGATTGCAGTCGAGGATCCTGCCGTCGGCGGTGCTTATGTAATTGCTGGTCAGATCCTCTTCGAAAAACTGACGATATTTCGCTTCGCTCCGCCTCAGTTCGTTCTGAGTTTGCTTCAGTCCGCTGATATCGATAAAGCTGTCGATCAGATATTCCCGCCCCTGCCTTTCCACTTTTACCGCGCTCTTCAATACCGGCAGGTCCGTGCCGTCCGACCGCAGGACAACCCGTTCGCTGAGATCGATCTCTTCCTGCCGATCGAGTACCGGGCAGGTGCCGCGCTCGTTCGGGCAGACGAACTGATGGCAGACTTTATCGAGTATTTCGGCGCGGCGCCAGCCGAGCATGGCCGCGCCCGCCCGGTTGATATCGACGATCCGGCGTTCTTCGGCCTCGACGACCAGAACGCCGCAGTTGATCGAGTCGAGCAGCTTCTGCAGATAAGCCTCGTTTTCCGCCTGGATCAACCGATGCTGCTCCACGGAATCGAGCAGGTGATTTATGCGGACCGCCAGAGTGCCGATCTCATCTCCTCCCGGCACCGCGAGCCGGGCGCCCTGCTCGCCTCTCTCGGCAATCCTGTCCACCTCTTCCGTCACCCGGATCAATTTACGGAGCACGAAGCGATTGAGCAGACCCAGCAGGACGATGATGAAGATGTAGCCCAGGACCATGATGGCAATGGCATGCTGTTTCCAGACAAGTACGCCTTGCCGGAAGATTTCACGGTCCGTGGTGATTTCCACCCTGAGCACGGGCTTGCCCAGGACATCTTCGACGTAAGTATACCCGATAAGCGTCCGATCCCCCGTCGCCCTAACGACGACGGGATGCTCGGATGCACCGGCCTGAGCTATGCCCTCATCGCCTACCGTATCGATCCCGTTCTCACCTGCCCACGGCGAAATCTGCACCGACAGCCGCGTTTCCTCGCTGACTCCGGCGATTACCGTCTCATCGAGAAAACGCCCTGCGATGAGCGTCCCCCGGATCGGTCCCTCGAACTTGCTGGTGACGATTGGGGCGGCGGAGATGAAGAAGGGCTTGCCTGAAGCGGTCATCAGAATACCGGACTGCTCGGCATGCACGTCGTTCTTGAGGTGCACCATCAGGGACGGCGCGGAGGCGACTGCTTGCAGAACCTCCGGATCCTCCTCGACCACCTGCGCAGCCTCAAGATCGAAGAACCTGCCGTAGGCCAGCTGTCCACGCTGATCGTAAAACAGTATGAAGTTGAGATCTTGATTGATGAAGGTATTCTCGATGAGATTCCCCTCGATATAGCCGCTATAGCGATCCATTACGAACCGGTAGGTGTCGTCCCAGGGGGCCCAGTCGTTGGCAAATGTTTGGAGTTTGCTGTTGATCTTGTCCAACTCCTGCAGGACCTGCTGCACGAGGTGGATGGTGTCTTTTCTTTCGAATTCTTCAAACTGACTGGAGACCAATCGATAGGAGGTGACGATCAGCGTGGTGACGAGGGTTGCGATGACCACAAATACGACCCCGGCAGTCTTGGTCAGAATCTTCAAGTCATGGAATTTCATAGAAAAGGCCAAAATACGGCTGATCAGAAGCTATTGCCGGCAAGCATTGGGCGGGGAGAAACGCTTTCAACTTTACAGTATCACGTATCAGATCAACACCAATGACACCGGAAAAGACCTGGATATTAAGGACTCCGGAAAAAAAGGATTGTTACTACGGGTTACCCCTACCGGCAAGAAAATTTTTCGACTCAAGGCCTGGAATCGTACTCTGAAGAAAACCGAGCAGATTGTCCTTGGCCCCTTCCCCGGCATCGGCGTTCAAGACGCTCTCGATATGGTCGATAGAATGCTTCGCGACATGAAACGTGGGGGGTGATCTGGCTGAGGCAGGCGGCAAGGGCTGAGATAATTACTAAAAAGCCTATCATTATTCGCGTAAAATACTTCCTTATGTATTTGTATTGTCGCTAGTCTTTCTATATACTAGGTGCAGATACAGAAGTTCTGCATTGTTAGGCCATGCACACTCACTCAACTCAGAATCATGCCACATAATCTGAAGGGAGGAACAGGTGATGGCGGCAAAAATCGATGGACCAGGCTTCGGGAAGGTCGTTTGGCGTGCTTACGAACAAACGGATTCAGTGGCTGGAAAAGTAATCCCGCTGCTGCTGGTCTGGGTTTTGCTGCTTGTGTCGGATGGGCTTGCGCTGGAGCAACCCACCGGCCACCTCACGGATCGAGAGCGGGCCGTCAGTCGAAACATTGGGCCACAACGACAGGGCACTCACGGGGATCAGCCCGATCAAAGACAGCGGCCCATCGGTCGAAACATTGGACCACAGCGACAGGGCACTTACGGGGATCAGCCCGGCCAAAGGCGCGCTCCTGTGCAATATCAGCCGCCGCCCGAGAGCGCCACCATACCCCTACAGGCCCAACTCGCGGCGGCTCCGATCCGTGCGCATCCGGGGGAATCGGTGGAACTCGCGGTAAAAGTCACCCCGTCTCAACAAGGTGCGATCCAGTATAGCTTCGAGTTCGGCGACGGAACGTCTTCGGCATGGACGCAGGCCCCCAGGGTGCGGCATGTCTATGCGCGGGCCGGTACCTACCATGTCTCTGCCCTGGTGCGCTCCGATCATCCCCAGCCCCGCGCCTTGGTCTTCAACCAGGGCCCAACCCGGACCAATGAGGTGAGGATAGAAATCGTCTCCCCAGTTCCGCCCCAACTAGTCCTCTCCGTCCAACCGCCCACCACCCGGACAGAGTCGCCGGTGGAGCCCCCAATACCACCACCTCCCTACGGGGAAGTCCTTTTCACAACCGCCGCAGGCGGCATCGCCCTGTTGCTCACCTGGAAATTGACCCGGCGCTTGCGTCAACCGGGCCGATTCGTCAGACCCCGCACCCAGTTGCGCCCGCACGGAGGATCGCAATACATCGACGGTGTGGCTTCCTCTGGCCCGGATCTGGTCGTGCGCCTACGGGTCAGAACCGCTCCAGGACAACAGGCCATCGTGGCAGCAGGCGATATCATTTCAAAGGAAGGAATCCGACATGAGTGACTCCAAGCACATTGTACGCGAAATCTTTGCGTTCAGCTCTGACCAGTTGTCTCTGGACTGCGTGATAGGAGACGACCCTGGCCCGGAAGCTTCAGCGCTCAAGTACGCGCTCTCTCGTGTGTTAAAAAGAATCGACTGGCCGGGCTTGGCCAGTGAGATTCGCGACCTCATTTCTTCCATGCTGGATATTGACATTCAAGACGTTCTCGTGGGTGCCTGGGACCAATACCGGTCCTTTAAGACTCAGTTGGCCAAGCACAATGTCTCTCCAGGCGAGCGCATCCTCGTACCCTTGCTTGAGCACACGGTCCATTCCGGTTATAAGCCCAAAGTCGAAATCCTCATAAATGAACAGGTGATTCGGGTCATCGATTTCGATATTGACCTCGCCCTCACATTCAAAGGCGCGTGTTTGAAGGTGGAAGCCGGCCGCATCTCGGAGATCCGCACCGGAACTTGCCAGGGAAGCTGCACCGTCAAGTGCGAAGAAGACTTTATCATCTTTCAAAAGGATTTGGCATCCCTTCAGTTGCCAGGGTCCATCCGCCTCGGGGACGGGATACCAATCGGCAGCTTTATACCGGGTTAATGCGTTTTAGCCCAGTAGACGTGGGCAAAGGGAACGCCCATGAAATTATGCGCTCCACCCCTCCTGTCCTGATTACTAAAGGCTGGGTGGCTAAATTACATACCACTGAATGCCAACCAGCCATTGCACCAGACACCAAAAAGGTGTGCGCCGGTGGATGTGGTGTTGAGCTGAAGATTTTTGTATATCTTTGATTGTTATGAACTTAAATCAAAATTTCATTTTTGGCATTGTGAGGTGATGCGTATGGACAGTGATAAAAATCCCATTTCTTTTTGGACGAAACTTGCTTATATCACTGCATTTTTGACTGCAGTTGGGGGGCTTGGGGGTCTTGTGAAAAAATGCACAATAACTACAAGCAGAAATGATAGAACACATATTGCTAATCCACGCCCAGTTATCCCCCCCCCGGTGAAAACCTTCGGCCAGGACCTCGCATGCGGCTAGCTTTTCCTGACAAAAATAGACAATTAATCCCCCCACACTTCTCCCAATCCATCACGGAAGAAAGAGAACAAATCGAATGGAAGAAGGTAGCGGAGGCCTTCGTTTCCAACGGTTATGGACAATCTCAGTAGCGTCGACGTGGTGCACTGCGCACCTGGATACTTTCTGTCGAAGGTCCTATGGAACGAAAAAAGGCTTGAAAGAGAGACTTCTTTGTGAGATCTCAAAAATAGGAATTTATACCTATTGAAAAATTTTGCAGTTGTGGTTAGGTAAAGTCGAGGCAAAGAAGGAGATCATTAAGCGATATTGCTTCTCCTCTCACACTTGTCAGACAGAAAAATCCCCTTTGGTGAGGCTTGTGCGGGATCTGGAAAATTAGATAACTTGAGCGCAATACAATCAGTCGCTTAAACACCAACTGCGGCTAATTAGGTTTTTGCTGGTCACGCATTACAAGCTTAACATCATGAGTTTAGCTAAAATGGAAAACGTCCCCACTCTCCTTGACACCCGATCTCCTATTCTCTTTCGAAACACTATGAATAAAAAGCTTTTTAAGCGTGAAATGGAAACCATATTGGATGACATTAAGGTTCGCATCAATCGCATAGATGCAGAGATGAATTCAATCGAAGAAACAATCCAAAATGAAATAAGATTATTGGCTGATAAGGAACTTAAACGGCTGTCAAATGATCAGTTTGATTCTTTCATGAATCGCCATAAGAGTTATTTGCTCGACTTGAGATTAAAACCCCTAAAGAACGCAAAGGAAAAGCTTCAGGGGATTTACAATGAAATAAATAGCAACCTAAGTTTTGATGACAAATCATATAGTTTATAGAAAATGATATTCAACTTTAATTCACTAAATCAAAGGCAATCGAGAAAATCTGTTTATTAAAAATGCAAGATTTTATATCGAACCTTCAACTATCTTTCAACGAAGTTTCAAAACTCCCCATAGCTATAGCTGTCATTCATTTTATATTCTCACACATTACTGCAGGTCTTTCTTTCCAAGTATACATTAAGCTTGTTTCAAGTACCGATGACCTTACAGCCAGATTGGCTGCAATAAGAAAAGTTAAATCAGAATTTGGTCTCGATTACTACTCATTCATTTTTTTATATTCATTTTTGACCGGAATTATTACGGCAGCCTTTATCTCCATTCAATTCGAACACACGCTAAATATACCCTATTCGATTCTTTATGGAGCTGGCGGACCTTTTCTGGTGAGACAAAAATTGATTAAATTTATCTCAGAGCCAACAGATAGATTACAGGCCAGTGTTGTTTCATCGTATAAAGGTGTAGTAGAATCGATTGAAGAAGAAAAAAATAAAGCAGTTGAGAAATCAGTTGAAGAAATTCAAAGCACACTTAGCGATATAATGAAAGATGTTTATGATGACGATGGCGAGATCAACAGATCTGAGGAAAGTCAATGAGCCGCAAAGAAAAAGATGTCAGCAATCATGATGTAGATTTCGAAGAATTTTCAATGGGTGAAATGCTTATACATAGGTATAAAGATAAAGTAAACAAAGCAGTTGAAGGAATACGCTCCCCAACTTCTGAAGACACATGGCATTCCCTAAAAAGAAGATGTAGTTTCGATCTACTGGATTGCGCCTTAGATTGTTGTTCTTCTGGTAAATGCCCACCAATCTCAATAGATGAACATGAGATGCTCGTAGATATTTCTCTTGCTGGCTACATAGATGAGAGAGTTTGGTATTATGGAGAACAGAAAGTTGGGATTGACCATAAGGATCGTATTAATATCGCCCATCGCAAGATAGAAAAAGTGATAAACTGTAAAAAAAAATCCTCATTAAATCCTGATATTTTTAAACACGACTACAACTTGCTAAAGTTTAATTACCATCTATATCAGAGAACTATTCACCGTAAAGCTTATTGGACTTATCTACATGATCGTAATAGTTGTAGAATTAGAAACTTCGATAATGCCAAATCGCATGTAGATTCAAAAATTGAATTATATGAACGAATAAATTCACCCTCTGCAGAGAGCCTCCGCATTCTCATCGAATTGATTTCGAATAATTTTCATATAAGTAATGGACTTGACTTATTTTTCATATGCCAATTTCGCTAAAATTGCGAAGACAAATGAAAATATTAAAATTGCGTAGCACCTGTATTTTTCACCTATTTGTCTGAACACACAGGTCCTCGACCTAAGCTCATTAAGCCACACTCCCACCAAATTAAGCGAAGATCAAAAGGAGCTTATCAATCTTGTGTTCGTGTTGTCCGTAACCTGCTCCAGGGAAACTCGCCCATATATTTCGAAAACGTTCAATTGCTGCAGTTATATCCCCGGAACGAATAAGTGCCATGGCTCGCCTTTCTTTGATTTGCTGGATAGCTATGCGATTCTGAGCCTCTTTTGAAAAGTCATTGAGCTTCAGCAACTCGCAGTACGGCTTCCAGTAGCGAGAGAGCAATTGATAACGTCCGGCCGCAGTCGACTGCAGACCGCCGGGTGAGGTGGTTCCAGTTCTTCGACCACCGACCATCAGTTTTAAGTTGTGTTCGTAGCCCCGTTTCACATCCACCCCTCCCCCCACGTGGGGGGAGGGGTGGCGCTATTTACGCCGCCCGCTCCATCCGTTTGGCAAACACTTCGTCGGGTGTCGCTCCAGACAATGAACGATGCGGCCTAACCGCATTGTATCTCAGTATAAATTGATCAACTCCCTTCTCAAGTTCCAACGGGCTCGCGTAGGATTTCAGATAGATATCTTCATATTTGATCGTCCGCCAGAAGCGTTCGATAATGACATTATCCAACCATCACCTCGGCCATCCATGCTTATCCGTATACCGGCTGATTGCACGCATTCTCTCCACTGCTCGGAAGTAAAGTGGCAGCCCTGATCGGTGTTGATTATTTCCGGCTGGCCATAACGCATAATCGCCCTTCGCAGGCACTTTAGGCAAAAGCCAACATCCAGGGTGTTGGAGAGTTCCCAAGCGATGACCTTGCGGGAGCACCAGTCGATTATGGCGAAGAGATACATGAAGCCTCGCCGCATTGGAATGTACGTGATGTCCGCCGCCCACACCTGATTTGGTCTGGTTATTTCCATGCCCTTCAGCAGGTAAGGAAAAATTCCCGATGGTCCGCCAGGGATAGTCGTTCGCTTGTGCGGGTAAATGGCTTCTATTCCAACCATGCGCATCAATCGACGAATCCGGTTACGGGCCGCCGGTTTTCCTATCTTTTGTTTCACATAATCCGCCATGCGCCGGGTTCCCGCCGAAGGATCTTCCATATGCAGGCGGTCGATCGTCGCCATGATCTTCAGGTTCTCCTCAGTCTCACCGGCAAGTTCGTAATACACCACAGAGCGAGGAATCTTCAGTAGCCTACATTGGCACCGGATGCTCAGTCGGGATCCTTTTTCTATGAATTGTGCCCTTTCACGGGTATTCCCAACTGCTTGCACTTTTTTTCGAGGAACTCCACTTCCATCGTCAGCTGGCCCACTTTCCGGTGGAGGTGCTCTGTCTCCCGATCATGGTCTTTTTCTTTCTTGGCGTTTTTCTGTTCGAATAGGCTCGGGAGATTCTCCAACATCTCCTTCTTCCAGTTACCAACCATCACCGGGTGGATTTCAAACTCCGCGGCAATCTCGCTGATCGTCTTGACGCCACGAATCGCCTCTAACGCTACCCTGGCCTTAAACTCCGCTGTGTGCTTCCGCCTTTGCTTTTTCATCGTTCCTCCTGTGGTCGCGATGATACCATGTTGAAGGAACTACTTGCACACCTATAACTTAGCCTGTGGTCTTAATCCTTGGACCCCTCTCTGATACTCATCGGGGTTATGTTCAGGACCGTAAGGTGGCAGAAAGAAAACCTCGATCTGCTCCTTATGTTTCTCCAGCCAAGCCGCAACCATCTTGCTATGATGGACTCTCAAATTGTCAAGGATGAGAAAAACCTTCTGACTGACGTCCTTTATCAAGCGGGACATGAATTTGATAAGGAGGGCAGATGTCATGGTTTCTCGATACAACATGAATCGGACTTTGCCGGTATTGGTGATCGAGGAGATCATGTTGACGCGGCATTTCTTGGCATTGAGCCGAATAACCGGCGGTTCCCCCTTTGGCGCGAATCCCTTGGCGTTGTAAGCGGTATTTTGGATGCCGGTCTCGTCGCCCCAGTGAATCTCAGCTTTTTCTTCCTTGGCTCTGGCGGCAATTGCCGGATATTCCTCACCCAGCCAAGCCTGGACCTTCTTGGAATTTTGCTCGTAGGCCCGTTTCACAGGCTTTTGCGGAGTGAATCCCCAGCGCTTCAGATAATCGGTAATGGTCCGCATGGGCAGAACCACCCCGAAGACGCGGTCTTTCATGAAAACGCTTCAACGACGACCGAATAGAGTGAGAAACTATTTCAAACATCCGTTAATTGCGTATGCTGCATGATTCAGATGTTTAAGCACCGGAGCAATAAAAGGACAGTCCTTAACACCACAAAAGCAATTCGTGATCGTAAATTTGCTTATTCTCCCCGAAAACCTTTGACGGACGGCGGAGTTAGGTGTGAACGATGTGATTTTCTTGGTTTTTGCGGCATGCCAGCGGCGACTAAGATAAAGTATGAGTAATTGCCCCAATCAATGACAGACAATCTAACGCCCGAACAGCGCAGCAACCTTATGGCTGGAATAAAGGGCAAGGACTCTAAGCCTGAGATATTACTCAGAAAGCTGCTTTGGAAAAGCGGTTACAGATACAGGTTGCACGACACAAATCTTCCGGGGAAACCGGACATTGTCTTCCCTAGCAGGAAAAAGGCAATCTTCGTCAACGGCTGCTTCTGGCACATGCATAATTGCAACCACTTCAAATGGCCAGAGACAAACATCGATTTCTGGAAAAGTAAGATTCTTAATAATGTCGAAAGGGATGAAATTAATCAAAAAACCCTCTCTGATCTTGGCTGGGATGTCATAATTGTTTGGGAATGTGAGTTTAAACGAAAGGATTTGCCCACGCTTTGGAAAAAAATGGATAATTTCTTGAAATAGATCAGCTTTTGACTTTACGTACTCTCACCACATGCTGAGTAGACGGAACATCAATAACAACAGAAAAATTTTCCATTGTAATGTAGTCGCCGGCACTTACCCTCCCGTCCCCATCCATGTCTATGTGAGCTGTGATCGTATAGCTCCTTCGTGGATCAGCGAGATCTGATTTAAACTCAAAAGGGATACTTTTTGAGGTATCGACGCCAACTGGAAGTGATGGAATTTTGTATTCTGAAATTATGTGTGCAGGGGCATCAGCTCGACTCACGTCTAATAGTCGTACATATACCTTAGCGCCAGCCAGACTGACGCCTGAATCCTCAAAGTGAAGCTCTCCTCGAACAACAACCATCATGGTTCACCTCCGATCGAGGATTTAGCAGGCTGTTGAATCGCTTCATAATCGAGAGGGGAAGCGCAGGGAACCAAACCAGCCTTTGACTTTTCATTTCCCAAAAAGGCGTTTTGAATTAATTATCTCTTCAACAACCTGCTAATAGTTCTTATCAAGGTCTATATTGATGGACAGGGATCGTCCCTTCCTCTGCACAGGTTGCAGTTGAGAAGTTACAAGTAAGGTTGTGCTTGTTTTTAAAAGCGTAAACGGTTTCAGGGCCAACCATTGAAGGCGTGAACGATTGTGCCTGTATCAATTCCGGAACGAATGGAACTAGTTCGGGAGCGTTTTCCCCGCTAACCGAACCAAATGCAAAGGAGGTTTTGGGTTGGTCGCTAGCCTGGGCAGGAGGAAGTGCGTATACGTAACACTGGATGCCCTCAAAGACATATCCGTGCCTGCCGTTACCTAGCTCATCCCAAGAAGTCGTATAGAAGTGATCTCCAATTCCTGAATTCCAATAACGATATAGCGGAATCATTCCAGGTTGTTGTGTAGCGCATGCATATCCTTCTATATCCTCTAATACCCAGCCATGTCGGCCCGCACCCAACTCATTCCAGTTCGTCGTATAGAAGTGGTGACGGGCATTTCCATTCCAGTATCTGTACAGTGGGGTTGAGCCGGTTGCTGCATTTTGAAAAACGTAACACTGCACCCCTTCATATGCATATCCGTGTCTACCCGCACCCAGTTCTGCCCAAGATGTGGTATAAAAATGATTTCCAATTTGTGCGTTCCAGTACCTAAACAGACGCGTGGTCTGTGGCGGCGGTTGAAGCTGGGGATAGAGTGCCCGAACGGCTGCTACATCATTAGCACTGAGTGCATTACGTTGTCCAATCTGCTGTCCCCCAAGCGTCACAATGGTGGCCTTACCGTTACTTGAAAACGCAAATGCACCATAGTGCATGATAGAATCGAAATCGTACGGCCCAATGTCATCGCCATCCGCAATGTGCTGGTTGAAATTATGTTCCATTCCTTGAATGATGTTCTGCCACTGAATTCGGACGTTAACATCGCGGTCCTCCCGGCTTTGTTCATGCCAGAGCCCGACAGCGTGTCCGATTTCATGAACAGTGGCACCAAACCCACAACCTGCCCCAATGGAGATTTCCTGCATTCCGCCTCGCATTCCTACAAATGACCAACAGCCATTTCCAGCAATGAATCTGACGAAATTTGGAAACTGATTGGTGTTGACTCCGGTACGCTGCACAAACCTGATATTGGTATTTTGTTCCCAATGAGCAATCGCATTGGTTATAGTAGTGCGTGTCTGGTTGGGTACCCCACCGTCTATTTCAAACGGAACCAGACCATTTGACCAACGATATTCCTCTCCTGTGATTCCGATACCGTAGGCGATACCTCGGGCCGACAACATTCCAACATCCATTTGTGGAACTTGCCTAGCAATATCATCCGCGTTTCCGAGACAGATATCGCCTTCGAATATGGCCAAGCCATCGATTGCCGAGTACGTGACCTCTTTGAAATTAAATGTTCCCCCCTTTATGTATCCTTTTCTAACGTCGTCTGAAGACCGAAACCATTCCCTTTTCTCCTCCAGTTCCCTGTCAGTTTCACCATTACCTTTATCAACCATTCCTATCCTCCATTTTTAGTTTGTGAGATCTCTAACATGTAATTATCTACATGTGTACCATGAACTTGGGTACTTGCTAAATTTAGATAATGAATAGATGCTAAAATCATAGATGTACGACTGACAGCGTAGTGACGTCACAATTATAAAAATCCACTTGAGGTTTAACACCAACTTATATTCATTTATGGGGCTATGCACTTGACTCCACCACCCACTACATGTAGTGTAGTGGGTTATGGAAGATTATCCCCGAACAATCACAGAGTTTAAAACGCGGTTCAGCACAGAAAATGCCTGTTTCCAATACATTGAGTCTCTTCGGTGGCCGGATGGGTTTAAGTGCCCGAACTGTGCTCACAATGAAGCGTGGCAGACAAAACGTGGTCTTTATCAGTGTAAGAAGTGTCGACGACAGACATCTATAACCGCTGGAACAATTTTTAATGATAGCAGAAAGCCCATGACCCTGTGGTTCGAGGCAATGTGGCATATTACGAGCCAGAAATTTGGTGCTAATGCTCTGGGCCTCCAGAGGGTCCTTTCTCTTGGCAGCTATCATACTGCTTGGAAATGGCTGCATAAGCTTAGGCGCGTCATGGTTCGACCCGATCGTGAAAAGCTGTGTGGTATCGTTGAAGTAGATGAGACATTTATTGGGGGAGAAAGACCAGGAAAACGTGGTCGCGGCGCTGAAAATAAAACGCTCGTACTCATAGCCGTTGAAGATACATCCAGCACCGCAGACATGGGGAAAGGGATAGGTCGGATCCGTCTCGGACGTATAGATGACGCCTCTTCCGGTAGCCTCATTGAATTTATCAAGACTCATGTCACTCCTGGCTCCACAATTCGAACTGATGGATGGCTTGGCTATGAACCCGTGGTAAAACTGGTTATAAACACCTTGTTGCCAATTCAAAAAATCTTACCATCGCGCATTTGGTTGCATCTCTTTTGAAGCGTTGGCTCTTGGGTACGTATCAAGGCGCAGTTTCCCATAATCATTTAGATTATTATTTGGACGAGTATACTTTTCGTTTCAATAGACGAAAATCAGCTTCACGCGGCAAACTTTTCTATCGACTGGTTCAGCAAGCGGTAATAGCTAACCCAGTCCTGGGAAGCGATATTGCCGGAGGGCACCGCCAAAAGACTGGCAACGAGATTCACGATCCTCCGCTCTTTTAACCCGACCCACTATATATTGTATGTGGTGGAGTCGAGTGCATAGCCCCGTTCATTTATTTTGTGTGTCAATGAAAATTAACTACAATGTTATGATTTCCAAACAATGTTTAAGTGCAATATTTACGTCACTGCTGCAACCTGTGGTAACCCAAAGAAATAAAGGCTCGCTGTCCATCAAGACATCCACCAGTCAAGATCAGTTGTACGTTGATTCCACTGTAATATCAGCAAGCCATCTTAGCCAGTACAACATCAGACTCATTGGAGAGTCGTTTCTGATAAACCGGTCAACCTGTCCATCTATAACTGCCAGAATTTGTTGTTCGAATGCTGATAGATCCCCAGGTATAGTTTCATTGGCACATCCTTGTGATAGTTTGGTAGAATTCCTAAGTATAAAAGGAATATTCCAATGATTTACTTAGGGAAGTTACTTTTAGTTTATCAAATATTGATTTTAAAATTCAAGATTTGACCCCACTGGTCCAAAGCTCGTCATAATGGGCTAAGTCGCACCAGGACGTATACATCTCATACCCCCTTTGCATCTTGAAGATAAGGGTACTGTTCTCACCTTCTATCAGAACGGCACGTCTTTACTTATACCGCCACCGCCATAGCCGAAGGGCTCAGGATGCAAGAAAGGCTGTCCGTACCCTCCCTCAGAAGATCCGCTATCAGGTCGAGGGGAAAGATTCTGCACGGCAGAAGCGACGATCTCTGTGACGTACCGATCTACATCATTCTTGTCCTTCCACTTCCGGGTTTGAAGCCAGCCCTCGACATAAACCATTGTTCCCTTTAGAAAGGTACTTCCCACAAAATTCCGCGGATGAACCCCATACCTGGACCCGATGCCATTCGGTTTCGTCCTGCAGGTTGCCGTCGTGATCCTTCCACTTTCTGCTGGTGGCAACGCTGAGATTGGCTATTGCGGATCGACTGCAAGGCGGTATCGTTGAGGGACAACCTCTCAGCCAGTTCCGCCGCACCGCCGCCGGCATCGATCCGCGCTATCTCGGCCTGCTTGGCGCCGAGTTGTTCCCGGAGCTTGGTGAGGGTGGCTATGATCACCGGGGCGTTGGTGGATTTCAGCTCGGGCATCGCCCGGCTCTGCTCATCAATCCGGGCCGGGATTTCCTTGATCTCCTCGTTGATCTTTTTCCGGCGCTCGGCAAGGACCTTCTTGTGCTCATCGCAAGTTCTGCCGGCCAGGATCTTTGGAAGAGCTGAAAGCCCAAAATTAGCGGCGATGACTTCCTTGTCGGTGAAGGTCCGGCACACCTCCATCACCATTTCCCGCTGTTTTGCCCACGGCAGTTTCTCAGCGAAGAAAGAGGGTGAGGTGAGAATCTGGAACAATTATTCCCTGGTGGCGAACCGGGAGACTGCTTCTTTGTACTCCCGCTGAGACTTCGGCGCTCCGTTCATATAATGGTCGGTTTTGTGCCCGGTAAGCTCTGCCGTCAGTGATCCGCGCTTCTTGGTGTAATCTTCCCGGAAAACTTTTTTGAAGGTGACTTGGGTGTCTCCGTTGTCGAAAACTCCCTCCACCTCATGGTCGATTCCGGGAATGGCGACACCATTCTCATCCAAGGTCTTGATTTCGAATTTGGCGCTGTTGTTGCTGTCCTTATCAAAAAAGAGCCAGGAAACCGCGTCCATAATCGTCGTCTTCCCGGTCCCATTGTCACCGTATATGGTGGCGTCCTCGCCGTCGGGGACGAATGTCACATCCTTCGCCCCCTTGAAATACCTCATGCTCAAACGTATGAGCCGCAAACCCTTCTTCATCAACCCTTCTCCACCTATCTTCGTCTTCTTCTACTGCTAACCTTGATCAACTTCTTCCCGCTGTTTCTCCACCAGCTATCGCCTTCATCTATCCTGATAAGGATCTTGTTCCCTGGCTTAATTGCTGGCAGTTCCCCTTTGGCGATCGCCGCACGTAATGGGTTTGGACTACACATCCAGCGCTTGGCGCCTTCAGGGATGGTCAATGTGGGTGGAAGTTCTGGTAACTGCATCGCTGACACCTCCTCATGCTTAAATGTATGAGCCGCAAACTTTCTTCATCTACCTTCTCTGCACTTATGGCTTTACCCTGTTTTGTGCAATGTAATCGTTTATGTCGGCCGCCAAATACATCACCTTGGTCCCACTCTTGATGAACATTGGCCCCTTCCCGGTAGACCGCCAAAATGCCAGAGTTGACACCTCGACACCGAGTGCTTTCGATACCTGTTCTTGAGTCATTGTCTCAGGAACCATGTTCCTTTTGATTCCAGACAACTCCTCCTGAACAACCTGGCGAAAAAGACGAATCATTTGCTGGTCAGTCACTCTTTGCTGATGAGATAAAAAAAATATTGGTGGCCAGCAAAGATGAGCCTATTCCAGAATTCACCTTTATCCCCAAGTACGAAGCCCGTCTCTCAGGCGGTCACGGTTCTTTCGAAACTTCCGATCAAATAGAGGTCAACCTGGCATTCAGAACTGAGTTTATCAAATCCAAGGGAAACCCGAAAAAAATGGCTCTATTTGAAATCATGGGCGATTCTATGGAGCCATTCCTGTATGATAGGCATGTCATCCTGGTAGACCTGCAGCAAAACGATCCTCGAATGATTGTGGACGGGAAGGCCTATGCGTTCAGGGAGGACAACACCATCAAGGTGAAGCGGTTATCCGTCCAGGGCAGAACCTTGCTGGCAACAAGCGAGAACTCCCAGAAGTACCCGCCGTATGAAATTTTCTATGAGCAGTTTCAGCTTATCGGCCGGGTAATATGGGTTGGGCATGAGGTAAGGTAACAGATGGCGAAATACCCAAAAGAGATCTGCAACTAGATGCCAACCACCTCAGGAATATTTCCTTGCCGCCCTCAATCATATCCTCGATAGCGGAGCGATGAAGCAGAGGGACATTGCGGAAAAAGCTGGATCTGCTTCTCAGACCATCAACGCAATAGTCCACGGCCGGAAGGTGGCCGGCCTGCAGAAGCAGGAGGAGATCGCTGTCGCCTGCGGTTATGAGTATGTGGATTTTCTACTGCTGGGCAGGCGGTTACTTGGTGGAAAAAATGCGTCTGCTCCGACCGCTCCGACCGACGGAGAGATGTCACACGAATCAGCTCGTATCGCTGTGACAGCACTGGTTGACCAGATGGTGGCCGCGGAAGAAAAATTGAGTTTTTGGCGTACGGCCATCATTACGGCCGCAAATCTTGACAAGAAATGAGTTAAATAGTGCTCTCAGCCATCGCAACCGGACATTGTCTTTTTGTAGCCGAACGATTACAATGTTATGTACACAGTAAAAACCACACCGGAATTCGACAGGTGGCTTGCAAGGATTAAAGACCGCACGACCAAGCAGCGATTGAATGTCCGTCTGCGCAAAGCGATGCTTGGTAATCTTGGAGACGTGAAGCCAGTCGGTGAAGGAGTCTATGAAATGCGTGAACATTTCGGGCCGGGCTGGCGCATGTACTATGTACAGCGCGGCGAAGTGGTAATTGTAATGCTTGGCGGTGGAGATAAAACAAGCCAAGCGGCCGATATAGCAAAGGCTTTGAAGCTTGCTGCTATTATGGAGGAATGAATATGAAAAAAATCCGCGTTGCTGACCTTCCTGACTTTGATCCGGCAGAACAACTTAAAGACGAAGAAGACGTTGCCGCTTATCTGACAATTGTGATGGAAGAGAACGACCCTGCGCTGCTCGCCGCTGCGCTTGGGGATATCGCCAGGGCTCGCGGGATGAGCGAAATATCGAAGGCGTCAGGTATTACCCGAGAGGCGCTGTATAAGGCACTCCGGCCAAAATCCAGTCCACGCTTTGACACTATACAAAAAGTATGCGCGGCGCTTGGAGTGAAGCTTGAAGCAAAGCCAATACATTCGGCACATGGTTAACAGGGGCAATTTGCCCCTGGATCAGATGGTGGCCGCCGAAGAAAAATTGAGCTTTTAGCGTACAGCCATCATCACGACTCGATAGAGAAATAGTCTTCCGGCAAATATCACTGAACAAAAAAGGCGGGGCATTAAACCCCGCCTTTTTTGTTGCCTGAGCAACTCCCCCATGACTCCGCCGGAGTTCTTCAGCTTGACCCAACTGTCCTATAACTGTCCTGATGGCGGGAATGCACCTACAAAAGACTTTTCTCGAAACAGGTACCTAACTGTCCTGGAACTATCCAACTCCCCCAGAGTCCGCCCAACTGTCCTATAACTGTCCTGGAACGAAAAAAGGACTTGCAGAGAATCTCTGTAAGTCCTTGAATTTACTGGAGCCAGCAAACGGGATCGAACCGTTGGCCTGCGCTTTACGAGAGCGCCGCTCTACCGACTGAGCTATGCTGGCTTAAAGGGTCATGGATCAGCTCTCCTGCCATGTCACAGTACGCCT
Organism: Pseudomonadota bacterium; assembly: GCA_023412495.1. The sequence continues at coordinate 72,648 of JAEYNP010000061.1, forward strand.
ATATATCAGGTGGCGGTTGAAAATTCAACCATTATGAAATATAAACAGAGCTGAAGCTCGCGGCAGGACCTTACTATCAGACTCAGCCAGAGCGGCAGAGAATACATACAATTTTAATATCTTCGCCGTAAGGTGTGCTGAGCAATGATGTCCCGCATTCTTTTTCCGCTTCTTTTCCTTTTTCTCTGCGCGGCCTGCAGAGGCGAGCACCATCCATCGCCCTCTGCGCCACGGTTGTTTCGCTGCACGGACTGCCACTCGCTGGAACTGGATCCCAGCCACCGCCTGCCCTGTACCTCGTGTCACCGGGGCAACGACCGCGCACCGGACAAGGAGAGCGCGCACCTTCAGCTCGTCTCCCGGCCGGCCCATCCGGATGTGATGGAGGCGGCCTGCGGCCCCTGCCACGGGCAAGAGGTTGCGCAGGCGGCAAGGTCCGCGCATTTCACGCTCCTGGCCTTGACCAACAGCTTCCGGCAGGCCTTCGGGGCGACGGAAACCCTGACCGATTTCCGCGAAGTGCCGCAGCACGATACCCCGCAGGATATTCTGGAACTTGCCGACGATCTGCTGCGGCGGAGGTGTTTCCGTTGCCATCCCTACACCGCCGGAGACGATTATCCGGCAGTCCGGCGCGGCGTCGGCTGCTCCGCCTGCCATCTGTCTTTTACCGGCGGCAGGCTGCAATCCCACAGCTTTCAAAAGCCGCAGGACGGCCGGTGCCTCTCCTGCCATTACGGCAACTACGTCGGTTTCGATTACTACGGCAGGTTCGAGCACGATTACAACGCCGAGTACCGCACCCCCTACACAACGAAGGAAGAACATTTCAGACCCTACGGCGTCGAATATCACCAGCTGGCGCCTGATATTCATCAACAGAGAGGCCTCGTCTGTCGCGACTGCCATTCCGGCAGTGAGTTGATGGGGCAGTCCAAGGATCGCCCCTCCTGCGCGGCCTGCCATACACAAACTGCCCTGGAGAAAGCCCTCCCCCCCCGCACGACGAAGGACGGCAATGGCTACATCTTTACGGCGAGTGACGGCCGTAGCCATCCGCTTCCCCTGCTGCGCCATCCCGCTCACTTCGATAACCCTGAAAAAATCGCCTGCCAGGCCTGCCACGCCCAGTGGACCTTCAACGACCTCGGCAAGCATTTTTTACGTTCGGATGACGAGGATGTCGATTCATGGAGCCTGCTCGCCACCCAGGGCAGCTCGGAAGTGGAAAACTTCATCGAGCACAACAGTGACATGGAAAAAGCTGAACTTTCCGCGGCAATGACCGATAAGCTTTCAGGGATGCCCCGCCCCGGCGTCTGGTACAAAGGCTATACCATGCGCCGCTGGGAGGAACCCGTACTGGGCCGCGATGCGGACGGCGCCATAAACACCCTGCGCCCGTTGCTCGATTATTGGCTGAGTTGGGTTGACTATGACGGGAAAATTCGATTCAATTCGATATCGTCTTTCGACGGCAGGCGGGGATGGCGTTCCTATGTGCCGCATACCACCGGGCCGGCAGGTGTATTTTACCGGAAACGCATCGATTTTTTTCTCGAAGCAGAACAAAAACAGGAAGTTGATGAGACTCACCCGTTGTCCCCGTAGCAAAAGTTCATCTCGCCAGAAAGGTTTTTTCCCTCCGCTCTCCTCCATCATCTTCTCCCGGCACAAACCATCGAAAAGCCAGAAAATTCTCCTGAGCCTCTTCCTGATCCTGGTCATTTTCTTTATCGACATCAAGATGACCCACGCCACCAAGAACAGGCCAAGGACTCAGAATCCCTACGTGGTATTCAACCGAAAGTACTACCCAATTCCCTCCTCCGAAGGTTTTATCGAAAAGGGGGTTGCCTCATGGTACGGTGGCGATTTCCATGGCCTGCGGACGTCGAACGGGGAAGTTTACAACATGTACGAGCTGACAGCCGCCCATAAGACCCTGCCCATGGGCACCATGCTGCTGGTGAAAAATCTCGACAACGGGAAGGATATCGTGGTGCGGGTCAACGATCGAGGGCCATTCGTGCGGGGCAGAATCATCGATCTCAGCTACAAGGCGGCGAGGACCCTGGGGATGGTCATCGGCGGCCTCGCCAGGGTGCAGATCGTCGCCCTGTCCGAGGGTGACGACGAGGGAATGATTCTGCCGGCAAAGGACCTGACCACCGGAGAGTATTACCTGCAGATAGGCACATTCGCCCAGAAGCAAAATGCCCTGAAACTGCAAAAACGGTTCGCAGATGCCGGCCATTGGGCGGTCGTAGACAAATACGATCGATCGAAACCGGTCCTCTACCGGGTTCAGATCTATGCGGGGAAAACCCTGGATGACGCCAAGGAATCGGAACAGCTGCTGCTGAACCACGGTTACAGCGATTCGTTTATTGTCGCACGCTAGTCGTGGGATTTTTCCACAACCTTACGCCATATCCGGAATCAGACTGGGCCTTTCAACTGTCAGGTAAATAGAGGATCGTTCTTCACATTCCACGGAAAGATAATTTCCTTTAGGTAAACCCCCGGCTTTGCCGGGGGACTACAAAAAGTTTGACGGTTCCAGAAAAATGAAGAAGCCTCCGTTCCCGTGGACCGCTCAAAGTCACGAGAAGGAGGCTTCATGAACA
>JAEYNP010000004.1 GCA_023412495.1 Pseudomonadota bacterium
CGCTGGAAGTGCCGCGCCCGTGCCCCAGATCGATCGGGCGGCTGCGCAGCGGCACCGCCAGGATCGAGCGGGTCGTAAAGCCGCTGTCCTTGTCGACCTGCTCGTAGTGGCGCTGGTCCTGCTTGGCGTTTTCGACAAGCAGCACCTCGCCGGTTTGCACGACCTTGCCGATGATGCCCTGCCCGCGCGGCACGCGAATCTGCTCGACCTGGATTTTCTCGTCGGACTGGCTGGCCATTTGCAGCACCAGCTCGTCGGTATTCTCATCCAGCAGGAAGAGCGAGACGGCTTCCACGTTGAGGAACTGGCGCGCCCGCTCGATAAACATGCGCAGCACTTCGTCGGGGTTGAGGTTGGCGGTGAGCTGGCCGAGGATGTCGTTGACCGCGCGCAGGCGTTCTTCACGGTGCACGGCGGCTTCCAGCGCGGCGGCTTTCTCCAGTTCAGTCGCCAGGCGGTTGGCCACGATCTGGGCCAGCTCGAGGCGGGGCTGGCGCGAATTGAACAGCATCGCGCCGCTGGGCAGCCCCTTGGAATGCGGCAGGGGCAGGATCATCAGGTTGTTGAGGGTCGGCAGATTGACAAAGGCCTGAACCAGCGCCTGCTCGGTGAGGATGGTGCTGCGGTCGATCCAGCGCACGCTCTGGCGCGAGAAGAAGCCCGGTTGGAGAAGTTTTCTGCGCAGGGCCGCCCACCAGGTAGGGGTAATGCCCTGAGGCGTGCCAAGCCAGGGGGCTCCCGAGGTTCCCACGACGGGCGCGTCTTCAGGCCGGACGGCGAAGTTGGACGGGTAAAGGATCGCCGCCTCGGCCTGGCAGATCTCCTGCAAAATTGCCAGGGTATGCTCGGCGAGGGGCTTCCATTCCACGTGCCGGGCGGCTTTATCGGCCTTCGCCAGGCAGCTTTGAAGGTCTTCCAGGCTGTACATCGCGCTCCTATTGATAATTTTTTACCGGCTCAGTCGGGCTGTTCTAATTATATTGACATATTGGACGCTTTCCAATATACTCCACTTAACAAAAAAGATGGGGAGCCTGGTAGGCCAGGCTGAGAAAAGGGCACCAGCCCTTGACCCACGGAACCTGATCCGGGTAATGCCGGCGGAGGGAGGTATTTGGTCCGATACGCTCATGCCACCCTCCCGCAAAGGAGGGTTTTTTGATGCCACCGTCACCCACATCGCCAGGCCGGGCGCTGATATTCGCCAACGGCACGCAGGTTGACCTGCGCGCGCTGGCTGCAATGATCGGGCCGGACGATTATCTGATCGCCGCCGACGGCGGCCTGCGCCACCTGGACGCGCTGGAGCGCCTCCCGCACCTGCTGATCGGCGACCTGGATTCGATTGACCGGGAGCGCATCCCTGCCCTGACCGGGGAGGGCGTGCGGGTAGAGCAGTACCCGGTGGAGAAGGACGAGACCGACCTGGAACTGGCGGTTGACGCGGCCCTGGCAGCCGGTTGCGCCGAGGTGATCATCGCCGGCGGGTTGGGGGGACGGCTTGACATGACGCTGGCCAATATCTTTCTGCTGGAGAAGCTGCGTCCCAGGGTCGACGCGCGGCTGGAGGACGGGATTGAGGAAGTTTTCCTCATTCACGGAGATCTGGACAGCCCCGCGCGGACCATCGAGGGCCGGGCCGGAGACCGCGTATCGCTGCTGGCGCTGGGCGGACCGGCGCGCGGCGTGGTCACCGAGGGGCTGGCGTACCCGCTGCGCAGCGAGACCCTGTACCCGGAATACGCGCGGGGAGTGAGTAACGTCATGGAAGGCCCGAGCGCGGGGGTTGCCCTGCGCGAAGGCACGCTGATCTGCATTCACACCCGCCAGACGGAAGCGAACAATCCGAGATAGGAGAAGTTACGGTGAAAAAACACTTTTTAACCCTGTTTACTGTTTTGATGATTGCCGCGCTGCTGGCGGCTTGCGGCGCGAACGGCAACGGCACGGAAGCGCCAGAGCCAACCGCGGCGGCACCGGAAACGGCGGCGACAGAGCCGGCGGCAACTTTGCCGGGCGAACCTGCTCCGGGCGAACCGGTGACCCTGAACGTCATGACGCACGACTCCTTCGCCGCGTCGGAAGAGGTGATTCGCCAGTTCGAGCAGGAGAATAACATCCGCCTCAGCTTTATCAAGTCAGGCGACGCGGGCTCCGCGCTGAACCGCGCCATTCTCTCCAAGAACGCGCCGATCGCCGACGTTTTCTACGGGGTCGACAACACCTTCCTCTCGCGCGCGCTGGAGGAGGAAATCTTTGAGGAATACCAGTCGCCGCTGCTGGCCGATATCCCCGACGAATTCGAGCTGGGCCGGCCGGGGGTGGCGCTGCCGGTGGATTACGGCGACGTGTGCATCAACTACGATAAAGCCTACTTCGAAGACAACGGTCTTGCCGTGCCGCAGTCGCTGGCCGACCTGACGAATGAAGAATACCGCGGGCTGCTGGTGGTCGAGAACCCGGCGACCTCATCGCCGGGGATGGCTTTCCTGCTGGCGACGGTCGCGCAGTTTGGCGAGGACGGCTGGCTGCAGTTCTGGGAAGACCTGCGCGCCAATGAGGTGGTGGTGGCCAACGATTGGGAAGCGGCGTACTATAATCATTTCAGCGGGTCGTCGGGCCAGGGACCGCAGCCGATGGTGGTTTCGTACAATTCATCGCCGGTTGCCGAGGTAGTGTTCGCCGAAAACCCGCCCGACGAAGCGCCGACCGGCTCGATTGTGGCCCCGGGCACCTGCTACCGCCAGGTCGAGTTTGTGGGCATCCTGAAAGGGACCGCGCAGCGCGCGGCGGCCGAGAAGTTCGTCGACTTTATGCTTTCGCCCGCATTCCAGGAGGATATCCCCTTGCAGATGTTCGTTTACCCGGTGAACCCCAACGCCGAGCTCCCCGAGCCGTTCCAGCGCTTCTCAGC
>JAEYNP010000095.1 GCA_023412495.1 Pseudomonadota bacterium
CCAGCCCTACGACGGCCTGCTGATCTATGCCAACATCGAACGGATCGAGCCGGAGCAGGAAAAAGCCCTCCTCGACTTCGTCGCCGGCGGCAAAGGGCTGATCCCGCTCCACTGCGCGTCGTTCTGCTTTCTCAACTCCGACGCCTACATCGAGCTCGTCGGCGCCCAGTTCGATCGCCACGGAACCGGCACGTTCCGCACGATCATCGCCGAGCCCGAGCATCCGCTCCTGCGCGGCTTCCAGGGCTTTGCAAGCTGGGACGAGACCTACCTGCATCGTCGCCACAACGACCAAAATCGCACCGTGCTCGAGTTTCGCCAGGACGCAGGTCGTCGCGAACCTTGGACCTGGGTCCGCACCCATGAAAAGGGGCGCGTGTTCTACACCGCCTGGGGGCACGACGAGCGAACGTGGAGCAATCCCGGCTTTCACAATCTCGTCGAGCGCGGCATCCGCTGGGCCACCGGCCGCGATCCGTCGCAGGCCGCACCCTTCAGCGACCGGCCGCAGATGACGGAGTTGCCCAAGGATCTCAAGCCGTTCGAGTACGTCGAAGCCAACGTGCCGTTCTACATCCCGGGCGCTCGCTTCGGCACGACCGCTCCCGGCAAGCGGATGATGCAGTTGCCCGTCCCTCCCGCCGAGTCGCAAAAACACATCGTCACGCCGGTCGGCTTCGAGGCTCAGCTATTCGTCGCCGAGCCCGACCTGCAAGGCAAGCCGATCGCCATGAACTGGGACCATCGCGGCCGCCTCTGGGTCTGCGAAACGGTCGACTATCCCAACGACCTGCAACCGCCCGGCGCCGGCCGCGACCGCATCCGCATCTGCGAAGACACCAACGGCGACGGCCGGGCCGACAAGTTCACCCTGTTCGCCGACAAGCTCAGCATTCCGACCAGCCTGGCGTTCGCCCGGGACGGCGTGGTCGTCCTGCAAGCTCCCGACACCCTCTTCCTCCGCGACACCGACGGCGACGACGTAGCCGACGAGCGCAAGGTTCTCTTCTCCGGCTGGAAGACCAACGACACGCACGCCGGTCCGAGCAACCTGCAGTACGGTCTCGACGGCTGGCTGTACGGCATCGTCGGCTACGCGGGCTTCGAAGGCGAAGTCGGCGGCGAGAAACATGCGTTCCGCCAGGGCTTCTTCCGCTTCCAGGCGGACGGCTCCAAGCTCGAATTTCTCCGCAACACGAACAACAACTCGTGGGGCGTCGGCTTCAGCGAAGAAGGGCTCCTGTTCGGCAGCACGGCGAACGGCAACCCGAGCGAGTTCATGCCGATCGCCAATCGCTACTACGAGTCGGTCCGCGGCTGGAGCGCTTCGGTGCTCCAGGGAATCGCCGAATCGGACAAGTACTATCCGATTACCGACAAGATTCGCCAGGTCGACCACCACGGCAGTTTCACCGCCGCCGCTGGCCACGCCCTCTACACCGCGCGTACCTACCCCCGCGAGTACTGGAACCGCACCGCCTTCGTCACCGAGCCGACCGGCCACCTGACGGCCACGTTTGTCCTCTCCCCGGAAGGCAGCGGGTTCAAGTCAAAGAACGCGTGGAACCTGTTCGCGAGCGACGACGAGTGGACCAGCCCGGTCGTAGCCGAAGTCGGTCCCGATGGGCATGTCTGGGTCAGCGACTGGTACAACTACATCGTCCAGCACAACCCCACGCCTGCCGGCTTCGACAACGGCAAGGGAAACGCCTACGAGACCGATCTGCGCGACAAGAAACACGGTCGCGTGTACCGGGTCGTGTACAAGCAGGCGAAGGAACAACCGGCTCTGTCGCTCGAAGGAGCCTCGCCGGAGAAACTAGTCGAGACGCTGAAACATCCCAACTTCCTCTGGCGCCGGCACGCCCAGCGGCTGCTCATCGAACGCGGCAACCGCGATGTCGCTGGTGCGCTCGCTAACCTGGTCGCAGACAAACAAGTCGACTCCATCGGCCTGAACGTCGGCGCCATTCACGGCCTGTGGACGCTTCATGGCCTGGGACAGCTCGAAGAATCGTTCAGGCTTTCAGGCGTGGCTGAAGCGGCGCTCAAGCATCCGTCGGCCGGAGTTCGACGCACCGCAGTACAGCTCCTTCCGCGGACCCAAGAATCGGTCGAAGCGCTAGTCGATAGCGGCGTACTGAAAGATGAGAACCTTCAGGTTCGTCTCCAAGCATTCCTGGCCTTGTCCGAAATGCCCGAGTCGCCGGAGGCCGCCGCGGTCCTCTCGGCAGCGTTGCTCGACCCGCAAAACGCGACCGATCGTTGGCTCCCCGACGCGATCACAGCCGCCGCGGCCGCCCATGCCCGCTCCTACCTGTTCGCCACCATCCATCAGCCAAAGAAACCTAACGACGCCACACTCAAGGCCCTCGCCATCGTCGCCGAGCATTTCGCCCGCGGCGACGATCCCTCGGCCGTCAGCCTGCTGCGCGACCTGCGTCCCAATGCGAATGTCGAAACACTGGCGATCGTCCTCGGCGGCCTCGCAAAGGGTTGGCCGAAGAGTTCTGCCCTCAAACTGTCCGGCGATCAGGAGGAAGCGCTCGTCGCTGTCTTCAAGCAATTGCCTGCCGGCGATCGTTCCCCGCTGCTCACGCTCGCCGCGCGCTGGAACAGCCGGGCCCTGGAACCCTACGCCGCCGAAATCGCCGAGTCGCTCCTCGTG
>JAEYNP010000054.1 GCA_023412495.1 Pseudomonadota bacterium
AGCCTAAATCGACCATCCTCGGCGCTAGTTCCGGCGTGCTGCCGTCCATCGCCGTCAGCATGATCAGGTCGTTCAGCAGGGTATGCATGCGCTCGGTCGAAGCTTTGATCCGCTCTAAAAATTTGCGCTGCAGCGCGCCTAAAATCCCGACCGATTCAGCCAGCAGCAAATCGGTATACCCTAAAATGGAAGACATCGGCTGGCGAATTTCCTGCACGGTTGAGGTGATTGCTTCGCGGTCTTCGCTGCCGGCAGCCTGTGTTAGGCCGCTGGGTTGGGCCAGCTTTAGCTCTCGTTCGAGCATCAAAATGCGCGCATTCGACTTTGCTAGTTGGTTCTGCTGTACCGCCAGCTCTTGCAGGGTGATGCGCAGCTCGTCTTCCATGCGCGCGAAGTCTTCCGGCGTGTACAGGTCGCCGCCCTGGGCGCGCGCCAGCCGCTGCAAGCGTTCGTTCTCGCTTTGCAGCGCGGCGATCTGATCCTGCGTTTCCTGCTGTAATGCGATCAGCGCGGCCAGCTCGTCCGCCGGCGTTACGGCGGGGACTGCCGCCGGGGCTTCGTTTGCGGATACCCCCGCTTGTCCCTCCTCCGCCTGATCTCCGTTCACTGGTGCTGCCGGTGCCGCCGCCGCTTCGGAGACCTTCTGGCGCAGCGATTGCATCTCCTGCTGCAGTGTCTGGTTTTCGACCTGCGCATTTTCCAGCTCTACGCGCAGCCGTTCGCTCAATTGTTCCACGCTCGCCGCCTGTTCGTTATCGCGTTCGGCGCGGTGAATCAGCTCGGCGACCAGGTCCAGCTCCGATGCCAGGTAATTCATGTCGTCTACCGACCACTGCCGGTTTGAATACGGCGACAGGAACAACAGCCCGCTGTTGGGTTTGCTGCTCGATGCCAGCGGAATATACATCAGGCTTCCGGCTTCTTCCAGCCCCAGCGTGCTTGCCAGGGCATGCATATCCACCGGCTGCGGGTCTGCGTCGGTGACGCGCAGCGACTTGCCTTTTTGCAATGCGTTTGCCAGCGCCGGAACCGCCGTCTGGTCGATTGCCGTGCCCGGCATTTCCTCTTCGCGGATCAGGTCATACCCGCTCCGCAGCGCAATTTGTCCAAACGGCGACGGCCCGCTCACCAGGAAGCACAGGTCCGACAGCATCGTATGCCCCAGCGACTTGGCAGTATGCGCCAGGACTCGTTCGGGTTGTCCGGCATTCGCCAGTTCCAGCCAGGCGTGCACGGCGCGCGGGCCGGCGCTGTAGCGGCGGCGTTCTTGCGACCGCGGGCCGGTAGCCTGCCCCGCCGCGGATGCGGCTGGTTGAGCCGCGTTCTGGCTGGCTTGCGCGGCTGTCGCCTTCGCCGGTGCCGCCGCAGTGCTCGCGCTGAACCGGTAAAGCAGCGAGGGTAGCAGCGGGTAAGCTGCCAGTTGCCCCAGGCGCACGTACGCCGGTAGATGCTCGCTCACCGGCGGCAGCAAAAGATGCGCCACGATCCCTGCCAGGCTTAAGCTCAGTATGCCAAATCCGTATCCCCAGCCCGCCGGGCGCCGCGCCAGCAGGATCAACATCCCCAGGATTGCGATCGCCCCGCCCGCTGCGATTGCCGCCCAATCCAGGTCGGAATGGTTGTAGGGCTGTCCCTGACCGGCGGCGCTCCAGCTCGTATACGTGAACAGGAACAGCAGAATCGCTCCCAGGGTCAGAAAGCCTGCCAGCAGGTCGCCGATTCTTGATGGGTTCGGAAAACACCACAGCCACACAATCCAGATCAGGCTGAATACAATCACAGCCCGGTCGAGCGGCGGCAAAAAGATCGACTGGTCTACAATCCCCTGCCACGCGATCCCGCTGCTTAAAAAGAGCGCGATCTGCCCGAACAGCAGCATGCTCAGCCCAAAAATCATCCGGCGGGTATGCGGATATGCGCTGTTCTGCCGGCTGATAATCGCCGCTTGCAGGCTGGAAAGAACCGAAAATGCCAGCACGAGGTGGTAAATCAAGTTACCAGGCGGCTGAACGACCAGCTCTAAAATCTTCTGAAGTGGTGTTTCCATGCGGCTCCCGGAGTTTCTCTTGCGATTATAGCATGGTAGCCAATCGCGCAATCGATGAATAAACTTCAAAAGGTTGACAAATCTGAAAAACCAGATAAAATACTGTCCGTACGATTGAGAGACATCGTGAGTGCGCCGAAGTGGCGGAACTGGCAGACGCGCTACGTTCAGGGCGTAGTGGGTGAACACCCATGAGGGTTCAAATCCCTCCTTCGGCACTCGAACTCCCCACTTGGGGAGTTTTTCATTTAACCCCTCCTCCACCACCGTTGCAATCCCTTTGCCAGCCCATCCCCCTTCATTTACAACCCTCGCGTGCTCTTCGCACTTCTCTTTTCCCCCGTCAGGTCATCACCGCGCGCAGCATGCGCCCAGATCATCAAAAACGCTCTCCTTCCCGGCATGGGCTCTTCGCGCTTCTCTTTCCCAATTTATTGACCGGCACGGGCGCAGCCCGTGCCGGTCAATAAAAATAATATTCTTCTCCCTCCCGCGCGTGCTCTTCGCGCTCTTCTTTCTCCCGCCTGATGATCACTGCGTGCAGCATGCGCC
>JAEYNP010000099.1 GCA_023412495.1 Pseudomonadota bacterium
GTCCGTACCTGGTCATCTATGCGGCGGCCTTCCTGCACTGGTTGATGCTGCTGCAAGGCATTCGCATGGCGCACTGGGCGCTCTACTTCGGTTGGTTTGCGCTGTCGGCGTACGTCGCTTGCTACACGCCGGTGATGATTGCCGTGGCGCGGGTGATGGTGCATCGCCTCCGCGTGCCGCTGCTCGTGGCGGCACCTGTGGCCTGGGTGGGAATCGAACTGATTCGCGGCTACGTGATCAGCGGTTTCTCGATGGGGCTGCTCGGACATACGCAGGTCGCTTGGACCAGCCTGCTGCAGGTCGCCGATTTCGGCGGGGCTTATGCGGTGAGCTTCGTGGTGGTGACGGTGGCGGCGGGAATTGCTGGTTTGGTTCCGCTTCCTGCGGCGGCGGCGACGTCGGAGGGGCGTCCAACGACGGAGCCGTTGGCTTGGGGACGTCGCGCAGCGCCGCTGGGGGTGGCGATTGCTTTGCTCTTGGCGGCCGTTGGTTATGGGGCGTATCGTCTGCGGGAAACGCGGCCGGGCGAGAGCGCCGAGCCCGTGCGCGTGGCGCTGATTCAAGGTTCGCTCGACACGGTCTTCGACGTGACGCCGGAGCGCGTGCAGGAGACGTTCTCGCAGTATGGCGAGCTCACCCGCCAGGTGCGCGCGGCGGAAGTCGATCTCGATCTGGTGGTCTGGCCGGAATCGATGTTTCCCATTCTCGAACGACTCGTTGAGGAGCCGCTGCAATCGCCTCCCGGTACCGACATTCCGCCCGAGCACCTGCGCGGGATGCTGGTGGAAGCGAACCGCGGCTTCGAAAACGCCGTGCTCGAACTATCCACCGTGGTTCAACCACCCGCCGCGAAGGAAGGTTCCACCAGCGCCGATCCAGCGGACACGTATGCCGTCATTGGCGTGAGCACGCTGCAATACGGCCCCTATGTCCCCAAGATGTACAACGGGGCCGTGCTCATCGAGCCGGGGGGCAAGATCATCAGTCGGTACAACAAGATGCACGCGGTGATGTGCGGCGAGTACATGCCGCTGGGCGACCTATTGCCGTGGATCTACGGCGTCACGCCGATGGCGGCGGGGCTGACGGTGGGGGAAGAGCCCAGCGTCTTTCAGGTCCGCGGCCAGCGGTTTTCGCCGAGCATCTGCTTCGAGAGCACCGTGCCGCATTTGTTGCACGGCCAGGTGAACGAGCTCGCCGCCCGCGGGAGCGAACCGGACGCCCTGCTGAACGTAACCAATGATGGTTGGTTCAAGGGCTCGGCGATTCTCGATCTTCATTTTCGCTGCTCGATCTTCCGCGCGATCGAGAATCGCAAGCCGATGGTCATCGCGGCCAACACAGGCTTCTCCGCCTGGATCGACGGAAACGGAAAGGTTCTGAAACAGGGACCCCGCCGGGCGCCCACTACGTTAGTAGCCGAGGTTCGACCCGATGGCCGGATCAGCCCCTATCGGCGGATCGGCGATTTGCTGGCCTGGTGCTGTGCGGCCGCCTGTTGGGTCTCCGCCATCGTGGGGGTTTGGACGCGGAACCCGGCGAGCACACGTTAAGCGACTGGAGTCCGGCAGGTGAATTCGGGCGGTAAAACCGCTGCGTGCGGAATAATCGAACCTGGCCCGGGCGAAGTCTTCAAAGGCGAAACTCGGTAACTAAGCTAGGTTTGAGGCGAGTCGGGCAAGGCCCGTTTTCGCCGCTGACGTCGCCAGCATTCAGGCGCCTCGCAATGGAGGCACGGTTGGTCAGGATTCTGGCGAATTCAGCGACGCGGGACGGGCTGTAAGGCTTGCCGAGTCGGCCCAAGTGTCGAATTCAAATGCTTTTCGTTGACTTTCACTTTTGTCGCAAATTATACTGACGGAGCTAACCGCTTTAGGTTTTCTCTTCGCCGCCGAAGCGTCCCACACCATGCGGGACCGCAGATGGAACACTGCACGGCTCATCAATGGATGGCGGCCCCCGACCGACGTTTGCCAGGCGAATGCTCGGTGCTAAGAGCGGTACCCACATAGGTTAAGGGACGGTAGCCATGACATTGGTCGGAAAGATTTTCACCGTATTGATTTTCGTCATGAGCCTCGTGTTCATGAGTTTCTCGGTGATGGTCTTCGCCACGCACAAGAACTGGAAGCAGGCTGCGGAAGACACCAAGACCAAGCTGACCAGTGCCAACACGCTCAACGAAGAGCTCAAGACCCGCCAGTCGGAGCTTGAAATGCAGTTGGCCACTGAGCAAGCCGCCCGCCGGGCCGCCTTGGCCTCGCTGCAGACCCGTCTGGTGCGCGCCGAAACGGCTGTCAGCGAGAAGCAGGCGGAACTCGACAAGCTGTTCACCGATCACGCTCAGGTGGCCGAGGCCGCCAAAATGGCTGAAACCCGTCTGGAAGCCCTGCCCAGCGAAGTCGGCACGCTCCGCGACACCCTCCGGGTGACGCAGAAGGATCGTGACGAGCAATTCGACAAGGTTGTGGCCCTGACCGATCAGTTCAACCAGATGGAGGGTCTCCGGCAGCGACTGGACGAGCGGAACACCCAGCTCGCCCAGCAGGTTGCCCGGATGAAGATGGTGATGGACGCCCGCGGCATCCGCGAAACCGATCTGGTCTCGCACATTCCGCCGAAGGTCGAAGGCATGGTGCTCGCCGTCAGCGATAAGGACCTGATCGAGATCTCGCTCGGCTCGGACGATGGGCTGAAGGAAGGTCATACGCTCGATGTATACCGCGGCAACACGTACCTTGGCCGGGTCGTGATTCGCCGGACTGCCCCGGACCGTGCGGTCGGCCAGATCATGCGAGAACTGCAACGCGGCCAGATTCGGAAAGGGGATCATGTCACTACCAAGCTCTCCTAACACACCCGCGCCCGCCGCTCAAAAGCAGGGCACGAACATCTACACGGTGATGCTCATCCTGGCGTTCCTCGCGCTCACGACGGGCAGCATCCTGTTGTACATGGAACTGACGAAGTACGGCAGCTTCCCATACTGGGGCACCGGCGCCTAAGCGCCTGCCTCGCACACTGCGATCAACCTCGAACGCCGAACTTTGAAGTTCGGCGTTTTTTGTTGCGCGAATGAGATCGCGTGACGGCGCTGGGC
>JAEYNP010000125.1 GCA_023412495.1 Pseudomonadota bacterium
GGGATGAGCGGCCGCAGTATAGAGTCAGAAAAGCCACGCCGGGCACCTAGGCTTTCAGGAGAGCGATTCCGGGAATGCCTATTATGCCCCAGTCCGGCAGGGGAGATGGTCCGCTGGTGATTCGAAGTCGACATTGGGAGCGACCGCTTTGAGACAAGGCGCCCCTAAAGACTCGGCATCAACTTCTGAGGCGGTCGAAAGCGGGTTCTGAGGGAACGGCGGCTAAGCCTGCGTCACAGATCCAGCAGTTGCGTCAACGCTCGGCGCAGCGCGTCCGAGTCGTAGGGCTTGGCCAGCACTGTAAGCGACAGGTCGCGCGCAGGCGCCTCAAAGGCGTCGGGGCGGCCTGTCGTCAGCAATATGGGCAGATCGGGACGGCGACGGCGCAGTTCCGCGGCAAGGTCGATGCCGCTGACGCCGCCCGGCATCATCACGTCGGAGAAGACCAGATCGACCCGGCGGCCATTCGCGAGAGCCCCCAGCGCCGCGTCTGGCGACGACACGCGGGTGTAGTCATGGCCCAGCTGGGTCAACATCTCGCCGACGAGGGCGGCCACTTCGTCGTCGTCCTCGACCACGAGGATGCGATGCCCACGGTCGGCCTCGCCTCTTGGTGGGGCGTGGACTGGGGACGGGCTGTCGACAGGGGTGTGCTCGCTGCGCGGCAGGAGCAGGATCACCCGGGTGCCGACGCCGACCTGGCTTTCGATACGCGCCGATCCCCCGGACTGGACCGCGAAGCCATAGACCTGCGCCAGGCCGAGGCCAGAGCCCTTGCCGATGTCCTTGGTGGTGAAGAAGGGATCGAAGACGCGGGACTGGACTTCCGGCGACATGCCGGCACCCGTATCGGCGATGATCAGCCGCACGTACTGGCCGTCGTTCTCCTCTACGTTGCTGGCGACGATGCGGATGACGCCGCCGGTGGTCATGGCGTCGCGGGCGTTCACGCACAGGTTCAGGATCGCCAGTTCCAGCTCGGTGGCGTCCACCTCGACCGGCCAGAGCTCGGCCGGCAGGTCGACCTCGACCACCACGTCGCCGCGCAGGGCGTGATCAAGCAGGGTCTTCATGCCCTGGAGATGGGTGACGAGGTCGATCGTCTGCGGGTGCAGGGTCTGGATGCGCGAGAAGGAAAGCAGTTGTTTCGTCAGTCGCGCCCCGCGTTCGGTCGCCTGGCGCATACTCCGTACGATGCGATCGCGCTTCTCGGGATCTTTCTGGCGATCCATCACCTCCAGTCCGCCGGACACCACCATGAGCAGGTTATTGAAGTCGTGGGCGATGCCGCCGGTCAGCCGGCCGATCGCCTCCAACTTCTGCGATTGACGCAGCGCCGCCTCGGTTTCGGCCAGTCTGGCCGAGCGTTCCTCTACGCGCTCTTCCAGCGTGGCGTTGGCCCGACGCAGCGCCTTTTGGCCCGCGCGGATCTCTTCCAGACGCTCCCGCGCCTCGTACTGCCGCCGCCGGCCGCGGAGCGCGACCTGCAGCAGGCTGATGGCCGTGGTTGGATGGAAAGGCCGTTCGAGGAAGGAGACATTGCCGAGGGTCTGGGTCAGCCGGCCCGCCGCCGGATTGCGCTCAACTCCACCCCCGCGATGGGTCAGGACCACTATGGGGATGTCCGACCATGGCGGCTGGCCGCCAATCCACTCGTGGAGCGCGTTCAACCCCGGTCCCTTGAAGGCTTCTTCCGCCGCCAGCACCGCCCCGGCGCCGGCGCTCAACTCTTTCACGAGGTCCAGCAGATCGGCGCAGGCCGCAGCCTCCAGTCCGGCGTCGCGCAAGAGGGTCTGAGCCAGGGCCGCGTCGCGGCCGTGCGGCGCCAGGATCAGGACGCGCAGTGAAACGCGGGGGCCGTCGCTCACTCAGTCGGCACCTTCAACAAGGCTTCCTCGGCGCCCGCAAAGGTCGGAACACCCCGCAGCACGCCTTGGAACCCGGTGAGCACCTCTCCGACTGTGAGTCCGCGCTCGTCAATGCGGTACTCGCGGATGGTCTTCTCGTGCGGGCCCGCGCGCTTCTTGATGACGGAGATGGCGCGACGCATTTGGCCAAAGGCCTCGAAATAGCGCAGCAGGATGACCGTGTCGGCGAGGTAGGTGGCATCAACCGGCGATCTCATCTCACCGACAAGGCCATGCTGGGTCACGGTGAGGAAGGTGGTGGCCCCGCGCCTGTTCAGGAACTGCAGCAGCTCGTGCATGTGCAGGATCAGGTTCTGCTCATGCGGCATGGCGGCCTGGTAGCCGTTCAGGCTGTCGATCACCACGGACTGGACGCCGTGCTTCTCGACCAGGGCGCGGACGCGATGGGTGAACTCGCCCGGCGACTGTTCGGCGGCGTCGATCTGTTCGATGAACAGATTGCCCTTGTCACGGTACCCCTGAAGGTCGAAGCCGAGAGTCTCGGTGCGGCGGAACAGCAGGCCCAGCTCCTCGTCGAAGACGAAGATGGCGGCCTTCTCCCCGCGCTTTATGGCGTCGACCACGAACGTCAGGGTCAGCAGCGACTTGCCGGTGCCCGCCGGGCCCAGGATCAGCACCGACGACCCGCGCTCCACTCCGCCCCCGAGAAGAGCGTCCAGCTGGTCGCTGCCGCTGGTCAGGGCGCCGCGCGTGAAGTCACCCTGATGCTCCAGCGAGACCAGCCGCGGATATACTTCCACACCACCGGTAAGGATGCTGAAGTCGTGAAAGCCGCCGCGATAGCGCCGCCCTCGATACTTCAGGACGCGAAGGCGCCGGCGGTCCGCGCCGTACTCCGGCGCCGCGTGCTCCAGCCGGATGACGCCGTGGGCGATCGAATGAACCGTCCGGTCTCCCGGATCGGCCGACATGTCGTCCAGCATCATCACGGTGGCGCCGTTCTTGGCGAAATAGTGCTTCAGGGCGAGTATCTGGCGGCGATAGCGCAGCGAGCCTTGGGCCAGCAGTCGGATCTCCGACAAGCTGTCGATCACCACCCGATGCGGTCGGATCCGCTCCACCTGATCGAAGATCAGGCGAGTGGTTTCGCCCAGTTCAAGGTCCGAGGAATAGAGCAGGCTCTGCTGCTGCTGTTCGTCCAGCAGGCTTTCGGGCGGGACCAGTTCGAAGACCTCGACCCCGTCCAGTGACCACCCATGCGAGGCTGCGGTTTCATGCAGCTCAGGCCCTGTTTCTGACAGGGTGACGTACAGGGTCCGCTCCCCGGCGCGCGCGCCCTCGATCAGGAAGCGCAGAGCGGTGGTGGTCTTGCCGGTGCCGGGGTCGCCCTCCAGCAGATAGACGCGGTTACGCGCCAGCCCGCCCTGGAGCACGTCATCCAGTCCGGAAGTGCCGGTCAGCGCGCTTTCGGACAACATTATCGCGTCAGTCATTCACGCCTCCGGTTCGCGGGCTGGTGGTCTAACGCCAAAGGCGAGATCGGCAAATGTCGAACGGCCTAGGTCGCGATTGGTTCGTACGACCTCTCCGGACTCCCGCGGCTCCGCGATTCCCGGACATATGCGGTGCGCATCATGCTGTCTGCGTCCGCTTCTCAGCTGGACTGCAATGTCTCCTCATGGCGCCCAAGCGACACCAGCGGGCCCCTCGCTAAGTCCGCGACGTCGTCCGAACGGGAACGTATGCTATCACACGACTGCATCGCGTGAGACCCGATCCGCTGATCGTGCGTTATGTTCGGCGCT
>JAEYNP010000145.1 GCA_023412495.1 Pseudomonadota bacterium
CAGTCCTCAGTCCTCAGTCCTCAGTCTACAGCGGCCTCCACACCTCTTCCCATATGGTCAGGGGCTGCGGCACGGGATCACTGTTCACCAGCACGTCCCGGATCTCGGCAAGGAAGAAAAGAATGAACAGGAACACGATACAATGAAAAAGTTGGGCCATGGCCGTCTCCCTGCAGATGGTGGATATGTGTCGAAACATCCTCTGTAACTATTCAACTCGGGATCGAAACCGGTATCGCTATCGGGGTCACTGTTGCTGAATAGTTACCATCCTCTCTGTATTATAGGAGACTTTTGGTGCCGGGCGATACCTCTAAATGGAAATAGTTATGGATCAATCTCGATTTCGATAGCGATAGCGTCCCCATGTTGTCCTCCATATGAATTTATTGTTGCGCCTCAGTACCTCGGTATCGCTATCGCTATCGAATAAGAAGGAGGGTTCGACCAAGATTTTCAGTGCCGCGCGCCTCAATATGGAGGAAATTGTGGATCGTATCTCGATTGATCGTTCCCACCGTGATCGTTCCCACGCTCCAGCGTCACGAATTGACGGAAGACTCGCCCGAGCATTGACGGCATTCTCGGGGGGCGTGGAATTTTCCAGGACTACCGGAGCTGTTGGGACAGATTCGTGGCTCTGAATGAAACGGGACGCGGGAGCGTCCAAAGCCGCATTCCCACGCTGGAGCGTGGGAATGATCAAAGGCCATCTGCGCCTTGGGCAGATGACCTTTTTTGGGAGTACGTTGGAGAAATGCTGGAGGAAGTGCCTTACTTGCCCTCGAAGCGGCGTTTCCACTCGTATTCCCTGCCGGTGACCTCATCCTCCATGCGCCGGATCCTCCGGTCGAGGTCGCGGAATTTTCGTTTCAACCGCTCGGCCGCGCTCATCGGCGAGTTGACATAGCTGTCGTAAAACTCGCGCTCGTCGTCGCTGGCGATGGGTCTCACCGGCTCCGGCTTCATGATGAAGGCGGCGATCAGATAGACGCCGATCACCGGCCAGAAGCCTGTGAAGATGAACATGACGACAAGCATCATGCGCACCCAGAACACCGGGAAGTCGAAATGGTCCGCGAGACCCCGGCACACCCCGAAGATGACGCCGTCGCGGGAGCGGTAGAGGCCTCCCTCTCTTGTGCAGTATTTCGTCATTTTTTGTATCCTTCCTTTTCCCGATCTGCCATCAGGATTGTTTCAAGGGATTCGATCCGTTCTTCCATGCGCTCCATCCCCTGGTAAATCTCCTGGATTATTGCAGCTTCTTCGCTGTCGCTGCCCCGCGGCCGGCTGCGGGTCTTGAGGAGCACCAGCACGGTTCCGCAGATCAAAGTGGCGAGCGCGATGAGCGAGCCGAAGACGATGGAGACGACAATGATACTGATCATATTGAGCTACTCCTCTCGAATGTTCCGGTAAGTCAAGGAAATCGGGTTATCCTTCTTTACTGTATTGAGCGGCCTTGATCTTCGCAAGCTCGTTTTCGATCTCATCGTCGGTGGCGAGTTCGTTGAATTCCTCCTCGATGGTCGGCTTCTTTGCAGCGGTGTTAACCAACTCGGCCTCGGCCTCCATCCGCTCGATCCGGCTCTCCAGCTGTTCGAAGCGGGCCATGGTGTCGCTGCTCGTGCTGCGCCGGATTTCCTCCTGCGCCCGTTTCTTGCCGGTGGCACGCTTATGCCGCTGGACCAGCAGCCGCTTTTTTTCCTTGGCGCTGTTGAGTTTGTTCTCCAACTCGGCGATATCCTCCTGGTACTGATGGATGAGATTGCCGAATTCCGTGTGCTCGTGCTCGAGCGCCTCCTTCGCCTGAGTGAAGCGCCGTTTCTCGACAAGCGCCTCGCGGGCCAGGTTGTCGCGACCCTTGGCGACGGCGAGAGCCGCCCGCCCGTCCCAAAGGTCGACCTTGCCGCCGATCTCCTCGAGTTTCCTCTCCAGCTTCTTGCGACCGGCGATAACCGCGGCGCAGGAGGATTTCAGCTCGATGAGGGTGTCCTCCATTTCCTGGATCATCAGTTTAATCAGCTTTTCCGGATCCTCGGCTCGATCCAGCATGGAATTGATATTGGCGCTTACTATGTCCCTGAAGCGGGTAAAAATGCCCATTGTTGTCCTCCATTAGAATTATGGTTTGCACCTCGAAGACTCGGTATCGGTATCGCTATCGCTAGCGAATAAGAAGGTAGGTTCGATCCCGATCCCGATCCCGATACCGATTTCGAGATGCGTGCGCTGAATAGTTACACCTCGGTATGAGCAGGAACCATGCCACCCGGGCGAAAATGAAAAATGGAGTAATTTCAAGTATTTTAGTTGTTTGACAGATAACAGCGTTCCGGTTATTATTACCAATATCAGGTAATATTAACCAGCAAATGGGAATAAAATGAACAATGACACCGTCTTTTCCTCTTCCCGAGGCGAGGCCCTCGGTCAGTCGGAGGCATTTCTTGATTTCCAGGAGCGTATCTCACGGGTGGCGCCAGTCGACCGGCCGGTCCTGATCCTGGGAGAGCGGGGGACCGGCAAGGAACTGGCCGCCAGCCGCCTGCACTATCTCTCCAAAAGATGGCAGGGGCCCTTTGTGACCCTGAACTGCGCGACGCTGGCGCCTACGCTCATCGAGTCGGAACTGTTCGGCTACGAGAGGGGCGCCTTCACCGGGGCAGAGCGGCGCCGGACAGGTCGATTCGAAGCGGCCGACGGCGGGACCCTTTTTCTCGACGAAATCGGCTCGATCCCCATGGAGGCACAGGAAAAGATCCTCCGGGTTGTCGAGTACGGCGTGTTCGAGCGGGTGGGAAGTTCCGCGCCGGTGGAGGTGGACGTCCGCATCGTCGGGGCGACCAATGCCGATCTGGTGGCGATGGCGGCGGGCGGGAGGTTCAAGCGGGACCTGCTCGACCGCCTGTCCTTCGAGGTGCTCTTCCTGCCGCCGCTCCGCGCCCGCGGCGAGGATATCGTGCTGCTTGCCGACCATTTCGCCGCCCGGATGGCCTATGAACTCGGCCGATCCGGCGCAGTGCGCTTTTCCGAGGCGGCCAAGGCGGCGCTCACCGGGCACAGCTGGCCGGGCAATATCCGCGAGTTGAAAAACGTGGTTGAGCGGGCGGTCTATCGTGCCGAGGCCGGGCGGATCGAGGAGGTGATTTTCGATCCTTTCGTCTCCCCCTACACAACCCTGCCGGATCCGGTCGGCGAGGCGGCTGCCCCACAGGCCGTCGCAACCTTGGCAAAGAAGAGGAAGGCCCTTTCCCTGGAGGAGGCAGTCGCCGGCCTGGAGATCTCCATGCTGCGCGAGGCCCTGGCGGAAGCCCGCTACAACCAGCGCAAGGCGGCGGCCCGGCTGGGCCTCACCTACGATCAGCTGCGCGGCAAGATCCGCAAATACGGCGAAGGCCTGTTCGGAAGCGAAAACGCCGTGTGAAGCTGTTTGTCTTCTCCCGATTTTCATGCAAGGAGCCTGTCGGATCATAGCAATTTTTTCTCAGATCGAGGCATTCCCGAAAATAAAGCGTAGTCATAACGAAGAGATGCGGAAAATGGCATATTCCGACAGACCTCTAGCCCAGCTGAGCTGGATAAATACCTTCACGAAATTCATTTCCAAAAAACAAGAAATGAATTTCTATGGTACTAATAGATGAGGCAGGAGTCGCACGAACGGATTACCGAGGACTATTGCGGAAGCATGGGAATCTCATGAGCGGATTGAAGAGAAAGATACTATTGTCGATCTGGCTGATGCTCGCATTACCGGGATTGGTATCAGGCAGCGAAGACTCGAAGCGGGTGACCCTGGCGACGCTGACGGACTTCGCTCCCTACTGCTTTCCCAAGGACAGGGCGGTCTTCATCCCCGTCGAGCACATCCCGCCGGGGTCCGATTCCCTGCAACTGCAGGGCTACAGCTGGGATGTGGTGCGGGAGAGCTTTCACGCGATGGGCTATGCCGTCAGCCTGATGGTGGTCCCCTGGGAGCGGGGCATCCATTACCTGGCCAACGGCAAGGTGGATTTGGTCTTCCCGGCCAACAAGACCTTCGAGCGCGAGCCGGAGTATGTCTTTTCCCAGGAGTTTGTCGATCAGATAGAGACGGTCGTCTACATGCCGCGGGACGAGCATTTTGTCTGGGAAGGGATCGAATCCCTGGAGGGGCTGTCGATCGGCTTCGTCCGGGGCTGGGCCTACGGCAAACGCTGGGAGGGCGCCGATCGGATCGTCAAGGAGTCGACCGACTCGATTCTCCAGGGCTTCGAGATGCTGAGCAACGGCCGGCTGGTGGGTCTTGCCGGCTACAAACTAGCCTACGATCATGTGCTGAAGACCACGGGGCGTGCTCATCTATACAAAGTGGTCGGCCGGTTCGATACCATCGACGAGTATCTGATGGGTCGCAAGGAGTCGCTGGATAATCGCGAGCTGCTGCAAGCTTTCGACGAGGGCAAGCGAAAGATCAGGGATAACGGTATCCTGCGGGAAATAGAGGAAAAATGGCAACAATAGCCCGGATTTCTCACCAGCCGAGGTTGCCGTGGATGCGAGGCGCGAAGCAAGCTGCCATAGTGGGCCTATGCAGCTTGCTATGCAACGCTGCAGACGCGGTAAGATCGGCTGGCCTTGGTGAACATTATTTACGATTTCAAACAAGAGCAAGTCGAGTCTAACGCGGTGAAATATAATCAACTTTTTGAAAATCGACACAATGTTCATGGGAAATCCGGGCTAGCGCCGGCTTTGAAAAAAAGCCTTAGCCGCAGATTCAGCCTGGCCCTGATCGGCGTCGTCACGGTGATCCTCGTCTTTTTTTCCGGCATGGTCATCTGGTACAACCTCGAGCGCAAGGAGGGAGAGCTTCAGGGCCAGCAGGAGCTGGCCCGGCAGCTGGCCGAAACGTCGCTGCCCGAGGCTGTCTGGCAGCTCGATCACCGGTCTATCAACGACATCTTGCGGGCGATCCTTACCAACGATGCGATCATGTACGCCAGGGTCCTGGTCGAGGGGAACGTGGTCGCGAGCCAGGTGAAGCCGGGCGAGGAAGGCAAGGACCTCGGGAGTTACCGGAATTCCTCGTCCTACCTGGTAAGCTCCGCCGATATCGCCCGCGATGGATATCAGGTCGGCAGACTCGAACTGGTCATGTCGAGGGATGCGATCTACCGGGAAGCGATTTCCGCCACCATGAGCATCATCGGGCTGCTCTTCATGCTCATCATCGCCATCCTGATCACCTCCATCTTCATTCTCCGCCATTACATCTTCAAGCCGCTGGCGCTGCTGGAGAAATCCGCGGAGTTGATAGCGGCCGGCAATCTGGAGACGCCGATCCACATCGGCGAAAACGACGAGATCGGCGCTCTCGCCGCCACCTTCGAGGTGATGACGACTCACCTGAAAGAGAGCTTTCAGAATCTGGAAGAGAAGGTGAGGGATAGAACTGCCGACCTCTCCCGGGCCAAGCTCGCCGCGGAGCAAACCAGCTGCAACCTCGCGGTGGTGGGGGCGGAACTGCAGGCCCTGCTCGACAACTCGCCGGTGGGAATAATGTTTGTCGACAACAAGCTGCTCATCAAACGGGTCAACTCGGAAATGGAGAAGATCACCGGCTATCGGACCGAGGAACTGGTCGGTCGCACTACCCGACATCTGTATGCGACCGATGAGGCCTACGAAGCGATGCTCAAAAAGGTCGCCCCGGTGCTCAAGAGACTCGGCTTCTGCGAGGTCCGCGGCAACATGCGGCGCAAGGACGGCAGCGAGGCTATCTGCCGGCTGCGCGGGCGGTTCGTTCCGTCCGAGGGGGGGCTCGAAGGGGTAGTCTGGAGCGTGGAGGACATCACCGGCCGCATCAAGATGGAAAATGAGCTGCTGCGGGCGATGAAGCGGGAGTCGGTAAACGTTCTGGCCGGCGGCATCGCCCATGATTTCAACAACATCCTCTTGGCGGTCATCGGCAACCTGTCGCTCGCCGAGCGTCTGGCGGGCAAGCAAAGCCCGGTGATCGAGTATATCCAGGCCGCCCAGAAGGCCTCGCTCAGGGCCAAGGACCTGACGGTAAAACTCCTGACCTTCGCCAAAGGCGGTGAGCCGGTCAAGGCTACGGCCGCCCTGCCGGATCTGGTACGATATGCCGTGGGCTTCGTCCTCTCCGGCAGCAACGTGAAGTGCAATTTCGTGGTTCCGGACGATCTCTGGCCGGTTTCCATGGACAAAGACCAGATCAGTCAGGTCATCCAGGCCCTGGTGCGGAATGCCGACCAGTCCATGCCCGATGGGGGCTCGATC
The DNA here is from genome assembly GCA_023412495.1 of Pseudomonadota bacterium. The sequence goes on from JAEYNP010000145.1 coordinate 6,289, forward strand.
ACCGTGGCCTTCGCCAACCGCGAACTGATGGACGGGGAGGTGCCGGGGCTTTTTCCTGGCCGTTATGTCCAGGTATCGCTCGCCGACAGGGGGCACGGTATCGAGGGGGAGAATATCGAGCGGATCTTCGATCCCTATTTCTCCACCAAGGAAAAGGACTCCAACAAGGGGAGCGGTCTCAGTCTGGCCATCGTCCAGTCGATCATCCACAAGCATGAAGGCCGGATTCTGGTGGAATCGACCCCCGGTCAGGGCACGACCTTCACCTTGTTTTTGCCGGCGCTGACTCACGCCGACCTGCCGGCCCCGGCCGACTCGCCCATTCTGCCGAGCGGAAAGGGGACGGTGCTGGTTATGGATGACGACCAGGATATCCAGGTGCTGGTGGCGGAAATGCTGTCACATATGGGCTATAGCACCCGGTCGGTCTATGACGGCAGGGAGGCGATCGATGTCTACCGCCGGGCCATGGAGCAGGGCGGCGGTTTTGTCGGGGTGATTATGGACCTCACCATTCCCGGCGGGATGGGAGGAAAGGAGGCCGTGGTCGAGCTGCTGCGCCTCGACCCGCTGGCAAAGGTGATCGCCACCAGCGGCTATGTCAACGATCCGGTGCTGCTCAACCATCGGGACTACGGCTTTCACGGCTTCATCGCCAAGCCCTACCAGCTGCTCGAGCTGAACCGGGTAATGAATGCGGTGGTGGGGAAGCAGGGGAAGGTTGCGGCCTGACGGGGAACAAAAGGACTGAGCTCAAAGGACTGAGGACTGAGGAGAGGAAAACAGTTATGAGTAAAATTGAAAAGTTTGAAGATTTAATCGCTTGGCGGAAGGCGCGAGATCTGACCAAGCAAATTTACAATGTTACCCGACAAGGTGAATTTGCGAAGGATTTATGGTCTAAAAGACCAAATACAACGAGCGTCGGTTTCCATCATGTCAACCATAGCGGAAGGATTCGAGCGTGGCGGTCGGGCAGAGTTTCATCAATTCCTTTCAACCGCCAAGGCTTCATGTGCCGAGGTTCGATCCCAACTTTACGTCGCTTTAGATGCAGGATATGTATCGCCACCTGTGTTTGACCAACTCCAATCCTTGGCCGAGGAAGTAGGTAGGATACTTGGAGGATTACGTGTGTCGGTGCAAAGGCAGCGCGACGAATAGGCAAGTCCTCAGCCCTCAGCCCTCAGCCCTCAGCCCTCAGTCCTCAGCCCTCAGTCCTCAGCACTCGTTTTTAAAACGTCACCTTCTCCGCCCCGCAGACCAGCTCGCGAAATTCGTTGATCCAGTTCTTGCCGCCAAGCGACTCGGCCAGGAGGACCGCCATGTGCTGCGGCATGATGCCCATTTCCCGGTTGCGGCCGAGGCCGGAGAGGCAGGACGGGCAGTTGGTGGCGATGACGGTGGCGTTATTGCCAGTCATGGCCTTTTCCATGGATTCCCTTTTTCGTTCGAGCATGGCGAAGGCGATGTCGGGTCTCGAGATGGCGAGGGTCCCCGCTTCTGAGCAGCAGTTGGGGACCTTGCGCACATCCGCGTGCAGCCGGCCGAGCAGATTCGCCCCCTCGCCGTCGAAGGAATCGTGGCAGGGGGTGTGGTAGAGGATGGTGCCGGGCCGGTGCTGGATGAATCGTCCGTTGGCGTTCTCCATGACGAACTGGGAGACGTCGACAATGCTGCAGTCGAAGATCTCGCCGCAGCCCATGTCATGGAGCGCCTCCCGGCAGGTGCCGCAGCTGATGAGGAAGGCATCGAACACCATATGGCCGAGCATCTCCCTGATCTGGGTGAGGATGATGGTGTCCCGGAGAGTGATGACGCCCGCCATCTTCTTCTTGGCGTTGACTTTGGCCGGGAAGCCGCAGCAGAGGAAGGGCGGCGGCAGCACCACCCGAATGTTGTTCTTGGCCAGCAGGTAGACCGCGGCCATGGAGATCTCGCTGTAGAGCCGCTCCGAACCGCAGCCCGGAAAATAGAAGACGGTCTTGCCCACCTGGCCTTCGGGGCTGATCATCAGGGCTTCCCGATCGGAATACTGGGGGAGCGCGGCGGTGAGCGTCGTGGGCGAGGCCGGCATCATCGGCGACTTGAGCATGTTCAGGGCCCGCCAGCTCTTGTCGGTGACGGCCGGCGGCGCCTGCTTGTAGGCCGCGGCCGCCAGGCGCTGGGCCGCGCTGCCCCATTCCATAACGACTTTTCGGAACACGCGGTTGACGATCCGGTAGCGGTTTTTCAGGTAGAGGAGCGAGAGCCTCGTGGCAGGCGCCGTATGTTTGTAGCCGAGGTCGGCGAGGATCTCACGCTCGAGGATCGAGACCTCGGCGGTGTCGATATCGACCGGGCAGGGTGCGAGGCACTTCCTGCACATGGTGCAGTGGTCGGCGATCTCCTCCAGGTTCTTCAGCTGGTTGAAGCGCGGCAGGTGCGAGCGCTGCATGTCGTAGAGCAGAGCCTCGATGAGCGAGCCGATCACCATGTTCTTGTTGCGCGGGTGCATGAAGATGTTGCTGCCCGGATGGTAGACGCAGCAGACCGGCATGCACTTGCCGCAGCGGATGCACTTACTGATCATCGACGACAGCTGGGCCAGCGACCCGTACTGGAGGATCTTCGCCTCGAGCTCGAGCAGGTTGAAGGACGGGGTGAAGACCTTGTCGATGATCGCCGGGTCGTTCAGCATCCCCGGATTCATGATGCTCTGAGGGTCGATCTCTTTGCGGTAGGCGCGCAGCTCTTCCAGGCTGGCCTCTTCCAGGAACTTCATCTTGGTGATGCCGATGCCGTGCTCGCCGCTCACCACGCCGCCCAGCTCCACGGCTTTCGCCATGATGTCCTCGGCGGTCTTCTCCGCCCGTTTCATCATGTCGCGGTCGTTGGAGAAGACCGGGATGTTGACGTGAATGTTGCCGTCGCCCGCGTGCATGTGGGTGGCGATGACGATGCGCTTCGAGCGCACCTCGTGGAAGAGAGACTCTATTATACCGCTGACCTTTTTATAGCCGGAAAACAGCTCGAGCAGGTCGGCCAAGAGCTTCTCGATCGAGGCCTCGTAGGCGATGGCGCCCTTGGCCCGCAGGCCGAGCTTCGTCAGCTTTTCCCGGCACAACTCCCCCGCCTTGGGGATCTTCGCCTCCAGCCAGTCCGGGTCCTCGATGGGCTCGGCGGTCTTCAGGTACTCGATGGTCCGGTGGATGAACTGCTCCTTGTTGTAGATATCCTCGGCGATATTGTAGGCATCCACGTAGCGGGCGAATTCGGCCAGCGCCGGCAGGGGCAGGACGATGTCTTCGTTGAGCTTGAAGGCGTTGGTCCGGGCGGAGATGGCGCCGAGGCGCTTGCGGTCGCGCCAGAAGCGTACGGCTTCGTCCGCGTCCTGGGCGATGAAAAGCTCGGTGTTTTTATAAGGTTCAAGGAGTTTTATCAGTCGCTCCTTGCCGCGCAGGACCTGGGCGGTGGTGTGGCCGACCATATCGATCAAGAGGACCGCCTTCGGGTGCTCGCTGCGGGCCGCCTTGAACTTGTACTTGATTGCCCGGATATACTCCTCGTCAAAGTGCTCGAGCGCCATCAGCGCCTCCTCGCCCTCATTGACGAATTCTTCCGAGATCTTGACGATGACCCGGCTGGCCTCGTCCATGTCCTCGCCGTAGAACTCAAGACAGTAGGTCAACTTTTTAGGGTAGGCCTCATAGAGGACGAACTCGCCGGAGGTGATGACCCCGTCGGTGCCTTCCTTCTGGAAGCCGGGAAGACCCTTCAGCGCCTTGTTGGTGATGTCCTTCCACAGGCCTTTCTTGCGGATCTCGGTGCCGGTGAGCTGAACTTCGCGCAATACCTTGCCTGACTGGTTTGTCACCTCGAAGCGGACCAGATCGTCTGGCAGGATCTTGCGCATCGGGTGCTCGACCCGCCGGACGGTGAGGAGCCCCTTGCCCGGCATGGCGATGGTATAGGCAAGGATGTTGTCGATGGCCGTCCCCCAGAGCACCGCGGTCTTGCCCCCGGCATTCTCGGCGATGTTGCCGCCGATGGTCGAGGCCCAGGCGCTGGTGGGGTCGGTGGCGAAGACCAGCTTTTGCTTTGTCGCATGGGCCATGGCGTCGGAGGTGACGACCCCCGCCTCGACCTTCAGCACCGGGATCTTTTTGCCATCGCCAAGATGCGGCATGTCGCGATGGGCGATGTCATGGATCTTGGTCAGCTTCTCGGTATTGATGATGACGCAGCCGCCGGTCACTGGCACGCTGCCGCCGGTCAGCCCGGTGCCGCCGCCGCGGGGGATGATCTTAAGGCCCATCTCCGCCACAGCCTGCATGAGCGGCGGCACCTGCTCTTCGCTCGACGGACGCAGCACCGCCAGGGGCAGGAAGAGGCGCCAATCGGTCGCGTCGGTGGCGTGGCCGATGAGGGTGAAGGGATCGAAGCGAACGTTCTCCTTGCCGATGATCGCCCCCAGCTTCTTCTGCATCTGGGCTCTGAGCGCAGGGGCGTCATGGATCTCCTTCTTCAGCTCGCAGAGCTTTGTGCGGCAGATGCCGACCAGGCGCAGGACCTTGGCGCTGCGTTCGTTGCCCACCCGGCCGACCCTGGCCGCATCCTCGATGATGGTGAGATCCTCGGCCGCGGTCTTTAAGAACTTGTGGCGGCGGCGCGGCGAATCGATAAGTTCCTGGAACAGGAAGGGGTTGCGCCGGAGGATGAAGAGATCCCCCATGAAACGCATGACGAGCCGCGCCGACCGCCCGGTGATCCGCTGGCTGCGCAGTTCTTCGAGGTCCTCCCAGACCTCGGAGCCGAACAGCAGGTTGATGATCAGCTTGTCGTCCGCGGACGTGAAGTTGTAAGGAATCTCACGATAATCTTTTACGTTCATTTTCTTTCTGGCCTTGACTGCGAAAGCGCTTCCGCTGGTTCAATCTCAAACGTTGTTTTTCCCTTAAAAATAGAATACGGCCTCTCGCCGGAGTTTTTTCTGAAGGAAAAATCTTGATTCGGCAGAAACCGCCGAATATATGGGGCAGTAGTAAAAACTTCAGATGGGGATCATACCATGATGGGGTGAAACGGGGACGGCCACCAAGAAGTAATCCACATTTTCCCGGTATGGTGCGAAAGCAGATGGAGGAAGTGCCGCGATCCAGAGGGAGAAGAAAACTGCCGAACCTATTTATTTACCATCTCCATTGAATTTTTCCAGTTTTTTGTCTGCGAGGTCGACACAAAAGCAATTGGGGTGTAACTTTGTTTGATTTCAGTTAACTCGGTCGGCAGGTATCCTTCCGGCTAAGGCGGAATTCGCCTGTTCTGAGACACCGCAATAAAGAATTTGATGGTACAAGAAATGAATTTCTAAGGTACTAATGTATCCGCCGGCCGGGACCGCAAACGAGCCAGGCAGGCAAAGGGAGTAACTTTGGAAAAATATTCCTCCGCCATTATTGTAGTTTGTATCCTGAATGTGCTTACAGGCTGCAAGCCTCTTTATGAAAGCATTACAGCCGAGCAGAGGGAAGAGTGCTATCGCCTGGAGTATCCTGATCAGGAGGAGTGCCTGCAGCAAGCGACTGTCGGATATGAAGCCTATGAAAAGGAACGGAGAGAGGCAACGCGGCGGCAGTAGGCCGCGATGTTCACTGCCCGGGCCCTCGAGGTGAAAAGGAAATGAGGTCTTACCTTTTTGAAATGTTGACCCGTCTTGTCACCCGCGGAAACAGGATTGTCGACATCGACGCCGAAAGCCGCTTCCTGCAGTATACCGTGATCAGCTGCGCCGGTCTTGCAACCATGATCGGCTTCGGTCTCTATAACCTTTTGCAGGGCCGGTACCTTCTCTTTTTCGCCATCGCCGTCTTCGCGCTCGGTCTCATCGTCGGCTGGATCCTGCTCTATCGCGGCAGGTCCGGAGTCATGGTCTACCGGGGAAACGTCTTCCTGTTCTATGCCCTCCTGCTCTATATGATCCACCTGAGCGGCGAGGACCACTCGAAAATTCTCTGGGTCAACATTTCTCCGCTCATTACTTTCTTCCTCTTGGGCCGGAGGGAGGGATTGGCGTGGATCGGCTTCATGTGGTTCTGCCTCTTCATCTACTTCTTCAAGCCTTTCGAACTGCCAGGCGGGAACGTCTACAGTACGGTCTACGCCGTTCGTTTCCTGGTGAGCTTTACGGTCATCTCCGTGATCGCCTACTTTTACGAAAATTTTCGCTTCCGCTACCTGGTTGTCCTGAAGGAGAAAAACAGCCTGCTTTCGGCGGAAATCGAGGAGCGGCAGAAGGCGGAAAGGTCGCTTCGGGAGAGCGAGGCCCGCTACCGGGCCATTTACCTGCACGCCGCGGAAGGGATCATGCTCGTCAATTTCCACGGTGATATAGTCGAATGCAATCCGCAGATTCTGGCAATGCTCGGCTACCGGAAGACGGATGTGGTGGGACGCAATATCTTTTCCTTCTTCCATCCGGAGGACCTGGCGCGGTTGCCGCCGCAGATCGACAAGCTCCGCTCCGGTGAAGTGCTGTTGCTCGAACGCCGCCTGCGGACAGTCTCGGGGGTCTACCTGCTCTGCGAGCAGAGCGGCAAGAAGATCAACGACGACCTGATCATCCTGCTCTACCGCGACATAACAGAGAGGAAGATCGCCGAACTCGCCCTGGAACGGGCCAACCAGGCCCTCGATCAGCTGGCCCATCTGGACGGCCTGACCCAGATCGCCAACCGTCGCCGTTTCGACCAGGCATTGGGGACCGAGTGGCTGCGCATGAAAAGGGAGGGCAAGGAGATAGGCCTCATCATGGCCGATATTGATTATTTCAAGCAGTACAACGATATATATGGTCATCAGGCAGGTGACGACTGTCTCAGGAGCGTGGCCTCGACCCTGGCCTCCCTGGTTCGCCGGCCGGCCGACCTGGTCGCCCGCTACGGCGGCGAGGAATTCGTGATCCTTCTGCCGGACACCGATATCGAGGGTTGCAGGCAGATCGCCGAGAAGATGCGTCAAAAGATCGAACTGTTGCGAATCCCCCATGCGGGCTCGAAGGCCCATTCGGTGGTGACAATAAGTTTCGGGGTGGCGGTGGCCCGGCCGGTCGAAGACGACGGTTACGAAATGCTGATCCGGATGGCCGACAAAGCACTCTATTCGGCCAAGGAAAGGGGGAGGAACAGGGTCGCATGACAGAAGCCGGAAGCCAGAGGCCAGAAGCCAGACAGTTTGGTCGCCGGAGGCGACAATTTATTCTGGTTTCTGTCCTCTGGTTTCCGGTTTCTGGCTGGCGCCGCCGTCAATGGCATCGCGGCGGAGCGAAATGAGCACCGCGCAGCCGAGCAGCAGACAGGACAGGGAGGCAAGCGGCACGGTGAAGCTACGCAGACTGTCGAAGGCCACACCCGCAAGGATGGGTGACAGCGATGCAGGGATGTTGCTGGAGAACAGCCAGCCGTAGACCTGGCCGACCCTCTCCGCGCCCCAGCAGCGGGCGGCGGACGACACGTAGACGACCAGCACCCCGCCGTAGTTGAAGCCGGTGAGAACCGCCACAGTCCAGAAACCATAAGAGGATCCGAGCAGCGCCGGGGCGCCCAGCAGTACCAGGGCCTGGCAGGCGAGATTGGCCCGGACCGCCGTCGTTGACCGAACCCTGTCGAAAATCATTCCCCACACGATCCGGCCTGCGGCATTGGCCAGGGCGAAGAGCGAGACGGCGGTGATGCCGATCCGCACCGCATCGCCGTCCCCCCGGTACAGTTCCTTGAGGTTGGCGTTGACGGCGAACCCGGCGGCAAGGGCTACGAACATCGCTCCGTAGAGGATGCGGAAGGCGGGGTGCGCGATGATTTCGCGTATCCTCACCGGCTGGGAGGCGAACCGCAGGGGCTCGGCCGGAGGAAAATGCATCGTGGCGCCGGAGAGGACTACGGTGACCATGAAGATCAGGCCGAAGATGAAAAAGGTTTCGAAGGGAGTTTTGCCCATGGTTGCCATGAGCCAGCCACCGATCTGGCTGACCAGGGCGGCCCCTCCTCCGAAGCCCGCCACGGCGATGCCGGTCACCAGGCCCTTGGAACGGGGGAACCAGCGGATGCAGACGGCGATGGGGACGATGTAGGCCATGCCGGCTCCGATGCCTGCCAGCAGCCCGATGCCCAGGACGGTGAGAACGAAACTGTGGGCGCCGAGACCGGCCAGCAGCCAGCCCCCGCCGAAGCAGAGCCCGCCAGCCATGGCGCAGATCCGCGGGCCGATGCGCGGCAGCAGCATGCCGGTGATTATCATGGTCAGCGGGAAGATGAAGTAGAAGGCGGTGAAGGGAATCTGAACCGGCCCCTGCTGCAAGCCTGTCAGGGCTTTCAGGGGCTGAACGTAGACGCTCCATGAGTAGGTGGCGCCCAGACACATCTGCATCATGACGGCGGCAAGGAGAATGATATAGCGCACGGGATCCTTGGGTTGAAAAAGATTCGGGACAGCTTTCCGGGAATGCATCTCGTCCCTTGAACGGAAAGCGTGACAAGGGATCGGCTCAACGCTGCTTTTTACCTTTCCGGAGGAGAGGTTGTCAAGCGGTTCATTTTCCTGATTTGAAATTGGTCATACCAAAAATTGCACCGGCTCTTTTTACAGCAAGAGTTGACTTTGGTATCATTAGAAAGAATAAGTTGTCTTATGCATCTGCGTGATACGAGATGATGAATCGATCTTGAAAAGATATGCCACAGTTATAAGACGAGGCATTCATTGGTTTTTTAAAAACCAAAAAGTGCTGCGGTTGGAAGAGACATTTAGTTATTGCCGTTCCGATACTTAATGGGTATCTAATGCGGGCTGACCCCCGAGACCCAAGGGTTGTCATCCCCTCCAACAGCAGAGGGGATAAGTACCTTCACTAAATTCGTTTCAAAAAAACAAGAAACGAATTTCTAAGGTACTAAGAGCCTGTCGGATTATAGCAATTTTTTCTCAGATCGAGGCAAACTCGAAAAGTTACGGAGCGAAGATATGGGAGAAAAGGGCATAACCCGACAAGCTCCCAGCAAGGATTGACAGGGATGGGGGGCTTTATTCCGGTCCCTGGTGGAGAACATCAACAGTAGACTCTAGGGAATGAAAATGAAAATACTCGTTATCAACTCCGGCAGTTCGTCGATCAAATTTCAGCTTCTCGACATGCAGGACGAATCGGTGCTGGCCTCCGGCCTGGTCGAGCGAATCGGCGAAGCGGAGGGATTGATAAAGTGCACGCTGCGGCCCGGGACCGACCGGGAAACGTCCATCAAAAATGCCGAGGCAGTGCCCGACCACACTACGGGGATGCGGCTCGCGGTCGACCTGCTCACCGATAAAGAGCAGGGCGTCATCGCCGACCGCTCCGAGATCGGCGCGGTCGGGCACCGGGTGGTGCACGGCGGCGAGGATTTTCATCGGCCGACCGTCATCGACGGGGCGGTTATGGCGGCCATCGAAAAGAACATCCCGCTGGCGCCGCTGCACAACCCGGCCAACATCGACGGCATTCGGGTGGCCCGGGAACTCTTTGCCGAGGTCCCGCAGGTAGCGGTTTTCGATACCGCCTTCCATCAGACCATCCCGCCCCATGCCTACCACTACGCCCTGCCCTATGAGCTGTACGAGAAGGAGCGTATCCGGCGCTACGGTTTCCACGGGACCTCCCACAAATACGTGGCCAGCGAGTGCGCGAAGGTCATGGGCCGGGAACTCGCCACTTTCAACGTCATCACCATCCATCTCGGCAACGGCTGTTCGATGACGGCGGTGCAGGACGGCAAAAGCGTCGATACCAGCCTCGGCTTCACCCCCCTCGAAGGTCTGGTGATGGGCACCCGAAGCGGCGACGTCGACCCGGCGATCCATGCCTTTCTCGCCCGCAACTGCGGACTGGACATCGAGGCCATCGACCGGCTGCTGAACAAGGAATCGGGGCTGAAGGGCCTCTGCGGCATGAACGACATGCGCGACATTCACGCCGCCATCGCCGCCGGCAACGAGCGGGCAAAACTCGCCCTCGAAGTCCAGACTTACCGGAACAGGAAGTACGTCGGGGCTTTCATGGCCGTGCTCGGCCGGGTGGACGCCATCGTCTTCACCGCCGGCATAGGCGAAAACGACGAAGTGGTGCGGGAGAAGAGCCTGGCGGGGCTCGAGCCCTTCGGCATCATCCTGGACAGGAAGGCCAACAGCCAGCGGATAAAGAAACCCACCCTGCTCAGCACCCCGGAGAGCCGGGTACAGGTCTGGGGCATTCCCACCAATGAAGAACTGGCCATCGCCCGGGAGACCAAGAACGTAATCGCCTGATCCTTCAACATTTCCGGGACCGGCTGCCGGAGGCCGGTTCCGGAACCCTTTGTAGTCCCCTTCTTGCTTTGTTTCGCTGGATTTCTCCCGCACCTTAATGCTCCAGTCTTATTTCGAAGAATTTCCTCATTACCGCTCTTTGCACAAAATGCTTGTCAAGACTTAACACGTTCATGTAACGTGGCCGAAGGGAATTTGGTGGTAAAAGCTGATAGAGGTAAAGCATGCCTTACGCAAGAACCCGCATCGTAACCCTTGGGACCATCCCCGTCATCACTGTTGTCCTCGCAGTATTCCTCCTTCTGGCCTATTCGACGGATTACACATATGAACCCAGAGTTTTGCTGGGTCTGGCAAGCACCGTTTTTATGGGGGTACTTCCTTTGGTGGTTGCCGCCTATGCCGCCAGAGCCTTTCTGCGGTTCGGATCTTTCAACGTGCTCATGCTGGGTTGCGGCACGCTGGCCCTGGGCTGGGCCAGTCTCATTGCCGGTTGGGTGATGGGCTTGCCGGGCTCCCCCAATCACACCGTTACCGTGCACAATATCGGAGCACTGCTCGGGGGATCGTGCCATTTCTTGAGCGGAAGCGAGGCTGTCCGAAAGAAGTTCGATGAAATCGAAATGATCAATTCGCTGGGCAACGTGGTGATTTTCTATCTGTTGATGCTGGCGGTACCAATCTTTGTTGCAACCGCCAGTCTGGCCGACATGACACCCACCTTATTCGTAAGCGGCCCTGAAGGCGGGCCGACCTCCCTGCGCCAATACATTCTCCTCGCCGCCGTCATCCTCTATGCCGTGTCGGCAGTCCGCTTCGTCGGGACGTATCGGAGGTCGGGAGAAATCTTTTTCTACTGGTATGCACTTGCTCTTTTGCTCATTGCCATCGGTCTGGGAGCCTTTTTTCTGCAGAAATCCGTCGGAAGCCTCATCGGTTGGACCGGCAGGATAAGCCAATACCTGGCCGGCTTCTATTTCCTCCTTGTCGTATACGAGGCCATGAGAAGCGCCAAGCGGAAAGGTTTTTCCGCTGAGAAGTCCATGAGTTTTTTCTTTACGGCGGCGGAACGGAATTACCGGGCCCTGCTGGAGTCCGTGAATGATGCCGTATTTTGTTGTGATCGGGGCTTTCACGTCTTCCTCTGCAACAGTAAGGCTGAAGTCCTGCTCGGACGGCCCGGAAAGGAAATTCTCGGGAGTGCTTTTGCAGACTTCTTCCAGAGCGAAAAGCAGGAATTACTGACGGCGCTCCGGAATCTTGAGAGAGGGGAGGAGGCACAAGGCTGCCTGGAAGCTTGTATGGTCAGAAGCGACGGTCGCCCGGTCCCGGTGGAGTTCTCCATTTCACGGCAAGGCTCAAAAAAAGGACTTTCGTTCGTTGCCGTCGTTCGGGATATCACTGCGCGCAGGCACATGGAAGAAGCACTCAGGCAGAGCAAGGAGGAACTGGTACTGCGGGTGGCCGAGCGTACAAAACAGCTCGCGGAACTCAACGAGGGCCTCGGGGAAGAGATAAAGGAACGTCGGCAAGTCGAGATCGAGCTGCGCGAACGCAAAGAGCGTTTCCAAACGCTCTTCATGTCAATGGCTCAGGGTGCCTTTTACCAGGACCGGGATGGCCGGTTAACTGAAATGAACGCCTCGGCACTGGAAATCTTCGGCCTTACGAAGGAGCAGTTTCTGGCCAGGGATTCCTTCTCTCCTCAATGGAAAGTCATCAACGAAGACGGCTCGATGCTGCCCCCGGAGGAGCACCCCTCCATGATTGCCTTGAGAAAAGGAGTTCCGGTTCGTGAAAAAATTGCGGGCGTGTTCAACCCGAAGACCGGCGAATATGTCTGGGTGGTGATCAATGCCCTGCCGCAGTTCAGGGAAGGCGTGAGCGAACCCGTTGAAGTCTTTGTCACCCTGCATGATATAACGAGGCTCAAGTGGATGGAACGCGAACTGCGCAAATCCAGGGATGAGCTGGAAAAACGTGTAGAGGAGCGCACCCATGAATTGCAGAAGACCTATGACCAGCTGCTGCATGCGGAGAAACTGAGCGCCATGGGCAGTCTTTCCGCCTCGATCGCCCATGAGTTCAACAACCCCCTGCAGAGTGTGATGACGGTAATAAAGGGTCTCAGTTATCTGCCCCAACTCGGTGAGCAGGAGAAATCCCTGATGGGCATGGCGATTCAGGAGTGCGAGCGGATGCGGGATCTCATCGGAAACATGCAGGATTTCAATCGCCCGACTTCAGGTCAGCGGATGCCGACGGATCTGCATTCGACAATCGACAGTATCCTCCTGCTGGGAAAATATCGGCACAAGCGCACGGGGATTTCTATCGTGAAAGAGTATGCGTCTGCTCTCCCGCCGGTGAACGCGGTTGCCGATCAGGTCAAACAGGTGATGCTCAATCTCGTCAACAATGCGGTCGATGCCTGCGAAGAGGGCGGCGGCACGATCACAGTCGGTACCAGTGTCGATGACGACGGCAATGTCCGGATTGCCGTTAGGGATACCGGCAAAGGAATCCCTCCGGAGATCCTGTCCAGGGTTTTCGAACCCTTCGTTACCACCAAGCCTGCGGACAAAGGTACCGGGCTAGGACTCTCGGTGAGCCGAAGCATCGTGAAAAGGCACGGCGGTCGCATAACGGTTTCAAGCGAACCCGGAAAAGGATCCGTCTTCACCGTCATCTTGCCCATCGCCGGTCATCATCAGTCCGGCGATGGGTTATGGGCTTGACCCAAATAGCTCGGGCTTGATTCTCCTAAAGAGAATACGCCTTCGCCTTGACTTGATGGAGCTGCTCATAAAGCCGCAACAGCTGGTCGTGAGCCGTCGAGGTTTCCCTCCAGGTCCTGCCTGAACCGAGGCCGGGGAAGGTTGTCCGGCCGGCGACGATGCGTCGCGCCTCCACGATTTCGTGTTCTTGATAAAAAAGCCTTAAGCCAGTGCCGAAACTTTCAAAATCCTCGCCCGCCAAGGCAAATCCCAGCAGGGTCTGGAGCAGGCGGAGGAGCCGCATCCTCTCGGGCGGCAAACCGGCGTAGTCGAGGCACCAGCCGCACCACTCGGCCGCGTCCTCGCGGTTGCCCATGGCCAGGTGGAGCATGGCCTTCAGTTCCCCGAACCGCATGGTCGCCCAGGGGGACGAGTCGTCGAAGAGGATGCCGATGCAGCCGGCGAGCAGCTGGTGATCGTTGAAATTCATGGCCTCCAGCCGGTCGAGGAACCGGGCCAGCTCCCGTTTCTTCATGTTCGGCAGGCGAAGGAGGTCCCGGCGCAGGGAGGAACCCGCCGCGCGGTTGTTCCAGACCATGTCGTCGATGGGGTAGATCTCCGACATTCCGGGGGCGAGGATCCGGCAGCTGTAGAGCCCGCAATGCTCGTACTCGGCGCGGTAGAGGGAGAAGCCCTCCGCCTCGATGAGGGTCATGAGCCGCTTGAATTCCTCCGCGGTCGTGCCGTGAAAATCCCAGGGCGTGAAGGGAAAATCGGCCTTGTCCCGGAACATCGACCAGGCCAGCAGGCCGTCGGAGTCGACGAAGTGGCTCTCCAGGTTGAAGGGGTCGGCCACCGCAGAGAGGTCGTGGCTCGGCGGATGGAAGTGGCGCAAGCTGTCGAGGCTGCGGCCCTGAAGAAGTTCGGTGAGCGTCCGCTCGATGGCGGTCGTAAACCGGCAGTTGGCGCCGAAGGCCGCATAGGTGCCGCCGGTGTCCATATCGGCGAGCAGGGCGCAGATCACCGGGAAACGTCCGCCGAGCGAGCCGTCCTTTACCCGGACGACGAAACCGTGGCCGGCGAGCGTCTCGAGGATTGCAGAGAGATGGGGATGGTTCTTCAGCACCGCCTCCGGGACATCGGGCAGGCTCACTCCCTTGCTGATGATGATATTCTTGACGTAGCGTTCGACGATCTCCGACACGGCCTGGGAGCAGCATTCCGCCCGGGAATTGCCGGCGGCCATGCCGTTGCTGACGTAGAGATTGTTCAGGAGGCTCACCGGAAAGTGGACGGTTTTGCCGTCGGAAAGGTTCCGGAAGGGCAGGGCGCAGATGCCCCTGGCCGAGTCGGTGTTGTTGTCGCAGAGGTGCTCGAAGCGCAGCTCGCCCTCGGGGTCGTAGAGGGCGCGCAGCTTCTCGTCGAGCAGTTTCGTGCCGTCCGGCAAGGCAACGGGCACCGCATCGTCCTTCCCCGGCGGAAACCATTTCTCATCCGGGTAATGGAAAAACGGCGGTTCGGTCTCGAGTTCGTCGAGATAGTACTCGGCGAAGAAGAAATTGGTCTGGAGCCGCTCGAAAAACTCCCCCAGGGCACTGGCCTGGCAGGCCAGCCGCGACGTCCCCTTGCCGTTGGTGTAGAGATGGGGGCAGGCGGCGGCGCGCAGATGCACCGACCAGCAGTCCGGGGCCGGATTGAGCCAGCTGACCGTCTCCGTCATGAAATTGAGGTCTTCCAGCAGGGCGGTGGCCCTGTCGATGGTCTCTTCGAGGGAGGCGTCCTTGCCGGGGATAAAGGTTTTTGTCATGAATTTCAGTAGGTGTCAGATGATGTGTCGAGGTGTACCGGGATCGAAATCGCTATCCGGATCGGGATCGAATCTTGTTTCGATTCCGAATAGCGATCCCGATGAGGATTTGGATGTTGCAGAAATTGACTGCACTTCGTGCCCTGCGCCGATCGGCAGGTATTACCATGCAGGCGATGTCGGCACAACAAGGATGATAAGGAGCGTAATACGCGACCCATCAGAAGAGTATCAGATGCTGTGTTGAGGTGAGTCGGGATCGAACGCTATCGGGATCGGTATCGAACCTCGTTCCGATTTCGATAGCGATCCCGATTTCGATTTGGAGTGATGGAAAAACTACAGGGGCGATTCACAGACCGCCCCTGCATTACACAATTACCCGATTCTGCCGCTCGCCCGCAGCGAGTCGGCGAGCATCTCGACCACGAACCGGACCTTTTCACCCGACTCGTGCTGCTGCAGATTGTCCTGGATATGCATGACGCAGGTCGGGCAGCCTGTGGCCACATAGTCGACGCCCGCATCCCGGATGTTCTTCACCTTGTGGTTGTTGATCTTGATCGCGGTGTCATAGTGGGTGATGCAGTAGCTGCCCGCGCTGCCGCAGCAGACCGCGGCGTCCTTCATCTCCTTGAACTCGACGCCGGGGATCATCTTCAACAGTTTGCGCGGCTGCTCGGTGATGCCCTGACCGCGCACCATGTGGCAGGGATCGTGGTAGGTCACCCGGTAGGGGAGCCTTCCCAGCTCTTCCGGCCTGATATCGAGATTCTTATCGATGAACTCGTTGATGTCCCAGACCTTGCCGGTGAAGTTGCGGAGTTCGCGGCTGTCGTCGACAAAGATCTTGATCTCCTTCTTCAGCGCCATGCCGCAGGATGAGCAGGCCACGACGATGGCGTCGAGGTTGTAGCGCTTGAAGAGCTCGAAGTTGTGGTTCATGAACATCTTCGCCCCGTCGTAGTCGCCGTTGGCCAGCACCGGCGTGCCGTTGCACTTCTGGGCCTTGGGGATCACCACCTCGCAGCCGTAGCCGGTGAGGATGTCCACCACCGACTTGACGACGCCCGTGTAGATGAGATTGCCGGCGCAGCCGGTGAAATAGCCGACACGCATCCTGGCCGGCCCCTGTTTGGGAGGGATCACCTCGGGGTAGAGGCTCTGGGCGCTCTTCAAGGCCATTTGCGGGAAGAAGCGGCGCTTGGAGAAGCCGAAGAGCGGAAACAGATGCCGGACCGGGTTCTTGGGGCCGATGCCGAACAGGGCCCGCTGGGTGAGACCGATGATCATGGCGGCGAGCGTCATTGGCCACTTGCGCCAGAGCAGCTGGCGGAAGATAAGCGCCTTGAAGAAGCCCAGCCCCTGCTGGGTGGTGATGTACCAGCGCAGCCGGAGCACCACGTGCTCGGGGCTGACGCCTGCCGGGCAGTTGGCCGAGCAGGTCTTGCAGTTCAGGCACTCGTTGATGGCGTCCTTGACCCTCTCTGTGATCTGGAGGTCGCCCGAGACCAGCTTTTCAGCGAGCTTGTTCTTGCCGCGGGCAACGTAGAGTTCGTTGCCCATCTCTTTGAAGACCGGGCAGACACTGCGGCATTTGCCGCACTGCATGCATTTCTGGAATTCCCTGGCGGCCTCGAGGAGATGTTCTTCGGCCTGTTTGTGGATGGAGGTGGGAGTATTCATCTGCTGTTGCCTCCTGTTAAGCCGCACGGTCCTCGGGCATGTCGAACATCTTGCCGGGATTGAGGAGGTTGAGAGGGTCGAAGGTCTTCTTGATGTTCTGCAGAAGCCTTATGCCGGCTCCGCCGAGCTGCTTTTCCAGGAAAGGTTTTTTCTCAAGGCCTATTCCGTGCTCGCCGGAGATGGTGCCGTCGAGGTCGATGGCCAGTTGGAACAGTTCAGCCACCGCCTTCTCGGTCCGGGCCATTTCGTCCTTGTCGCGCATGTCGATAAGGAAGGTCGGGTGGAGATTGCCGTCGCCGGCATGTCCGAAGATGCCCACCTGGAGCTGGTACTTTTTGGCGATGTCGGTGATGCCCCGGACCATGTCCGGGAGTTTGGAGCGCATCACCGTGGCGTCCTCGAGGATGAGGTTGGGTTTGACGCTCGCCAGCGCGTTGAGGGCCACCCGGCGACCGGCGAACATCTTGTCGCGCTCCTCGGTGGACTTGGCCCGGGCGAATTCGCGGATGTCGTTCTTGCGCACCTCGGTCTCCACCTTGGCCATCTCGGCAATGGCAGAGTTTCTCTCGCCGTCGGTCTCGATGAGCAGCACCGCCTCGGCGTCCCGGGGCAGGCCGCAGTCCTTGAAATTCTGGATGGCGTTGATGGTGGCGTTGTCCATGAACTCCATGGTCGAGGGGGTGACGCCGGCGGCGATGATCGCCGAGACCGATTTTGCTGCCCCGTCAAGGCTGTTGAAGATGGCCAGCGCCGATTCGCGATGCTCGGGGATCGGCAGAAGGGCGAGCGTCACTTCGGTCATGATGCCCAGCATCCCTTCACTGCCGACGAAGATTCCTTCCATGTTGAAGCCGGCGACGTGCTTGACGCACTTGTTGCCGAGAATGACGATGTCCCCCTGGGGCAGGACCACCTTCATCATCTTGACGTAATCCTTGGTGACCCCGTATTTCAGGCCCCGCAGGCCGCCGGCGTTTTCGGCGACGTTGCCGCCGATGGTGGAGAAGGCCACGCTGCCCGGATCGGGCGGGTAGAAGAGACCCGCTTTCGCCGCGACCGGGTCGATGTCGGCGGTGGTGAGGCCTGCCTCGACGGTAATCAGCCGGTTGGCCGGGTCGAATTCGATGATCCGTTTCATCCGATCCATAACCAGCACGATGCCCTTTTTAAGGGGAACCGAGCCGCCCGACAAGCCGCTGCCCTGGCCTCGCGGAGTGACCGGGATGCGCTCACGATAGGCGAATTTCATCAGCCGGCTGACCTGTTCGGTCGTGTCCGGAAAAACTACCGCTTCGGGCTCTATCTCGACGTGGGAAGCGTCATAGCTGTAGGCGATCATGTCTTCCTTCTCGAATAGGACGTTCGGCGTCCCGAAGATGGCCTGCAATTCCTCGATCTGGCTTTTTTTCATGGTGTACTCCGTTCTTGGCGATCTCTGGTTGGTTGTTGCGGGGAGTGCTTCCGCGCCTTTCAGCTACATACCATATATACGAATGGCGCGTCGAGGCCCGGCAAACTTCGGCGGGCGTATCAGGAAATTTATTGGTATTACCAATTTTAAAAGATACCAATACCCTTGTCAAGATAAAAGGACTCCGGCTTTATTGTGTTTTTAAGTGTAAGAAAAATCATGGAATATGTAGAATTTTCAAAAACATTGACAAGAAAATCAAGAAAATACCAATCTTAATAGAAGAAAAGATTTCCATCTCCAACCCGACTCTTTCGCATATCCTTTGCGCACTGTTCGGGAAAGGTTGGGTAACTCACCGTGATATGGGAAAAGTTATTGCTTTGACTTTCTTTGTCGTACTTATTATAATGCCCGCGACTTTGAACTTCAGAGCATGGCTGAGTCACCGCGGGGGTGGAATGACAAGTTATGAAAATGGGTAAATGCAAGAACCATCCTCTGGTCGAAAGTTCCTACTACTGCACAAAATTTCAGCACTATCTTTGCCCTGAATGTCTCAAATGTTCAGATCCCCAGATCTACTGCAAGTTCCGTACGGCCTGTATCATTTGTTTTTTGGATAAGGAAAGAAAAGAGAAGCTGTCCTGAGAGGATTGCTTCAGCCGGTTTGCCGCTCCCGATTTTGAATTGCCGGAAGGGCTTTCTAACGACTCAAGGTATGCTAACGTTTCCGTCAATGTCAATATGTGCCCTTGAATTAACCAGATGCTAGGACTTGTCCTGTGTATCAATCGAAATGATATGGAGATACAGAAAATAAAATCTCAAGTTTTATTCCGGAATTAATGGAGTTTTAAAGGAAATTTGACCGATTGCGAGTTGTAAGTGAAAAAAATTATGATATAGTTGGGCGGTCTTGCAACGCATGCCTGAGAGATGTTTGAAGAGTATCTTTCGTGGGGTGCAAGTTGTTCGTTTCTTTGCACAATCCTTGCACATTGATGCCCTGTCCGGCTCGTCGGAAAGGATGTGGGATTTTTTACGTTAAGGAAACGCGAACTTGATAAAGGCTCCGCACAGGGCCCGGGAACGGGGCAAGGGTATTCAGTTTGACGATTGAGCAGTTTGTGCTGTTCCGCTTGGAAATTGTCGGGCAAGAGTTGACCCGGCTGTCTCCACGGCAAATGAGGAACCCGCATGAGTAAATGCACAGTTACATTTCTTCCCCACGAGAGGAGTGCAGAGGTCTCCGTCGGGGAGAGTATTATCCGGGCCGCGCTTCAGGCCGGTGTGCATATCAATGCTTCATGCGGCGGTGAAGGCGTCTGCGGCAAGTGCCGCATCCTGGTCGAGTCCGGTTCGGTGGAGGGCGGTTTGTCCGAAAGACTCGGGGAGGAGGATGCCGCCAAGGGTTACCGTCTCGCCTGCCTGGCCAGGGTCACCGAGGATGTCGCGGTGCGGATCCCTGTGGAATCCGCCATGGATAAGAGCGTGATGAACCTCCAGGTCACGCCGCGCCGGACCGCCACCATCCAACACACGGATTTCGAGAGCCTGAGGGAAGAAGGGCTCTTCATTCCCCCTGTAGAAAAGATCTTTGTCACGCTTACGCCCCCCGACGCCGTCAACAACATGCCGGATGTGACCCGGCTGGTCGAGCACCTGAAGCAGGAACTGGACGAGCATAAACTGGAACTCACCCTGCCGGTGATCCGCAAGCTTCCCGGCATCCTCCGCAGCAACGACTGGCAGGCGACCGTCACGATTATCCGGGCGGTCAGGGATGACGGCAGAAACATCGTCCAGAACGTCCAATCAGGCGACAGAAGGGCCTGCAATTACGCGGTGGCCCTCGATATCGGCACCACCACTGTCTACGGTCAGCTCATCGATCTCGCGACCGGTGAGTGCCTCGCCGAGGCGGGGGACTTCAACGGCCAGATCAGCTACGGGGAGGACGTGATCACCCGCATCATGTATGCGGAGAAACCCGGGGGGCTCGCCAAACTGCATGAGGTAGTTGCTGGCACCATCAACGGTATCCTGAAAAAGATCATTGCTCAGTCGAAGGTGGACCGGGACGATATCTCGACGATAACCATCGCCGGCAACACCACAATGACGCAGCTCTTTCTGGAGATCGATCCGCGCAACATCCGCCGGTCGCCCTATGTACCGGCCGCGACGCTCTATCCGCCGTTTCTGGCGAAAAGCGTTGACCTCGACCTGAACGACCACGCCATCGCCCTGATCTTTCCGCAGATTTCGAGCTTCGTCGGCGGGGATATCGTTGCAGGCGTCATGGGCTCCGGCATGTACCGGGACGAGCGGCTGACCCTCTTCCTCGATATCGGCACCAATGCCGAGCTGGTGGTGGGCAACAAAGACTGGCTGGCCTGCACTGCCTGTTCGGCGGGACCGGCCTTCGAGGGCGGGGGCATCGAATTCGGCATGCGCGCGGCCAAGGGGGCCATCGAGGATTTTTCCATCGATCCGCTCACCTTCGAACCGATGATCCTCACCATCGGCGACGTCCGGCCCAAGGGGATCTGCGGCTCGGGACTCATCACCATGGTTGCGGTCATGTTCGAAATGGGCGTGATCAACAACCGCGGCAAGTTCAACCGCGAACTCCCGACCAGCCGGATCCGTTGCCGGAACGACATCTGGGAGTACGTCATCGCCTGGAAGGATGAGACCCAGATCGAGCGCGACATCGCCCTCACCGAGCCCGACCTCGACAACCTCATCCGGGCCAAGGGAGCCATCTACAGCGGCTGCATGACCCTGCTCGCGGAAGTGGGGTTGACCATGGACATGGTGGAGCGTATCATCCTCGCCGGCGGTTTCGGCAGTTACATCGATCTCGAGAAGGCCATGACCATCGGCCTGCTGCCCGAGATCGACCCGGACCGCGTCACCTTCATCGGCAACGGTTCGTTGATGGGGGCGAAGATGAGCTCTCTCACCAACAGGATTCGCAAGGATATCGTTGCGGTGACCAGGCAGATGACCAACTTCGAGCTGTCCGAGACGCCGTCGTACATGGACAACTATATTGCCGCGATGTTCCTGCCGCACACGGAGATCGAGAAGTTTCCCCGAGTGAAGGCAAGAATGGAAGCACGGGGAGTCGGGAGACAGGAGACAGGAAACAGGTGACAGGAGACGAGACAGGAAAGCCTGTATGCCAAAGATTCAGGGGCACTCACTGTTTTACTATAATTTTTAGCAACTTAGGCAAACATTTTTTCTTACTTCTTGTTGTTTGGCTAGTTTGTGAAAAGGGGAGGTTGCTGTGCTGTCGGACAACAACTTCCGGAGAATAATTACCTACCAGTAAGGAGGCAAAAGTGGGATTTGAACTAAAGAAGGAATCCTATAGCGGCAGCATCAAGGCTATTTCCATCGGTAAGGGCGATTCCGCCATCACCGTGGGAGGTCAGTCATGTTACCCCTTCTATTCTTTTGAAGGAAACATGCCGAACAAGCCGATTATTGCTATGGAGATCTGGGACATGGCGCCGGAGGATTGGCCGGAACCCGCCGTGGCGCCCTTCAAGGATGTCCTCTCCGACCCTGCTGCCTGGGCCAAGAAATGTGTCGATGCATACGGCGCCGACGCCATCGTTATCCAACTGAAAAGCGTCGATCCCAACGACAAGGACGCAAGCCCCGAGTCCGCCGCCGAAACCGTCTTGAAGGTGCTGGGCGCCGTCAAGGTTCCGGTGATTGTCTGGGGCTGCGCCAATCCCGCCAAGGACGAAACCGTCCTGAAAGTCATCGCTGAGAAGTGCCAGGGCTACAATCTGGTGCTCGGCCCGGTCGAAGAAAAGAACTACAAAGGAATCGGCGCCGCCGCCATGGGCTATGGTCACGCGGTCATCTCTTCCTCGCCGATCGATGTCAACCTCGCCAAGCAGATCAACATCCTCCTGGAAAACCTCGGCATGCCGATGGACCGGGTAATCGTCGATCCGACTACCGGCGGTCTCGGCTACGGTCTCGAGTACACCTATTCGGTCATGGAGCGGCTCGCCATGGCGGCCATGGTGCAGGGCGATGAGAAACTGCAGTTCCCGATGATCAACAACCTCGGCAACGAGGTCTGGAAGTGCAAGGAAGCCAAGCAGACCGTAAACGACGCGCCGGTCCTTGGCGACCCGGAGAAGCGGGGTATCATGATGGAGGCCATCGGCGCCGTGTCCTACCTGCTGAGCGGCTCGAGCGTGCTCATCATGCGTCATCCCGAGGCGATCCGCATGGTCAAGGAATTCATCAACGCCCTGGCCGACGGCGGATCGCTCAAGCAGTCGGCGCCGATCGCCAAGCAGCTGCCGGAAGTCAACATTGATTTCGCGGCCCTGGCGCCCGCGCCCGATCTGACCATCGCCGCGGAAGAGAAGAAAGCCGCCCCGGCAGCCACGAAAAAAGAGGCGCCCGCCGCCCCGGCCGCCCCTGCAGCCAAACCGGCCGCCGCACCCGCTGCACCTGCCGCCAAGCCTGAACCGAAAGTCGAGGCCAAACCCGAGCCCGCCGTAGATCCGGCCGCCCAGGCAAAAGCTGAAGCCGAGGCGAAGGCCAAGGCCGAAGCCCAGGCCGCCGCCGCGGCGAAGGCCAAGGCTGATGCCGAAGCCAAGGCGAAAGCGGATGCCGAGGCGAAAGTGAAAGCTGAGGCTGAAGCCAAGGCCAAGGCCGAAGAAGACGCCAGAAAAGCGGAAGTCGCCCAGCGTGAAGAGGACGAGAAGGCCCTCAAGCGTCTCCGCGCCCAGGCCCGCAAGGCCGCCGAAGAGGCCGCCGCCGCAAGGCCTGTGGCCGAGGTCGCCATGACCGCCGATATGGTACAGAAGACCCCCCAGGAGAAGATCCTGGATATGCTTGACAGATTCCACCGGAGAAAAAGATAAGAGTATCAATTAAGTAAAAGAAATTACAAGGTAATCGTTCTTGAGAGAATTGATAGTCTCAAAAAATCAATGAGGAGGAACCTCGATATGGCAGAAGTAACCACCAAAACTGAAAAAGTTGCCAAATTAGCCGATCCGATGGAATCGTCGATTGAGGCGTCGACCCAGGAGATGATCCGTCGAGCCCAAAGACTCAATATCGACACCGTCTTCGATCGTGCCGTCACCATGAAGCCCTGTGCCATAGGTCTTCAAGGCATCTGCTGTAAGAACTGCGCCATGGGGCCCTGCCGCCTGCCGTTGCCCAAGGATGGCATTCAGGGTGAGGACACCCGCAAGGGTCTCTGCGGTGCGACCGCCAATACCATCTGCGCGAGAAACTTTGTCAGGATGATCGCCGGCGGCGCGGCTGCCCATTCGGACCACGGCCGTAATGTCGCCATCACCTTTCTGGCGGCGGCAAAAGGCGAGACCCATGACTACAAGATAAAGGATCCGATCAAACTCGTTCAGATCGCCCCCTATTTCGGTGTCGCCACGACCGTCGAGGTGGACGGTGTGGTAAAAGACCGAGATATCAAGGAAATTGCCATCGCCGTCGGCGAAAAGGCGGTGAACGAGTGGGGCAAGTCCTCCGGCACCCTCGATTATTTGAAGAGAGCGCCGCAGCCATTGCAGGATAAATGGGTTGAGCAGGGCGTCCTGCCGCGTAACGTCGATCGTGAGATCGTCGAGATCATGCATCGGACCCATATGGGCGTCGACCAGGATTACAAGAACCTGATGAAACAGGGCACCCGCGCCGCACTTGCTGATGGTTGGGGCGGATCGATGATCGGCACCGACCTGCAGGATGTCATGTTCGGCACCCCTTCACCCCTGCAGTCCGAAGCCAACCTCGGCATCATGAAAGAGGACCATGTCAACATCATCGTCCACGGCCATGAGCCGCTGCTCTCCGAGATGATCGTCGCCGCCGCCCAGTCCCAGGAGATGAACGAGTACGCCAAAACCAAGGGCGCGAAAGGAATACAGCTCGGCGGCATCTGCTGTACCGCCAACGAGATCCTTCAGCGCCACGGCGTTCCGCCGGCGGGCACCTTCCTGCAGCAGGAACTGGCGATCATCACCGGCGCCTGCGATGCCATGGTCGTCGACGTCCAGTGCGTCTTCCAGAACCTGGCCAACGTGGCGAAATGCTTCCATACCAAGCTCATCACCACCCACCCGATCGCCAAGATGGAGCAGGATAACGTCATCCACATCGAATTCGACGAGCATCACGCCATGGAAGATGCCATGCGCATCGTCAAGCTGGCCGTCGACAACTTCCAGAACCGCGGCGCCGATGTCATCATTCCGCGGCACAAGTCTTCTCAAATCGCGGGATTCGGCGTCGAGTCGATCAAATATCACCTGGGCGGCAGTTTCCGGGGCGATTATTACACCTTGAACGACAACATCATCAACGGCCGCATCCGCGGCATCGCCGGCGTGGTCGGCTGCAACAACGCCCGGACCAAACACAACGAGGAACACATCACCCTGATCAAGGAACTGATCAAGAACGATGTCATCGTCCTCACCACCGGCTGTAGCGCCATTGCCTGCGGCATCCACGGCCTGCTCACTCCGGAATCGGCCGCCGTCCATTGCGGTCCGGGCCTTGCCGAGGTCTGCGAGACCGTCGGTATCCCTCCGGTGCTTCATCTCGGTTCCTGCGTCGACAACAGCCGCATCCTCCTGGCCGCCACCGAGGTGGTCAAGGCCGGCGGTCTCGGCAAGGACATCTGCGACCTGCCCGCGGCGGGCAGCGCCCCGGAATGGATGAGCGAGAAGGCGATCTCCATCGGCCAGTATTTCGTAGCGTCCGGCGTCTACACCATCTTCGGCTACCATATGCCGCTGGACGGCGCGCCGGAATTCAAGGATTATCTCTACAAGGAAATGGAAAAAATCTACGGCGGCAAGTGGGACTGCGAACCCGATCCCATCAAGCATGCCCATAAGATGATTGCCCATATAGACAAGAAACGTAAGGAGCTTGGCATCGACAAGGCTCGTGAAAGGGTGCTTATGGATATGGCTGACAGACAGGCCCTCGGCGTGGAGTAATCCCAGGAACGAACCCCGATATTACTAATCCTCAAAAAAGGAGCAAAGCATGTCAAGACTAGTGGCATTTGCAGCTATACAGGGCGGTTACAAGGTTGTATCCCAGGTGGAGGGCGAACTTGAGAAGGCCCTGCAGACCTATGACGCCAGCACCAAGATCGGATTCCCCAATACCGCATACTATCTTCCGGTCATCTACTCGCTCACCGGCATGAAGTGCGAGACCCTGGAAGATCTGAAAAAGCCGATGGCTTTCGCCCGCGGCCTTCTGCCGCCCCATATCAAGGGCAGCAACCACCTGCCGTATCTCGGACCGCTTCTGGACGCAGGTATGGCTGGTATTTTCGCTTACGAGGTGAAGGAGGCCCTGCGCATCCTGCGCGAGCCGGATTTCTACATCGACTCGGAAGATCCGGATATCGAGGCCGGAAAAATCTGGGTCGGCCCCGCCAATGACATTATTCTCCGGAAGCGTGGCGTCGAGTTCGTCGACGGCTCCGCCCCCGGTTTCGCGGCCATCGTCGGCGCGGCGCCAAACGCCGAAATCGCCAAGATAATCGTCGAAGACTATCAGAAGAAAAACCTCTACATCTTCTGCGCCGCCAACCATAACGGCAAGACGGTCATCGAGCAGTGCCTCGAGGCCGGCATGCAGGTCGGCTGGAACACCCGTATCGTGCCCTTCGGCCCGGACATCTCCTCGGCCGTCTTCGCCCTCGGCTTCGCCAACCGTGCCGCCATGGCCTTCGGCGGCGTCCAGCCCGGCGACTACCGCAGGATGCTGATGTACAACAAGAACCGTATCTTCGCCTTCGTCAACGCCCTGGGCGATGTCGGCACCGAGTGGGCGGTGGCGGCGGCCGGCGCGGTCAACTGGGGCTTCCCGACGCTCGCCGACACCGATATTCCGGAGATCCTGCCGACCGGTATCTGCACCTACGAGCACGTGGTGGCGAACGTTCCGCATAACGAGATCTGCCAGAAGTCCGTCGAGGTCCGCGGCCTCAAGATCAACGTCACCCATATCGACATTCCCTGCGCCTTCGGCCCGGCCTTCGAGGGCGAGCGCGTGCGCGGCGGCGACCTGTTCGGCCAGATGGGCGGCGGCAAGACCCAGTGCACCGAGCTGGTGAAGATGGCCCAGATGAACGAGATCGAGGATGGCAAGGTCACCGTGATCGGCAAGGACATCAAGGACATGAAGGAAGGCGACACCCTGCCGCTCGGCATCTTCGTCCAGATCGCCGGCCGGGAATTCCAGCCGGACTTCGAGCCGATCATGGAGCGCCAGATCCACCACCTGATCAACTACATCCAAGGCGTCATGCATATCGGCCAGCGGGATATCTCCTGGGTCCGTATCAGCAAGCAGGCGGTGGAGAAGGGCTTTACCCTGAAGGATATCGGCGTAGTGCTCCATGCAAAGTTCCATCAGGATTTCAAGAAGATCGTCGACAAGGTCCAGGTCACCCTGTTCACCGGCAAGGAAGACGTGGACAAGCTGACCGCCACCGCCCGCGCCGAGTACAAGATGCGTGACGAGCGCGTCGACAAGATGACCGACGAGGATGTGGATACCTTCTACTCCTGCAGTCTCTGCCAGTCATTTGCCCCGAGCCATGTCTGCTCCGTCAGCCCTGAGCGGACAGGCCTCTGCGGCGCCTACAACTGGATGGACTGCAAGGCCTCCTTCGAGATCAACCCGACCGGTCCCAATCAGCCGATCAAGAAAGGCAAGGTGCTCGACCCGGTCCTCGGCCGTTTCGAGGGCGTCGACGAATTCATCAAAGTTGCCTCCAAGGGTGCGATCGATACCTACAACTTCTACTCCATGGTTAATGCCCCCATGACCACCTGCGGCTGCTGCGAGTGCATCGCGGCGATGCTGCCGGCCTGCAACGGCATCATGACCGTCGGCCGTGACTACACCGGGGACACCCCGTGCGGCATGAAGTTCACCACCCTGGCCGGCGTCATGGGCGGCGGCGCTTCCTCTCCCGGCTTCGTCGGCCACTCTAAGTTCAACATCACCCAGAAGAAGTTCATCCTGGGCGACGGCGGACTCCTGAGGATGGTCTGGATGCCGAAGGTGGTCAAGGACGAGATTCGCGACAGGCTGAACGCCAGGGGTGCGGAAATGGGTGTCCAGAATTTCGCCGACATGATCGCCGACGAGACCGTCGGTGTGACTGAAGACGCGATTCTGCCCTGGCTCCAGGAGAAGGGGCATCCTGCTCTCAACATGCCTCCGCTGATCGGTTAAGAATCAGGCGCGCAGGGGCATGGCTCCTTTACCAAGGAGCCATGCCCAACCGGCTTTGAAATATATTAAAGGAGACAAAACAAATGGCGTTAACAGGAATACAAATCTTTAAACTCCTGCCCAAAACCAACTGCAAGGAGTGCGGGGTTCCGACTTGCCTTGCTTTTGCGATGAATCTCGCTTCCGGAAAGGCCGAACTGGATTCCTGCCCTTACGTGTCCGATGAGGCCAGAGCCCAGCTGGCCGAGGCTTCCGCCCCGCCGATTCGCCCTGTAGCCATCGGCAAGGGCGTCCGCGCTGCCAAGACTGGCGGCGAGACCGTCCTTTGCCGGCATGAAAAGACCTTCTTCAACCCGACGCTCTTTGCCGGTATCATCACCTCGGACACAACCCCGGCGGTGCTCGAAGGCAAGCTCAAGGTCTGGAACGCCCTGCAGTATGAGCGGGTCGGCCTGAACCTGCGTCCGGAGCTGGTGGCCCTGAAGGATGTCAACGGCGACGGCGTGGCTTTTGCGACGCTGGCCAAGCAGATCGCCGAGACCTCTGAATTCAACCTCATCCTGATGAGCGAGAAGGCGGATATCATCGAAGCGGCAGTGAAGACCGCCGGTTTCAAGCGGCCGTTGATCTACGCCGCCACCGCCGCCACCGCCGATGCCTTCGGCAAGATCGCCCTCGACAACGACCTGCCGCTCGCGGTGAAGGCTGATTCCGTCGACGGCGTCATCGCCCTGACCGACAAGTTGACGGGCATGGGCCTCAAGGACCTGGTGATCGATTCCGGCGCCCGTGAAGTGAAGAAGGCCCTGGAGGATCAGGTGGCCATCCGCCGCGCGGCGCTGAAGGCCGGCAACCGCTCCGTCGGCTTCCCGACCATCACCTTCCCCTGCGAGATGGCTTCCAATATCGCCATGGAGGGTCTCATCGCCAGTATGTTCGTGGCCAAGTACGGCGGGATCGTGGTCATGTCCGACCTGACCACCGAGGTTATCTTCCCGCTGTTGCTCGAGCGGCTGAACATCTACACCGACCCGCAGCGGCCGATGACGGTCACCGAGGGCATCTTCGAGATCGGCTCGCCGAACGAGAATTCCCCGGTCCTGGTCACCACCAACTTCGCACTCACCTACTTCATCGTCTCCGGCGAGATCGAGGCGAGCAAGGTTCCGGCCTGGCTGCTTATAAAGGATTCCGAGGGCTTGTCCGTTCTCACCGCCTGGGCGGCCGGCAAGTTCGGCGGCGACGATGTCGGTTCCTTCGTCAAGAAGTGCGGCATCATGGACAAGGTCAAGCATAAGGAGCTCATCATCCCCGGCTACGCCGCGGCCATCGCCGGCGATGTCGAGGAAGAGCTGTCCGGCTGGACCATCACCGTGGGTCCGAGAGAGGCGGCCCATATTGCAGGATTCCTGAAGAGCAGGTAATCTCAAGTCAAGACGCAGCCGGCTCCGCCAGAACAGGAAAAAGCCGGTTGCGTCTTCTTGAAGAACGATTCGAAGCGTAGGACAAGTTGGTCTTCATTCAATTCAACAAGGAGAAAAACATGATTCTTTTTGGCGAAAGCCTCAATGTTATTTCCAAAAAGATCGGAAAAGCATTCAGAGAGCGAGATCCAAAGCCGATCCAGGAAGAGGCTCTCGAGCAGCAGAAGCTTGGCATGGACTATATCGACATCAACCTGGGACCTGCCAAAAAGGATGGTCATGAGTTGATGCCGTGGGTCGTGCAGGTGGTGCAGGAAGTCGTGCCGAACATGCCGCTGCTTCTCGATACCTCCAATATCGCTGCCATCGAGGAAGGTCTGAAGGTTATCAAGCCGGTCGCTCAGCCGCATATCATCAACTCGATCATGGCCCGTCCCGAGCGCTATACGGTCATGCTGCCGATCGCCGCCAAATACGAGGCCGACATGGTCGCCCTGATGTGGGGGCCAGACGGCCTGCCGCGTGACGAGAACGAACGCGCCGCCCTCTGCGTTGAGCTGCTCTATGCTGCGAACGAGGCCGGTATTCCCAACGAGAAAATCTGGGTGGACGGCATCGTCACCCCGGTTAATATCCAGCAGGCCCAGTGTGTGTCCCTGTTGAACTTCCAGATGATGCTGAGCGATATCGCCCCCGGCGCCAAGTCGACCTGCGGTCTTTCAAACATCTCCAATGGTCCCCCGGTTCATCTCCGGCCGATCCTCAACACCACCTATATGATCATGCTGGGACGGTACGGGATGCAGTCGGTCATCTCCGATCCGCTCGACACCACCCTGACCGATGTCGCCAAAGGCAAGCGTCAGGACATCGTCGATGTGGTCTATCAGGCGATGGACGGCACTGCGCCGCCGCTCTCTGCGCTGTCGAAGGAACTGGGTGACTACGTGAAAACCGTTCGGGTCATCACCGGTGAGAACCTCTTCTCCGATTCGTATCTGGAGATCTAACTGGAAAGTCTTTTGCCGCGAAAGCTCCATCCCTTGCGGGGTGGGGCTTTTTTTTTCGGGAATGATGGTTAAACAGGTAGCTATCAGCTGTCAGCATTCAGCAGTCAGCTGAAAAGATGGACCTGAATTCTTTATGTTCTACGAAAGCTATCAGGACTGAATGCTTGAGCAGACTGTAATTTAAGCTTTTGCTGAACGCTGATAGCTGAACGCTGAACGCTAAAAAGAAGGGGAATCATGGCCGAGAACGAAAACATCACCGGGTGGGTCTATGTCTTTGTGCTCAATCCCGGAAAAGACGAGAGTTTTTTGGGCTTGTACAGTGAGGAGCAGGATATCCACTTCATTCCGGCCTTCCGGACCAGGGAGGAGGCCAATGACTGCTTCCTGAGCCTGCCCCGGGAAAAAGGAAAGAAATATGAGCTCCAGGCGATCCACATCGAGGAACTGCACGAGGCGGCGGCCAAAAACAATTGTACAGTGGCCATGATCGATCAGGACGGAAAGGTCATCAAGACGGAATAGAACCGGAAGGGTTGATCGATCCACCCGGACTTATACATCATTACCTACAGGAGATGTTAAGGTGAGTTTGAAAATTGCTGTTGGCGGCAAAGGCGGGGTGGGCAAAACCACCGTTACCGCACTTCTCGCCCGATGCCTCGCCGCCGATAAAAATAATAAGGTAATTGCCATCGATGCCGATCCTGTGGCAAATCTGGCCGCGGGGCTCGGTATCCCCGAGGATCAGCCGATCACGCCGATCTCCCAGTTGACAGAGCTCATTGCCGAACGGACAGGAGCGAAGCCCGGGACGATGGGCGGCTTCTTCACCCTCAACCCCAAGGTCGACGATATCCCGGATCGCTTCTCCCGGGAACGGGACGGGGTCAGGCTGCTGGTCATGGGTACGGTGCAGAGCGGGGGCTCCGGCTGCATCTGCCCGGAAAGCACCATCCTGAAGGCCTTGATGAACCATCTGGTGCTGTTTCGCGACGATATCGTCATCATGGACATGGAGGCAGGGGTCGAGCATCTGGGACGTGCCACCTCCGCCTCGGTGGACGCCCTCATCGTGGTAGTCAATCCGGGCGCGAGAAGCCGGGCTGCCGCCGACAAGATTCGTAAACTCGGCCGTGATATCGGCATCAGGAACATCATCGTTCTCGGCAATCGGATCAAAAGCGAAGAGGACCGGGAACTGATCCGCAGCTCCCTGGGCGACTTCCCCATCCTGGGCTTCCTCCCCGAACACGAGGAGATCGTGGCCGCGGACCGAGACGCGAGGCGGGCCTTCGAGAACATCCATGACGCTCCCAGGGAGTTGTTCGACATCGTCGGCCACCTGACGGCCATGAAGAAGAATTAGCCGGCATACTGCCTTTGCTCCATCACTGAAACCGCCGATTCTTCCCGCTCTAGGGAATCGGCGGTTTTTTATTGTCTCCTTCCTCGATTTTCAGCTTGCACATTCCGCCCCATTACTGGCCGGATAAAGGGCCATGTTCCCTTGACAATGCCACAATGTGGCATGATAATATCGCGTTGTAAAATTCTTTCTAGAACCGCCGTTGAAGTCCTGTCTGCCGGTTTTGCCGGTAAATCATACACATCACTCCAGGAGGCAGTATGTCTAAGACTACAGAACCGCGAAAGCCGGAAGACCTGACTATGTGCGAATCGACCGCGCAGATGATAACCAAAGCCAGAAAGGATGGGGTCGAGCTGTTTTTCGACCGGGCGGATGCGATGAAACCCTGCCCGATTGGCGAAAGCTCCGCCTGCTGCAAACATTGCTCGATGGGACCGTGCCGGCTGAACGTGAATAACCCCTACGACCGCGTCGGCGTCTGCGGCGCGACCATCGACACCATTGCCGCGCGCAATTTCGGACGCATGGTGGCGGCGGGGACGGCGGCCCACACCGATCACGGCATGGCCATGCTCGAGCTGTTCCGTGATGTCATCAACGGCAAGGTCATCAATTTTCAGATCAAGGACCCCATTAAACTCTTCGAAGTCGCCGAGGCCCTGGAGATCCCTACCGAGGGGCGGGACCTCAAGTCGGTTGCCATGGATCTGTATCACGAGCTGGAGCGGACCTACACCCAGGTCGACGGGGAAATCCCCATGGTGAAACGGGTTCCGCCGAAGACCCTCGAGCTCTGGCGGGCGGCGGGCATCGTACCACGCGGGGCGATGCGCGAGGTCATGGAACTCATGCACCGGACGGCCATGGGCGTCGACCAGGATTATGAGAACCTGACCAAGCAGATCTCGCGCACGGCGCTCGCCGACGGCTGGGGCGGCTCAATGGTCTCGACCGATATCTCCGACATCCTCTTCGGCACGCCGACCCCGGTGGAGATCGAGGTGGACATGGGGGTCCTGAAGGAAGACCAGGTGAATATCATCGTCCACGGCCATGAGCCCATCCTGCTCGAGGCCATGCTCATCTCCGCAGCCGACCCGATGCTGCAGGGAATGGCGAAGGACGCAGGGGCCAGAGGCATCAATCTGGTCGGCATGTGCTGTTCCGGCCTCGACGTCATGTCGCGCCACGGCCTGCCCCACGCCGGCAACTTCTCCAGCACCGAGGCGGTTCTGGTGACCGGCGCCGTCGATGCCATGACCGTCGATATCCAGTGCATCAAGCAGGACCTGAAAAAGGTTGCGGATCGCTACGATACTCCTTTCATAACCACCAATTACCGGGCGATGATCGAAGGGGCGACCCACATCCAGCTGGATGAACATGAACCGCTGAAATGCAGCGACGAGATCATCATCAAGGCCATCACCAGGTTTAAAACCCGCAAGACCCCTTTGCAGATTCCCAGGAAAACCGCTCGAGGCATCCACGGTTTCAGCTTCGAATATATTAAATACATGCTGGGCGGCTCCTTCCGCGGTAGTTTCACCCCCCTGAACGAGAACATAATCAACGGCCGGATCCGAGGGGTGGCGGGCGTGGTCGGCTGCACCAACCCGAGGTCGAAGCAGGATGCCTCCCACATCGAGCTGGTCAAGGAATTGATCCGAAACGATGTCCTTGTCCTGCAGACAGGCTGCTCGCAGATGGCATTGGCCAAAGCCGGACTGACCGGGCCGGGAGCGGCGGCCCTGGCGGGATCGGGCCTTGCCGAAGTCTGCGAGACGGTGGGCATGCCGCCGGTGCTTGGCATGGGCGCCTGCGTCGACAACAGCCGGATTCTGATCGCCGCCTCGGAAATGGTCAGGATCGGGGGCCTGGGCAACTCCATTGCCGATCTGCCGGCGGCCGGCTGCGCGCCTGAATGGATGAGCGAGAAGGCCATCGCCATCGGCCAGTACTTCGTGGCCTCCGGGGTATACGTGGTCTTCGGCCACACTTTCCCGATAACCAGGAGCACACAGTTCGAAAAGCATCTTTTCGACGATCTAGAAAAGCTCGGTTTCGGCAAATGGGCCTTCGCCTCCGATCCAAAGGAGATGGCCCGGCTGATGATCGCCCATATCGACAAGAAGCGAAAGATCCTCGGCATTGACAAATCCCGCGACCGTGTGCTCATCGACATGGAGGATCGCCGATCGCTCGATGCTCTGGCATAAAAAAGGGAAATACCACCTGAAGAAGCGGGTGAAAACCAGTTCACCCGCTTCTTCCCCATGTTCCGGGGAACTGGTGCAACCTCGGCAGGAGGAATCTATGACACTTTTCAACGGCAGGTATCGGTGGGATGGGATAAAAAAGGACGACCTCGATCCCGTTGCCTGGTTTCCCGGCGCCTATGACGTAAAAATCGTCGACTGCTCTGCGCTGTCCGGTAAGGTGCGGCTGATGAAACCCTATCTCTGCCTCTACTCGCGGACCGGTGAGGGGCAGTCGATCTCGGCGTCTCCGGAAAAGTTCGCCAAACGGCTCTGCAGGGATTTTTCCCTGGATCTCGAACGGGTATTCTGGGTAGAGGATCTTCTTTCCGAAAAGGACCGGTATGAAGTAGTCACCTTTATCCCGGTGCTGAAAATCGGCGATACTCCCTTTTATCGAACCGTTAAGAGAAAGGCTTCCGGTCATGAGGTTGAAATCATCGAAAAAGCCTTGACTGTTTTTGAACCGGGTGCATAAGCTGGACCTGAATTCTGTATCGGGTTCGGCATCGCTATCGGGCTCGAAATCGATTTCTTTTTTATCCCGACAGCGATGCCGATTTCGATTTGGACTTCCCAACGTGGCATCTTTAACAAATGACCGAAGAAATCGATCAGATCCGTAATAGGCTCAAGCAGTTGGAAGAGGAGATCGCCGAGACCCTGCGCCGGCTTCCGGCCCATTCCGTCAAACCTCCGGTGATGATCGATCTGCTCGAACTCGAGGACGAACGGGACCTGCTGTTGAAACGACTGAAGGAACTGGAATGAAGGCCGAGCGCTCCCGTGTATTTGCCGAGACATACCAAGGCTATCTGGAGGAAATCCGCGGGGTGGATCTTCTCGCCAGGGCCGAGATTCTGGGCGTTGCCGCAGAAGATGGCATCCTTGTCATTCCCCTGTACGACAAGCGCTACAGCTTCACCGCGGCCGGCATTGCCGAGACTGAGTCGCTCACGCCGGCGGTCCAGGTGATGATCTGCAAATACATCCTTTGCTGCCCCGAAAAACTTCCGGACTCCGATGGTCCACTCGTCACCTATCGGGAATTCAAGGACGCGGGGCCTCTCACTTCCTTCTTCACCGCCAATACCAACAAGACCCTGGAATCTGCCTTCGCTGGCAATGTAAATCGATTGCGAGAGCGGTCGCTGGCCATCGGCGGCAATGTTCTTTCCTCGGAGGTCTACGACCTCTCGTTGGAATTTCATGCCTTTCCCCGGATTCCGGTGCACCTCAACTTCAACGACCGCGACGACACATTCCCCGCGGCCTGCTCGATTCTCTACCGCTCCTCGGCATCGCTTTTCCTCGACATGGAGTGCCTGGCCATGACCGGCACTCTCCTGACAGGCAAACTGCTCGGCTCCGGTTCTTCCTTTTTCTGATTCTCCGCTCTAAAAAGAGAAAAATAGTTCGTCTTCCAATATTGGTTTTTTAAGGAAATGGTCATATCATTGAAGTGAATTTCCGTAGAAGTACAACCAAAAAAGAACTGCAAAGGAGGCCGATCATGACCAACCAACATTGTCCGGGGTTTGAAAGCAACAAAAGTTTGAGCGAGGTAAAGATCAAGTGTCCCACCTGCGGCAAGGAGTGGGAAGTTTTCGCCGACGAATTAAAGAAAGAAACCAAATGCTCCGCCTGCGGAGCCACCTTCGATCCCAAGGCCTGTTCCTGCGGCAAGTAATTCCTCTCACAGCAGTTCCGCTCTGGTGCGGATGCTCCTGCATCCCGCCAGAGTTCATTCCTCCCTCTCCTCCCTTTTCCTACTTGTTCATTATCGTTCCTACCATATTTGCATAACGCCGGATTCTTGACCTATAATAGTTCGATGAACCGATAGTCTATGAACCGGCCATTTCAGCCGATTAACAACCAAAGCCGTTCCCTTTCCCAGCAGTAGAAGAAAGGAGGTCCCGCATGCTCAACAGGTTTTCCGTTAAAGGCAGAATGTATCTTATTATCGTGGCTATCCTGACCCTGTTTCTGGTGATGGTCTTCTTTGCCGTGCAGAACGGCTACAAAGCGAGGGATCTCGGCCTGCGCAAGACCGGCGAGGTGATGCTCGCCGATCAGAAGGCAAAACTCCAGGTCGCTACCCATTCCATGGCCGTGACAATCGGGCATGCCATCGAGAAGATCGACGATAAAGGAAAAAAAATCGAGGTAGTCCGGGCCCTGGTGGATGACATTCGCTTCGAAAGCGACAGCTCGGGATACTACTTCGTTTACGAGGGGACGGTAAACGTCGCCCTGCCCCCCAAGAAAGAGTCCCAGGGCAAGGATCTGAGCGAGACGAAGGACAAGAACGGCATCTATCTTGTTCGGGACCTGCGGGATAAGGCACAGGCGGGCGGGGGCTTTGTCGAATACATTTGGCCTAAGCCCGGCGCGGCGGATACTCCGAAGCTCAGCTATGCGGAACTGATTCCCGGCACCCAAATGTGGATCGGAACCGGGGTCTATCTGGACAATATCGCTTCCTACCAGGCTTCCATGGAAAAGGATATCAATGCCCAGGTGAGTTCGAACCTCATCACCATGCTTCTCATCGCCGGCGCGATCTTTGCCGGCATTATCACCCTCAGTCTCTTCATCGTTTTCGGCCTGGTGAATGCCCTGAAAATGATGATCGGCAACTTCAAGGATATTGCCGAAGGGGAAGGGGACCTGACCAAACGCGTCGCCATCAAGTCACAGGATGAAATCGGCGAACTTGCCCGCTGGTTCAATATCTTCATCGAAAAACTCCAGGGTGTGGTCGGCACCATCTCAAAGAATACCGAACTGCTGGGCAGCGAGGCGGAAAGTCTCGCCAGTGTTGCTTCAAATCTGGCCAGGAACGCCCAAGACACCTCAGGGCGTTCCGACACGGTGGCCACGGCGGCCGAGGAGATGAGCGCCAACCTCAATAATGTAGCGGCAGCCATGGAGGAGTCGACCACCAACACCGGTATGGTGGCCAGCGCCGCCGAGCAGATGACGGCAACCATCAACGAAATAGCTCGGAACTCATCGCAGGCGCATGAAATCTCGGAAAAGGCGGTCACACAGGCGGAGGCCGCCTCGGGTCGCATGGCGCAGCTCGGCGTTTCCGCGGATGCCATTAGCAAGGTTACCGAGGCCATCACCGAGATCTCGGAGCAGACCAATCTGCTGGCTTTGAACGCCACCATCGAGGCGGCAAGAGCAGGGGAGGCGGGCAAAGGTTTTGCCGTCGTTGCCAACGAGATCAAGGAACTCGCCAAACAGACGGCAATGGCAACCCAGGACATCAAAGCGAAGATCGAGGATGTCCAGAAGACCACTCACGGCACTATCGGGGATATCGAGGAGATCACCACCGTCATCAATAGCGTCAATGAGATAGTGGCCACGATTACCGCCGCGGTGGGCGAGCAGTCGAAAGCGACGGAAGAAATCGCTTCGAATATAAATCAGGCGGCGGAAGGACTTGGCGAAGTGAACCAAAATGTCAGTCAGATCTCGGTGGTCGCCTCGACCATCACCCAGGAAGTAACCTTGGTCAACAAGGCTTCCGGCGAGGTTTCGGCCAGCAGTTCCCAGGTACATGCCAGCAGCGCCGACCTGAAGAAATTTGCCCTGGAACTCCGGAAGGCGGTGGGGAGTTTCAAAATATGAGGCTGCAAAAGGGAGCGGCATTTCCGCCGCTTCCTTGCAGCTGATGGACATGCTCTACCCGTCATATCCTCGAGGAGAATAAAAAAATTTAATCGCTGATATTATCAATTTGTTTCAGCTTGACCTGTCCGCCTGATGGCGTGACAATCAATTTCTCGAGAGTACGAGAGTAGTACAGGATTCTGCCGCTCCCTTTGTCGGCGAAGTCCTTTGTAACACATGTAATTCAACCAATTGTGCAAAAACTGCAAAAAAATGCACAATCCTGCCGCCAGCCCCATCCGGACTTCGTCTGATCACAGAAAATGAATTGTTAATTCGATCCACCTGTCCATTACGATTACGCTTGATAACAATATCAACATGAGTTAGGCTTACGATGCCTTGACAGGAGCGATATTTTGATTATCCGCGCGACGCTGTTTGAGAAGGTCGCACAAGCATTTAATAATATAAATATTTTTGTTTGTTGCGTTAGGCGGCATATCACCGTATCCAATTACTTTTACGAAGGAATTCGATTATGGCTGAAGTGGCAATAAAGCTTGAAGGAAAATCTGAAAGATCGATCCTCGACGATCTCAAGGATATTTTGCCGGCCGGCAATCTCAGCCTGTGTCTTACCTGCGGACTCTGCTCTTCGGGGTGTCCCGCAACCGGCCTCGAAGACATGGACCCCCGCAAGTTTCTCCGCATGCTGGTCCTGGGGATGGACGAAGAAGTTTTGAAATCTGACTGGCCGTGGATGTGCACGATGTGTCAGCGCTGCATCTATGTCTGCCCCATGAAGATAGATATCCCGCAAATTATCTTCAACGTCCGCGCCGCCCGGCCAAGAGACCAGAGGCCGAAGGGGATTCGCAACTCCTGCGATGTGGCCGTCGCCAGCGAAACCTGCAGCGCCATGGGCACGCCGGTCGAAGATTTCAAGTTCCTGGTCAACGATGTGCTCGAGGAGTACAGGGAGGCTCAGCCCGAATTCGCCGATATGGTGGCGCCGATCGACAAGGAGGGCGCGGAATTTTTCCTGAACCAAAACTCCAGGGAACCGATGACCGAACCCGATGAGTTGCCTCCTCTCTGGAAAATCCTTCATCTCGCCGGCGTCGATTGGACCTATGGAAGCAAAGGCTGGGCTGGGGAAAATTATTGTCTCTTTCTGGCCGATAACAAAAATTGGGAAGAGTTGGTGCGGAGGAAGGCGGCGCAGGCCGAAGCCTTGAAGTGCAAGACATACCTCAACACGGAGTGAGGCCACATCACCTTCGCAGTCCGGGCCGGACTGAAAAAATTCAACATTCCCCACAACTTCGAAGTCAAAAACATCTACGAGTTTTACGCCAAGTGGATCCGGGAGGGTAAACTCAAGCCCAATTCCGACTGGAACAAGGATCTGAAGATCAAGTTCACCGTCCAGGATCCCTGCCAGATCGTCCGCAAGAGTTTCGGCGACCACATCGCCGATGAATTCAGGTACGCCATCAAGCAGGCGATCGGCGAAGAGAATCTGGTCGAGATGTGGCCGAACAAGTCGAACAACTACTGCTGCGGCGGTGGCGGCGGTTTTCTGCAATCCGGCTTCAAGGAACAGCGGCTGGCTTACGGCAAGTTGAAGGACCAGCAGATCAAGGATACCGGAGCAACCTACTGCATTGCCGGCTGTCATAACTGCCATGCCCAGATCCACGAACTGTCCCATCATTACGGCGGGCATTATCAAGTCGTGCATTTCTGGACCATTCTCGCTCTTTCGCTTGGCATACTCGGGCCGAATGAACGCGCGTACCTGGGAGACGATCTCAGGGACGTGAACGTCTTCCATCCGGAAACGGCCTTATAATCCATGACGATTCTTTTTTAACATCAGCAGGTTAGAATATGCAGCTCACAAAACAGCAGATCGATTATTGCATGGAATGCGGAGTATGCACGGGCAGCTGTCCCATAAGCCATGAACGTCCGGGTTTTTCGCCGCGCCAGATGATCAAGCGGACCCTGGTCGAACCCGACGGCAGCATCCTGCAGTCCGATGATGTCTGGGCGTGCTTGAGTTGTTCGCGGTGCAGCGACCGCTGCCCGGTCGGCATCGATTTCCCCGAATTCATCCGCTCCTACCGTACCAAGGCCAGGGCGGCCGCCAATCTCCCTCGCCACAGCCACCACGGCATCTTCCAGACCATATCCGCGTTGCAGGCCGGAAGTCTCAAGCAGAACCGCACGGCATGGACCGAAGGAGCAGGAAAGATCAATGAGAAGGGGGAATATTTCTATTTCGTGGGTTGCGCTCCCTTCCACAACCCGGTCTTTCAGTATCTCAATCTCAATGTGATCGATACCGCCAAGAATATTCTGACGCTGCTCAACGCCGTCGGCATAGAGCCTGTGGTCAGCAACGAGGAGCGCTGCTGCGGCCACGACGCCTTCTGGGGCGGAGATGAAGAGCTGTTCGCCAAGCTGGCGAAGAAAAATGTTGAGACAATAAAGGCATCGGGGGCTAAGACGGTCATTTTCGGCTGTCCCGAGGGGTACGCGACTTTTAAGGAGCATTATCCGGCGGTGGTCGGCGAACTGCCCTTCGAGATCCGCCATATCACGGAATTCCTGCTGGAGCAGATCCCGGCGTCCGGGCTGTCTTTCAAAAACGGGGTAAAAGGCGCCGTCACCTTCCACGATCCCTGTAGGCTGGGGAGAAGAATGGGCATGTACGAGCAGCCGCGGCAGCTTATCCGGTTCGTGCCCGACACCCCGTTCAAGGAGATGGAGAATAACCGGGAAAATGCAGTCTGCTGCGGCACCACCGCCTGGATGGAGTGCTCGTCCTGTTCCAAAATCATGCAGATCAAGAGACTGAAGGAGGCGGAGCAGGTCGGGGCGCAGACCATCATTACGGCGTGCCCGAAGTGCCAGATTCATCTGACCTGCGCGAAATCCAATACGGATGTTCAGGTCGAGGTGAAGGATCTTTACGCATATCTTGCACAACAGCTTTGATCCCGGGAGCTGCGGATAGTCGATACAGTTTAAAAACGAATATCGGAGAGAGTTGATGAATGCAATAAATCCTCAAAATGTTCAGGGCTCGGTCATGGTCGTTGGCAGCGGCATTGCCGGAATGCAGACGGCGCTTGACCTGGCGGACTCCGGTTTTTATGTCTACCTGGTGGAAAAATCCCCCTCCATCGGCGGGGTGATGGCTCAACTCGACAAGACCTTCCCGACCAACGACTGCGCGATGTGAGTTATCTCACCCAAACTGGTCGAGGTCGGCCGGCATCTGAACATTGAGCTGAAAACCTTATCCGAGGTCAAATCCATCGGCGGCACCGCCGGGAATTTCGAAGTCGAGCTGGTGCAGCACCCGCGCTACGTCGACATGAGTAAATGTATTGCCTGCGGAGAGTGCGCCGAGAAGTGCCCGAAGAAGGTCACCGATACCTTCAATGCCGGGCTGGCCCCGAGAAAGGCGATCTACGTCGAATATCCCCAGGCGGTCCCGCTGAAATATTGCATCGACGCCGCCAACTGCATCTATATCAAGAAAGGCAAGTGCGGCTTCTGCGCCAAGGTCTGTCCCGCGAACGCCATCGACTTCGAGCAGAAGGAGCAGACCGTTCGCCTCCAGGTGGGCTCGGTGATCCTCGCCCCCGGCTTTTCCACCTATAACCCGCAGGATCTCGACACCTTCCAGTACAGCCGCTACGCCAATGTCATAACGTCGCTCGAGATGGAGCGGATTTTGAGCGCCACGGGACCTTACCATGGCCATCTGGTGCGACCCTCGGACAAGAAGGAACCGAAGAAGATCGCCTGGCTGCAGTGCATAGGCTCCCGCGACATCAACAGATGCGCCCACGGCTACTGTTCCTCCGTCTGCTGCATGTACGCGGTGAAAGAGGCCATGATCGCCAAGGAGCATTCCCCGGAGCCGCTCGATACCGCCATCTTCTACATGGACATGCGCACCTACGGCAAGGAGTTCGAGAGCTACTACGAGCGGGCGAAAAACGACAAGGACGTGAGGTTCATCCGCTCGCGCGTCCATACCCTGGTCGAGAATCCCGAGACCAAGGACATCTCGCTGAGGTATGCCGACGAGAGCGGCCAGGCCCTGGAGGAGACCTTCGACATGGTCGTGCTCTCGGTGGGCATGGAGACCTCGAAGGAACTTGCCGAGCTGGCGGGCCGGCTGGGCATTGAGCTGACCGGCGACAACTTCGCAAAGACAACGAGCTTTTCCCCGGTGAAAACCTCCCGGGAGGGAATCTATGTCTGCGGCGCCTTTCAGGAGCCGAAGGACATTCCTTATTCGGTCATGGAGGCCAGCGCCGCGGCCTGCGGGGCGGAGTCGGCCCTGGCGGCGGCACGGGGAACACTCACCAGAACCAAAACCTTCCCGGCAGAACGGGAGATCGCGCAGGAAGAGACGCGCATCGGGGTCTTCGTCTGCAACTGCGGCACGAACATCGGTGGCATAGTGGACGTACCCGCCGTCGCCGCGATGTCCAAATCCCTGCCCGGTGTCGTCTACGTCGAGGAGAACCTCTTCACCTGCAGCCAGGACTCCCAGGAAAAGATCAAGCAAACCATAGAGAAGCAGGGCCTGAACCGGGTGGTGGTGGCCGCGTGCACTCCCAGAACCCACGAGGAACTCTTTCAGGAGACTATGAAGGATGCCGGCCTCAACAAATATCTCTTCGAGATGGCCAACATCCGCAATCAGTGCTCCTGGGTGCACAGTGGAGAAAAGGAGGAGGCGACGGCCAAGGCCATGGACCTCGTGCGCATGGCGGTGGCCAGGTCGAGGCTGATCACCTCGCTCGGCCAGCCTCGGATATCGGTTGACCACAGCGCGCTGGTCATCGGCGGCGGCATCGCTGGCATGACCGCGGCGCTCGGTCTTGCCGACCAGGGCTTCGCCGTGCATCTGATCGAACAGGAAGACCAACTGGGGGGCAATGCCCGCTCGTTGTTGAATACCTGGCAGGGGGAGAGCGTCCCCGAGAAATTGGCCGAAATGACCGGCCGGGTGCAAGCCCATACGCTCATCGATGTCTACACCGGAGCGTCGGTGAAGACTTCCGTCGGATTCATCGGCAACTTCGAGACCACTGTCTCCGTCAAAGGTGAGGACCGGCTGCTCAGGCACGGGGCCGTGGTGATGGCTACCGGCGCCCGGGAACATGCGCCGCAGGAGTATCTCCATGGCGCGGATGACCGGGTCATGACCCACCTCGAGCTCGACCGGGCGATCCAGGGCGAGGATGCGAAAGTAACGGCGGCAAACTCCGTGGTCTTCATCCAGTGCGTCGGTTCGAGGGAGCCCGAGCGGCCATACTGCTCGAAGGTCTGCTGCACCCATTCGGTGAAGACGGCCATCAGCTTCAAGAAGAAAAATCCCAAGACCAGGGTCTACGTCCTCTACCGGGATATCCGGACCTACGGACAGCGGGAATATCTCTATCAGGAAGCGCGGGAGAAGGGCGTCATCTTCATCCGCTACGATCTGGACAGAAAACCCGAGGTCAAGAAGGACGGCGACAGGCTCTCGGTCACCATCCTGGATCACGTGATCGGCAAAAATATCGAGATCCCCGCCGATCTGCTGGTCCTGGCCGCGGCCATCGTGCCCCGCGACAACGAGCCGCTGGCCCAGATGTTCAAGCTCTCCTGCAACGGGGACAAGTTTTTCAACGAAGCCCACGCCAAGCTCAGACCCGTGGAATTCGCCACGGCGGGCATCTTCCTCGCCGGCATGGCCCACTATCCGAAACCCATTGAGGAGAGCATCGCCCAAGGCGCCGCGGCCGCTTCCCGCGCCGCCGTGACCCTGTCCAAGGAGAGCATAACGGTGGAAGGCGTGGTCTCCCATGTGAACCGCTTCATGTGCCGGGGCTGCGGCGAGTGCCAGAAGGTGTGCCCGTTCAACGCCATCTCGGTGCAGCAGGTGGAGGACGCGACGTTGGCGGCCGTGGTGCAGGAGGCCCTCTGCAAGGGATGCGGCATGTGCGCCGTCGCCTGTCCCACGGGGGCGGCCTCGGTCCACCATTTCGGCGACAACGAAGTGCTGGCGATGGTCGAGACGGCGTTTGCCAAGTAACTATTGGAAAAGGAAAGGAAAATGTCCGGGGAATTCAAACCACATATAATCGCGTTTGCCTGCAACTGGTGCGCCTATTCCGCGGCGGATCTCGCCGGAGTCAGCAGGTTTCAGTATCCGCCCAACCTGCGGATCATCCGGGTGATGTGCTCCGGGCGGATCAACCCGAACTTCATCCTCAAGGGCTTTCAGAACGGCGCGGACGGCGTGCTGGTCGCCGGCTGACACATCGGCGACTGTCATTACCTGGAAGGTAATGTAAAGGCCCAGAAGATGTTCGAAACTGCCA
The DNA here is from genome assembly GCA_023412495.1 of Pseudomonadota bacterium. The sequence continues at coordinate 49,607 of JAEYNP010000145.1, forward strand.
GGGAGCTCGTCGAGACCCTGGGGATAGAGCCGGAGCGCGTCCGCCTGGAGTGGATCTCCTCGGCGGAAGGGACCAAATTCGCGGAAGTGGCCACGACGTTTACAGAGACAATACAATCTCTCGGGCCTCTGAAGATCGAAGAGACCGCCTGAACTTGAGATTTCTTACCGCAAGGGCATACGTTTTGTTTGAGCAGACAAGCTGCTCAACTCAGCTTCAACTGCCGTAACAGGAGGAAGATTGTGAACTTGTACAAGGACATGCTTGTTATTGGTGGCGGTATCGCAGGGATCCAGTCATCACTGGACCTGGCGGAAATGGGCTTCAAGGTCCATCTGGTCGAGCGCCTGCCGAGCATCGGCGGCAAGATGGCGCAACTGGACAAGACTTTCCCCACCAACGACTGCGCCATCTGAATACTTTCGCCGAAAATGCTGGATGTCGGTCGACATCCCAACATCAATCTGATGGCCTACAGCGAAGTCGAAAAGGTTGAAGGTACTGCCGGCTGCTTCAAGGTCCGGGTCCGGAGAAAGGCCCGCTACGTCGACGAGAGCAAATGCACCGGCTGCGGCGCCTGCCGGGAGAAGTGTCCCACGGATGTGGCGGACCTTTACAACGAGGGCCATGCCACCCGCAAGGCCATCTACAGCTGGTTCGCCCAGGGGATTCCCTCGACCCATACCATCGACCCCGACCACTGCCGGGTGCTGAACGGTAAGAAGTGCGGGGTCTGCCAAAAGAGGTGCGAGGCGGGGGCCATCGATTTCGAGCAGAAGGACAGGATCGTCGAGCTGGATGTCGGGGCGATCGTCGTCGCCACCGGTTACACCGTGTTCGATCCGGGCAAGATCCCCGAGTACCGCTACAAGGATCTGCCGAATGTGGTGACCGCCATCGAGTTCGAACGCTTCCTCAGCGCCAGCGGCCCCACCCACGGCCATATCGACAGGCCGTCCGACATCGCGGCCCGGCGGCGGCTGGAGGAACTGGAGAAGGAAGACGGCAAGCTCATGAAGGCGCTGGCCCGCTTCGAGGAGAAGCATGGCAAAAGCTCCGCGGATTTCTATACGGCTTACGTCCCGGATGCTGCCGACGCCGATTCTACCCAGTGGGCGGCGAAATACCAAGAGTATCTCAGCATTCACCAGTCGCTTGAAGAGTTGCGGGAGAAGGCCAAAACCTTCGCCACGGCCAAGCGCCTCGCCTTCATCCAGTGCGTCGGCTCTCGGGACCTGCGGTTCTATCCCTTCTGTTCCGGCTTCTGCTGTATGCACTCGATCAAGGAGGCCATCATCGCCCACGAGCACGAAAACGAGACGACCTCGGTCATCTTCGGCATGGATATCCGGGCGGTGGGCAAGGGCTTCGACGAGTACAAGGTCCGGGGAGGCAACAAATCGAACATCAGCTACCGGCGGAGCCGCGTGGCGGAGATCGTGAACGGCCCGAACGACAATCCGGTAGTCGTATACGAGGATACCCGCAAACAGACGGTCAACCGGGAGGAGTTCGACCTGGTCGTCCTCGCTACCGCCTGCGCCCCGGTCGAGGGCATGAATGAGCTGGCGGAAATCCTCGATATCGAAATCAACAGGTTCGGCTTCTTCAAGACCAGTCCCGAGAATCCCCTCGACACCACGAAAGAGGGCATTTTCGTCTGTGGCTGCGCCCACAGTCCGATGGACATTCCGGAATCCGTCGCACAAGCCAGCAGCGCCGCCTCCCGGGCAGTTCAGACGGTAACAGTGACTCCAGAAAAATTACTCATGGTCTCTTAAAAAAGGTTTTTAAGAAATGAAGAAAAAGAATGGGGAAAATACCGAGCAACTGAGGGTTGGGGTCTTTATCTGCGACTGCGGTTCCAATATCGCGGGGCACCTCGATTGCAAGTCTGTGACCGAATATGCGGCTACCCTGCCGGGAGTGGTGTTCACCAAGGAGAATCTCTACACCTGCTCGGAATCGGGCATCAGCGAGATCAAGAACGCCATCAAGGCCAACAGCCTCAACCGGGTTGTCGTCGCCTCCTGCTCCCCGCGCACCCACCATCCCCTGTTTTCCAGTTCGTGCGCCGAGGCTGGCCTGAACCCGTATCTCTTCGAAATGGTCAACATCCGGGATCAGTGTTCCTGGGTGCATATGGGCCTGCGGGATATCGCCACGGCCAAGGCCAAGGACCTGGTGCGCATGGGTGTGGCCAAGAGCCTGACGCTTGACCCGCAGAACAACATCGAGTCCTCCCTGGTGCGCAAGATCCTGGTGATAGGCGGCGGCATAGCCGGTCTTTCCGCCGCGGAGTCGCTGGCCGGGATGGGCCTCGAGGTTCTCCTCGTCGAGAAGGCGCCGCAGCTGGGCGGCCTGATGCTCGGGCTGAATGTGCTGGAGAACGGCGCTGATGCCAAAACCCGAGTGACGGAGCTGGCGGAGAAGGTACAAAGAACTTCCGGCATCACCGTCCTCACCGGCGCGAAAGTCAAGGAAATCACCGGCTACATAGGCAACTTCAAGGTCAAGGTGCAAAAGCCGGATGAGATGATCGAGGAAAATGTCGGCTGCATCGTGGTGGCATCGGGCGCGATCCCGCTCATCCAGGCGGGCCTGTTCGGCCATAACGGCAAAAACGTCATCACCCAGATGGAGCTGGAAAAACGGCTGAAGGACGGATCTTTCAAGGCTAACAAGGTCGTCATGATCCAGTGCGCCGGCGCCCGTGACGAGACCCGCGAATACTGCTCGCGGATCTGCTGCGCCACCGCGGTCAAGAACAGCATGATCATCAAGCGGAAGTTCCCCTTCTCCGAGGTGCATGTGCTGTACCGCGACATGCAGATGTACGGCGACGAGAAGGAGCAGATGCTGTGGGATGCCAGGGGCATTGGCGTAAAATTCCACGTCTACGATGCCCAGCAGCCGCCGGTGGTTGCCGACGGGAAGGTGAGCTTTCATCATGCGGTGATGGGGACAACAAAGGAAATGCCCTGCGACCTGGTGGTTCTCTCCACCCCGCTGGTCGCCCGGCCGGATGCCCCCGAGGTGGCCGCCCTGATGCGGATTCCTGCCGACAAGAACGGCTTCTTCCTCGAGGCCCACGCCAAGCTGCGGCCGCTCGATTTCGCTGCCGACGGCATCTTCGTCTGCGGCAGCGCCCGCTACCCCGTGACTTCGGTCGAGGCGAGGACCCAGGGGCTGGGTGTGGCCTCCAGGGTGGGGGCGATCCTCTTCAAGGACAAGCTGGTGAAGAGCGGGATCGTGGCGGAAATCGACGAGGAGACCTGCGTCGGCTGCATGGGCTGCCTCAACGTCTGTCCGTACGATGCCATCTCCTACAACCCGGAGAAGGACGTCTGCGAGGTCAAGGAGATCCTCTGCAAGGGATGCGGCAACTGTGCCTCCACCTGTCCGTCGCACAGCGCCATCCTGAGAGGGTATAAACCGGAACAGCTGCTGGCTCAGATTCGGGCTATTTAGTACCTTAGAAATTCATTCTCGTTTTTTGAGAATGAATTTCGTGAAGGTACTTATCCCGCTTCAGCGGGATTAGGGCAATGAGTTGTACAATTACTGAGTCTATTTACATAAAGGAATAGGATAAAATGAATAACGACACTTTCGAGCCCAAGATCGTTTGTTTCCTGTGCACCTGGTGAGCATACGCAGCTGCTGACCTGGCTGGGGTCAGTCGTTTGCAGTATCCGGCGAACGTGCGCACTGTTCGGGTCATGTGCAGTGGCAGCGTCTCGCCGCATCATATTCTTCTGGCGTTCCAACGCGGGGTCGACGGCGTCTTCGTCGGCGGCTGACGCCTGGGTGAATGCAATTACCTGTACGGTAATCTGTCCACCAAGAAGCGTGTAACCGTCCTCAAGGAGATGCTGGCGTTCAGCGGGATAGACGAAGCCCGCCTGAAGGCCAGCTGGGTCTCTTCTGCCGAGGCGCCCGAGCTGGTCCACGAATTCGGCACCTTCATCGAGGAGCTGAAGAAACTCGGACCGTCGCCCCTGAAGAACGACTACAGGAAGGAACTGGCATAACTTGAGCCTCAACGGCAGGTATTCTTATGATCGACGCTATCAAGGATAAAGTGAAAACGCTTCTGGATTCGGGCGAGATCGAAGGTTTCCTCGGACTCGCCAAAAGGAACGGCCATGTCGCTCCCCACCTTTTCCGGAAAGGCGATAATCTGGATGACATGTCGCTGGGCGACTACAAGAGCGCCGGAGACGCCAGGTATCCTCTCAACAAGTATCTCATCGGCATCGCCAAGGCGCATCCCGAGGCCAGGCTGGGCGTGTTGGTCAGGGGCTGCGACGACCGCGGCCTGCAGACGCTCTACACCTGGAACCAGCTGAACCCTGAAAAGGTGGTCCCGGTCGGCCTGGCCTGCCCGCAGGAACTGGCGGATGCCTGCGAGTGTTCGCAGCCATATCCGGCGGAGATCGCGGCTGGCGAGCGGGCGAAGCCGGGGGAGGCGAAATCGGTTGCGGCGATCGACGCGCTGGACATTACCGAGAGGTTCTCCTACTGGATGAGCGAGTTCGTCAAATGCATCAAATGCTACGGCTGCAGCAACGTCTGCCCCATGTGCTTCTGCAACGAGTGCAGCCTCAAGTGCGACGACCTGGTCAAGGGCGGGGAGCTGCCGCCGGAGATCCCGGTCTTCCACCATACCCGGGCCATGCACATGGTCGGCCGGTGCGTCGACTGCGGTCTGTGCGAAGAGGCCTGTCCGTCCGGTATTCCCCTCAGGACCCTGTACAAGAAGGTCGGCAGCGTCATGGAGGAGAAATTCGATTTCAAGACCGGCTATGTCGCAGGCCAGAGGTCGCCGCTCAATATCATCGAAGGGAAGAAATAGGATGGGAGCTACTATGGATTACAGGACAGTACTGACGACGTGTACATACTGTGGCTGTGGCTGCAATTTTTTTCTGGAAGTGCTGGACGGCAGGGCGATCGGCACCATCCCCTGCAAGACGAGCCCGGTGAACGAAGGCAAGCTCTGCATCAAGGGCTGGAATGTCCATGAGTTCATCCACAGCAAAAAGAGATTGACCAAGCCGCTCATTCGTAAAGACGGCGAACTCCAGGAAGCCACCTGGGACGAGGCCCTCGACTATACGGCCCAGCGGCTCAGGCAGATCAAGGAGCAATCCGGCCCCGACAGCATCGGCTTTCTCGCCTCGGCCAAGGTCACCAACGAGGAGAACTACCTGCTGCAGAAATTCGCCCGGGCGGCCGTCGGCACCAACAACGTCGATCACTGCGCCCGGCTCTGACACTCCTCGACTGTGGCAGGTCTTGCCGCAGCATTCGGGAGTGGCGCGATGACCAACTCCATTGAAGAGTTCGAGCAAGCCGACTGCATCTTCATCATCGGCTCCAACACCTCGGTCGCCCATCCCCTCATCGCCACCCGGATCTTCCGCGCCAAAAAGAACGGGGCGAAGATTATCGTGGCCGATCCGAGAAAAGTCCATATCTCCGAGATCGCCGACATCTACGTCAGGCAGAAGATGGGCACGGACGTGGCCCTGCTGAACGGGATAATGCATGTGATCCTGAAAAGCGGCTGGCACGATCAGGCCTTCATCGATGAGCGGACGGAAGAGTTCGAGAGCTTCAAGAAGGTGGTGGAAGGCTTCACCCCGGAAATGGCGGCGGAGATCTGCGGCGTGTCCGCCGAGGATATTCGCAGCATCGCCGAATGCTACGCCAGGGCCGGCAAGGCCTCGCTCGTCTACTGCATGGGTATCACCCAGCATACCACCGGAGTCGACAACGTGAAGACGCTCGCCAACCTTGCCATGCTCACCGGCAACCTCGGCAAGGAGTCCTCGGGCGTCAATCCCCTGCGTGGCCAGAACAACGTCCAGGGCGCCTGCGACATGGGCGGCCTGCCGAATGTCTTCACCGCCTACCAGCCGGTGACGAGCGGCGAGGCGGTGGCGAAATTCGCCAAGGCCTGGAGCGTCGACAAGCTGTCGGACAAGATCGGCCTCACCATCCCGGGCATGCTGGAAGGCCTGGAACAGGAAACGGTCAAGGCCCTCTATGTACTGGGCGAGAACCCGGTGGTCAGCGACCCCGATGTCAATCATGTGATCAAGGCCCTGAAAAAGGCGGAATTCCTGGTGGTCCAGGATATCTTCCTCACCGCCACGGCGGAGCTCGCCGACGTGGTGCTGCCCGGCGTCTCCTTCGCCGAGAAGGACGGGACCTTCTCCAACACCGAGCGGCGGGTAACCCGGGTCCGGCAGGCGGTCGAGCCGTCGGGTGAAGCAAGGCAGGACTGGCAGATCATTCAGGATGTCTCCACCAGGTTCGGCTATGCCATGAATTATGCGTCGCCTGAGGAAATCTTCACCGAGATCGCTTCGCTGACGCCTTCATACGCCGGCATCACCTATCCGCGGCTGGAAGGGGACGGCCTGCAGTGGCCGTGCCCGACCCCAGACCATCCCGGCACCCGCTATCTCCACAAAGACAAAGTGGCGAGGGGAAAAGGCCTGTTCCATGCCATCGGCTTCAAGCCGCCGGCGGAGGTGATCGACGAGCAGTTCCCCTTCTGGCTGTCGACTGGGCGGGTCTTTGCCCACTACCATACCGGCACGATGACCCGGAACTCCCCGACCCTCGATGCGGAAATCGCGGAAGGCTTCCTTGAACTGAGCGCCGAAGATGCTGAAAAAATCAACGTCAGGCACGGGGACGTGGTCACCATCTCCTCACGCCGGGGCAGCATCGAAGCCAAGGCCATGGTGACCAAACGCATCGCCCCCGGTTCGGTCTTCATGCCCTTCCACTTCATCGAAAGCTGCGCCAACGTTCTGACCAACCCGGCGCACGATCCGATCTGTAAAATTCCGGAACTCAAGGTCTGCGCGGTAAACGTCGCCAAGGCCGCCTGAAAAGGCCCGCCGATCAACCCGGTTAGGCCGGGGTGATCGGCGGCGGAATCGCGAAAGGATTGAGGACTCAGTGCTGAGGAATGAGTGCTGAGTAACGGAGCTGGGGCGAAAATCATTCCCTCGCTGGCGTAACCCCCGGTAGAGTGCGTTTCACACACAAGGTGCATGGAATGCACCCTACACTTCCACCTCTACAGTTAAAGTTCGATTCCGATCCCGACTTGGAGAGTAATTCTAAGGACATTGGAATACACCCTACGAGACTGAGTGCTGGCAGCTGGCGCAGGGGCGAAAAATTTCCTCTGCGAAAGGCTGGCATGATCGTTCCCACGCTCCAGCGTGGGAACGTAGCCCCTTGGACGCTCCCGCGTCCCGTTTCGTTCAGAGCCTGCCCAGGTTGTCCGATACGATTCTACGCGCTCGAATATCGTGTGGTGGAAATCCCCCGAGCCGGAGGAATCGAGGAGAGGGGCTCGTTTGGCTTGATCCCGAATCAATTCCTCAGGGGATCGTCCTTATACGGCTTGAGGTTCTTGAGCATCTTCTCGCCGGTCTGCTTGCCGAAGACCTTGTCGTTGACGATTACCACGGGGGCGATGCTGCACGCCCCGACGCAGTTGACCTTTTCCAGCGTGAAATTCATATCGCGGGTGGTCTGCTCGTCGCCTTTGAGCTTCAGGTCGTCCTGCAGCTTGGAGATGATCTTGGGCGCGCCTTTCACATGACAGACGGTGCCGCAGCAGACGGTGACGATGTTCTTGCCGCGCGGGGTGAGGTGAAACTGGGAATAGAAGGTGATGACGCCGTAGAACTTCGAGGCCGGGATGTAGGTCCTCCGCGAGAACCACTCGACGGCTTCCTTTTTGATGTAGCCGAATTCGTTCTGGATGTCCTGGAGGACGGTGATGATATTGTCCTCATTGTCGACGAACTTCCTGTAGATAGCTTCGAGCTTTTCTTCCTGCGTGTTTTCCATCGCCATATCTCCTGCATCACCGCAAACCTCGATGGGCTCCTTTTCCAGGACGATGCGAAAAGGGAGCGCCATCAGAAATACCTTCCTCAGTTAAGAGAATAGCAATGTTGGAGGTGGGTGTCATCTGAAAAATACCACATAGTAGTAGAATATGTGCCACGAAGTAGGAGAGTCCGCCTGCAAAGGAGGGGGAACAGTCGTGTGCCTTGCCGGTGATAGACCTCGTCTCGGTGACCATCAGGTCGGGGAACTGGTCGAAAGGAAGAAAGATACCAAGAAAGATAAAGCCGTAAAAAGTGCTTCAACCTGTGGAGATGGACTCTGGAAAAAGTTTGATATACCAGGCGTAGTGTCTGAAACACTATGGTACAGTGAAGCGCCGTTCAGACCTACAACGAAGTAGACCGGACTTTTTACGAGTCCATCAAGAAAGACATTCAGCAATATCTGCTAAGCTGGAAAATATGAACCTGGATATTTCTAGATTTGCTCTTCGAGTCTTCGCGCCTTCGCGTGAGACCTGAAAACCTATCTTGTGCCGGCAATAACCCTCGTCTCGGTGACCACCAGATCCAGAAGTTGGTCGTGGGCGCTGAGCGGCGCTCTCTCAACTATCTGCAGGTCGAAGGCGAGGCCGATGCGCGCTGCCGCCGGAATCCGAGCGAGGAAGCGATCGTAGTAGCCACCGCCGTAGCCGAAACGCCCGCCCCGTTCGTCGAACACCGAGCCGGGCAGGAGGATGGTCTCGATCTCTTCCGGGACGACGAGGTTGGTGCGGCAGAGTTCCTCGGTCGGTTCGGGGATCTTGCAATAGCCCGGCCGCAGATCGGCTTCGCGGTCGGTGATGCGGATGGCATCCAGCCGCTTTTCCTTGATGCGGGTGATGGGCACCGTGACAGTTTTGCCCATGGCCAGCAGGGCGTCGATCAGCTCGACCGTGGCCACTTCGCTGCGGAAACTGACATAGACAAAGATCGACCGGCGGTCGCGCACCTGCTCGAGGCTCAGCAGGGACTGCTGGATTGCCCGCGATTTAGTGAGAATCTCTACCTTGCTCAGACAGTCTCGGCTTGCCAGGATATTCTTTCTCAATGTGGCGCTGTCGTTCATTGTGGTCTCCATTTGTGGGATTGGCGCGACCGGGCGGAGTGTCACGCCGCTCGGGATGCGAATTATCCGGCCGCCGTCATAACCTCTGAATAATGTAGAGAAAAGTCGGCAATCTGCTCATCACCTTCAACCGGTTGAACTCGAATAGCCGGGCCCGGGACGGCTGGTTGAAGGTGAGCGGAGAGAAATAGATCGAGCCTTTCGGTTTGGTGAAGACCAGTCTCTCCCGGATGAGTTTCAGGATCGCCGGATAGTGGTTGGCCGGAAGATTCTCGTCCATGATGAAATTGGCGGTTATCTCGATATTGCCGTAGCGATCGTTGATCTCCTGCATCCTGGTGAAGGCTTCCTCGACCATCGTGGCCGAGATCGGTTTGCCGATCCGGTCGAGGGTCTCCTGGTCGGCGGACTCCAGCCCGATATTGATATAAAACATCCCCGGCAGCCTCTTCAGGTCGCCAAAGAAATCTTCCGGGGTGTCAAGCAGCGAACTGGCGGAGCCGAAGAAAAAGGTCCGGTGGGTCCGGATGTGGGAATCGGTGAAGCTCAGTCGCCTGTACGCCTCCTCGATACTGAAAAGCAGCAGGTCGGGCCCCGCCAGCAGAGCGTCGTGCTCGCCCAGGAACAGGGCGTTGCAGTTGGCGATATCCGCGCCCCACAACTCCCTCAGGTCGCTGATCTGGCGATCGATCTCAGCCTTGGTCCGCCGGCGGAAGACGGCACTATTCTTCACCTTGCAGAATCTGCACTTGTGGAGGCAACCTTCTGCAACAGTCAGGGGTATCAGGTTGTATTCTGCATGCCGGGCGTCCGGGGGGAGCACCGAGATGCGTCCGCCGATGATCGCCCGCAGCCGCTCAGCTTTTTCTTCGAGCACTTCAGGGGAATTGGCCAGCGCCGCTGCGAGAAACTGGCGGACCGGTTCGGGCGGATCATGAACGGCTTCCGCCAGTTCGACGAGAATCTCGTGCCACGAATCCGCAAGACCGCGTATCTCCTCTTCGGCAAAGGGACGCCCGCCGAGGAGGTTGTTGGAGGGGTAGGCGAAGTTCGGCAGGTAGTATTCGCCGATGGCCTCGAAGACCCCCGTGTAGCCGCCGGTCGAGTAGTAGACCCAGTCGTTGCCGCGGGTCCTCTTCAGCCACTCGTGGGGATGGTGCCAGTTCTTGCCTCGACGCTGGGCTCTGATGATTTCGCCGTCGAGGTTGAAATGGAAGACGAAACTATCGGCGGCAATCTCATGGAATACCCCGCAGTGGAGGGGAAAACTCTGCTTCGAGTAATCGGCCGCCCCGTGTCTGGCGAGGGTTATCCGGCAGGTATCAACAACAGAAAGGGAATTCATGGGAGGATATTAACAGGATAGCGGGAGTGTTGCAAATGCCTTGGGATCAGCGGCAATAAAAGAGTTCAAGAACCGGACATCCAATCAAACGAATTGACACATTGTGGTACTTTGACTAAAATTGGTGGTAGATCTTCTTGTTTTTGCGGTCAAAGAAATTCAGGTTAGACACAGGAAGTGATCGGACCCACTCCAAATCCAATCCTTCAATCCTCCAATCCCATCGCGGGTGCAACTCCTTGCCGTTCAGAGTGGCCCGGCGACGACAATACAAGCCCTCTTTTCGGATATCAATAAAGGATAGGCAATGGCCAGCGAAATAATCGTCAATGTGTGCATGGGTACCGGCGGCATCGCAGCCGGCGGCGACCAGGTGATGGATGCCTTCATCAAGGAATTTGCGGCGGCGGGGATCGACAACGCCACGGTCAAGGAACATTGCCGGCTGCACAAGGTCGGCTGTCGGGGTTTCTGCGCCCGCGACGTCCTGGTGGATATAGCGATCAACGGTGTGGCCTCCACCTACCAGTACATCAAGCCGGAGATGGTGAAGCGGCTGGTGGCCGAGCATGTGGTCGGCAGAAGGCCGGTCAAGGAATGGCTGGTCGGGGATGATTACCATACCTTTCACGACAATCAGACCAAGAGGGTGCTCGCCGATCTCGGCCGAATCGACCCTGAATCCATCGACGAATACCTGGCCCACGACGGCTACCAGGCGGCGGAAAAGGCCCTGACCTCGATGCAGCCGGCGGAGGTCATCCAGACCGTCAAGGATTCCGGCCTGCGCGGCCGGGGCGGCGGCGGGTTCCCGACCGGGGTGAAGTGGAGCTTCTGCGCCGCCGCCAAGGCGGACCAGCGCTATATCATCTGCAACGCCGACGAGGGCGACCCGGGGGCCTTCATGGACCGCTCGGTGATCGAGGGCAACCCTCACGCGGTGATCGAGGGCATGATCATCGGCGCCTACGCCATCGGCGCCTCGGTCGGCTACGTCTACATCCGGGCCGAGTATCCGCTGGCCGTCGACCGGCTGCGCCTGGCGCTGAAGCAGGCCGAGGAGCGGGGCTACCTGGGCGAAAAGCTCTTCGGCACCGATTTCAGCCTGAAGATCAAGGTCAAGCTCGGCGCCGGGGCCTTCGTCTGCGGCGAGGAGACGGCGCTCATCGCCTCCATCGAGGGCGATCGCGGCATGCCGCGGGCCAAGCCGCCGTTCCCGGCCAACAAGGGTCTCTGGGGCAAGCCGACCATCATAAACAACGTCGAGACCTTCGCCAACGTACCCGCGATCATCACCAAGGGGGCCGCCTGGTACGCCTCCATCGGCTCCGAGAAGAGCAAGGGCACCAAGGTCATCGCGCTGACCGGCAAGATCCGCAACACCGGCCTCATCGAGATCCCCATGGGCATGCCGCTCAAGGATATCATCTACAAGGTCGGCGGCGGGATCGAGGGCGACCGGCTGTTCAAGGCGGTGCAGACCGGCGGGCCGTCCGGCGGCTGCATTCCGCAGCAGTATATCGACCTGCCGGTGGACTACGAGGGCCTGGCCTCGGTGGGCTCGATGATGGGCTCCGGCGGCATGGTGGTGCTCGACGAGACCGACTGCATGGTCAATATCTCGAAGTTTTTCCTCGAATTCACCCAGGCGGAGTCCTGCGGCAAGTGCGTGCCCTGCCGGATCGGTACCAAGCGACTGCTGGAGATCCTCACCCGGATTACCGAGGGAGACGGCCGCGAAGGCGACATCGAGCTGCTCCAGGAGTTGGCCGAGGACGTGCGCGACTCGAGCCTCTGCGGCCTCGGGATGTCCGCGCCGAACCCGGTCATCAGCACCATCAAGTACTTCCGCCACGAGTACGAGGCCCACATCAAGCACAAGAAGTGTCCGGCCAAGGTCTGCAACAAGCTGCTGACCTTCTTCATCCGGCCGGACATGTGCGTCGGTTGCACCATGTGTGCCAGAGCCTGCTCGGTGAACGCCATCAGCGGCGAGAAAAAGCAACCCCACAAAATCGACCACGCCCTGTGCATCAAGTGCGGGTCCTGCTTCGATGCCTGTAAATTCAGCGCGGTACTCAAGGAGTAGCAGCTATGATCAAATTGACTATAGATGACAAACCGATCGAAGTCGCCGAAGGTGCTACCGTCCTGGAGGCCGCGCGGCAGCTCAAGATAGATGTTCCGACCCTCTGCCACGACCCCCGGTTGAAGCCCTATGGGGCCTGCCGCCTGTGCATCGTCGAGATCGCCGGCATGGCCAAGCCCGTCACCTCCTGCACCACGCCCGCCACCGACGGCATGGTGGTGAAGACCAACAGCGCCAGGCTCTATCGACTGCGAAAAACCACAGTGGAGCTGCTGCTCTCCGACCACCCCAACGACTGCATGACCTGTATCGGCACCGGCGACTGCAAGCTGCAGGAGCTGGCCTACGCCTACGGGATCCGGGAGAACCGGTTCAAGGGGGAGATGCGCGACCATAACCGGGTCGACGTCAACCCCTTCATCACCCGCGAGCAGAACAAGTGCGTGATGTGCGGCCTCTGCGTCCGGGTTTGCGAGGAGGTTCAGGGTGTCTCCGCTATCGGCTATGCCGAGCGCGGCTTCGAGGCGAAAGTTATCCCCCCCTTCGGCGATACCCTCGACTGCGAGTTCTGCGGCCAGTGTGTGTCGGTATGCCCCACCGGGGCCCTATCAGGCCGGGTCTGGTCCGGCAAGCCGAGGATGACTGGGGTGAGGCAGACGGAGACCACCTGCACCTATTGCGGCTGCGGCTGCAACATCACCCTGAAGAGCCACGGCGATGAGGTTATCCGGATCGACTCCCGGGCGGACAATCACAACCGCGGCTGGCTCTGTGTCAAGGGCCGCTTCGGCTTCGAATTCATCAACAGCGCCGACCGTCTTACCACGCCGCTCATCCGCCGGCAGAAGGGTGGCGACTTCGAGCGGGCCACCTGGGACGAGGCCTACGATTTGGTGGCGAAGCGGTTCTCGGAGATCAAGGAACAGCACGGTGCGGAGGCTCTGGCCGGTCTCGCTTCCGCCCGCTGCACCAACGAGGAGAACTATATCTTCCAGAAGATGTTCCGCGCAGGTGTCGGCACTAATAATGTCGATCACTGCGCCCGCTATTGACACAGCGCGACTGTGGCCGGTCTGGCCGCAAAATTCGGTTCGGGCGCAATGACCAATTCGGTGGCCGAGATCGCCGAGAACGAGGCGCTCCTGGTCATCGGCTCCAACACCACCGAAAACCACCCGATCATCGCCCTGCGCATGAAGGAGGCGGTTGCAAGAGGGGCAAAACTCATCGTCGCCGACCCGCGCCGCATCCCCCTCGTGAAGTTTGCGGCCCTCTGGCTGCGGCAGCGGCCGGGGACCGACTCGGTGCTCTTGAACGCCATCATGCACGTCATCCTTGCCGAAGGCCTGGAGGACAAAGAATTCATCGCCGGGCGGACGGAGGGCTACGAGGATTTCGCGAAGTCGCTCGAAACATTCACCCCCGAGTACGCCGAGGAGATCACCGGCGTGCCGGCGGAAGACATACGCCGGGCGGCCGGCATCTTCGCCACGGCAAAGAACGCCGGCATCTACTACGCCATGGGCATCACCCAGCATGTCATGGGCACCAACAACGTCCACGCGGTGGGCAACCTCGCGCTCTTGACCGGCAATGTCGGCAAGCGGGCGGCGGGAGTGAATCCACTCCGCGGCCAGAACAACGTCCAGGGCGCCTGCGACATGGGCGCCCTGCCGAACGTCTATCCCGGCTATCAGAAGGTGGACGACCCGGCGGTGAAGGCCAAGTTTGAAAAGGCCTGGGGCAGGGAATTGTCCGGCAAGGTAGGGCTGACGGCCACCGAGATGACCGGGGCCATGCTGGCTGGCCAGCTCAAGGGCCTGTACGTCTTCGGCGAGAACCCGGCGGTCTCCGACCCCAACATGGCCCACTCGGTCAAGGCCTTCCAGAGCCTCGACTTCCTGGTCGTCCAGGACATCTTCATGACCGAGACCGCAAAACTCGCCGACGTGGTCCTGCCCGGCGTATCCTTTGCTGAGAAGGAGGGGACATTCACCAGTTCCGAGCGCCGGGTCCAGCGGGTGAGAAGGGCGATCAATCCGCTTGGCGGGGCCAGGCCCGATCTGGAGATCATCGATCAGATCGCCAGGCGCCTCGACGGCCGGGGCAAAGTGGACGAGAAGCCGGACCCGGCTGCAATCTTTGCCGAAGCGGCCGCGCTCTGGCCGGCACTCGCCGGCATGAGCTACGCGCGCCTGGAAAAGGAGAGCCTGCAGTGGCCGTGCCCAACCGCGGATCACCCGGGGACGGAGTACCTCTTCAAGGACGGCTTCAGCCGCGAGGGCGGCAAGGCGCTTTTCACTCCGGTGCCCTTCGTCGCCTCAAAAGAGCTGCCGGATAAGGAATACCCCTTCATCCTCACCACCGGCCGCCAGCTGTTCCACTACCATACCGGCACGCAGACCAGGCGCTCGTCGGGGCTGAACGCCATTGCCCCGGAGCCTTTCGTCGAGATCAATCCGACCGATGCCAGGGTGCTGGGGCTCGCCGACGGACAGAAGCTCACCGTCAGTTCGAGGCGGGGCTCGATCCGCCTCAAGGCACGGGTCAGCGAGATCGTCCCGCAGCAGGTAATCTTCATTCCCTTCCACTACAGCGAGGCGGCCGCCAACCTTCTGACCAGCGACGCCATGGACCCGGTTTGCAAGATCATGGAGGCCAAGGTCTGCGCGGTGAAACTCGAACTGCAGTAAGCCGCCAGGTTGCATTTCGCCGCAAAGCGGGATAGTATAGTTTTCTCACTTCGGGAAGTTGGGCGAAAAGCTCGACTTCCCGTTTTTTTCCCGCCCCACCCGGCAAAAATGAAACTGCAGAAATGATACGCATAGAGTCCCCATCCCAGAAATTTGCCTGCGAAACCGTTATCGTCGTCCCCGAAAGAGCCGTCGATGAGGCCGGCTACATCCAGACCTTTTCAGACAAGGACAGCAGCCACGCCAAGCACGAGTATCATGCCCTGGCCCAGATGGCCTACTTCCAACTGCAGGACGACGAGCTTGACATCCGCGAGCTTGAATCAACCCTGACGGTCCGTACCGGGGACGAAACCATCGAGCTCGCTGGTGGAATGATCGTCTGCCGGGGAAGCGCAGGTGAAGTATATGTCCTGGTCCAGCCCGGACAGAACAGGAAGAAATTGCTCGAGGCGGCTTACCGATGGTGCACCCGCTGGGTCCGCCTGGATATCTGACCAGAGAGGATGCAAGAAATGGAAGGTACAAAGAAACGACAACATCTCATCGTCTTTCAGCAGAATGGCAGCGGCCAGCCGAAGATCGACGGCATGAAGAAATTCGGAGGCGATATTTTCGAGATCGAAGTGGTCGATATCGGCGGCGTCCTGCCGCCGGTGATCGACGACACCAGCGTGTATCTGCCCCAGGAACTCCACTGCGACCTGGTGCTCGATTTCCTGCGGCACGGCGATTTGTCCGCCGACCTCGCCGCGCTCTGCGTCAAGCACGACATCCCCCTCATCGCCTCCGGCAAGAAGATTACCGGACGAGGTCTTTTTGCGCCCCCCACCTGATGCGGGCTCCCAAGGCAGGTCGGCCTTGGCAACTATGGCGAGGTGTTCGGCGCTCCGGAATTCGAGGTTGAGATCGAGGACGGCAGGATCACGGAGGTGCGGGTGGTGAGAGGCGCCCCCTGCGGCGCGACCTGGGAGGCGGCAAGGCGGCTGATCGGCCATCCGGTCGAGGACGCGGTGCGCAAGGTAGGTCTCGACACCCAGTTCTACTGTTCCGCCAATCCGGCCGGCTGGGACCCGATGTACGGCAAGAGCCCCGTCCATTTCGCCGGCAAGATCCACAGCAAGGAGCTGCAGAAAGCGATCGACAGGGTGCTGGCGATCCTGTAAAACAAGAGAAGCTGGCATCGGAAAGACAAACGGCAACGGCCGACACGTTCGAAGTGTCGGCC
>JAEYNP010000150.1 GCA_023412495.1 Pseudomonadota bacterium
CTACCTGACGACCTGCAGAAAGCAGGATGTGTCGGCTACGGAAGCACTGCGTCTATTATTCCAAGGCAAATGGCCGGCATTCATGGATTCGGCTGTAGCTGAAATGGGTGCTGAATAGTTACGAAATAAAAACCTCAAGTATTTTGATGTTTAGCGAATCAAGTCCATACTTTGAATTTTAGCTGAAAAATATAGCTATTTTTCATTCTCCTCATGAGAATCCTCTGTTATGAGGAAATCGTGACGGAAATTTCGACGTTTCCGGCTTAGAACCACGTATATACAGTAGTAATAAAGTCGATGCGGATGCAAATTAGATTTTGACTCGGTCTGGGAAACTTTGAGATGGTCAACACTGATAGATATATGAACTTTGGTAAAATTGACTTTCAGAAATTAGGGATCATTTCCTTTACTCCCTTTGGTATGTATCTTATCTCATTCCTCGCTCTCCGTTTCGCCGAATTCCGCCTCTAGTTCTTCAATAGATGGAAGACTTGCTTTCAGGTTATCGGGTAGGGCGCGAGTCAGCTGATATTCCGACACACCCATCGGTTTCCGAATATCGCTCAAAGATATTCCACTACCACCCGGTCGCGGGATTTACACAGCAGAATACCGATTGTCGGCTCATCTTTTTCCCCTCGCAGCTGCTCATCCACCGCCTTCAGGTAAAAATTCAGTTTGCCCGCATACTCAGGCTCAAATTCACCAGTTTTCAGCTTAAGCACCACATAACAGTGCAGCTTTGTATGATAAAAAAGCAGATCAAGGAAGAAATCCCGCTCGCCAACCTGCAAACCCTGTTGTCGCCCAACAAAGGCAAACCCTGCTCCCAGTTCAAGCAAAAATTTTGTAATATGATCCATCAGCGCCTTTTCCAGTTCCCGCTCGTTGTAATCCTCAGTTAGCGTCAGGAAATTCAAAGTTGTACGGATCCTTGATCAGCTGTTGGGCCAAATCCGATTGCGGAGCCGGCAGCGTCTCGGCAAAATTGGTGACCGCCTTACCTTCCCGCAGATACAGGCCTATTTCGATCTGATGGGTCAGGACATTCCGGCTCCAGTTGTGCTCAACCGTCTTTCTCACATAATAGAGCGCCTCGGCCGCATCCCTGCATTTGGAAATGATAACCAGGTTATGGCTCCAGGGGATGAGAACCAAGAGGGCCACAACCTGTTGCCTTCTTGACTGGGGACCAGCTTTCCCCTCTTTATCCATGGCGTCCGGCTTCGGCAATTGCGCAACAGCTTGTTGCGTAATTTGGCCACAATAGGTTTCCAGAGCAGGAATCCCTTCTGCGTAAAAGATATACCATTGCCGAATACACTCGAGATTTCGCTTTGAGAACCCCTTCATGTCTGGAAATTCCGCCATCAAATCCTCGCTCAGTTGCTTCAGGAAACCACTGCCCCATTTGGCCGATTTCTGGCGCTCCACAATATCCGCTCCCAACTCCCAATAGAAAGACAGCAACGCTCTGTTTACCTGCACCGCCGCCTTCACTTGCGCTTGCCGCACCCGTTGCTTGATATCTTTCAGCCAATCGCGGTATTCTGATGATCTGATGGGTTGGTTGGTCATGTTTTATCGGCCTCCTCGTGGCGCTTGCTTTCTTTGCTGGGCTCGTCTGATGACATTGGATAACTCATGACTTTTGCTCATTGCCAGCTTTCCGACAACCGTCCGATCAAAATCGATAGGAGATATCTGGACTCGCAATAAAATGAATTATCTTAACTTTCCAGGGCTTCACGCAGCTTCGCCCCCAGGTCTTTTTTTGAAAATGGCTTCTGAATGAAATGCACACCTTCGTCCAGCACGCCGTGATGGGCGATTACGTTGGCGGTGTAGCCGGACATAAAAAGACGCTTGAGTTTCGGGTAGTGGGAAAGGAGGTTTTTGGCTAAATCCCGGCCATTCATCTCAGGCATCACCACATCGGTCATCAACAGGTCGATCCGTCCCTTATAACCATGAGCCAGATGGATGGCCTCGCCGGGGGTGGCGGCAGCCACCACGGTGTAACCAAGTCGTTCCAGCATTTTTGTGGTCATGCCCAAAATAGCCGTTTCGTCTTCCACCAGCAGGACGGTCTCTTTTCCCTGTTCGGCGGGCAGGTCCGGTACCTTTTCCACCACCTCGTCTGATTTAACTGCATATACTGGTAAATAGACCTTGAAGGTCGTTCCTTGGCCCGGCTCGCTATATACGTTGATGAAACCGTTATTCTGCTTGACGATGCCAAAAACTGATGCCAGTCCCAGCCCGGTGCCCTGGCCATTGTCTTTGGTGGTGAAAAAAGGTTCGAAGATCTGACTCAGTGTTTTCTTGTCCATACCGCAGCCGTCATCGCTTACCTCCAGTAGTACGTATTCTCCAGGAAGAGACTCCAAATGGTCGTTGCAATAGGCCTCATCAAATATTTTTGTATCAGTTTCGATGGTGACTTTGCCCACGCCGGTGATGGCATCTCGGGCGTTGACACAGAGGTTGGCGAGGAGCTGGTCGATCTGAGCGGGATCGACCTTGATTGGCTGTAGGTTTGTTTTGGGAAGCCAGAGAATATCAATATGCTCACCGATCAGCTGACGGAGCATCTTGAGCATCCCCTCAACAGTTTCATTTAGATCGATTACCTTAGGAGCAACGGTCTGCTTGCGGGCAAAGGCAAGCAGTTGACGGGTCAGGGCGGCCGAACGTTCAGCGGCCTGTTTAATGGAGTAAAGGTCAGCATAAAGTGGAGACGCTGGATCTGTCTCTTCAAGAACCATCTCCGTATGGCCAAGAATCACTCCTAGCATGTTGTTAAAGTCATGGGCTACACCACCAGCCAGACGGCCAACCGACTCCATCTTCTGGGCCTGAAAAAGCTGAGCCTGAAGTTTTTCCCGTTCCATTTCGGCCTCTTTGCGCTTGGTAATGTCTATATGGCACCCCACCATGCGAACCGGGGACCAGTCATTGGCCCATTCAACAACCCGCCCTGCGCAGATTACCCAAACCGTGGATCCGTCCCTGTGCCGGTATCGGACTTCGTTGTAAAAAGGTTCCAGACCGCGGCTCTTGACATGTCTATCAAAAACCTCAAGTACGCCGGGAAGATCCTCAGAGAAAATGATTTTTTGCCAGACCTCTGGCGAATTCTCCATTTCGTGGTCTTCATACCCGAACATTCGCTTGAAGGTCGGGCTCAGGTATTCGGTGTTATCTACCAGGTTCCAATCCCAAAATCCGGAAAGCGTAGTTTCAAGTATATCTTTAAGTATTTCCTCGCTTTTCCGAATGGCATTTTCCGCACGCTTTAGCTCGGTGATGTCCTGGACGGCAGTTCGGACAGCCTTAATATTACCGTCTTCGTCCATTAGCAACCGATCTTCAATCACTCCGGGAAAAGTAGTCCCATCTTTTCGTCGATAGGTTCGCTCCCAACCAACAGCCGGAGGTCTGACGCCGTTCAGTTTAGCCAAAATTTGCTCGCGAGCAAATTCATCGACAATGAATTTCCAGCAAGGTTGACCGATCATCTCCTCAGCGGTATAACCCAGCATCTTCAAGTGTGTATGATTAACCCGAATGATATTTCCATGGAGATCGTATTCAAAATAGCCTATCGGAGCCTCATCATAAAGATTTCGAAATTCTTCCTCAGATTTTCTCAGCTGCTCTTCGGCCTGAATGCGCTCGGTAATATCATGAAATAGGCAGTGGGTCTGCTGAAAGTTGCCATTTTTATCTCTGCTTATTTTCCCGGTGAAAGAAACAAGAATAAGATCTCCGTTTTTCTTGATCATTTCAAACTCAACCCCAAGAATTTCACCTATAGACTTGAACCGAGGGAAATTTTCTTTAAAATGACCCCGCCAATGAGGGTGAAGAAATTCCGCAAAAGACTTGCCAATAACCTCTTCTTTTGCATAACCGAGTGTTTCCAGCCAAGTTTGGTTTACAACCAAAAAATGGCCATTTTCATCCAGTGATTGATAACCGAGTGGTGCTTTTTCATAGAGCCTTTTGAACAAGCTTTCATTTTCCTTCGAAACCTCCAATAAATATATGTACTCGGATTGGATGGTTTCGAGTTCCTGAATTCGTCTTTCCAATTCTTCATAGGAAGGTTTTTCTGACATATTAGTACCTAAATTAGCCTTATGCGCGGCGCAATTATTCGATTTGATGAATCTATATAATCTCCGCTTTCTAGGCGTCCTTTTTCACGAATTGTTGAACTGTCTTTTTAAGCGCCTTTGCGTTTTCAAGATATTGCTATGAATGGATCGGAACCTGTTTCTATAATATTTGTCTCGCAACGCCAATTGTTTTGTCTCCTTTTTTAGGTGTATAGGAGATATATTGACTTTAATAACATTTTGCTCGCCGAACCCGCGCGGTTTGTAGGGCCGGTGGAGCAAATGGTTATCTATTTATGTCTTTTGAATATTAGATTTTATAGCTATTTAGCATTGTTTCGAGGTTGCTCTTTTTCTTTGCGGATCACAAAGTGATAGAGATAGAGTTTTTCAATTTTCTCTCTTGCCCAAGGGGTTTTACGAAGGAACTTTAAACTAGTATTAAATGTTGGATTCACACCGAACACTTTAATTTTGATTTTATCAGCGAGGTAGGGAAAACCGTGGTATTCCACTAAGTCTTCTAGCATGTCTTTGAGCGTTACTCCATGCAAGGGGTCTTTATTTTTGGAATCTTTATTTTCTGTCATCGGCTCATTCTTTGATGGTATGGATCGCACCTCAAGTGAGGTTAAATGGCATAGACCAGCACTTTTCTCTCATAGAGATATGTTGACTTATGACTTTGATGGCACTCCATCACATTTTCACTTAAAGAGCAATCCTTTCTTCAGCACCAGTTGCCCAACCGGTTGGGCACGACTCCATCCAGGCTATTTAATGTTGAATAGTGATCTTGCCAAAATGCTGACCACTGGAAAGGTGTTTTAACGCAGTTCGAATTTCATCGAAAGCAAAAGTTTTATCAATTACGGGATGAACCCTATGTTGTGCAATTGCTTTGGCCATATTGATGAAGTCCTCGCGGCTTCCGACGGTGATTCCTTGCATTCGAACATGTCGAGTAACAACAGGCCCGAGAGGAATATCCAGCTTTCCCCCTGCAAGTACGCCGATCAAACTTATCGTTCCCCCTGTTCGAATAGCGCGAAGAGACTGAGGCAATGTTCCCTGACCACCGACCTCGACAATATGGTCGACGCCATCTCCTCCCGAAATTTCACGAACGCGTTTGCCCCATTCCGGGACGCCACGATAGTTGATGAATTCATCGGCGCCCATTGATCGTACTTTCGCCAATTTATCGTCACTGGACGAGATTATAATCACATAAGCTCCAAGCATTTTCGCAAACTGCAAGGCAAAGAGCGAGACACCACCAGTACCTTGGACTAATACTTTATCACCGGGCTTGACGCCACCCTCCGTGATTAACGCTCTCCAGGCGGTCACTGCTGCAGTCGGAAGAGAAGCAGCTTCCATGTCATCCAAATGAACTGGAGCAAGCGCTACGCCTCCTTCGGGAAGCACCATAAACTCAGCCATCGTTCCATCTATCTCACATCCCAAGCTAAGCGAGAGTTTCTCCTTGTCGGGCTCTTCCCCGCCTATCCAACTTTGAAAGAAAAGCGGGCAAACACGGTCCCCAACCCTGAGGTGCTTAACTCCCTCCCCCAATGTTTCTACTACACCAACACCATCGCTCAGCATGATCAACGGCAGGGTCTTCATTCTTGATCCATAGCCGCGCTCAGGAACGATAAGGTCTCGGTAATTCAGAGCTGATGCTTTCATTTGTATACGTACTTCACCTGGGCCGGGCATTGGATCCGGTCGCGAGCTTATACGCGCATTCTCAATAGACCAGCTATCTTCGACTTGAAACACTCTCATTTTATCCTCCTGGTTTACAGGATTTTTAGAAATAGAGGGAGTCCCGGAGAAAACTGAAAAATCACATCAATTGTATAGCATCCAAAATGGCATATGCTTCAGAAAAATGCGAGGCGCAGGCCCTTCAGGTGGCATAGAGCGGACCAAACGGATCGCCTGCATCGCCAATCAAGTGGCGCGTGTTCATCGCACAAAGCGCCCGACTGATGAAGGATCAACATCGGCCTGCCTTTCAATGCGAGGTCGCTTGGCATTGCCCCCGCTAATGCTTCCTGAGTTCAACATTCACGAGGAACCTATACATTCCCGACAAGTGGTCGAAGCCTTCAAGAAGCGTGCTTGACAGCTTGTGGGACAACAGCGGAGCCATATCTATGCTGCGGTTGGCGATGTAGAAGGACTTTCTCGCATACCAAGGGGCCAGTTCCGCTGGGAGAGACTCTGGGAGTGTCTGGCGTTTGTAGTTTTCCGCATTTACATCGAATCCCTTCGGGATCGCCTTGATCGCTTGCTGGAACTCATGCGGGAACTCCAGCAGGCGATCTCGAAACAACCCTATCGTCGCAGGTGATGCGCGGTAGTATCCCAAGCCGTAATGCCACCAATCGGGGCCGAACTCGAAGAAATAGGTTGGGGCATCGGTCCAATTCTTCTTCGGTCTTTTAAAGGTCAGCCAAATGTTGTCGCGGTACAGCGATTTGTCGTTGGAAAAACGGGTATCCCGTCGTAAATGGGAGATTGTTTTCCCGATGGCAGGGCGTGTTTCTATGAGGTCGTCGATTTGTTGCATTGGCACACCCAAGGTCTCTATCAAAGCACGAAAGGGCAGCAGCAATTTGCTCTCGTAAATATGACGATGCTCCTCAAACCATTCCTTCCGGTTGTGCTGATGAACATCCCTCAAAAAGGCAAAAGCATCTTTGTCAAAGCCAGTAAACGTGGTCATGGCACTCCCCAGTGTTCAATAGCTAATGCGAAAACGGCCCGCCCGACTCATCGGAAATAAAAGTATTGAGGTTCGATGAAGTCCACATATTTCCAAAATATCATAACCGAAATCAGTGGCTACAGACAGAAAATTTTTCAGATATATTGGGCATATCGAGCTTCCCAGGAAAAGGAGATGTCCCTTGGCCTGCATGAGTTTCGATTACTTTCTTATCACCCCATCACCAGAATTGTTCCAGTTCTTCTGCCGTGATCAGGCGGTAACTTGTGCTTCGCCCCCCGCCCGGATTTTGAATCAGAATGTGGCGGGCCACGAGTTCCCGCATATCCCTCAGTGAAGTGTCGGGTAAGAACCGCAAATCATGCGGCGAATAACAGTCTTAACCGCCGCAAATTCAATCCATCAAGGCGCAACTGCGGCAGGGCCATCAGCTGGTCGAGGCGACACTCGCTGCGGTAAATATCAGGCTCCGTTCGGTTATCGTGAGTTCGCTCGCGTTTTTCTTCGGCACTCTGCCTTTAAAGCTGACCAAAGAAGCAGGCGCCAGGCGCAGAACGCTATCGGCATCGCTGTCACCGGTGGACTGCTCTCGGCCACCGATCTGCCTTTCATCCCGTTTTTCTTTGTCCTGATCTCGCGGCTGTTCAGGAAGAAGGACCGGAAACCGGTCGAGGGACCATCGGCAAAGATATTGAGGGTGAAATGCCCTGAACCAACCCAATGCCATTGACAAAGCCGGATCAAGCAAAAAAGTGAAAGATGATACCAGCGCTAAGACCCAATCCCACGACCTTTCATCGTTTGCAGCCTGGAGGATTTCATGATGAAGAAAGCACTCATTTCCTCGTGGATCCTTTCAGTCGGTCTGTTGCTTGCCGGTCAGGCGATCGGGCTCCCAATCCCAGGACGAGCCCTCGGCCCCAAAAGACCGTTACACGCGACAGGAGGACGCGGCCTCCGGGAAAGATCGACAACCATTCGAGGATACTGCTCGAAATGAGTCTCAGGACATCGATCAACAGCAATCTCCCCGACAGCAAATGCCGCTGCAGCAACAATTCGGCGTCTCCCCGCGATTCGACGACCGGAACGATCAACCTCGACACAGACAAATACAGGGCGAAGCGACGATCAGCCGGGACAATCGTCGGATATGACCAGGGAACCGAATCCATTCTGAACCCGATGCCCAAGGGCCAGGTTGGAACGGCTTCAGAACAACATTCGAGCAGTTGCAACACTTAGCAGCCGCCGATGCGTCCCCGTTAAAAAATTCTCAAAACAAGGAAACACGCAGATGAATATTTCAGAATGGCTGGATGAGCAGGAAGCACGAAATGTGGATGTGTCCCATATCGAATTGCCCAGAAACTTGTCCTATGACGAAGACCCGGATGAGGTTATTTATTACAAAGAGAACAAGCCCTGCGGCCTGTTTTGCACAGAAAACCATCCCTTCTCGATGGTCGAGCGGTTTGGACACTGGTATCACGGCAGAGGCCAAGACAAGAAAGCAGGTATTCATTCCTCGGCAATGCGCTGGAAGCTGTTTACAAGGGATAAGAACTTTGCCCTCGAAACGGCGAAAGCTCACATAGAATAAAAGAATCAAACCGCCTTTTTCGCCGCCGCAAGACCGTACGATTCCTTACAAGGAAGGGACGTGTTCCTGAACCAGGTCCATCAGTTCCCGGGCCGGCGCCCAGACGCAGTGGTTGGGGCGGAGCGGCGAGTTGGCTCCGACATAGTATGCCCCCTCGAGAAGTTCGGTGCCGTAGTAGAAGAAGCCGCCTATGCCCTTGAGGCTTGCGGCGATGGTTGACGAAGACACCCCCCGCGCTATCAGGAATTCGTGCACTGGGACGCACCAGCGTTCGCCCCGAAAGTCCCATTTCGTCCATCCCATGCCAACATCCGGACGGTCCGACGAGAATGAGGTCCCATGGATCGGCGGCGTGACGACGAGTTCCAGAAACCAGTTTTTGTTGACCCTCGTGCCGGGGCAGGCCTTCCTGGTGGTGGGGTCGTCCCGGTGGAAGAGCACGGTGTCCCTGCCGGGCTTCAGGCCCAGCCAGTCGAGCAGGACCCGGCTGGCCGCGGCCGCCGTGGTCCAGCAGGCGAAGCCGCGACCGCTCCGAGGATCTTCCGAGTCGTAGTCGCCGAGGATCACCAGCCCGAAGGAGAAACTGTTGAAGCCGACCGCGTGCAGGCCGGTCTTGCCGAGATCGCACATGCCGAAGATCTGATCGTCATCGATGAAGAAATGGGGCCCGGCGCTCCAGTACTTCTCGTCGCGGTAAAAATGCCGCAGGTTCTCGATATGCTGGATGACAAAACCCCGCGGCCGATCGGCAAGCGACGGGGCGGCGGTGTGGTGCAGGGTCACGGCCTTGCACCAGACGGGCGGGGCAAGCGTGGCGAGGTGGCGGCCAAGCGAGTCAGGCGTCCAGACGCGGCCTACATTTTCAAAGCCCATAGATGCCTCTCTTGAATGTGGAAATGGTGACGGAAGTGTTCACAGGGAACGATTGTGAGTTCAGTCCCCATTTTCTTCCGCCGGCCCAAGATCGCGGTCCGCCGGACCGTTGATGACCTGGCCGTACCGGTCGTAGCGCGAGCCATGGCACGGACAGTCCCAGGTCTTCTCCAGGCTGTTCCAGCGAACGATGCAGCCGAGATGGGCGCACAGGGCCGAACGTTCGGTGAGCACCCCCTGCTCGTCGCGGTAGACGGCGATCTTTTTCCATCCGCGCCGGATTACCGCACCTTCGTTGGGCGCAATTGCGTCCGTTCCGGAGACGTCGCCCCCGCGCAGGAAATCCTTTACATACCGGGTCGCCACATTGAGATTCTCCTGCAAATAGCGCCCGAGAGCGAGGAGGGATTTGCGGGACGGGTCGTACAGTTGGACCCAGGGGTTGGCGCGGTTCAGGATGAGATCGGTGATGAGCATGCCGGCAATGGTGCCGTGAGTCATGCCCATGCCCGAATCGCCGGTGGCGATGTAGACATTTCTCGGACCGAGGGGATCACGGCCGATGAAGGCCACGCCGTCGACCGGCTCCATCACCTGACCGGACCACCGAAACAGGGTCTCCGCCATCATCTGGAACCGCTCCCGCGCCCAGGCTTCGAGCCGGGCGTGCCGTTCGGCATGGTCCTCCGCCTGCCCCGTTTTATGGTCTTCGCCGCCGACGATGAGGATATCGTAGTCGGCCAGTCCTTGCAGACGGGCATAATGGTAAGGATCCGCGGTATCCCAGTAGAGGGCCCTGGTGACCGAACCGGAGGGCACCCGCGCGCCGATGACGTAGGTTGTGTAGGGGGCCTGCTTGGTGTGGATGGCGATCAGGTCGTTGATCGGGGTGTTGGTGGCGATGACGATCGAGCCGGCCTCGACAGTGTAACCGCCGGCCGTTTCCACCTTGGCCGATGTTCCGCCGGTCATGGCGGTCACGTGGGTATCGGTGAAGATCCGCCCGCCCATGCGCCGAATCGCCCGGGACAGGCCGGCGAGGTACTTCACTGGATGGAACTGGCCCTGACGCGGAAAGCGCAGAGACATGCCGGTGTCGAAGGAAAGCGGCGCGCGATCCACCTTTTCGACGCCGGCAAGGCCTGCTCGTCGGGCCGCATCGAACTCCGCATCGAGGATCTCCGTGCTCTCGCCCGGCGGGACGAAAAGGTAGCCGTCCAGCCGTTCGAAGTCGCAGTCGATATCTTCCTCCGCGACGATCCTCTCGATCCGGTCGATTGCAGCGGCGTGGCTCGCTGCTGCCATCCGCGCGCCTTCCTCGCCGTGCATCCGTTCAATTTCCATGTAACGATCATCGATGGCGCAGGACAGATGGGCAGTGGTCCTCTCGGTCATGCCGCCGCCGATCCGGCCGCCGTCGAGGACCGCCACCGACCTTCCTTCCCGGGCCAGAGAATATGCCGTCGACATGCCGGCAATGCCGGCGCCGACGATGCAGACCTCGGCCTGGATATTCTCGGCAAGTGGGGCGTCGGTCGGCATATCCGCAGTTGCCTGCCAGATCGAGAGAGTCTCTCCGCTTGAATGTGTCATGGGCCACCTCCTGAAAGGGGAGAATGTAGTCCCACACCTTCCGTTCTTTCGACTGCCCGCCTTCCGGCGGTGACAGGGGAAAAGGTGCGAAAATTTAACAATAAAGGTTCATTACATTGATAGGCAAAACTCTACTATAACACCTTTTGGAAACCGGGCAAGCGACAGGCCGTGACGGGAGGTCCTTCGTGGAAGATCACAAGAACGGGGCTAATACCTACAGGTTATCTTGTCAATTTGAGCGTTTTGACGAATCTGGTTGTCGCCGTACTGGGTGCCGCTATGGTCATTTACCTCTTTCACGGCACCTTCCTTTAGCTATACTGAACCGGCTGGATTATGTCCGGAAGCTCATTCAAATGATTAACGAGGAAAAAGGGGGCAATTCTATCTCTCTCTTTTCGAAGACAAATTTTCACCTCTTCCCCGATATTGTCAGGAATTTTATTTGACGGGATCGGATCAACGGTTGTACAGTGCAGAGAAACTGCAGTACATCAAGCCCTTGCGAAGGAGAGGATATGCTGCTCACCGGCTTCACCCTGGAGATCTTCCGGTCGAAGTGTCATGCCGGAGCCCGAACCCTGCACTGCCACGCCCACCTCGAAAACGAAGTGACCGAGGCCCTGCCCTACCTTAACGCCGTCCTCGGCGGTTTCGCCTACTCGCCCGATCCTCCCTCGCTCACCCTCAAGAATTCCGGCAAGCTGATCACCATCCATCCCCGAATGATCGCAGTGAATGCCCTGCGTGACGAGGAGGAGGCGGTGAAAATCGTCACCTGGCTACAGCGGGAGATCAACGACGCCTGGGAACGCCGGTCTGAGATAAATCCCAGCCGGGAGGGCGCCAGGCAACCCGCCATGATGGAGATCCTCAGGCTGCTCCCCAGGACCAACTGCCGCGAATGCGGCCAGCCAACATGCATGGTCTTCGCCGTCCGGGTGATGGAAGGCGTGAAGGATCATAACGATTGTCCCTTTTTGACAGAAGAAAACCGTCGGGTCCTGGCCGACTATCTGGCCGGGTTCCAATTCGGGTAAGGCTCGATCATTTGCGGCAGGACTGTTTACGTCCCTTGTACGATAACCTCACTTTCAGTCAGGAGGACCTCAGGATGACCCGATCACCGGAAGAATTCAAAAACAGAAGCCTTGACCCGGCGGTCCGGCAGATGCTCGTTTTCGCCGGGGAAAGCCAGGTGGAGACCATCTGGGACCGTTACCAGGCCATGCTGCCCCAGTGCGGTTTCGGCGACGCAGGGCTGTGCTGCCGGCATTGTCTGCAGGGGCCCTGCCGCATCGATCCCTTCGGCAACGGCCCGAAGGCGGGGATTTGTGGGGCCACGGCGGACGTCATGGCGGCACGGGGGCTCGACCGGGCCATCGCCGCCGGCACCGCCGCCCATTCCGGCCATGCGAGGCACCTTGCTCACACCCTCCTGAAGATGGCCCGGGGCGAGGCCAGAGATTATGCGGTCAAGGATGAGGTGAAGCTCAAAGCAGTGGCCGGACGGCTGGGCATCGCCACGGAAGGCCGGGCCGTTGCGGACATCGCTCTCGATCTGGCCCGGGCGGCGCTTGCCGATTTCCACGAGAAGGAGACCCCGGTGCTGTGGGCGGCCACCGTCGTGCCGCGGAAACGGGTCGAGGTCCTGAGCCGCAACGGCCTTGTTCCCAAGGGCATAGACCACGAGATCTCGGAGATCATGCACCGCACCCTCTACGGCGTGGACGCCGATCCGGTCAATCTTCTGCTGGCCGGGCTGCGCTGCGGAGTAGCCGACCTGGCCGGCTGCTACATGGGCACCGATCTGGCCGACATCCTCTTCGGGACGCCCTCGCCCTTGATGAGCGAGGCCAACCTCGGGACGCTGAAGGCCGACCACGTCAACATCGCCTTGCACGGCCACAATCCGGTGCTGTCCGATATCCTCGTCACCACGGCCATGGGCCGGCCTGAGCTCGCCAGGGCGAAAGGGGCGGCGGGCTTCAACCTGGTCGGCATCTGCTGCACGGGCAACGAGATTCTCATGCGCCACGGTGTCCCCTCCTGCACCCACTCCGTGAGCCAGGAGACGGCGCTTTTGACCGGCGCTGTGGACATGATGGTCGTCGATTACCAGTGCATCATGCCGTCGCTGGCAAGCATCGCCGAGTGCACCGGGACCCCGATCCTCACCACCATGGACCTCTGCAAAATAACTGGAGCGGAGCACCTGGAGTTCACTGAGGAACGGGCCGCCGCCCACGCCGAAGAGATTCTGAGGCGCGCCGCTGAACATTTCGCCGCGAGAAAGTGCAGGCCGGTGACCATACCGGCGGTGAAGACGCAGGCCATGGCCGGCTTTTCCGTCGAGGCGATCGTTGCTGCGCTCGCCAAAGTCGATCCCGCCGATCCCCTGAAGCCGCTCATCGACAACCTCAAGTCCGGCAACATCCGAGGCGTCTGCCTCTTTGCCGGCTGCAACAATGTCAAGGTCCCGCAGGACCGCAACTTCGTCACCATCGCCGGAATACTTTTGAAGCAGAACGTGCTCATCCTCGCCACCGGCTGCGGGGCGGGGGCCCTGATGCGCCACGGCTTCATGGATCCGGCGCGGGTCGAGGAGCTCTGCGGGCCGGGCCTTGCAGCGGTGCTGGGCGCGGTAGGCCGCGCGGCGGGACTTCCGGGCCCCCTGCCGCCCGTGCTCCATCTCGGCTCCTGCGTCGACAACTCCCGGGCGGTGGCGCTGGCCGCGGCGGTCGCCGACTATCTGGGGGTCGACACCTCGGCCCTGCCGGTGGTCGCCTCCGCCCCCGAGGCGGTGTCGGAAAAGGCCGTCTCCATCGGCGCCTATGCGGTGGCGGCCGGCTTGCCTACCCACATCGGAGTAATGTTGCCGGTCACCGGCAGCGCGCTGGTCACCTCCATCCTCACCGACAAGGTGCAGGAGCTGACCGGCGGCTACTTCATCGTCGATACCGATCCGGTATCCGCCGCGAATCGGCTGCTCTCGGCCATCGACCGGCGCCGCGAGGGTCTGGGCCTGCGGTAGGACATGTAAAATGTCGCTGTAGGGGCGAACCTTGTGTTCGCCCGTCCCAAGGGCGAACACAAGGTCCGCCACAAGAAAGGAAAGGAGCAGAAATGAACGAAGCAAAAGAAATCTTCGTGATCAACGACCGGTGCATGGGCTGCCACAGCTGCGAGCTGGCCTGCGCCGTCGCCCACTCCCGGGCGGGCGAACTCCATGCGGCCCTGCTCTCCAAGGAAACACCCCGGCCCGTCCCCCGCCTCTACGTGGAGGCGCTTGCCTCGGCCAGGCCGGTGCCCATCCTCTGCCGTCACTGCGAGGAGGCTCCCTGCCTGCACGCCTGCATCGCCGGCGCCATCCGCAAGTCGGGCCACACGGTCGTCACCGACCAGGACAAGTGCATCGGCTGCTGGACCTGCGTAATGGTCTGCCCCTACGGCGTGGTGGGCAGGCACCCCGAGGACCAGAAGGCCTACCGATGCGACCGTTGTCCGACCCTCGCGGAGCCCGCCTGCGTAACCGCCTGCCCGACCGGAGCGCTGGTCTACCGATCGGTCGAGACCTTCTCCCGCGAGCGGCGTCGGAAGGCCGCGGCGGAACAGGCCGCCGGCCGGGGGGATTGACTATGGAACAGCTCACCCATGTCATCATCGGCGCGGGCGCGGCGGGGATGGCCGCCGCCTCGGCAATCCGCGAAACGAGCCCGAACGTCCGAATCATCCTCCTGTCGGAGGAGGCCGACCGGCCCTACTTCCGGCCGATGATCCCCTTCATCATCAGCGGCAGGAAGAGCCCGTCCCAGATAAACCTCGAAGGCGAGGGAGCCTACCCGGAAGCGGGACTGGACATTCGGTTGGATACCCGGGCGCAGGGGGTCGATACGGAGCGGAAGACAGTGACGACGGCGGCGGGGGAGAAGATTGCCTACGACCGGCTGCTGATCGCCTCCGGCAGCTCGCCCTATCTGCCTCCGGATACAGAAGGGCTCGGTCTCGAGGGCGTCTATCCCCTCAGGACGCTTGCCCAGGCAAGGCACGCGGCCGCGCGGGCCGCCCGGGCGAAGAACGCGGTGCTCCTGGGCGGCGGCCTGCTCAACCTGAAGGCGGCCTTCGCCCTGCTGGAGCGGGGGATCGGTGCGACCCTCGTCGTCCGGTCCCCGGAGATCCTCTCCCAGTTGATGGAACCTGCTGACGCCCTGCTCATCCGTCAGGCCCTCAAACGGGCCGGGCTCTCGATCATGACCGGCCGGAGCGCGGTGAAAATTGTCGGAGACGACCGGGGCGTCAAGGGGGTGATGCTCGACAACCGCACGGCGATCCCCTGCGACATGGTTTTCATCGGCAAGGGCGTCCGGCCCAACACCGGCTTTCTCGCCGGCTCGGCGCTGGCCGGTGAAGGCGGCGTTGCCGTGGACGGCTTCACCCGGACAGGGATTTGCAATGTCTTTGCCGCGGGCGATGCAGCGGTGACCTTCGATCCCTCCACCGGCGGGAGCGTAGTCACAGGCCTGTGGACCAACGCCGTCGAGATGGGCCGCTGCGCCGGCCGCAACATGGCGGGCCTGCGCAGCGCCTACACCGGCACCTTCGGGGTGATGAACGCCACCCAGGTGGCGGGTATGCCCTTTGTCTCCATGGGCACGGTCCATGGCAGCGAGCGGTACGAAACGCATACCGCCTCAACCCCGGATTCGTATCGTAAGCTGGTCTTCTCCCATGACGGCGAGCGACTGATCGGCCTGGTCATGATCGGCCGGATCGAACGGGCCGGGCTCTACCGCTACCTGATCAGGGAAAAACGGGACATCCGGCAATTCAAGGCGAAGATGATCAGGGGACAGCTCCATGCCGGGGATCTGAGCTGCGGCACGTAACGGGGATTTTATCGCGCATCCGCACCTCGGCGCCGAGCTACAGTTGAAAATTGCCGGTGTCGATCCATTCGGATTTGAGCAGCGTCCACCAGTCGATGGCAATACCCTGCAATACATACTCATAGGGCAGCCAGCCATACCCCTTGTCGCCCCAGCCCGTCCCCCAGGAGTTGCGGATCAGGAGAGCTCCGACGGTTTCCTTTGCATTGGCGCTGTTGACGATTTTCATCTTGTCATCAAAACCGACGGCGGCCACGGCATGGCCGCCCATCTGCCGGTCCCCTTCACTCGGGAAGGGGATTTTTCCTTCGCTCTCCGCGGCCTGTTCGATCGAGCTGAATACACTGAAACCGAACATCGCCGGCAGCCCCGCAGTCAGATAGGTTTTAATGCGCTTCAGCAACACATCTCTCTGCGTGTTGGGCGGGTCGAGCCGAAAATACTGAAGAGCCTGATAATTTTGGGCAAAGGCATAACAAAAGGCCGGAGGTTCGTTTTCGTAACCGGCGATCTCGTAGGGCCAGTACTCTTCCGGCGGGACCCCAAAGAGCACCATGGCCTCCATGGTCGTCCGCAGGAAAGCCCCCGTATCTCCCGTCCAGTGCAGCAGATTGCGAGTCGTTTTGTAAAGAAAGAGCCTTGACGCATCGATATGTCTGCCGCAAGCCCTGCGCTCGTAGTATTCGATGAGGGCGACGCCGGCGTTGGCGGTGCATGAACCAAGGGACTGCTGGTTTTCAATGGGCGGGCACCACCGGCGAAGATCCTGCTTGGCGGGCAGGTCCCTGGCCGGGGCTTTCAGCACGCCCGCCTTGCTCACCATCTCCTTGATCGATTTCTGCGAGAACATCCGCGGCCGGCTGCTGACCACGTCCCGTTCCTGCGTGTAATCGCGGAAATCGGGATAATCCGGGAACCACCCCATGCCAAGCTGAATTCCGATTTTTTCAGTCATGGGCACCTCCTCTGTGGAGTTTTACCGTCCTGCACGGCAAAGATCCGCCCGGCTTGTCATTGGTTGCTTTCGCGGACCCGTACCGTGATTTCAAAACGATCCAAGGCCTGTTGCTGCGGTTCCCAACTCCGCTTCAGTATCAGGCGGAGCGGCGAAACACCCGGAGCGCGGGTCTGAAAATTGAAGGTCCGAATACCGGCGGCGCCGACAGCTGGTTGATCGGCTGTAGAAAAAACCGAATCCGGCGGTTCGAGGATCGCGTCGTCCAGGTACTCAACTTCCCAGCGGTATCCGGTCGTGGGATTTTCCGGCAGGCGAAGGATGACCGCTTCCCCCCGCTCAACTTCATATTCCCGGCTATCCCCTTCTTTCTCGATAACGAAAGCGGACATGACCAGTGCCTCGATTGGAGGATCATGGATTCCGCCAAAGCAGTCACCCGCAAGGAAGCAGGCGTGGAGCAGGAGGAAAAAGCTCAGGGCGGTGCACCTGTAACAACAGCGACGGCTGCGATTGGAATAATAGCTGGCCATTTCTCCGCCCCCTCATGATAAAAGTTCCGGTCGAGTAGCTCATCCCCGAAATTTCCGACCTGTGGTGCACAATGTCCAAAGGCAAGGCCTTGTAAAATGCCGGCCTGGAAAGGCAACAATACGGGAGCATCCGGGGGCCGCTCTTTCGGGCGAATTGGCGACGTACACAGAAAACCTAACACACAAACACCACTTTCGCAACGTCCCTGCCCCAGTCGGCCTCGATCATCCTTTGCATTCCGACATGCGACTGCGTTATTTGCGGTTCTGCGGTCAACCGGCATCCGCCGCACGATCCTCCCGCAACAGACTGTAAAAAAAGGCTTGAACGAACCGGCCGGAGACGACCTCGTCCATGGTGAAGAGCAGGTCGACCTTTCCAGGGAACCTGGAGGTCAGGGCAAAGTAGACGTCGCCTGATATTTTCCTCAGGGACTCGCAGAGAGCATTCTCGAGTTCGTGGCGATCATTTTCCGGAAGATCGAAGAGTCTGCAGGCGGCAGGCCGATGAGCAAAAACAAGGCAGCCGGTTTCCGGGGCATTGAGGGGGCAGATCAGCTCCCCGCTTTGAGTGCCCTGTCGAACCTCTGCCCCGCCGTGAGGCTCTCCGAGTGATCCGCGCCGTTTCGCGGCCACGGCCACGGCCCTTTCGACAGCCGAAAACCGCAGCTTTCTACTGAGAGAACTGTTGAGAAGATGGTGGATGTAGACCGCCTCGATCAGGGTGAGCGAGACCGGGCCCGGAGAGCAGCACCGGCTGTGGTCCCGACCGCACAAGGACTCCTTGCCGGATTGGGCCAGGCGGACGTCTAGGTCGTCCGACAGTTTTTGGTAATCCCGGAAGAAGGGGAAGAGATCGACGAGATGGCGGGTCTCCAGCGACGGTTCGCGGATGGTGAGGCGCTTCTCCTTTTTGCCGTATTTTCGAATGAACCACCACTGGTCGAAGTTGGCCGGCTGGGACCTGAGCCCCTTCAGTTTCCTGCCTGCCAGCTTGTGCCCGAGGCCCTTGCGCAGCAGGTAGGCATTGACCACGGTACCGGTCCGGCCGATGCCGAAACGGCAGTGGACCAGGACCTTCTTGCCGAGGTAGAGGCACTCGTCCAGCCAGTCCAGGGCCTTTTCCAGTTCCTGGAGGTCGGGCGCCTCCTCGTCGGCGATGGGCAGGTACCAGACCTCGAAGCCGGCCTTTTCCTCGATCCAGTGAAGATCGCAGAACTCCGCGCAAAGATTGAGGATGGCGCTGATGCCCAGTTCGCGGAGGTGGTCGAGGGCCTCGTAGGACATGGGGGCTTGGCCTACGGCGAGATTATCAGTTAACCAATCGATTTTATATTGCATAAAAAAAACAGTGCTGAGGACTGAGTAAGACCCCGTTTTTACTCAGTCCTCAGTCCTCAGTCCTCAGTCCTTTTTAAGGTATCGTTCAAGTATCGCCTGTAAATATTCCACCATTTCATGTACCTGGTCCGCCTCGGAGAGCGACATATCGAGCAGCCGGCATTTCCCCTGGAGGATGCCGAGCAGGGTCAGGCGGCCGAGAATCTCGGGGAGAGGCCGCCTCTGGAAGCCGGCGTCGAGCAGGTCCCCGCGTACCGTCACCGCAAAGCCCGCCCAGGTAAGCACCGACTCGATCAGCCGAACCCGCAGCAGGCGGTTTTCATAGCTCCCGCCGCCTCCCTTGAAGCGGAAATTGATATAGTTGGCCTCGGCATCCTCGCCGCCGAAGGCATCGAGGACGGCGAAATGGTAACCAAAGCGCAGCACCAGGTGGAGGTATTCCCTGGCCACCGCCGCATAGCTGCCGAAAACCGCCGATTTGAGGCTGACGATGCCGCCGCTCAGCCGGTCGGCCTCCTCCCAGTCGAGCACGGCTGGGCCACCCTCCCAGTCGACGGCGGGATCGGCAAGACCCGCCCAGGAGGCCCGCATGAGGGGCGAGGCGATATCGTCCGGGCCGACAACCTTTTTGCCGGCCGCATCCGGCGCGAGCCCCTCGTCCAGATCGATAACGTGCATGGTCAGCGGCAGACCGCCCTCGAGCCTCTTAGCCCCGCTCATCTCCCTGCCGCCAGGGCCGACCAGGGAGAACATCTCGGCCATGCCCTTTTCGTGGGCGAAGCGGACCAGGTCGTGGAGGCTGCGGCAGTTCGCCGGCGAAAACTCCGCGGAGCCGGGGTCGAGCAGGTGCAGGGGAGAGATCAATCGCAGGAGCGCGGACAACCGGCGCGAAGAGGGCGTCGGTAGTAACTCCTTTCGGCCAGCCTTCCGGAGTTCCTGGCCGCCCAGATGGACCGCGCCCCGGCCTGCGTCCACCGTGACTATTTCGCCTGCGGGAAGGATGCTGCGCGCCCCGTGCAGGCCGGCGATCACCGGCAGGCCGGATTCCCTGGCCACCGAGGCGAAATGGCTGGCCCGGCTGCCGCCTTCCGCCACCACAGCCCGCAGCCGTTCCAGGATTGCCGCAAGAGATGGCGGCAGGGTGGCCGAGACGAGAACCGCTCCCTCCGGAACCTCGGCCAGCTGCGCCTCGCGCTCGAGGACAAAGGCCCTGCCCGCGACGATTCCCGGGCTGGCGGTCTCTCCGCCGGAGGCTATTACCGGCAGCTCGGGCGGGGTAGTTTCCGCCCCCTCCCCGACCGGCTCCTCTTTTCTGCCAAGCAGCGGCCGACACTGGAGGATATGGCAGTCGCCACGTTCATCCTCGCACCATTCGATATCCTGGGGGCCACCGAACAGCTCCTCGAGGCGCAGGCCCCATTCGGCCAGGCTTCTAGCCGTCGGCCACCGCGCGTCTTCCCGCAGCACTCCTCCCCGCGGAAACCTGTGAATATCGGGCTCGGCGCTGCCATCCACCAGCCGGCCGCCGGTTCCCGCCACCGCATAAACCGAGAGGCATTCGCCGGACCCGTCCACCCTCTCCCGGGTATAGATCACGCCGCTTGTCCTCGCCTCGATCATCTCCATGACGATCACCGCCATCGCCGTCTCCTGGTCGGCCAGGCCGCAGCGCACCCGGTAGGCGATGGCCCGAGGGCTGTACTTGGCGGCGAGGATCTCCCTGTAGACCTCGAAGATATCCGCTTCGGCCACGCCCAGGATGCTCTCGTACTGCCCGGCAAAAGATTTCTCCCCGTCCTCGTGGGCGGCGCTGCTCCTGAGGGCCCAGGGGCCGGAGCAGCCTAGGGAGCGCAGCCCTTCGAGCCGCGCCGCGATCTCCTCACGGACCTCGGCCGGCACTTGCCCCTCGCGGATCATCGTCGTCATCTCACGGGACAGCTCGGCCAGCCGGTTTTCCCGGTCGGGCAGGCGGACCTCGGCCAGCAGTTCGTCGAGGCGGTGGCGGTAGTTGTTATGGTCGAGAAAAAGGTTGAAGCTCTTGGTGGTGACGACAAAACCCCCGGGCACCGGGAGGCCCGCCTGCAGCACCCGGCCGAGAGCCGCCGCCTTGCCGCCGGCCAGTTCCTCCCGGCCCGCGGCCTCGGCCATGTGCAGAGTGTAGGGCGGACTGGAGTCCGCGGCAAAAACCGGCATTGCGGCGGCCAGTTCCGCCGCGAGCACGGCATGACGCTGTTCAAGGTCCCGGTAACCGCCGGGCCGCATGGAGGCAAGGGAGCGTACGAGGCCGCCCACCGACCAGTCGAGGGCGGACACCAGACGCGGTATCGCCGCCCAGTCCGCAACCGGCCCGCCGTGGCCCATCACTTCGAGTTCGCTGAGGATTTCGAGGCTCTTCTTATCATGGCGGA
Organism: Pseudomonadota bacterium; assembly: GCA_023412495.1. The sequence goes on from JAEYNP010000150.1 coordinate 21,069, forward strand.
GCAGCTCCTTGAAGGCCTCGTATTTCTCACGGAGCAGCCGATCCGGAGCAAGAAGCCTCTTCGTCCAGTATTGCAGGAGCCGGCGCAGGGTCATGGGGTCGGGGGATCCTCCGGGGCGAGGGCCTCGGCCACCTTCTCTTCCAGCTCGGTCTTGTCGATCGGTTTGATGCAGTAATCGAAGGCGCCCAGCTCCTGGGCCTGCCGCGCGGTTTCAAGGGTCGGATAGCCGGTGAGCATGATGACCCTGGTCGCGGGCGATATCTTCTTCATTTCCGCCAGGACCTCGGTGCCGAGCATCTTCTTCAGCCGGATGTCGATGATCGCCAGATCCACCGGATGCGAGGCGACATGTGCGAGCGCCTCCGCCTCGTCGGTGAAGACCTCGACCTCATGATTTCTCCGTTTCAGGATCTGTTTGATCATCACCCCCGCATCGAGGACATCGTCCAAAACCAGTATGCGTCCCATTTTTCTTCCCTCACGCTCGAATTCCATCCGCAGCCTCCCGGCCCGGACTGCCTTGGCACCTTGTTATCCCATTATACAAGGATCGGCCGCGCAAACCGATCAAAATGCGGCAGCGCGACGGCAGGCTTATTTTTTTGCCAAGACCCTTGTCTTGAACGCGGCGTACCAGGGCAGGCGGCCGATCGTCAGGGAATAGGCCATCCGCACGGCGATATAGAGCAGCAGAAAGGAGGCGAAGTAGTGCACCGACTGGCCAAGGAGGGGCACATGGAACGGCAGTTCCAGCGGCGCCTCGGCGAACCGCAGGTGCAGCCAGGCAAGGGAGAACGGCAGCGGCCAGATGGACACGCAGAAGATCGCCGCCCCCAGGGAAAAGGAGTAGCCGAAGGCATCCAAGGCCTGGCTGTTGACCGCCTTGAAACTCTCCTTGTCCCCCTGGATCAGGGCCAACTCGGAAAGATTGTGGTGATGGTCCATCTTTTCCTGGAGCCTGCGGATGTACTTGCGGTTCAGGTAGGCCACCGCAGTGGCCGAGAGATCGCCCAGGATGACGCACTGCAGGGCAAGCAGGACGGTGCCGAACAGATACCCTTCCGTGGCCGAGGACAGCCAGCGGAACGGTGCGATAAGCCAGGGGTCGAGCGCCAGAAGATAGGGAAGGAGCGATGCCATGTCATTATGGCGGCTCCGGGTTGTTGGCCCGGAGCCGCGCGTTCGGGATTAACCGAACATCCTGATATTGAAGAAACCGCGCAGCACGTAGTCGATGCCGACGTAGAGTGCCAGCACGATGAAGAGGCGCTTCAGCCAGATGTCCGAGAAGTACTTGGAGGTCCGGGGGCCGATGACGGAGCCCACGGCAATGCCCACCAGCTCGAGGCCGATCAGCATCCAGTCGAACTGCACGCCCTTGGAGATGAGGGTAATGATACTGGTGATCATGCTGATAAGGACCGCCAACGCGGAGGTGCCGGCCGCCAGGTACATCGGCAGTTCGGCGACGCTGGTCAAAAACGGCACGAGCAGGAAACCGCCGCCGACGCCCAGGAACGCGGCCACCGCGGCGATGACCACGCCGCCGATCAGCGGGTAGAGCGGATTGAACTTGAACTCAACCCCGTAGAAAGTGAAGCCAACGTTGGTCAGGGACATGCTGGTCACCTTCACGCCCAGGGCCTTGGTATCGATGCTCTCCCCTTCCTTCTGTTTCTTGACCGCAGCCTCGAAGGCCTGGGCGGCAGCTTTGGCCTTCTTCTTGCTGGCCTGGCCGGCGGCGGAAGTCTCCCAGAGGAGGTAGATGCCGAGAACCAGGACGAAGAGTCCGAAATAGCCCTGGTAGGAGGAGAAGGAAAGCTTGCCGGCGGTGAGCGTCACGGATCCCCAGGCGCCGAGCAGCGAGCCGGCCCCGAGGGCGATGGCCAGGGGCACGACCAGGCGGCCCATCTTATAGTAGTTGAAGGATGAAATGAGGGCCGAGAAACCAACCAGGTACTGGTTGGAGCCGCGGATCGAGTCGGTGATCGTCTTGTTCAGGGCAGGGGCGGTCTCCTTGAAGGTCTTGGCATAGGCGCCCAGCCCGAAGACGGATATATGTCCGACGCCGGCCATGACGCCACCGAAGGCGCCGACCGTGGAGAAGATCCAGCCGACCCATACCGCCCACAGGAAGGCGACGATCATATTCACCTGCGGCGCGCCGGGGATGCCGAGGAAGCCTGCAGGCTTGCTCGGGTCAATCTGTCCCTTTTCCGTCCCCTGGGGGGCGGCGGCGATAGCGTCCTTCAATTTATCGGCCAGGGCCGGTTCCTGCCACAGTCCAACCGCCAGAACCGCCAGCGCCGCCATGATCAACAACTTGGTATTCCTTGTCACAATAGACCTCCAATTTGGTAAAAATATCAGTAACAGCTCTCTCAACTCCCACTTTCCACGTCCGTTTCACATTCCATTCAGCGGCTTTTTCCCCTCCTTCCCGTTCCCGGTCCTTGTCGAAAAGCGGATGCCCGAAGGGTGCCGGCCAGTTCCGCCTTTCTTTTCTTCACACATTTCAGATCGATGATTCGAGGTGTAGGGTGCATTCCATGCACCTGGTGCGCGGAGCGCACCCTACTTGAATGCACCCTGATCATTCCAAATCCATGATCCGGGTCTCCCCGGCGTAATCCCGGCTGCGATACCCGGTCATCCGGGTCATCTTCGCCGTCAACCCGGCGATGGCCTTCAAATTGCGGACGATGGTCTCGACCGCTTCCTTCTCCTCGCCCTGAACATCATCCTGAAGCAGCTGCGCCATGCCGAGAGCCGCAAAGAGCGGCGAGTTGATTTCATGGGCGACGGTGCCGGCCAGTTCCACCACCCCTTCCAGCTTAGCCCGCTCGGCCTCGGCGGATTTGAGCCGCCGCTCGGCGGTGATGTCGTGGATGATCTCGATGACGTACTCCACCTCCCCCGCCGCATTTTCGAGCGGAGTGGCGGTCCGCTCGTACCAGCGCACTTCGTCGTCCTCCCGCCGCTCCTGAACCGCCCAGCCCGGTTTTCCGGAAAACAGCACATCATCCACCGGACAACATTTTTCCTCGCCCTTCGCCTGGCAGAGCTGGCCGTAGCTCATGCCGAGGGCCTCCGCCTCGGTGAGGCCGTGGGCCGAAAGAAAGGCCCGGTTGGCTACCACCACCCGCAGCTGCCGGTCGAAGACCAGGAGCTGGGCGCCGATGCAGTCGATGATGTTGCCTAAAAACCGCTCGTGCTCCTCGATCTGGTTGAACAGCAGGGTGATCTTGCGATACGTCCCGGCGTTGATGATCGCCGCCCCGCCGACCTCCGCCACGGCCAGGGAAAAATTGATCTCCGCTTGGCTGAAACGGCGCCGCTGCCGGGCGAGGATGCGGATGATGCCGATCACCTCGCCCTTGACCTTGATGGGCACGGCCAAAAGCGATTTGATCCCCTCCCGGACCATATGGTCGTGGTAGAGCACCCGCTCGTCCGCCGCGACATCGAGGATGGCCACCGGCTCTCCCTGCAGGGCCATGATGGTGTTCTGCTCGTCCACCACCTCGCCCCGGTCCAGATACTCGCGGGACAGGCCGAAGGAGGCCGCCAGCTCCAGCCGATTCGACTCCGGGGTGAGCAGGCGGATGGTGCAGCCGTGGGCGTTCATGCTCCGCGGCAGCATCTCGACGATGGTCGTGAGCACCACGTCGAGATCGAGGGTCGAGTTGACCAGCCGGGAAATCGCCTGGATCTCCTGGAAGTAGTCGACCTGGCGTTCGAGCTGGCTGAAGAAGCGCCCGTTGGCGATGGCGATGCCGGTCTGCTCGGCAAGCGCCAGGGCAAAGGCGATTTCATCGTCGGCAAAGGACCGCCGGCTGCGGGAGAGAAGGCGCATGATGCCGGAAACCCGGCCCTGAAAAGAGATCGGCAGGGTGAGGACCGAGACGATTCCTTCATGGGCGGCCGCCTCGCGGAACGGCCGATGCGGACTCAGCGCAGCGTCCTCCATCGCCACCGGCTTGCCCGAGGAGACCATGGCCAGGGTCTCCTCGGCATCGACATCCGGCCGGGCCAGATACTCGTCCGACAGCCCGAAAGCCGCCCCAAGAACGAACCGGCCGGTGTCACCGTCCTGCAGACGGATAGTGCAGGCATCGATGGCCAGCAGGTCCGGGAGATGGCGGACGATGTCCTCCATCAGCCGCTGGGGGTCCCTGACAGTGGCGATCATCCTCGTCACCTGCTGGAACACCTGCAGGTACCGGTGATCCCGATTCTGCGCAGTCAGCTCGCTCATGCCGTCGCCGTTTCCTCTCGCATCACCCTTCCCGGACCTTGGTGATACGGGTTTTGATATACTTCAGGGGCGGCGTGCCGCTCCACTTGCAGGCGACGTTCGGCGGCAACAGGACATTGGTGTTGAATCCGGAAAACTGCGGATATTTGGGGTCGCCCTCCAGGCCGAATTCCCCGCCGAAGCCGCCCGCCGCCGCGAGCACCCCTTCCCGTATATCCCAGCTCACCCTGGCCCTGGCCCTTGCTTCCGCCCAGGGGGAGGAGATGACCACCTCGTCGCCATCCTCGATGCCGAGCTTTTTCGCATCCACATAGTTGAGCCACACCGGGTTGGTGCCGTTCTGCTTCATCAGGGCGATATTGGCAAAGGTTGCGGTATGCTCGTGTTCGAGCACCCGGAAGTAGCCGAGCAGCATGGGAAACTCCGCATCCGGCTGGAGCTCCGGCCAGTCCTCGTAAGGCGATTTGTAGTCGGGCAGACCGTCGACGCCCTTGTCTTCGGCCGCAGGGTTCAGGAAGCAGTACTTGCCGGTCTTGCTGCTGCCCGAGGCGCCGTAGCCGGCGGGCGGATTGACCGATCCCCAGGCTTTATACTTGTAGAATTCCTGGGGGTCGGTGACGAAGAAGCCCTTCTCCCGCAGCTCGGCAAGGCCGATCTTCTGGTTGCGCAGCTGGTTGGCGAGGAACTCGTCCTCGCTCCGCCAGGGGAAGAACTCGCCGTAACCGAGGCGTCCGGCGAGGTCGGAGAAGATCTGCACCACCGTCCGCGACGCGTACATCGGCGGAATCGCCCGCTGGCCGAGGGACACGAAGGATTCGTACATCCAGTCGGCAACCACCCTGCTCTGCTCGAGGTAGGTGGCGTCGGGCAGGACCACGTCGCAGAGCGCCGTGGTGTTGGTCATGAAGCAGTCGACGGCGCAGGAGAATTCCAGCCCCTCCATGCCGCGCCGCATCGACGGCTCCGAGCCGCTCGACATCACCGGATTGCCGAAATAGCAGACCATCGCCTTCAGCCGGCCGGCCTGAACATCCTGCTCGAAATAGGCGGGGATCCAGCCGCTCCACAGATGGCTGCTGTTGAGCTTGGTCTTGGAGGCGTTGTTCGGCGGTTTGGGCTGATTGTCAGCCCAGGCCGAAGCCAGCTTGTATTTCCGCACCAGCGATGGTCCGCCAGGAGCGTCGAAGCAGCCCATCAGTCCGTTCAGCGCCATCAGCGCCTGGGTGGCGTGGACGGTGTTGGGGGCCTGGGCAACGCCAGTCCAGGAGTTGACCCCGGCGTTCGGGGCCGCCGTGGCAAATTCCCTGGCCAGCCGCTCGATGGTGGCCGCCGGTACGCCGCAGATTTGCTCCGCCCACTCGGGGGTCCGGGCGATGCCGTCCTCCTCGCCCATCAGACGTTTCGCAAAACCGTCGAAACCGTAGGTCCACTCGGCGACGAAATCCTTGTCGTAGAGGCCATCCCGGACGATGACATGGCACATGGCCATGGCCATCGCCCCATCCGTGCCCGGCCTGATTGGGATCCACTCGGTGGCGAGCGCCGCCGACTCGCAGCGCCGGGGGTCGACCACCACCAGCTTGGCCCCGTCGGCCACCGCCTTTTTCAACAGGGCCACCTTGCGCTGACCGGCGGAAGTCGCCAGTTCGTTGATGCCGAACAGCAGAATGAAGCGCGAATGGGCGTAGTCGATCCACGGTCGCTTTTCGCTGAAGCATTTTTCGTTGGCCATCCTCGCCGGGTTGTCGCACATCTGGCGATGGGTGGTCTTGTGGGGTGTGCCATAGGCGGCCATGACCGCTTCATGGCACCAGGCATTGAAGTCGTTGCCCCGGTGGAAGGCGACGGTATCCGGGTCCATGCCTTTGAGCCGCTCGGCCACCATTCCCATCGCCTCATCCCAGGATGCCTTGCGGAACCGGCCGTTCTCCTTGATGAGGGGCGACTTCAGCCGGTAGGCCGAGTAGGTGTTGCGATGGGCGTTGGCGCCCTTGATGCACAGCCTGCCGCCGCCCTTCGGATCCCCGGCCAGGCCCTTGCAGGCGGTCATGACCTCGTCCTTCACCATCACTTCCTGGCCGCAGAGGCCGAGACAGATGTAGCAGTGGGTCTTGGCCGACCGGTCGGCGGCCGGCGGCACGGCGCCTTCGAGGAGGAGGCGGTCGGCGGAAGACAGGTCAAGGGCGGCGATGGCCTGGCCAAGGTGCCGGAGAAGCCGGAGGAAGGTTTCGTCCCCGGCCCGGCCCTGCTCTGCCGCCGCCAGATACGCCCCGTCATTTTTCAGGAAAGCTATGGTGAACTCGGCGAGTCCACGATAGAAATCGCTGGTCGCAGCCCCCTTGAGGACTCCGCAGAAGTCGGCGGCCCAGCCAAGCTGGTTGCGGCAAAATTCCGCCTGCCCGGCTGCCGGCCCCTCTGCCATACGCTGCATGAACTCCAGCTCGACCGCGATATGGTCGTCGAGGTCCAGATAGTCGGGATTCTTGTGCAGGCCCGCCTCGCGGTAGGCCTTGCGCGCCAAAGCCACCGGTTCCTGCATGACCAGCGGCTCCCCCTTCACATAGCATGACGCGTAGGGGAAGGCCGGATTCTTGCCGGCATTCAGAAACAGCTCGGCATAGTCGTGCCGCAGGTCGCGCCAGGCCTCCTTGGCCGTCCGGGACTTCAGGTACGAGAGGATCAGGCCGAGGCCCTCAAGGAAATCCCCGCTGTTCTCCACAGCCGAAAGCTCGGCCAAGAAGGTTCCACCGCTCATTTTTTCGAGCAGCGACAGGGGAATCTCATCGCGATACATGACCGAGAGAAATTGGTACATCCGCGACCTTGCCGCATTCACTTCACGTTGATCCATGCTGTTCTCCTTTTGATGGGCAATACTCTTATTTCACTTTCCTTGGCTTTACAGCGCTTGTGCCGAGCTCTGTCTCGTTTCTTCCTCGGCATGAATCGTTTCGTCATCTTCCGTCATCCTGCAGACCGGCAGGGTCAGGCGGAACAGGGTACCGGGCATCTCGCCCAGCTCTGGGTCCCGGACCGGGCTCTCCACGACTATGCTGCCGCCGTGCTCATGGACAATGCCGTAAGACACCGACAGACCGAGTCCGGTGCCCTGGCCGACAGGTTTGGTGGTGAAAAACGGATCGAAGATCCTCGCCTGATTCTTTTCCGGAATGCCGCATCCGGTGTCGCGCACGGTAATGACGATCTTCTCGCCGGTGCCGTCGACGCCGGAGCGCAGAAATATGGTGCCTCCGTCTTTCAGCATGGCGTGGTGCGAGTTGTTGATGAGGTTCACGAAGATCTGGCGGAGCTTCTCCGCATCGCCGCAGACGGGCGGCAGATTGCGGTCGAAATCGAGCTGGAACTCGATGCGGCTGAGGGAGAGGGTATGTTCGGTCACCGCCACCACATCGGCCAGGATTTCGTTCATGTTGATCAGCTGCCGGGAGCTGCCTGACTGGCGGGAGAACTTCAGGAGATCGGCGACGATCTTTCGGCTCGCCTTGGTCTGCCGCTCGATGACCTGGAGGCTCTCGTGCTGCTCGCTGCCCTTCGGATAGTCGTCCATGAGGAGCTGGGTGTAGCCGAGGATGATGCCAAGCGGGGTGTTGATCTCGTGGGCGACGCCCGCCGCCATCTGCCCCACTGAGGCCATCTTCTCGCTCGCCGCCAGCTGCTCGAGCATGGTCTTCACCTTGGTCAGGTCCTTGGCAATGGCCTCCGAGCCCTGGATCTCCCCGCCCTCGCCGAAGATGGCGGTGGCCGAGAGCAGCACGGAGATAGCCGTGCCGTCCTTCCGGGCGAACTCGAGGTTCAAGTCCTTGATATAGCCGTCCCGCTCGAGCATGGAATTATAGGTCAACGCCTGGTTTTCGTCGGCGAAAAGACCGGTGAGGTACAGCTCTTTCGCCTCCTCCCTGCCGTACCCCAGCATCTCGAAGCCCGAGTCGTTCATGTCCACCAGCCGGCCCGTGCTGTCGCTGAAGAAGACCATATCCTTCGAGGCCGAGAAGAGATGACGGAACTTTTTCTCCGACTGGGACAGCTCCTCGGTCCGATCCAGCACCTTCTGCTCGAGGTTCTGGTTCAGGTCGCGAAGCTGGTTTGCCGCCGCCGCCAGGTTCTTGTTGGCATCCTTCAGCTTGCCCGCTTCGTGCTCGAGCAGTTCATAGGCCTGGACGCCTTTGTGATAGAAAATCATCACCGCGGCCACAGAGATCATGAACAGGGTGTTGAACCCGCCGGAATACGGGGAGATGGCATGCCAGATGTCGGCTCTGCCGCCCATCATCAGAAACTGCTTGACCAGATGGCCCACCGCCCGCGAAATGGCGAAGGCCCCGATGGCCAGGGTGACGTAGTGAAGATATCCCCAGACGAAGTTGTCGGGCTGCCGCCTGGCGAGCAGATAGGCATACCGCCAGGCGAGAAAAGAGAAAACGATATTGGCGGCTGAGCCGAAGACATCGACGGCTATTGCAGGCAACAGAGGGATTCCGCTCATTTTCCTTCCCCCCCTGTTCCGGTATCCAGCGAACGGTAGAATGAGCGCATTGCCAGATAGAGAAAGAAGAGGGCAGGCGCGCAGAGCAGGTGATCGAGTGCCGTAACGTAATAAATCCACTTGCCGAAGGAGAAAGGCAGAAGCAGCAGGGCCGAGAGATATCCATCTTCGGTGGAAATTGCTTCATTCGGCAAGGCGACCTGGGCAAAATGGCCGATAAAGGCAAGGCCGTTCCAGCACATCATCAACCAGCAGAACCGCTGAAGGTAGAGCCAGCCGATACCCGCGAAAGAACTGCGTCGGATATCCCAGAGCAGGTATCCGAGGGCGCCGAGGTACTGGATATGGGCGAGTTGATGAACCACCACCCCCTCCACACCGTCGTGGGTCTGCAGGGCCATCGCCTCCCCGGAGAAGAGGGTCAGTACCAGTATCGGCAGAAATGCGGTTATCCAGGTGATTTTTGCTTTCATAACTATTGCATGGATGGTGCAACATCTGCGTTGCACTGCATTTCCTTGGGCATTTCCTTGCCTCTTTTCTTCCTTTCCGCGCGGCCGGCCGAGGTCCCCGAGATCCCCGGTCCGCTCTCCCGGCCCGCTTCGTCTTTCATATTGCATTTTCGATACCAGCCCGACAGGATCGACACGATAAAACACATATCTCATAAGCTAATGAAAAAATGAGTTATATACACGACAACACAGAACCGCCCGGCCGGGAAGGCCTAAAGAGGTGCAACATCCATGTTGCAGTGAAATCTTTCTGTCGCAGGGCATGCCTGCTTCGGATCACTTCGTGCCACCGTAATGCAAGGATTATTGCCTCCGTAGGACCCATTGACAAAGGCCTTTTCGCGGCGCCCCGGTTCTCAAGTCGGTCAACATAAAGAAAACCTTGACTTCTCACACGAATGAGGCGAAGGTTTCGGATCATGAAATGAATCAATGAAGTTGGCAGGCACCATGTCTCCGGCGGAGACGAAGAGATAGAGCCGCCGGGGGGAGCTGTGTAAGAAAGAGAGATGCGACCGGTTGCGAGGGCTCTCCATGGCTTGGAATACCAAGTGGCTCGCCGGGCAAAGGTGGTTAAATATATAAGGAGAGACATGTCCTGTCTGTATCCCACGCAGCACGACTCGACCTCCCTGCGAAACCGCAACATCATGTAAGAGAGAGGGCGAGAGCAATGACCGGCAAAAAGCAAGACTCGAAAAAATTCGTAGAAAAAAGTACCGAGCTCAGAATCGTCGGCATCGGCGCATCTGCCGGGGGCTTGGAGGCGCTCGAGCAGTTTCTGAAGAATGTGCCGCCCGCCTGCGGCCTGGCCTTCGTCATCGTCCAGCACCTGGACCCCAACCGCAAGGACATGATGGTGGAGCTGCTCCAGCGCGTTACGCCCATGCCGATCGCCCAGGCCGCGGATGGCATGAGGGTCGAACCGGATCATGTCTACATCATCCCGCCCAACCGGGAGCTGTCCCTGCTGCAGGGCGTGCTCTATCTGCAGGAACCTCTCGAATCGGGCGGGCTGCGCCTGCCGATCGACCATTTTTTTCGCAGCCTGGCCGCCGACCAGCAGGAGCGGGCCATCGGCGTGATCCTCTCCGGCATGGGCTCGGACGGGACACTGGGGCTGCGCGCCCTCAAGGAGAAGTCCGGGGTGGTGTTCGTCCAGGACCCGGCCTCGGCTCAGTTCGACGGCATGCCGCGCAGCGCCGTCAATGCCGGCCTGGCCGACGTCGTCGCCCCGGCGGAGGACCTGGCCGGCAGGATAGTCTCCTACCTGCATCATGTGCCGCTCCTCCCCCCTTCGGACCTTGCCAGCCTGGAAAAGAACCAGAGCGGTCTGGAGAAGATCATCCTGCTCCTGCGCGCCAAGACCGGCCACGACTTCTCGCTCTATAAGAAAAGCACCCTCTACCGCCGCATCGAGCGGCGCATGGGATTGCAGCAGCTGAATACCATCAAGCATTATGCGACCTACCTGCGCAGCAATCCCAAGGAGGTCGACCTGCTGTTCAAGGAACTGCTGATCGGCGTCACCAATTTCTTCCGCGACCCGGCGATGTGGGAACAGCTCAAGGCCGAGGTCATCCCGGCAATGATCGCCGGCAATCGGGAGAATTCCCTGAGGGCCTGGACCGCGGCCTGTTCAACCGGCGAGGAAGCCTATTCGCTCGCCATGGTCTTCCGGGAAGTGCTGGACGAAATGACCCCTGCCTGCCACGCCAAACTGCAGATCTTTGCCACCGACCTGGACAGGGACGCGGTCGAAAAGGCCAGATTGGGTTTTTTTCCCACCAACATCGCCGCGGATGTCTCCGAGGAGCGGCTGCAGCGTTTCTTCATCCGGGAAGAGGGCGGCTACAGGGTGAAATCGGAGATCCGGGAGATGGTGATCTTCGCCCCGCAGAACCTGATCGTCGACCCGCCCTTTACCAAGCTCGACCTGTTGTCCTGCCGGAACCTCTTGATCTACCTCGAGCCCGGCCTGCAGAAGAAACTCCTGTCTCTCTTTCACTACAGCCTGAAACCGGGAGGCTTTCTGGTGCTGGGGGTATCCGAAACCGCCGGCCAGTCCAGCGAGTTTTTCGAACCGCTGTCCGGCAAGACGAGGCTCTACCGGCGAATGGATACCATCATGAGCGGGAATTTGACCGAATTTTCGCCCCCTCTCGCGTACCCGCCGCGCCTGGATAGCGCCAAACACCCTGCTGTGCCGCAACCGCTGGCGAGTGCGCCCAACCTCTCGGCGCTGACGGACGAATTGCTGCTGCGGCACTTCACTCCGCCGGCGGTGCTCACCACCTCCCAGGGCGATATCGTCTATCTCAGCGCCAGGACCGGCAATTATCTGGAACCGACGGTCGGCAAAGCCAATCTGAGCATCTTCGCCATGGCCCGCGAGGGGCTCGCCGGCCCCCTGAACGAAGCCTTTGCCAGAGTGGTCCGGGAAAAGGCCGCCGTCACCTTGAAGAGCCTGAAGATCAAAACCAACGGCAGTTACGTGGTCGCGAACGTTATCGTCCATCCGCTGTCCGAGCCGGCGGCGTTGCAGGGGATGAGGCTGGTCGTCTTTCAAGAGGTGGACGAGCCGGCCAGGGCGGAAGAACTGCAGACGGATAAACTGAACAACATGTACAATGCGCGGGTGGTTGAACTGGCCCAGGAGCTGCAACGCTCCCGCGAGGAGGTGCTCATCACCCGGGAGGAGATGCAGGCTTCCCAGGAGGAGCTCAAGGCCGCCAACGAGGAACTGCAGAGCATCAACGAAGAGCTGCAGAGCACCAACGAGGAACTGACCACCTCCAAGGAAGAGATGCAGTCCATGAACGAGGAGCTGCAGACCATCAACCAGGAGCTGACGGCCAAGGTGGACGAACTGTCCCGCGTCAGGGACGACATGGAAAATCTGTTGAACAGCACAGACATCGCCACCCTCTTCCTGGACGACAGGCTGCGGGTCCGCCGCTTCACTCCGAAAACGACCAACATCTTCAAGCTGATCCCGGGGGATGCCGGCCGGCCTATCACGGATCAGGTCAACGAGCTGGATTACCCCGATTTCGCTAAGGACGTGCGGCAGGTGCTGCGGTCGCTGGTTTCCTATGAACGGCAGGTGGCCACCCGCGCCGGCCGCTGGTTCTCGGTGCGCATCCTGCCCTACCGAACCCGGGACAACCGGATCGACGGGGTGGTGATCACCTTCATCGACATCAGCGAGGGCAAGAGGCTGGAGCTAACGGCGGCCGAGGCCTTGTCCGTCCTGCAAGCCTATCGCGACGATCGGCCGGCAGGGCAAAAGACGCCCGAGGAACTGGAAAATGCGCTCGCGAAGGTGCGGGCGCTCCTGGAGAAGCCCAAGGCGCAGGCGCTCGCCCAACGGCAGGAAAACGGGACCTTCGCAGAAGGGGGAGCAGGATGAAAACCGACGACGAAAGGGATCGCCGGGAACTTCGCCGGCAGGCCGAGGAACGGATGGAAAACCATTCGGCCATGGATGAGCTGACGGCCCCCCATGAAATGCAGCGCCTGATCCATGAACTGCAGGTCCATCAGTTCGAGCTGCAGATACAGAACGAGGAATTGCAGCGGGCCTACGCGGAACTGGAATCAGCCAAAGAGAGGTATTTTCACCTCTATGATCTCGCCCCGGTATGCTATGCGACCGTGAACGCGGACGATTTCATCCTGGAAGCCAACCTCACCATGGCAATGCTGCTAGGCAGGGCCAGAAAGGAACTGGCCGGGGTGCGGTTGAGCCTTTTCGTCTTCACGGACGATGTGAACCCCTATCAGCTCCTCCGTCGACGACTTTTTAAGACCGGGGAGACGCAGACCCTAGAACTGCGGATAGTCAAGGAGGATCGGACGACGTGCTGGGTGGAGTTGGTGATGTCCATCGTCGAGCAAGAGGGCTTCCGGGAAGGCCGGGCGGTGTTCCACGACATCTCCGAGCGGAAGAGGGCGGAAGAACTCCTGGACAGGAACGTGGATCTGGAGAGGCAAGTGGAGCAGCGCACCGGGGAGCTGCTGAAAGTCCAGAGACAGTACCTGCATGCGGAGAAGCTGGCGGCCATCGGCAGGCTCTCCGCCTCGATTGCCCACGAATTCAACAACCCGCTGCAGAGTGTTTCCGCAATCCTCAAAGGCCTCGGCCGGTACTCCGAGCTGAGAGAAAATGATGCGGAGTTCGTCAACCTGGCCATCCAGGAATGCAGGAGGATGAGCGATCTCATCGCCAACCTTAGGGATTTCTATCGGCCCTCCGCCGGCAATTACGAGCCGGTCGACCTGCATGCCCTGCTCGATTCTCTCTTGGTTTTTTCGAAGAAAAACCTTCATACCAAGAAAGTATCGGTCGTCAAGGAGTACGCCGCCGAGCTGCCCGCCATCACTGCAATTCCAGATCAAGTCAAGCAGGTCTTCATCAATCTCCTCAACAATGCCGCCGATGCCTGTGAAGGCGGCGGAACGATCACCATATCGACCGAGGCACGCGACGGAGATAAAGTTGTCGTTCATGTCGGGGATAGCGGTATCGGCATCGAACCCGGCCACCTCGAAAAGATTTTCGAGCCTTTTTTCACCACCAAACAGCAGCACAAGGGGACCGGGCTCGGCTTGTCCGTCAGTTACGGCATCGTCAAGGATCACGGCGGACGTATAGAAGTGAAGAGCGAACGAGGCAAGGGGACGGTGTTCTCCGTCTTTCTCCCCATTCATGGCGCACGACATGATGAAAGTCCCGCCGGATGAGGGGATGCCCCTGATCCCTTGCATAGATCCCGGACCTTGAAGCTGTTGCAGGGATCAACACTTCCACAATTGTCCTTCCGAGATACCCAGGAGGCTTCTCAGCTGTTGCGTATAGGCTTCGGCCTCCCGCAGCCGTTCTTCGAAATAGTGTCCATGACGCTCCTGGCTGAGCTTTTTGAGCATTCGAGCCCGCTCCTCCAGGGCCCGCAGAGCTGCTTGAAGCGCCTGTTCCTCGACATCCTTGAGGCCCTGGATCACACTTTGACCGGTAAAGGCGTGCCCGATATGGCAGCGGTAACGGGGCATTTCCCCGTCCAGCTCCCAGAGCGGACCGCCGCAGGCCGGGCATCCCACGGGAACCAGCTTGTGGTTGCCGGAGATGGCATCGATGCCCTCGCCTGTGCCGGTAAGCAGCGACAGCTCGTTCCTGACCTCTTCCGGGCATTGAAAATCCGGCGCGACGGTCTCCTGCACCAGTTTGTTCAGCAATGCGCCGATCCCGGCAGGCGGAAGCGTATAGTCGACGGCGACATTCTGCGCGGCACTCTCCGGCATTGAGGGTGCGATGGCGGTGGCCGGGTCCTGGACGATTGCCATGCCGCCGCATTTTTTAATGGCGTGGAGGCCGGCAGTGCCGTCGTCAAGTTCCCCCGACAAAAGGATGCCGACAACTCTTGGGCCGTTAGCTGCCGCGGCGGAGCGAAACAGGGGATCGATGGCCGGCCGGCTCAGGTTTTCGCGAGGTCCCTTGCTCAGGTAGGTCTGGGAGGAATCGATGATGAGATGGTGGCCGGCGGGAGCTATATGAATAGTGCCTTTTCGTATATCCTCGCAATGACCGGCGGAAACGACGGCAAGCGAGGTCTCCTTGGCCAGGATGTCGACCAAATAGTTGGAACCATCCGTGGGCAGGTGGCGAACGATGAACACCGAGGCCCGCAGATCGGGGGAAAGTTCCCGGACGATCTGGATCAGCGGCTCCGTGCCCCCATGCGATGATCCTATCACTATGATGTCTCGGTTTTGCATGATAATGCCTCCTTTCTCCCTATAGGGTAAGGGCTTTCAGGGTAAGGGCTTTCCCGCGAAGATCATCGTTTATTGCTCAACTATTTCATTGAGCAAAGCAATTTGTGTTTTGATCGATCCCACGCTCCAGCGTGGGATCGCCTCCTGGGGCGCTCCAGCGTCCCGAGTTGACGGAGAAAGCGCATGGCCGGAAAGCCACTATGATGTTCTGCCCGAGCATCGGCGGTATTCAAGCGGCGGAATTATCCCGGACGACCGGGGCTGACGGGAAAGATTCGCGACTGAGCGCAACGGGACGCGGGAGCGTCCAAAGCCGTATTCCCACGCTGGAGCGTGGGAATGATCGATTTAATCAGTCCCCCTTTTTACGGAAACTCTCGGCGTCGATGCCATAGCGTCGCAGCAGCCGCTGCAGGGCCTGGCGCTCCATGCCGCAGTTTTTTGCGGCCGATGAGACGTTGCCCCCGGTCCGCTCAACCGCCCGGCGCAGGTAGGATTCGGTGAACTCCTGCACTACGGCGGCCTTGGCCGAGTTGTAGTCGAGATCTTCGAGCGCCGAGAGTTCGCCGGCCGCCGCCTCCCGGCCCTGCTCCGCCGGCGGCGGGCCGAGCATCAAATCCTGCGCCTCGATCCTCTTGCCGACGCCGAGCAGAACCGCGCGGTTGATGGTGTTCTGCAGCTCACGGACATTGCCGCGCCAGGTGTGGTGCAGGAGAGCCCGGGCCGACTCCGGGGAGAATTCCAGCTCGGGCCGGTCGTATTCCTTGCGGTACTTGCGCAAAAAGTGCTGGGCGATGAGGGGAATGTCGCAGCGGATCTCCTCGAGATTCGGCATGGTCACCGTCACCACGTTCAGGCGATAGAAGAGGTCCTCGCGGAACTCGCCTCGGGCGATTTTGGCCTCGATGTCCTGGTTGGTCGAGGCCACCACCCGAACGTCGACAGGATAGGTACGCGTCTGGCCGAGGGGCTGGACCTCCTTTTCCTGCAGGACCCTGAGAAGCTTGGTCTGGATCGACACGGGGATGTCGGCGATCTCGTCGAGCAACAGCGTCGAGTGGTCGGCCTCGACGAAGAGCCCGACTTTGTCCCGGTCGGCCCCGGTGAATGCTCCCCGGCTGTAGCCGAACAGCTCGCTCTCCAGGATCTGCTCGGGCAGTGCCGGGCAGTTGACCGTCACCATCCGCCGGCCGGCCCGGCTGGACATGTCGTGCAGGGCCCGGGCGGCCAGCTCCTTGCCCGTCCCCGATTCGCCGCGGATGAGCACGGTCATGCTGCTCGGAGCGAGCCGCCGGAGCAGGTCCCGGACCTGCAGGAGCCTGGGGGATTTGCCGACGAAGCCATAAAACTCGCTCTCTCCCGCCAGCTCGTGCCGAAGCTCGTCGAATTTTCGCTTCTCCCGCAGCAACTCGGTGCGTTCCATGGCCTTGGCCACGGCGTGGATGATCTGGTCGTTGTCGAATGGCTTCTGGAAAAAATCGTAGGCGCCGGCCTTCAGCATATCGACAGCCATATCCACGGTAGCATAGCCGGTCATAATGATGGTGGTCAGCGTCGGATCGAGTTCCCGGATCCGCCGGAAGAACTCCACCCCGTCGATCCCCGGCATCTTGATGTCGGTCAGCACCACATCCGGCCGCCAGATGGCGAGGACTTCGAGCCCCTGATTCCCCGACCCGGCCTGCCGGACCTCATAGCCGCATTTCTTGACAAGGATCCTGGTAAGCAAGGTCAGCATATCCGGCTCGTCATCGACGATGAGGACGCGGCCGAGGGAAATCGATTCAGTCATTGGCGCTCTCTCGGTTCGGATGGAACGGAATGATTCGCGTTATCGGGGCAGCCCCCTGGGGACCGCTCCCATCACCCTATCAGAATTTTCCTTGCCAATCCAGTCTATTGGAAAAATGATCTTACCACAGCTGGATCGGCTCGTTCGGGGAGTCGGAAAGTGGATGATCGGAAATGGCTCTGGACGAAAGGGACGCGGGAGCGTCCAAGGCGGTAGTCCCACGCTGGAGCGTGGGAACGATCATTTTCCAGTAGTGCGCACTCCGTGCACCTTCCCGTTTTCCTGGTGCGCGGATCGCACCCTATGAGAAGCCAAACCTTTTGGATTGCAGGAATTAGAAGCGTAGGGTGCACTCCGTGCACCAGGTGCATGGAATGCACCCTACAAAACCGGGCGAATACAAGATTCGCCCCTACAGGCCAGCCGGCTGAACGTTACGATCCGGGGGGATGGGCGAACACGGGGGTTCGCCGGACTGCATCAGGAAAGATCGGGCATTTTCCCGGAGAACCGTGAAAAATGCCCGATTCGAAACGATCAAGGGAGCGTCCAGGATCTTCCCATCAGTAGCAGGGCACCTGAACCTGCCGGGTCACCGGGTAATTGAATGGGACCCAGACGTCACGGCCGTAACGCCTGCTGTATCGCCACTCGCCGCTCACCACTTGATCTTGCACGCAGATTCTCGGACGTTCGTACACCACCGCGGGAGGAGGCGGAGACGCCGCGCTTGCCAGGGCCGAACCGAGGACAAGCCCTCCTACCACCCCCAGTGCGATACCGAGGCCGTCGTTATGACGATGATGATGGCGGGAATGTTTGTAGCTGTAATGCTTCCCCGGCCTGTCGTAATAGCCGCCATGACCGTGGTGGCGGCCACCTGCGAATGCCGTCGTTGTTCCAACCAGACACAGCATGAGGACAGATACAATAATCTTTTTCATGGTGATAACCCCCTTTCTTTCGTTCCGCCGGCGTCAGAATTTCCGGACCCTTCCGGATCATCCTGCCGTGCCCGGAGGCAGCACAGGCATTTTTTTAAACTCTCTATGACTCGTCCGGGTGTCTTTCCTTAAAATACCTTGCCGGGCAAGCGCCTTTAATATTTACTTCCTACTTTAATCTTTACTTCCTATATAGCCTCTCCCAGACCGGAAGTGCAGAGGACATCAGGGGAAATCGGGCGCCGGATGGCCTGATATCGGGTCCATGTCGGGTCCATGTCGGGTCCTTTTCCCACGCCCGGAGGGGCTTCGAACCGACCTCAACCGTAACCGAAGGCCTCCAACTCGTCGTCGTCGAAACCAACGAAGTGGGCAATCTCGTGGACGATGGTGATTTCGATCTCCTCGATCAACTCCTCCCGGCTGCGGCAGAAGTCCTCCAGGGGTTTCTGGAAGATATGGATGATGTCGGGGTAGAGGGGAGGGTCGGTCGGACTGCGCTCCGGCAGCGGCACCCCGGTATAGACACCGAACAGCACCTCGTCGGGAGGGTAGCCCATCTCCTCCAGCAAATCCTGACCGGGCTCGGGCAAAACGCTGATCAGGACGTTGTCCAGATGCCTGCGAATTTCCCGGGGGATACGGTCGATCGCCTCCTCGATCACCCGGTCGAACGCCTGGGGGCTCAGTTTTGGTCGGCTTCCGGTCATTTTTTTGCCCTTGCCGCGCGAAGCGGACGAAATTGAAGACACGAAAATTAAACAAAAAAGCTGACGTTTCCCATCCGGTATCTTACCGTAGTGGTATCGAAAATATAGCTTCGCGGGAAGGAAAAGCAAAAATAATCGTTCCACCTGACCTGTCTCCACCCGGACCGCCGCCCATGCAGCTCCGTATGATCCCTTTAGAAAGGAACATTCTTCTTGCCGACCGGATGCCCTACCGGATCGGCGGTCAGGCGCAGTATTTCCTGTTGCCGAAAAATCCCGGCGAGATCGAGGCGGCGGTGCGCTGGGCCTTCTCCCGCAATGTTCCTTTTCTCTTTCTGGGTGCCGGCACCAACATGCTCTTTTCGGAAACGGGTTACGAGGGCCTGGTCATGCAGTATGCGGCAACGGAGATCTGGGAGGAGTCCGGGGGAATCCGCCTTGCCGCGGGGACGCCGATGGAGGAGGCAGTGGATTTCTTCACCGCCCGGGGCCTTCGCGATCTGGCCTGGGCCGGCGGCTTGCCGGGCACGGTCGGCGGGGCCGCGTTCGGCAATGCCGGCTGCTTCGGCGGGGAAATGAAGGACGCGATCCTGGAAGTGGAAAGCATCGCCTTCGACCGGGCTACGGGGACAGTCGAAGGGCGACGGCATGACGCCGCGGATTGCCGATTCGCCTATCGGGACAGCATCTTCAAGAGCCTCGGCGGCGAGATCGTCACCTCGGTGCTCATCCGGGCCACGCCCGGCGATCCGGCAGTCATACGGGATGCAGTGGACGGACACCGGGAATATCGCCGGAGGCTTCATCCACTCGAGTATCCCAGTGCGGGGAGCACCTTCAAGAACATCCCCCTCGCCTCGGTCTCCGAGGATGTTGGGTGCGATTTTGCCGGGGTCGTCAAGATCGATCCCTTTCCCGTCATCCCCGTGGCCGCGGTCCTCGACCGGCTGGGACTGAAGGGGACACGCATCGGCGGCGCCGAGATATCCGTCAAGCATCCGAATTTCTTCGTCAACCGCGACAGGGCGACTTTTGCCGACATCAGCGGGCTGATCTCGCTCGCCAAGATGCGGGCCTGGCAGCGCTACGGGATCGTTCTTGAGGAGGAGATCCGCATCGTGCGCGGCGCCTCCCTCTCCGGCAGCGGCAACTACCTGGCAAAATAAAGCTCTGCCGACCCCTTCCCGCCCGGGCACCTGTCATCCGTCCACGAAAACGAACCGAGTCTATGCCGCAGTCATGAAGAGGTGGGAAAAAGAGCCGAAACACCTTGATGGATGCGGGAAAATAAATACGTTACAAGTAGTGGGAGGTTTCACCGCGATGCGTGTCTTCAGGCCTCCCTGAATAACTGCTGGATCTCTGCCGAAAACGAGCCGGGCTTGCCGAGGAAATGATTCGGCAAGCCCGGCTCTGTCGTTTCTAAAGGACTTATCCCCTCTGCCGTGGGAGAAGATGACAGCCTTTGGGTGGCGGGCGTCAGCCCGCCTGAGCGAGGAACCGGAACATACCATGGAAAAATCACCGATGCCGGAACTGGATGCCCTGCGTCAACGATGCGCCCGGCTGGAGCATTTCTTTGGCGAAAAAAGCTTATGCGAAGGCGTGGCCGCCCTGCAGCTGGCCGTCGAAGCGACGGGCCTCGGGACCTTTTACTATTATCCCCTCACCGGGGAGCTGTACTGGTCCGATCTGACCAAACGCCATTTCGGCCTGCCACCGGAGGCCGACGTCGATTACGATGTTTTTCTCTCCGGCCTGCATCCCGAAGACCGCGACCGAGTGCATCGGCTTGTCCAGGACGCGCTGCGGCCGGGCAGCAGCGGCACCTATCACACAGAATACCGGACTGTGGGAATCGTGGACGAAAAGGAGCGATGGCTGTCCGCCCGTGGCAGGGTCTTCTTCAATGCGGAAAACCAGCCGGAGCGCCTCATCGGCGCGACCCTCGACATCACCAATCGCAAGCGGAAGGAACGGGAGCGTGAACGGCTGATCGCGGAGCTGGAGCACTCCAACCAGGAACTCCGTCAATTCGCCTACATTTCCTCACACGACCTCCAGGAGCCGCTACGCTCGATGACCAGTTTCGTCGAGCTCTTCGCCCACCGCTTCCGGGGCGAACTCGGGGAAGAGGCCGATCGCTACATAGCCTGTGTCGTCAGGGGAGCGAACCGCATGTCCCGGTTAATCAACGACCTGCTGGCCTATTCACGGGTGGTTACCAGGGAGGAGCCGTTCCGCCCGGTGGCGATGAACGAAGTGGTCGGGAAGGTGACCGTTCTCCTGAAGAACTCCCTGGAGGAACGGCGGGCCGAGATCGCCTGCGACGAGTTGCCGGTGGTCTTCGGCGATGAAAGCCAGCTCGGGCAGCTCCTGTTGAACCTTATCGGCAATGGAGTCAAATTCGCAAGACCCGGCGTACCGCCCCGGCTCCGCATCTCCGTCGCCCGGAAAGACGACCACTGGATCTTCGCTGTGCACGACAACGGCATCGGTATCGAGCCGCGCTTCCATGAGAGGATCTTCGTGATCTTCCAGCGTCTCCACACCAGGGAGGAATATCCCGGTACCGGCATCGGTCTCGCCCTCTGCCGCAAGATCGTCGAACGGCACAGCGGGCGGATGTGGATGGAATCGAGGCCCGGAGAAGGCTCGTCGTTTTATTTTTCCCTGCCGGGAGCTGGAAGAACGCCCCCGAAGGAGGCCCATGAACGTTAAGAGAGACGACAGCCGGCGAGCTCCGAAACAGCCGCGCCCGGAGGTCGTAGAGCCCGATGTCAAAAAGCGGAAGAAGATCGACCGGGACAAGATCGCGGACGAACTGCGCACTCCTCTCACCCTGATCCTTGGGCCGGTCGAGCAATGGTTGAAATCAGGCGGTTTTTCAGACGAATTGCGCCGCGACCTGGAAGTTGTCCAACGCAACGGCCGGTTGCTCCTTCGGCATGTCAACAATCTGCTCGACGACATTCAGCTCGAAGCCCGGCGGCCCCGGAAAGCTCCCGCCGGCTCCCGCGTATTTCCGGAACCGGCCTGCCGGTACGAGGAAGTGGGGGAACGGGCGGTCGAGGAGTTGAATCTCGTCCGTCATCCCCCACTCAGGGACGAAAGGACCGGGGCGGCCGTTTCGCTCGATGCCCCGCTGGTCCTCGTGGTCGACGACAACCCCGACCTGAACGATTTCGAGGCCGAGATCCTGGGCAGGAAGTACCGGGTTCTCACCGCCGCCGACGGCCATGAGGGGCTGATGCAGGCGCTGAACAACCTCCCCGATCTCATCGTCTGCGATATCATGATGCCCCGGATGAGCGGCGACATGATGATCCGCAGGATTCGGCGTCATCGGGACCTGGACGACATCCCGATCCTCCTCGTCACAGCCAGGATGGACGAGGACTTCATGGTCAGGCTGCTGCAGGAGGGCGTGCAGGGGTATCTGGTCAAGCCCTTTTCCGCCGAAGAGCTCATGGCCCGTGCCGAGGGACTGGTGGCCGAGAAGAAGCGCAAGGAGGAATTGCGGCAGCTGGTTTACGGGATTTCCCACGACCTTCAGGAGCCGCTCCGGACAATCGCCATTTTCATAGAACTGCTGGCCGAGCGATACAAGGAGAACTTGAATGAAGAGGCCGGCAGCTACATCGCCCACGCCCTGAACGGGGCGAGCCGGATGTCCCGGATGATCGAAGACCTGCTGGCCTATTCCCGGATCGGCACCCACGGCAAGCCGTTCGGGCCGATACCGATGAACGAGGTCTTCGACCAGGCGATTGAGGCCCTGCAGTCGGCGGTGGCGGAAAGCGGGGCGGAAATTTCCCGGGACGACCTACCGGTGGTGATCGGCGACGAAGGTCAGCTGGCGCAACTCCTGCAGAACCTCATTTCCAACGCGATCAAGTATCGAAAGCGGGAAGAAACGCCACGGATCCATGTTTCGGTCGATCGCCAGGGAGCCGGATGGGTCTTCGGCGTGCGCGACAACGGCATCGGTATAGAACCGCAGTTCCAGAAAAGGATCTTCGTCATTTTCCAGCGTCTCCATACCCGCGAGGAATACCCCGGCACCGGCATCGGCCTGGCCCTCTGCCGCAAGACCGTGGAGCAGCACCGCGGGCGGATATGGGTGGAATCAGAGCCCGGGCGGGGGGCTACCTTCTTTTTTTCCCTCCCGGCAAGGAGAGATTGAAATGCATCAAGACAGTAAACCGATAGAAATACTCATGGTGGAGGACAGCCCCGACGACGCGCTCCTCATGGCCGAGGCCCTCAAGGGGGGGGCAATGGCGAACAACCTGCACGTGGTCGTCAACGGGGAGGAGGCCCTGGATTTTCTCAACCGGCACGGCCGCTACAAAGAGGCGACACGTCCCGACATCATCCTGCTCGACCTCAACCTCCCCCGCAAGGACGGCCGGGAGGTGCTGGCCGAGATCAAAAACGACCCCGATCTCATGAGGATCCCGGTGGTGGTGATCACCACCTCCAGCTCGGAAGATGACATCCTGAAAAGCTACAGCCTGCATGCGAATTGCTACATCCAGAAACCTCTGGGGTGGAAACAGTTTATCGAAGCGGTGCGGAGCATCGAGCATTTCTGGTTCTGCATTGTCAAGCTGCCGCCCCGGGAAAACGGCTGAAAATCCGTCCGACGGCCTGGCGCTGCCGCTTCTTCGCAGCAGCAGGAGCGGGACCATCGATGGCCCGCGATCCGGCAACTTGACACACAGGACATCATCCCTACCGTCCCCTCTATGCATTACGGATCCGGCAACGGGTCCACACCATCAGTTTTATCAGGTTCGGCCAACCCGAATGATTAGCGAAAAGAAAATACTCCTGGTCGAGGACTCCACTCCGGATGCCGAATTTCTCCGGGCACAACTGAAATCGACACGTACAGTCTCTTTTTCCCTCTCGCACGTTCGACGTCTCGCCGAGGCTCTCCACCTGCTCGGCAAGGAGCAGTTCGATCTCATCCTGCTCGACCTGGGCCTGCCCGACAGCCAGGGCATGGATACCGCGTCGGCGGTGCGGCGCCACGTGCCGGCTGTGCCGATCATCGTGCTGACCGGACTTGCCGATGAAGAGCTGGCGATAAAGGCGCTGCAGCAGGACATCCAGGATTATCTGGTCAAGGGCCGCATCAGGAAGGATCATCTGCTGCGGGCCATCCATTATGCGATGGAGCGCAAGCGGGCCATGGAGGCGCTGCGCGAGAGCGAGGAGCGGCTGCGCAACGCCCTGGAGGCCAGCCACACCGGCTCGTGGGATCTCGACCCGATCAACAGAACAGCCCACGGCTCGCCCGAGCTCGAACGCATTTTCGGCTATGAGCGGCCGCTGCCGCATTGGACCTACAAAATATTCCTCACCCATGTCCTGCCCGAGGACCGGGCGATTGTGGACGAAAAGTTTCGCCAGGCCAAGGCCACCATGGGGGAATGGAATTTCGAGTGCCGCATACGGCGCGCCGACGGGCAGGTGCGGTGGATCTGGGCGGCCGGACGGCATCGCGTCGGTCCTTCGGGAAACCCCCTCGGGATCACAGGACTCGTGCAGGACATCACCGACCGCAGACGGACAGAGGAAGAGATTAAAGTTTCCAAGTACTTGAGCGATGCGATCAACAGCATCAACGCGGTGATCCATTCCTCCCTCGACTTGGATACCATTATGCAGAAGGTGATTGTGGAGGCGGCCGAGGCCATAGGAGCCGATGGCTCTTCCATTGGGCTGTTCCAGGGAGATTTCTTCGTCATCAAGCATGTCTACAATATGCCCGAGGAGTTGCGGGAAAGGAGCTGTTCGCCCGAAGAGGTGAAAGCCCCCTTCCATGTCAGGGAGAACAAGCGCGCCCTGGTCGTCGACGACGCCGCCGGGGATAGCCGGGTCAACAGCGCCTTCCTGAGCGACCTGGGCGTCCGGTCATTGCTCGTCACCCCTCTGAAAAATCGGGAAAAGGTGATCGGCACGCTCAATCTGTACAGCACCACAAGGACCTTCGCCTTTGTCGAGGCCCATCTCGATTTTGCCGAAAAACTCTCCGCCACGCTTTTTTTGGCCTTCGAGAATGCCAGGCTGTTCGGGGCGCTCCGGGAAAGCGAAGAGCGCTTCCGGTCTTTCTTCAACCTGGCGGCAGTGGGGACGATCCAGGTCGATCCCGCCACGGGACGGTTGATCGATTTCAACGGCGAGTACAGCCGGATAACCGGCTACAGCCACAATGAGCTGACCGCGATGAGGTTCAGGGACATCACGCACCCCCACGACATGGCCAACTGGGTGAGATTTTCCAGCATGGTTCGAGGCGAAACCCCCATGTACGACGCCGAAGAGCGGTTCATCCGCAAGGACGGGAAGGTGGTCTGGGTACATGTTTCCGCCGCGCTGATCCGCAACGGCCAGGGCCGGCCCATCAGGATAGCGGGAATAGTCCAGGACATTACCGCCAGGAAAAGAATGGAGAACGAGATCAAGCACATGGCGCTCCACGATACCCTGACCGGCCTGCCCAACAAGCGCTTCTTCCTGGACATCGTCAACATCGAGATGGCCGAGGTTCGCCGCAGCCAAAAGAAGATGGCAATCCTCTTCCTCGATCTCGACGGCTTTAAAAAGGTCAACGATACCCTCGGCCATGACATCGGCGATCAGCTCCTCGTGGAGGTCGCAGGGAGGTTCAAGTCGGCGATCCGGGCCTCGGACGTGGTCGCCCGCATCGGCGGCGACGAATTCAACATCCTCCTCACCGATATAGTCCATGCCGAGGATTCGGCGGAAATCGCCCGGAAAATCCTGGAATGCACCTGCCAGCCCTTCCGGCTGGCAGGCCACGATGTGCATGTCTCGGCCAGCATCGGTATCATCATCTTCCCCGATGACGGCGAAGAGATCGACGTGTTGTTCCGCTACGCCGATATCGCCATGTACCACGCCAAAGAACTCGGCAAGAACAACTACCAGTTCTACAATCCGACGATCAGCAAGATTTCGCTGGAACGGATCAGGATGGAGAGCTGGCTCCGCCAGACCCTGAAAAAAAAGGAACTGGTCGTCCTGTATCAGCCGCAGATCGACATCACCACCCACAAGATGGTGAGCGCGGAGGCGCTCATCAGGTGGCACCATCCGGAATTGGGCCTGCTCGAGGCCTCGTCCTTCGTGCCCCTGGCCGAGGAAACCGGCTTCATCACCACCATCGACGAGTGGGTCCTGGAGACCGTCTGCCGCCAAACCGCCCTCTGGCAGAAGGCGGGGCACCCGCCGCTCCGCATCACCGTCAATCTCTCCGCCCGCCATTTCCATAGCCCGAAGTTCATCGCCACCATCGACAAAATCCTTCAGGGAAACGGGATGACCCCCGATCACCTCGACCTCGAGATCACCGAAAGCATGGCCATGCATGATGTGCAGCGGACGGCCGAATGCCTGCAGCAATTGGTAAACAGGGGGGTGCACATCACCATCGATGATTTCGGCACCGGCTATTCCTCGCTCAATTACCTCAAGCGCCTGCCCATCGACCGTCTCAAGATTGACAAATCCTTCATCAAGGATATAGCCACGGACCCGGACGACCGGGCGATCATCATCGCCATCACCGACATGGCACATACCATGCGCATGCGGGTGGTCGCCGAAGGTGTGGAAACCGAGGACCAGCTGGCGTTCCTGGAAGAGAATGAATGCGACGAGGTGCAGGGTTATCTCTTCAGCAAACCCCTCCCCGCGGAACGGATATCCGAACTGCTCCTTTCCTAAAGAACATTTTGAGGCAGTTTCAAAATTCTCGATTTTCTTCGGGAATAATTCCCCCCATGATTGTATAGTACTGATCCCGACAAACAGGATAAGTAATTTCTACGAAATTCCTATCAAAAATCCAGACATTAGTTTCTCAGATACTGAAGATCGTCCGTAATCGTTCACCGGTACCTGAACGATATCCGGAATGAAATCAGGATCGGGATCGGTTGGGGGCTGGTGAACGGTTACGCGACGCATGCCATTTCAGTCAAGCTATGAGAATAGTCTCCAAATTTAAAGTCGCCGTCCTGGTGCCTGCTCTGATAGCTGTGGTCTCCGGTACTGCCATCGGTTTCCAAAACCACGCCTTGCAGACGGCTCAGGAAAACTACATCAAGGTTCGGGATATTATTTCGAGTATCAATTTTCTCAGCAATCTTGCCTATTCCTATATGCTCCACCAGGAGGAGCGGCCGAAGCAGCAGTTCCTGGACAAACACCAGAAGATCACCCAGTTGATCTCCGAGATAGAATGCAGGGACCTCGATCAGCGCGAGGCCCTTGCCATGGTAGAAAATGATGTCGAAAACATGAGAAAGCTGTTTTTCAGTATGGTCTTCCACTACGAACACCACCATGCCGATGAGAAGGAAATAACGGTCAGGGAAGAGGGAGAACATCTGGGTGGTGAGCTTCTGGCAACTGCAAGCCAGACGGTCGAGAACGGGCTGGCCCTGGCAAGGCACGTCAACGACCTCATAACTTCCATCCAAAGGGAATTGAATAGATTTGTCATGACCCTGATCGTCGGCGTGACGGTTGTCCTGACTTTTATTTTGGCGGGGACGATGAAGACCATCTCCGTTTCGCTGACAAAACTCGCCAAAGGTGCGGAAAAAATCGGCTCCGGCGACCTCGACCACAGGATCGGCATGAGGGAATCCGATGAACTGGGCGATCTTGCCCGTGCCTTCGATAAGATGACGGAGCAATTGTCCCATTCATACTCGGAGCTGCGGGAGAGCGAGGAGCGGTTGAGGAACAGCGAGGAGACGTTGCGGCTGGCGATCGAGGCTACCAGCCTCGGCACATTCGACTTCTATCCCCGGACCGGCGAGCTGGAATGGTCCGAATTGACCAAGCGCCATTTCGGCTTGCCTCCCGAAGCACATGTCGACTACCAGGTTTTTCTCGCGGGGCTCCATCCGGATGACCGGGAGCGGGTGAACGGCATCGTGCAGGGCCTTATCCAACCTGATGACGGTGAACTATACGATATTGAATTCAGAACCACAGGGCTTCAGGATGGTCGGGAGCGCTGGCTCACCGTCCGCGGCAGGACTATTTTAAACCATCAGGGCGAGCTTATCCGTTTTATCGGGGCAACACTCGATATCACCGAGCGCAAAAGAAATCAGGAACAGCTGCAGAGGATGAAGGATGAACTGGAGGAAAAAGTCGAGGAGCGAACCCGCGAACTGATCGAGACGCAAAGAAAGTACCTGCATGCGGAGAAACTGTCGGCAATAGGCAAGCTCTCCGCCTCGATCGCCCATGAATTCAACAACCCGCTGCAAGCCATCATGACTATCCTGAAAGGCCTGAGCCACTCCGGGCTTGACGAAAACGATCGAAAAATGCTGGAGATGGCGCTCTCCGAATGCGAACGGGTTAAAAAACTGATCCGCGACCTGCAGAACTTCTACCGCCCTTCCTCGGAGAAAAAGGAATTCGTCCATGTTCACAAGCTCCTCGACTCACTCCTGCTGTTGCTCAAGAGCGAGTTTCGTCGGCGGGGTATTTCCGTGGAACTCGCCTACGCGGAACGTCTCCCGCTCATTTCCGCGGTTGCCGACCAGCTCAAGCAGGTCTTCCTCAACCTGCTCTCCAATGCGATCGAGGCCTGTCCCCGCTCCGGCGGGGTCATCACGATCCTTACCCGAAAAGAGGACGGCAGCATTGTGATTGCCGTCAAAGACACGGGGGTCGGTATAAAACCCGAGGATATTGACCGTATTTTCCAGCCCTTCTACACCACCAAGTCCGCGATAAAAGGCACGGGCCTCGGACTCTCCGTCAGCTATGGTATCGTCAAAAAACATGGCGGCAAGATCCAGGTCGAGAGCGAACCCGGGCAAGGTGCCATCTTCACCATTCTGCTGCCCATCAAGGAGGAATCCGAAATAGAAGACAAGGTGTGGTAGTTCTTTCCACTCTCCTTGCGTAATTCTCGACCAGAAAGGCAATTAGCGTACTGCGTCGATTTCAGGTACCGAGGAAGGCACGTCGACGATTTCGTCCTTCTTTTTCGATTTTATCGGCAAACTATCCTGCTCTTGCGACCTGACACAACAAATCTTCCGTCTTTCCAGCTTCATGACAAGCTGCACCACACGGCCAGTCTTGACCATACACCACTCTCCGGTAAGGATCTGACCTCCCACAATCACCGACCCGAAATCATTGAATACGGCGCCGGCAGGCACAATTATCTGATCCCGCATGGCCGGTTCTTCCGTTCTATGGCGTCTTTCTACTCTGGTGTCTCTCACGTCTTTGACTCCACAGAAACAGCAAGGCCCCAGAACCTTGAGCGCCAGGCTGTTTCCTCACAATGGCTTCCACTCGACAGCCAAAAACTTTATTTGGATTCTCAGCTTGAAATCGTCATCAATCCGAGAAGAATGGGTTACTCTATTGTTGTTTGCAATTCTCCGCGCGGAAACACTTGGCAACGAGGCAAAGCCACATTTTCGCAGGCAGCCGATTTGATCGATGTGACGCGCACATACAGCTTCCCCGCAGAGTACTCCAAACTCAGTAACTTTAGTTATGAGTAGGTGAGTTTCAAGTTTTTCCTGCTGAAGTCAGTACGGCTGCAGAATTTTTTGTGCCGACTGCTGCAATGGCGATCCGCCTGGCGACGCTGATCCTGCCTGCCGTTCAGCCTGCGGTTCGAAGACGAGGCTCAGCTCGGTATCTTCCTGCAACGACAGCTGCAACTCCGTGGTAAAAAACTTTTCACCATTGACAAGCCAATATCGAAAACGAGGTCGACTGTCCTCCGAAACGGCAATGTGCACAGGGGTCGTGGTAAAATACATTCCTCTGTAGTCTTGCTCGTAGAAAGACCCGTCGACTGCAAAAGTCTCTCCCCGCGGCACCTTGACCCGGCAGACAAACGGAGCCGATAGACCGAATTTTTCCTGCATATCCTTAAAAATAAACTCCGGGCGATGATCCATGAATTTCTTCAGCATGGCCACATACTGCTCATGGGGTTCCCCGAAGTTTTCCATCATCTGCCGATAATAGTCCACTCGTTCGTGCAGAAAATCCGGAGTCAGCCGGTGATTGAGCAGGAATACGACAAGGTTGATGAATTCGCTCCTGTATTCTTCGCTCTCCCGCATCAACCTGGTAAAAAGCTTGGTCCTGCCCGACAAATGATCATCCCGATACACCCGGTCGAAGGCGGACTGTTGCCAGTTATCCCGGTCCATTTTATTCACCGTTCCCTCACGGTCGTAGAAGCTGTGGTCCATGTCCCAATTAATCCACGAGAGCTTGGCACCAGGGTCTTCATTATCATAGACAGCCACTCCCTGAGGAAAATCATCGGTTGCGCAGAATACCCAGGAAAAGATGTGGCGGGACAGATTATCAACATCTATGGACGTGGCGACCATTTCCCTGGTCAGGCGCTCTTTTGCAGTAACCGTCACCCATAGCTTTCTCATATACATCTTTGTATCCGCTTCAACATTCTCGCTGCGGGTCTTATACAGATTGTAGTTATCGTGACCGAACCTCTGCCCGTATTGCCGCCGGCTGAGATGCTCAACCGAGACGTGCATGCCAAGACTCTTCCCGTTCAGATAGACTTCGACCAGACGAGTCAATGGCGCATTGCAGCCAATCCGCCGAGCGATATCATATGACAACGGGTTGTTCATCGGGTACCCGGGCGGCCATTCCGTCGTCTGTAAAACCAGGGTCCGGAGAGGCACCTGGAGATCCGGCAAGATCAACCCCGGGGGAATCTCCTTCAAGCCGAATTTCTTTCGGAAGTAGAGCTTGTATCCCGGCTGCCACTCTCGAGTGATCAGCCGCTCTCCGCCGTGCATCCGTATTCCGGCATGGGTTTCGAAGAGAATCTTGCCGTCTTCCATGTAGGAAACCTGCACCAGCCTTTCCCACTGCTTGCCTTTTTTTTCGCGATGAACGAGGATACCGGTTTCCGGGTCGTTGAGATCCTTGTCGTCGACGACGAGAGACAGGATGGGCCAATCCTTTTTCTGGGTGACTGCATTAGCAACACTACTCGACTGATAGCGAATCTCCCCCTCCGGGTTGCTTTTATAGAGATAGTGATCGACCTGCCTTTTCCTCTGAAAAGGGATGATATGGGGGTCTTCGTCGTTTATCTCGGTCTTTCGGTAACGCGAGTAATCGTTTGCGGAGAAGGTGACCAATTCGAGATTTCTCAGTATCTCGCCAAGTTCTCCGAAACGCAACAAACCGACAGGGACTGTCTGTATCTGCAAAGCATCCTTCAGACTATCCTGGCCCTCCTGTTCGCTCCACGCCAGTACGGCGACGACAACTGCAAGGATGAAACCGAGAACTGCCGGTTTATGGAGTTTATTGCCCTTCATGAAGATCAGACTTCACCGGCACGGTTGTATTGAAACCTGATGGTCGCCCCCGGATTATCCCTTTTCAGATCCATGACAAGATCGGTCAGCGAGTGCTCTTCAATCCCCCTGACGTCCAGCCAGTAGAGACTTCTGCCATTTCTCTTCTCATGCCGGACGCCGACCGATGACATGTTACCGACCGCGGACATGCCGGGAGTGGCTCCCTGAGGCAGGGAAAGGGTGAGAATCCCTTTTCGTCTGGAGCCCTTAAGCAGATCCTGTCGAAAAATCACACCAAGCAGCACGGGAACGGCGAGACCGGCAATGAGAACCTTCCAGCCAAAATTCCATAGCTTGACTTCCTTGAGAGATACGGAAAAACTGGGATCCATGCCCAACGACGACATATGCAGAGTACCGTCCGCCATATCCGGAGAAAATACGATTTCTTGTAACTCAATGGCATTGTTCGTAATGACAGGCAACAGATCCAGGGCCCTGTCTCCCGGCAAGATCAATTTCGCAACCTTGATCTGCAGAGAGGCTGGTTTATCCAGCGGGTCAAACCGCAGGTAATCGACACCAATGATCTGCGGAAGGACTATTGTGTAGGTATCTTGGGAGGGTCTTAATCGGATTGTCTGTGAGTTCTTCTCCGTAAAAAACTCGCTCGATTGCCGCCAGAAAATCTGGAATGTGCTCTTTTCCGCAGCTGAAATCTCAAGCACGAGCACAGCACGCATGGAGTGTTTTTCCAAAAAGAACATGCACAGTATGAAGCAGAGCCCGGCGAAGAACAGGCCACCGGTCTCAAGGGCATTGAATTTCCCGGCCAAACGTATCATACCCAGCCGCCGCTACACCGCGCGATTGTTGTTGTAAAAAATATTCAGTTTGATCTCGTCATGAATCGCGGCAAGAACATCCTGCAGCTGCAGCAGAGAACTTTCCTTTTGCCCCTGAAAATTATAGGAAATAGTAGTCTCGCCGTTGTTTTCCGCGATACTTTCCATCCTCCCGCCCTGTAAGGCCTGTTCAAAGGCAGCGACAACTTCCGCTTTCTTCCGGGCGAAGAGTTCACTGGCAAGCTGAACGATCACTACGCCGTCATTCTGCTGCAGGGTAAAGAACCTGCTGCCGAATCGCTGGCAGATAAGGGCGACCACGGCACATCCCAAAATAATGGCTAGAAACAGCATATTGAATGTGGCGCAGCAGAGCGATGATGCAACCACCAGCATAATGAATCCTATTTCTTCCGGCTCCTTGATCGGCGTGCGAAACCTGACTATGGACAGGGCGCCAAGCAGGCCCAAGGAAAGCGGCAGGGAAAATTGAATGGAAATAAAGATAGCCGTAATAGACATACCAAGAAGAGGAAATGCCCGATAGATGAGACTCCCCGTCGAACGCGCCTTATAGAAGCGGACATAAAGGAAGCTCACGAAAAATGCAGCGAAGAGAGACACGGTCATCACCCCCAAAAATGGGATAAGACCGATTTCATCCATGCTTTTGCTGCCAAAGCCGGTGAGAAGAGAGTGCCAGTCAATGGGTTTGGGATTCATAGCCTGTTGTGGTCCTAATAAATAATCTGTTGTACATTTGCAAAGCACACACTGTATTTGGAAAACGAGCATTTTCGGCACTCGCCCAGTGCAACGACTTGGGAAAGCCAATCAGGCAGAATGCCCGTTTTTTCCTTGAATTCAAAAACCGCGTCACCGAGCATGCCCGGATGGGATTGCGAGATCATCCGCCTGTTCACCCGTGGTGCATGGATATCACTATCCACCGACAGACGGGCTCCGGAGAGCGGATCGACATACCGCGACCTTCTATACGTAATCTGCATGGCCGGAACCAGCATCCCCGGCAATTGCACGCCCTGCTCCTCGACCAGCCTGTGTATCCGCAAAAACCAGGGATCCTCCAGAGGCTTTGTCGTCAACAGATCGCTGCCGAAGTCCATCTCGATGCGTTTTTTCACCCGAGCGCTGCCGACCTTGTATTTTACTTCCAGAAAGGCGGCAGGCATGGGTGCACGGGTTTGGGCGGAGGAGTACCAGCGCAGCCGCACTTTGGTTTTCAGGTAAAAGCTGTTCAGCTTCTCCGCGAGCAGGTCGAACTGCCGGGTATCGAAATAGATACTGGAGATGATTCCTTCAGCATACTCTTCGTCGGGTTCACAACGTTTGTTGAGCCAAGAACGGACTACAGTCGCTCGACGGTTGGGCAGGGCGAATTTGGTTTCATGCTCGCCTTCCCATTCACCCATGCCAAAGCCAGCAGTATTCCCTCTGCCTGTCGCTACCCGGCGACTCCACTCGTTCTGATGCATGCTGTTCGACGTATCGCTTCAAATAACCCAGGAAAATGCACATGTCAAGATGACTACGGGGCGATATCTACCAATCTCAACGACGTTTTACCATAGAAATGTCGACAAACCCGCCAATTCAGGACAATGAAGTGAACATGGACTGTTCTGCCGCAGGCTGCAAAAGGGTGGTCTCAAGAAACAGAGGCTGGCCGCGAAGGATATTCTGGAGGGATGGTGCTTGGCAACCTTTGCCAGGGAGGAAGCTGAAAAGGCCTTGCTAAAATTTGCATCTTGTCGATTATTTCTACTGAATTATAGTACTCAGACTACATGCATAATTTTTATCAAAAAAGCCGAGCATGATTTTTATGGAATAACAAAAACAGGGAGTTGTCTTCACTGAACACAAGCATAGAGTCGTTTAGCCGTTTAAACCAATGAAGGAGAGTCAAGATGGACAGCATCAAGGCTGCTTCGCGGATGATTCTGATCAGGGTTTTGACCGTCATGCTCTTCACCTGCCTGGCGATAGACGCGGGCAGCTACTGGTTGCTGAAAATCATTTCCGAGAGAATGGGCAAGCTGGCGCAAATATATCCCGCCTTGCCCGAAATTACCGCTTCAGCCGCAAGAGTGCGGGCTATTCAAGATGGATTCTGGCTGTACTTCGTTCCGGCAAGCGTCGTCTTTTTTCTCCTGGTCGGCCTGTTTCTATGGATTCTTTTACGCCCTGTC
This sequence comes from Pseudomonadota bacterium, assembly GCA_023412495.1. The sequence continues at coordinate 55,011 of JAEYNP010000150.1, forward strand.
GCATACCATTTGCGGGAGGGGGCCATGCCGCAGAAAGTCGAGCAAGGACCGCCGGTCCCCATAGCAGGAGAAGGAGATGAAGCCGACAAGCGCATTTTTGTGCATCTTCTCTCCGCCTTGCAGCGCGAAGGACGTCTGATGGACTTTTTTTCCGAAAACCTCGCCCAATACCAGGACGCCCAGATCGGGGCAGCTGTTCGCAATATTCACGAGAACTGCAAGAGGACATTGAATAACTACCTGGATCCCCAGGCTGTATTGGAACAGCAGGAGGGTGATGAGATCACCCTGGAGAGGGATTTCGACCCCAACGCCGTAAAATTGATCGGCAACGTCACCGGAAAACCTCCATTCAAGGGTACTGTCCGTCACCGGGGCTGGCGCGCCCGCAAACTTGAACTGCCGGCCCTTTCCGGACACCAGGACCCGGCAATTATCGCACCGGCCGAAGTGGAGGTGGGGTAAGCGGAAGGGAGAAAAATAAATGAGCGAACCAGTCTACATCATCGGTATCGACCTGGGCACCACCAACAGTGTGGTGGCCTATACGGAGGCGACCGTAGACAGGATCGAAGATGCGCGCGTCCGGATCTTCGCCATCCCCCAGGTGGTCGATGCCGGTGCGGTCGAAACACGCCAGGTGCTGCCATCGTTCGTGCTCCTGCCGCAGGCCCCGGAGGTTCCGGAAGGAGCTCTGGGGTTGCCATGGAACGAGACCGCTCAGCATGCCGTGGGCGAATATGCGCGCAACCGGGGTGAGGAGATCCCCCAGCGGTTGATCTCTTCAGCCAAATCGTGGCTGTGCAATACACTGGTGGACCGCAAGGCGCCCATCCTGCCGTGGCAGGGCGCCAGACCCGGCACTGACGCAGCCGAAGGGCGCAAGATGTCGCCGGTGGAAGCTCAATCCGCCATCCTCAGCCACATCCGCGATGCCTGGAACCATACCATGGCGCCCACGGATTCAGGCCTGGACGAAAGCAGGATGATGGAAAACCAGCTGGTATACCTGACGGTGCCGGCATCCTTCGACGCGGTAGCACGAGAACTGACGATCGAGGCGGCTGAAATGGCAGGGCTATCCCATGCGGTCCTGCTGGAAGAACCCCAGGCCGCCTTCTATGCCTGGATCGGCGCCAGCGACGGCGCCTGGCGGGACGCGGTCACGGCCGGCGACTTGGTCCTGGTGTGCGACGTGGGAGGTGGCACCAGCGATTTCAGCCTGATTCAGGTGGGCGAGGAAGAAGGCGACCTGACCCTGGAACGCGTGGCGGTGGGCAACCACCTGCTGGTGGGCGGAGACAACATGGACCTCGCCTTGGCCTATTCGCTGGCGCGGGACCTGTCCGAACGGGGCACCAGGCTCGATACCTGGCAGATGAACGGCCTGTGGCACAGCTGCCGCCGGGCCAAGGAAGAACTGCTGTCCGACCCGGATCTGGATTCCCGGCAGGTCACCATCCTGGGACGCGGATCCAGCCTGATCGGCGGCATGATCACCATTGAATTGACCCGAGACCGGGTCGATTCGATCCTGCGGGACGGTTTCTTCCCGGTCTGCCAGCGCACCGACAAGCCCAAGGCGGCCGCCCGCGCCGGCATCCGGGAATTCGGCCTGGCCTTCGAGGCCGACGCCGCCATCACCAGGCACCTGGCCGCCTTTCTCGACCGCCCGGGCGATAAGGAGCAGGTCAACCCGACGTGTGTGCTGTTCAACGGCGGGGTCATGAAAGCCGCCCTGCTGCGGGAGCGGATCGTCTCGATTTTAGCAGACTGGGGCGAGAACGGCGGCATAAGGGAGATCGAAGCCCGGGGCGACTACGACCTGGCCGTCGCCCGCGGCGCCGCCTATTACGGCCTCGCCCGGCAGGGCAAGGGCATCCGCATCCGCAGCGGCCTGGAGCGCTCGTACTACATCGGCATCGCCGCCGCCCTGCCGGCGGTTCCGGGCATGCCGATTCCCACCAAGGCCCTGTGCGTGGCCCCCTTCGGCATGGAGGAAGGGACCTCGGCGCAGATCATGGACCAGGAGTTCATTCTGGTGGTAGGCCAGCCGGTCATCTTCGACTTTCTGGGTTCGACCACCCGCCAGGAGGACGCGGTGGGCACCGTGGTGGAGGACTGGCATGAACAGATCGAAGCTGTGACCACCCTGGAGACAACTCTCGCCGGCGAACCGGGCCAGGTCATCCCGGTCACCCTGGAACTGGAGGTCACCGAGGTAGGCACCCTGCAACTCTATTGCGCCTCGAAGACGGACGATACGCGGTGGAAACTGGAATTCAATGTACGCGAGCAATAACCCCCATCCCTTCCTCGTCGGCATCGACCTCGGCACTACCAACTCGGCCGTTTCCTTCGTGGATCTGCGCAAAGGCGCGGACGGGAGCAAAAAAAATCCGCCCATAGAGATCTTCACCATCCCCCAGCTGACCGGCCCGGGTGAAGTGGGCAGCCTGCCGGTATTGCCCTCCTTCCTGTATCTGCCCGGAGCCTACGAGGTGGACCCCAAGGCCGTCGCCCATCCCTGGCCTACCCCCGAGGAGCATTTTGTGGGGGCGCTGGCACGCGACCAGGGCGCCAGGGTGCCGGGACGGCTCGTCTCCTCGTCCAAGAGCTGGCTCTGCCACGCGGGTGTGGACCGCAACCGCCCCATTTTGCCGTGGGGCGCACCGGAAGACGTCCGCAAAGTTTCACCGGTGCAGGCCGGCGCGGCATATCTTGCCCACATCAAACGCGCCTGGAACCACGTCCATGGCGATGAAGAGGAACTCTTCCTCGAAAACCAGACAGTAATCCTCACAGTTCCAGCCTCCTTCGACGAGGTTGCCCGCGAACTGACCCTGTCGGCGGCGAAACTCGCGGGATACAGGCATGTCACCCTGATCGAGGAACCCCTGGCCGCATTTTACAGTTGGCTGATCGCACACGAAATTGAATGGGAGAGATATGTTCGTCCCGGGGAGCTGATTCTCATCTGCGATGTCGGCGGCGGCACCACGGACTTCACCCTGATCACCCTGCGCGCGGTGGAAGGCGGCAGCCCCCGCTTTGAACGGATTGCCGTAGGCGACCACCTGATCCTGGGCGGCGACAACATCGATCTGGCCCTGGCACGCAGCGTCGAGGCGAAGTGGACCGACCGGCAGTCTTCCCTCTCCACCGACCGCTGGAAATCACTCTGCCACGAGTGCCGCAAAGCCAAGGAAAGCATCCTCTCGCAAGAGGTCGATTCTCACCGCATCACCTTGATGGGCAGCGGATCCCGCCTGATTGCCGGGACGGTCTCGGCCGATCTGGACCGCGCCACCGTGGAGCGGATCGTCCTGGAAGGCTTTTTCCCGATTATCGACGATATCGTCGGTGTGAGGTCCCGGCGCCCTGCGATTACCGAATTCGGCCTGCCATACGAATCCGAGCCGGCCATCACCCGGCATATCTGTCGGTTCCTCGCCCGCCATCAGCATGATGTGGAAAGGATCGTGGGCAAGCCCCGGCCGCTGCCGGACCTGATCCTCTTCAACGGAGGGATGCTCAAGCCCAAGATCATCCAGGATCGAATCATCCGGGCGATCGGCAGTTTTTTTGCCGAGGAAGGACCAAGACTGCTGCACAACCCCGACCTGGACCAGGCGGTATCCCTGGGCGCCGCCTACTACGGGCTGGTCAAGATCGGCCGCGGCGTGCGCGTGGGCAGCGGCAGCCCCCGCTCGTTTTATCTCGGTCTCGGCGATCACGCCCGCACCGCCGGCGTGCCGGCGCGCGCCATCTGCCTGGTGGAGCGCGGGCTTGATGAGGGGAGCACCATCGAGCTGAGCGACAAGCAGTTCGAGGTACTGGCCAATCAACCGGTGCGATTCGACCTGTTCAGCTCGAGCTACCGCGGTGAAGACCAGAGCGGGGAGATCGTCGCCATCGATGACACTTTTACCCGACTGCCGCCGCTGCAGACCGTCATCCGCTACGGCAAAACAGGACCGAAGACCAGCATACCCGTACGAATCGAGGCCCAGTACACCGAAATGGGCACCCTGGCGCTTTTCTGCCGCTCCATGACCAGTGGCCATCGTTGGCAGTTGCAATTCCAGCTGCGCGATGCCGAGGAGGCTCCCGAGGAAGTGGGAGACCAGACCGTGCTGGAGGCAGGAGTTGTCCTGCAGGCAAAGGAGGCGTTGCAGGCAGCTTTCAATGGCGCCGATACGGCACGTTTGGACGGACTGGTGAAGGAGATCGCCTCTCTTATCGATCTACCCCGGGATGAATGGCCGCTGGGACTCATCCGCGAGCTGGCCGATATCCTGTTGCGGAACCCGCAGGTCCGCGCTCGTTCTGCAGTGCACGAGGCGCGCTGGATGAATCTGCTCGGTTTTTGCCTGCGGCCCGGCTTCGGCGACGCACTCGATGCCGAGCGCATCAAGCAATGCTGGAAAGTCTACATCGAGGGCCCTGCATTCGGCGCCAACCCACTGGTGCAAACCGAGTGGTGGATCATGTGGCGACGTCTGGCCGGCGGACTGGTTCCGGGACAGCAGCGCCAGTTGACGCTGAAGGCCGAACCACTTCTCAACCCCAAAAAAGGCAAAAAAAAAGTACGGTTGTCGCTGCAGCATCAGCTCGAAATGTGGATGCTGATCGCCAATCTGGAGCGGCTGTATGTGAAGGACAAGGTCTACTGGGGGCGCCTGCTGCTGTCCAAAATGCAACCCGGCCAGGTCCGGCACCAGCACTTCTGGGCCCTTGCCCGTATCGGCGCCCGTGAGCTCCTGTACGGGCCGGCGGACCGGGTCGTCCCCGCCGCCGAAGTAGCGAATTGGATCGATAACCTCCTCGGCCGGAACTGGCCCCAGGTCATACCGCTTGGCAACGCCCTGGCCCAGCTGGCCCGCAAAACCGGAGACCGCACCAGGGACCTGGATCAGCGGGCAATCGACCGTCTGCTCGCCTGGATGTCGCAGTACACCGAGCTGGAGGAGCAGAATCGTTATCTCCTGGAAGTCGTCCCCATAGCCCGGCAGGAGGAACGAACCCTGTACGGCGAGTCTCTGCCCGTGGGACTTGTCTTGCGGGCACATGAAGTTGGATAACTATTATAGGCATCGCCCATATCTACATCAGACATCTTGGATTATTGAAAATTATGCATACACCGGTATCATTGCACTTGCTGAGAGGCGCTCTGCTCACCTCGACAACAGTGGTAGAGCATTGCTCCGAGCCGCACTTTAGTTTTGCCAGGAACAAGCCGGCGCGATACATCCCCATATGCATCGCACCCGCCGGCGGGTTGCGCCAGCTGTCGTGATTCGACTGCACATTCTTATGTTGTGGCTCATCGCCTTACTCTGCCTGTTTGGCGCTGTCGTCGTCTTGCTCGCTGGCACGTCTCCATCAGGAAACAGGCCCGAGAGTCTTGCAGGTGCGCAGTTTGCCGCACTCACAGGTGGAGCCATACGCTATCAGTCGGCGGGCAGGGGACCGCGAACAGTGTTGTTCCTTCATGGGTTCAATCAGCACCTGGGGATATGGGACGATGCGTGGGCGCGTCTCGGCAATTGCCCGGTGCGTCTGATACGGATAGATTTGCCTGGATTTGGCGAATCACACTTCGACAGCAACGACTTCGGCCTGGCGGCGCAATCAGAACGGCTGATCGAGTTGCTTGATGCACTCCATATTGACCGTGTAACGGTGGTGGGCAGCTCAATGGGGGGTTCCTTGGCCGTATGGTTGGCTGCGCAATATCCGCAGCGGGTCGAACAACTCGGATTGCTGGCACCATCCGGTTACCCCGGGTCGCTGCAATACGGAGGAGTATTTGGTCGGCTGTTGCAACCCGGCAGGGTAAAGACGATGGCGACGTGGCTGGCCGGCACGCGGCCATATAAAGGGCTTTTCCCGCGCAGCATGCTCCTGCAGGCTCTGACGGTAACCGCCGATTATGGCGAAGCATGGCTTGAACAACTGAAAAAGGTGCAGGCGCCGACCCTGGTCGCCTGGTCACCGGGCGATCGAACCGCGCATGCACAGGCCGCAGAATCAGTTGCGGCAAATCTGGCTGACGGCACATTGTACTGGCTGGATGAACAAGCCGGTCATGTACTGCCGATAACACGTCCGGACTTTACCGCCCAAGCAGCCTGCTTGCTCGGCCAAGGCGTGGCGCCGCGCGAGATCGCCGCCGGAGAATGAATTCCGTGAAGGTTACTTATACCCCTCAAGGGGGTACTGAAAAGAGTCCCCTCCGCTTTGGGAGGGGATAAGCCCTTGGGTTTGCGAGCGCCAGCCCGCCTTATTTTTCTATGGCCAGCAGGACATTGATTTCATGAAAAGCCCAATAGACTGTTGCCTGTTCTGCACACGTCTTCACCCAGTCATTGCAATCCGGAGTCCCGGAATTGACACAGCCGTTCACTTTCTCCATCAGGCCGCCAAGCTGGGCCTCCACGGGCCGACGGTGCCCTTTTTCGAGCTGGCGCTGCAACTGTGAGAGACGATTCGTCAAAATCTGCCGAGTCGAACGGTTCTTGAACACGGCGCCATCCATCTCACCCAGAGTGGCCTGCAGGGTTGTCAGCTTCACAAGCAGGGTCTCGAGCGGATCGATCGCCCCGTAGAGCAGGATCTTGCCTTCATCCACGTAATTCCAGCCGGCTTCAAGGATATCGACATCGGTGGTGCCGGCCGGCAGCGGCTCAACCCGGATCATCGTGGCTGACCTGGTGGAATAACCGGCGTTATGATCCGCGGCCTCGTCGAAAGGCCAGACAACATCCTGAGCTTTAGATGTCGAACCCTGGTCAGGAGGTCCGGGAACCTTCTGGGGAGGCACTACCCGGAACGGCCCCTCGCCGTCGAGCTTGTTGGAATCAGTAAGCTCTCCAGGTTCCAGAGATACACCGTCCCGCTCAAATGCCAGCAGCATCTTCAGTCCTCCCTCCACTACGATAGGATCGCCATTGCTCAAGCCGGAAACGGAGGGAGAAGAGTAGCTGCACCAGCCGTCAGTATTGAGCTTGTCATCCGCCTGCTCATTATAGTAGAAGGATGCCGCTGGATAGGGCCCGTACACATGGTACATGAGCGGGTCGGCATCGGGATCGAGCGGATGGTATTGTGCCCAGCCGTCCGGGGCAAAAACGGTAATACCGGTGGCCGAGGTCAACACCCCGCTGTCGTCAAGCAGATCGGCTATGGGTACGCCACTGTACTTCGCATAAGAATCGCCGGATTTATGGGTATTCATCAACATCAGCTGGGTATGCACGGGCAGGGTTTCCAGCTGTCCCCTGCTCAGTACCCGATAGGGAGCAGCGACCTTTGTCGGATCATCGTCCGTGTCGCCCGGGAAACGCAGCGCCGCGATCTCATCGCCATTGGCAAAGCCGTCAAGGTCGGAATCCTCGGCGGCGATGGACTTCAGGGCGGCAAGGTTCCGGCCGTTCAGGCTGTAGGCTTTTCCATATTCATTGAGGGTATCGGCGATATCTCCAGTTTCATCATACCCATAAGAATAATGACACCACTGACAACTGCCCAACTCGACCATCACCCCTTTTTTTTCGTACTCGCCACCGCTGTGACACAGCGCGCAGCTGTCGAGTTTGGTACCCTCGATCGCCGGATATGCCTGTAAGGCAATATCCGAATCCGTATCTCCGCCATGATGATAGGCCCCCTGTGCAGCCAGGGGCATCGTCACCAACACCGCCGCAAGCATCGCTCCACGTCTCATAATTCCTCACCGGATTGAATTGATTAAACTGAAATGCTTAGCCAAATATCCTGACAACACACTGGACCAAAAGCACTAGTCAAAAGCCGGTGATCTGTCAATTTTTATGAGAAAATTCAGGGAGAATAACTATGGATGACAAATTCGGACGTATTTCTGAAATTAAAACCTGCGACGGTTTCATCTCCCCCGGTTCGCGATCGAGAGTTCGAAGTTACCTGAGGCCGCCAGCTGCCCAACCCGCTTCTTCGCCTTTTCCCGAACCGGCGTGAGATTGAGACAAAGAAAAACGGAATGAAAAGCAGATCGATGAAAGTATCCGAGAGCTGGCCGCCGGTGACGGCGGTGCCGATGGCGTTCTGGGCGCCTGCGCCGGCCCCTCGAGCGCGAGAGGCAGGTGCCGAAGAAGAAACCCTTTTCTCCACAGCCTATTTGCTAAACTGCCTGCCCTCTGGTATGGTGTTGCAGCGCTCACTACGGACATGGGGGGGGACCAGAGGGCAGGCAAGCTCATCACTTCCTTGCTCAATTCCCGGCGGTGCTGGACTATCAAAAACACATGCAATGAACCCGGGGCCCCAGCCAATTGGCTCTCCGGACTGCGTGTATTCTAGGTGCCAAAAATTCTGGGATACATCAGCCCTTTCGACATCGAGTTTTTTGTCGGGGGCCCCTTCCCTACCTGCGCGTTTTTTGTATGGCTGACATAATGCCCTGGGTAGTACCTTAGAATTCGAGTACCACCTGGGCCATATCACCAGACGATAAATGATTGTCGAAAAAAAATTCGAGAACAGATTTTTATTACTCCAGAAGGACCTCAGCAATTCTGCATTTGGGAGAAGGTGCGGCATTTCCGAAGCTACGGTGAGATACTGTCGCAGGGGGCAAATTCCTTCCCAGAAACTGCTCAAAAAGATCGCCGAGGCGAACAATGTCACTGTCGGTTGGTTGCTCGGCATAACCGATGAGGGCGGTCCCCGGCATCCAGGCAATGTGGCTTTTTCCTCGGGCCAGCCGGTAAAAGCTCAGAAGCTGTCCCTGCTCACCGACAAAGACCTCAAGGTCCGGAACTACGGCCGGGCCGAAAACGTCAACGTGGCCCACGGGGACTTTACCGGCAACATGATCGCCGGCGTTGGACTCCGGGAACAAGGCTCCCGCCTCGCAGTTCTCCATGCTATTCCTGTCTTGGGCAGAGTCCCCGCCGGCATCCCCGAGAGCTTGGGAGAAAACGTTGAAACATACATCACACTCCCCGGCGCACCGCCCGACTGTTACGCCCTCCGAGTTACCGGCGAATCCATGGCGCCGGGCATCGCTCACGGCGACTATGCCCTTTTTGTCATTGATCGAGAGGCGAAACCCGGCGACATCGTGGTGGTCAACGACGAGTTCGGCGATTCCATGATTAAAAGATTGAAGGAGAAGGATGGGGATTATTATCTGGTCAGCGACAACCCCTCGTATCCGACATATCAGCCCAACGAGAGCTACCGCATCATGGGCGTAGTGATCGGCGGCTGGCGTCAACTGAAAATTTAGGGGCCTTACAAAATAACTCCCAAACAATCCCCATTTCGTTACAGCCCCTTATACCACTCAAGGGGGTACCGAACAGAGAGTGCCGATCCTTCTCGATTGAATGTTACCTTAATTGTTGTGCAACGGCTTAGTCCCTTAAAAATTCGTTTTTTGTTTTTTGAGAATGCTTTCCCGAAGGTACTCATCCCTCGATCGATTATTGCGCGTGTTATAAGATGAATTCTTGCACGCACTTCATTTGAACAGCTTCGGAATCAATTTATTGATCTCCTTTTCTATCGACTCCGCCTTCTCGGGAGGGATCTCTTTTTCAAGAGCTTTCCTCAGCGCCCCGCCTTCCTGCATCTGTTGCTGCACGAGGCCGGTCAGATCAGGACTGAACCTGGGAGAAGCGAAAGTCCCCCGTACCAGCACCGGCACCATGATGCCCGAGCGGTCCATGGTGTCCCCCTGTCCTTTCAGGCTGGCGACAAACTTCGGTTTCACCTTCAGGTCCAGGTTCTCGGACACCAGATTCACCCGGCCGGAGGCGTTCGCTCGGAGAAATGGGGACGAAAGCGTGGCGTCCTCCGTGTTCAGCAGACCATCGGTCAAGGTGAACGGCACCCGCAGTTCGGCAAAATCCGTGCGGGGCTTCTCGGCGGGTTGTTCCGCCAGGGCAAAACTTGCCTGAACATTTCTGACCATGCCCGCCAGATCGATGCCGATGATGGCGCCGTCCCGGAGCAGCGCCTCGCCCCGGCCGCTCAGCGTGCGTTTGACGGCGGGCAGGGTGTCGCCCTGAAACTTCAGTGAGACATCAGAGTTCAATACACCCTCCAGCACATCTTTCTGCAGGAAGTCCTGCAACAGCGGTCCCACCTGCAGCGCGGTCGTTTTGACTTCTACCGCCGCCTCCGGTTTTTTCCCCTGCACATCAACGACTGCTGTCGATGCCAAGTCGCCGCCATACAGTTTCATGGTCAGCGGACTGACGGTCCATATGCCTTTGTCTGCCCGAAGATGCAGTTGCAGGTCTGTCACACTGCCTCCCTTGACTCTCAGCTCCCCCACAGCCACATCCGTCTTCAGCCCCAGTTCGCGCAGCGGGCCGTAATCAATCTGCCCGGAGGCTCGCTGCTCTGCATTGACCATTGGCTGCTGCCTGGAACCGGCACCAGCCTGCTGCTCCGAAGCGTTACCGGCAGAGGATGCCTCACCGGTTGAGGGCCTGCCCTCCGGTGTTGCCACGCCATCAGAGGTAGTTGGAGCCGGCAGGTAGCGGTCAAGGTCTATTGAATCCAGCTTTCCCGCAAAAACAAGACCGGGAGGTGCAAAGGACGTCAACTCGCCGTGAAAGATCAGGGTCGAGTCGTCTAGCAGGAGCCTGCCGTCCGTCAGCCTCGCGCTCTTCGCGTCGCCGGCGGCCCGGACGGACAGTTCGACGGCGGTCAGCGCCCCGGGATCGGCGATCTCGAACGGCATCTCCAGCGCCTGCAGCAGTTCTTTCGGTGAAAACCGCTCGATATCGACAGACAGATCGTAGGAAAGTGCTCCGGCCGGGTCTTCGATCGTACCTTTGACATGCGCCTTGAGCTGATCCGCAATCATCAGGACCAGATCGAGCGGCAGGCTCCCCTGCCCCGGCCTTCTGCCCACCGGACCCACCTCACCGGACATGGCGACCGGCCTGCCATCCGCAACGGCAGCGATCTCCACTTTGAGAGGGCGATCGAGGCTGATATCCCTCACCTTGACGGTGCAATCCGAGATAACCGTCCTACTCCCTTTGACCGCATCGATATATTGAACCCGCCCATCCTTGAGCAGCAACTCTCCGATCGCAAGGGACTGCAGCCTGAAGCCGCGATCTTCCGCAGGTTGCGGAGTGACCTCTGCAGGCTGAGGAACAGCCTCTCTGTCAGGTGCGGGCGCCCCTGTTCCGACCGCTGCACTTTTCGGCCCCTTCCAGTTGACCTCTCCGTCCTTTCGTTTTTCAAGATAGATCTCGGGCTTGTCCAAAACAATGCTGTCGACCTGCACGTCCCCTGACAAGAGCGGCATTACCTTTACATGGGCCTTGAAAGATTTGGCACGCAAAAGATCCTTTTCCCCGAATCCTTCCAGACTTCCCACGCGCAGGTCCTGAACGCTAGCGCCGACCCAGGGAAACAGGGAGAGCCTCATCTCCCCTTCAAGCTCAACCGGCCGGCCGGTCGCCTCGGTCAATTTCTTCTCGATCAGCGGCCGGTACCGCTGTACGTCGACAAGAGCTGGAACGAACACAACCGCGACGAGCGCCACAATGATGAAAGCCCCTGCAAGCAGCAGTATCGTTTTTGCGCCTTTTCTCATAATTCAATCCGTCTCCTGAAAATTTTCCGGTTTCACCGCCACATACGCAGGAAAACTGTTGGATTTCCTGCCATACCATACAGGTATAAGCCTACCTTCACCGGATGGCAATTTTACGAGTCACAATTACGATTACCTGAATCAAGGATTCACGCTACCCATGGAGCCTGGATGAAGCACTGCGGAATCCGGGACGTAATTTGGACATTCGATTCCGAATGGTGCTCCGCCCATCATACGATGGTGGTTCTTTTTCCGGAAACAACAATCATTTCTTGTCGAGTAGCAGCGAGAAATTGTAGTCTTCCGCATACCCCTCTCTCCCGGTATCGGTGATGGCCATTTGTTCGTGCAGGAGCACGCCCCACGGGATTCGACGAAGACATTTTAACCTACATTATATATGCCACCGGAGTCCAATCCGCGGATGGCAGATGATCACCGCCATCCTTTCGGGCAGTCAGGGATGCAAAACAAATCACACAAAGCGCTTTGCCTAGCCCTGCCTGCGTCCCATAATCATGTGGGGACGGGGAACCTCAGCTGCGCGACAAAAGATCGAACAACTTGAGGCGAATAAGGTTCCTGAATACTGCCATTTAGACCGGTCTGGGTTGGTTACCTTTACGATGGCATTTTCGGCGTCCAGATAAAGCTGGAGCCGTTGTTTCCATCATGGTGAGAATTAAAGACATCCTACGTCCCCATCGCTTCACTTTGTGTGAGAATTCAATGATTGGGGTAGAAAGAAAAAGATGGTGAGTTCTACGGGTAGAACTTTTCAATTGGTGGAAACAGGTTTTGTTCACTGGCATGAATTGTGCTTTTCTTGATTGTCCAAAAAAAACCCTCTCGTTACCAACATTATAGTTGATCGGAGGGCAAGGGATGTCTCTGGATTTTTTGTTTAAACGGTTTCTCTTGTGTCTTTCATAATGTTTCTCCTAACTATTTAAAGTTATTCATATAGGAAAAGTATAAAGCCTTGATTCGGTAAAAGCAAGCCTTTATACTCCCATTCATACTGTTCAGGGAATACCATTTTATGAGTAAATTTTTTAGCTGAATTTTCATTGAACCCTAATGGTTCAAATCCTGGCCTTATCTTAGGTGCATCTGGAAAATCGAAATTAGTCTCGAACTTAAATCTTATAGAGATGTCTTTAACATATCGTATCAAATCAACTTTTATAAAATTTTCTTCCTTTAGATTTTGTTTGCTCCTTGTGACACGGTCCAAGCTATAGTCTGTAGATGGTTCTAAATAGGTAGTCAATGTAATTGTCTTTAGTTGTTCAGACTGTTTTTCTTTAACTTCTTTTATTAGGTCTCTATCACCAATGGTAAATGAACAAATTTCGATACTGCTGTGCTCGGTATTGCTTATTTGGAAAGTATATTCAAATTTCGGCTTCAAAACACCTTGAGATGGAATTATTTTTGATTTTGTTCTGGCTACTATTTGAACTATTTTGTTTTTCGGATCTATCCATTTGACAATGTAATTTATTTTATGGTCATCGAATTGATATTCTAGCGCGTTATTAAAGTAATGTTCTTTTAAGTAATCTACTGCTAACTCGTTGAATTTAGGTAATACTTTTTTTAATAGAGCGGAGGATATTGTATACCAGCAAGATGTTAATTGGCTAGAGTTTTGATAATCACCTGGGGTGTAAATTACCTCTGTTATATGCTTCTTAAAAATATCTGTGAATTGCTGTGTTTTTAAGAGAGTTGCCACAATGCCAGCCCCTATAATCCCAATGCCAGTCGATCCTAGGGAGGTGTATGCAAGTCCCCAAATGTCCTTAAGATCTCCTGGAGAGGATACACCAGAATTTTTGTACAGTAACCACTGAAAGAAAAAACAAACAATACCAACGACAAAAAATGGTATTAGTGGTTTATCTGAGATGTTCTTTTTGAAGTCATACCATAAATCTTCCGTAATAATGTTATTGTCTGACATTTTCATTACCTTTGTTGATTGAAATGCATTATCAATCTTAATGATTGAATAAATTATAATATTCGATACAAATATCAGCAACAAAAAAGAGAAAAATAAAAACACATGATATAAGAGCCTGGCTGTAAATTAGGGCTTGATTCTACGCACATGGCTCTCGCAATACATTAATTTTCTATTGATTTTACAGATATTTTGACCCTGGCCAAAGCACAATATCTATTCTCACAGCGATGGTATTGGATTCTGATATTCCTCTCCAAGCGAGTAGTTCGAGTTATCTTCGTCTTTTCCCCACACCAAGGACAAAGAGCTCCAAATCTAGAAGAATTATCAACCCAAGTAGAAGCTTTCTTCTTCGCTTCGGCAATTTACGCTAAAGTCAATTTGGCCATCATTCCTCCTTTTCAAGATTTTTGAACTGCAAATGATCCGCAGCCACTAGCTCCATCACACTGCAGTCCCAGTAATGATTTGCCTTGCCCTTCGGGCACTGCCAGAGCCGCCTGTCATCCACGTATTCGGAGCAAACCTGAAGGCGAATTCCTTCGTAGTGTTCTTATGGAAGTGCATGTCTCCGAAATCCTCCGGCTTAATCGCAGTTTGGCAGCGAGTTGATCCTGTAATGGTGGGTTTGCAGACGTAGAGTTCAACCCCGCGGCATCTTCTTGCCCGGTTATCGGTCGATTATCGTCTTGGTGTACGACTGGCCTTGCGGCTGAAGGCGCCTCTGTAGGCGGCGACCCTGGCAGGGTATATTCTTTAGAAGTCGTAGATCTCGCTGGTTCGGTTTCCGCAGGTAACGATCACCGTGAGATAGGCGAGACTGGAAAGGTTATCTCCTGGAGAGTTGCTTGAAAAAGTATTTCTTAATGAGGCGAGAATCCGACTGCTCATAGCGGATCTGTGCCGCGAAGCAATGATCTAAAAAGTTGTACAGGAGTTTGTACAAAGAGATCCAAAAAGAAAGGCACTTGAAGAAGTATGTTTCTCAAGTGCCTGAATTGGCACGCCCGAAGGGATTCGAACCCCTGACCCACGGCTTAGAAGGCCGTTGCTCTATCCAGCTGAGCTACGGGCGCAGATTTTGCTTGAAAATGGTGAGGTGAGTTTGGACGACATAATACCCAAAGTCGCCCAAAAATCAACTCATTCTTTGTTCATTCCGTGTCTCTCGCTCTTTTCCAGACCGGGCCGTTGACGGTGTCGATGATGACGATGCCCTTTTTGGCCAGCTCGTCCCGGGCCGCGTCGGCGGCCAGCCAGTCCTTCCTCAGCCTGGCCTCTTCACGGCGCCGAATGAGGGCGTTGACGTCCGGTGCCACGGGGCAGCCCTGGAGGCGGAAGACGCTCAGGATCTCGTTCATCCGACCGAGACTCTTCAGGATATACTCCCTCTGGTCCTGGTCGAGGTGGTTGACTTGGAGGATCGGGTTAACCTTTCGGAGAAAATTGTAAATGGCAGCCATACCTTGGGAAACATTCAGGTCGTCGTCCATCGCCTCAAAAAACTGCTCCTCCATGGCCGAGACGAATGTGGTCACCTCCGGATGCGGCCGGCCCGGCGGCAGGCAGTGCAGCTTGCAGGTAAATTCGTCCAGTCGCCGCAGGGCGGTCCGTACGTTGTCGAGCCGTTTGTAGGAGAAATTGAGCGGCTTGCGGTAGTGCACCGAAAGGAGCATGAAACGGACCTCTCTTCCGGTATAACCACGGGCCAGCAGCTCCTTCAACGTCACATTGTTGCCCGCGTCCCTCGACATGTACTTTCCGTCTGAGAGCACCAGCTCGGAGTGGAGCCAGTAGTTGGCGAGCGGCTTGCCGGTAAGGGCCTCGGCAATGGCGATTTCGTTTTCGTGGTGCGGAAAAATGAGGTTGCGGCTCGAGGTATGGATATCCATGGTGGGGCCGAGATTGCGGGTGGCCATGGCGGAACACTCCACATGCCAGCTCGGCCGCACGTTGCCCCACTGAGACTCGTAGAAGATCCCCTTCTTCAGCTCGCCCAGCGTCGAGCGTTTGAGCAGGGTGAAGTCCCGGGGGTTGTCCTTCTCGTAGTCGTCCAGGTCCACGGTCCTGCCGATCTGGATCTTGCTCAGGTCGATACCCGACAGCCTGCCGTATTTCTTGAATTTGGAGATGTCGAAATAGATGGAGCCGTGCTTTTCGTAGGCATAGCCTCGGTCGACGAGTTCTCGGGCGATGTCGATCATCGCCTCAACATTCTCCGAGGCCTTGGGATAGCCCTTGGCCCGCTTCACCCCGAGGGTGTCGATGTCCTCCATGAAGCCGGCTATATACTCTCCGGTGTAATTGGTCAGCGGCTTGCCCGCCTTCTCCGCGCCGGCAATGGTGTTGTCGTCGATGTCGGTGAAGTTCATGTAGGCATCGACCTTGAGCCCCTTCGACTCGAGCGTCCGGGTGATGAGGTCGGAGACGATGAAACGCCGGCAGAGGGAGAGGTTGGCGACCTCGTAGGCGGTCGGCCCGCAGGAATAGAAGGTCACCTGCCCCTCCTGCTGGGGCACGAAGACCTCCTTTCTCTTGGTCATGGTGTTGTAGAAGCGGAGCTGGTTCTTCTTGCCTTCCGCCTTTTTCGGAGGTGTGAAGAGCGGGGTGCTGAGATAGCGCTCGCCCCCGTCGGGGAGGATGACCACCACCAGGCCTCTGTCGAGCCCCTTGGCGTACTCGATGGCCGAGGCCATGGCCCCGCCGCTGCTCATGCCCACCAGGAGGCCCTCCTTACAAGCCAGCTGCCTCGCCATACTGAAAGCGTCCTCGTCCTCGACGATGACGATCTTGTCAGGCACTGATTTGTCGAAAATGCCCGGCTTGTAAGACTCCTTCATGTTCTTCAGGCCCTGGATCTTGTGGTCGAGGCGGGGTTCGACGGCGATGACCTTGACGTGGGGCTGAAACTCGTGGAACCAGGCGCAGAGCCCCATGATGGTCCCGGAGGTGCCGAGCGTCGCCACCAGGTGGGTCACCCGGCCGTCCGTCTGTTGCCAGATCTCCGGGGCGGTGTTGTAGTAGTGGGCGCGCCAGTTTGCCTCGTTGTTGTACTGGTCGGTGAGGAAGTAGCGGTCGGGGAATTCCCGGGCCAGGGCATAGGATTTCTCGATCGCCCCGTCGGTAGCCCGTGACGCGGGGGTGAGGAGGATCTCCGCGCCGTAGGCCTGCATGATCTTACGCCGCTCGATGCTCGCCGACTCCGGCATGACCAGGAGACAACGGTAGCCCTTGGCGGCGCAGACCATGGCGAGGCCGATGCCGGTATTGCCGCTGGTCGCCTCCAGGACGATCTTGTCCTTGGTCAGCTCCCCGCTCGCCTCCCCCGCTTCGATCATCGACAGCGCAATGCGCTCCTTCACCGATCCGCCTGGATTGCGGGATTCGAGTTTGGCGTAGATCTGCACCGTATCACTCTTGAACAGCCGATTGATCCGGATGAGGGGAGTATTGCCGATGGCACTCAATACATTGTCGTATAACATTGTCTTACCCAAAAGAAAAAGCAACTATCAGCAACACCTTGGATATAACCGTTGCTTCGCAATGAATCATCCAATCGATCGGGATCGCTGTCGCGGTTCGAACATCGAAAGACACATCGATCCCGCTAGCGTATTCGATCCCGACACATCCCCATCAACCAACCAACTCACGTTGGGATCTCATCTCTCTGTGTACTGATAGTTCCAGGAAAAAATCACTCCTTGTCCCGCTGACAAGCCTCAGCAAGATACCAGAATTGCATGAGGGCTTCCCGACATTTTTCATCGGCGATGCACTCCACCTGCCGTTGGAACTCGGCGATCTTTTTCGCGTTCGGCCGGACGAAGGTCACTTTCGGCGGCTTCCTGGTTTTGTGCCACTCTCCCTTCGGCAAAATCATCTTAATATCCTTGAGCGCCGTCAGCTTCAGAAAACCGTTCAAGCTATCCAGAAGCGCCATTTTTTCGAACTGGATCTGCTGCAGCCAGGAAGAATTTTCCACCTCGATCCACAGCACTCCTCTCTCGATCTTATGCGGACGGGCATGTTCGGCGACTTCCCCGCCCACCAGTTTTTCCCAGTTAGGGAAAATGGAGTGAAGGTCTAGCTGCCGCTCCCAGCCGTTATCGCGGGAAATAGCCGGCAAGACTTCGGCAATAGTATTCTTTTTATTCTTCTGTCCGGCCATACAACATTCCACTTGGCGAAAAAGTCGATGTTCTTCTTTACCGGGATTTGGGCAGATTGGCAAGTTCGCAGCACAGAGGACCCGCACACGAAAAAAGCCCGCACCCCTCTCAGGAGGAGTGCGGGCTCGGCACACACGAAAAACTGCCTTTAGTAGACGCTCAGGTACTCATCGAGTTCCCATTCGGTGACGGCGGTGCGGAACTTATCCCACTCTTTCTCCTTGGCTTCGACATATTTCTCGAAGATATGCCCGCCGAGAGTCGGCTTGGAGATCGGGCTGGCTTTCATCTCCTCGATAGCCTCCCTGAGGCTGGCCGGCAGGACGGCGATGCCGCACTCGGCCATTTCAGCGCTGGTCATCTTGAAGATGTCGCGCTTCACCTCGGCCGGCGGGGCCATGTTGTTCTTGACACCGTCCAGGCCGGAATTGAGCATCATGGCAAAGGCCAGATACGGGTTGCAGGTCGGATCCGGGCAGCGGACCTCGGTCCTGGTGGACAGCCCGCGGGAGGCGGGGATGCGGACCAGGGCCGAACGGTTGGACGCGGACCAGGCACAGTAGACCGGCGCCTCGTAGCCGGGAACCAGACGCTTGTAGGAGTTGACCAGCGGGTTGGTAACCGCGGCGAAGGCCCGGGCGTTCTTTAGGATGCCGGCGATGTATGAATAGCAGATTTTCGAGAGCTTCAGCGGATCTGATTCGTCGAAGAAGGCGTTGGTGCCGTCCAGGTTGAAGAGCGACTGGTTGGTGTGCATGCCGGAGCCGTTGATGCCGAAGATCGGCTTGGGCATAAAAGTGGCATAGAGGCCGTATTTTGAGGCGATCGACTTGACGACCCACTTGAAGGTCACGGTGTTGTCGGCAGCGGTCAGGGCGTCGGCATACTTGAAGTTGACCTCATGCTGTCCCTCGGCCACCTCGTGATGGGAGGCCTCGATCTCGAAACCCATCTTCTCCAGGGTCTCGATGATTTCCCGGCGGCAGTCGTTGCCCTTGTCCTCGGGATCGAGGGAGAAATAGCCGGCGACATCGCTGGTGATGGTGGTGGGCAGCCCCTCCTCGTCCTTCTCGAACAGGAAGAACTCGGCCTCGGTGCCGACGTTCATGGTATAGCCGAGTTCTTTCGCCTCGGCCAGGACCCGCTTCAGATTGACCCGCGGACAGCCGTCAAAGGGGGTGCCGTCATGTTTGTGGACATCGCAGATGATACGGGCTGCGGCGATCCCCGCCTTGTTCCGCCAGGGAAGAATGGTGAAGGTATTGTAGTCCGGCTTGAGGTACATGTCCGATTCGTCGATGCGCACGAACCCGTCGATGGACGAGCCGTCGAACATCATGTTCCCGTCGAGCGCCTTCTCGATCTGGCTCTTCGGGATGGCCACGTTTTTCATGAAACCGAAGATATCGACGAATTGAAGACGAAAAAACTGGATATTCTCGTCTTCAATGATCTGCATTATTTCTTCCCTGGTCATTCTGCCTGTCTCCTTGCTATTTTATTGATTTTTCGTCTATTCCTTGAATTTCTCGATCGAGAGGGGTTCAAGGTCTCCTATATTATACCAGGCGCCTGCACTTGTCTTCCTAAAACTTTCGTCTCATAGGTATCGGGAACGGCAGACTTTGGAGTCGCTTACATAAGTCGGTATCGGTATCGCTATCGGGATCGGGATCGAACCTTGTTTTTCGATTTCGATACCGACTTTGATGAATCACCCCCTATTTCACCCATTCGGCGCGCTCGCGCATGACAACTCAGTCCTGGCCCTGGTTATGCTGCCGCCCGAAAACCTCCAACCACAGGTCGGTGATGGCCTGCCGCTCTTCGGCGACAGAATTCTCCGGCAGCCGATCACCCTCCCCGTTCAAACGCAGGCGGTGCTGGATCCGCCTGAGCGTACGGTAGGCGTCGGCCGCCGCCCTGGCCCGGGCCGGATCGACCAGACCGACCTCGCCCGCTATCCTCGCCAGGGCAATGTTCCCCAGGTTGCCGACCAGCCGCGGGTGGTCGTGGGCATGGCCGAGCACCAGGTACTGGATGATGAACTCGAAATCCACCAGGCCGCCGGGGTCGTCCTTGACGTGAAATCCGCCGCTTTTGCCGGTACGGCTGCCGAGCAGCTTGCGGCGCATGGCCATGACCTCCTCGGCAAGTGGCGCGAGTTGCCGGGGCTTGCGTAGAATCGCCTCACGGGCTGCCTCGAAACCGTCGCCGACCGCGGCATCGCCGGCCACATACCTGGCGCGCGTCAGTGCCTGATGCTCCCAGACCCAGGCCGATTCCTGCTGGTATTTGACGAAAGGCTCGAGCGGGCAGACCAGAAGCCCTGACCTTCCGTTGGGCCTCAGTCGGGTGTCGGTCTCGAACAGGATGCCGGCAGAGGTGCGGCTCCCGAGCCAGGCCAGCATTTTTTGGGCAAGGCGGGCATAGTTTTCCGGGGCGGCCGGATCATCGTCGTTGTACAGGAAGACGATATCGAGATCGGAGGCGTAGCCAAGTTCCTTGCCGCCCAGCTTGCCGTAGCCGATCACCGCGAATTGCGGTGTTTCCCGGTGTCTCTTCGCATACTTGTGCCAGCAGAGCCGCATGGTCTCGCCAAGAATCACGTCCGCCAGGGCCGAGAGGTGGTCGCCGATCGCCTCCACACTCCATTTGCCGGCAAGGTCCTGCTGCAGGATGTGGAATACCTGGGCGTGGTGCAACTCCCGCATCAGGTCCATCTGCCTTTCGGTGTCCGGTTCGGCCTCATCGAGCAGTTCCCGCAGCCGGCCTGCAAACACCGGCCAGTCCGTGACCTCGCTCAGATACCGCTCATCGAGCAGCTCATCGAGCAGGATCGGATGGGTAGTGAGGTAGTCAGCCGCCCACTTCGAGGCGGAAACAAGCTCGACCAGCCGGCGCAGCGCCTGGGGATACTGCTGCAAGAGGGCCAGATAGGCCCCCCGCCGGCTGATGGTGCCGAGCAGGTTCAGCATGCGCGAGAGCGTGACGTCGGGGGCGGGCTGCGCCGCGCAGCCTTGGATGACCCGGGGCATGAGCGCATCCAGGCGGATCCGGATGTTGTCCGGCAGGAGCCGGTAGCCGCTGCCATGGCGTAGTTGCGCGAGACGCTCCGAGGCGGCGGCGGGGTCTTGGAAGTTGAGTGCCGCGAGGATCTCGAGCTGCCTTGAACTGTCGTTGCCGTCCCACAGGCCGTCGAGGGCGTGAGCTTCGCCGTTGGGGTCGCCGCAGGCCGCCTGAAACGCCTCGGTGACGATCCGGCGATGGCGGTCGAGTTCCGAAAGCAGGGACGCCTCGTCGGCAAAGCCCATCGCCGCGGCGACAATCTCTCGGTCGGCGTGCAAGGCCGGCAGGTCATGCGTCTGGCCATCATCCAGGTACTGGAGCCGGTGTTCCAGACGGCGCAAGAAATCATAGGCCAGGTTCAGCTCCCGGACGGTCCTCTCCGGCAGCATTTCCCGCGCCGAGAGCGTCTCAAGCACCTGCGTCGTGGGCCTGATCCTCAAACCGGCATCGCGGCCGCCGCGGATGATCTGGAATACCTGGGCGATGAATTCGATCTCCCGGATTCCTCCCGGGCCGAGCTTGATGTTCATCGCCATCTCCCGGCGGCCGACCTGCGACCGGATCTGGGCATGCAGCGAGCGCAGGGCGTTGATCGCGCCAAAGTCGAGATACTTGCGGAACACGAAGGGCCGCACCACGGCGGCAAGCTCCTCGAGACGGCTCCCGCAAAGAGGCCTGGCCTTGATCCAGGCGAACCGCTCCCATTCCCGGCCGTGGGCGATGAAGTACTGCTCGAGCGCGCCGAAGCTCAGGGCCAGCGGTCCCGATTCACCGTAGGGACGAAGCCGCATATCCACCCGGAAGACATAGCCGTCGGCGGTGACTTCACCGATCGCCGCGATGACCGAACGCCCCAGTCGTGTGAAAAAATCGAAGTGGGCGAGCGGACGGGGGCCGGCGGTTTCACCTTCTTCCGCATAGAGGAAGATCAGATCGATATCCGAAGAGACATTCAGTTCATAGCCGCCCAGCTTGCCCATCCCCACGATGACCAGCTGCATGGGACGCCCCTGGCCGTCCACCGGCCCCCCGTGACGCTCCGCCAGTGCGGCGTGCAGGATGTCGCGGGCATGGGTGACCGACACCTCCGCCAGATGAGTCATCGCCCCCGTCACCTCAGTCAGATCGGCGAACCCCAGCAGATCGCGCGAAGCTGTGTGACAGAAAACCCAACTGCGCAGGCGTCGCAGACCGCTCTTCAGCCTTGCCTCATCGGGGGCCTCGTTTTCGAGGAATTGCCTCATATCCTCGACCCTGAGAGCCATATCGAGGCTGTCCTGAAGCAGGGGCAAAAGCCAGGAACGGGACTTCAACTCGCGCTGCAGGTGACGGCTTGCCGCCAGTGCCGGCGACAGGCGCTCGATAAATTGACTTGCGGTGTCCATGACCACGTACAGTCGACTCCACCTTACATGAGAGAGGGAAAGAACTCTTCAGCAACAACGGATATAATATAATGTTGTGGTGATTCATCCAAATCGAAATCGAAAAGGAAGCTTCGATTCCGATTTCTTTCCCGATATATGCCGGCGACTCGATCAGAAAAGAAAAAGGAAGGCGGTGATCGACCGCCTTCCTTGTTAGTACCTTAGAAATTCGTTTCTTGTTTTTTAGAAACGAATTTCGTGAAGGTACTTATACCCCTCAAGGGGGTACTGAAAAGGGTCCCCTCTGCTGTGGGAGGGGATAATAAACAACCCTTGGGTTTGCGGGCGTCAGCCCGCGTTAGAACCTCACCCTGCTTCGAAATATTAAATATCGAAGTAGAGGAAGAATTCATAGGGATGAGGACGGAGCCGCAGGGCATCCACCTCGTTCTTTCTCTTGTACTCGATCCACTTGTCGATGGCATCCTGGGTGAAGACGTCGCCTTTCAGCAGGAAGGCGTGATCTTTCTCAAGGGCGTCGAGCGCCTCGTCCAGGCTGCCCGGCATGGTCGGCACATTGGCCAGCTCTTCGGGTCCGAGATCGTAGATGTCCTTGTCCAGCGGCTCGCCCGGGTGGATCTTGTTCTGGATGCCGTCGAGACCGGCCATCAGCATCGCGGAGAAGGCGAGGTAGGTGTTGCAGGACGGATCCGGGAACCGCACCTCGACCCGCTTGGCCTTGGGACTCGCGGAGTAGGTCGGGATACGGATGGAGGCGGATCTGTTGCGTGCGGAGTAGGCAAGATTGACCGGCGCCTCGAAGCCCGGGGTGAGCCGCTTGTAGGAGTTGGTGGTCGGGTTGGTCAGCGCGGCCAGGGCCTTGGCATGTTTCAGAACGCCGCCGATGTAGTAGATCGCCATCTCGCTCAGGCCAGCGTATTCGTTGCCGGCGAAGAGCGGCTTGCCCTCCTTCCAGATCGACTGATGGACATGCATGCCGGAGCCGTTGTCGCCGAAGAGCGGTTTCGGCATGAAGGTGACGGTTTTGTTATGCCGGCGGGCGACGTTTTTGATGATGTACTTGAACAGCATATTCTTGTCGGCCATCTTCACCAGGGAGTCGAAGCGCATGTCGATCTCGGCCTGGCCGGCGGTGGCGACCTCGTGGTGCTCGCGCTCGACGTAGATGCCGGCCTTCAGCATCTCCATGACCATCTCGGTCCTGAGGTTGACCTGGCTGTCGGTGGGCGGAACGGGGAAGTAACCTTCCTTGTGGCGGGGCTTGTAACCCAGGTTCGGGCTCTCCTCGCGGCCGCAGTTCCAGATGCCCTCGGTCGATTCGATATAGTAGTAGCCGCTGTGGGAGTTCTGGTCGAACCTGATGCCGTCGAAGATGAAGAATTCGGCTTCCGGTCCGAAGAAAGCTGTGTCGCCGATGCCGGTGGACTTCAGGTAGGCCTCCGCCTTCTGGGCGATGAATCGCGGATCCCTCGTGTACTTCTCCTTGGTGATCGGGTCCACGATGTTGCAGACGAAGGTGATCGTCGGATAATCCATGAAGGGATCCATGAAGGCGGTCTCCGGATCGGGAACGACCAGCATGTCCGAAGTGTTGATCGCCTGCCAGCCCCTGATCGAAGAGCCGTCGAAGCCGAGCCCTTCCTCGAACACCTCTTCCTTCAACTCGTCTATGGGCACTGCGAAATGCTGCCAGATTCCGGGAAAGTCAAGGAACTTGAAATTCGCCATGACCGCCTTGTTCTCTTGCGCCATTTTAATTGCATCTTTTGCTGTCATCTATTCCTCCTGAATGTAATTTTTGAGTAAGAAAAAAGATTCTCACTCCAAGTAAACTTTACTCTTACTCGTTGAAAACTCTGCATGGATATGGCCTCCTTGATCTCGGAAAGCACGAATCACTCACGCAGAAAAATTCCCGGCCCGACTTCATACTTCAACATCCAACCCCATGGACGGCAGCCTGCTCGGCTGTCTCGACAACTGCGAAAATAAAAACACATTTCTGACAATTTTTGCAAGAAGGAAATGAAATTTCATTACAAGATTGTCATTTTTTCAAATAAAACATTCCCATTAGCAAGAGACATAATCCCTCTGACTTACTTGCCTATGCGGTCAATGGAATGGAGTATGCCCTGCGTGACTTCCTGGCGAAAATCCTCGTCAACCAATTTCTGGCCGCGGGAATCAACCACATAGAAAACATCTATCAATTGTTCAAGTTCGGTGGCGATGTAGGCCTTATGGATGTTCAGGCCGAAATCGGCCATGGCCTGGGTGATGTGGTAGAGCTGACCCGGCGAATCCGCCGCGTAGACTTCGATGACGGAAAAATTCTCCGAACTTTTGTTGTCGATGACCACCTTCGAAGCCACACCGGCTCCCCTCTGCCCCCGCCGGTTGTACCCGGTCGAAAGTTTGCGGTACAACCGGTGACTGAGACCCATCCGGTGCTCGATGGCCAGATCGAGCTGTTCATTAAGGGATCGCCAGTTTTTTTCGACAAAACCGAGGGAATCGGTAGGCCGCACATCGATGACGTCGACGACCGTGCCATCAGCCCAGGTAAAGATCTGGGCTTTGACCACTGTGAGATTGTTGAGAGCCATCACCCCGCAGATCTTGGCGAGCAGCCCGGGGCGGTCGACGGTCATGATCAGGAGTTGCCAGGCATCCTCCGTCTCGCTGGCGATGACCAGGGATTTCTGGCGGAGACGCTGATAGCTGTCACGCTGGGTGAGGATGTGCCTGACGACCATCTCTGGCGAGAAGGACAGGATGTAGTCCGCGCCCAAGGCGTCGACATCGATACGGATATCGTTGACACCCTTGAGGAGCATCCGCACCTGTTCGCGCAGCCATTCGACCCCCTGCTCCTCATGAGCCATGACATCATGGATGCCATGGCGGCCGATATCGAGGTACGGATAGACCTTAAAAAACAGCTCTTCCATCAGGGTCGCCTTCCAGTCGCTCCAGGCCGAGGGCCCGGTGGCCTTGGAATCGGCGACCGAGAGCAGATAGAGCATGCTCAGCCGGTTGAGGCTGCCTATCGTCTCAGCGCAGCGCTTGATGAAGACCGCGTCGTTCAGGTCGCGCCGCAGGGCGTTTTCCGGAATGAAGAGATGGTAGCGGACCACAAACTCGAGGGCTTCGCATTCCTTCTCGGTGAACCCGAAGCGCCGGCCGATCTGTCCTGCCAGCTCGGCCCCCGCGGCGGAATGGTCCCGGCCGGAGCCCTTGCCGATATCGTGCAGCAGTGCGCCCAGGTAGAGCACCTTCAGGCTCTTGATATTTTGGGCTATCGCTGCCCACGAGGCGACCAGCGCATGCAATTCGGCCACGGTCTGCAGCGAATGCCGGTCGACGGTATAGATATGGTACAGATCATGCTGGGCAAGCGTCGTGATCCGGTTGAACTCAGGGATCCAGGCCGTGAGCATCCCGGTCTCGTGCATCGTCTCCAGAACGGCTGCGATGTCCTTCGCCTCATGAAGAATGGCAAAAAACGTCCTGGCGAACCTCGGTGAGTTCCGGGCCTTGTCGTTGATCAAATCCAGCGATCCGGCGATGATCTTGCGGGTCCGGTGGTGCAGCGGCACTCCGGTCCGGGCCATGGCGAGAAAGGCGCGGACGAGGGTCTGCGGCTTGGCCTGGAGCTCCTGCCTCGAGGCGATGAGGTGGACGCGCCCGTTCTTGACCTCGATGCCCTTCTCCACCACCTTGTCGGGAACCGGGCTGCCCTTGCCGGCAAACCCCAGAACCTCCTCCACATGATCGAAGAACAGGTCGCTGATCACACTGATCTTCTGTAGGGCATGGTAGACATCGCCCATGAAGATCTCGACCCCGAGAATGCCTTCGCGGGTCTTGTAGCCGAAGGCTTCCGCCACGTCGCCCTGCTGTTCGAAGAAGAGTTGGTCGTTTTTCCGTTTGCTGAAATAGTGGAGGTAGAAGCGCAGCCGGACGAGCGTCCCCCGGGCGGCGGCGAAATCTTTCATTTCGTCATCGAGCAGGAGCCCCGCATCCCGGATATCCTCCAGCCCCTGCAGGCCGAAAACCATCTTTGCGGTCCAGAGCATCGCCTGGATATCGCGCATGCCGCCACGCCCTTCCTTGATATGGGGCTCGAGAAGGTAGCTATGGCTGCCGAACCGTTCGCGTCGGTTCTGTCGGTGCGCCTTCATCTTTTCGACGAAGTCCTCCCGCTGCCCTTCCAGGAACTTTTTATAATAGGCGGCAAGAAGTTCTTCGTACAGTTCCGGAGACCCATAGATCAGGCGGGCATCGAGCAGGGCCACCTGAAAAAAGTAATCCACCTCCGCCTGAGCCATCGACTCCGCCACGGTGCGAACCCCGTGCCCGATTTCCAGGCCGGTATCCCATAGGGGATAGAGCACCGCGTCGGCGACCCGCTCGATCCGATCCTCCATCTCCGGCCGGTACAGCACCATGAGATCGATGTCGGAGTACGGGAACAACTCCCGCCGGCCATAGCCGCCCAGAGCGACCAGGGCAACTCCGCCGTTGCAGTTTTTTACATCGGACTGCTCGAAACAACCGATGATATACTCATCGACGATCCGGCAATGGGTTTGCAGCTCAAGTTCGCCGCAGCCGCCCTTGGCCCAGATTTCCTCCAGGGCTCGGCGTGCGGCCCGAAACTCGGCAATCATCCATTACACCGCGTCACGGTTTTCTTCACCGGTCCGCACCCGAACCACCCGCTCGATGGGCAGGACAAAAATTTTTCCGTCACCGATCTTGCCGGTATTGGCCGCCATCCTGATTTTCTCCACCACCTGGTCGGCCTGGTCCGCGGCAACGACTATCTCTATCTTCACCTTTGGGATGAAATCGACGATATACTCGGCTCCCCGATAGATCTCGGTATGACCTTTCTGCCGCCCATAGCCCTTCACTTCGGAGATGGTCATTCCGGTGATACCGATGCTGTTCAGGGCATCCTTCACATCGTCCAGTTTAAACGGTTTGATAATCGCTTCTATTTTTCTCATATCATCATCCCTCGTGCATTTTCGTTCTTTCCGGACCGCCGCAGCCTGACCTCGACTGCAACGACCGTCCATGCCACCGTTCAGCGACCGCCGACCGGTTCCCCCCGCAAGGATTCTTTTCCGGGTAACTCAGCTCAGTCCCCTTTGAGGGGAAAAGTTCCTTCACAAGACTCATTGCAAAAATTGAATCTTCCAAGATCACATATTGAAGGTAACACATTAGCCCATGTTCCGCACACCGACAAGTCCCGACGTGGGGGACGCGTTAAAATCACTTCCTGCATTTTTCCATTTTGTCACAGTTCCTTACGTATCTTGGACAACTCCTCGGCGGGAGTTGGGATCCCCCCACAGGGAGAGTTGTTTTCAACCCCCCCTGTGAGAGGTCCTCGGTTTCAGCCTGCTTGAGCGAAAAAACAAGCCCTTCAGAGTGATCTAATGCGGGCTGGCGCCCGCAACCCAAGGGTTGTTATCCCCTCCCACAGCAGAGGGACTCTTTTCAGTACCCCCTTGAGGGGTATAAGTACCTTCACGAAATTCGTTTCTAAAAAACAAGAAACGAATTTCTAAGGTACTAGTTATAGGCCGTCTCCGAGTGCTCGGAAAGATCTATGCCCTGAACCTCCGCTTCATCCTGGAGACGCATGCCCATAACCGAATGCACCAGCTTGAACAGCACCCAGCTGACGATAAAGGCGTAGCCGCCGACCACGACGACACCAAGCAGCTGGGTCAGTACTCCGGCGTTGGCACCCGCAGGATTTATGTCGGCGGAGGCAAAGACGCCGAGGCAGATTGTACCGAGAATCCCGCCCACGCCGTGGATCCCCACCACGTCCAGGGAATCGTCGAGGCGGAGTTTGCTCTTGGTGTTGACCGCCAGATAGCAGACGATCCCGGCCAGGCCGCCAATGATGATTGCCGAATTGGGGCTGACGAAACCGGCGGCGGGGGTGATGGTCGCAAGACCGGCGATCGCCCCCGAGGCCGCACCGAGCGTCGTCGCCTGCTTGCGAGTCAGCCACTCCATCACCACCCACATGAGCATGCCGGACATCCCGCCCAGATGGGTGGCCACGAAAGCGGTCGCGGCAATCTCGTCCGCGGCGAGCGCAGAGCCGCCGTTGAAGCCGAACCAGCCAAACCACAACAAGCCGGTCCCCAGGACGGTCAACGGCAGGCTATGTGGCATGAAGCTGGTCTTGCCGTAGCCCCTGCGGGGGCCGAGCACGATAACCCCGGCCAGCGCCGCCGCGCCGCAGGTGGCATGGACTACCAGCCCGCCGGCAAAGTCGAGGACGCCCAGGCCGGCCAGCCAGCCGCCCTTGCCCCAGATCCAGTGGCAAACCGGGTTATAGACGAGAATGGCCCAGAACAGGGAAAAGACCAGAAACGGCATGAATTTGACCCGTTCCGCGAAGGCGCCGGTGATGAGCGCCGGGGTGATGATGGCGAACATGCACTGGTAAACCATGAACACGGTCTGAGGGATGGTCGTGGCATAATCGGGGCTCGGGGCGTTGGTGACGCCTTTCAACGCGAACCATGACAGGTCGCCGATAAAACCGCCGACATCCGGACCGAACGACATGGTGTAACCGAGATACACCCATTCGATACTGATCAGTGAAATGAGTATGAGGCTCTGCATGATCGTCCCCAACACATTTTTGCTACGCACCATCCCGCCGTAGAACAGGGCCAGGCCTGGGGTCATGAGCAACACGAGACCGGCCGCCGCCAGGACAAATGCGGTATCCGCTTTATTCATCTTCCTCCTCCTTACGGATTGGTTGAGCTCGCCGTGCCGTTGAAGCTCCGGGGCTCATCCATTTTCATCTTCACCTACATTTTTGTAAAACTCACTGCCAATCAATGCTCTGATCGTCAGTATATTACAATTGTTGTGCCATGCCCCCAGACACACCCTCTCTCTCTTCTTGCCAAGGGATTTACCGAATTTCTCGCTTCGCAGTTTTTGCATTTTATACATTTTTGTAAATTACCTTATTTTTTATTACAAATGTGTAGGTTTACTTGCGGTTTTTGACACAAATGAAAATGGCCAATCAACCTTGCCCCATGGGCGTTTACAACCTGCCGGCAAAAGGGTAAACTGCACTTGAGCTAGCTGCCGAAAATCACAGAAACTTCCACGTCGGTCGACCGCGGCGGACCTTTATATACCTGCTTTTTTAAAAATGAAATTCAACGACGTTCATTACCGGACTATCTGGCCGAATCCACGAAACAACCGGCAGATCTGCGTCATCGACCAGCGGTGGTTGCCCCACGATTTTGTGGTCGAGACCCTCACGACGCTCGAGGAAACCATCATCGCCATCCGCGACATGCACGTCCGCGGGGCCGGGCTGATCGGGGCCACGGCCGGCTTCGGCATGTATCTGGCAGCGCTTGAAGCCCCGGTGGAAGGCTTTGCGGAATTTATGGCCGCAGCCGGCAGGAAACTGGGAGAGAGTCGTCCGACCGCTCGCAACCTGCTGTGGGCGGTGGAGCAGACCCTGCAAGCCCTGGCAAAGAGCGACGACCCGGAAGAAAAACGGGCGATCGCCTTTGCCACGGCCTGCGCCATCGCCGACGAAGACGCCCTTTTCTGCCGGCGGATAGGCGAGCACGGCCTGACAATAATAGAAGAAATCAGCAGACGCAAAGATGGCGCCACGGTCAATATCCTCACCCATTGCAATGCCGGATGGCTGGCCTTCGTCGACTACGGCAGCGCCACCGCCCCGATCTATGCGGCGCGGGACGCGGGTATCCCGGTCCACGTCTGGGTCGACGAGACAAGACCGTGGAACCAGGGGACCAAACTCACAGCCTGGGAACTGCAGCAGGAAAACATCCCCAGCACCCTCATCTGTGACAACACCGGCGGCCATCTCATGCAGCAGGGCATGGTCGACCTGGTCATCGTCGGTACCGACCGGACCACCCGCACCGGCGACGTCGTCAACAAAATAGGCACCTATCTCAAAGCCCTGGCCGCCCGCGACAACAATATCCCGTTCTACGTCGCCCTGCCCTCCTCGACCTTCGACTGGAGCCTTGACAAGGGCCGGGATGTTCCGATAGAACAGAGGTCTGAAGAAGAAATCACCACACTTACCGGCAAAGACCGTGACGGTGGGACGAGAACGCTGCTGCTGGCCGCCCCGGGGACGAGAGCATTGAACTACAGTTTCGATGTGACTCCGGCGGGGCTTATCACCGGTCTCATCACCGAGCGCGGCATTGTCAAACCGGAAAAAGAGGCCATTCATCGCCTCTTTCCGGAAGCAGAACAAGCTCAGGCAGCAAACCTTCAGGACAGGTTATGAAAAAACGAGAACAGAGAAGATTCATCCGCTACGATTCGCTCCATCTCCTGGATTACCTGGTTCTGGACGAAGAAGGCCGGCCAGGCCAATACTCCATGGGCCGGACGATCGATGTATCTATCGACGGTTTGAAACTGGAAACAGCCTACCCCCTCCAACCCGACACCCGACTGCTCATCACCGTGGGCATCGAGGAAGACCTCATCGATCTGGAAGGCAGGACGACCCACAGCACCCCCCGCGACGGCCGTTTTGTCTCCGGCATCACCTTTATGAAGATATCCAAGGAAGGAAGACGCATCTTTGCCAAGTACACGGAAGCCTTCAATAGACGAATGTTGGAGTTGGAAAAACAGCAGGGATGAGGACTGAGGACCGAGGACTGAGGACTGAGGACTGAGGACTGAGGACTGAGGACTGAGGACTGAGGACTGAGGACTG
>JAEYNP010000012.1 GCA_023412495.1 Pseudomonadota bacterium
TTCGTCGACGGGATGGACACGCTGCAACGCGAGGTCGAAGACGCCGAGGATGCGTTTCTGCTCGACCCGGGCATGGGGCCGATGACCTATCTCACCAGCGATGGCCGTGTCCTCGAGGACCATCGGAGCTGGGAGGGCGAGGCGCTGCGCGAGGCCATGCTCGACGAGGCGATCGCCGCGCTCGCCGTCGGTGCGAAGAAGACGGGCATCACCGATCTCTTGAGCCTTGTTCCGGCATGTCCCGACGATGGCTCGCGATGCACGCGCTGCGAGGGCGAGCGGTGGGACAAGCCGCTGCGCGAACATGGCCTGGAGATCATCTGCGGGCTCTGTCGCGGGCGCGGCTGGATGACGCCCGAGTTGCTCGAAGCGGCGAAGGCGCGCGGCGCCGCCGTGTGAATGGGGCGAGCCGCGCAAGGCTCACGTCGGAAGATCGGGCGGATACGAGCCACCAACGGCTCCGCCGGTCGCGACCTCGACGGTGAAAGGCGTCCACTCGTCGTTCATCGGGTCGTAGGCGTTCCCCACGATCCGATCGCCATCGACGCGAACCTCCATCATCCCGTCCCACGATAGCCGCCGCGTTTTCCAGAGCAGGCGCTCGCCATCGGTCGCCTCGAGCCAGAGGCCGTTCGAGAAGACGGTGCGATCCGCGAACTCGAAGACGTGCTCGATCTGGCCACCGAAGGTGCGGAGGCAGGAGCGCGACGAAGGATCGACGACGTATGCCTCCCCACCGGCGATAACGGTAACGGTGGTGTCGCCGCGTGAGGCGACAACCACATCGAGGCTCGTCATGCCGCGTTGGAAGTTGCCGACCCACGGGGGCACATCTGGTGGCGTGAACTCGACGACGAAGCCCTCGCGGTGCGTGCCTTGCCCGGTGGCGCTGAACTGCTCGTGCATCGGCCCGTAGGGTGGTAGCCCGTCGAGGACGCGGTGGCGCGCGGTCATCGTGCGTCGCCTTTCTTGCCCAGCGTGGGTTGCCGGACATCGCGATCCCACTCTTCCCAATACGCGCGAGCGGACTCCTCGAGCGCCGCGAGCGCCAGCGGAGTCCCGTCGTCGAAGCGAAGAACGAGATCCTGGTAGCGAAGCCGAAGCGCACCGCTGCTTCCCCACACCACAACGTCCTCTCCCTCGTTTTTCGCCTCGACGATGTTGGGATGCACCTGCAGGATCTTGCTTGCCGACGACGATGTGGCGCCCTCGTACGGAGCGTACTCGAGGTGCGAGCAGCCCAGTACCTCGACGCGGAACGCGCTGCCGGGGAGCGCGAAGCGCGTTCGCAAGTATGGAACCTCGACGACGAGCGCCACACGGTCGGCGTCGCGCTTGATGTCGGTCACGATGCCGTCGTGGAGGAGATTCCACGGGGCGACATTCGAGGACGGGACGAGCTCGACCGCCACGTCATCGAGCAATGACCAGTGTCGGGCTTGAGGCTCGTTGAAAGCGGGCGGACGAACGTGGCGCCGCGCGGCTTTCTCGCACGCTCCGAACTTCAGAAAGTTCGCGCGCGCCTCCCAGAGGGTGCCGCGATTGGGGCCGCCTCGCTCCACGTGGGCGTCCACGTCATCCTGGCCGTCATCCTCCCAGAAGCAGACCGGGCAGATCTCGAAGCCTGCGCGCTCACCGAGCGTGGGATGCCCGCAGCACGGGCAGGCGTGAACGTGAGGGCCCATCCCGTCGTTTTCGCATGCCGCGCCGGCGAAGCCCAACGTCATTGTGGCGGCTCCGGGAGACGGCGTCGCGCAGCGTTCCTCGCCGCCCGCGACCAGCCACCAGTTCAGCGCGGCGCGGCCCACTGGGACGGCACCGCGGCGATCAACAGGTCCATCGCCGCTCGCGACCACCCCGACCTCGGACCTCGCGCGAGCGCTTCGCGACGCGCATCGGCACGCACCGTTCGTCGCTCCTCGCGAGCCATCGCCCCGATTATCAACAGGCTCGGCCCCGTCGCGGGCGCCGAAGCTGTTGACCAACGGGGCCGACTGTTGATCGCCGGGTACGCAGTTAAACGCCTCTCGGCTTCTCTCTCCCCACGGGACAGGAGAGAGAGCGGGAGAGCTGTCCCACGCGGCGCTCATCGCGCTCGCTCGGCGATCTCTGCGAGCACGCGCGAGAGCACCCGCGCAGCACGCGCAGCGTGCGAAACGCCCGGAGTTCTGGGGAGAAACGGCGAAGCCCCCTCGGATCGCTCCTTGGGGGCTTCTGTTTACCGACCCTCGCCGTTGGTTGGCGACGAGAGAAAAATGGCTCCGGGACAGTTAAACAAACCTCGTACCGTCCCGTTAACTGCTGAAACAAGAAACATCAGCAAATACAGCGCGTTGCGAGTCGCGCGTTGCGCGTGTCTATCCGCCACGCGTGGCGGACAGTTGGCGGTAAGAGACGAATGGACTCCCACGGCCGCTCGCCGCGTGGTGCTCTCCGTCGCTCTCCGCTCGGCCCTTCGGGACGCATTCTCTCTGCTCGCTCGGTCCCGGCCTCACTCCCGCACCTCGCGGTCGGCCAGGGCATACACCGCGTTCTTGCGGGCGCCGCGCTTGGTCAGGACGCCGTCGCTCACGAGCTTCTGCAGCCGTCGCTGCACGGTGCGCAGAGGGGGCGCACCAGACCCCAGCGCCTCGATGATCGCCGCGCTGCCGCCGTGGCCAAGCCGCTCCAGCACCTCGTAGAGCCGCGCGTCGAGCTCGTCCGGCGGCGCCACGATCTTCCAGGGCAGGTGGGACTCGTTGTCCTGCACGCGCCCGAGCTGCTCGAGCCGCTCCCACAGCACGCGCATCAGCGCCGACGAGAACTCCTCGAAGTAGGTCGTGAGGTCGCCTTCGTCGGCGCGCACCATGCGGTGCGAGGGCGTCGTGAGCAGCTCGTGCTGTTCCACGGTCGCCTCGGTCAACATCAAGAGGCCGTTCGCGTCGACGTCGCCAACGCGAAACTCGTGATGCAGCACGACGCTGACCGCCTTCCAGCTCGGATAGAGCAGCGTCAACCCCCAATAGAGCGTCGCCGCGCGCAACACCGCTGACTGCGAGACGAGTGGATCCCGGTCCGCCCAGTCGAAGAGCGCCTTCACCTCGGGTGGCACTCGCGTGGCTTCCCGCTGCAGCTCGAGGAGCTTGGTGCGCTCGCGAGCTGAGAAGAGCTTCCAGTTGGGCGCGGTGCCCCACCAGGTGCCCTTCGGCGGCGGCACTCCGGGTGTCGAGAACCCCGAGCTGCAGAACCAATAGACCATCGCGATCTCGGGCGTGAGCCGTCGGTCGCGCGTGCCCGTCGCAGTGAAATGCGCGAGCGCGTCCTCGACGAGCGCTGCACGCGCGATGGCTTCTCCCGTGGACCTTCGCCGGTCGACCAGGCGCGCTCCCTTCAGGACGGCTTCGATCTCCTCGTGCGTGACGTTCCCGTGGAGCTGGCTGACGTTCCACAGGATGCGCATGCGCTTGGCGCGCGCGGCGAGCTCTTTCTGGCGGTAGTACGAGAGCGGCGAGGCGCGCATCTGGCCGGCGGCGTCCGCGACGCGGGTCAGGTTGAGCACGAGCCTCGGCGTGAGGGTGTACCGCCAGGGCTGCGGAGGAAGGTTCTCGGAGCGGAACAGCTCGCGGAACTGCTCGTCCGTCAGCGTGGGGTAGCGACGCCGGTCTCGAGCACGGGTCACAGCCCCAGCTCCCGGCCGAGCACCTTGGTAACGAAGCCGCCGGCCTGCTCGGCGGCGACCAGCTTGCGAACGCGCTCCCTCACCTCGGCGCTGCTGCCGTGACGCTCGGCCGCGGCCAGCGTCGCGCGATAGGCGTCCCACACGTCGGCGCCGGTGATCTCGTAGCCGTAGCCCTGGACGAGCCAGTGGAGCGAGAGCAGGCCCGCGCCGATCGCGAAAGCGGGCTCCTTCTCGCCAAAGTCGCGCGCGGCGCGGGCGAGCGTCTTCGGGTCACACGGCGTGCGGCTCGCGAGCGCGAGTGCGTCGTCGTAGAGCCCTGCGTCCTTCGCCGCGGCGAACCATTTGCCCTCGTCGCCGGGCGTGGTCTTCACGAGGTCGGCGAGGATCTCGCTCGCGGGCTTGTGCGAGTACTTCTTCGAAACGGCGCGGAAGGTCGCGAGGTAGGTGCCAGCCTGGTTCGCCTCGAGCCCGTAGCGCTTGTACGCCTCGTCGATGAGCCCCGAGGAGAGCAGCACCTCCTCGCAAGCGCGCGCGATGGCGACAGGGCTGTCGTTCAGACCGCGGCCTTCTTCGGCGTACCGGATAGCCTCGGCCTTCTTTCCCTTGGCGGCGAGCGCCTTCACGCCGTACTGGCGGTAGTGCCACATCTTGTAGGGCGCGAGCTCGAGCAGGGCGAGTACGTCGTCGTAGCGCTCGGCGGCGACCAGCGCGCTCAGGCAGTTGGTCGTACCCTTGAAGAACCCGCGCAGGCTGGGGTCCGGGCTCCACGCGAGCTTGACTGTCTCGATGAGCCGATCGGCCCACGCCGAGGCGATCTCCTTGGACGCGCAGAGCGTGCCCCAGTGGTCGCCCAGCCACTCGATGTAGGGGATGCCATCGTCCTGGTACGCGTCGAACAGCCGCTCGAGCCACGCCTCGCGCGTCTCCGTGTCGACGGGCGCGCTCGCGATGATCGGCACGAGCTCCGCGATGGCGTTGTTCACCGCGGTGCCGATGGAGCCCGACGAGCTGTCCACGTGTTCGAGCGCCGGCGACACGCGCTCGAGGAACGCGATGGCTCCCTCGGCGGCGAGCACTGGATCCTTCTTCGCGACCTTCTTGATCTCGGCGACCGCCTGCTTGATGCGCGTGATCGCCGGCTGCGACTTCCAGCCGAAGGCATGACGACGAAAGCGCGCCTTGAACTCCCACTTGTGCGTCTCGGTCGCCGGCTCTTTGCGCTTGGCCGTCATAGCGCCCTCGCGGCTCGCTCGAGCTCGTCGCGAAGTGCAGGGAAGCGCTTGTATTCGGCCTGGAGCGCCGCCGCCCAACGCTTGGTCTCGTCCGTCTTGTCGCACGCGACGCAGGTAGCGACGAGCTCCGCGGCGTGGCCGTAGTGCCTGCGCCGCTTCTGCTCGGTCACGCCGGCGACTCGACTCTCCGCGGCCTTCTTCATCGCAGCGAGCACGGCCCTTCGCGAGGTCGCATCGGAGATGCCCGCAACACCGGCCAGCCCGAGGAGCGCATCGACTTCGGGAGTCGTGAGGCGCGGTTCCTCGGGATCGGCCGTCATCGCCTCGAGCTCGTCGAGGTCCGCCCCGCGGTGGAACATCGGATCGAGGTCGCGCCGCGCGGGCGTGCGCGATGCTCCGAGAAGCTGCGCGAGCAGCGGAAAGAGCAGGTGTCCAGGGTGCTCACCGTTCGACCAGCCGAGGCCTGGCGCGCTCGCCAGCAGCTTCGCCGCGGCTGCGAAGTCGTGCGAGAGCACGTGGAGCAGCGCCCGTTGTCGCGTAGCCTGCTTGGGGCACGCTTCGAGCGCTTCACCGACCCGCTTGCCGAGCGCGGCCTTGGTACTCGCGGAGCCGAGCCAGCGGCGAAGGCGCGACATGCTCGGGCTCGCGCGCCACGCTCGCTCGAGATACGAAGCCAGGTCCTTTCGCTCGAGGCTCTGCGCTGCGAGCGCTGCACCATCGAGAAACTCGCCGCGCGCGTAGTCCTTGTCGGTGACGAACTCTGCCGCCTCGCCGAACGCCTTCAGCGCAGCCGGCCAATCACCAGCGTCGACGAGGCTCTTGCACCATGCGCGAAGGTCGTCGGCTCGCTTCGTCGTGCGCGCCACCTTCGCCAGCCCCTCCGCTCCCTCGAGCCGCTTCACGACCTCGCGAAGCCAACGGTCCTCTTCCGTGTCCCAATCGCTGGTGCGCTTGGTGGCGGGATTGCTCGCGATCAGCGTTCGCCACCGCGGAAGGAACGCAGCAAGGTCGGGGAGCGGCTCCACGGCAACCCGCTCGAGCTCTCGCAGAGGTTCCCAAAAGTGCCCGACCCCGTGCACATGGTCGATCGCCGCCCGAACTGCTTCTGCGCGCTCAGCGGCGGGAGCGTGCATGTACGCGGAAACGACGTGTTGAGCGGCGCACTCCGCGACGTCGGCACCGAGCACCTCGTCGACCAGCTCGTGCTGTCCCAGGTCGATGTTGCCCTCGCCGATGGGCGGAAGCAGCGCGCCGAAGATGCGGTGCGCGGACGCGTAGTCCTTGCGGAGAAACGCCGCCGACCCGCGACGGAGATACTCATCGACCTCGGATGGATCTGCCTGTCCGATGCGCTCGGCAGCTTTCACGAACGCGAGCACCTCGGCCACCTGCTCGTCGGTCACAGGCGCTGGCGCCCAGCCCACGCCAGTACGCGCAGCCCGAGCGATGAGCGATGCGACGACCCGAGCGTGCGCGCGGTCGTCCAGCTCGAGCAACACCTCGTGCACGACCTCCCGCAGCGCCTCGGCGGACATCGTGGCGAGCGCAGTGTCGAGATCGGACGGCACCTTCTCCACGACCTTGGACGAACGTCTCATCGCGATCCTCAGCCTTTGCTGTTCTCGGAGCCTTCATCGGGTGCCGTGAGTCGCAGCACGCGCTCGGCCTCCTCACGCTCGCGCTCCAGCTCGGCGCGCAGCTCCTCCTCGGTCGGCAGATACATCTGGTAGCGCGCCGCGAGGACTTGTTCGTTCTCGTCGGGCAGCGTGATGCGCACCATCGCGTCGTTCTTGTCCGAGCAGAGCACGATGCCGATCGTCTTCGCCTCGTGTTCTTCCCGCTGGAAGCGGTCGAAGTAGTTCACGTACATCTGCATTTGCCCAAGATCCTGGTGCGTGAGCTTGCCCATCTTGAGATCGACGAGCACGAAGCACCGGAGCAAGCGGTTGTAGAAGACGAGGTCCACGTAGAAGTGGTCGCCCTCGAGCGTCATCCTCTTCTGCCGCGCAACGAAGCAGAAGCCCTTGCCCATCTCGAGGAGGAAGTCCTCGAGTCGGTCGATGATCGCCTGCTCGAGATCGCGCTCCTGCGCGGCCGGGTTCTCGCGGAGGTCCGCGAACTCGAGGACGAAGGGGTCCTTCAGGACGTCGCTCGGCACCGAGACCTGCTGGCCCTTCCTCGCGAGCGCGAGCACCTGCTCGGGGCTCTTGTTCTTCGTGAGCCGATCGAAGAGCAGCGCACCCACCTGGCGCTCGAGCTCGCGCACCGACCAGCTCTCGCGCGCCGCCTCGATCTCGTAGAACGCACGCGCCTCGGGGCGCGTGACGCGCAGGAGCACGAGGTAGTGCGACCAGGCCAGCGAGGGCGGGAAGAGGAGCGACGGGCCCGGCGAAAGGCTCAACACCGCCGAGCCTTTCTCGAGGCCGTCTGCGTCCGCCGAACGGCTCAACAGCGTTGAGCCTTTTCGGTCGCCGGCCCCAACCAGCGCGGAGCCACCGGAGAAGGCGAGGTAGAACTGCTTCATGCGCTTGAGGTTGGCGAGGCTGAAGCCCTTGCCAAACCGCGCGGAGAGGCGCTTGGCCACGCGCTTCATCAGCCCTTCGCCGTAGCCCGCACGCTCGGCGCCGTGTTGCTCGACCTCGACGATCTCGCGCCCGATGTGCCAGTAGGCGTGGACCATCGCCGTGTTGATCGAGCGCGCGACACGCGAGCGCGACTCATCGAGGATCGCGGCGATGCGCTCGTAGAGGTGTTCTTCCGGTGCCGGCTGGAGCTCGCTCATGCGCGTGGTGACCCGTCGGAGCGCACCCCACGCAGACCCCACGAAATCAGGGACTTGGCGTCGC
>JAEYNP010000017.1 GCA_023412495.1 Pseudomonadota bacterium
CCTCAGTCCTCAGTCCTCAGTCCTCATCACTCTTTTTTTGATCCGTTCGATGCAGTTGATGTCGGGCTGGTAGGGGTTGGCCGGCGGTTCGGGGAAGGGCAGGAGGAGGTTGTCGCCGAAGGGTGTCGCCAGGATGTTGCGGTTGTAGGCCTCCACCATCAATCTCTCAAGATTCACAGTGTCCTCGACATTGTAGGCGATGAGGGTCTCCAGGGCGCGGGCGTCGTTGTAGGTGCGGTAGCGGCGCCAGAGCAGCACGGCGAAGTAGCCGTCCACCCCGTCGAGGGTGCCGCGGTTCATGCCGAGTTGCTTCTCGCAGCCTTTGAGGCCTCCTCTGAAGCCAAGGCGCCCGAGCACATGGCGGAGGTCGATCTGCGCATGATCCAGCCGGATCCGGAAGTATCTCTCCAGGAAGGGGATGTCGAAACTCTTGCCGTTGTAGGTGACGATGACCTGGTAGCGGAGGATGTCGTCGATAAAGGCCTCCAAGTTGATGCCGTTCACGTAGGTGAAAATTTCCCGGCCGTCGTAGAGAGCGATGCAGGTCACCTCAGCGCCGTCATCGAGGCCTGTCGTCTCTATGTCGAGATAGACGGTCGCTTCCCGGAAATGCGGAAAGATCCGCCAGGGCTCGGTGCTGGCGAGGTTGCCCGTAAAAAAGGCAGGTTTGTCGGTGAGGGCCTCCCGGGATCTCTCGAGGAACCTCTCGGCATCGGCCCGGACAATAGCGGAAAGCCGGAGGGGGCATGGCTCCCGCCAGCAATCCCAGGTGGTGACACCCGCCTTCCACAGCTTTTGCTCCGTTTTTAGCCCGATGCCGGGAATATGGCAGAAGGTGTGGAGAAGCATGGGTTCAGTCCCCGACGGCCGGATTGTTCAAGAATTTTTTCCTGCCTTTGCCGTCCGGTTTGCCGGCCCCATCGCTGCCGTGTCGTGCCGGCTTTCTTCCCGGACCGGCCGATGAGGGCCGACTGTTTCGCTTTCCCCCCCGCTTGGGCTCCCGTACCGGCTCTCCGACTCCGTCGCCCGCTCCCGCCATCCGCTGCAGCTTGAGCATCCTGTTGCCGACCCGGCTCCGGTGGAGTACTTGCAGGATCTCGTCCGGCATGCCGTAGGGCAGGTCAACCGTGCTGTAGTTGTCGAAGATGGCGATCCGGCCGATGTACCGGCTGTTGAGGTCCGCCTCGTTGGCGATGGCCCCGACGATGTTGCCGGGCTTGATGCCGTGCTCGCTGCCCAACTCTATGAGGAAGCGTTCCATGCCCTCCTCCGGCGGCACCTGAATGGGCATCGGCTGAGGGGGCCGGTTGGAGGCCTTTTTCGCTGCCGGACGCCGCTCGGCCGCGGGCAAGGGTTCTTTCTTCTCCTCCTGCAAAAGCGGCGGCCGGCTGCCCTGGACCAGCAGGGCGAGCGCCGCGGCGAGCTGCTCGGGGGCCACATCATTCTCCGTCAGATATTCTCCGACCAGCCGCTCGTAAAAAGAAATATCTCCCGCCAGAGCCTGAGTGATCTTGGTTTTGAAGACCGCAATGCGCCGTCGGTTGATATCGGCGGCGGAGGGCAGCTCCATCATGGTGATCTTCTGCCGGGTGGCCTGCTCGATGGTGCGCAGCATCGACCGCTCCCGGCCGTTGATGAAGAGGATGGCCTCGCCGCTCCTGCCGGCCCGGCCGGTCCGCCCGATCCGGTGAATGTAAGCCTCGGCATCGAAGGGGATGTCGAAGTTGACGACGTGGCTGATCCGCTCCACGTCCAGGCCCCGTGCGGCCACATCGGTTGCGACCAGAATGTCGATCTTTTTTGCCTTGAGCTGCTCTATGGTGCGCAGTCGCTGGCTCTGCTGGATATCTCCGTTTAAAGCGGCGACGGCATGGCCGAGCGCCGCGAGGTGCTCGGCGATCTCCACGGTCTGCAGCTTGGTGCGGACGAAAACGAGCATGCCGTCGAAGTCTTCGGACTCGAGAATCCGCGCCAGCGCATTCATCTTACCCGCCATGCCGCCGGTGAGGAGGTAGCGCTGGTTGACTGTCTGGGCCGAGACCGTCTTGGCCCGGATGGTAATCTCAACCGGTTCGGTCAGGTAGGTGTGGGCGATCTGCCGGATCGTCTGCGGCATGGTAGCCGAAAAAAGGGCGGTCTGCCGCCTGCCCGGCAGCTGGTCGAGGATCCACTGAACGTCGTCCAGAAAGCCCATCTTCAGCATCTCGTCGGCCTCGTCCAGCACCAGGCTGTGGATGGTTTCCGGATTGAGACTGCCGCGGCGAATATGGTCCATGACTCGGCCAGGCGTCCCTACGATAACCTGTACCCCGAAATGAAGCTGTTTGAGCTGCACGTTATAATCCTGGCCGCCGAAGATCGGCAGGACCCGCAGGTTTTTCAGATGTTTTCCGTAGGTATCGAAGGATTCCGCCACCTGGATGGCCAGCTCCCTGGTGGGGGCGAGCACCAGGATCTGCGGTACTCTGGGGCTATCCGTGCGCAGCCGGGTGAGCAGCGGCAGGGCGAAGGCGGCGGTCTTGCCGGTACCGGTCTGGGCCTGGCCGACGACATCGCGCCCCGCCAGTACATGGGGGATCATTTCCCGCTGGATCGGGGTCGGGATTTCGTAACCGGCGTCGTTAATGGCCTGGAGGAGGGGGCCGGAAAAGCCCAGTTCGGCAAAGGTGGTCGGCGCCGTATC
Organism: Pseudomonadota bacterium; assembly: GCA_023412495.1. The sequence continues at coordinate 2,684 of JAEYNP010000017.1, forward strand.
GAGATCGAAAGACATGGTGATTCCTTAATAGTGGAATTGATTCCAAAAGAAGAACTTGTGCAAAGCCTGCCCAGGAAAGAAAATCGGCCGCTTTTTATGCGAATCCCCAATGATTCTCCGCGGTCGGTCAGTCGTGTCTGTCCAGTTTTGCGCAATTCAGTCGAAATCCCATGTTCTGGCCTGACACTAACGATAAGAAGCGGACTTATTACCAGTCCCGCCGGGAATATGCAAGGTTATAATGGAAACGGGAAGCATTCAACGTTCAGCGATCAGCTGTCAGCTAACCTCGATAAACGGGATAAGTACCTTCTAAACGGGATAAGTACTCTTCACGAAATTCATTTCTGAAAAAAGAATGAATTTCGTGAAGGTACTCAAAACGACCGGTTCACAGCTGAATGCCGAGCGTTAAACATGCCGGCGGCTCAGTCTGTGGTGTAACAGGCGACGATTTCGCCGAAATAAAGGGTATGGTAATCTTTTTTCGGGTAAAGCCGGTCGAGGTCGGTGTCGAGAAAGGCCGGGTCCATTGCCGATTTATAGACGATGCGGCATTCGTAGTGGGTGCCGGGGATGGCGACGATCGGCGACTGGACTTCCTGGGCCTCTTTGGTTGTCAGGCCGCATTCTTTGAGTTTGTCGATATTTTTTCCCGATTTGGTCCCGCAGATTTTCAACGCCTCGCGGCAGCCGTCGTCCGAGGGGATGCTCACCGTGAAGTTGTCGGTCTTCTCCAGCAAACCGAAGGTATGGCGCGAGTCCCGCACGGCGATCATGAAAATCGGTTTCTGCCAGATAAATCCGATGGTGGCCCAGCCGATGGTCATGGTGTTGACGGCGCCGTCCGCCGCGACGGTGAGGAAGGCACCCTTTTGGATCTGCTGCATGAGTTGATCGGCGTTTTCCAGATACTGTCGTTTCTGCATTGTCTCTCCTTATGCACAGGTTGGCATATCGGTTATTAAAAAAGGGAGATATGGGTTCACATCATCAATGAGGCCTATTCTTCGAGGATCTTCTTACGGAAGGCTTTTACCTTGCCCCGTTCTGTCTTCAGCTTGACGCGCCTTTCCCGCGAGGCGAGGGTGGGGCGGGTCGGAGTGCGTTTTTTCTGGACCGCGGTGAGCCTTCTGATCAGCCAGGCGAGGCGTTCCAGGGCGTCTTCCCGGTTCTTTTCCTGGGTGCGGAACTGTTGGGCCTTCAGGACGATGACGCCGTCGGCGGTAATCCGCTGGTCCCTCTGGGCGAGGATCCGCTCCTTGTAAGCTTCGGGAAGGGATGAGCCGCGGATGTCGAAACGCAGGTGGATGGCGCTCGACACCTTGTTGACATTCTGACCCCCTGCGCCCTGGGCTCGGATGGGCACCAGAACGATTTCATGATCGGGAATCGAGACGTTGTTGTTGATATGGATGGGCATGGCAGCCAAAATCGGTCGTAATGGAAAAAGTTCTTCAGGAAAACCGTATAATTGAATAAAGTCTTGCGTGCTGCTATCATAAACACAGGCGTCGGAGAAGTCGAGAGCCATAACCTCAATCGATGGAAAGAAAAGAATGCAGTGTCCTAAATGTCAACATGTCCAGCGAAATGCCGTCGAGTGCGAAGCCTGCGGGCTGATCTTCGCCAAGTATCAGAGAGCCCAGGAAAGACTGAAGGAGGTGGAGGAAAAAAAGGCGGAGAAGACCGTTGGCAACAATAAGCTGGCCTTAAGGGCGCTGCAGGTTGTGCTCCTGGTGGTGGTCGTGGCCGGCGTCACTTACTATTTCACCAATAAAAGTCAGCCCGCGCCCCCGGACGTCCCGCTAAAGATCGAGGCTGCCAAGGCCCCTGGTGCCTCGTCGGCGCCGGCCAGGGCTGAGGTGGCACCGGTGATTGCCCCGCCGCCCGAGCCTGTGGCGACCATGTCCGATCTTGCACCCCGAGGCCGGACTATCGAGCAGGCCAAAAATGCCACGGTTTCCATCGAAACTCCCTGGGGAACCGGGGCCGGCTTTTTCATCACCAAGAATTACATTGTCACCAACCGCCACGTGATCACCCTGGATGAGAAGAAACTCGCCGAACTTCGCGAACAGGTGGAGACCGGCCGCAGGCTCATCGATCTTGAAAAGCAGAAGATCGAGCAGATGAAAGCAGAATATCAGCGCCTACCGAAAGGGCCGTCGCGGAGCCAGCTGGCTATCCTTATCGAGAAGTACGAGGAGAACCTGCAGAAGATCCTGCCGCAGCAGGAGCAGATCGAGCAGAGGCTGGCGCAGATGGATCGGAAAATCCAGCCTTCCGACATCAAGATTTTTCTAGCTGACGGCAGTCAGCACAACGCCAACTATATGCTGGTGAGCGACAATTACGATCTGGCCCTGATGACCCTGTTCTCCGGCGACTATCCTTTCCTGGAAAAGACCCCGGTGCCGATGCGGCAGGGCGACAAGGTTTTCGCGATAGGCAGCCCCGTGGGCCTAAGGCATACCGTGACCGCCGGGGTATTCTCCGGGGTGCAGATGCAGCAGGGCCAGATCTACCTGCAGACTGACGCGGCGATCAATCCCGGCAACAGCGGCGGGCCTCTCATCGACGAGAACGGTTACGTGCGCGGAGTGAACACGATGATTCTTCGCAATACCCAGGGCATCGGCTTTGCAATCCCGATCGAGAAGGTCTTCGAGGAATGGCGTTCAACGCTGTTGTAAGGGTCCAGCATCAGGGACTTCCTTATGTTTCTCATAGAGTGCACCGGCAGGCTCCGGTGCACGACCTTCACACAACCGAAGAGCCCGCAACCCAGCCGGTGGAGAAGGCGGCCTGGAGGTTGTAGCCGCCGGTATCCGCCTGCAGGTCGAGCAACTCTCCCGCGATAAAGAGCCCGCCCAGCAGTTTTGAAGCCATGGTGCGGGGATCGATCTCTTTCAGGCTGACGCCCCCGGCGGTGACGATGGCTTCATCGAAGGAGCGGTATCCGCTGACGGGGATGCGATAATCTTTCAGCCACTGGACCAGACGCTTGCGGGCCTTGCCGGGGAAGCGGGCGGTATCGAGACTCGCGGGCAGCTCGCAGGCGGCCTGGCAGACCGGCACCATCTCCTTGGGAAGCAGACCGCGGAGAAGGCTCTCCACGGGGTCACCCCCGCGACTCCCCAGGTCGCGGAGCAGCCGGTCGTCGAGCTTGCCGTGGTCGAGGGCCGGCTTCAGGTCAAGAGATAGGACAACTTCGCAACCCGCGTCGATCGCATCGACCACCATCCCGCTGAGGCTAAGGATCACAGGGCCGGAGAGGCCGAAGCCTGTGAAGGAGAGTTCGCCGAACTCTTCGGCCCTGCGCTTGCCGTCGATAAAGAGCCTTACCCGGACATTGCGCAGCTCGAGGCCGTTCATCCCGTGGACCTGCGGGTCCGGGCTTACCAGAGGGACCAGGGCCGGCCGCAGGGGTGTTACGGTGTGGCCGAGACTCGCCGCCAGCCGATAGCCGTCGCCGGTCGAGCCGGTCCGGGGATAGGACTTGCCGCCGGTGGCAAGGATGACATTGGCGCACTCGATCTCGCCTCCCTGGCATCGCACGCCCCGCACCCGGCCGTCTCGGACCAGGATTTCCTTCACCGCCGCCCCGGTCCGCACGGTCGCACCCGCGGATTTCACCCAATTGTCCATGACCCGCACCACATCCAGGGCCCGGCCGCTCGCCGGGAATATCCTCCCACCCCGTTCCGTCACCAGCGGCAGCCTGAGACCTTCGAAAAAGGAGATCATCTCGGGAGTAAAAAACTGCTGGAAGGCCTGGCGCAGGAACTGGCCGTTCTTGCCGAAGTGAGTAAGGAATTCCGCCAGCGGCGCACTATTGCCGAGGTTGCAGCGGCCCTTTCCCGATATGCCGATCTTGCGCCCAGTCCGCTCCATTTTCTCCAGGAGGATTACCTCCGCCCCCCGTTCCGCCGCGCGGCCTGCGGCTATAAGTCCCGCCGCGCCTCCGCCGATGACGATTGTCTTGCCAGATTTCATTTCGGTTGGTGTTCAGAATTTTTTGGCAGGTGGTTTTCTTGCATGCCTCCCCTGTCTGACTGTCGAGGAGATTTCGGCGAACCTACACCTTTGTCCATGAAAGAAAAAGGAAAATGTCAGCAAGAGATATATGCGCGGGGAGCTGAGCCCAGGTTTTACGGTTGAATCTTCCCCCGATGATGTTAATAGTAGCGGTGTACGGAATTCCGGACAAATTATTTGTCGGGCAAGACGCTGAATGCCTTGTAACCGGCGGAAACATTCTTCTTTTTCCTGCCGACGGTAAGAGTGAGAAGATAATCATCGACAGAAGCCTATTGGCTTGAAGGAGCAACAAATGACACAGGTTAAAAGAGGCGATCACGTCAAGGTGCATTATAAGGGTACATTCGATGACGGGACGGTGTTCGACAGTTCCGAGGGCCGCGAGCCTTTGGGTTTCGATGTCGGCAGCGGCCAGGTAATCCAGGGCTTTGATGAGGCCGTGCAGGGCATGACGGTCGGGGAGTCGAAGGATGTCCATATTCCGGCGGAGAAAGCCTACGGCAATCGAAACGAGGAACTGGTGCTCGAGGTGCCCATCGCCCAAGTGCCGCCCGATCTCAAGCCGGAGGAGGGCATGCGGCTGGAGATGGGCGGCATGAATGGGGAGCTGATGCGGGTCGTGGTGACGAAGATCACCGATAGCCACATCACCCTCGATGCCAATCCGCCGCTGGCCGGCCAGAACCTCAACTTCAATCTCCATCTGGTCGATTGTCTGCCTCCACGGGGGTAGAGCCACATCTTCCTGAGCGTGCCCCGGCGAGGTCTCGCTCAGGCTTTAGTTTTTCAAAATCCGGCGGTAGCCGTCCAAAGTTTTCTGGGCGATCCTCTGCCAGTCGAACTGCTCGTCCACCATCTCTCTCGATTTCCTGCCCATCTCGCGCAGATCGTGGCGCAGCAGGGTGTGGATCTTGTCGGCCAGATCCTTTGGGTCGGCCGGCTGGCAAAGATAGCCGTTGACCCCATCCCGGATGAGTTCGGGAATCCCGCCCACCTCGGTGCCGACCAGCGGCAGGCCTGCGGCCATGGCCTCCAGACCGCTGATGCTGGTCGCCTCCATGAGCGACGGCAGGATCGAGAAGTCGGCTGCGCTGTAGTAGGCGACGATCTCATCATGGGTTTTATTGCCGAGGAAAACGGCACGGCTGCCGCAGTGGCGGGTGAACTCCCTTTCCACCGCAGTCCGCTCGGGACCGTCGCCGATGACGATGAAGCGGATGTTCGGGTCGGTCACGTTCAAGTGATCCGTTGCCCGGGCCAGATAGAGCACACCGTTCTTCTCTACCAGCCGTCTCGTGACGACAGCCACAACCTCCTCATCGCCAATGCCGAGGCTCCTGCGGATGGTTCGCCGCTTGTCTTCGCTCCTGATGAATTTGGCCGCATCGACCCCGTTGGGGATGAAAATCCGGGGAGCCGAAAGGCTGAAGGGCACCTGGAGCAGTTCCCGGCTCGGGGCAAGGAAGAGGTCGACCTTGCGGAAGTGCCTCTTCAGCATCGTCATCCGCCGCCAGCCGCCCTTCTTGATCCGTTTCAGGTAGCCCGAGGTATGGTTGGTGTAGGCCAGCGGAATGTGGTTGATATCGTGCCACGCCAGAGGGCCCATGCCATGGATGTGGATGATGTCCGGCTGGAATTCGGGGAGAAGTCTGTGCACGAAACTCCTGAACTGCAGGCCATAGACCAAAGCCAGAAACTTCAGCGATACACGGTGTACATTCCAGCCGTCGGCATCTGATCTTATCGGCTCCTTGCCGTGCCGGCGGGTCACCAGCGTCACCCTGTGACCGGCTTGGACCAAGGCTTTGGTCAACTCGTAGGCGTGGGCTGAGATACCCCCGGGTACAGGCGGGTAATCGTGAGTTATCATCAAGATATTCATATCGGCAGTCGCGGTTTTGGAGGGCCGGCGGACGTCGCGGCAGGCAGTTTCGACGCATTCCGATGGAGGTTTTTATGATCCGGTGGAATAAATATTCGTCCGTAACGGTGAAATCGGCTTGTGGCCCATGCCCTGACTTCCCGCAATTCGCGTGGGAGGTCTGCTCAGATATCCGGTGTCTCGCAGGGAAGAGGGGCCTTGCCCACCGCCGGTTCCCGGTTCTTTTCTCGGCCGCCCGTGGCCGTAAGATACCCTTTCACCGCCCCGCTGATGAGGATAAGCAGGCAGCCTGACATCTGCAGGGTGTTCAGTGTTTCGCCGAAGATCATCCAGCCGAGCACCACGACGAAGATCGGCTCGAAATAGGCGAGTGTGCCGAAGGTGGCGGCCGGCAGCCTCTCCAGGGCGATCACGGCGAAGAGGATGCCGAGAAAGCCGGGAATGAAGCCCGCCCCCAGCAGCCACAGCCAATTCGTGCTCGAAATGGCGGGAACCTCGGTGATAAAAAAGGGCACCATGCACAGGGCGCCGGCGAGCAGCTGGTAGAATGTGCGAGTGTAGACATGGACACGGCTGTCGATGATCCGGTTGATGAGGATGAAGGCCGAGTAGCAGGCGAGGCCGAGGGCGGAAAAGCCGAGGCCCAGGGCGTGATTGGTGCCGGAGGAGAGATCGAGCTTGAATTCCATCATCATGGCAAAGCCGAAGAGCGCGGCGGAGATCAGCGCGACGCTCGTCAGGTTCAGCTTCTCGCCCAGGAAAAAGTGGGCGTAGATCGAGGCCACCAGCGGGGCGAGATAGAGCACCATGATGGCCATGGCCATGCTGGTGAGATACATGGCCTGGATGTAGAAAATGATGAAGCCGGCCAGCATCAGCCCGTTGACGAGGACCGGCCAGGTCGGCCAGGTGAGCAGCAGCCTCAGGCGGCGGGTGAGCAGGAGCAGAAGGGTCAGAAAGGCGGCGCCGAAAAAGAGCCGGAAAAAGGTGATGACCTGGGCGTCGAGGCCGGTCTTGCGGGAGAAGACTCCCATGGTGCCCATAAAAAGACCCGCCAGGATGGCTGTGACTATGCCTATGATGTTCATTTACGTTCGATTGTTTTCGGGGTTGATCTCGTGGGGTGCAATTTCGCTTTGGAGTACCGAGAGAGAGTAGCCTCACTTGCTCTTCTTTGCACTTCTTTTTGGCGGAGTTTGAATTATTCAGGCATTTTTGCCTAACTTTGATTATCTGTTCTTGCGCTTGACGGGAATATGGCGGGGGGATAGGATGGGAAGGGCAGGCGCCGGAGAAACTGAAAGACTGCTGTTACAGCTTGAAAAACAACTTTGAACTTCAGACTCACGAGGATGTTCATGGAGTCCATAAAGAGTTGCTTGCGTATTTTCAGCCAGAGATTGTTAATCATCGGCATCATTCTCGGACTGCTCTCCTGGCTGGTCGAATCCTACATGCATTTTCACATCTTTCACGAAAGGCACCTCAACTTCGTGGATCATATCTTCTTCCCGGACATGCATGAAATGTGGATGAGGCTGATCATCGTCATCCTCTTCATCTCCTTCGGCGTGTATGCCCAACGGATTATAAGGGCGCTCGGCAAGGCGGAAATGGCGATAAAGCAGGTCAATATGGAATTGACGCAAATTTTCGATACGGCAGCGGACGGGATGCGGGTGATCGATAAAAATTTCAATACGCTCCGGGTTAACAAGACCTTTCTTCAGCTTGCCAAGATCGGCAGGGAAGAGGGGGCGGAAGGACAAAAATGCTACGAAGTGTTCAGGGGAGCCAGCTGCAATACTGAGCTCTGTCCGATGTTTCGCATCCAGGGCGGAAAGGAGCGGGTGGAGTACGATGCCATCAAGGTCCGGCGGGACGGCGGTGAGGTCCCCTGCATCGTTACCGCAACGCCTTTTTGCGACGGCAACGGGCAGTTCGTCGGAATCGTCGAGAACTTCAAGGATATTTCCGATCGGAAGAAAACGGAGGAGGAGTTGCAGCGTTCGCATGAACAACTGCGCAATGTCACTTCCCATCTCGAGATGGCCAGGGAACAGGAGCGCCGGGCCATGGCCCGGGAGATTCACGATGAACTCGGTCAGGCATTGACCGGCTTCAAAATGGATGTTCATTGGCTCGCCCGTCACCTGCGGGCCCAAGAACCGGAGGTTCTGGAGAAATTCAGGAATATGAATCAGCGGCTGGATCAGACAGTTCAGACGGTGCAACGGCTTTCTTCGGAGCTTCGCCCATGCTTGCTCGACGATCTGGGGCTATCAGCTGCCATCGAATGGCAGGCGAATCTCATTCACGACCGCCTCGGCATCGATTTCGATATCGTTTCCATTCCCGAAGACATACTCCTCAATGATCCATGCAGGATCACGGTCTTCCGTATTTACCAGGAAGCGCTGACGAATATCGCCCGCCATTCGGGGGCGACGCAGGTCGAGGTCGTTTTGATCAAGGAGAAGGGCTGTGTGACGCTCACGGTCAGGGATAACGGTGCCGGAATTGCACCGGAACAGATAACTAACTGCAATTCTTTAGGCTTGAGGGGGATGCAGGAGCGCGCCTGTCTGTTGAAAGGAACGCTGACCATACAAAGCAGGTTGGGGGAGGGCACCACATTGTGCCTTTCCATTCCTTATGAAGAGCAGGGAGAGGAAACTCGTGTTGAAGATACTGATAGTTGACGACCATGCGGTCGTCAGGGCGGGCTTGCAGCAGATTCTGGCGGAAACGAACGATCTGGTCGCCGCCCGGGAGTCCTCCAACGGAAAAGAGGCCTTGAAGCTTGCCGCGGCCGGTGATTTCGATCTTGTTCTTCTCGATATCGCCTTGCCTGACATGAGCGGGCTGGATGTCCTGAAAGAACTCCATCGGGCGCAGCCGGCGCGTCCCGTTCTCATGCTCAGCATGTATCCGGAGGAACAATATGCGATTCGTGCGCTCAAGGCCGGGGCGCGGGGCTATCTCACCAAGGGGAGCGCTCCCGAGGAGTTGATCTCCGCCATCCGCAAAGTGTCGCAGGGGGGGAGGTACATCAGTCTTGTCCTGGCGGAGAAACTGGCCTGCTATCTTGGCGCCGACCAGGAGAAGAGCCCTCATCAGACGCTGTCCGACCGGGAGTATCAGGTGATGCTGATGATCGCCTCCGGCAAAACCGTCACGGAAATAGCCGACGAACTGGTGCTGAGCACCAAGACCATCAGCACCAATCGGCGGCGAGCCCTGCAGAAAATGGGGATGAAGAATAATGCCGAGTTCACCTATTATGCCATAAAAGAGGGCCTTGTCGGATGATCATCATTTCTCTAAAGCGGGCTGACGCCCGCAACCCAAGGGCTCTTATCCCCTCACACTGCAGAGGGGATAAGTACCTTCACGAAATTCGTTCTTAAAAAGCAAGAAACGAATTTCTAAGGTACTAATCTCTTGTAGGACAAACGAGTACAGAAAACCCCGCCGCAGAACTACAAAAGGTTTCCCCTGCCCCTACGAACAATTCATTCTCCCGCTGATAGGCAGACTCATCGCGCCCAAGTAGAATGGAGCCATATTTTCACACGTCGACAGGGTGGAAATTATGGGAGAGGACATAACTCCATTCAATATGAAACTAAGGAGAAATCTCATGAAAAAGCTTCTTCATTGCATTGTGGCGTCTTGCATGGCGAGTCTACTGATCACCGGAGTGAGTTTTGCCGGTGCCCGTACGGGAGACCGTGATGGTGGTACTGCCGATCAGGACCGCGATCGTGACAGGGATGGCACCTGCCTGGATGCCGGCCGGCAGGAAAACGGCAATTATCCCTTCTTTGTTCTGGATGGGGCAGGCACCGGGGACAGGGACGGTACTCCTGACCAGGACCGCGATCAGGCAAGAGACGGTTCTTGCCAGGATTAGTCAATTTGCCTGCTGATTGGGAAGCTGATGCTGGCCAGGTTGAAAAGGGGAAGCGTCTGATGCACCTTGCCCCTGCGGCCTGCCACGGCTGAATTTATCCACAGCTTTCGTTTGCCTCGGCTTCCTGGTTCAGTGACCATAAAGTTTATTCTCTTCAGATAAGGAGTCTCAGATGAGAAAACGAACATTGGCAGTCGTCTTAGCCTCTGCCCTGGCATTATCCGCCGGTTTTACAGCCGCGGCTAACCAGCAGCAATTCCAGCGGCAAGATCAGATTTATGGCAGTCAGCTTATGACGCAACAGGAGCGGGATCAATTTCGCGCTGAAATGCGTGCCGCAACAACCGCGCAGGAGCGAGATCAAATACGCAGAAAACATCACGAACAAATGAAAGTGCGCGCCCAGGCCCAGGGAATGACTCTGCCCGATGAACCGCCAGTCTGGGGAGGTGGCACGGGACTCGGTGCTGGTGGAGGAATGGGGCCGGGTGGTGGCGCTGGCCGTGGTGGCGGTGGCGGGGCCAGGAGGTAAAAGCTCGTCACACGGTCAGGGGAGGACGGTGTTGCCATCGCCTCCGATTCAATGCTCCGCCGCTCCGCCGTGAGCGTCATCAGCGGGGGCCACCACCGCCTCCGCCACCACTGCCACCTCCACTGCCACCACCATCACTACCGCTGCCGCCGGAGTTCCCACCGCCTTGTCCTCCCGCGGAATCGTGACCATGGCCTGAATCGCTGCCGGCACCACCATGGAAACCTTCGCCGGAGCTTCTGCCGCCTGCTGAAGAGCCGAGTTTGTCGGCGGAAACACCCCTGCTTATTGCGCCTCTGAATTTTCGGGCGGTCTCTTCCAGATCATTTCTTTGGATATTTCCGAAGGAATTGCGGAGAGTATTCATGTCGGCCTCATCATAGCCTTTGGCAAGGGCTTCTCCCACAACGGAGGCGGTGGTTGTCGACGATACGCCCTGCCGCACCATCTCTCTTGCGGTAAGCAACGTCTCTTCCCTGAGGCCGAATTGGCGGGATTTTTCCGCATGCTGCAACCTGCTCTCGATTGCCGAAGCTATCCGTGCGGCATCCTCCCGGGTGAGCCCGGCTGCCAGACTATCAGCATAAGCCTGGGCGAGCCGCGAGCGGTGCTGCTGATCCACGCCGGCAGTCAGTTCATAGGCCTGGGCGTATCGAGTCTCAACCTTGGACGCCGCCTGCAGGATCCTTTCAGGTTCGACCCGCTTGGCAATCCCCTCGAGCACCTTATCCCGGACCGGCTCCGCGGCCATTCCCGGGAAATTTTTCGCGGACAGCTGGTTGGCCAGCCTCCGCGCCTGGTCTTCCGTAAATCCCGCCTGTTGCATGGAATGTACCAGCGCGCGCATCATCCGCGGACAACCCGGACCGGGCAATCTGACGCTCAAGGCTGTCCGCTTGCCTGCCGACCGTTTGCCCGCCGGCATGCGATGCCGTAATCATCAGCGAAAATAAGATCAGCATAAATTTTTCCATAATACCGCCTCCTCGAAAAACCCCACCAGTACCCGTCACGCTGCCGAAACACTGCCCGGCCTGATCCCTGTCAATCTGTTCCCGATCTTCAAGGCTGATAAATACGGTTCATCAAACCAAAATCATCTTTTTCCTTAAATCTGCATTCCGGCATGTAAGACCTGCCGTCGACTATATAAAAATACCGAAATTCCCGGTTCCATCGCCATTGAAATCGATGTCTCCGGGCGATTGCTGCTGACCAAGAATGTCTATGATGAATTTTTGGTCGATTCCGCTACCGGTCAGCCCGTATTTTTGGGAACCGTCCAAAAAGCCATCGATTCGCCTCTGGAAAATCTTGCGTTGTATGTCAAGCTTATGAGGGATGGTCATCTGGTGACGCCTGCCGACGAGCGTGCGCCTGTCGATCGTTCGTTGAATGGCGGCATTCCCGTGTCGAATCTGCTCGAGTTGGAAGACGGCCCGGCCGACGCACCCTTGCGGCCGACCATCGACATCAGGAAGCTACAGGGCCAAGGCCTTGGTTCTCTGGTGGATGTCCGGCCTGTTACCTATCTTACTTACTACCAATGTGTCGATAAGGATGAAAACGTTACGCCTTGCTACTGCTGGGACTACAATCCGCAACAGGCTGAACTTGACAAAGTGCTTGCCGCTTGTGAAAACGTCGCCGGTCTGAAACTTTTCTCGACAACCTCCGAGACTTGCCCGACGGGAATCAATGCAGACAACCCGATTGTATGCCAAGGTCCTTTCTTTGGTATCCTGACCGATGGGGATTATAGGGCAAACGCCACCGACCTCAATTTTGCGGCGAGCTTTCTTGCCGCCGCCGCCGACAAGACCGGAGATATTGGAGTGGACCTGGTGGTGTATCTCAACTCAATCCTGGGAATAAACAAAGTGGAGGGATACAGTGCCTATGAAGAAGATGGCCAAACCCCTGCGAGTGGGGCTATCGATTACAGTAAGTTTCCGGAATACTTCAATTTCAACCTGGTTACCAATTATGACAGAAACACCATCGCCAGCCGCGTCGCCGGCGGGTTGGTAAGGGTTCTGCAAGGCGGAGAGAGTTCCGGACTGTGGCAAGAAACCGATGTTCCGATACTGGGTGCCATGATGGATGACAGAACTATCTTTTCGAACATCGGACAGTCGCTCGAAACCGGCTTTCCCGATGGCAGTGTAGCGACGAAAAATTTACTCGGTTTCACACAGCGATCGGATGATGACCTCAGTGTCATCGAATTTATTCACACCTACCAGATACCCGGTCAGCGGTAACGGGCGAAGAACGGGGCGTGATTCGAAGTGAAGAGCGGCGGGTCGTTCCGGAGGATCGCGGCGATCTTCGGAGAGCGCTTGAAGGAGCTCAGAAAGCGCCGCACCTCCGGCCTGTCCCAGCCCCGGGGGTGGGTGAAATTGCGGTAGATGGACAGATCCCCCTCGTAGAAATCGTTTATCGGCAGGGCTTCCGCCTCGTTGCTGCCGATGGGCAGGTTGAATATCGCCAGGTTCAGGAAGTCAATGGCCCGGTGGTGCTCCTCGACGAATTGCCATGTCCGTTCCGCCTCGGCGCGGCTCTCCGAAGGCGTGCCGAAGAGGAGATATACGTAGGTGGCGATGCCCGCTTCGTGAAGGTTTTCCAGCACCGTTGACGCCCGGCGCAGGTCGATGCCCTTGTGCATCCGGTCCAGTACCTCCTGGTCGCCGGACTCGAGTCCGAGTTTCAGCATGACACAGCCGGCCTCCCGCAGGCGGCGGCAGAAATCGCGATCGGTCAGCAGCCTGTCGATACGGGCGAAGCCGTACCAGGGCGCGCCCGGCGGCTCTTTGCAGATGGCACGGAGCATGGCCGGGCTGATGGCGTTGTCGAGGAGGTGGATGAGAGCCGGCGAGTGAACTGCGCAAAGGCTCTGCAGATGGGCGATGGCGGTCACTGGCGGCACCTGTGCATAGGGATTTTCTTCGCTTTTCTCCGGGCAGAAGCTGCATTTTCGCCAGAAACAGCCGAAGGAGGCGGCGTAGGGCAGGACGAAGCCGGGGGAGAGATAGCGGTTGTCGCCAAGCCCCGAAAAGTCGGGCAAAGGGTGGTATTCTCGGTGCTCGCTGCCCAAGAGGCTGAGGAGCGGTTTCTCACCCCGGCCGGCGATGAAATGGTCGACCAGGTCCGTAAAAGGGTTTCGCCAGCCCGGATTGCTGAGCCAGGTGGTGACGAGTCCCCCGCCGAGGATGATGGCCTGCTCCGGGTGGCGGGCCCGGAGGTAGCCGATCATGGCGAAGGTGGCGAGGGCCTGGCTGAGGTAGGTGAGGGAGAAGCCGATGCGGGCGCACCGCGTCTTCTCGATAAGCTCGTCCAGCCGGCGGCTGAAATAGGGGGAAAAGATGTTTGCCCGATAGTCCGCCGCGGCCGCGCGCAGGTCGGCGCTCTTCACCGGTGATCTCCCATTGTCCTGGTAGTTGGCGAGGGACAGCTGCAGGTCGAAGTCCTTCCCGGCCATCGCCAGGAACCGGTCGATGTCCGCTACGGCTCGGGCGTAGCGGTCAAAGCTCCCGTAGGTGCGCGTGTCACGCAGGGCACCGAGATTTCTGCCGATATTCCTTGCCGCCCGGTCGGTCCAGGTGTCGCCGTGCGGCCTTGCGGTGCGGGAAATGTGCTCCAGGGCCTCGATATTCATGTCGCAGACCGAACAGGCGTGGCCGTGGGCGGTCAGCGCCGCGGCGAGATAGGCCGGGGCGGCCGGCGGCTCGCAGGGCTTGGTCAGCGGCGGGTGGATGATGAGCATGTACGATTTTGCCAAGGATAAGCCGATATTTTATGGATTCTTGGTCCAGGTGTACTATATTGAAGCGGAATGTCTACCCCAGACTCGGGAATGAGTAAAAAAATTAAATTTATGGTGAAAATGATGACAACGTTTTGGAAAAGACTGGCACCGATTTTTTTGATGCTGATAGCCTTCTCCTTCATCGAGGGCGGTATGCTGGCCGACTATGCAGACGCCCGCTCGAAATCCGGCGGCAAATCCTTCAGCTCGAGCCCGAGCAAGGCTCCCGCGAGCACCGCCCCCGCCGCCGGCCCGAAAAAGGACAGCAGCTTCAGCCGCGGCCTGATGGGCGGCCTCCTGGGCGGCGCGCTCGGCGGCATGCTTTTCGGCTCGATGTTCGGCGGCTCCGGCATCGGCATTCTGCCCCTGCTGCTTCTGGCCGGCGTCGCCTTCTTTCTTTACAAGAAGTTCGCCAAGGCTCGGCCAAGCGGCTACCAGAGCCCCAATCCCTCCCCCCATCAGTACCAGTCGACCAACACTTACGGCGGCGGCACCCACAGCTCCTTCCAGCCTCCGCCCCCGCCCCCGCCGGTGATCGGCGCGAACCTGGTGGAGGAGGGGATCGACCAGATCCGGCAGTACGACCGTGACTTCGACCCGGCGTATTTCAAGGAAGTGGCCTCCGATGTCTTCTTTCAGGTGCAGGCCGGCTGGATGCGCCGGGACCTCGATTCCTACCGCCATCTCCTGGGCGACCAGCTCGCGCGGGAATATGAGCAGCATTTCGCCGAGATGCGCGCCAACGGCCAGATCAACAAGCTCGAATCCATCGCAGTCCGCTCGGTGGAGATCGTCGCCGCCGGCAGCGACGGCCGCGAGGACTTCGTCACCCTGCAGTTCACCGCCAACCTGCTCGACTACACTGTCGACGACAAGAGCGGCGAGCTGATCTCCGGCAGCATGACCACCCCGGTGAAGTTCCAGGAAGACTGGACCTGGGCCCGTCCGGCCGGCACCCAGAACTGGAAACTCGAAGGCATCAAGGAATCCTGATTACAGTTAGCCATTGCCGCCGGGCCCGGCTGTGTGCCGGGTGCCGGCGGCTTTTTTTTATAAGGGAACTTACGTGGATCTCAGTGAATTTCGCCGGGAGTATCTGCGGGGGGGGCTGTCGCGGAACGACCTCAACGCCGACCCTGTTCTGCAGTTTGCCGCCTGGTTCGAGCAGGCCAGAAGCACCGACATCGCCGACCCGACCGCGATGATTCTCGCCACCGTGGCCGCGAGCGGCCAGCCCAGCCAGCGGACCGTGCTGCTCAAGTATTTCGACCAGAGGGGCTTTGTCTTCTTCACCAATTTCGAGAGCAGAAAAGCCCAGGAGATCAAGGAGAATCCTCGGGTCAGCCTGCTCTTCATCTGGCTCGAACTGGAGCGCCAGGTGATGATCAACGGGCTTGCCGCCAAGATCTCCACCGCCGAATCGGCCAAATATTTCATGTCGCGGCCCAAGGAGAGCCAGATGGCCGCATGGGTGTCGAGCCAGAGCCGGCCGCTCACCTCCCGGCAGATTCTCATGCAGAAGTTTCTGGAGATGAAGACCAAGATCGGCGAGGGCAAGGTGCCGCTGCCCTCTTTCTGGGGCGGCTACCGGGTCGAGCCCTCCGAGATCGAGTTCTGGCAGGGCGGCAGGAACAGGCTGCACGACCGCTTCCGCTACACTCGGGCGGAAGGCGAAAGCGACTGGACGATCGACCGCCTGGCCCCGTAAAAAGAGTTCGCCCATGGAGCGAGTGGGGATCCGGGCAGCCGGCAGGGACCTCAGCCTGGAATACCGCTGGGTAGGACAGGGGAATGAAGACCTCCCGGTTGTGGTCTTCCTCCATGAGGGACTGGGGAGCGTCGCCATGTGGCGGGACTTTCCGGCACGCCTCTGTAAGGAGCTGGGGCTGCGCGGCCTGGTCTACTCCCGCTTCGGCTACGGCCGCTCGACTCCGCGCCCCCACGCGGAGCGCTTCCCTGTCGATTACCTGCACCGAGAGGCGCTTGAAGTCCTGCCCGCGCTGCTCGACAACCTGGACGTCGAGAGACCCTGGCTCTTCGGTCACAGCGACGGCGCCACCATCGCCCTGCTGGCGGCGGCAGGCTTGCCGGGACGTTTCCCCGGTATCGTCGTGCTGGCCCCGCATATCTTCGTCGAGGAGGTGAGCCTCGCCAACATCCGCGTCGCCCGCGCCGCCTATCGGGAAAAAGGTCTGCGGGAGCGGCTTGCCCCCTATCATGACGACGTCGATTCAGCTTTCTACGCGTGGAACGACATCTGGCTTGACCCGGCCTTCCGGAACTGGAACATCGAGGCCGAGATCGAGAGAATCGTCTGCCCCGTGCTCGCCATCCAGGGAGAGGGCGACGAGTACGCCACCCTCGAACAGCTCCATGGCATCAAGAGGCGGGTGCGCGACACCCGACTGCTCATTCTGCCGGGTTGCCGCCATTCCCCGCACCGGGACCGGCCGGAGGAGGTGATTCGCGCAACCGCAGCCTTTCTCAGGTGACAGGTTTCAGGTTACACGGTATTTTCTTTTCACCTGGTCAGCTGAATCCTGTTTTCTGATCATCCCTTCACCACCGCCAGCGGTTTAAAACTGGTGACGATCTCGATCAGATCGCTCTGGTTGCCCATCACCAGGCGGATATCCTTGTAGGCGCCGGCCGCCTCCTCCAGATCCCTCCTGCCGCGGATGGCATGGAGGATTGCCTGCGCCTCCAGCCGGGCGACTTCCGCCTTCAGGTCGAGCTCCCGCTGGGCCTGCTTGCGCCCCAGCCTGCGGCCCGCCCCGTGGGAGCAGGAGAAAAAGCTCTCCGGATTGCCGAGACCCCTGACGATGTAGCTGGCGCTGCCCTGGGAGCCGGGGACGATGCCGAGCTCGCCGGCGAGCGCCCGTGTCGCCCCCTTGCGGTGGACGATCAGCTCCCGGCCGAAATGGGTTTCCCGGGCCGCGTAGTTATGGGCCACATCGAGGATCGGGGAAAAGGCGGCGGAGGGTTCAAGTTCGCCCAGAATCTCCGTCACCTGCCGCATCATCGCCTGCCGGTTGGCGGCCGCGAATTCAACACAGTAGTTCATCTCCCGCAGGTAGAGCAGGCCGAGCTCGGAGTCGAGCCGCAGGTAGTCGAGCTGCCATTTCTCAGGGACCAGCGCACCATGGCTCTTGTTGTGGGCGGCCGCCAGACGGTTGTAATGGTGGGCTACCTGGTAACCGATATTGCGGCTGCCGGAGTGGATCATGATCCAGATGTGCCCGTCGTCGCCCAGCTGGATTTCGATGAAGTGGTTGCCGCCGCCGAGCGTCCCGAGCTGGAGCTGGCCGCTCTCGAACTCGCGGGCCACCACGGGCAGATCCTGGCCCGTGAGGCCCGGGCCGAACTCGGGCATCCGGCCTCCCGGCCGCGGTTTCTTATGGTGGGCGAAGCCGAGCGGGATGGATTGCCGGATGCCCTGGAGGACACGTTTCAGCTGCGGCGTCTCTATCGCCTGCAGCGAGGTCTTCACCGCCGCGACCCCGCAGCCTATATCCACCCCCACCGCGTTGGGGATGATGACCCCTTCGGTCGCCGCCACCCCGCCGATGGGCATGCCGTAGCCGACGTGGGCATCGGGCATGATCGCCACATGGCGGAAGAGAAAGGGCAGGTTGGCGAGATTCTTTGCCTGCTGGAGAGTGTCGGGGTCGATGTCGTTCAGCCAGAGTTTGATCGGCTTTTTTTCCGTATTGATTGTCTTGAACATGGCTTTCGAGCGAGAGGAGTTGTCAGCTTCGGAGACAACAGGAGCAGGGTACCAGTGAGCTGCCGGACCAGCCGCTGCAAATGGCCCTTGCTGGTCTGCTGCAGAGCCTCACCGCTGAGGGACGTTTCCCGATAACGTAACCTCTTCACCCGTAAAGTCAAAGCTTCGCAGGTGAAACGTAATGCACGGGTGTAGCACCACTACGCTCCCTTTCCCCAATTCTAGCCACTCGGTATCGAGATCGGGATTGATCGTTCCCACGCTGGCAGCGTGGGAACGCAGCCTGGGACGCTTCCGCGTCCCGAGTCGATGGAGAAAGCACATGGCGGAGCCCGCCGAAGCATCAATGATCCTGCAGAATCTTCCAGTCGGAAAAAGGTCCGCTGCCCCGGACCTCCGCCCCCAGTTCCCGAAGCCATCCGGCGACAACCGTATTGCTGTTGTGGTTGAGGGAATAGGGGTCGGGATGCTTGACGAAATCGATGCCGTAGGCCGGGTTGTGGTGCAGGGTCTCCCGGTTTTCGAAAAAGAGATTCTCCAGCCGCTCCCTCAGGCGGGCAGCGTTTTTGGCTTCAACCGGGATGAGGAAGGCGTGTTCTATGACCATGGGCAGGGCCTGGCGCAGAACCTGCTCCGTCGGCGAAACCGAAAGCACCTTCCGGCTTAGCGCGGCAGGATTGGGTCCGACCAGTGCCCGACTGCCCTCTATTGCCCCGGTTCGGCTCATGGCGTACCATTCCCAGTCACCGTAAGAGTAGCGGACCATCCCCTCGTCCGCCGGCAGGACCAGGCTGGCATGCCTGCCGTGATCGAGGAGAAATAACGGCACCGGATTTGCCGGAGAGGGCGGGGGGGTGACGGTGAAGCCGCAGCCGCCGAGAAGGGTCGGTAACAGGATCGCAATAAAGAGGAGGAAATTATCGCCTGAAGCGCGAGAGAGTAGTAACATTTCTTGACCTCCATTTCTCCCCCTGAAGTGTATTTCTGGTAAGTATAATTCTGGTCAGGAAAGAAGAAAGATAAGCCCCATAAGCCCCCGCCCCCCCCGGTATGGCTTATTCGAAGAAAACGCCGAGTACAGTGCAGAGATCAGAGCATGAATGCAGTGCAAGGGCAAGCAGATAATAGCTGTATCTTTGTCCGCCTCCTGCCGGAGGTTTGACATATTGTTGGGGCTTGAGGTTATGATGTTCCGGTTGTTTAGGCGCATGATTGAATACTCGCAGTTTCACTTGATTAACCGCAGATGTGACTTAGAATTATAACAAAAAATAGGTGTTATAAGCGAATATGAAGAGACCATAAGACGCCCGGGGAACCAGGCGACAACGAGAAAACTCCTGTTTCTATATCGAGAGGTTCAAGTATGAAAGTATTTGTTTTGCTGACGTTGATCGTTCCGTTGTTGTTCCTGTCAGGTTGCGGCAGAGGCACGGTCGGCGGCGCGGCAATTGGCGCCGGAGCCGCGGGGGCGGCTTATGAATATCAGAATAAAAAGGCCTTGCAAGATCTGGAGGATGATTTCAGGGCCGGCCGGATCAGCCGGGAGGAATACGAACGCCGCAAGGACGAAATTCAGAAAAGGTCGATTGTCTATTGAAAGTGAGCCCATCCGCATTTCGCTCGGGCCAGCCGGTGCCTCTCTTGCGATTATTGTTGAAATTTCGGGCGTGTCAGTGAGCTGATCGACCTGTAGCTGTCGTAGTTCCAGAAAAAAGAGATACTCGTGGAAAAAAGCGAGCGGGTCCGCCAGAGGGTCTTCAGGCCCCGCGGCAGGGAGTGCCTGAATGAGGCCACTTCCCGGTAGGCCTCGATCAACTCCCGGTAAAGGGCCTGGGGATCCATGTTTTTGGGCTGAAAGACAGGTTCGAAGATATTGTAGGATTCCCAGTCGTCAGGGTATTCTGTGAGCAGGAGCCGATTGCTCTCCTGCAGCTCCCGGTAAAGAATAGTCCCCGGCAACGGCGTCTGGATGCTCAATTGCACGGCATCGATGCCTGACTCGTGGATGAAATCAATGGTTGCCCGGATGGTGTCGCAGGAGTCGTCGTCGGTGCCGAAAATGAAGCCGCCGATGACGGCGATCCCGTGGTCCTGGATCTTCTTGATCGATTCCTTAAAATTGCGGGTCGTGGGGCGGAGGTTCATATTCTTGTTAAGACTCGTGAGTGTCTTCTCATGCAGCGACTCGAAACCGATGAGAAAGGCCTTGGCCCCGCTCTTGGCCGCCGCGTCCAGCAGATCCTCATTTTCGACGATGTTCAGGCAGGTCTGGCCTCCCCACTCCTTCCCGCAGTCCCTCAGTCTCTCGAACAGTGCGAAGGCCCGATCCATGCTGCGTCTGCCGGAGCCGATGATATTGTCATCGATGAGAAAGAGCCGCTTGTCCGGAATCGACTTGATTTCGGCGATGACTCGGTCGATATCGCGCACCCGGTACTGTCCGCCGTTGAACCGGGTGACGGAACAGAACTTGCAATTGTGCGGGCAACCCCGGGAGGTCTGCACGGTCTGCACGAAATACTTGTTGCGCAGGAGTTCGCGGCGCGGAGCGAAGAGTCCGGAGAGATCCGGGCGCTCCCTCGCTTCGTAGCGTGGCTGCAGCGCGCCCCGGGAAAAATCGGCAAGCAGCCTCGGCCAGATCTCCTCTGCTTCGCCGACCACAATGGCATCGCCGTATTCCGCGGCCTCCTCCGCCATCATTGATACATGGATGCCCCCGAGAACAACGGGAACCCCCCGCCTGCGGAATTCCCCCGCGATCCGGTAGGCCCTCGGCGCAAGAGGAGTCATGCAGGTGATGCCGACCAGGTCGACGGTCGCCTCGTAATCGATCTGATCGAAGGCCTCGTCGAGGATTTCCACCTCAAACTCTTGCGGGGTATAGGCCGCGATCATCATGAGGTTGAGCGGCGGCAGGGCCAGAACTCTCACATTGTCGAGGAGGTGGGTGCGGTAGGCCGGGTTGATGAGCAGGATCTTTATCATGTCTGGTGTGATTGGGGGAACTGGGCGATGACGAAGGTGAACACTGAAGTGCTTATACGCACGTTTCTCATTATCTATGTCGGATAGTACCTGTAAGTGGGTTATTTTGCAATTATTACGAAAAGATATGCAGAGCAGAGAAAGAGAGAGGTTTTCCTGACGAGCCGTTGCTTCTTTTTTACAGGCACATCTTTTAAAACTGGTTCGGCTTCTAGGGACGAATCTTGTATCGCCCAAGGGGGAATATTAAGTGACTACTTTATATAACCCCCACTTTTTCCACGGGCGATCGCAAGGGGCGCTCCTACCAACCGTTTCGCTTTCATTCAGTTGTGGTACACTTTTTGATAAAAGTTTGACAGCTGCACGCTTACCATTCATTTATGGAGGGAACAATGGCATTATTACTCGTTCAGCATGGCATCAGCGCCCATAAGGATGTCGACCCGGAAAAGGGATTGACCGAACACGGGAGAGTTGAAACGGAGCGAATAGCCGGGGTCGCCAAGAGCTATGACGTGAGAGTTGCCAGGATCATTCATAGCGGCAAGAAGCGGGCTGCAGAGACGGCTGCAATCTTTCAGGATATCCTGGCGGTGGAAGTTCCCCTGGAAATGGTCTTCGGAATAAACCCGCAGGACGACGTCCGGGTTTTCGCGGAGATGTTTTCTTCAGAATCGAATCTGATGGTCATCGGCCATCTTCCCTTTCTGCAGCGTCTGGTTGCGTACCTGCTCACCGGATCGGAGGACTTCAAGATCTACCAGTTCCAGAATTCGGGGATCGTCTGTCTCGATACAAGCGAGGGAATGGACGGAAAGATCGAGTGGTTCATCAAGTGGACGCTCAACCCTCGTATCTCTTGAACGAGAGTTGGCCATTAGGGCTATCCCTTCGCCCGAAGGCTCCGGAAGGTGATCGAATAGCGAAGCGCCGGGACGGAGGGTATGCTGTGTTCCCATTCGGTGCGGGAGGGTCCGCGCAGGAGATAGATCGAACGAGGCTCGGCGGTCAGCGAATATCGCTGCCATTTCTCGTCGATTTTCCGCCGCAGTCGAAAGATGCACGGGGAGAGGAGGGAGATGCCGATGACATCCCCGAAAACGGCTTTGTCCCGGTGCCAGCCGATGGCGGCGCCGGGGCCGTACTCGGTAACGAGCGCCTGCTGCAGGTCTTCCGGCGTCAGGCCCGCGAAGTTGGCCGCACGCTCGCGCAGCCCGAGCAGGAAATCGGGGACAGCCTCGGCATGACGCAGGCGATGCGTCTCAAAATTGTAGCTCCAGCCGAAAGAGAGGACGCGACGCCTGCCGACATAGCCGTGGAAATTGAACTCCTTCAGGGGAAGTTCCCGGAGCCGCGCTACCAGATCCCGCTCTTCTTCCGGCGGCAGCATTTCCGCCTGGTAGCGGAAGCCTTCCGGCGGGAGATTGCTCGAACCACTCGCCACTATTCGTCTCTCCCCGGCCGCTTGCCGTTTTTTGGGCCAGGCGCGTCACCGATCCCGCATCCTCTTTGCCCGGAAAAGTCTGATCGAGTCGGACCTCTTTCCGCCGGAGGGCAATTCTGTGCCGTGGCCTTCACATCCACTTCCTTATCCGGCCTATTTCCTCTTCCGTGAAGATATTGGGAAACATACCCCATCCTCCGTGCATGAACCGCCCGAGCAACTCCCTGTTGTTGCCGGATATTCTGCGGAAGCCTCTTGATTCGCCCGGGGCAAGTTTCACCGCCTGTTCAAAATCGGCGTCGGCTCTCTCCTGTCTTCCCAGCATCGTCCAGGCGAGGCCGCGGGCGAAGTAGGCAGCGCCCCTTTGCGGGTTCCGGGAAATCGCCTCGTCGAGGTCCGTCGCCGCCTGGATGTAGTCATGTCTCTTCAGATGGGTGACTCCACGATAATAAAAGGCTCGCTCATTATTGTCGTCGATGGCGATCACCCAGCTGAAATCCCTCAGGGCCTTGGAAAGATCTCCAATGACAAGATGAATGGCACCCCTGCTGAGCAGGGTCTTTACCGGTTTGTACCCTTTCTCCAGAGCCCTTCCGAACATATTCAAACTTATCTCAAGGTCTCCGGTCATGAGTGTAAGCTGCCCTTTCCTGTAATATTCCTTGCCTTCCATGACAATTACCTCCTTATCCGCATTGGCATTCGACGGATTCTCGAAGACGCGCGGTTTTTTGAGTGTATATGATTGTCAGGTTCAATAACCATGCCAGAAAAATGAAGGTGATAGCTAGGCAAGACGGGAAGGAAGCGGAAACGGGCGAGGGTGGGCGAAGAAATCTTGTGAAGCGTGGGGGGCAGGGTGGATAGTTCACCGCCATGCGGCCGGATTATCGGGGATAGCCGCTGTATACCTTCTCGAGTTCCTCGGCCTCCGAAAGTGATCTTGGAGTGATCATCCGGCGGTCCAGAGGCGGTTCTCCCCCCTCGTACTTTTCGATGGTGGCCCGGTACGGCTGCCAGTTGAGTTCCCCGAGCCTCTGCAGTTTTCCGAGGCTTCTGCCCGAGGCTCTCAGCATGGCCTTGTAGAGCAGTTCCGAGCAGTAGATATGTTCGTCGTCCAGGTCGTACTTGAAATCGTAGGGTCGATCCAGGAAGTCCTCGCTTGCCTTGATCAGTTGCGGAATATGTTCCCGGTATTCTCCACGAAGGCGGAAGGCGTCGAAAGCCTGACCGTATCTTCCCCGTCCCACCCATTCGGTAAAGGGGGTATCCATGACTGGCCCGATCGCCTCACGGACGTACCACTCGTTGTTCTTCCAAATTATTACGCCGACATGGGAATAGAGTGATTCCGTCGCGCCCTCGATGGCCTCGGTCAGATCGCTTATCGGGACCGACTGGAAAACGAAATCCCCCTCCTTCGGCGCGTATGCGGCATGCAGGATCGAGGACCACAGCAACAAGGATGCTGTCAGCAGGAGTGCAGACTTTTTCATGGAAAATCCTGGTGGAACCTTCGATTTTTCGGTGTTTCCGATTTTTTCGGCGAGAGAGTCGCTCTTTGTTTGTGGGCTGCCTCATCCTGAATCTCCGCATGACCAGCGAGGAAGTCAAGGCCGACCGGAGACACCCCGGCCCGTCCTCGCTGTGGCTTCAGATGGCGGCTCCTGTTCCTGACTCGGGAGAGTTCCGGCGCAAATTACATTCTCGACCCCATGGAGTGGTTCCCCTCGGCCGATTACGATGCGTGATCGACTACTTTTCTTTCAACAGGAAATAAAAGTCACGATGGCGCATCTTACCGTACATGAGAACTATCGGCGCTTTGCTCGGAGGCTCAACCGGTTTCCGCAAGGGGCTCCTTCTTCGCCGCTCCTCTTTCGGATCCTCGCCCAGCTCTGCAGCGAGGAGGAGGCGGGGCTCCTCGCGCTCCTGCCGATCCGCCCATTTCGCCTGAAAAAGGCGGCGCGGGCCTGGAAGATGAACGAAGCCAAGGCACAGAAGATTCTGGACGAGCTTTGCGCCCGCGCCATTCTTCTCGACCTGGTGACCGTGGATGGCGAGCGGACCTATGTTCTTCCCCCTCCCATGGCCGGTTTCTTCGAATTTTCCCTCATGCGGGTCAGGGGAGACATCAACCAGCAGCTCCTGGCGGAGCTCTTTCACCAATACCTCAATGTCGAGGAGGATTTCATCAGGGACCTCTTTCTCGCCGGCCCGACCTCCCTCGGGCGGGTCTTCGTCCACGAACCGGCCCTTCCCCCGGAGATAGCGCTCTCGATCATGGACTACGAGAAGGCGAGCGCAGCCATCCGTACTGCGCACCATATCGCGGTCGGTCTCTGCTACTGTCGCCATAAAATGGCCCACCTCGGGCGGGACTGCGCGGCCCCCAAGGAGATCTGCATGACATTCGGCCGCACCGCCGACGCTCTCATCCGCCACGGCTTCGCCCGGCGGGTGGATGCGGCGGAGGGTCTCGACCTGCTCGATGCGGCCCATGGCTGCAATCTTCTCCAGTGCGGGGAAAACGTGCGCCGGGAGGTGAGCTTCATCTGCCACTGCTGCGGCTGTTGCTGTGAGGGTCTGATCGCCGCGCGCAAGCTTGGCCATCTTCACCCCGTCTGGACCACCAACTTCCTGCCCGAAATCGACCCGGAGGCCTGTACCGGCTGCGGCAGATGCGTCGACATCTGCCCCGTCGAGGCCATGCGGCTGGTCTCGGCCAATCACCCCCGCCGGCCGAAGAAGATGATGGCCCGGCTCGATGCATCGATCTGTCTCGGCTGCGGAATCTGCGTCAGGAACTGCCCAGTCGAGGGGGCGGCAAAGCTTCTGCCGCGGCCGGAACGGGTCATCACCCCGCTCGACTCGGTGCACCGGACCGTACTCATGGCCACTGAGCGGGGTTGCCTGCAGCACCTGATCTTCGACAACCAGGCCCTCTTCAGCCACCGGGCAATGGCGGCCATTCTCGGGGTGATCCTCCGGCTCCCCCCGATCAAGCAGCTTCTCGCCAGCCGGCAGCTCCAGTCACGCTGCCTCGAGCATCTCATCGAGCGGGGCGGGAAATTCTTCAGCTGGGACGGCATCAGGGATGGCGCAGCCACCTCCGGGGGGGACGGAGCAAAATAGGGGCGCGATCCGGCAGTTGCCGTATGGCCATGAAGTCCAGATCGCACGGCTCAATTGCCGGTCCGCAACTTCTCCCAGTACTGCTGATAGATCGAAAACGCCTCACCGACATCGGTCTGGAACTCCCCCTTGTCGAGGATTTCGGTGCCGGGGAAGATCGTCGGGCTGGTGCGGGCGTTCTCCTCCAGCAGCGGGATGGCGGTCGTCACCGGCGTGGTGTAGCCGGTAATCTCGACGCAGTCCCGCGCCACTTCCGGCTTCATCATGAAATTGATGAAGGCGTGGGCGTTCTTGACGTTTTTGGCGCTCTTCGGGATGACGAAGCTGTCCACCCACAGGTTGGCGCCCTCCTTCGGATAGACATAGCGGATCTTGTCGTTCTCCTGCTCGGCCATCCAGGCCTCGCCGTTCCAGATCATGCCGACGTTCACTTCGCCCGCGAGATAGGGCAGGCGCGGCGAGTCGCTGTTGAAGACCAGCACGTTGGGCATCAGGTCCTTCAGGAGAATATAGGCCGCCTCGATTTCCTTGGGGTCGGTGGTGTTGCTGCTGTGTCCCTGGATCTTGAGGGCCATGTGGAAGACCTCCCGCATGTCGTCCTGGAGAAGCAGCTTGTCCTTGTACTTCGGGTTCCACAGATCCTTCCAGCCGGTCACCTCGCCCTCGGCGATGACCTCGCTGTTGTAGGCGATGCCGGTCGAGCCCCACATGAAGGGCACGGAATGGACGTTGCCCCGGTCGTACGGCTTGTCGAGCAGCCTTTTGTCGAGATCCTTCATGTTGGGCAGCCGGGCGTGGTCGAGGGGCTGGAGCATGCCTTCCTTGCCCATCTTGCTGACAAAATAGGTGGACGGCACAACCACGTCATAGCCCTCGCCCTCGACCAGCTTGAGCTTGGCGTACATCGTCTCGTTGCTGTCGTAGGTGCTGTAGATCACCTCGATCCCCGTCTCCTCGGTGAACTGCCGCAGGACGGAATCGGGAATGTACTCGGTCCAGTTGTAGACATAGACTTTTTCGGCGGCCGCGGCCGGGGAGGCGCAGAACAGGGCGAGCAGCAGTCCTGCCTTCATTTTACTCCACAGTTTCATGCATCTTCTCCTTTAAGAACAGTTGACTGATCAAAACCAGCGCCAGCGACAGGACGACCATGATCGTCGCGAGCGCATTCACCTCGGGTTTCACTCCAACTTTCACCATCGAATAGATCTTCAGCGGCAGGACGTCGTAGGCCGGTCCGGTTACGAACGAGCTGACGATAACATCATCGAGCGACAAGGTAAAGGCCAGCAGCCAGCTGGAAAGGAGCGCCGGGCGCAGCAGCGGCAGCACGATCCGCCGGAGCAGCTGTCCCTCCGATGCCCCTAGGTCTCTCGCCGCATCCAGCAGATGCGGGTCGAAGCCCTGGAGTCGGGCGGAGACGGTCACCATGGCGAACGGCAGGCAGAAGGTGATATGGGCGAGCAGCAGCGACCAGAAGCCCAGGGCGACGCCGATGCTGACGAAGAGGACCAGCAGCGAAATGGCGAGGATGATGTCCGGGGCCATCATCAGGGTCATCAGCGTGCCCTGCAGCACACGCCTGCCGGGGAAGCGGTAACGGTGGAAAGCGATGGCCGCCAGCGCCCCGATCGCGGTGGCGAAGGTTGCGGCGCAGACGGCGATGGCCAGCGAATGCCGGGCCGCTTCCATGAGCCCGCTGTTGCCCGCCATGGCGGAAAACCACTTCAGGGTGAAGCCGTCCCACTTCAGGCCGTAGCGGTTGTCGTTGAAGGCGTTGACCACGAGGATCGCGATCGGCAGGTAGAGGTAGCCGAAGATCCCGGCGAAGAAGAACAGCCGCAGCCCCTTCATGTCCCGCTCCTCCGCAAGGCCAGCCGGTGCAGGATGAAACCGTAGGCGGCCAGCATCAGGGCCATCAGGACAATGAGGAAAACGCTGGTGGCGGAGCCGAGCGGCCAGTTGCGGGCGTTTAGGAACTGCTGCTGGATGAGGTTGCCGGCGAGGAGCTGTCTCGCCCCGCCGAGGAGCGTCGCCACATAGAAGAGGCCCATGGTCGGCACGAAGACCATGATGCAGCCGCCGAAGACCCCCGGCAGGGAAAGCGGCCAGACGACCTTGGTCAAGGTCCTCAGAAACCCGGCGCCCAGGTCCCTCGCCGCCTCCACCAGCCGGTAGTCGAGCTTCTCCAGGTTGGCGTAGAGCGGCAGGATCATGAAGGGCAGCATCAGGTAGAAGAGCCCCAGGACGACCGCGCCGTCGGTGTAGAGCAGCTGCAGCGGGCTGTCGATCAGGCCGGTGGCCATGAGCAAGGAATTGATCAGCCCCTTGTTGCCGAGGACCATGCGGATGGCGTAGGTCCGGACCAGGGAGTTGGTCCAGAAGGGGATCATCAGAAGTATCAGCACCGTGGTCCGGAGGTTCTTGTTCAGGCGCACGGTGAGCCAGGCAAAGGGGTAGCCGGCGACGAGGCAGAGCCCGGTGGTCACGGCGGCGAACCGCACCGAGCGGAGCATCACCTCCAGGTAGGCAGGGTCGATCAGCTGGCGGTAGGCGGCAAGGGTCAACTCCGGCCGGAAGAAGGCTGACGGGTCCTGGACGAAAAAACTGGCGGCCACCAGGAGGAGGATCGGCACCACACCGAAGAGCACCAGCCACGAGGAGACGAGGCCGATGACCGCTATTCGGGTCTTACTCTTCATCCGGCAGGACAACCTCCCAACCCTTGACCCAGCTGACGTTCACCCGTTCCCCGACCCGGTAGTCGAAGTCAGGATCGTCCTCGTCGAAGAATTCGCAGGCCCGCACGATGGGGCCGTCATCCAGACGAATGACCGTGTCGAGCGTCGAGCCGCGATAGCTGCGCTCGACGATGGCTCCGGGGAAGGCCGGCCCTTGGCCATAGTGCTCCGTAAGACGGAGATCCTCCGGCCGCAGCAGCAGCTGGACCGACTGGCCAGGAGCGAAGTCGCGGTGCGATTCGGCCACGACAGACTTGCCAAGGACGGAGATTTGCAGGTGACGGGCGTCGAGCCTTGCCTCGACCTTTCCCGGAAAGAGGTTGATATCGCCTATGAATTTCGCGACATAGAGACTCCTGGGCTCTTCGTAGACTTCCCGCGGCGTGCCGATCTGGGCGATCCGGCCGTCCTGCATGACCACCACCCGGTCCGACATGGAGAGGGCCTCCTCCTGGTCGTGGGTGACCAGGATGAAGGTGATGTTCAGATCCCGCTGCAGCCGTTTCAACTCGACCTGCATCTCCCGGCGGAGGCGGGCGTCGAGGGCGGAGAGGGGTTCGTCGAGGAGCAGCACCCGGGGCCGGTTGATCACCGCCCGGGCCATGGCCACCCGCTGTTGCTGCCCGCCGGAGAGCTGGCCGGGGTACCGTGTCCCGAAAGGTTCCATTTTCACCGCGCGAAGCGCTGCCGAAACGCGCTGCCGGAGTGGCTCGCCCTTGAGGCCGCGAAGGCTGAGCCCGAACGCGACGTTGTCGAACACGGTCAGGTGGGGAAAGAGGGCATAGCTCTGAAAGACGGTGTTCACCTGTCTTTTTTCCGGCGGCAGTGGCAGCAGATCGGCGCCGTCCAGAAGGATGTCGCCCGAATCCGGTCGTTCGAAGCCGGCAATGAGGCGGAGTAGCGTAGTCTTGCCGCAGCCGGAAGGGCCGAGGAGGGTGACGAATTCACCGTGGGCGATCTCCAGGTCGAAATCGCTCAGCACTTTATGCCGGTCGAAGGATTTGCTGAGGCCGCGGATGGTCAGGACTGCACTCTCTTTCGGGCCTGTATCGGGACGAGCTGCCGCGCTGGTTGCCAGATAACTCACTGCAATAATTAATTCATTGGAATTTAAGAATTTTTTATCTTTAGCCCGAATAAGCTAGCCGACAGGTATTTTCCTGTCAATTGATATTTCACCGTCGAGCGTCTCCAGGGACGGCGATAATCCCCCTATAGGAGGCGGGAATCAGGTCAGTCTGCCCAGATACCCGAGAGGACGGTAAAGAGGGTATGCAGCACGGGTTCGACCCTCCGCCGTTTCAGACAGGCGACGGAGAGGTTGATGGCGAGATGTTGCTTTTTCCAGACAGAGAAGTGTTCGGTCATCTCGTCCCGGATGTCCTGTTTCGGCAGGAGCGAGATTCCAGCGCCTGCTTTGATCATGCTCTTGATGGTCGATTCCTGGTCGACGAGCATGATTTGGGCGGGGAGCAGACCATGGGTCCTGAACAATTGTTCGGCAACGTTGGAGAACGGGCAGTCTGCCGGAGTCATGATCCAGGGGAATTTATCAAGCTCGGCAGTGTCGGCATCTTGCAGGCGGTCCCGCCAGGCGAGGGGGCCGGCGACGACGAGCTCCATTTGCTTGAGCTCCGCAGTGTGAATCTTGTCCGAGCTGTTTTCCCCGTACATGAACCCCGCATCGAGCAGGCCGTCCTCCAGTTTGTTCAGCACCTCTCCGGTCATGCACTGCAAAAGGTGCATGGTGAGGTGCGGATGCCGGGCCTTCATCACCCGGAACAGTTCGGGGATGCGCAGGAAATCACCTCCGGTATTGATCCCGATCCTGATCTCGCCGGTGAGGGTCTCCCGCAGCTTGCCGGCGTGGATCACCATCTCGCCCACGACGGCGAGAGCCCGGTCCGCATGTTCCTTCAATTGCCGGCCATCGGCGGTAAGGGCCATTCCCTTGGGGGTTCGTTGGAAGAGGGTCACTCCCAGCTCGTCCTCCAATGCCTTGATATGGGCGCTGATCGCCGGTTGACTGGCGTGGAGCCTCCTGGCGGCCCGGGTCAGGTGTCCCTCCTCGGCCACCATGGTGAATGTGCGAAGATGATAGAGTTCCATTTTTTTCAGCAGGTTGTCCTTTGCTCCGGGAATTAGAAAGTTTCATCGTTGCGGATGCCGAAGTATACCAGGCAAAACAAACCGGGGTGATCACATTTTCCGAAGACCTCCATCTGAAAGGACAATGAGCTTCTTGCGCGTTCCCGCACTACCTTGCGCCTGTCCGGTTGGGGAAAAAACGACTGAAAAAATCGGTGCGCAAAAAGAGAGGTGCAACATGCGAAAAAAGATCATGAAGGATATCCTGCTGTATCTGATTATGCCTGAAGATTCAACCGAGGCGCGCGTAGAGATGACCGTAAATCCAGCACTTGTCATGAAACATTCCTGGTTGGGGCCGCTCAAAACGATTATCTGGACAGTCGTTGCCGTCGCCGTTCCATTGCTGCTCCTTGCCTTCCGGGTATAGGATCCCTTCGGGTCGGATCGCTGACAAATGAGGCGCTTTCAGTTCGGATTTTATTCACGCTCCAGGCAGATACAGAGCAGCACGCCCTGCCGCAGGTGCACCGTGCCCGCCTTGCCGGTGATGACATTGCTGATCCCCCGGGAGGAACCGAAGGGGAGGATGGCATCCTGCAGCGGAAATCTGAAGCCATCCAGGGTAATGCCGTGGGTGTCGCCCCCGAGCGGCAGCAGCGAGACCTTGCGGCCCGGCTGTGCGGGATGGACGGTGAATGGTTCTCCGGCATGGATGATGTGCATGCGGCAATCGGGACCAACCAGGGTGATGGGGAGATGCCGGTATTTCTTTCCGGCGCAAAGGAGGATATTGGCAAGGCTCATATCCCACCTGCCGCCGAGGGCTCCGAACAACCAGACCTCACTCGCCGCTCTGGCAAGCGCCAGGTCCAGGGCCAACTCCAGATCTGTGGCGTCCTTTTCAGGAGGATGCCGCTGAATGGCGGTTCCTTTGGACTGGAACTTTTCAAGAATCTCCGCATCGACGGAATCAAGGTCGCCGATCAGGACGTGCGGGGTAATGCCCAGCCGGTCGCAATGGTCGGCCCCGCCGTCGGCGGCGATGATCAGGCCGGTCCGCTGGAGGAGGCCGGCAAGATCCGGGGGTGTGGCCAGTTCCCCGTTGGCAAAGATGAGGGTCAGCATTGTTCGTCTCAGAATCCGAATTCCTGCTCCAATCTGGCGATCTCGACCGTCAGCCTCGCTTTCTCCTCCTCGGTCAGATCCGGTTGCTGGAGTTTTTTTCGCAGGGCGAGCAGGATCATCTCCTCGCGATATTCGTTGCAGGTGTAGACGGTTTTGCCGGGGGGAGTATCCATATCCATCTATCGCTCAGAAGATGGAGACTGCCTTGGCCAGTCCGCTGTAGAAGAACCAGCAGGCGAAGACCATGAGGAACACGGCGCAGCCCCCGATCAGTTTCCGGTAGAGGCGATCGCCGAGGAGATGCGCCCCGCGGGCGATGCCGAAGGAGACCAAAGTGTACCAGGCAAGATCGGCCAGGATATGGCCGCAGAAGAAGGCGGCCACCCCCAGCAGACCGAATTTCATGGCATGAACGATATAGCCGAGTCCGATGGAGGCCCACCAGATCAGCCAATAGGGATTGACCGCGCTGAGGACGACGCCCGCCACAACCAAGTTCCGTCCTGCAGCCTCGGGGGCGGGTGAAGACGGTCCGCAGAGGGCCAGCCCGGAGAGGCTCTTCAGCATGGTGACGCCCATGAACAGAAGGATGGCCCCGCCGGTCAGCGAGATGAGGATGAAGACGTCGTCCCGGACCAGGATGGGCGCAAGTCCCGCCAAAAGGGCCGCCACCATGGCCAGTTCGAGCAGACCATGGCCGCAGATCATCAGCGGACCGGCGACGGCCCCGCGTCGGGAACTCTCGCTGACCGTGACGGTCAGCAGCGGCCCGGGCATCAGCGCCCCGGAGAGGGCGAGAACGAAGGAGGTCGAAAATATGGTGACGAGGGCGAGTTCCATGGCTGTTTTCCGGGAAAAGATCAATGGAGTGGAAATATAACGATTGTCACACGATTTCACAAAACTTTTAGACTGAAAAAAATTTACTCTTGCCGCCTTGCCTGCGACCTCCTCAAAAACGCTTCTCATACCCTGGCCAAGGTAGTGGGGTGGGGCGTTTGTTGGAGGAAGAGGAAAACAGGGCAACGCCACTCGGCGTGAACAGATCAATCACTGCTGCGGGGGCGACTGCGGTTCATGTAGTTATTCTATCAATGAGTACGTCGATCGGCGAACATGGTGCCTTTCGTTAAGATATTAAATGTCTGTCTTTTTTTTGTCGAGGATGACCGATCGCTATATTTTTATTGATGTTCGGGAAACATCTTCCATCCCCAACAGCTTCTGCAGCGTTTCTGCGGGTGCGATGGGGTATGCCTCAGATGTTGACCCCATCCAATGTTTTACACCAAAACGAGACGCATCCTCTGCATGTCGTCCTGTTTGCCTATGGCGACTATAATGTCATTGGCCTCAATAATTGCCAACGGGCCAGGGTTGAATATCATCTCTTTGTTGGCTTTTTTTATGGCGACGAGAATAACTCCAAAATCACGACGCAGGTTACTTTCAATAAGTGTTTGGCCGACCATCTGAGAGGTCGCCTGAACCACGGCCTCTTCCAGTTTTAATCCCAGGTTGCCACTCATCATAGCCATATCGAGAAAGTCGACAACAGTAGGTTTTTTCAGTATCTGGGCCATCTTCGTTCCTCCCATATTATAGGGGCATATAACCCTGGAGGCCCCGGCTCGAAGGAGTTTCTGTTCATTTTTCACGTCGGCAGTTCTGGATAGAACAAAAATATCAGGATTGAGGCCTTTCGCCGTAAGAGTGATGAAGACGTTATCGGCATCACTGGAAACAGCTGTCGCCAATCCTTTTGCTTTCATAAGACCAGCCTGGAGCAGCACTTCATCAGCAGTAGCATCCCCGACAAGGTAGAGGTAGTGCAGCTTTTCCAAGAGTTCTGCCTTATCACCTTTTTCTATCACCAGAAACGGGATTTGTTCATCGGCAAGCTCTTTGCAGATGACCTCACCGATCCTGCCAAATCCGCAAACAATAAAGTGTCCAGCCAATCCAGAAATTTGTTTTTCCAATTTTCTCCTCCCCAGAAGCGTGCGTAATTCCCCTTCGATAAATATTTTTGCCACCTGCCCGAGTGTATACGTAAGTAGACTGATTCCAGATACAATAATGAAGATAGTTAGAACTCTGCCGGTGTGTGATAATGGTGCAATTTCGGAGAAACCGACGGTACTGATGGTTATCAGTGTCATATAAAATGAATCAAAGACCGGCATATGCTCTATAGTAGAGTATCCGACGGTGCCAATGGCGATAATGGTCAACAGCAAAAACAAGGATATCCGCAATTTCACAGTTTCCATAAGGATCCAGGTTATTAAAGTGTTTCAGAAAACCGATATGTTAATAGCTTGAGATACGATAAGGTGCTGTCAATGCTGTCAATGCCGACTCAGATTAGATGGGTAGCAGTAATTGTTGCAGAACACAAAGGCGCCGAAAAAGATTGAACTGGGCGCGACAGTAACTGCAAATCACAGAGAATGGAGTTTGAGATATTACTGATATCTATTTCTGCAACGCCTGTCCTCTCGATGTGAATGAAATTCCAAGCTGAGACTGGCTACCAATCATTACAGTTTCAATAATTGGTGGATTGGTGGGAGCATCAGCCTGCCAGATGACGATGAAATTAGCACCCGAACCTCCGGAACTATCATTTTGCGGGATAATATAACGCTCTGAAACGAGGGGACCGAGAGTTACCGGGGCATGGATAAAATGTTTCAGTAATTTGCCCTGAGTTTCATAATAATCGACCACTGAAATAGAAATGGAGTTCTTCGGATCTATATTGCGAATGCTCAGCGTTACCGACAATAGTAGCTGTGCTTCCTTATTGCCATGATAAATGTGGGAATAAGCAGGAACATAGACGGTCTGTCCAGTCGTTTTCTCGGTTAAATCTGTGGCGGTGGCATTCGAGATTGAGAAGATCAGAATGGAAAGAACGGCAGAAAGAAACATTTTCATAGAGGGATATCGCATGACAATCCTTATTGAGTGATGAGGTTAAGATACCAATTACTAAGAGATATTACCTGGATCATTGGGAAGTTGTCCATTATCATTTTCTTATTCTCCAAAAATCTGACATTGCTAGAAAGGAGATGAGTTCGATGATTTCTTTGGTTGGTCACAAGAGATTGCCGAAGTCCCCAAGGGGCCAATTTTCTTCAAAGGGGGCCGATGTTGCCGATTGTCGCCGCAGTACCGACGAGTTCTATTGTGGGCGAGCTTTCAATTATGGTAAAGGCGTAGGCAAAGATATTCAGGTTCTACAAGAGTGAAGACGTTCCCTGAGAATCATCTGTCATCTCCGTAGCCATAGCAGCCAGTGGACAACAAGAAGAACGCGGTCGATCGCGGGCAATCATCTATTTCGCGACTTTCCTAAATATATCGGGGTACAGCCGTTCGGCGCACTCGGGACAGATGCCGTGGGTGAACTCGGCTTCCGTGTGTTTCTTGATGTAACCCTCGATCTGGATCCAGGCTCCCGTCTCGTCCTTGATCCTCTTGCAGGAAGCGCAGATGGGCAGCAGGCCGCGCAGGATCTTCACCTCCTGGAGGGCCTTTTCTCGCTCGAGCAGCATCGCGTTGCGCTGCTCTTCCATCCTCTTGCGCATCAGGCCGAGCAGGGCAATGGCCCAGACGGTAAAGAGCGATATGCCGCGGTTGAACGCCGTCTTCCATATGTCCTCCGCCGGCGGCTTGAAGAGCAGGGCGGTGAGGATCAAGATGGAGGATATGATCGCAAGAACGAGTGTGGCCGGGCGGTGTGGGAGCCACAGTGACACCAGGATGACCGTTACGTAGAGCACCCCCACGGCGATCCCGGCAGGAATGGCAAGGTCGAAGAGGAAGATGGAAAATAGGAGGATGCCGCAGGCAAAGTACAGCACTGCCAGGGAATAATCAGGAGAACCTGGGCCGGTGAACGGCTTAGCCTTCATATCCATCCTCTTGGTCGCGGTCTCCTGCGGGAGATCGGCTAAATAATCGGCTGGGTTTTCGGGTTGCGGCTCTTTAAGATTCTACCTGAGATGATAAGACAGCTTCCCGGGAAAGAAACGGTCGGCGGCTTTTCCTCCCCTACGCTACCGCCAGAATTCCGGATACTTACGCTTTTCCGGGATGTTATTGACGAGGAGGGCGACCAGCAGCATCACCCCTGCGCCCAGGGCGGCGGGCATGAGGACATAGAGGTAACCGAGACCATGGATGGTGTCGCCGCCGATGACGGCGATAAGCGCCGTCGCACCTCCGGGCGGGTGCAGGGTTTTGGTGAGATGCATGATGGCGATCGACAGGGATACAGCCGCCGCCGCGGCAAACCAGGTATCGCCGCCCAGCCACTGGAAGGCGGTGACGCCGATGAAGGCCGAAAGGATATGGCCGCCGAGGAGGTTCCTCGGCTGGGCCAGCGGACTGCGGATTGCTCCGTAGACAAGGACCGCCGAAGCCCCGAAGGAACCGATGATCATGATCAGCCCCGTCCGGTCGAGGACCGCGGCGTGAATTATGGAAACCGCGGCGATGCCGGTGAAACTGCCGATCCAGGACCAGAGTATCTCCGCCGCGCCGACCCGGGGGGGGCTTTGTCCCCCGCCCTTCATCTTCCGGAGCAAGTGTCTCATTTCGATCTCCTTTCCCGGGTGTGGAAGGCGTAGGCGAGATCGGTGCGGGTGACGATTCCCACCGGGTGTTCTTGCGCATCGATAATCGGCAGACGGTTGATCCGCTTTTCGGCGAAAAGGGCGGAGACAGCGCCGACGGACATCTCCGTGGTTCCGGTCAGCGGCGGACGGCTCATGATGTCCGCCACGGTCTTGTGGTGCAACATGCCGATCATGCAGCCCCGGTTGTTGAGGCAGTGGGTGGCGATCCGCATGAAGGAGGGCTTTTCTCCCATGCCCATCTCCCGGAGGAAGTCCTTTTCCGATACCACGCCGACGATCTTGCCGCCAGCACCCACGACCGGGGCGCCGGAAACTTGGGCCTCGGCAAGCAGCGCGGCGGCCTCGACCAGCGCAGTCCCCTGGCCAAGCGCCAGCACCGGTTTCGTCATGATCGTTTCGGCGGTGAGCGTATTGAACAGCCTTTTTACGGCCAAAACGTAGGCGATTTGATATATTTCCTTGAAATCACCGGGTGTTATGTCTAAATACCCCGGAATGGCCCTCATGGCCTCGATGACATCCTGGTCGGATATGGCCAACGGAGAAAATTCATCGGCAGGTAGTTCTTTCATTCTTCCCCCTTTCACGGCGAAATGAGTCGGGCGCCTTGCTTCTGTGACGCCATCACCGCATCATACCTTTCATTTCAATCAAAGCCGCGGCGCGGCAAACCATTTGGCGATCTCCCATTTCTATAGTATAGACACCCCTGTTCAAGGTAATTGACTTAAGTCATTCCGCGATGCCAAAGAGGAAAAAAATGATGAGGATTGGCTTTAGTACGTGAAGGTACTTATACCCCTCAAGGGGGACCGGAGGTGCTCCCTATGATTTTTCGTGTTCCGCAGCGAGAGTTCCTGGTGCGATACAACAATGTAATTGAAAGAAACATGAATATAATCAATAATAACTGCATGTAGATGTTGGCCCGGACAGCTGTGGCGGCCGGCTGAAGTTCCCTTATCGCCGGAAAATCCACCTGCCTTGCAGCACTCACCGACTCGGAGGTTCCGCTCTTCATGAACACCATACTGTTTTTCACCGGCATCCTGCTGCTGCTCGGCATTGCCTCGAGCAAGTTTTCCGCTCGTATCGGCATGCCTGTGCTGGTGCTGTTCCTGGTGGTCGGCATGTTGGCCGGGTCGGAGGGACTGGGCGGTATCGACTTCGAGAATTACAGTCTCGCCAACAGCATAGGCAGTATCGCCCTGGCGTTGATCCTCTTCGACGGCGGCCTTCGTACGTCCATGTCCGCGGTTCGCTCCGCCTGGCGTCCGGCGCTTTCCCTGTCCACGGTCGGGGTCCTGCTGACTGCGGCGCTGACCGGCCTTGCCGCCGCATGGGTGCTGGGCGTGCCGTTGCTCCATGGCATGCTTCTTGGCAGCATCGTCGGTTCGACCGATGCTGCGGCTGTTTTTTCGGTTCTTCGCACCAGCGGCCTCAAGCTTCCGCCTCGGCTGACCGCAACCCTCGAGGTGGAAAGCGGTTCGAACGATCCCATGGCGATCTTTCTTACGGTCGGCCTGATCGAGATAATCATGGGCACGGCCGACACAACGGCCGGCGTAGTCATGCTCTTCGTTCTCCAGTTCGGGGTGGGAACGATGATCGGTGTCGGTGTCGGATACTTTGCCGCCTGGCTGGTCAACCGGATCAATCTCGATTATCCGGGCTTGTACCCCATCCTCGCCCTGGCCCTCGGGTTTCTTTCCTACGGTCTGGCCGCGGTTCTGGGGGGAAGCGGCTTTCTCGCCGTGTATTTGACCGGCATCGTTCTCGGCAACAGCAGGCTTGTCTTCAAGAACGGGATCTTTCTCTTTCACGACGCAGGCGCGTGGCTCGGCCAGATCATGCTCTTCATCATGCTGGGTCTTCTGAGTTTCCCTTCCCGGCTGTTGTCGGTCGCCCTCGAAGGCCTGGTGGTCGCCCTGGTCCTGATCTTCCTGGCCAGGCCGATTGCGGTAATGCTCTCGGCTTTTCCTTTTCGTTTTTCCCTGCGGGAATACACCTTTCTCTCCTGGGTCGGCCTGAAGGGGGCCGTGCCCATCACCCTGGCGACCTTTCCCCTCCTGGCCGGCGTGGAGCAGAGTGAGCTGCTCTTCAACGTGGTCTTTTTCGTCGTTCTGGTGTCGGCCATCAGCCAGGGCTGGTCGCTGCCCCTCGTGGCCCGCTGGCTGGGGCTCGGGCAGCGATCGGACATCAAGGCGCCGCTTACCGTGGAAATCAACGCCCTGCGGCATGTCGACGGCGAGATCGTCGAGTATGTCGTCGGCCCCCATTCACGGGCGGCGGGCCTGGCGCTCCGCGACATG
Organism: Pseudomonadota bacterium; assembly: GCA_023412495.1. Next base: position 41,084 of record JAEYNP010000017.1, read on the forward strand.
GCCCTGCCCTATGAGGTGCTTGTTACGCTCATTGTCAGAAATGACGAAATAATGATTCCAAGGGGAAGGAGTGTCCTTTTGCCGGGTGACCATGTCTTCATCACCATGCGGAGCAGGTGCAAGCCGCTCATCAACTGTTTCTTCGATTCCTGCGCTGTGGATCCGCAATTGTCGGCAGGCCTTAAACTTGATTTTCGCGCAGACAGCACTGTGGAACAACTCTATAGATTTTTCGGCATTTCCGAACCACCTGTTCTGGGGGGCCGCCCGATCGGTTCGCTGATCGACCCGGAAAGGAAAGGGAGCTTGAGGGTGGGCAGATTTATTGTCTCGCCGGGAGAAAAACAGGGCCTGGTGAGTCTCGTGTACGATCCCCAGAGCCACTGTGAGCCGGTAAACCCGGCTCAACAGATTATCTCCTGAAGCGGAACGGCGTGGGCCGAGATTTTATCCGGCGAGTTTTACCGGAGTGGAGAAACCGGCGGGTTTGATGGCGAGCACCGAGCATGTCAGCTGATTGAGAATTGCCTCCGCGGTATTGCCGATGATGAACCCGGCAATGCCGGTCCGAACGACCGTGCCCATGACGACGAGATCGGCGCGCAGCTCCTCAGCCACTGCAGGCAGCATCTTTTGCGGGGATCCTTTTGGCAGGTGAAAGCGGGGGAGAAGGCGATTGTAGGCTTCGGCCCCCAGCTGCTGGCGTAGTCTCTCGCCGAGTGCGAACAGCAGCTTCTGGCGGTTCATGTATTCCTGCTCGACATGAGTGGTCGCGGCATCCGTCCTGCCTTCACTTCTTGCCAGGAGCGCGCCCTCGGCGAAGGCTCCCCAGGCATGGACCAGGTGAAGGGAGGCGGATTCTGACAGGGCAAGTGAGCCGGCAAGTTCCAGGATATCCAGGTTGAGATCCTGCTCCGCCGCCGGACGCAGAAGGTCGAGATCGACCGCCGCCACGATGCAGTCGTATTTCGATTTTTCCGGCATTTTCATCAGCCAGACCGGGCAGGGGCACTTGCGCAGCAGATGCATATCGTCGCTGCCGAACAGCCTCTTCAGAAAATCCGGGTTCTCCGCAGCCTTGACAACCAGGTCGTGGCCATTGCGCAGCACGGCTCGGATCACCTCCAGAAAAACCGTTCCCATCCGAACCTCCAGTTTGATGTTCAGGCGATGCCGGTGGGGCTCGGTCAACGATTCGAGGATTGCCCGGCGGTTATCCAGCACAGCCGCTGCCTGCTGCCGATCCGCCGTGGGGGGAGAGACATCGATGAAGGTCAGCTCCGCGAGATTGCTCTCCGCAAGCGTAACCGCCCGGGCAATCGCCGCCCCCTGGTCGAGGCTCGGCTCGGTGACATAGAGAACATTCTGGAAAATTTTCATGGAAACTCCCTTTTTTTTGTTTCAGCTGACAACTCTCGCGAGTGCGAGATCACCGTTCCGGCGCCCCCGGTGCTTTCCCCGACAGTATAAACGATTATCCCAGCCGGCGCATGAGACGCATGCCGTTCAGGGTGACCAGCAGGGATGCCCCCATGTCGGCAAAAACCGCCAGCCAAAGATTTACCAGGCCAAAGAAGGTGGCTATGACGAACACCGCCTTGATGAGAATGGAAAAGGCGATGTTCTCCTTGATCACCGCCACCGTCTTGCGGCTGAGCCTGATGACGTAGGAGAGTTTGTCCAAATCGTCGGCCATCAGGGCGATGTCCGCCGTTTCGATGGCCGTATCCGATCCGGCAACACCCATGGCCACGCTCACCTTGGCCGCCGCCAGCGCCGGGGCGTCATTGATGCCGTCCCCCACCATCAGCACCGGGCCGTATTCCCGGGTGATGTCCTGGACCGCCGCGACCTTGCCGTCGGGCAGCAGATCACTGCGGAAACCATCCAGATCGAGCCTGCCGGCGATTGCCTCGGCGACGCGGCGGTTGTCCCCGGTGAGCATGGCGATGTGCTCGATGCCGGAGGCGCGCAGGGCCTGGATAGCGTCCGGACTGTTCGGGCGTAGGGTGTCGGCCACGGCGATTATGCCGTAGAGGGCTTCCTTGCTGCCGACCAGCACCGCCGTTTTGCCTTGGTTCTCCAGGGCCGCGATCTGCGCCTCGCAAAAAGACATGTCCCGGCCGAGCTCTTCGAACAGCCGGCGATTGCCGATGAACACCGTCCGGCCGTCGACCTCCGCCTGGATGCCGAGCCCGACCAGGGCCTTTGCATGCACCGCGGCCTCAAGGCGCAGGTTTTTCGCCCTTGCCGTAATGGCACGGGCCAGAGGATGCTGCGACCGTTGTTCCACCGCGGCGGCAAGCGCCAGTACCTCGTCCTCATCCGTATTCGCCAGGGGAATGATATCGGTCACCTCCGGATGGCCATGGGTCAGGGTTCCGGTCTTGTCGAAGGCGACCGCCCTGATGCCGCCGAGCTGCTCGAGGTAGACCCCGCCCTTGATGAGCACTCCCTGCTTGGAGGCGTTGCCGATGGCCGAAACAATGGAAACCGGAGTCGAGATGACCAGCGCGCAGGGGCAGGAGATGACGAGCAGCACCAGCCCCTTGTAGAACCAGGGGGCGAAGGGCTCGGTGAAGAAGAGCCAGGGGATGATCATCACACCTGCGGCGGCAAGGAGCACTGCGGGCGTGTAGTATTTGGCGAAGACGTCGGTGAACTGCTGCGATGGCGCCTTCCGGGCCTGGGCCTCCTCCACGAGATGAATGATCTTGGCGAGCGTCGAATCAGCGGCGACCTTGGTCACTTCGATTTCCAGCACCCCGTGTTCGTTGACCGTGCCGGCGAAAACGGTATCGCCGATCTGTTTTTCGACCGGAATGGACTCGCCGGTGATAGCCGCCTGATTCACCGCCGAGCGGCCGTGGGTCACGTTGCCGTCCATGGCGATGCGTTCGCCGGGGCCGACGATGATTGTGTCGCCCACGGCGATTCGCTCGACCGCCATCCTCTCCTCCCGGCCGTTCCGTCGCACCAACGCCTCGGGTGGGGCCATGGCCAGCAGGCGACGGATCGACTGGCGGGTTTTGTCCATGGTGAACGACTGCAGGGTATTGCCCAGGGAGAAGAGGAAGGCCACAGCCGCCGCCTCGCCCCACTGGCCGATAGCCGCTGCGCTGACGACGGCGATCGACATGAGAACGTTCATGTCGAAAACCAGGAATCGAAGGCCGGAGATGGCAACCTTGGCCGAGTGGTAACCGCCTACGGCGGCAGCCATGGCATACAGCGGGGTCAGGTTTTGAGGGAAAGTGCCGGACCATTCCAGGATGGTTGCGACAAGAAAGAACACGCCGGAGACGGCGGTGGAGATCGTACGTTCATCCTTCCACCATGAGGACTTGCCCTCTTCCTTACCCAGCAGGTTTCTTTCCGGTGTGGCCTTGTACCCCGCTTTCTCGACGACTCGAACGATATCCGCCTCGGACAGGGCATGCTCGGCCGTAAGTGTCCCCGCCCCGAAATTCACCACCGCCCTGCGCACTCCGGGAATTGACGCAAGTTTTCTTTCGAGCTTGGCTGCGCAATCGCCGCAATCCAGGCCATTGAGGATGAAGGTGCTGGAAATAGCGTTCGCTCCGCCCGCAAAAAGTGGGATATCGGCGGCAGCCGACGTTTCTTCGACGGCGCAGGAGCAATCTTCTCCGCCGTTGTGCATGGGCAGCCATATAGTCCTGGCGGTGCCGCTGCAGCAGTCGTCTTTGCAGACCGTTGCTTTCTCTTTCATTATGCGTCCTTTTGTTACCGTTCGGGGCGGGCGTTGCGCGCCTGTACGCCTTTTATATGAATATGTGAGCATATACAGAAATAAAAATTCAGGGCAGCGCTGTCAAGAATTATTGCAGAAGAAAGATGAGCCGGTGGCCGCGGAAGAGGGAGACGGAGGCGTGGTTGGTAAGTTATCCGATCACCACCAGCGTTGCCGGATTAAGGACCAGCTCGGTCCGTTCCCCCGCTGTGGGCGGCGCCGGATCCATCGGCAGATCGAATGTGAGAGGGGTGACGCCACAGTGCAGGGTCACCCGGTAGGTCCCGCCCTGGAAGACCCGGCTGGTGACCGTCCCGGCAACGGTCGGGGCGCCTGCGGCTAATGAGTCCAATTCCTGTTTCAGCCGGGCTCCCTCGGGGCGGAGCAGGAGGGTTACGGGTCTGCCAGTCGGCGGCGAGCCGACCGGGACCGGCAGCCAGCCCAGGTCGGGGTGGGTGAAGCCGGATTCGTCCAGGCGCCCTTCCAGGAGATTGGTGAAGCCCAGAAACCGGGCTACCGTGGTATTGGTTGGATTTCGGTAGAGATTTTCAGGGGTGTCGAACTGCTGCAGCCGGCCGCCATGGAGGACGCCGATCTTATCCGCGACGCTGAAGGCCTCCGCCTGGTCGTGGGTGACGAAGATGGCGGTCACGGCGAGCTTCTTGAGAATGGTGCGGATCTCTCCGGCCAGACGATCCCGGAGGATGCGGTCGAGGGAGCCGAGGGGTTCGTCGAGGAGCAGCATCTCCGGCTCGGGGGCAAGGCTGCGGGCCAGGGCCACCCTCTGCCGCTCACCGCCCGACAATTCATCGATTCGCCGGTGGCCGAAGCCTGAGAGTCCGACGAGTCGCAGCATGTTTTCGACCCTCTCCGCCAGTTCCTTTTTCGGGCATTTCCGCATCGCAAGACCAAAGGCGACATTCTGCCGGACGTTCTTGTGGGGAAAGAGGGCGTATTCCTGGAACATCATCCCGAAAATTCTCTTGTGCGGCAGGATCGGCGCGAGGTCCCGGCCGCGGAACAGAATCTCTCCCGAATCCGCGATTTCAAGTCCCGCCACGAGCCGCAGCAGCGTGGTCTTGCCGGAGCCGGAGGGGCCGAGCAGGCAGAGGATCTCGCCCCGGGCCAGGGAAAAACCTACATCCTGCAGCAGGGGCTGACCTTCGTAGCGGTTCGAAAGGTGCCGAATTTCTAGAATATGTTCCCTGCTCATCCTGTTATCCTTGATTCCCTGTTGCCCCCCGCCTGTTCAGCCGGCCGATCAACCAGAAGCCGATACAGGTGGTGAGCATGAGGATCGTGCTCATGGCCATGGCCTGGCCGAAGTTGAGGTCGCCGGGCTGGCCGAGGAGGCGGAAGATAGCCACCGGCATGGTCGGCGTCTGGGGGCGGGCGATGAACGATGAGGCGCCGAATTCGCCCATGCTGATGGAGAAGGCGAAGACCGCGCCGACCAGGATGGCCGGCAGGGCCAGGGGCAGATCGATGTGGCGCCGGACTTTTGCGGGAGAGGCGCCCAGCAGGCTGGCAGCTTCCCGCAGGGACTCGGGAATCTGCCGGAGGGAAGGCAGGATACAGCGGACCACGAAGGGAAAGGCCACCAGGGTGTGGGCGATGGGGACGAGGGCGAGCGAGCCGCGCAGGTCGAGGGGCGGGCGGTTGAGGGCGATGATGTAGCCGAAACCGAGGGTCACCGCCGAGGTGGCAAGGGGCAGCATGATCACCGCGTCCCAGAAAGAAGTTCCTCTGCCGGTCGAGGAGAGAAAGACGGACGCGGCAAGACCGAATACCACCGCGAGGAGCATGGCAAGAAGGGCAAAGCCTATACTGTTGGCCACCGCGGCAGCGGGCTTCACGAAAAAGATTGAGTTGCCGGAGGTACTGAAGAGGGCCCGGTAGTAGTCGAGGGTCAGGCCCTGGTCGGAGGAGACCGACTGCAGCGCCAGGGCGAGGAGCGGCGTCGCCAGCAGACAGGCCATGAAGGCGAGGTTGGCGCCGATGAAGATTTTTTTTGGCAGGGTTTCCGCCCTCTCAAAGCCGCTCCCGCCTCCTGCGGACGCGGGGCCGAAGGCAAAGCCGGTCCGGGCCTTCCTGCTCAGCCGGGCGTGAAGCCACATCAGGGAAAAATTGGCCGCGAGCTGGATCAAGGAGAGCGTCGCCGCCATCGGCAGGTTGAAGAGCTGGATGGCCTGGCGGTAGATTTCGACCTCGAGCGTCGCATAACCGGGGCCGCCGAGGATGAGGACCACGCCGAAGCTGGTGAAGCAGAAGATGAAGACGAGGAGCGAGGCGGAGCCGATGGCCGGCAGCAGCAGGGGCAAGGTTATCCGCAAAAAAGTCTCCCGGGGCGAGGCCCCGAGCATGGTGGCCGCCGCCCCGAGGCGGGCATCGAGGCCCGCCCAGTAGCTGCCGACGATCCGCACCACCAGGGCATAGTTGTAGAAGACGTGGGCGAGCAGGAAGAGCCAGACGGTCTGGTCTATCCTGATCGGCGGGGCGGCCAGATCGAGGCCCGCCATCAACCAGGTGTTCGCAAGGCCCCGGGGGCCGAGCAGGGCGCGAAAGGCCGCCGCCGTGACCACGGTCGGCAGGACGAAGGGCACGGTCATCAAGGCCTCGATCGCGCCTTTGCCGAAGAAGCGATAGCGGGCGAAGACATAGGCGGCCGGCAGGGCTGCAAAGAGCGTCAGGACCGTCGACAGCGCAGCCTGCCAGAGGGTGAACCAGAGGATCCGGCCGTAGACGGGCGAGCCGAACAGCCGGTCGAGTTGCCCCGGCTGCCAGGCCCCCTCCGGAAAGAAGCTCAGCAGGCCGATCTTTACGAGCGGGTAGAAATAGAAGAGGGCGAGAAAGGCAAGCGGTGGAGCAAAAAACAGCCATCTGCGCAGCGGTCTTGGCCGAGACATGTTTTCCCCCGGACTCTGAATCTGCTTCCTTACCGCAGGACCGCCGTCGTCCAGGCCTCGAGCCACTTCTCGCGGTTGGCCTCGATCGCAGCCGGGGATACATTCGCCGGCTGGTCGGCCACTATCGCGTGCTTGATAAATACCTCGGGCAGCCGGGCGGCGGTGTTGGCGGGGAAGACGAACATCTGCAGCGGGATATCCTCCTGGACCTTTTCGCTCAGCAGGAAATCGACGAGTTTTTTGGCGAGTTCCGGCTCCCTGGTGCCTTTGAGGATGCCCACGAACTCGATCTGGCGGAAGGCGGTGCCGGGCGCGACCACGGCAGCTGTAGGCGGCTCGTCGATCGGCGTTTTGGCATAATGGACCACCGCCGGGGGGCTCGTGGCGTAGCTGACGACGATGGGCCTGTTGCCTTTCGAGGCCGCGGTGAAATGGCCGTAATAGGCATCCTCCCAGCCGCCGGCGACGAGGACCTCGTTGTCGCGGAGCTTTTTCCAGAAATCGAGCCAGCCGTCTTCCCCGAAGCGGCCGACGGTGGCCAGGAGGAAGGCCATGCCGGGCGAGGATGTCGCCGGATTTTCCACCACGGTGAGGCCCTTATACTCAGGTTTTACCAGGTCGGCGAGGTCGGTCGGGGGGGCGAGCTTGTTTTTCTTGAACCACTCTTTGTCATAGTTGAGGCAGACGTCGCCAAAGTCCACCGGCAGCAGGCGGTTTTCCCGGTCGAGCTGCAGGTGGGCGGGGATCTTGGCCAGCAGCGGGGAGTTGTAAGGCTCGAAGATGTCGGCATTGATGGCCCGAGAGAGGAAGGTGTTGTCAACCCCGAAGAAGACGTCGGCCAGGGGATTGCCCCTGGCGAGGATAGCCTGGACCAGTGCGGTCCCGGCATCTCCCGATTTCAGGAAACGGAGCTTGACTCCGTTGTCCCGCTCGAAGCCGGCAACCAGCTCTGTGCTGATATTGAAGCTGTCGTGGGTCATCAGGGTGAGGGTTTTCTCGGCTCCGGCGACGGCGGTCGAGAAGGTCAGCACGAGAAAACAGGCCAAGATGCCTAATCTGTTCATGAAACCTCCTTGATATGGTCGAGAAATTATCAAGAACAGGATAGGCTATCCTGCCGGCCTTTGCAACGGTTGTGTCCAAGGCCGGCAAAGTCGCCTCGACCGGAAAATTTACTGGCCCCGGCAGAGTTTCCCCTCGAGCTCGGCCGGCGGCTGGCAGCGGCGTTTGAGGTGCTCGCCGAGGCGGATGAGGGTGTTGCCGAGGGCCAGCAGCATCCGGTCGCCCGGACCGGGATTGTGGGCTTCGTAGATGGTCAGGAGCCGCAGGCGCTTTGCTTCCTCCTCCGTTTCCCGCCGCTTTTCCTTGACCATCTGGTCCAGATAATAGGGATTCATGTCGCTCACCTTCTTCGCATGGAATTGGCGGGAAACTATGCAGCATTCCCGTCTGTCTCTGGCTGTAGGATGCACTTCGTGCACCTGGTGCACGGAGTAGCCCTACGCATGCCTAAACAGGATTTTTTCTCAGTGATAACTGCCGAGGCCGCTCAGGCCCGAATCGCCGGCGGGCCGGCGGAGAAAATCCTCCACCGCGCTGGCGAGAAGCTCGATGCCCTCCTTGATTTCCGTCTCTTCGGACCAGGCGTAGCTCAGCCGGCAGCAGTGGACGAAGCGCTGGTCGATGTCGAAGAGCGGCCCGGGCAGGAAGGCCACCCCCTTCTCGATGGCGGACAGGAAGAGGGCAACGCTCGAATAGCCCCGCGGCAGTTCGAGGAGCAATGAGAAGCCGGCGTCGGGCCTCGTCCAGGTGAGCTCCTTCGGCATGTAGCGTTCCAGCGACTTCAGCATCACGTCCCGCCGCATCCGATAGATCTCCGCCATCCTGCCGATGTGGGCGTCGTATCTGCCCGAACGGAAGATGGTGAGCGCCATGCCCTGGATGAGCAAGGGAGCGGAATGGTCCATGAGCTTTTTCAGCTGAGCCAGCTGCTGGATGCGCTGCGGCGAGCTGATCAGCCAGCCGAGGCGCAGCCCGGTCATGACCGACTTGGAAAGCGAACTCACCACCACGGTCTGCTCCGGCCCCAGCTCCCGCATGATCGACGGGGGCTTCTCCCGGCTCCAGCCGAGGTCCTTGAACAGCTCGTCGGCGACGATGAGGCTGCCGGTCCGCCTCGCCCAGTCGACCAGACCGGACATCCGCTCCTCGCCAAGATGCGTTCCCATGGGATTGTGGGCGTAGGGGCAGATGTAGAGCAGGCAGGAGAGATCGGCCGGCAGCTGGGCCAACTGGGCCTGACCGAGGCCCTGGCTGTCCCGCGTCAGCGTCTCCACCCAGTGGCCCATGGCCGCGAAGGTGTCGGTGATCCCCTTGAAGCAGGGGGTCTCGCAGACCACCCGCCGGCCGGCCTCGAGGTTTGCCTGGGCTACCAGCGTCACGCCCTGCATCGAGCCGTTGGTGATCAGGACCTGGTCCGGGGTGATAGGACCCTCCTCGGCGGAAAATCGCCGGGCGATCTCGCGGCGCAGCTCGTAGTTGCCCAAGGGGTCGGTCATCTCGCAGAGTTCGCTGCCGTACGTGTCAAGGGTTTCGGAGACCACGTCCGCCAGGAAATTGTCCGGAAGATGCCGGGGGTCGGGCACTCCCTTGGTGAGATGGATAATGCCGGATTTCTCCGCGAGCGACATGATGTCCCGAAGGGCCTTGCCGACCCCCATCCTGAGTTTTCGCACCGCAAATTCCATCGAGCTCTGGGCTGTCCGGTCGCCTGCCGCAAAACTGCGGGCGGCGGCTGGGCCTTCCGTCCGTTCCGCTGGCGGGGACGCCCCAGTCCCGTCCTGGATGAAGGTGCCGCGGCCGACATGGCAGCAGGCCTGGCCGGCGTCGCTCAAATCCTGGAGCGCCCGGCGGACAGTCGCCTGGGTGACGCCGATCTCCCTGGCCAGGCTGGCCACGGAGGGCAGCCGGTCGCCGGGCAGCAGTTCGCCGCTGCGGATGGCGTTCTGGATGGCATCCCGGATCTGGATATAGAGAGGGGTGTCCGATTCCTTGTCGATCGTGTAGTTGACCATGGTAGATTCCTTTGACTGAGTTAATGATACCGTATTGATACTGTATCATGTGTATCATGTCAAGGGAAAGAACGGAGGGGGGGAGATTCCCCATCGAAATCGGTATCGGTATCGGGATCGCAATCGAAATCGAGATAAGATGGGCGAGTCAGAAGAATTTTTTGTTTCTTTTGTATTGTAAGTATCTTATGTGATAATGTTTATTAACCGATACCGATACCGATTTCGACTGTCTTCAGGGGTGAATAGCTTCAATTCGGTCGAGCAAGACCACAGTCTCGATATGGTGGGTCTGGGGGAACATGTCCACCGGCTGGATTCTGCCGATGGTGAAGCCCTTATTGCAGAGGCACGCGAGATCGCGGCAGAGGGTGGCGGGATCGCAGGAGATGTAGACCAGCCGGCGGCGGGTGAGTGCGGCCAGCTGAGCTGCCAGCTCCGGCGCGCCCTGGCGGGGCGGATCGATCACCGTGCAGTCGAATTGCTCGCCGGCGGAGACCAACTCGGCGCAGGCGGCATGGATCGGGCTTTTCCGGAATCTGATGTTGCCAAGGCCCGCCAGCGCCGCATTCTTCACCGCGCTGCGGATGGCCGAACCCTGCCCTTCGAAGCCTAGGACCTCGCCCGCCGACATGGCAAGCGGAATGGAAAAATTGCCCATGCCGCAGAAGAGGTCGAGCACCCGGTCCGTAGCCCGGGTTTCGCAAAACTCGAGGACGGTGGCGATCAGCTTTCGGTTTTGGGCGAGGTTGACCTGGCAGAAGCCGCCGGCCTCCCAGGTGAGGGTCAGGTTCCCCGGCAAAGCGGAGTTGCCATCGCCCGGAGCAGCCGGATAATGCACCGCCAGGTTGTTGTGCGCCCCTGATGTCCTTGCGCCGAAAGGTCCCATCATTGCAAATTCATCGCCGGAGAGAAAGACTCGCTCAACGCCCTCGCAGTCCCGGCAGAAGCGTTCGGCCCCGGCGATCTCGGCCGGCCGGGGCCTGCGCGAGAGGTGGAAGATGACGACCGTCTTTGCCGTAACCGGGTTCTCCTGCAGCTCGACATGCAGGGCGATGGCAGCCAACTTCCGGCCGTCCGGGTGCGCCTTGAGGGCCGCCAGCACAAAGTTTTCTTCCTTGCGCGCGAGCAGGCAGGCGTCGATGGGCACGACCGAATGGGACTGAAAGCGGTGAAAACCTAAGAAACCACGGCTGTCCACCTGGAGCCGGATGCGCTGCCGGTAGCCAAATTCGGCGGGTGCGGCGATCGGATCGGCCAAAAGATGCACTGCCTCCTTCACCGCCCGGTGCGGGCTCCGTTCCAGCAGATCGGCGATGATGGACTTCTTTATGGCTGGCTGCAGTTCATATGGGGCGTGCTGGAGATCGCAGCCGCCGCATTCACCCACATAGGGGCAGGGCGGAATGCGGCGTGACGGATGGGCGGCTATTATTTGCCGGGCCTCGCCGGAGATGTAGTTTTTTTTCGTTTTTTCAGTGGTTGCTGTTACAATCTCGCCCGGGAGGACGTGGCGGACCATGACAAGCCGCCCGGAAAGCAATTGCCCGAGACCATAGCCGCCATTGATTATCTTGGCAATTTCGATACGTTCCAGTTTCATCTTCCATTTCACGATGGGCAAGGTACAATAACCCCCGCAGCCGCATCCGGAGGGGCTTGGTGCGCTTGCATCATAATCATATCAAATGTCAGCATGTCATAATATAACTACCTTGTCTTGTCGAATCCTATTCTTCTGCCTGCTGTGGCTGCTCCTGCCGGCTCTGACGGCGCCGGCGGCGGAGCGGGTCGATGTGACGGTTTCAGGGGTGGAAGATGAACTGCGTAAAAACGTCCTGGCCAGTCTGACGATCTACCTGCATCGGGAGAGCGAGCGGCTGCAGGCCAATACCGTGAAACGGCTGCATCGCCGGGCGGAGGAGGACATCCGGTCGGCCCTTGCCCCCTTCGGCTACTATAACCCGGAGATCAAGGGCATCCTGTCGAAGACCAAGGAAGGCTGGCAGGCCGAGTACGTCATCGAGAAAGGAACGCCGGTGCGGGTCGAGGAAGTGTCCATAACAGTTACCGGAGCCGGGCTGGACGATATCGCGCTGCGGGCGGCGGTCGCCGCTTTTCCGGTGAGAAAGGAAGATGTCCTCAATCAGAAAATCTATGAGGAAGGCAAGAAAAAGCTGGTGAATGCGGCCTTCGGCCGGGGCTACCTGGATGCGTCCCTGCCCCGGCGGGCCCTGCGAATCAACCGCGAAAACAATACTGCCGGCATCCATCTGGTGCTCGACACCGGGGAGCTTTATCTCTTCGGCAAGACGACCAGTGATCAGCAGATTATCCGCCCCGATCTTCTGAACCGCTATCTTCCTTACAGTGAAGGAGAGCCGTACAGTCCGGCGAAACTCTTCGAGCTGCAGTCCATCCTTTACCGGACCGACTATTTCAGCAAGGTGGCGGTCCGCAGCCTGCCGGAAAAAGCCTTTGGCCAAGCAATCCCGGTGGAGGTCGACCTGAGCCCCCCCGAACACCGCAACAAGTACGGCTTTGGAGTCGGATATGCCACGGATACCGGGGCCCGGGGCAAGGTCGACTGGTCGAACCGGCTGTTCAACCGTCATGGTCACAAGGCCAACGCCACCTTCCAGATCGCCGAACGGGAGAATATCATTTCTTTTCTCTACCAGATGCCGGTCATGAAGGATCCCCGGTATTACAAGGCGGTGGGGGCCGTCTCCTATCAGGATAAAAACTGGGAAGATACCGATACCCAGCTCTTCACATCCGCCGTCAGCATCGAATATGCCGGCCCCGTTTACCAGTTCGGTACCGGGCTCGAACTGCGCGATGAACTCTACGACGTGGGCGACACCAGCGGTGACTCGACGCTGCTGGTGCCCTCTTTGAATATCGGTTTCATCCTGGCCGACGACATACTCGAAACCAAAAACGGCCTGCAGGCCTCCCTCGGCTTCCTGGGCGGGGTGGACGGCCTGGTCTCCGACGTCAGCTTCCTCCAGGCCACCCTGAACGGCAAAGGGGTGATCACGCCCTTTGAAGACTGGCGGCTGATCGGCCGGGGGTCGCTGGGAGCGACGCTTGTCGATTCCATCGACTCCCTGCCGCCGTCGCTGCGCTTCTACACCGGCGGCGATACCTCCATCCGCGGCTACCGCTACAAATCCATCGGCACCAAGGACCAGTCAGGCGCTGTCATCGGCGGACGATACATGGTGGTGGGCAGCATCGAGCTGGAGCGTCATATTTATAAACAGTGGAGCGTCGCCACCTTCTGGGACGGCGGGACGGCCACCGACGACCTGTCGCTCAGCTTCTTCCAGGGCGTGGGGGTAGGACTGCGTTTCCGTCTGCCCTTCGGCCAGATCAGGCTCGATGTGGCCTCGGCCGTCACCGAGGACGACACGCCGGTCCGTCTGCATTTCAACGTGGGCGGGGATCTGTGATGAAAAAAGCTGTTCGCCTGTTCATCGCCCTGGGCCTTTGTTCCTTGGTCCTGCTCGGCATCCTGCTGGGTACGGAGTTGGGGCTCGATCTTATCGGGAAAGGGTTCGCGCACTTTGGGGGCGGGCAGGTCACCTTCGCCGAGGCCAACGGCCGACTGCTCGGCGACTGGCAGTTGAGGGGAGTAAAAGTCGTCACCGAAGATGTGGATGTGGAGGTCGCGGGGGTCGAATGGGCCTGGCGTCCGGCTCGTCTTGTCCGTGGAGAATTTCATGTGGCGGGACTTGCCGTCCGAGGCGTGAAGATCCATCTGAAGGAAGGCCAAGAAGAACCAACACCGGCTTCGGGACCTCTGGAAATGCCGAGGTTCCTGCTGCCGCTCGCCCTTGCCGTCGAGAAGTTTCTAGTGGAAGGCATCGAGCTTTTCGACAGCGACGGTGAGAGGCTGATAGTGATCGACAGAGTCGGCGGGCGCTTCACCGGCCATGGTGAGCGTCTCGCCATCACCGACTGCTTCCTCGACGCCCCGGGCATCGGCGGCACCATGCATGGCGACGTCGAGATAGGCCGGAACCCACACATCGATCTCCTTGGACGCTGGTATGTTTCCGACTACGGCTTTCACCCTATCGACGGCACCTTCTCTCTGTTTGGGCCGCTCGACGCTCCCAAGGTCACCTTCGGTGTCAACAACTCGGGAGGGATTCAGGTGCAGGGGCAGGTCTATAATCTGCTGGAGAGCCCCGAATGGACCGCGACTGTTACCGCCTGGAATGCGGATCTGTCGGTGTTGATCGAGCACTGCCCGGAGATCAAAGTGAAAAGTTTTTTGGGCAAGGTCTCTGGCGACACTGACGGCTATCATGGTCATGCCACGGGGAAAGTGGACTGGGGCAGGCAGCGGGACATGCATCTCAAGGCCCAGCTCACCGCCGATTGGATGGGCATCTTCTTTGACATGCTGAGGATCGACTCCGAGGAGGCCAGCGCCGTGGCCGAGGGGGGAAGGATCAGCTGGCGCAAGATCTTCGACTGGCAGGGCTATTTTCACTTTGTCAATTTCAATCCCTCGGGGATCACGGAGGAGTTGCCAGGCAGGGTGACCGCCGATTTCAGCAACCGGGGCGATGTCCGGGACGATTATGGCGTCGATATCTCCTTCGATATCGACAGCCTTGCCGGAGAGCTGCGCGGGCAGCCCATTTCCGCCTCGGGCAACCTGCAGCTCACCGAAAACGATATACGCACCGACGGCCTTATCGTTCGCAGCGGCCAAGTGGAGGGCGTCGCCCATCTCGATCACGCCATGATCTCCTGGGCCGACCGGGTTGCCTGGGAGGGTGAAGTTCGTCTAAAAAACTTCAATCCTGAAGGAATCTTTCCGGATTTTCCTGGGCAGATCAACGGGGAGTTCTCCGGCAAAGGCAGTTTCGCGGGGGAAGGGCCGGAAGGATTCGTCAAAATCCACGACATTTCCGGCCGACTGCGCGGTCAGGATCTGGCCGGAGAGGGAGAGATACGCCTGCATGGCCAGAGCCTCCGTACCAAGGGGCTCTTCCTCCGGAGCGGGGCCTCCGAACTGGTAGTGGAGGGGCAGGCGGGGGACGACTTCGCCCTCGACTTCATCTTCTCCTCCCCCGACATCGGCACCCTCCTGCCGGACAGCGCCGGCGCCGTGAAAGTGGAGGGCAAACTGCGGGGCAGCCCGCAAGAACCGCTTTTCGACGCAGAGCTTGCCGGAACTTCCCTCCGCTACGGGGATGCCGGTTTCGCCAAACTGCAGGCTGAAATAGAGGCCGGGCTCTGGCCGGATGGAGTTCTCAAGGGTAACTTTACCGGCACGAAGATGAAACTTGCGGGAATTATCCTCGATCAAGGCCGAATTGATTTCGCCGGTACCATGCGGGATCAGGAAATTGCCGCGACCGTCTCCGGCGCCGCGGGAGAGGCGACGCTGCGCGCCAGAGCCGCCCGCCGGGAAATCTGGGCCGGAGAACTCTCGGGCTTTCAACTGAACTCCAAGGCCTACGGCAGCTGGCACCAGCAGCAGGACGCGCCCTTCACGGCCGCTGCCGACGCCTTCTCTTTGGACAGACTTTGTATCAGCGACGGTAAAGGCAGGATCTGTGCGGGAGGCGAGCTGAAGCTGACGGAGATGATGGGCTGGAAGGCGGAGGGTAATATCGATGACGTGTCCGTCGACTGGCTCAATCGTTTGAAACTGCTGGAATCGCCGATCAGCGGCATGGTCTCTGCCGAATTCACAGCCGCAGGCGACAGCCGTCGGATCGCAACCGCCACGGCCGAAGCTAAACTGTCGGAGACAGCCTTCACCCTCGCCCTGGAGGACGAGGAGTTCGGCGCCGTCCGCTTCCTCGATACCAGGCTTGACCTACGAATGGAAGATGCCCGGCTCCAGGCCGATTTCTCCACCGGCATGAAAAACGGCAGCCGCGTGAGGGCGGCCGCCGATATACCGGGTGCCGGCGATTTTGAGGCCGCCTTTGCCACGCTTCCACTACGAGGCAAACTCGAGCTGGATGATTTTGACCTGACGGTTCTCAATTCCTTGACCGGTTATGGCGTCGAGCCGACCGGCCGGGTTAACGGGTCCTTCTTGATGGGGGGGACGGTGGGTAAACCGGTGCTCACCGGTGACAGCAGAATCGAGGGCGGCGGCATAGCCCTGCCCTACCAGGGAATTATGCTGGAAAATGTCACGGCCTCGATAGAGGCAGGCGAAAATGCGGCGAAAATCCTCTGCCGAACGACTTCAGGGCCGGGAGAGCTGAAGGCGGAAGGCATTCTCCGGTACGGGGACAGCGGCGTGGAAGGCATATTGCAGCTGCGCGGCAAGAATTTCCTGCTCGTCAACCTGCCCGAATACGCCTTCCGCGTGACCCCTGACGTCCGCCTCCGCTTCAGCCGCAACAAGGGGGAGATCAGCGGTGTGGTCAAGGTTCCCTATGGCATGATCACCCCGGAGGAGATGAAGGATGCCGTCCAGGCTTCCGAGGACGTGGTCCTGGTCAACGGCCGCAAAGAGATCAGGGGGAAGGGCTGGCCATTCGCCCTCGACCTCGACGTGCAGGCGGGTGACGATGTGCGCATCGACGGCTACGGCCTTGCAGGCCGACTCACCGGTCGGCTCAACATCAAAACTGCCAAGGACGAGCTCCTTACCGGCAAGGGCCAGCTGGACCTGGTGGAAGGGAAATTTTCCCTCTACGGTCGGACCTTCGATATCGAACGGGGCCGGGTGCTGTTCACCGGAGGACCGATAGAGAATCCCGGCGTCGACATCCGGGCCCAGAAGAAGGTCGGCGAAGAGGAAGCCAAAGATAAGGCGTACACGGTCGGCGTGGATATCAGCGGGCTGGTCCAGGACCTGAAGTACCATCTCTTCTCCGATCCCTACATGGAGGATACGGAGATCCTGTCGATGATGATCTTCGGCCACTCCCTGGGCGATTCCAGCGAGGAGGACAGCAACCTCATCGAGGCCGCGGCCGAGACCCTCGGGTTGAAGGGCAGCGCCAAATTCATGCAGGGTATCGGCTCAATTCTCCACCTTGACGACCTCCACCTCGAAGGCAGCAGCACGAAGGAGAACGTTTCCCTGGTGGTCGGCAAACGGGTCACCAAGGATCTGTACATCAGCTACGATATCAACATGTTCAACCAGCTCGGCGAGTTCCGGATCCGTTACGACCTGAACAAGGGCTTCTCCATCGAAACCCGGAGTTCTTCCGAGTCCACCTGCGCGGATTTTCTTTACAGCTTTGAGAAGTAAAGCAGCTGTCTGCGATCAGCAGTCAGTTACCCGCAAGGGGGGATAGCGTACCTTCATGAGATTCATAAATCCGAAAAGCAAATGAAATTCAGAAAAGCTGAAAGCTGATCGCTGATTGCTGAAAACTAATCGCTCAGCCGTTTGCCCATGCTGGTCACTTCATCTACGCTGAACCCCAGACGCCGGTAGAATTCCATGGCCTCGGCATTGGAAAAGCGCACCTGCAGGTTGATCTTCGGGCAGCCCAGGGTCAGAAGCCGGCGCTCCGCCTCGGCAATCATCCCGCGACCGAAGCCGCGGCGGCGATGGCGGGGGGACACGGCCAGATAATTGAGCCAGCCGCGGTGGCCTTCGTAGCCGGCCATGACGCTTGCGACGACTTCAGCCTCCAGAAGGCCGACCAGGAAGAGGTCCGGCTGGACGGCAAGCTTGCGGGCGATATCCCGGCGGGGGTCGTTGCGGGGGCGAAGAAGATCGCATTCCTGCCACAGACGGATGACCGCAGCTTCATCTTCAGGCCGGAATGGGCGAATGGCAAGCATCGATCAGACCACCTCGAAGCGGTTTTCCTGCAGGTTTTTCCGGACATGGCCGGCACGGAAGATCCTGCCGTTCATGGCGATGTAGATTCCGGGCGGCAGGGATTGGACGGTCCCAAGAGCGCATCCGATGTTGAAGACCGCATCGCTCGTCTTGAAGAGGGCCGGCTCCAGAGCTCCGGTCAGCACCACGGTCTTGCCGTCGATCTGCCTCAGAGCCTCGGCGGTCTGCACCATGGTGTCGGTGCCGAGGGTGATGAGGATTCTGGTGCACGACTCGTTCTCGACGGAACCTTCGGGTTTTCGCCTTGCTTTTTAGGCAGGATGGTAACATATAATGAAAATTAACGCTATTTCAAGAGAATGAATTTCCAAGGTATTCCTTGCCTCGTTGTCAGTGAAGCGGCAGCGGAACGGTTGTCGTTGTCGTGATAGTAATCGAAAAGATCGCGGTATTTGGTCTCGATCAAATGGATGTTTACCGGCTTTTGATCGACTACGTAGACTGACATTTCTAAGAAACCATGAAATGCGGGAAGAGTCGCTCCTTACGGCGACTACGATTACGACAACGACAACGAAATGGAATCCCAAGCATGGATGGGGGGGAAAGTGGCGGAGAAAAAAAAGCCGGTGGCAGTGCTGGTGGTGGACGACGATCAGGTGCATCGCTACATGCTCTGCACCATGCTGAGGGGCTGGGGCTGGCGCTGCGTCGAGGCGGACGACGGGACCACGGCGGTCGCCGCCGTAGAGAAACACCACTACGATGCAGTGCTGATGGATGTCAGGATGGCCAGGATGGACGGTCGGGAGGCATTTACCCGGATGCAGAAGATCCGCCCGGCCCTGCCGGTTATCATCATGACCGCCTACTCCTCGGTGGAGGATGCGGTGGACATCATTCAGCAGGGGGCCCATGACTATCTCACCAAGCCCCTCGACTTCGACCGGCTGCGCCTGGCCCTGCACCGGGCCATCGACCATCAGCAGGTGGTAACGAGAAAGCAGGCCCGGGCGGCAAGCGAAGCCGAACAACAGAAACTCGCCACGGCTATAATAGGCTCGTCTCCGCCGATGCTCGAGCTCCTCGACATGATCGGCTATGTAGCTCCCACCGAGGCGACGGTGCTCATTTTCGGCGAATCGGGAACCGGCAAGGAGCTGGTGGCCGAGGCCCTCCATGCCAACAGCGAGCGGCGCAACAAGCCTTTTGTCAAGGTCAACTGCGCCGCACTCGCCGAGACGCTGCTCGAATCGGAACTCTTCGGCCACGAAAAGGGCGCCTTTACCGGAGCCGAGAGGCGGCGGGAGGGCAAATTCGTCCAGGCCAACGGCGGCACGCTCTTTTTAGACGAGATCGGCGAGACCTCTCCCGCCATGCAGGTGAAGCTGCTGCGGGTCCTGCAGGAGCAGGAACTGCAGCGGGTGGGGGGCGACGAGACCATCAAGGTCGATGTGCGGGTTATCGCCGCCACCAACCGCAACCTGGAGGAAGAGGTGGCGAAGAATGCCTTCCGGGAAGATCTCTACTACCGTCTCAATGTGGTCATGCTGACCGTCCCTCCCCTGCGGGAGCGTGGCGAGGATATCCCGCAGCTTGTCGATTTCTTTGTAAGAAAATTCGCAGAAAAGAATCGACGGGTACTCGACAGGGTAACCGACGACTGCATGGACCTGCTCTGCCGCTACCCCTGGCCCGGCAACGTCCGGGAGCTGGAGAATGCCATTGAGCGTGGAGTTATTCTCATGCGCGGCACTGAACTTACCGAAAAAAGTCTGCCACTGGCTGTTCAAAGACAGATGCCGCGTCCGGATAAGGAGTCGGCGCCGGTGAAATCGGAAGAAGGCGAACCCGTTTCTCTGTTTCAAGCGGAAAAACAGCTGGTGCTGAAGACGCTCGAAGACGCCGGCGGCAACAAGAGCGAGGCAGCCAGAAGGCTCGGGATCACCCGCAAGACCCTCCAGAACAAATTGAACAGATACGGCGACTGCTGAGTCCGCAGTTTGCCTTCCGAGACTGATCCTCTTCATCTTCTTCTCGCCCGAGTTCATTATCTTTTTTCCTTCTTTCTCCAGCGCTTCATATTGTCTTTCATCTACTTGACAAGAAAAAATCGGCTACTTATTGTTGCCAACAAGTTTGGGTTTGGCCTATCCGAGGAGCGCCGACGGGGGTGTTTTTTCCTCGGTAAGCGATGAATATTAATGAGAAAAATTGAAGGGAGGGAGAGGTGAGCGAGGAGAAATTGAGCGAAGAGCTTCAGGCGGAGCCGGAAGCTGCAATCGAGGTCGATGACGCCTCCGAGACCCCCGAGCCGGCAGCAGAGGAGACCGAACAGGCAGGAGAAGAGGCGCGCGACCTGACCAAGGAACTCAGTGAGGCCAAGGAGGAAGTGGCCAGTCTTCGCGACAGGCTGCTGCGTCTGGCAGCAGATACCGAGAATTTCAAAAAGCGGGCCGAGCGCGAGCGGCTGACCGGTCTGAAATACGCCGGCGAGTCGATCTTCCGCGAAATTCTGCCCGTGGTCGACAACCTGGAGAGGGCGGTCGAGCAGGGGACGCAGGGCGGCGCGGAGACGGAGAAGAGTGCGCAGGCCCTCCACGAAGGAGTGCAGCTGACGCTCAAGAGCCTCCTGACCATCCTGGAGAAGTTTGAGGTGAAGCCGATAGACAGTGTCGGCAAACCCTTTGATCCGCAGCACCAGGATGCGATGACCATGGAAGGGAGCGACACCGTGCCTGCCAACCACGTACTGAGAGAGTTCCAAAAGGGATATTACTACAAGGATCGGTTATTAAGAGCCGCGAAAGTCGTGGTTTCCTCCGGGAAAAACGAGGCAAAATCCTAAGAATATCAAGATCGGCAACAAAACTGTATCCCTTGACAAAGAAGGGAGAATGACAACCTTTAAGAAGGTTGCTACTACCGCGGGGTAGGGTAATCAGATAAATGAATTTGCAGGACGGATAGATTCATCCGAAGCGAACGATTCAAGGAGAGAGAAGATGGGTAAAATTATCGGAATTGACTTGGGTACCACCAACTCATGTGTGGCGATCATGGAAGGGGGCGACCCCAAGGTAATCGCCAATGCTGAAGGCAATAGGACGACTCCCTCGGTCGTGGCCTTCACCGACAGTGACGAACGGTTGGTAGGGCAGGTAGCCAAACGTCAGGCGGTCACCAACCCGACCCGGACGCTGTATGCGATTAAGCGCCTCATCGGGAGGAAGTTTTCCGATTCGGAAGTGAAAAAATCTATCGAGATCAGCCCGTTCAAGATCGTCGAGGGTCCCCATGGCAGTGTCTCGGTAGACGTGAACGGCAAGAGTTACCGGCCGGCCGAGATCTCGGCGATGGTCCTCGCCAAGATGAAGCAGACCGCCGAGGAATACCTGGGCGAGGAAGTCACCGATGCGGTCGTCACCGTGCCTGCCTACTTCAACGACTCCCAGCGTCAGGCCACCAAGGACGCCGGCAAGATCGCGGGACTGAACGTGCTGCGGATCATCAATGAGCCGACCGCCGCGTCGCTCGCCTACGGCCTCGATAAGAAGAGGGAAGAGAAGATCGCGGTCTACGACCTGGGTGGCGGTACCTTCGATATCTCTATTCTGGAGATCGGCGACGGTGTTTTCGAGGTGAAATCCACCAACGGCGACACCTTCCTCGGCGGCGAAGACTTCGACATGCGGATCGTCAACTGGCTGGCCGATGAGTTCAAGCGCCAGCAGGGCATCGACCTGCGCAACGACAAGATGGCGCTGCAGCGTCTGAAGGAAGAGGCGGAGAAGGCCAAGATGGAACTCTCCTCCACCAAGGAGACCGACATCAACCTGCCCTTCATCACCGCCGACGCCTCAGGTCCGAAGCATCTGAATATCAAGCTGAGCCGGGCAAAACTGGAGAGCCTGGTCGAGGATCTGGTCGAGCGTACCGTCGGGCCCTGCCGCACCGCCTTGAAAGATGCCGGTCTTTCCGCCTCCGAGATCGACGAGGTCATTTTGGTCGGCGGTATGACCCGTATGCCGCTGGTACAGCAGAAGGTCAAGGAGATCTTCGGCAAGGACCCCCACAAGGGCGTCAATCCGGACGAGGTCGTGGCCATCGGCGCGGCCATCCAGGGCGGAGTGCTGCAGGGCGATGTCAAGGATGTCCTGCTGCTCGACGTCACGCCGCTGTCCCTCGGCATCGAGACCCTCGGCGGTGTTACCACCAAACTGATCGAGAAGAACACTACGGTGCCTACCAAGAAAAGCCAGATCTTCTCCACCGCCGCCGACAATCAGCCGGCTGTGTCCATCCACGTCCTGCAGGGCGAGAGGGAGATGGCCATGGACAACAAGACCATCGGCCGCTTCGAGCTCACTGACATTCCGCCGGCGCCGCGAGGCGTGCCGCAGATCGAGGTAACCTTCGATCTTGACGCCAACGGTATCCTCCATGTAGGAGCCAAGGATCTGGGCACCGGCAAGGAACAATCCATCCGGATCACCGCCTCCTCAGGTCTGACCAAGGAGGAGATCGAGCGGATGACCAAGGATGCCGAACTCCATGCAGAGGAGGACAAGCGGCGCAAGGAACTGGTCGAGACCCGCAACCAGGCGGACGCCATGGTCCATGCCACCGAGAAGAGTCTGAAGGATCTGGGAGATAAGGTGGATGCTGAAACCCGCGGCAATGTTGAGAAGGAGATCGCCAATGTGAAGAAGGTGAAGGACGGAGACGATGTTTCGGCCATCAGGTCGGCGGTCGAAGCTCTCACCCAAGCCTCCCATAAACTGGCCGAACTCATGTATCAGCAGGCCTCCAAGGAAAATCCCGAGGCCGGCGGCACCGCGGGGGGTGGCAAGGGCAAGAAGAAGGACGACGATGATGTGGTAGACGCCGACTTCGAAGAAGTCAAATAACGAGAATGAGTGATGAGTGCTGAGTACTATGTGCTGAGGATTATTACTCAGTACTCATAACTCAGTACTCAAAAATGGTTACACCGAGGCCGGAAGAGCCTCTTTACATAGATCGGGAGCAGGGGAACACGGTTTCCCCTCTCCCTTTTTTTTTATTTTTACAGTAAGGTAGCGGTCCGGAACACATCTCGTTCAATCAATCATTCATCCACCAAATTGCAGGAATGTCATGAAAATCTTATCAGGAATCCAACCTTCGGGGCAACTTCATATCGGCAATTATTTCGGTATGATGCAGACCATGATCGCCAATATGGAGAACTCGGAGCTCTATGTCTTCATCGTCGATCTGCACGCCCTCACCACGGTCCGCGAACGAGAAAAGCTGGCAGGCGGCACTTTGGAGGCGGCCGCCGACTTCATTGCTCTCGGCCTCGATCCCGATAAGTGCATCTTTTGGGTGCAGTCCGACGTCCCGGAGGTGTGCGAACTGACATGGGTCCTCTCGACGCTTGCGCCGATGGGCCTGATCGAGCGGTGCCATTCCTACAAGGACAAGGTGGCCAAAGGCATCACCGCAAGCCACGGCCTCTTCTCCTATCCGGTCCTGATGGCTGCCGATATTTTGCTGTACCAGGCGGACCGGGTGCCGGTGGGAAAGGATCAGAAGCAGCATCTGGAGGTGGCCCGGGATCTCGCCATCAAATTCAACAACGAGTACGGCGAGACCTTCGTAGTCCCCGAACCGGCTATCAACGAGTCGACCGCCATTGTCCCCGGGCTAGACGGCCAGAAGATGTCGAAGTCCTACGGCAACACCATTCCGATCTTCATGGAGGGCAAGGAGCTGAAGAAGCGGGTGATGGCCATCGAAACCGACGCCACGCCGGTCGAGGCGCCGAAGGACCCGGACAAATGCAACCTCTACAAGATCATGAAGCTTTTCGCTACGCCTGCGCGGATGGCCGAGATCAACAGCCTCTACGTCAACGGCGGGGCGGCCTACGGATATCTGAAGCTGGAACTGCTCGATCTCCTGAATGAGAAATTCGGCGAGGCCCGAAAGAAGAAAGCCGAGCTGCTCGGCGACAAGGAGATGCTCCGGGCAATTCTTAAAAAGGGCAGCGAAAAAGCGAGGGCCAAGGCGATCGTTACCCTCGATCTGGTGCGCGACAGGGTCGGTCTGAAGTATTGAAAGCGTTTCGGCGTTCAGCTGTCAGCAGTCAGCTTTCAGCACAACAGCTGAACACCGACAGCTGATAGCTGATGCCCCGATATATCGACCTTTTGGCGAATTTGGTGAACGGGCACCATAACGAGAATAAGGTGCAAATTATTGTCAGGAGACAGATCATGTCCTATGGTGTAACCAGGGCGGAGGCCTTGGAAATGGTTCATTCCCATATAAAAAACGAGAACTTGGTCAACCATTCGCTGGCGGCGGAGGCTGTCATGAGGGCCGCGGCCGCTCGGCTCGGCGAGGACCTGGAAAAGTGGGGACTTGCGGGACTCCTCCATGATCTCGATGCGGAAACTCAGCCGGATCTGGCGACCCACACCAGGGAGACGGCGGCCATTCTGCAGGACAAGGGTGTGGATTCCGAGATCGTGGAGGCTATCCGCTTGCATAACCCAACTGCCTGGCCGGGCGAGGAGCGGCGCAGCCGCTTTCATTTCGCGCTGGCGGCGGGTGAGACCATCACCGGCTTGATTATCGCCGCGGCGCTCGTCAATCCCGAGAAAAAGTTGGCCGCGGTGAAGGCCAAATCGGTGAAGAAGCGGTACAAGGAGAAGGCCTTCGCCCGCGGCGCCGATCGCGACGTCATAGCCGAATGTGAAAAGGCGGGAATCCCTCTGGCCGAATTCTGCGAGATGAGTCTCGTCGCCATGCAGGAGATTGCCGGCGAGATAGGTCTGTAACTTCTGCAACGTCATCGGCAACAGCCAGGAAGGTTGGGAAAGTCGCCCGCCATGTATCTCTGAAATCTGAAAAATGCGAGGTACGGCATGTTTGTCGGAGAGAAGCACAGAAGAGAAAAAGTCAGGCCCGTCGTCACCCGTCTGAAACTACTGCTGCTGGCCGCGTTGGCGGTGATGGCAGTCGGGGCCCTGGGGGCGGCGCCGAATTACAACCGTCTGGTCGTGCTCGGCGACCCGCATCTGCCGGGCCGCCACCTGGAAGTGAAGGAGGAGGCCATCGAAGATGTGAATTCCTGGCCTGATGTCGAGTTGGTGGTGGCGGTGGGTGATATCTGCGACGATTACGGCACGGAGGAGGAATTTGCCGCGGCAAAGGATTTCTTCCGCAAACTTACCAAGCCGCTGATGGTCGTCGCCGGCAATCACGATTTCCTGTACAAAACCCCCGAGGAGGGGGAAGGCGGGCTCATCCCCGGCAGCGTGGAGAGCAAGGATGCCAAGCTCAAGAAGTTCGTCGAGACCTTCGATCTGCCGAGTCTTTATTCCAGCAGGCGGATGGGCAAATATCTGCTGATATTCCTCTCCACCGACCATCCGGATTTCCAGGTCGGCATATCCGACACGCAGCTCGACTGGCTGCGCCGCGAGCTGGCGGACAACCGAACGAGTCCGACCATCGTTTTCTTCCATGGCCCGCTTAAAGGCACGCTTCGGGACTACAAGCACTGGGTCAACAAGCCGGCCGCCGTAGCCCAACCCTCGGAAGAACTGCACCAAATCCTGGCCGCCAACCACCAGGTCTTCCTCTGGGTTTCCGGTCACACTCATACGCCGCCGTCCGAGGAGAGTTTTGCCTCGCCGATCAATCTCTATGACGGCCGGGTCACCAATATCCACAACACCGATATGAAGAAGGGCCAAATCTGGACCAACTCCCTCTACCTCTACCCGGATAAGGTCGTGGTGAAAACTTACTCCCACAAGGAGGACAACTGGCTGCCACAGCTCGAGCGGACAGTTGCTTTGCCGGTATTGCCCATTGAGTAGCTTTGCGGCCGAACGATCTGGCCGGCAGCTTGCCACCGGAATGATGCATCAGGGAAATCATCCCTTAACCGGCTAATGGCTGCAGACGCAGATCACCTGTTTGTTGTCGGTCTGTCTCCCTTGAAAATCAGGCGAATTCCGTCGTTGATCGCCTCGCGGCGGATCTTCTCGACCGTCCCCATTACGATAATGAGCTTCTTGAAGCCGGGCCCGGCGACCAGGATCTCGTAGAGACCGGCGGGAATGCTCGGTACTTCTCAACTTCCGGGGCAGGTCTTTTATCGGTCGACTGCCCAGATTACAGTCATACGCGAGAATAATTGGTGAAAACCAGCCCCCTACTTGTTTCGGTCATAATAAAGTTGGTATAGTTGGTTTGTCGGTGGAGAATTCTTTCAATCAATCACATCGGATCGGTTCCGGAAGGGGGGGGGATGCAACTATGGCTGGTAGTGTTGATTCTGATGTCGCTGTCGGGCTGTGCCTCGCTGTCGGAACGGGAATGTCTGGAGGCCGACGCGACCTCGTGGGAAAATATCGGCTATGAGGACGGGTACAGCGGCTACCATCCCGACCGGCGGCTCAAAGCACATTACGAGGCATGCAGCGAATTGGGGGTTTTCCCGCACCGCGAAAGCTACATGACGGGCTGGTTCCGGGGTGTCCGCGGGTATTGCACACCGGAGCGGGCCTATGAAGTCGGTGTGTCCGGTTCACGCGGCAATCCGGAGATATGCCCGGATGGCACCGACTTCCTCTTTCGGGAGAATGTCGAGCTGGGATTGCGGATCCATGAGCTGAAGCGTGAAATGGATGTGGTTTACCATGAAATCGAGGATCTCGAACGCAAGCTTGACGATGCGAAGCTGGATAAGCATGTCAGAAGGGACATCCGCGACCGGATCAGGTATCGCGACGATGAGCTGTCGGATCTCAGGTGGCGTTTGATGGAAGCCCAGTCCGCTCCGCTGATCCGTTTTTGAGCCTGCCGAACAGGCATGCCAGACGATCAAACAGAGAGGGGGAAGACGCCGCGATCGGCATCTTCCCCCTCTCTGCTTGAAAATTCAGCCAAATTACCTGATATCCACCAGCTCGACGTCGAAGATCATGGTGGCGTTCGGCGGGATGGGACCGCGCCCTGCCGGACCGTAGCCGAGCTGCGGAGGGATGATGAGTACCCGTTTCTCGCCCTTTTTCATGGAGAGCAGCGCCTCTTCCCAGCCTTTGATGACCTGGCCCCGGCCGACGGGAAAGTCGATGGGCTGGCCGCGATCGTAGGAACTGTCAAATTTCTTGCCGCTCAGGAGTTTGCCGGTGTAGTGGACGGTGACCATCGCCCCTTTCTGCGGCGGCTCGCCCTGACCCTCGGCGACTACTACATATTTCAGGCCGGTCGGGGTGGTGACGGCGGTGGGCCACTGTTCGGCGATCTGTTTCTGTTCAAGTTCCTGGGACGCCAGCTCCTTGTCCCGCCGGCTTTTCTCAAAACCCGCCAGCAGGTTATCGAAGGACTGCTGGTCGGCCTTGAAGGCTTCGGTGGCCGCGCCTACCCGAACGATCTCGATGGAATTGATGACGTCGCCGGTTACGATCTTGTTGACCACATCCTGGCCGGCAACAACATGGCCGAAGACGGTGTGCTTGCCGTCCAGCCATGGGGTGGCCACATGGGTGATGAAGAACTGGCTGCCATTGGTGTTGGGGCCTGCGTTGGCCATGGACAGGATGCCAGGTCCCTTGTGGGTGAGGCTCGGATCGATTTCGTCGGGGAAGGTGTAGCCCGGGCCGCCCGTTCCTGTTCCCAGGGGACAGCCGCCCTGGATCATGAAGTCGGGGATCACCCGGTGGAATTTCAATCCGTCGTAGAATTTGTCGCCTTTCATTTTGGCGCCGCCGCCCAGCTCCTTGGTGCCTTCGGCCAGACCCACGAAATTGGTGACCGTAAGCGGCGTCTTGGTATATTCGAGGACGCAGATTATCTCGCCTTTGGTGGTGTCGAATTTTGCGTATAATCCGTCTTTCAGCGTTGTTTTTGCCATTCCTGATTCTCCCGATAAGGTTATACAGCCGAAGATAAGTAAGAGTAGGGTCAAGATTTTATGCATCGATTCTCCTTTTGCAATGGGGTTGAGGGAAAAAGATACCCTGTCAGGTCAGGGATGCGGTTGCGAGGATGGCGGGAGCGTTAGTTCCACCTGGAGATCCACGGTCCGTTCCTCACCGTCTCCTTTTCGGCGCACCTTCACCCCGATTATGTCGCCGGGTTTTGTGTCGAGCATGGCGAAATGCAGATCGGCCATCGACGTCACCTCGATCCCGCCGACCTCCGCGAGGATATCGTCCTCCATGAGTCCGGCCGCCGCGGCCTTGCCGTGCGGGCTGATCTCGCTGATCTTGAGGAAGGAGCGGCCGTCCCTGGTTACTGTCGCCAGGACCACGCCGATCTTCGGGGTTTCCGGAAGGTCTGCCGCCGAGGCGAAGAAATAGTAATCGGTGACCAGGTCGAGGTCAAGCGGACTCCGATCTCCTGCCGCATTCACCACCGTGGCCTGGGTGACTGGCAGCCGGCGCGCCACCCGCGGCGGGATGCCGGAATCCTTGCGGGTGTGCTGGGCGCCCGCCAGGACCACCATGCGATAGCCGGGGTTGGTTTCCAGGAAGCGAACGATATTTGCGGCCATCGTCTCGTCCCAGATGGCCTGGGCCTGGACGAAGCCGCTTATTCCGCCCTGGCCATGGCTGCCCTCGAGGTGCATGGCATGGATGTCTGTCAGCCGATCGGTGTAGCCAGCCATGTCGAGGTCGCGGTCCAGCGGCAGTGCGTCGCGCATCTCCGGCGAGAGGCTGTCCGTGCCGCCGGTTCGGAAGACCTCGGAGACGACCTGCCGGTCGAGGTTGAGGCCGATGACAGGCAGCTTATGGGTTTTGGCGAAGTTCACAATGTCCCGGTAATATCGCCAGTCGTAGCGCCAGACCTCGTAGTAGCTGGATTCTTTTAAAAAGCTCCGTTCGTCGAAGGTTTCCTCCCCTCTCGTGTAACGGTCGAGCACCGGTTGGGCGGCGGCTGGAAACATCTCCATGCCGACGGCCAGCCTTGGGTTTTGCCGGTGGAGGGCCTCTACGAGCCGCAGCTGCAGGAGATGGTCGGCCGCTGAGGTATGGGTTTCGCCGACGTAGACCACTCGCGCCTCGGCGAGCTTCTCGACGATTTTCGAAAAGGAATCCAGGTCACGTGTTGCGCCGCCTTGAGGCAGATCCTCAAGAACGAAGCGCAGGCCTGATTCCGTCGGTTGAATCTCCTTTATTGTATTGCGACCCTCGACGAAGGCAAGCAGGCTGTATTTTCCATAATGCGACAGCCGTCCGGCGGCGGACGCAGTCTCTTCTTTTCCGCCGCTGGCGGCCAGGACGGCAACGCGCTCAGGGTTCAACGGATTGCGGCGGACGTCGAGCCGGAAGCCTTCTGCCGCGGCCGACGGACCGAAGAGGGCTCTGGCCCGGGGCTGGCCGTCGCCGAGGAAGAGCAGGTCGTGCTCGGCCAGTTCCTTGTCCGTGACCTTGTCGCCGAGGGTTACGGCGAGATCTTGACCCAGGGCGTCAAGCAGCGGCCGGAACAGTTCCCGATCCTCTTCCCGGCCCAGGATAGCGAGCCTGTGTCCCGAGCCCAGGAATCGCGACCAGACCGGAGGATACTCACCGATGTTCAGCCGCCGCAATAAATCATGATCGGGATCGAGGGTGAATTCGAGGGGGCGATGGGCGAGGGGGATGACCACCTTCTGTTCCGCTTTTTCCGTTGCCAACTGCGCCTCGCTTTCACCGGCTATGGTCCGGAGCCGGACGGGCACAAGAAGGGTGTAGGGTTTCTCCGTCTGCTGCACGAGGGTGAAGGCGAGCGCCGGGCGGTTGTTCTCGGTTTTAATCTCGATATCCTTCGCAGCGATGGCGGGGATGTCCCGGCGCGTCAGCCGTTCAGCGAAAAAGCGGGAGAGATCCGTTCCCGCCGCCGCAGCAAAACTCTCTTCCAAATCTCCCCAACCGGCTGCCCGGCCGTTGTTCTCAGCATAAAAACGGCGCAGGCCTTCCCGAAAGGCTTCATGGCCGATCGTTTGGCGCAGTTCATGAAACAGCAGGGCACCCCGGTCGTAGCCCACCGCCCGCCTGGCCTCGGCCATATTCTGGTCATGGCTGGCTGAGACGAATTGCGAAAGCGGTATGGCGGTCTGCTCCCGGACGTAGCTCTGGTAGCGGGTAATGCTCTCCCTGCGGTCGGCCGCGCCCTCGCCGCGTTCTTCCCGGAAGGCGCGATCGGCGAGAAAGGAGGTAAGGCCTTCCGCCCAGTTGCCACGGGCGTAATCCACCTCCACCGCGTTGCCAAACCAGGAATGGACGATCTCGTGACCGAGGGACGTCGATTTGATGAAGGGCAGCCGCAGCACGGTCCGGCCCAGCAGGGTGAAAGTCGGCATGCCGAGGCCTGTAGGTCGCAGGTTCTCGACGATCACATAGTGCTTGTAGGGGAAGGGGCCGATCTCCCGCTCGTAGCGGTTCAGGTAAGCGGCTGCCGCCTGCAGATATTCTTCTGCCAGCCCCTCGTCTTCCGGGAAGAACAGCGAATAGACAAAAAGGTTCTCACGGACCTGTTGTTTGTGTAAGGTGTACGGGCCGGCGATAAAGTGAATGGAGCCCGCGGGCCGGCTGAAGCTTGCCTGGACGGTGTTGCTCTGCGGTGATGTGCGGGGGAGCGGGAAGGTGTCGGATTCGGTGATGGCCGTGAAGCCCTTGGGCAGGGTGGCGGTGACCCGGTAGCGCATCGGCAGGTCCGGGAGCGGATAGCAGTCGGTGATAAGGGAAATACCAGTCTGACCGATGACGTTGTCGGGATCGTCGGCAACGGTTTTGGTATAGGAGATGTAGAGCGTACGCGGTCCCGGGGATGGGGGGATGATCATAACCCCGCCATCCGGCTGAAGGTGGGTTTTCTCTCCTTCTTCATCCTGCAGCAAGGCCGCGGTGATTGTCAGGCGCGGAAAGGCAAGGGTCAGCGGCATCCCCGGCAGGATGGCGATTCTGGCAGTGCCGGTCAGTTCGCCAGGAGCTTTGTCCGTGGCAAAGGAGAGTGACAGCTCGTACTCACCGGCCGCGGGCCGCGAATCGACGACCGGCGCAGGGGCCGCGCAGAGTTGCCGGGCCACGAGCCAGGGGACGAACAGCGCCAGCAGCGCCGGGAGGATTTTCATCAGCGACGACATGACGTATCCTTCAATCTGAATAATGATAAAGCCGAAAAAAGTGCTCAAACCCGTGATGGACTCTGGAAAAAGTTCGATATACGAGGAGTAGTGACTGGAACGGTGCTTTGGTAGTACATATGGTACAGCGAAGCGCCGTTTCAGACCTACAAAGAAGTAGATCGGACTTTTTACGAGTCCATCAATGATAATATTGCGGCTCTTGTGGATCCTTCAGCCGCGCGACTTGCCTACAAGTTAATATCGAAGTTCCTTCCATGCCAAATAAATCCTGTCAAACTGCGGCCGGAATCGCTTTTCCGCGACAAGCCACAAAAGGCCATGTCAAGATAGTCGGCCTGAATGCCCGTTTTACCCATTCCTGCCTGGCTCTTTTCTATGTCCGCAACGAACTGGAGAAATATTGCCCGGAACTCTCTTCCGAGATCTGCCAGTTCACCATCAACGATAATTATTATGAGGTGGTGGTGAGGCTTTCCGCAGGGAAACCCAAATATATCTTCTTTTCGGCCGCCATCTGGAACAGCATCCTGGTCGAACGGCTCACCTGCGACCTGCGCACCTGCCTTCCCGAATGCCGGGTGGTCATCGGCGGTCCGCAGGCGGCGGTGCTGGGGGACCGTCTGGGCAATGAAACGTGCACGGTGGTGGTGGGCGAGATCGAGGCGGTGGGGGAGAGCTTCTACCAGGATCTCCTCCAAGGCAGCCTTTGCCCCCGCTACACCGGGCGATTTTTCAAGACGGCCAACCGCACCTTTACCTACCCCTATCGGGCAAGCGATTTCGCCGGGCCGCTGCGAAACCGGCATATCTACTACGAAAGTTCGCGGGGCTGCCCGTTCAGCTGCAGCTACTGCCTCTCCGCCACGGAAAAGGGGCTCTACCACAAGGAGCCGGGGGTGGTCGAGACGGAGCTGCGGGATATCCTCCGCCACCGGCCGAAGGTGGTGCGCTTCATCGACCGCACTTTCAATGACCTGCCGGACCGGGCCCTGGCCATCTGGCGGTTCCTGACGGCCGAGGGCGGGGAAAGCCTCTTCCATTTCGAGATGGCCCCGGACCGCTTTACTGAGGAGATGTTTGAATTTCTTGCCACGGTGCCGCACAGCCGATTCCAGTTCGAGCTGGGCATCCAGTCCACCAACCCGGAGACGCTCGCCGCGGTGCACCGGCGGATGGACCCGGCCGAGGCCCACCGGACGGTGCGCCGGCTGGCGGAGTTCGGCAACATCCATCTCCATGTCGACTTGATCCTCGGCCTGCCTTTCGAAACCAGGGAGAGCTTTGCCCGGTCCTTTCGCGATGTCTTCGCCATGGGCGCCCATTATATCCAGATGGGATTGTTGAAGATCCTGCCGGACACCCCGATATGCCACGGTGCCGAGGAGTACGGCTATCGCCACAGCGGCGAGCCTCCTTACGCCGTTTTTGCCAACCGCTGGCTCGATCACGAGGCCTTGAGCGACCTGTACTGGTTCTCCGAGTGCGTGGAAAAGTTCGTCAACAACCGCTATTTCGTCTCCCTCTGGCAGTACCTGCGCAGGAATGGTGAGGATGCCTTCGATTTTTTCTGTCGCCTGCTTCACCTCTGCCGGGAGCGCGGCTTCTTTCAACTTGCCGCCACCCAGGAGCTGATGTGCTCGCTTTTGGCGGAGCTGGCCGCCAGCCGAAGCGACAGGCGGCTTCTGGTCGAGCTGCTGCGCTACGACTGGCTCCGCTGCGGTTTCAGGTTTCTGCCGGAATGCCTGGCGGTGGAGGAGCCGGACGCCCAGCCGGAGAGGCTCAGGTCGGCCCTCTACCAATCACTGCCTGAAAAACTGGAGGGGGTTTACAGCCGGGCCAATCGCAACCATTTTTTCCGCAAGTCTTTTTTTCTGCGTGTATCCAAAGAATCCCTCGCCGAACTGGACCTTCCCGCCGAATCGGAAAAATCCTGCGGATCTTCTGAGCCGACGCTCTGCATCCTGGCGGACCGGGAACATTCTCTGTATGGATTCAACAAGGTGGTGTTTTTTTGATCATCGGGAAATGGAATCGGAAATGGACGGACCCGGGGCGGCCTGTGATCCTTTGCAGGGCAGGGTGTCAATATTGAAAATCGGTATCGGGATAGAAAGGGGCCGCATTTCGAACGAGTAAGGATTGGTATAATGTTATGAGAGAGGCGAAAAAATCTCGTATTGTTTTCATGCCACCCCCTCGCATCTCGATTTCGATTCCGATTTCGGTTTGAGCAAGAGCAAGGAGAATTTCATGACGGTTTACAGGATAAAAAAGATAAACACCATCGCCAAAGAAGGTTTGCGATACTTTTCCAATAAATTCGTAGTCTCGGCGGACGAGACGGAGCCCGACGGCATAATCCTGCGCAGCGCGACCCTCGATGTCGACGAGTATCCGACGCTTTTGGCCGTGGCCAGGGCCGGGGCGGGGACCAACAACATCAATGTCGCCCGGGCCACCGAGAAGGGCATCTGCGTCTTCAACACCCCCGGCGCCAACGCCAACGCCGTGGTCGACCTGATCTTTCCGATGATCGGGGTGTGGCGGAGAAACATCTATCGGGGCATCGAATTCTGCCGGTCTCTGGCGACCATGAATCCCGACAAGGTCAGCGCGGAAATCGAATCCCGGAAAAGCGCATTCAAGGGCGAGGAGATTGCCGGCAAGACGCTGGCGGTGATCGGCCTCGGCCAGATCGGCGTCAGGCTGGCCAACGGCGGGATCTTCCGCCACATGAAGGTCAACGGCTTCGATCCGGCGCCGGCGCTCGCCAATATTCATCAGCTCTCGCCGGAGGTGAGGATCCACCGGTCGCTCAATGACGCCGTGGGCGATGCCGACATTGTGAGCCTCCATCTGCCTTTGAACGACTCCACCCGCAACCTGGTCAATCGGGAGTTCATTGCGAGGATGAAGAAAGGGGCCTTGCTGGTCAATTATTCCCGCGGGCCGATCGTCGATGAGCAGGCGGTGATCGAGGCCCTCGACAGCGGCTATATGGAGGCTTATCTCTGCGACTTCCCGACGCCTGCTCTGGTGCGGAACCCCAAAGTGCTGGCTACCCCCCATCTCGGGGCCTCGACCTCCGAGTCGGAGGAAAACTGCGCGACGATGGCGGTGAACGAGCTCTCCAACTATCTGAAATACGGCAATGTAGTGCACAGCGTCAATTTCCCCAATATCGAATCGACGCCGTCCGACCGGATTCATTCCCGGCTGATCGTCATCAACCGTGACGTGCCCGGCATGATTGCTTTCGTTTCCAACACCTTCGGCAGCCATGGCATCAACATTGCCAGTTATTTGAACCAGTCGAACGGCACGGTCGGCTACAACATCATCGACGTGGAGTGCGCCATTGCTGAGGATGTTGTCGAAAAAATAAAGAAAAATTCAGATGTTATTCGCACGAGAGTGATTCCTCTGAAGGAGAAGGGCAAGGACCTGTAATGGAATCGGAAAGGCGTTGCCTCGTCGTCGCGCCAGGGGTTGATGCTTTTTGTACCACAAAGGGAAGAAGGTATAAATTCTTGTACGGAAAAGCCGGCCCGAGATACAGAGTTTCTCCTGCCCCTTAAAGATAACTCTTTGTAATTACTTTTCTTAGCTGAATTTGACACGTGTGGCACAGATTATGCTATATCCATTATGCTTTATCTCTTCTCTCTTTTCTCCTGGGAAAAACCGGACCCACCTGCTAGGGTCCGGTTTTTCTTTTTCGCCCACCTGGAATTCCGTAAACCAGTCCCCCGTCCTATGAACCGCCCTGCCCCTGCCGTGACGTTGCACCGGTGCGTGGGCTATGCGCCCCGCGAGGTCGAGGCTGGGATCGATTCGGCCATGGCCGGTTTGGCACCCGGCAATCTGCGTGGCCAGACCATCCTCCTGAAGCCGAATCTCATCGGCAGCGGGGCGGCTCTTGCCTGCACTCATCCACGGTTCGTCGCCGCGGTCGCCTCTTGGCTTCTCGATCATGGCGCGCGGGTTCTCCTCGGCGATTCCCCGGCCTTCGGCAGCGCCGCCCGGGTCTGTGAAAAGCAGGGCATTACCCGGCTGCTCGCGTCGATGGACGTCCGGCTGGTGGAATTTTGCACCCCGGTGCGAAAACGGCTGCACGGCGGGGTGACCGTGACAGTGGCGGCGGAGGCCCTGGAGTGCGATCTGCTGGTCGGCCTGCCCAAGGTCAAGGCCCACAACCAGATGTATGTGACCCTGGCCGTGAAAAACCTCTTCGGCGTGGTGGTCGGGGTCAACAAGGCCATGATGCACATGGTCCACGGCCGCGGCCATCGCCATTTCGCCGGCATTCTCCTCGAACTCCTCGATATCCTCCCGCCGCAGTTGCATATTTCCGACGGGATTCTCGCCATGCACGTCTCCGGCCCCCTTGACGGCCGCCCCCTCCCACTCTACTGTATCGCCGCGGCAACGTCCCCGGTGGCGATGGATACCGCCCTGCTCCAGGCCCTTGAGCTTGACCCCCGGTCGAGTCCGCTCTGGCTGGAGGCGGCGGCGCGCGACCTCGCCGGCAGCGATCATGCTTCGATCCGCTATACGAGCCTTTTACCGGAGGATTTTTGGGGTTCCGGCTTTATTGCCCCGATGCATCTCAACCCGGTTCGCTTCAACCCTTTCCGCTTCCTGCGGGGGATGATGAGAAGGGCCATGCTGAGGCTCGGTTTTTGAATCGGCACCGTCGCGCATTGGCGGTACCGGGCTGATCGGACAGATTCGCGGTTTTTGAAAGAATAGGACGCGGGAGCGTCCAAGGCTGCATTCCCACGCTGGAGCGTGGGAATGATCGTGTTGTTCATTCACCGATGTTTTTGCGAAAAAGGAAATCCACATGTTTGATTTGCAGGGGAAAACAGCGCTGATAACCGGGGGATCCCGGGGGATCGGCAGGGCCATCGCCATTCGGCTTGCGGAATGTGGGGCGGATGTGGTGGTCAACTACGTGCGCCACCGGAAGGATGCCCGGGATACAGCGGACGAGGTGGAAAAACTGGGACGGAAGTGCCTTATTGTTAAAGCCAATGTCGCGGGCGCCGATGATGTCCGGGAGATGTTCGCGGAGATCGGGCAAGAATTCGGCCGCCTGGACATCCTGGTGAGCAACGCTGCCTCGGGCGTGCTCAAGCCTGCCCTGGAACTGACCGAGCGGCATTGGAACTGGGCCATGGACATCAATGCCCGAGCCCTCCTTACCCTGGTCCAGCAGGGGCTGCCGCTGATGCGGCGGGGCAGCAGGGTCATGGCCGTTTCGAGTCTCGGCTCGGTGCGCGCCATTGAGAATTACACGACGGTCGGGGCCTCGAAGGCGGCGCTCGAATCCCTCGTCCGCCATCTCGCCGTCGAACTCGGCCCGCAGGGCATCAACGTCAACACCATCAGCGCCGGGGCTGTTGATACCGATGCCCTGAAACATTTTCCCAATCGAGACCAGATTCTCCAGGCGGCCACCGAGCGGACCCCCCTGGGCCGGTTGACGACTCCAAGGGATGTTGCTGATATCGCGCTGTTTTTATGCAGCGAACTGTCGACCATGATCCAGGGGCAGGTGATCACTGTCGACGGAGGCTACGCCATCCGAGGCTAGGAGCCTGTCGGATTATGCCCTTTTCCCCATCTCTTCGTTAAACTCGAAAAAATTAGCCTCGGAATATTAGGTATATGCCTCCGGTAATTTTTCTTAGTTTGCAAAGCGGACAGGGTAGACGGATTGGACAGAGTAGATAGCCCGCCGCCGTGTCCACTTCGATCCACTCTGTCCATAATGTCCACTCTATCGTCGACACATGAAAATCAGCCATGCAGGCGGCGGATGCCTGCCCGGCAGACGAAAACCGCCAGCAGCAGGGAGAAAATAACCGTTCCCCCGGCCCATAGCCCCAGATAAAGCATGTCGAAATTTTCCACCGCTCCACCCCTCAGCGCCCGCCTGACCACATGGTAGGTGGGCGTGAGGCCCAACCCCAGCACCACCAATTCATACAGTACAGCGCAAAAGAGAAAGAGGATCGCCCCCGGGCCCATCGCGGCCGTGCGGTTCTCAGATTTGAAATCGGCAAAGAACGCGCCGAAGCCAAGACCCATGGCGAGTATCGTCCAGGTCATGGTCAGGGCGGCGAAGAGGGAGATCCAGCGCATCGGCCCTTCGATCTGCAGCAGGGAATTGGAGGCGACGATCAGCAGCACTGTCAGCAGGGTGAACGGCCCGAAGTAGAAGAGATACTTGTAGAGAAGATACCGCGCAAGCGACAGGGGGGCGCTGGCGATCAGGTAAAATGCGCCTTTTTCTCCGCCGATGGAGGGATAAACGAAACGGGTGGCGAGCGATGCGGCCAAAAAGCCGCAGAGCCCGATATTGGCAAAGGCGATCAGGTTGCCGATGTACATGGTCGGCATGGGCGAGCGATCGAGGGGCAGCGCCTTGAAGTTGTAGAGATAGACCACGATCAGCGCGGCGATCATGAAGAACTGCGACCACTCGCTCGAATCCCTGGTGAATTGCCGGAGTTCCTTGCGGAAGAACCAGACCGGAGCGCTCCGCGAGCCGAGCGCGGGCCGGAAGCGGCGATGGCCGCCGAATGATTCCTGGGATTTGGAAAAGCCGTCGATGAACAGCCGGTCCATAGCGATCTCCCCGAGAAAATAGAGAACACAAGGGGTGGTCAGCAGGAGCCCGGCGAGCAGCCAGTCGAGTTCCCGGTCGAGCAGGTAATCGGCGAGGAGATCGGCCGCCCAGCCGGCCGGGACCCAGGGTCCGGCGGGCGCGGAGATGGCGCTGAAATATTCGATGAACTGGCCGTACTGGTCAGGGTTGACCAAATCCTCCGGTCGCATCAGGCGGAATATCAGGTAGAGGAAAAGCCCGAAACAGAGGGAAAGGTAGAGGATGATGTCCTTGGTGCGCCTGGCCGGAAAGAGGTAGACGATGCAGATGGTGAGCAGGATGGCAAAGCCCGAGGCGATGAGAGCTACGGACGGCACCACGAAAAGGAGCAGGGGCCAGAAGAGGGGCCCGGCATCGAAGACCCTGTCGTATGCCCCGAACACCGGCAGGGAAAAGATCACGCCCATCCAGGAGGTGGTGACGGTCGTAGTAAAGAAGCGCAGCTGAAAGATCTCCCGCGGGCGGATTGGTGAGGCCACCAGGATCTCGTTGTCCTGTGACAGGAAGAAGGTGGACACGGCCGAGATCATCGAGGAGAAGATGAGCAGGGCGAAGAGAGTGATCCAGGCCATCTGCAGGATCTTGAGGCTCAAGATGATGCCCAATTCGTCCTGGCCGTGGAAGTAGCGGAGTACTTTATGGGTACCGAGATAGATGGCGGTGCAGACGACAAGGCCCAGCAGGGCGATGGCAATGGTCCGGCCGCTCGGCCTGCCTTTCGGGAAAAAGCGGTTGGCGGTGATGTGCAGCCAGGGGAGCAAGAGGCGGGGCGGCATGATCACTCCTTCGCTGTGGTGCGTGCGGTTTTTTCGTCCCCGCCCGAGCGCAGGGCCTTGATAACGCTCTGCAGCTCGAAGGCTCCGGTCAGTTCCAGGAAAATGTCCTCCAGCTTGCCGCTGCCGTTTTCGGCCCTTGCCCGCAGTTCCGGCATTGTCCCCTCGGCGGTGATCCTGCCCTGGACGATGATGCCGATCCGATCGCACAATTCCTCGGCGATTTCCATCGAGTGGGTGGAAAGGAGGATGCCGACCCCCGCCTGGGCCTTCTGTCTGAACAGTTCCTTGACGATCCGGGCGCTTTTCGGGTCGAGGCCGACCATCGGCTCGTCGATCACCAAAAGTGGCTGATCGAGCATGAAGATCGAGGTCATGATGAGCTTCTGCCGCATGCCGTGGGAGTAACCTTCAATGAGGTTGTACTTCCAATCGACGAGATCGAAGAGCTCGAGATACCGTTCCGCCCGAGCGAGCGGCGCACTATCTTCGGCATAGAGGCTGGCGATGAAGCCCAGGTACTCGGCCCCGGTCAGTTTTTCGTAGAGAAAGGGGCGGTCGGGAATATAGCCGGTCTTCTTCTTGCAATATGCGGGAGAAACATCGAGCCGGCTGCCGCAGATGGTTATCGTGCCTGCCGTTGGCTGCAGCAGGCCCGCCAGCATCTTGATGGTGGTGGTTTTGCCGGCCCCGTTCGGGCCGAGAAAGCCGTAAATTTCTCCACCGTTGACCTGAATGCTCACCCCGCCCACTGCGGTGAACGAGCCGAAGGATTTGGTGAGGTGTTCAATGTGAAGAAGCGGATGCTGCATGTCTCATTCCTGTCACTTGTGACGAATAATGTCAGTTGGCAATGGGTGGACCTAACGGCTCGATGGTGAGGGTACCCAGGAGCGCGCCGATCCGCACCTGTTCCTGCATCTCGCCCACGATGAATCGCAGGTGGCCGAGGTCGGCCGGGAACTGGTTCGTGGTGGTATCGATGCTGATCCAGCGGTCACCCAGGCAAACCTCGTTCCAAGCGTGGTAATAGAAGGCATCGCGCTGCCAGGTGACGCCAGCCGCCACTCGGGTAGGGATGCCGGCGGCGCGTGCGAGCGCGGCAAAAAGCGCCGCATGTTCGTTGCAGTCGCCTTTTCTGGCCGATAATGTGGAAAGGGCATCCGGCAGCCCCAGCACCGGCCGTTTCTCGATGTTCCCATAGACCCAGTCCGCAAGCCTTTTCACCCTGGCAGGCAGCTCATCGACTCCCGCCGTGAGCTGTCCGGCAAGTTCTACTATATCCCGGTTATCCGCTTGAATATAGGGAGATGCGTCGAGTTGGCCGGCACCGTCCGCACAGGTCGGAGCCGCGCCTTCCGCAGGTATTTTTTCGCGGGTGACGGTCAGGATGTCGCCGACAAAAATCTGTCTGCCGCCGTCCAGATCGAAGCTGCCGCCCTCGGGCAGTTCCAGCCGGTACCGTACGGCCGGCCCCTCGATCCCTGTAAGTTCGCCTCGGGTTTTCACCGAGACGGCGGAAAGGATTTCGTCGCTTTCACCCAAGTCCTCTCCCAGCGCCTTGAACTTCGGCTCTTTCAAAAAAACAAAACCGGCAGGCGATTCCTCCTTTACCACCACACCCGAATCATTCAACCAGGAGCTGATCCGCGCTCCCGAAAACGATTCTATAAATAGGTGCAATTTTTGCATTCTTCCATTGATGAGGACCGATTCCTTGCCCCGGTATTCGAGCACCGCTTCTTTGCCGGTGAGTGAAACCGGGTCGAACCAGGGGATGCGGCGCTTTTCGCCTTCTTTGATGCCTTCCGCAAGCAGATACGCACGCCGGGAGGTGGCAAGAAGCGGCGGCGAGGAGAAGGTCAGGGAATCACGGATGGTGTTGGTGCCTGTGGTCAGCTGATATTCGACGCGGTTGCCGGTCACGGCACCTTCGGCCCGCATGCGGTAGAAGGGTGAGTGAAAGGAGAAGTCGAAGGCCTTGAGATAATTGGCGGCGGAAATGGTGGCATTCAATTTCAGGTCGATGGTCTGCGCGACCCCGGCGATATTGAGTTTCATCCGGGCTTGCTGGGTGAGCAGGCGATCTTCGCCCGGCCCCTCCTGGTACCTGTTGATCGTGTAGCCGATCTTGGCGTTTTGGAAAAAGATGGACTGATACTCCTCCGCTTCGGCCTGTTTGATAGTCGCAAGCTCCCGGACGTCGATTGCAGCGATGAATACGTCTCGCCTCAGGAGGAGGGCAAAGAGGACGAACCAGGCTGCTGTGATAAGCAGTTTCAGCCAGCCGGCGGGTGTCGGTGAAGTGAAAATCATGATCACAGTATAGCCATTTTCGAAAAACTTGTGAAATTCGGCCGAAAGGTCGATGAAGAATTTGTACTATGTATAGAAACAGACAGCCGATCGTGCTTGCTTCGGGATCTCCCCGCAGAAGGCAATTTCTGAAGGAACTTGGGCTTGATTTCTCCGTTCGGACCGGCACGGTGGCCGAGCAGCCGATGGAGGGGGAAAAACCCGAGGATTTCGTCCTGCGCATGGCGGACGAAAAGGCCGCCGAGATGAGCGGACAGTACCCAGAGGCCTGGGTGATCGCCGGCGACACGGTGGTCTGCCTCGACCGGAAAATTCTGGGTAAGCCCGCTGACGAGGAGGAGGCTGTGGCCCTCCTGATGGCCCTGTCCGGCCGGGAACATCGGGTCATGACCGGCTTTTGTGTCGCCCATGCCGGCCGCGGCATCAAAACTGTCGAGTCGGTTACCACCTACGTGAGGTTTATCCGGTTCTCCGAGCAGCTCGCCAGGGCCTATGCCGCTACCGGCGAATGCCTGGACAAGGCCGGCGCCTACGGCATTCAAGGTATCGGCGGTTGCCTGGTGGAGAGCATCGACGGGTCCTATTCCAACGTGGTGGGGCTTCCGCTCAGTCAGCTGCTGCAGGTCCTCCTGGTGCACGGGGTGATCGAACCAGCCCCGCCGGGGGTGGGAAAGGGAAGGCGGTGATTTGACTTTTTCCGGAGAGGCGTGTAACTAAGATGTAGTACTGTGATAGTGGCAGCTTCGTCAGGGAGGGATTTCCCGCGTGTCGCCCGGGAAATGGGTGGAAATGTGATATACTGCCGCGAAATCAGGTAAGATAACGGAATCGAAAAATGGGCCAGATTGTTCCGCAAAGCAAAAGTGTCGAGGCGTTGAAGGCATTCAACAATGCTATCGTGACCAGCCGCCTTTATCCGCCGGAGACCCCTCAGGTGGCCAACGCCGTCGAGCGCGGCTACAAGGGGATACAGATGTTCCTGCGCGAACAGGGAAAACTCTCATTTTCTTTTCAGGGCAGTTCGCCCAGTATCTGCGGCGTCCCCCTCGACCAGGAGACCCTCGACTCTTTTCCGAACCTGATCGTCTTCCGACAGTTGCGGATGATGGGACTGCCGAAATTGCAGATCGGCGCGGAGATGGATCGATTCGCCTTCGGCCAACTGCTGGCCGTGTTCATTGCCACGCCGGAAAAAATCAAGAACGGGGGCGGCGGTCTGCCGTTTATCACCGGTCTCGGACTTGCCGACTATTTCCCCGAAGTGGACGAAGAAGGCCGGTCGGAAGAGGCAGACGAAATTTCCGACGAGGAGGAAAGCCAGGCGCGCCGGACAGTGAAGGTTCGGCCGGAGCTGGTGGCCGGCCTCTGCGGGCTTGAGACGCGGACGCCGGTCGAAGATGAACTCGCCGAAAGAATGAAAAGGCCCGAAACAGCAACGGAATTGCTGATGGCCAGTATCGCCTTTATCCTTGCGGACATTCAAAAGAAGAAGTCGATCTTCGCCTCGCCGCTGTTTTCCTTGATGCTCAGGAAGGCGCAAGAGAGTATCGGAGAGAACGACCGAAACGAGGTTGCCGCCCAACTGGCCCGCGTCCTTGCAGAAAACCTCAGGGAACCGGCAATCTGCGTGCTCATGGCACAGGAATATCCGGAAGGCTTCGGGGCATTGTGCTACGATCGTCTGGTCGCCTCCCTGAAACCGGAAGCCCTCGGCTCCGTTTTCGCCATCCTGCGGGAACAGTCGACCAGAGCCCAGTCGGGCGATAGCAGCGGGCCTCGGGTGGAGTTCTTTGGCAAGGTTTTGGACCGTCTCGCGAATACCGGGCGGGGCAGGCAGTTCCTCAGCGCGGAGAAGGCTCGCGCGATCATTAACGAAGGCGAGAAGGCGCGGCGTCAAAAGCGCCTCGAAGCGGGCGTTCAGGGACTTTTGCAGGGCAATATAAGCCTGCTGCAGAGCGAGGAACTGGTGCAGTGGCTTCCCACTGCGGTCATGCAGATGTTGAGCTCGGGGGAAAACCCCGGGATCCTTGTGCGCAGTATGGCGGATTTCTTTTTCTCGAAGAATGAAGGGAAGCGGGAAGCCCTGTTGCGGAGCATGGTTGTTATCGGCGAGCGGTTTGCGGCGGTTGACCACTGGGATCTTGTCGATCTCCTGATTGAGCCCCTTGTCCAGGCCGTCTGCCGGCCGTCGGCTAGCGACGCCCTTATCGAAAAGATCGTGGCGTTCTTGCAT
The DNA here is from genome assembly GCA_023412495.1 of Pseudomonadota bacterium. The sequence continues at coordinate 83,740 of JAEYNP010000017.1, forward strand.
ATCGTCATGCAGAATAGCTGGCAGCGCGGCGATCTCGATCGTGGGGACAAGATCCTCAATATCTTCTTCAGGCTCCGGACCGGACAGATGGGCGACTCAAAGGCCGTCAAGGCCATCGTCGGCAAGGTTCAGGATCGGGGTATCCAGCGGACCAGATTCCCCGAACTGCTGGCCTCATGTCTTGCCGCACCCAAGGATGAAGCACTGGGGTATCGGCTGGCCCTGCAGGGACCGGTGGCCATCCGCTTTCTCGTCGAGGCGCTGATCAATACCGACAAGACGGCCGATAGGCTGCGGATCATCGATCTGCTTACTTCCTGCAGGAGTTTTCTCGTCCCCATCATCCTGGAGAGGCTGCCCGAACACATGCCGTGGTTCGGCAAGCGGAACCTTATCAAGCTCTTGGGCGAGGCGGGGGGCGAGGCGGATGCCGAGAGCGTCCTGCCGTATCTGAGGCACGAGGATTTTCGCGTGCAGCGGGAGGCCTTCCTCTGCATCTACCGGATCGCCGGCAAAAGGCGCAAGGAACTGCTGCTCGCCGCCCTCGCCGATTCCTCCGAACTGATAAAGATGGAGATCGTTGCCGCCCTGGCAGGCCTCTGCGACTCAGAGGTGGCGGTTCAGCTTTCCCTGATGCTGAACGATTACGAGTTTTTCAGTGAAAGAAACCGAGCGGACATCCTTATAAAGGTTCTCGAGGCCCTGGGGCGCTGCGGTTGCGAGGAGGCTCTTGCCGGAGTGCAGGAATTTCTCCAGCTTCAGGCAGTTCGTACGGCGCGCAAGAAGATCCCTGAGCAGGTCTTTGCCTGTGCCGAAAAAGTCCTCAATACTCTCGAGTCCGATCTGCAGGAAAACCGGAAGAAACACGTTCAGGCCACCCAGCTGCGCAAAATCGCCATGAAGCAGGCTGCGAAGAGGGGCAAGACCGGGAAGGCCGAACGGATAATCACCGGAACCCAGCAGGAACAGGCGGTGCGGACGCTGCTGGCGCGGGGCGATGTGGCCGGAGCCCGGGATCAGCTGCTCCAGCTCATCGAAAAGACAGCAAAATCGCGCAATTTTACTCAGGCGGACCATCTCCGCGAATGGCTCATCGAATTCGATCCCAGTGCCTTCAGCCAAATCATTCAGGCGGCGGAGATCATCGATCGGGAGAAAGCCGCAGCCATCAACAAAAGCCATCTCGAGATCTGGAGCGGCTTGTACGACATCCTCTCCACCGAGGAGTTCAGCACCCTGTACCACTCACTGAAACACAAGAGCTTTCGGAGCGACGAGGTAATCGTCACCCAGGGCACGCTGCAGACCTCGCTCTTTTTCATCAACAGCGGCAAAGTCAAACTCTATTTCGAAGGCCAGGGCCATGAGAGGCTGATCAGGACCATGGGCAGCGGCGAGATCTTCGGGGCGGGGGCTTTTTTCGACGCCTCGGTCTGGACGGTTTCGGTCGCCAGTGTCGGGGCCTCAGAAATATCGATCCTGAAGCTCGACAAGTTGGAGGAGTGGCAGGAGGAATACCCGGGACTGGCGCCGAAGCTTCAGGATTTTTCTCGCAAATTCGAGAGAATGCAAGAGTTTATCGAGCAGAGCGTGGGGGATCGCCGCGAGCACGAACGGCACCGATTGAGCGGCAGGGTTTCCACCATGCTGCTCGACAATCATGAAAGGAGCGTCGGTGTCAGCTCCATGGTGGAGCTCTTCGACATCTCGCTGGGTGGCCTGTCGTACCAGGCGAGGGTCTCGCAAAAGGATTTCGCCCGCCTGCTGCTGGGGCGCAAGGTCCAGGTGAAGCTGCCGCTGGGAGAAAAAGACGGGGAAGTCGTCACCGTCATGGGCGATATCCTGGCGGTGAAGAGCACGTATGCGGTGGAAAACGACTACTCGGTGCATGTCCACTTGGATAAGGAACTCGATTCCCAGCAGATGCTGGCGATAATCGCCGCGGCCCGTAAAAGATCACGGACCGTATGATAATAGCGAGAACTCGGCCGGCCGGTCCCGGTTTTGGATGGAGGATTCATGGCTGACGGCAACGATGCGGTCTCCCGGTTTTACCTGAAGCACCTCGGGGGGCAATGGCAGGAAACCATGACCGCCGATTGCCCATTCTGCCGGGAACGCGGTCTGGAGACGGGGCGGCTGGTGGTCTTTCTCAACAGGAACAGCTTCTTCCACGGCTACTTCCGCTGCCTGAACCGCTGCGTCCCGGGTGGCTACCCCTTGCGCTTCGCCAGGCTTGCCACCATCTCCCTGGCTGAGGTGCCGGGCTATATGCCCGACCAGGACGTTGCCCTGCAGCCCGAGTTTCCGGTGGAAAACATCAACGACGAGATCGTCTCCTACCGGGAGCGGGTCACCGACCGGCTCTACGAGCAGTTCAAAGAGAGCGGCATTGGACGGGCGGTCCTCAGCGAGCTGCGGATCGGTTTCAACGGCCGTTATCTGGTCTATCCCTACTACCAGGAAGACGGCAACTGCTACTCGGCCAGGTGCACGCATCCGGAGCGGTCGGAGGACTTCTTCTGGCACGGCAATCCGGAATTCAGCAAGGAACCCTTCAATCTTTTCAACGTCCAGGATATCCAGCACTGCGAGAACGGCGCGCTCTTCGTCTGCGAGGGGGAGGAAAACCTCCTGACCCTGAAAGCGCTCGGATTTCCCGGTGTTGCGGTCGCTCATTACACGGCCCTGGAAAAGCTGCCGGCGAAGATCTTCGACAAGATTACCACCCTCTTCATCGTTATCGCCAACACCCTGGAGTCGGAGAACGCTGCGAAGAACCTCGCTTCGCGGGTAGGCTACAAGGCGAGAATCCTCACCTGGCTGCCCAATGCGCCGCGCGGCTACTCCCTGCGCCGCCTGGCCAAGGACACCGGCAAAAGCTTTGCCGGCAAAGTCGGCGAGATGGTCAAGAGATCGCGGGCCTTCTCGCCCTTTGCCACTCCGCAGCGGGAATACCGGCAGTTCCTGCAGACACTCGAACGGGAACAGGGCGAGGAATACAGCAACCTCACTTCCGGCTTTGTCCTGCTCGACAGGGCGGTCGGCGGCATCCACGGCATCAACGTCATCGGCGGAGCGCCGAAGGTGGGCAAGTCGACCTTCATGATCCAGATCGCCTCCGAGATGGCTCTCCGCAAAATCCCGGTGCTCTACTACGATTTCGAGAACGGCCGGCAGAAGATCTATCAGAGGACCTTGAGCCGAATATCCAGGCTGTCCACCGGTCGGCTCCGGGCGCGGGAACTGTCCGAGGAGGAACGGCAGCGGGGGGAGGAGGCCAGGAAGAACCTGGAAAAGATGCTTTTTAACTGGCGGGTGATCAATGACCGCAAGGTGACACCGGAGCTGATGCGCAAGCACATCGACTTCATCCGCCACGAGACCCGCAGCGAGTATACGGTGGTTGTCATCGACAGCCTGCACAAGCTGCCCTTTAATGACTTCTCCGAGCGCCGCACCGGCATCGACGCCTGGCTGCGGCAGATGGAGTCGATCCGCGATGACCTGCAGGCCTCCTTTCTGGTGATCTCCGAACTCACACGCGGCACCACCGGCTCCTACCGGGAGGAGCCTCACCTCGGAGTCTTCAAGGGCTCAGGCGACATCGAGTACAGTGCCGACAATGCCATGGTCCTCTATCCGACCGAGCCGGACAGCGGAGGGTTGACCGGTAATATCGACAAAAGATACACGCTCTGGCTGGTGGCGAGCCGGGAGCACAGCCCCGGTCGGGTGGCCGAATACCGCCTGGATTATCCCTGCTGGGGCTTCACCGAGTTTCCCCTGGCTTCAGGGTCGGATACCGAGTAATCGCGCTTTTTCAGGATCGGTTCCGGCAGGTGCGCCCCTACAACCTCCAACGTGTGGCGTAAGGATATGTAAGATTCTGAAGTTGCTTTTCAGCATATCATTGCCAGTAGTATTCTTTCTGTTCCAGATCTTCCCTGTATCCAACTAGCTCATTACATTTGGAAAGATTCTCCAAGAACCTCCAATGCTATGCTGAAGTTGGTGCATAATGATGGGAGCCATGGCAAATAGGTCGCGAGAGAGTGCCTGCCCCAAAGATAAGGCGGGAGGGATTGTGAAATAAAATTTGCGATGAAGGGCCACCACCGGTTATCCCCCGTAATGAACGACCATTTCCCGAACGGCCCGTTCCAGATCGGCCACCAGTTCCGGTGGCTCTAGCGCCTTCGCCATGCTTCCCCAGGAGAGGATCCAGCGCTTCAGCTCCAGCAGGTGATTTACCGTCAGCGACAGGGTTAGGGATCCATCGGGGTTTTCGTCGATGTGCTGGGTCGGGTGCCAGCATCGCTCTCGGATGTAGCCAGCCGCCTTCTTATCGAAGAGCACTTTTACCCGATGCTCATCGGCACCCCAATGGATACCGAAATTGCTGGCAGTGAGGCGGGTGAAATCGAAACCCTCCGGTATCCGGAAGCTTTCACTCAGCACCTCCACGCCTTCCATTCTTGCCAGGCTGAACGTCCGAATATCTTTCCGCAGGTGGCAATACGCCACCACATACCAATCACCCTCGAAACGAACGCCATGATAGGGATCGATTTCTCTTGAGGCCGGGCTATTTCCGGGTGGGCGGTAAAGGACCCTGATTCTCTTTGAGAGCCGTATCGCTTCGGCCACATTCTCCCAGATACCCGGGCGGATTAAGGTGTTCGAAGGGGGAAATACCGTAAACCGGGCATTATCTTTTCCCATGTCTATCATGGTTCTTTCCGGCAGTGAATCCTCGATCTTCCTGAATACGGAGAAGAGGTTGTCATAAATCGGCGTTCCTTCGTACTGCGCCAGCAGCTTTTCGGCCAGATATATCGCGAACAGGTCGCTTTCTTTGATCGAGATAGCCGGAAGTTTGTAGTTGGCCTCCGTATAATAATAGCCCCGACGCTGCGCGGAATACTCGATCGGGGCGTCGAGTTGGAAGCGCATGTAGTCGATATCCCGTTGGATCGTCTTCGCGCTGACCTCATAGTCTCCAGCCAGTTTGGCACAGTTCGGGTAGTTTCCCTTGCCAATTTCTCTGTCGATGAAAAGCAGCCTGGAGTGCTGTGGTTTGTATTTAGGCATAAAAAAAGATTCTCTTTCAGAAAGGACATTATTTGTCCTACCACCCGGATTATATAGAGACAAATAGTAACGGCATGGTCTATGCCGAGCTACCCGAAAATTTCTGGAAACCAGGAGGAAAGCCATGAGATTTCATGCTATCAGAAACCCTTTAAAAAGGCGTCAATGGGAAGAATTCATTGAAACTGCCCATTCTAAATTGCGTGAGCAGGATCTTGACCTCAAGTTCAGGACAGTAAAGTCGGATGGTTCTTATGCTAAAGCATCGACCGTGCTGCCGGCTGTGCATTTTATGTTCGCCCAGGATTTTGCCAAGAAATGGGTGGAACTGGAACTCAAGCCCAGGATAATCGATGGCGAGAGGAAACCCCAGAAAGAACTCTATGCATTTTTGCAGGAAAACCTGAAAGATAGAATTCTCTCGGTTCCTCATCGTCTGACTTGGAATGATGAAGATAAAACGTCTTCGTCGAAGGAAACGGTTGCTGACGACCTGAGAATCAAAGTCTATTTGAACGATATCGATGAAAGTCAGTGGATCGAGGCGATGATACGTCTGGCCAAACAGTTCTTGCCGTTTCTGAATCGATTTGAGGCGAAATTCCAATAATGGTGGAAGCCTACCTTCGACCTTTAGAATTATCTGTTTACCATCGAACTTCAAGCCGCGGGGCCGGCTTAAATGGCATACCAAGGCGTTGAAACAACTGCGCAGGATCGACCGGCAGGACAACGCCGCGATCCGTTCCGCCGTCAATGACTTGGCTGGCCCGATTGCCAGGGAGTGAAGACCCTGACCAATCACTAGTACGGTTACCGGCTTCGGGTCGGTCGTTACCGTGTGCTGTTCGACTATGACGGTGAGGTGCGCATTGTCGAAATCCAGGAGGTAAAGAAACGCGATGAACGTAGATACTGATATCCAAATCATCCACGACCGTAACGGTGCTCCCGCCTTCGTGGTGCTACCTTATGCCAACTGGTTGGCCAGTCGCGACCGCGAGGAAAATCTTGTCCCCAACGAAGTCGTCTATCTCACCTTCGATCACGACTGGTCGCCGATGCGCGCATGGCGTGAACACCTCGGTCTCACCCAGACTGAGGTTGCGGCAAGGGCAAACATGACCCAGGGAGCTTACGCACAGATGGAGAACAGCGCCAAACCGCGCCGCGTCAGCCTGAAAAAAGATAGCCAAGGCCATGGGGCTGACTGTCGAACAACTCGATTTTTAAGTTGCGGCCAATATCTCCCGTCCATCGACTTTGCCCAATACTGCTTTCTTGCCGAGCATTGAGGCATTGAGGTTGGCGGGTATCTTTTCGGGAGAGCGAGCTTATAACAAACGTAAACCTGCTGTTCATCGCCGACTTGCATAACCGAGTCGGCAACCTGCCTTCAGCTCGGATTTCTTAAAAGGGCATCAGGAAGAAGGGCATGCTGTGGCCAGCGCTTCTGTAGCTAACCTTGCCAGGATACATGTTAAAAATTGGCAGCAGCCTTTTTCCATACATGATACTCCTAGGGAACCCTCGAGTTGAAAAAAAGACGGGGATCCTGCACGCTCTGGGTGTTCTCCTTGATCTCGTCCAATCGTCCTGCCGAAAGCTTGCCTCGCACGATGCAGGTGTATTCATCAACATCATGACACAATTGGAAATGAAGTGCATAAACTAAATTAATAGGTTAGGTTTCGCTAAGTTCATAGATCCGGATCTCGACTTATGTAATTTCCGAGCACGGAGTTGAATGACGAATCAGCCCGAACCGCAACTCGCCTTGCCGCCCCAGTCCGACGGATACAGACACCGCTTTCACGCGATGGTCAAGCCGATCGGCTCACTGTGCAACCTGGATTGCACCTACTGCTACTACCTCCACAAAGGGGATCTGCTTCGCCAGCCGGCCGCACCGCGGATGTCCGATGAGATCCTGGAACAGCACATTCGGCAGTATATAGAGGCTCAGACCGGCGACGAGGTGGTGTTTTCCTGGCAGGGCGGAGAGCCTACCCTGCTCGGTCTCGATTTTTTTCATAAGGTCGTCGAACTGCAGGCTCAATATAAAAAACCTTCCCAGAGCATCGAGAACGACCTGCAGACCAATGGCACCCTGATTGATGCCGGGTGGGCCGCTTTTCTGAAAAAATACAATTTTCTCGTCGGCCTTAGTTGTGACGGCCCGGCCCGCCTGCATGACCGATATCGGGTGAGCAAGGGGGGCGAACCGACTCATGCCAGGGTGATGGCCGCAGCCAGGCTCCTCAACAGATATGACGTGCCGTTCAACGCCCTCTGCGTTGTCAATCGAGAGAACGCCGGATATCCCCTCGATGTATACCGCTTCCTGACGCGCGAACTTCGAGTATGGCGGGTGCAGTTCATATCCTGCGTCGAGCCGCGAGTCTTTCGCAATACCGCCCCGCAGCACTGGGATGCAGCCGGTCTGCCGATCGTCGGCACGCCGCAGGCAGGACCGGATGCCGAGGATTCGGTCGTCACCCCCTGGTCGGTCGCCCCCGACGATTGGGGCCGTTTTCTCTGCAAGGTCTGGGACGACTGGTATAACCGCGATTACGGCAAGGTCCATGTCGATCTTTTTGAGACCGCCATCGCCCAATCGTTGGGCTGGCCTTCGCAACGCTGTACCACCGCCGAATTCTGCGGCAAGGGCCTGGCGGTCGAGCACAACGGCGAGGTCTTTGCCTGCGACCACTACGTCTATCCCGAGTTTCGACTCGGCAATATCCTTGAAATCCATTGGAGCCGACTGTCTTACTCCGAGGGACAGAAACGTTTTGCTTTCGCCAAACGCAACACATTGCCGCAGTACTGCCGGCAATGCACCTATCTGCGGTTCTGCTGGGGCGAGTGCCCGAAAAACCGGCTGGTGCGCACGCCGGAAGGCGAGGTCGGCCTGAACTACCTGTGCCCAGGCCTGAAGCGGTTCTACGGACATATCCAGAGGGATATGCCGGAGATCCTGCGGAGGGTGAAAAAGGCTCATCGGTCCAAAACGTAGAATAAAAGGGGGGCGAAAACAGATATAGCCTCACGGCACGCGCAAAAGGACATGATATAGGTATGATTTACAAATCCACATCAGACCAGGGAGGACGCTATGACAAATACCGAGAACCCCTCAAGATGGGACCTGCTCAAAGGTTTGCGCAAACCGAAAAGCCTGCTGACCGGATTGTGTGTTGCAGGCGGCATAACCCTTGCGGCCGCTGCTCTGCCGTCATGGGCGGAGGCCGCCGCGCCTGCTGTTGAAAAAAAACCGAACATCCTGGTCATCTGGGGGGATGACATCGGCACCTGGAACATCAGCTACAATAACCGCGGCATGATGGGATACCAGACACCCAATATCGATCGCATCGCCAAAGAGGGAGTAGCCTTCACCGATTACTACGCCCAGCAGAGCTGTACGGCGGGACGGGCGGCCTTTATCAGCGGCTCGGTGCCCGTTCGCTCCGGCATGACCAAGGTTGGCCTGCCCGGAGCGAAAGAGGGCTGGCAGAAGACCGACGTGACCATGGCAACCGTCCTCAAAGGCCAGGGATATGCTACCGGCCAATTCGGCAAGAACCATCTGGGTGATCGCGACGAACATCTGCCGACCATGCATGGCTTCGATGAGTTTTTCGGCAACCTCTACCACCTCAATGCCGAAGAAGAGCCTGAGAATATGGATTACCCGAAAAATCCCGAGTTTCTCAAGAAGTTCGGGCCACGCGGCGTGCTGCACACCTGGGCGGATGGCAAGGGCGGACAAAAAATTGAGGACACCGGCCCTCTGACCAAGAAACGCATGGAAACCATAGACGATGAGACTGTGGTCGCCGCCAAGGGTTTCATCCAGAGTCAGGCCAAGGACGGCAAGCCGTTTTTCGTCTGGTGGAATGGCACCCGCATGCATCTCCGCACTCATGTCAAACCCGAGCATCGCGGTATCTCCGGTCAGGACGAATACAGTGACGGCATGGTCGAACATGACATGCATGTCGGGGAGTTGCTCAAGGTTATCGATGACCTTGGCCTGGCGGGCGATACCATCGTCATGTATTCCACCGACAACGGACCGCATTACAACACCTGGCCCGACGCCGGCACTACACCTTTCCGCAGCGAGAAGAATTCGAACTGGGAAGGAGCTTACCGGGTGCCCGCCTTTGTTCGCTGGCCGGGTCATTTCCCGGCAGGCGTGACGCTCAACGGGCTTGTCGCCCATGAGGACTGGCTGCCGACTTTTGCCGCTGTCGCCGGTGCGCCGGACATCAAGGAAAGACTGCTGGGAGGCACCGAGATCAATGGTCGGACTTACCGGAACTATATTGACGGCTACAATCAGCTGGACTATTTGAGCGGCAAGGCCAAAGAGTCACCCCGTAACGAGTTCTGGTATGTGAACGACGATGGTCAGGTTGTTGCGGCCCGCTATCAAGACTGGAAGGTTGTCTTTCTGGAGAACCGCGGCGTGGCATTCGGCGTCTGGCGCGAGCCCTTCACCGAGCTGCGTGTCCCTTTGCTGTTCAATCTGCGTCGTGACCCCTTCGAGAAGTCGCAGCACAACTCGAACACTTATAACGACTGGTTTCTTGATCGGCCGTTCGTTATTGTGCCTATCCAGGGTCTGGCTGCGAAGTTTCTCATGACCATGAAGGAATATCCGCCGAGCCAGTCGCCAGGTTCCTTCAATCTCGGCAAAATTGAGGAAAAATTGAAGGGCACGATGACCGGAAGATAACACTGGTCTTGGGGCAACATGAAGCGGCGTTGCATTTCATCAAGACTCATCAATTTTTGAACTTGGGGTATGCCCGTTCCATAACCATCCAGAACACCAGCGCCGCCGACAAACAGTTGCCTGTAAGTGTGTAAAATATGGAGGTGCATAGATGATACATAACATGCAACGCATTTTCGGCGGCCTGGCGGCGGTCATATTCATCTTTGCCACAACGATTGCCGGTGCCCAGGACCCGCTTCCCTCCTGGAAGGACACTCCGAGCAAAAAGGCTATAGTGGCATTCATCAGAAAGGTGACCGAGGAAGGATCGCCCGATTACGTCGCACCGGCCGAACGTATCGCAACATTCGATAACGACGGCACCCTCTGGGCTGAACAGCCAATGTATATTCAAGCATTTTTTATCTTCGACCGGATCAAGTCTCTGGCGCCGGAGCATCCGGAATGGCAGGAGCAGGAACCGTATGCCTCGGTCCTGAAAGATGATCTGAAAGCGGCACTGGCCGGCGGCGAACACGCCCTCCTGGAGATGGCCATGGCCACCCATGCCGGCATGAGCACCGAGGAATTTGCCCGGATCGTCATGGACTGGCTGGCCCAGGCAAAACATCCGAAGACCGGACGGGCTTTCACCGAGATGGTCTATCAACCGATGATCGAACTCCTCGCTTACCTGCGGGCGAACGGTTTCAAAACTTTCATCGTCTCGGGCGGCGGTATCGAGTTCATGCGCCCCTGGGCGGAAGAGATCTACGGCATCCCGCCCGAACAGATTATCGGCAGCAGCATCAAAACAAAATTTGAGGTACAGGACGGCAAACCCGTACTCATACGCCTGCCGGAGCTGAATTTCGTTGACGACAAGGCCGGCAAGCCGGTCGGCATCAACCAGCATATCGGCCGGCGGCCGATCGCCGCCTTCGGCAACTCCGATGGCGATCTGCAGATGCTTCAATGGACTGCGGCCGGCGAAGGGCCGCGCTTTTGCCTCTTCGTCCATCACACCGACGGCGAACGGGAATGGGCCTACGACCGGACATCCTCCATCGGTCGGCTCGACAAGGGCCTTGATGAGGCCAAGGCCCTTGGCTGGACCGTAGTCAGCATGAAAGACGACTGGAAGCGGATCTTCCCCTTTGAGCAGTAACAGGTTTTGCGTATGAACCGGCATGGCCGATGACGCTGACAACAACTTGAAACATAGGGAGATTTCCATGAAGTTCGGAGCTGCCATCTGCTTTTCGATATCTGTATCTCTGGTGTTTTTGGGAACCAAGGCTTTCGCAGGGGGCATCATGCTCTATGAAACCGGAACGCCCGAGGTCGGACTGGCGGCTGCGGGTTGGGCGGCCAGGGCCCAGGATGCCTCGACGGTATTGACCAACCCGGCCGGCATGACCCGCCTGGCCGGCGATGAACTGCTGGTCGGGACTCAACTGTTGTATGCCGATATCGGTTTTGAAACCGGCTTCGCCACCTTTGGCGGTGACGATGGCGGCAATCCCGTCGGTTTTTTTCCGGGGTTGAGCACCTATTACAGCCACAGTGTTTCCGATCGCCTGAAAATGGGTGCCGCTCTCTACGGCAATTTCGGTCTGGCTCTCGATTACAACGACGGCTGGGCAGGCCGCTACCATTTTCAAGAGGGAACGCTCCTCGGCATAACCCTGGCGCCGACTGTGGCCTACAAGGCGACCGAAGCCTTATCCGTGGGCGGGGCGGTCAACATGATGTTCGGTATCTTCTCCAATACCGTTGCCGTGAACAATATCGACCCGGGGCTGGCCGACGGGGAACTGGAACTCAGCGACAATCAATGGGGTTTCGGGGCGAACCTGGGCCTGATGTATGAAGTAGGCGATGCAACCCGCCTCGGTATCCAATATACCAGCGAAATTGAGCTGGACTTTGCCGATACGGTGGAATTTTCAGGCCTGGGGCCAGGCCTGACCGCCGCCCTGATCGCTACGGGACGGTTAGATACCAGAATAGCTCTGGATATTACCGTGCCACAGACCGTCATGGTCAGCCTGTTCCATCAAACAACACCCTCGCTGGCCGTGCTGGCGAATGTCGGATGGCAGGACTGGTCCGAGTACGGCCGGGTCGGGGTCGAGGTCAGTTCCCAATCGGATAGGAGTCTGACCCTGGAGCGGGACTATGATGATTCCTATCACGCCGCCATTGGGCTGCAGTACGACCTGCGAGGGCCATGGCTGATGTCGTGCGGAGTTGCCTTCGACAGCGGTATCGTCGATGACGACACTCGGACTGCGGACTTGCCCAACGGCGATTCATGGCGCTTCTCTCTTGGTGGCCGCTACAGTGTCTCGGAGAGCATGGATATCGGGCTTGGTTATACCCTGCTCTTGATGGGTGATCTTGACATGAATCTTGACGGCGGACCGTTGTCCGGCGATACATCCGGTAGTTTTGAAGACACCAGTATGCATTTTTTTGCAGTGAGTTTTCGCAAGGCATTCTGAGATGGTCCAACAGGCTGGTTTTGTCCAAGATTGAAGTGCGACATTAATAACTTAAACTTGCCAAGCCGAACCTAAATCAATTACATCATTTGCTTCAAATTGACCTTGCTACTGTATATACGTAATTAAATTTTGACCTGAGGTTATGGTATAATAGGTCATCAACATCCTGTTTTTTCACAAGAAAAAGGAGGATATGATGACCATTTCGCAAAGTATATACCCCAGTTACTACCCCACAGATTGGATTCAGTCCGTCCAATCCTCAAATCTATCGTTCTTGTTCCCACTGGATGACCACGCAAATCCAGACGCGGAATCAATCCGGACGTTGTTTGCCCCTTCTGCAGGCGCTTTCTATGTGTATCAGCCGAGCAAACGGCGCCGTGCACTCAACAAAGCAATAGATAGGCTCGAGGCCAGCTCTCTACCGGGATTTGAATACGTTATCTCCTACCTCCATGACAAATATCGTCGCCATCACTCAGTCACTTCCCTCAGCCAAACAGGACAAACTCTCCACGCTTTTCTGTCTTTTTTCAAAGACCAGAGGAGAAGCGACATAAAGGATATCCAGCGGCGGGACATAGCTGCTTATGTAGAGCATGAGCAAGATAAGAGACTGAAGGTGAACTCCGTGAGGAATCATCTCCACACGGTGTACGCTTATCTCCGATACCTGGTAGAAAATGATGTGTTGCCCGCTGATATTCTGCAGAAGAAAATTCGCATCAAGCTACCCGAGGTGCTGCCAAAGGCGATCCCTGCTGAAGATTTGAAACAAATCCTAAGTGTTGTAACAGGGGTGAGAGACCGTGCCCTGATTCTTCTTCTCCTCCATACCGGCATGCGAATTGGAGAACTGCTGAGGGTGAGGATGGCAGACATCGTCCTATCAGAACGGAAAATTCTTCTGTATCTGGGCGAAAAGAATTTACACGGCAGAACAGTCTTCTACAGCACGACTGCTGAACTGGCATTGAATAAGTGGTTGACGACAAGGGTTAAAACCAGCGAGTACCTCTTTCATGGTTATGCCGGCAAGCCCCTCTGCTATGTGGCGGCTTGGGCGATTATGAAGGATGCCTTGCAGAAAGCCGGGCTTAAAAGGAAAGGCTATAGCCTGCATTCGCTTCGCCACACGTTCGCCACAAATATGCTCAACGCCGGGTTGCGACTTGAAGTGCTGCAGCAACTCCTGGGACATCTCACCATCGATATAACCCTTCGGTATGCAAGAATAGCAGACGTAACCAGGGAAGATGCCTATTTCAGAGCAATGGCGATTATCGAAAAGGGGACCAGTGATGCACCTAACAGAGTCAATCCTGAACTACAGGCGGTTTTTGAAGAGAAAAAACTTCTCTAACCTGACGATCAAGAACTACCTCCACCGGCTGCAACGATTCTTCTGTTGGGTGGCAACACCGGTCGAAGCGACCACGGTAAAGGAGGTGAAGATGTATATCGACTCCATGCTGGAGCAAAGGATGGCGCCGAGAACCGTCAACTGCCACCTCTCAAGTATCAGGAGATTTTACGATTATCTCAAAGACGAGGAGGATGTTTGCATCGACAATCCCGTTATCACCGGCCTCTTGTTAAGAGAATCACATCCGCTGCCCAGGTACTTGCCAGACAGTGAGGTGGAGTCGTTTCTGAAATGCGTTGGCAGCACAAGGGATCTCGCGATCTTCATGTTGATGCTCCGATCCGGCCTGCGGGTTCAGGAGGTGGCCAATCTCACCCTTGATGTTATTGACTACAGGCGCAGTCAGATTGTTATCCAAGGCAGGCAAAGGTGCGAAGGATCGCATGGTCTTCATCAGCACCGATGCCGGCGTTGCCTTGGCCAACTATCTGCGGGAACGGCCGGTGACCAAAGAGAGACGAATCTTCTTGGCAGAAAAGGGACGTTGCAGAGACAAGCCTATCTCCGTTCGGGCTATTCAGAAACGGATAGAAATGTATGCAAAGACATGTGGGATTCCCATCACCTGCCACAGACTACGCCATACCATGGCAACCCAACTCCTCAATGCCAATGCCGATCTGGTGAGTATCCAGGAAATACTGGGGCACACCATGATCAAGACGACCCAGCGCTACAGCAAATTATCGAATCTGAAAGCGCAGAGGGACTATTTTCAAGCAATGGAGCTGGTGATGAAAAACACCGAGATCAAACAGCTGGAATGAACGTCAGAGGTGAAAACCAGAGGAAGACGAATGATCACAAGCACTCAGGGGGCTCTGCCCCCTAACCCCCGAGGTTTAACGCATTATGACCATAAGGATGGAGGAACAAAAAAAAGAGACCGGGTAACGTGACCCGGCCTCCATCCTTACGGTGCTCATCTCGGCGCTCGGGTCGCTCCTCAGCGTTGCCCTATCCTCCGGATGAGTAGAGACAGAATAGGCACTGATTGTGTTCACGGCAAGCGAGGACCTCGTGGAGTGAGAGAATGACGCTTGACATCAAAGGCAAAGATGCACGAAAATAAAGTGTAGCTAATGCATTAATCTAAAAAGAAAAAACAGGATCTATTACGTATATAGACTGTTAATCTTTTCCTCTGCCGGAACCAAGCTTTGTACCTCGGCACAAACGGGAAATCGGCTGCAACACCTCAGACCCCTTCGCTTTCCTGCCATTCTTCAAGGGCCTGCAGCGCCAGTCGGGACCGCTCCTGACCCCGCATCTTCTTCTTGACCTTGGTGGGCCAGCCGGGAAAGAGGCCGAAATTGACGTTGGAGGGCTGAAATCTCCCGGGATCGCTCCGGGTGAGGTGGGTGATGAGCGCGCCGAGAGCCGTTACCGGCGGCGGCACGACCGGCTTTTCCCCGTTTGACAGTCGGGCGGCATTGATACCGGCCAGAAGTCCCATGGCGGCCGACTCCACATAGCCTTCGACACCCGAGAGCTGGCCGGCAAGCAGCAGGTCGGGCCGGGCGATGAACTGCAGGGTGGGCTGCAGGAGCTCGGGCGACAGTACGAAGGTGTTGCGGTGGATGGAACCCAGCCGGGCGAACTCGGCCTTTTCCAGGCCGGGGATCAGGCGGAAGATCCTCTGCTGTTCGGAATAGGTAAGTTTGGTCTGGAAACCCACCATGTTGTAAGTCGTGCCATCCACATTTTCCTTGCGCAGCTGGACTACGGCGTACGGATCCCGGCCGGTTCGCGGGTCGGTGAGACCCACCGGCTTCATCGGGCCGAAGCGAAGGGTATCCTCGCCCCGGGCGCGGATTACCTCGACGGGCAGGCAACCCTCGAAGTACTTCGGCTCCTCGAAAGCCTTCAAGGGCATGCACTTGCCGGTGCCGAGTTCCTCTATGAATCGCAGGTAGCACTCCCGGTCCATCGGGCAGTTCAGGTAATCGCCTGGCCCGTCCTCCCAGCGCGATTTGGCATAGACGATGTCCATATCGATGGAATCGGCGTAGACGATGGGCGCGATGGCGTCGTAGAAGGCGAGGCGATTCTTGCCTGTCAGCCTGGCCAGCGATTCGGCCAGCGGCTCCGAGGTAAGCGGGCCAGTGGCGAGAATGATGGGATGATCCGACGGCGGGGGAACCTCCAGTACTTCTTCCCGGATGATCTCTACCAGAGGATGGTTGGTCAGTATGGAGGTGATCCGGGCGGCGAACCTCTCGCGATCGACGGCCAGCGCCCTGCCGGCAGGCACCTCGGTCTCATGGGCCTCGCGGATGATGAGGGAGTTGCAGCGCCGCATTTCTTCCTTCAGAAGGCCGACCGCAGAATGCGGGTCGTTCGACCTGAGGGAATTGCTGCAGACCAGTTCGGCCAGGTTTTCGGAATGGTGGGCCGGGCTGAGTTTCCCGGGTTTCATGTCGATGAGGCGTACCTTGCAGCCTCGTTCGGCGGCCTGCCAGGCCGCCTCGCAGCCTGCCAGGCCGCCGCCGATGATAGTGACTGTCTGGATTCCCGTCATGTTCGTTCTTTCCTTGCTGAATATAAATAGTAAAGCAATCCCGCGAGCTCCAGGAGAAGCAGCAGAATGAAAGCCGCGTTGAAGCCGGTCGCGTTGAAGACCTGGCCGTCTCCCTTCGACCAGAGGTCGATAATCGCCCCGATCGCCCACTGGCAGCAGAAGGCGGCGACGAAGACCAGCAGGTTGAGGGCGGTGGTGACTCGGCCGGAGAGATGGATCGGGAAGGACTGGGAGAGGGCAGAATAGGCGATGACCCCGGACGTCCCGAAGAAGCCGAAGGAGAGCCACAAGATCAAGGTAAACCCCGGCGGATGAAAAAGCAAAAGTAACTGGATCATCATGAAGATCGTCATCCCGGCCACCGCCGTGGTGGAAACCTTGGTCCCGCGCCTGCTCAACCGCTCGGCCAGTCCGCCGAGGGTGACGAAACCCGCTACCATGGCAAGAGCGACGGCAAAAAGCATCTTCGCCACCTCCGGCCGGGAAAGCCCGCCGATATGGGTCAGCCAGGGTCCGGCCCACAGGCCCTGAATGGCCATGAAGGTTGCCTGGGAAATGGTGGTGAGCGGGGCGGTTCGCCAAAATATCCGGCTGGTGAAGACTTCGCGGATGCCGCGCAGTTGGTGCCCCAGACTCTCCTCGTTTCTCTCCCCGTCTTTTTCCGGCACTACGTATAGGACGCAGCCGGCGATGAAGAAGGTGAGGACGGAGAGACCGAGGAAGACTCCGCGCCAGTCGGTAATTCGCAGCGCCATCTCGACCGGAGAGGTGGCCGCAAGCGCCCCGAGCCCGCCGGCGGCCATCTGCAGGCCGTTGATCATCGGCCACTTGTCTCTTGGGATCCAGAGCGTATAAGCTTTGAAGGCGGCCATCAGGCAGGCGGAGACACCGAAGCCGATGCCGGCGCGTCCCAGGGCAAGACTCGCGAGACTCTCCGCTTTGGCAAAGAGAGCGGCCCCCAGGGCGGCGAAGACAAGCAGGACCCCCTCGACCCGCCGGGGCCCGAACCGGTCGAGCAGGACGCCGAGCGGCAGCTGGAACGAGGCGAAGGAGATGAAGTAGACGGCGGTCAGCATCCCGAGCGCCGCCGGTCCGACCCCCACATCGGTAACCAGGTTGGGGGCGATCACGGCGTTGACAGTCCGGTAGAGATAGGAGAGGAAATAGCCGGCGGCAAAAGGAATGAACACCCGGAGAAGAAGCAGGGGCTTAACGGTCATGGTGAGCTTGTTTTTTAAGGGATGTGGGCGAAGGGCAGTCGGCAAGGGCGCCGTGTTTCCATTATCGTGCATCTATTGTCGTCACCTGGAATATTCGATGACCACCGGCAGTTTTTTCCGGCCCCATTCAAGCGCCTCTCCGTGCGAGTCGAAATAGAGATCGATCCGGGTCGGCCCTTTGATCTTGCCGCCCCGGTCTGCGACCACTCCCCAGCCGTAGCCGGGGACATGCATGCGGGTGCCGAAGGGATAATGCTGGGTGTCGGCGGCAATGGTACCGTCCCGGGGGAGCAGATACCAGGGAAAAAGAATGAGCCGGATCGGAATCATCCAGGGGCGCTCCAGGCTGTCGAGGGAAAAGAGTCCTTCCTCGGGACTGCAGGGGACGGTGCCGCTGGCGGTGAGGCCGCTGTAGTAGGTGCCGGCCCGTGGACCGGAACTGACATACTTATTCCAGAAGTCGAGCTTGAGCCACCGCCAGCTTCCTCGTTCCCAGCTGCAGCAGATCCCGCAGTTGCAGTAGGCGGTGGTTTCCATGACCTTGGTGACCGGAGGTTTTGCGCAACCGCTGCACAAGAAGAGGAAAAGAAGGAGCGTGAAGGAGATGTGTTGCCATTTCCGCAAATTTCTGCGGCGAAAAAAGGCGAGTTGCGGTGACATGGTGATTACACTGTTCGGGATGAGGTTGCCGCACGAGGACGAATGCCGCGCCAAGAATACCACACAGGGCGGATTCTATCACCTCTCATCGAGCCGAAGAGTCATGGCAACCCACGGTTTGTGCCGCCGATGGAAAAAAGAATGCCGATCCGGACGCTCCCCCCAAAGCGTCCATTGGATCGGCCGATTCAAAACAATTCCGGCCTTTAGTACCTTTAGAAATTCTTTTCTTGTTTTTTGAGAATGAATTTCGTCAAGGATCCCCTCTGCTGTGGAAGGGATAGCAGCCCTAGGTTGGCGTCAGCCCGCATGAGTGACATTCAGGTCGAACTGCACACGGGCGAGGTCGATCTTTCTGATATCGTCTTCCAGGACCTTATCACCGATAATATTCACTTGCTTGCCGAGGATCATGTCGAAATCGCCGCCGATCAGCGGATAAATGGCGCTGTCGGTGAAGAGTGCGGTACTCCGGACAAAGGCTTGACGGTGCCTCGCGGGACAATAGTGCCGGAATCCTTGGCATAGATGAGCACGGGGCTCGGATGTTTCTTCGGAACTGGAGCACCGATACCGATGGCGGTTTTGGCGGCGATCAGGCAAAGAGCGAAAACAGCGGCTGAAAACATGATCTTCATTAATGGTCTCCTGCGAAATAAAATGAATCCGATTCCGTTTGCCGTTGATTATTCGCAAATCTCGTGCCACCCGCGTATGTTGTTGAAAACTAAAAGAATGGCTATGAGAGAGAGGCTCTGCTGCCAGGGCCCGGGTACACGATTTTTTCCCACGTGTCGGCAAATGTTGCGCAGTTGCCTGCAGAGAGGTCGGAAAATCAGGTGCGGTAAAACCACTTTTTAATATCGTCCCGGGAAAACTGCTTCAGTACCGGCCGGCCGTGTGGGCAGTGGGAGAAGAGATCCGCCCTGGCCATTTCGCAAAGCAGCCGGTCTATCTCCATGCTTGAGAGCGATGTTCCGGCCTTTACAGCCGCCTTGCAGGCCAGTGAGGCGAGGATATTGTCGAGGAAGCCGCCCCGGTCGCCTCGTTTGCCGCTCTCCGTTTCGCTGCCGAACTGTTCGAGGACGTCAAGGAACAGCTCTCGGGGGCTGGCAGTCCCGGCCAGGGCAGGAATGGCGGAGACAATGTAGGTGTTGCCGCCGAAGTCGCGGAGAGAAAAGCCCATCCGTTCGATCTCCTCACCGTGTTTCTCGACCAGCTGGGTCTGGAACAGGGAGAGTTCGACGGTCTCCGGGAACATCAGAATCTGTCTGGCGACCTTGCCCTCGAGGTATTGGCGGCGCAGCTTTTCATAAAGCAGTCGCTCGTGTGCCGCATGCTGGTCGATCACCAGCAGGCCTTCGCTGTTTTGACAGAAAATGTAGAGATCGTCGTATTGTCCGATGACCAGAAGATTGTGCCCCGGGGCCTGGGGCTCCCTCGTCTCCGACTTGCGTGAGGGGACGGGAGCCCGCCAGGAGACCTGTTTCTCAACAACCTCAGTCTCCCGTGGAGGGACCGGAGGTGAACTCCACTCGAGCTTGCGGCTCGAGGACCGTTCGGTGGCGGGTAAAGGCGCCGGTTGCGGCCGAGTGGCCGCCGGGGGAGGCGCCTGCGCCGGAGGGACGGCCGCCTTCCGAGGCTGCGTCAAGGGTTCGATCGGCTGAGATGAAGGGATTTCATTGGAAATTTCCCCATCGAATTCGGGAAGGTCATCGTTTTCAGGCGAGTTGCCGAAGCCTGGTTCGGCAACCGAGACGTCCAGCCAGGCAGGCGATTCGACAGGCATGGCCGGGATAACGGCTGTACGGTCCCTGCCGAAAAGGGAGATCTTCACTCTCTGCTGGTAATCCTGTACGGCACGGGCCACCGCCTGGCTGAGCAGGGCGTGAATGTCCCGGCTGTTGCGGAATCGCACCTCGTGCTTGGCCGGATGGACGTTGACATCGACCTCCTCCGCCGGCAGCAGCAGGTGGACCAGCCCGGAAGGGTTCTTGCCCTTCATCAGGAAGCTGCGCATGCCCTCGGTCACGGCATGGACCATCAGGCGGTCCCGCACTGCCCGACCGTTGACGAAGAGGCGCAGCCGGGCGGGACCGATGGTCACCTTCTCCGGCGGGACGAGAAAACCGGTCACCTGCCGGTCCGCCACACCCTTGGCGATTTTTTCGACAACAAGGAAATCCCCCTCATAGTGCATGATCCGGGCCAGTCGCGCGGAGAGCGAGAGCGTGCCGTCCAGGTTCAGGACCTCCCGGCCGTCCACCTTGTGCACGAAGGTGACACTGGGCGAACCCAGGGCATAGTTCTTGATCACTTCCTCGATATGGCCCAGTTCAGTGCGGACGGTCCGGAGAAACTTGCGCCGCGCCGGGGTGTTGCCGAAGAGGTTGCGGACCTCGCAGGTGGTTCCGTAACGGCAGCCTGTTTCATGGACCTTGGTCAGCTTGCCGTAGTCGAGTTGAACGAGGGTGCCCAGCTCCGCATCGCCGGGTCGGGAGGCGATGCTCAGGTGGGAGACGGAGCCGATGGAAGGGATGGCCTCGCCGCGAAAGCCGAGGGTGGCGATGCCGACCAGATCCTCGGCGGCCCTGATCTTCGAGGTCCCATGGCGCTCCAGGCAGAGCAGCAGGTCGTCCTCGTCCATGCCATCTCCGTTGTCGATGACCCGGATGAGCTTCGTTCCGCCGCCCTCGATCTCGGTCTCGATGCGGGTGGCGTGGGCGTCGAGACTGTTCTCCACCAGTTCCTTGACGACCGAGGCCGGCCGTTCGATGACTTCCCCCGCCGCGATCTGGTTGGCGAGCTGTTCGGGGAGAATTCGTATTTTTGCCATGGCGCCGACTTTCCTGTTGATAGTTCACGGACAGATGATAGAGTTCCAGGCGAATATGCCACCCTATCGAAAGACCCCGAATACTACCATGAGCTCCCCGACAGCGCTACCTTCAGAACCGGATGAAACGCCCGCTGGTCCGGCCGCCGGTGCGCCGAAAAATCGGGCACCCAGGACCAGAACCCGCCGTCCCGTTTACAACGAGAGACATATCTGGTTTTTCCTGATCGGCATCTGCCTGCTGCAGACCCTTTTCATCGGCTCGCTGCTCTATATCCTGTACAGCCTGAAGATCCCAGGACTCAGTGCGGTGACCCGCTATGATCCGCCGCAATCGACGATAATCTACGACCGTCACGGCCGGATCGTCGATCGCATGTTTACGGAGGATCGCCGGGTGCTTCCCCTGAACGCCATGTCGCCATTTCTACCCAAGGCTTTCGTTGCGGCGGAAGACGGACGTTTTTACGAACATCCGGGGCTCGATTTTTTCTCGGTACTGCGCGCGGCGGTGATCAATATCCGGGATGGGGCGAGGAGCCAGGGCGGGTCGACCATCACCCAGCAGATAACTAAATCCCTGTTGCTCACGCCGGAGAAGACCTACGTCCGGAAATTCAAGGAGGCGATTCTCGCCTGGCGGATCGACAAGCTGCTCACCAAGGATGAGATCCTCTTCATCTATCTCAATCAGATCTATCTCGGGGAAGGGGCGCATGGGGTCGAGGAGGCGGCGCAGACCTACTTCGGCAAGAGCGCGGCTCGGCTGACTCTTGCCGAATCCGCACTGCTCGCTGGTCTGCCGCAGGCGCCCAGCCGCTATTCGCTCTTCGATCATCGTGAGCGGGCGATCGAACGGCAGAAGTATGTGCTGAACCGCATGGCTGCGGACGGCTATATATCGGCGGAGGAGGCGAAAGCCGCCTTCGATGAAGCCGTCGCCATGAACGAGCGGCGCCTGCGGCCGACCGACGAAAACGGTTATTACGTTGAAGCCGCAAAAAAAAGGGCCCGAGCCATTCTGGGCGGCGCACGCCTGCAGACGGCCGGCGCGAAGATCTATACCCATCTCGATTCACGGCTGCAGGAATTGGCCGCAGTTGCCGTCCGGCGGGGAGTGACGGGCTGCATCTCCAGGGAATTGCAGGCAGGGATGGAACCGAAGACGGCGCCGCAGGGGGGGCTGGTCTGTATAGAAACGGCGACAGGTCGGGTCCGGGCACTTATCGGCGGCACATCTTTTTACGACTCCCCCTTCGATCGGGCCACTCAGGCCAGGCGACCGGCGGGCTCGACCTTCAAACCCTTCGTTTACGCCGCCGCCCTGAACCAGGGTTGGTCGCCGGAGTCGCCTATCGAGGACAGCCCGCTAGCCATCGGTCGCTGGCGTCCGAAAAATTACGGAGGCAGATATTTCGGCATGACCACCCTCGCCGAGGCCCTCGCTTTTTCGCTCAACACCGCAACCGTCCGAATTATCCAGAAGATCGGGTACAAGGACGTGCATAGAATCGCCAGAAATGCCGGCATCAGCTCCAACTTGCCGCCGGATCTCTCTCTTGCCCTGGGGTCGGCGGACGTTTCGATCCTCGAGATGACCGCCGCCTACACACCTTTTGCCGGCGACGGCACCTTTGTCGAGCCGTCTTTTCTGGAAAAGGTAGTGCTTGCTGACGGCACGGTGCTCGTTCCTGAAAAGGACCGCAAGCGTCGGACCGTCCTGAATCGGAATGTGCTGGCGCAGATGAAGAGAATGCTGAAAGGGGTGACCAGCCACGGGACCGCCCGGTCAGTGGCCGATGTTCCGGGTGTTGGGGGAGGCAAAACAGGCACCTCCGACAAGAATCGGGATGCCTGGTTTGTGGGGTATGACGAAAGGCACACAACAGGGGTCTGGATCGGCTATGATCATAACCAGCCTATGGGCCGAAGCGAAAGCGGAGGGACCACGGCTGCGCCGATCTGGCGGGATTTCATGCTTGCGATGCAGGCCATGTAGGAGGGCGTCCAGGTTACTTGAGATCATCATCGCCCCGTCTGCTCTCCTCGCGCCGGCAATACCAGCCTACCATCGGAATGTAGGTGAAACCGTCACCTTTGGCCTTGCGGCGCTCGGTGGTTCGCCTGTCAGGCGCTTCCTGGGGTTTCTGCTGTTCCGCTTTGATAGGTGGGGTTTTGTTTTTTTTCTGCATACGCCTTCCTCCTCTTTTCCCATGCCCTGTCAGCCGCCGGCCAAAATCTCCCACCGGTTGCGGGCTTGGTGCCAAGTCCTTGGAAATAGCAGCTCCTTCTACCTTTTATTATATCGACCTACCCCTCATTTTCAAGGGGAATCACGAGAAATTAATGACTTGGGCTGAAAAAGCAAGTCCCGTGAGTCTATATGCAAGGAGTTGAAGATGTTATGGAATATAAGTCGGGGATGAAGTGAGACGGGAGTCAGTTGAGATCGTTGATGATGTCGAGGAGCGGCTCCGCCGGGAAGGTTATCGGGGCGAAGGTCTCGCCGGTCCGGATGAAGAGGCTTGGACCTTCGCTGTGCGCGCTGTAGATGACATGGTGATTTTTCACGTTGCCCGCATGGAGCCAGAAACTGCCGAAGGGATCCATTGGCGTATGGCCGACGATAAGCACCGTCTTGGGGGGGAGGCTGAGCGACCTTCGCAGTTTCTTGACATCACTTTTGGTATACCCGTGCAGGAAGTGGGGGCGGTGCAGACGGGTCGTGGTCAGCACGTGGGCGAGGCTGTCGTTTTCCCGGATATTGATGAGATCCTCCTCGCTGGCGGCGGAATGCGGCGGTCCGGCATGGCAGGCGACAAAGGACTCTGAGAGGATGACGTAGGGCAGGCTGTCGTAAAAGGTCTGCATTTCCCGGACGTAATCGCTGCCGCGGATTTTCAGGAGGTATTCCTTGAACAGTTCGCCCTGAAGGATTCCGCTCTTGATGATGTCTGGTGAAAAACTGTCGTGATTGCCCCTGAGGTAGAAGACATTCTCCGGGAAGGTGAGTTTTAACCGGAAGATGAGGTCCATGATGAGCATGGAAGTATCGAACCTGTTGAGTTCATGCATCATTTCCGAATGCGGCGCATCGCCGAGGATGATCAAGGTTGCCGTCTTCATGCGCAGACAGTCGAGCAGGCAGTTCTCGCTGAGTATTTTGAGAAGATTGTTGACCTGGGCATGAAGGTCGCCGACGATGACGGGGGTCGTGGTGTTGGGGATTTCCACCAGCCCTCCCGGCTTGCCCCACTTGTCGAGCGGGCGGCAAGGTTCATCCTGGAGCAGCCGGTTAACCTCCCTGATGCACTGCAGCGCCTTCCCTGCTGAGAGAGGAGTGAGAGGCTGGCCGTAGATCTCCTTGATTTTCAGCAGAGTCATGTATCTGCCGCTCTCAAGCTGTTCCCGATAGTCGAGGTCGTCGTGGCGCAGGATCCGGGTAGGTCGATCGGAGACCAGGGGGGTGATGATGAGATCCCCCTTGCGGTTGGTGACGCTGACATGTCTTTTGGCGACATCTTCGCCGAACTGGAAAATCTCCCGAAGATCCTTATGCACCTGGCCGATGACGATGGTCTCGCCGGTCCGGATCCTGATGAAGCCGTTCATGTGCCGGGTGGCGCAACCCTCTTCGGTGTTGATGATCCAGTTTTTCTGGGCGGCCTTTCTCCTGATGCCCAGGGGAATTTCGGGCTGGAAGCGGAGCCGGCTCTCCCCCAGCAGCAGTTGAAAACTTCTGCCGTCGTGGGCGATGCGTCCGGCCTGGACGAGGTCCTGCGGCTGGTCGCCGAGAGTGAGCCATTCGATGGGGTAGCGCATGTGTAACAGCCACATCCAGCCCGCGGCGGTCCTGAGGCTCGGCCGCCGCGGTCTCCGGTTGAGAGTCCAGGAAGGGACTGTCGCCACACCTTTTTCGGCAATTACCATCGGCGGTTTATCGAGGCCCTTGCGGATATAGACATTGAGACCGGCGCGGTGCAGATAAAGGGCCACCTCCCGATACACCGACACCTGTTTTCTCACCATTTCAAGGTCCAGGTTTTCATCAACAGGAAAGTAACCTTGGCTCTGTCGGGCGAGGCGCTGTTCGTAGATGGTCGAGGAAGTGGGGATGAGGAATTCGAAGATATATCTTTCCCGCCAGTCCGTCTGAAAGAAATATTTCTTCCGGGGCGGGATCTTGATGCGCGAGAATTCGAGCTCGGGCGGGACGGGATGCTGCAGCCATTCCTTGTCGAAAACTGTCACAGCCTCTTTTATGCCATGGAAAGGTAAGCCCAGGTGCACTTCCCGGGGGCGAAAGATCAGCGACTGGTTCTTCCACCAGCCTTTCTGGGTCAGATCTATGTACCCTTCATTAGGATATCCTCGAATGTGTTCGATATAATGAGATTTTCCCGCTCCGGGAGGGCCCGTTACAACCAGTTGCAAGAATTCAAGGCCGATGGGGAGTTCGATACCGCGAATGTTCTGCAACTCTTTGATCGGTCTGAGGATCTTTTTGAGGGGGTCTGCCATGGCACGAGACGGAGATGCAGGACTTGGAGGAGCCGATACTGATGACCTCTTCCGGGAGAACTTTACTTTCTGCCGGAAAAGGCGAATCTTCTTTACAGACCGGTATGATACCCTGGATAGGGGAGGGATGGGAAGAGACTATGTAGACACCCGTAAGTATTCTCTCTCCTTCAAAGGGAACCGGAGCTGATATAATGTGATGATGACGCTTCTTGTCGCTTGTCGCCGGATCGGGTAAGAATCTGAAATACCAAGTTAACTCGCGTATCCAGACATTTTTGCAGTTGTTGAAAGCCTGTCTTTGCCGAAATGATCGCAGTCTTGAGCAATACTGAAAGGAGGTTGTCGCATGGAAATAGTTATCGGCTCGATTCCGCCTTTACCGCCGCAAAGCCCGAAAGTTCCTCCCAAAAGCGCCAACTTCATTGTTGCGCAACTGCTCCATGTCCGCGCGCCCCGGAAAGGCATCGCCGGTCCTTCGGGGCGGGAGAGACGACATAAGCAGGCTCATGATCCGATAAAGGGCAAGGTGTTGACCATCTTGATTCCCGATGGCAGCGTCTTGCCGCCGGATATCGCAACGGCCAAATACGACGTGAACATTCGTTTCGTTCGCAAGTAGTTAAATAAAAAAAGCGCTTCGGCCGGTCACCCGGCTGAAGCGCTATTAAACCCAGCCGAATCTTCCCATCAGAAGGCGTTCATCGTCCAGATCCCGCAGGGGCAGGTGTCGGCGCAGAAGCCGCAGGCGATACACTTGTCGTCATCGGAGACATACTCATAGGAGGCCGTCAGCGAGCGGTCGTCGTCGTGGGCCGAGGTGAGGATTTCCCTGCGGCTGATCGCGCCCGTGGGACAGATCGTCTCGCACAGGTGGCAGTCGCGGCAGGAGGCGCAGGACAGGCAGCGGTCCGCCTGGTTCTGCTCCGAGGCGACGGTCTCCAGGGGGATATAGTGGGTGATGGTCAGGGCCTTCTGGGGAATGACCTGTTTATCGAAGGGTTTCCATTCCCGGCCGCGGCTCCTGGCGATGATGAATTCCGCCGCGGTCTTGCCGGCTCCTAGGGCGTGAGTGGCCAAACCCGGGCGTTCGACATCGCCGACTGCCAGGACCTTGGCGTCCGAGGTGACGTGGGCCTTGTCCGTGGCGATCCAGGCGGCGCCGCCGACGGTCACGGTCTCCACCGACTCGGGCAGGAAGGAGAGCGCCGGGACGTCGCCGATGGAGATAATTACCGTCTGCGCCGGGATGATTTCGCCGGTACTCATGACGAGGCCTTCATCGGACACCTCTTTCGTCTGCACCGGCCAGCGGAACTGGGCACCCAGTGCCTCGGCCGCCGCCTTTTCCTTGCCGAAGGCGAGCGGCTTCTGGATATCAACCAGAGTCACCTTCTCGGCCCCCAGCCGGTAGGCCTCGCAGGCCACGTCGCAGCCTACGTTTCCTGCGCCGATGACCACCACCTCGCGACCGACGGCCATCGGCTGCGGTCCTTTGGCTTTCTTGAGAAAATCAAGCGCAGCCAGCACCTTCTCGTTGCCCGGGAACTGCAGCCGCCGGGGCACGTGGGTACCCACCGCGACGACAATGTAGTCGAACTCCTTCTGCAGCTCAGCGAATTTTTCCCTGGTCATGGCGACGTTGCAGTCCACCTTGATGTTCGGGGTGGCGAGGAACCGGGCGATCTCCCGGTCCCAGATCGCCCGGGGGAGGCGCTCCCAGGGGATGACCTGGGCAAGCTTGCCGCCGAGTTTGTCGTCCTGTTCGAAGATGTGCGCCTCGATCCCCGAGAGAGCGAGCTGCCAGGCCACGTTCATCCCGGCCGGGCCGCCGCCGATGACGGCAACCTTCTTGCCGGTGGACTCGGCTACTTGTGGCGGATCGAAGAGATTCACCGCCTGGCCGAGCACCTGGGCGTCGATGGCATTATCCACTCCTTGCCGGGAACAGTGTTCGACACAGAGATTCGGGCAGATGGCTCCGCAGACCGAGGCAGGCAGCGGGGTGTATTTGAGGATCAGACGGTAGGCTTCCTCGATCCGTCCCTCGCGGATCAGCCGCAGCCGATCGACGGTCGGTATGTGGATCGGGCAGTAATAGGTGCAGGGAGCCGCCGACTCGCAGTTGGCCCAGTAGGGCTTCTTCCTGCGCAGGTCGCCGCTCACGATCACCCCGATGGTGCTGCGGTCGAGGCCCGGAGCGAGGTCGCGCAGGGGGTCGCCGCCGAATTCCCTGTTCCAGTGCTCGTTGCGGAACTCAGCCATGGGCATGGGGCCGGAGAACATCAGGGCCCGTTCCTGGGGGGTGATCGGCATGAGAATCCGCCATTCTTCTCTCTGGGTCAGCTCAGCAAGCAGTTCAGGGCGTCTGATCTTGTCCAGAAAGCCGGCCATATTTTCGGTCAGCCACTGCCACTGGGCATCGTTCGGAGTGACAACTTTGGCGTTGGTTTTAGGATAAGAATTGTCGATTTTACCGCGGAAATAGATGGTGCCGCCTACCATCCCGACACAAGGCCGATAGCCGAGAATGTTTTCGGGATTCTTCGGGTTCACACCGCAGACCACGGCGATGCCGCCGCAGTTGAATTCGGCGAAGGAGTCTCCGGTGGAGCCAAGCACCCAGAGCTCGGGTTTCTCATAGTCCGGGTTCCACTTGGTCATGGTGAGGCCGCGGGCGCCGATGGAGCCGCCGATGAAGACCTTGCCGTTGGCCATGGCGTTGCAGGCGCCGTTGGTGGCATCGCCAAGGACCGCTATTTCCGCGCCGATATTGAGGTAGCCGACGTCATCCGAGGTCGAGCCTTCGCAGATGATGGTGGTGCCGGGCATGCCCATGCAGCCGAGCCGCTGGCCGGAGGGGCCCTTGACGGTAATGTTCAGACCGTCCTGCCGCTGCAGGCGGATGCCGATATTGTGCTGGCCGTAAGATTCGAGCAGAAGGTCGGAAGACGAGGCCGCAGCCTGCCGCACCATTTTCTCGAAATCCATGGAGCTGATACGTCCACCCTTTTCATTCAGACCTTTTACAACCGTAGTAGCCACTGGAAACTCCTTATTTCCGAGGTAAGTCTTAGTTTGGCGGGGTCAAATCTTTAATCTTGACATTTCCTCAAAATCCTTTGGAAATCAATGGTTGTGAAAAAATGTCAAGGTTAAAGATTTGACCCCGCGACATACAGGTCCTAGCAGATGTATTTGATCTGCAGCCGGTCCGCGGCGGCCCGGTCGGCGATGCCGATGGCGTCGGACATGCCGATCGGCAGGCTCTGGGATCGGCCCAGCGGCGCCATGATCTTCTTGATTTCGGTGTTGATGGACATGAAGGTCTCGGCGACCCGCTCGGCCACCTTGTCCGGATCGAGCCGGCGGTAGAGTTTCGGATTCTGGCTGGTGATGCCCTTCGGGCAGATCCCGAGATTGCAGACGTTGCAGCGGTTCTTCTCGTTGCCGAGACAGCCGGCGGCGGACTGCATGATGTACTTGCCGATATGCACGCCGGAGGCGCCCAGCATGACCATGGCCATGCCGTTTTGGGCGACGTTGCCGTTCTTGCCGATACCGCCGGCGGCGAATATCGGGATCTCGTTCTGCTTGCCCTGCTTGGCCAGATCGAGATAACAGTCGCGCACGCAGGAGGCGACAGGGTGGCCGGTGGCGTCCATGGAAACGTTGTAGGCCGCGCCGGTGCCGCCGTCGATGCCGTCTATCACCAGGCCTGCGGCATAGGGGTTGCGGACCAGGTTGTTCAGGACCGACTTTGCCGAGGTCGAGGCGGAGATTTTGGGATAGACCGGCACCTTGTGTTCGAAGGCCGTGGACATGGTCTGGATCATCTTCATGACGCTCTCCTCGATGGAGTAGAGGGTCTGATGAACCGGGGGCGACGGCAGGTCGACTCCTTCGGGGACGCCGCGCAGGCGGGCGATGAGCTTACTCACCTTGTGCCACATGAGCAGGCCGCCGTCGCCGGGCTTGGCGCCCTGGCCATATTTGATCTCGATGGCCGCGGGCTCGCATTTCATCTCGGGGATGGCCCGGATGATCTCGTCCCAGCCGAAGTAGCCGGAGGCAATCTGCAGGATGATGTATTTGAGATACCGGCTCCTGAGCACCCAGGGCGGGCAGCCGCCCTCGCCGGTGCACATGACGACCGGGAGTCCCAGAACCTCGTTGCAGTAGGCCACACCCTGGAGCAATCCGAGCCACATGTTGGGCGACAGCGCGCCGAAGGACATCGAGCCGATGACGAAAGGGAAAATCTCCCGGGTCGGCGGAATCCAGCCGCCGCTCACGGTCCGCTCGAGGAATTCCTCCGGCGAGAGCACCCGGCCCAGCGTGGTGGTGACGGTGAACTCGTGCCTGCCGGCATCGAGCGCCGGATCGGTGAGCATGGAGATTCGGTCGAAGATGATCCGGTCGAGGAGCGTCGGGCCGGTGGCATTTCGCCGCCCGCCACGTTTCATCGGCTCGCCCTTCCGGTTCTCGAAGAAGAGCGTACGGTTTTCGTTGGTGCCGGCCACCGGGGTTATCGCCTCGTTCGGACATACCATAGCGCACATGCCGCAGCCGATGCACAGCTTGCTGTGCTCGGTTTCCTGGCGGATGCCGGTGAAGGTGCGATACTCGTTGCCCCGCTGCTTGCTGAAGACATCGAGCTTCGGCAGCCGTTTGCGCATGTGCGCCAGGCGGATCGCACCTTTCGGACAGACCGCGGTGCAATTCCCGCACAGGGTGCACCGCTCTTCCCGGTGCTCGATGATCCAGGTCAGATCGGTCTGGGTTAGGCTGCTAGGGGTAACGGAAACGCTTCGTACTGAGACCATATCTCTAATTCCTTTCTATGGGGGGGAATGATGACTGTATGTTCACGCATGGGCTGAAAATCGAGCGAAGCGTTCCGGTCCGGAATCATGGCGTCGACGCCGCAGATTTCCGAGGCTATCGCCCAGACTCCCTCCCGGCCGCCGACCGTCGCCGGGCGCAGCTTCTTCTGATCCATCACCAGGAGGCAGGTCTCGTCGGGCAGGGTGCCGATGACCGCATTGGGTCCGTCTATGATCAACCGCTTGCAGACCTGGCGCAGGCCGGCAAGGAACTCCCCTTGGGGATGTTTGGCCAGTTCGACATTGCTGAGCGGGGTGATGATGTGCTTGTAGGCCTGGAGCGGTAGCTTCAATTTTTTCAGGGTGTAATGGAGGATGTGGGTGAAGACCTCGCTGTCGCTCTGATAGCCGACGTAGCCGGGGAAATTCTTACCCAGCAGCCAGTCGCGGATGGGCACGAAAGCGGTGTTTTCGCCGTTGGTCATGGTCGAGATGCCCTGGATGAAGAAGGGGTGACAGGCATAGAGGTTGATCCCGTAGTTAGTGTTTTGCCTCCCCTGGGCCATGCATACCCGGGATTTGAGCTGACCGTCGTGGAGACAGAGGGCGTCGCCGATCTGCATCGGCCAGCCCACTTCCTTGATCATGGCGACATCCGGATAAAAGGAGAAGATGGTGAGCCTGTCTTCTTCCGTGCTGAGTTTTCTCAGAGCGAGCCGGGTCTGCAGCATTTCCGCCTCCCGCTCCTCGGTGCTCTTGTCCCGGAAGGCGACAGGCATGCGGTAAGCGCGCATGAAGTAGCGAAACCGGTCATCAGCATCGATGAGTTCCGGCCGCATGGCAAACCGGTGGTCATATTTCAGTTCGTAGCCCCGCTCCTCCATGTAATCGGTCATGCGGTACCAGGCCGCCTCGGTGTGGGCAATACCGGAGAGAATCGGGAACTTAGGGTTGTACTTGAAGTCCTCGAATTCCATTCCCCGAAGCAGAAGACCGAGCCCGGAGCCATCGTAACCTTCTTTCATGGCCTCCATGGCGGTGAGCACTTCGTAGGGGGAAAAGGGCTCATTGGCTGTTTTCAGGGCTAAACGACACATGTTTCTCTCCTGATGAGTGTGATTGCCTGTCGGCAAGGAAAGTCTATCGGATGCAGGCCTGGTGGGGGTTTACTGCGGGATAAACAAAGACAAAAACGTATGACCAGAACAATTGATTTATCCAGTTGTAACAAAAAAGTCAAGAATATTAAAAGTTGATCCGTTTCGGGGGGTAACGTGGAAAAACGGCGGTTGCTCGATCGTAAAAAATGAGACAAACAACGGGTGAGACATTGGGGGAAAATTCTATTGTCCTGCTCTCATCGGCTCTCGAAATGAAGATCGGATGAACGCGCCAGCGGACCGGTGGGCCAACGGAGGAAGAGGGATTCGCAATAACGAGTGCGGCAAAAGAGTCTTCCTCGCCTTGAGGTAGAGCATATGGATAAAAAAAGCCGGACCCATCATTGATGATGGAGTTCCGGCTCTTGCTGAAGGGACGACGAGAAGATATCAGAATTCTTCTGTTTATTTCAGAAGATTCTCGACTTTCCCCATATTCTTCACATTTTCGACATGTTGTCTGACCTCGGCGGCTTCCTTGACCCCCGGGATGTCATTGATCATTTCTTTGCCGCTCTGCTCGACATCCCGCAGGCCGTTCTTGAAGGAGCTTATGGCTTTACCGAGCCCGGCTCCGATTTCCGGCAGCTTCTTGCCACCGAAGATCAGGAAGGCTATGGCGAGAATAACTATCAGTTCAGGGGTTCCTAGTCCAAACATTACATACTCCCGGTTAAAAGATGGAAGAAATCAGGCCTTGTTGTCGGTGTCTTTGTTATCTTCCTCGATCTTCTTGGATTCTTCCTTTTTCGTGGCTTCTCTGAAATTCTTTATACCCTTGCCTATGCCGGAGCCTATTTCCGGAAGTTTACCCGCCCCGAAGATGATCACGATTATCACCAGAATAACGAGCAATTCCGGCATTCCAAGTCCAAACATAATGACCTCTTATTAAATACCATAGAAACAGGGAACTTTCGGGAAGCTCCGGTAAGCATGTTACAGTCCAAAGACATTAGAGTAGTCGTTTCGTCTTGTCAAGGCTCTCGTGCCGGTGACTTATCAGCATTGGAGGCTTAGCAGGCAGAGCCTTGATTTTTCTCCGGCCTTCCGGATGATACGCATATTTCTTCCATCATTCCAGGGGCGGCGCCTCGGTTATCAGGGCCTTTTCCGCTATAAAAACCTGGATCAGATTCTTGTCGGCGTCCATGATTTCGCAGCGGCTCGGCTTGTCGATGATTCCGGCCAGCGCCTCGGGAACCTGAGGCGGTTTGCCTATCGCGGCGGCCACGGTGTCACCAAATTTGGCCGGATGGGCAGTGGCAAGACATACCATCGGTACGCCGACAGTCTTCAACTTCTGCGCCGCTTTCACCCCCACTGCGGTGTGCGGATCGAGAATATAGTCGTGTTCACGGTGGAAGGAAGCGATAGTCTCGATCACCTCGCTGCCGGTTACCGTCATCGCTAGGAAATCGCGACGGATCTGGTCCTGGTAGCCGGAGAGATCGACCTTGCCGTTCTTGCCGAACTCTTCCATCAGCTCCCTGGTGCGCACGGGATCGCCGTCCACCAGATAATAGAGATAACGCTCGAAATTGGATGCCGCCTGAATATCCATGGAGGGACTGGAGGTGATCTTCACCTCGCCCAGGGAATAGTCGCCTTTGTTGATAAAGCGGGCCAGGATATCGTTGTCGTTGGTGGCCAGGACCAACTGGCGGATGGTCCCTGCCGGCAGCATCTTTCTGGCGATGTAACCGGCGAAGATGTCCCCGAAGTTGCCGGTGGGAATGGCGAAGTCGACGGAGGAATCCTTCTCGTGGGCCGCCAGGTGCAGGCAGCTGCGCACGTAGTAGACCACCTGGGCAAGGATCCGCGCCCAGTTAATGGAATTGATAGCCCCCAGCCGGTATCTGTTCTTGAACCCGATGTCGCCGAATATTTTTTTGACGATCGCCTGGCCGTCGTCGAAGGAACCGCGGATGGCGATATTGTAAACGTTGCCGTCAAGGACCGTGGTCATCTGTTTTTCCTGAACAGGACTGACCCGCTGATGGGGATGCAGGATGAAGATATTGATCCGCTCCTTGCCGCGGACACCGTAAATGGCTGCGGAACCGGTGTCTCCTGATGTAGCTCCGAGGATATTGAGCACCGATTGATCCCGATTCAGCAGGTATTCGAAAAGGTTGCCGAGGAACTGCAGGGCGATGTCCTTGAAGGCCAGGGTCGGACCGTGGAACAGTTCGAGGATATGGAGGTCTCCGTAATGAACGAGAGGCGTGACCTCTTCCACGGAGAAAGTCTCGTAGGAACGGTAGATAATGTCCCGCAGGTCGCTGATCGGGATGTCGTCGATGAACCGGGAGAGGACCTCGAAGGCTAGTTCCGGATAGCTCAGCTTCTGCCAGGAATTGAAAGTCTCGCTGCCGATGCGGGGAATGGTGCGGGGGAGGAGCAGGCCGCCGTCCTCGGCAAGTCCCATCATGACCGCCTGGGCAAACGGAATGGAGGCTATTTTTCCCCGGGTGCTTAAGTATTGCATTGTTCCTGAGATATTCTCTTATGGTTCAACAGATTTTTTCCTGCGAGCCTCCCGCAAAATGGTCTTTTCGCCCGATCTCTGCGTTATGCTCAAAATTTTAACCTCGGAATATTACCTATATGCCTCGGTAAAAAATTTTCGCATGCCTTTATCTTGAACGAAAATCCTCATTTTGCACTAGGCTCGTGTGGAAGAGCGCGTGCAGTGTTCTCAGTCGACCTCGGCCTCGATACGTTTCGCCTCGGACCACAGTCCTTCCAGATTGTAAAATTTCCGCTGCTCATGGTAGAAAATATGGACAACCACATCGTCGAAATCAAGAAGGACCCACAGGCCTTCGCTCAGTCCTTCTGCCTTCGATACCGTCACCCGCTTGGACCTGAGCTGCCCCTCGATGGCCTCGGCCAGCGCCTGGACATGGCGGGTGGATTTGCCGTTCATGATCACAAAATAATCCGTGAAGGTGGTGAGACCCCGCACATCGAGTATGACCAGATCCTCCGCCTTGGTATCGAGGGCTGTCTTGGCGCAGATCCGGGCCAATTCAAGACCGCTTTTGTCGCGATACTCTTTTTTGATTAATTTCATTGCTACTTGTTCCCTTTTCTCGTCGGGCTGTCAATTTTTTTTAGTGTTTTTCTTTGGTCTTCCGCGGAGGAAACTCAAATTTCAGTGTACCACTTTTTGTGAGCAGGAGGTAGGCGTCGAAGGGTTTTTTCTTCTTCGAGATGAAACCGGTGATGAGTTCGGTTCTTCCCGCGTTCAGCAACTGTTCGACATGCGATGTGGTAAGCTCCCTGGAGAGGATCATACGGCTGATTTTCAGTCCGTGTTTCTCATCGCCCATGAGTGCCGATTCCGACATATAGGCCGCCGGCGTAGCGAAGACCCTCGTCCGATCGATTGGCGACAAACCCAGGGGCTTGCCCTGCTTGATGGCATCGATGTCGAGGTCGTTGGTGGATGAAGCAAAGATGAACTCGGTTTTGTTGTTTACCCGCTTGATCGAAGCGGTAAAGGTTTTGCCTTTCTTTGAACGGAAGTCGCTGAACGGACCGACGGTTTCCCCTTTCAGCAGGGCGACGATCTCCTCTTCGGACATCAGCCGTCCTCCGATTATCTTGCGGATCCTGATCTTCTTGTCTTCCGAGACATAGGCGGTAGGCGAGATGAAGAATCGCATCCCGTTCAGCGGACTGAAGGACGCCTCGTCGCGCACCCCCTCGCTTTCGAAATTTTTGACCCGGTCTATGATGTTTTTTGTCATTGCCCGGATCTCGCCCATGAACTGGCTACGGGTGAATTCGCCTTTCAAAATTCTGTTTAGCTTATATTCCCACTCGCCGGTCAACTCGGGCGAGGCGAGCACCTCGATCTTCATCGCCTCGAGCAGGGAAAGCAGTTCGAAGGCCTTGCCGGTCGGGGCAAGATCCTTGCCTTCCCGAACGACGTACTTTTCCTTGATGAGCTTCTCGATGATGGCCGCCCGGGTGGCGGGGGTGCCGAGGCCGCGTTCCTTCATGGCGTCGGCGAGTTCCTCGTCTTCCACCAGCTTGTCGGAATTCTCCATGGCGGACAGCAGGGTGGCCTCGTTGTAGCGGGGCGGCGGCGTCGTTTCATGGGCCTGGATCGATATCTCCCGGCACAAGACCTGCGCGCATTGCGGCACGGGGGCGAGCATGCGCTCCTGGCCGTCTTCGGCGGTGGAGCCGTAAATGGCCTTCCAGCCTGCTTCGAGCAGGATCTTGCCTTCGGTGAGAAAAGTCTCGTCCTCCACCTTGGAGAAACGTTTGGTGTTCAAAAAGACCGCCGGGGGGAAAAAGACGGCGAGAAAGCGCTGCAC
Organism: Pseudomonadota bacterium; assembly: GCA_023412495.1. The sequence goes on from JAEYNP010000017.1 coordinate 119,580, forward strand.
GACCATGCGGTAGATCTTCGCCTCCGGTTCGCTGAGCCGGCTTGGCAATACAGTTGTGGGGATGATGGCGTGATGGTCGGAGACCTTGCTGTTGTTGAAGATCCGCTTGTCGAGGCGAAGATATTTCCTGGTCAGGGACTCCCTGGCAAAATTGCCGAATTCCCAGCCCGTCTGGACTTCCATGATTTCCTTCACGGCATTCAGGTAATCCTCGGGCAGGTGTTTGCTGTCGGTCCGGGGGTAGGTCAGGACCTTGTGCTTTTCGTACAGGGCCTGGGCGATCCCCAGGGTGTTTTTTGCTGAAAAGCCGAAGCGGGAGTTGGCTTCCCGCTGCAGGAGGGTGAGGTCGAAAAGCGGCGGCGAACCTTGGCTGGTTTTTTTACTCTGTTCCTCCACGGTTGCCGGCTTTCCGGTGCATTTGGCGATGACGGTCTCGGCATCCTCCTTTTTCCATAGCCGGTCCGCCCGATCGTACTGGTCGCTACCATCCTTGACGAAGGCGGGATCGATCCACTTGCCTTCGTAGCTCTCCCCGGGGAAGTCGAATTGGCCGTGCAGGCTCCAGTAGGGTTTAGGTACAAACTGGAGGCGGGCGTTCTCCCGTTTGACCAGCAGGGACAGAGTGGGGGTCTGCACCCTGCCGCAGGGAGTGAGGAAAAAACCACCTTTGCGGGAGTTATAGCCGGTGAGCGCCCTGGTGGCATTGATGCCGATCAACCAGTCGGATTCGGACCGGCAGAGGGCCGTGTCCTCCAGGGGGGTCATTTCGCTGTTGTCCCGCAGGGAGGCGAAGGCCTTTTTGATGGCTTCCGGCGTCATCGACTGCAGCCACAGGCGTCTGAGGGTTTTGTTGGCGAGGGAATTGTTCCAGACATACTTGATGATGTATTTGAAGATCAGTTCCCCTTCACGCCCGGCGTCGCAGGCATTGATGATCTCCTTGATGTCCTTGCGGCGGATAAGTTTCTGCAGGGCATTCAACTGACCTTTGGTCTCATCGAGTCCTTTGAGGGGGAAAATTTCCGGTAGGATCGGCAGATTGTTCATATCCCATTTCTGATAAACGGGGTCTATTTCCTCCGGATAACAAATAGTGACAAGATGGCCTATGGCGAAGGAAACGATATAATCCTCCCCTTCAAAATGGGTTCTTTCTTTTTTGAATTTCCCCGGCAGAATTTTTACCAGGTCGCTGGCGACACTCGGTTTTTCTGCAATGATCAGAATCTTGTCAGTCATGAAAAAGAGTTATTGAACAAAATAAACGGTGTAGTCGGCGCTGTTTCGATCCCAGTAGGTGGACAGCACGTAACAAGGAATGAATTTCTGAGTTACTCGGCCCTTATTACCTTGATACAGTCCGAGAAGGATTGGCCGATACGGATCGTCGCTCACATACAATAGGTTCGATCGCAGACAGATAAAGCTGCCTTCAATCTCTGTGCGAAAATTGACAAAACCAGGAGGGTACTCGGAACTCTCGATTAAGTAAAGACACAACAGCGGTTTGTCAAACAGAATTTTCCGGGCTCCGTTGCCCCTGAGCGCGAAAGAAAAGGTCCACATGCACTGGGCAGAGAGGCTCTTTCATTGCATTTGCAGCTTGTCTCTTTTCTTCTTATCTTCTTGGTAAGCCCACGACTTTTCGAGGGAATACTCCCGGCCACGAAAGAGCTCGTGGGGGGAGCCGACGCCTCGGACTGGTAAGATCGTAAGTCGCGATGATAGTATACTTAGTCGAATGATCGATCTGGACTTACGACTTGACATCAGTATTGATATATGGTTAAAATATTGGGCGGATGTTCGTTTGCGGAGGTACTTCCCGGTTTCGGCGGGAACACGGCACCTCGGTACAGAGCTGGCTTCGGCAAGTGGAACGTCCCGGTATACTTCCCGTTGCAGTTCGGCTGGAAGCTTTCGGAAGTGGGCTTTGCCCGCTTTTTTTTATGTCCGCGTGACATGCAGGGACATAGCCGAACTGTGGTGAACAATGTAGAAATATATCGCAGTAATGGGGTCTTAGCGAAATGAGTGAAATGGTTGTAAGCAGGGTGAGGGACTTTCTCGAGAGCCTACTGCCCTCCATGGGCCTGGAGCTGTTCGAGGTGCAGTTTCGCCGGGAAGGGCATGGCTGGGTGCTCCGTGTTTTCATCGATTCGGATTCTGGAATAAGCCTTGACGACTGCAGTAACGTCAGCCGCGAATTGGGGCATTATCTCGACGTAGAAGATTTTATCGAGAATGCATATCATCTTGAAATATCTTCTCCGGGCCTGGAAAGACCCCTTCGATCGACCCAGGATTTCATCCGCTTTTCCGGAAAGAGCGCCAAAGTGAAACTGCACGAAGCGATTGACGGCCGTAAAACTCTGGAAGGCACTATTGCAGCGGTGGAAAATGACACAATATATCTCAAGCTGGCTGACGGGAAAACCGTACAGTTTACCTTCGAGATGATCAATAAAGCCAGGTTGACCATCTGAGCCGGACGGCCCGTGGTTGTTTAACAAACAAAGTAAATTCTCCGCGAGGCGGAGTTGAAACGTAAGTCGGGGTAAGAGAATGCTATCAGATCTGAAACGTATAATCGACCAGATCAGCAGAGATCGCGGTTTTGATAAGACATTGCTGATAGAAGCCATCGAAGAGGCTGTCCAGTCCGCCGCCAGGAAAAAATTCGGGAGTCGCCGGGAGATCGAGGTTCGCTATAACGAAGAGTATGGTGAAGTGGAGGTCTTTCAGTTCAGAAACGTTGTGGAAGAGGCGGAAGACGAACAGACGGAAATCTCCCTTGCCGATGCCCAGAAGCTGGACCCCGACGTGCAGCTGGGGGATGAACTGGGCGAAAAGATGGAGGATATCAGCGATCTCGGCAGAATCGCCGCCCAGTCGGCCAAACAGGTCATCATCCACAAGATGAAGGATGCCGAGAAGGAAGTCATCTACGATATGTTCAAGGACCGGGTCGGCGAGGTGGTCAGCGGCATCGTCCAGCGATTCGAGCGCGGCAATATGATCGTCAACCTCGGCCGCACCGACGCCATCCTCCCCAAGGACCAGCAGATCGCCAAACGCTCCTTCAAGCAGGGTGACAGGATCAGGGCCTACCTTAAGGAAGTGCGTCAGACCAGCCGCGATTCGCAGCTTATCCTGTCGAGAACCTGCGATGAATTTCTCGCCAAGCTTTTTCAACTGGAAGTCCCCGAAATGGCCGAAGGAATCGTCCGGGTGATGGGTGTTGCCCGGGAACCCGGTTTTCGGGCCAAGATTGCAGTGAGTTCCTCCGAGAGCGATGTCGATCCGGTGGGGGCATGTGTGGGCATGAAGGGATCCAGGGTGCAAAATGTCGTTCAGGAACTGCAGGGTGAGCGGATCGATATCGTCACCTGGAGCCCGGATCCCGCCAAATACGTGTACAACGCCCTGGCGCCGGCCCACGTCAGCATGGTCATGGTGGATGAGGATGCAAGGTCCCTCCTGGTGGTTGTTCCGAACGATCAACTCTCCCTGGCGATAGGCCGGCAAGGACAGAATGTCAGGCTCGCCTCGAAGCTCATCGGCTGGCGAATCGACGTCAAGAGCGAGCAGCGTTACGCCAACCTCACGGATCCCGGCTACCAGTCCCTCCTGGGGCTGAAGGGAGTCGATGAAGCCCTTGCCGATCAGCTCTATGCCAAAGGCATCACCTCTTCGGCCGTTCTCGCCGTAAAAGGCGTGAGCGATTTGATGGTGATACGTTCCATCGACGAAGCCTTTGCCGAAAAACTCATAGAGGAGGCCAAGGCGACATCGGAAGCAAAGTCGGCAAGTGGCACCGAAAGAGGCGCAGCCGAAATAGCCGCAGCCGGATTGGCCACCGCTTCGGACATTTCGGAGACCAGAGAAGAGAGCGATACTACTGGAAATGAGGAAGCTGGGGAATAATGCATTTCCTCCTCCGGGCAATGGAGGGAATCGAAAGACCTTGATGATTCGCACCTGCGTCGTCTGTGGACGGAAAAAGACCAGGAATGAGCTTTATCGTTTTGTTTGGTCGGATGGTGTGCCGGAAGCGGACATCCGGCAGTCCCTCCCGGGAAGAGGGGCGTATTGCTGTCAGGAGGATAAATGCCGCCGACTCTTTTTTCAGCGGGAAGGAAAATGGAAAAGGGTATTTCGTCTTTGAAAAAAAGATTTAAAATATTCACCAATTGCTGATCTTGGATCGGATTGGCGAACGTAATGACTGTTGCGAGGCAATAGGGAGTAAGGGATGAGCAGAATCAGGGTGTATGAGCTGGCAAAAGAGACCGGCATGAGCAGCAAAGCATTGACCGACAAACTGGTTGAAATGGGCTTGGAAATAAAAGGGCACAGTTCATCGGTTGATGATGAAATTGCTGAAAAGATCCGGAAGATGGTGTTGAAGTCGGCGAATACCGGATTAGTGGAAAAACGCATTGAAGGCGACGATACGACGGTAATCCGGCGTAGGACCACAGTCATCAGGCGGCGGCCTGCGGTCGTGGAAGAGGCGCCGGAGGGAGCCGGAGAGCGGCCAAAGCCTGTCGAACCCGCAATTGCCAAGCCGGAAGAAACGCGGGCGGCCATCCCTGCTCAGGAAGAACCGAAGCCTGCCACGGCTCGAGTCGAAGTGGAAGAAAAAACCGAACCGACAGCTCCCGAACCGGTCGCTCGCCCGGCCGAAGATTTGACGGCCCCCCCGGTGGCGGCAGAGGAGAAAAAAGCTCCCCAGGTTTCTCCAGAAGCTCCAAAGACAGCCAAACCGCCCGAGGCCCGGGCGCCCCAAGAGCGAGATGCAGAGAAACCGGTCGTATCTTTCCCGCTGAAAACGGAATTCAAGCCGGTTGCGAAAGGCGCAGCCGATCAGCATCTCGATACGGGGAGAATTGATAAGCGGGAAAAGCGGGAAAAGAAACCTGCTCCCCCCAAAAAGGCTATGGCGCGAGTGGTCCGAACTATCGAGCTGCCCCAGATGGACGACGCCCCGGCGGCTCACCACAAAAAGAAGGAGTCAAAGCCGGCCCAGCAGCGGCGGCCGGCCCCGGCGAGTCAACTGGAGTCGGTAGCTCCCTCGGAGGAAGCCAACAAAGGCAAAAAAAAGGGCAAGAAGGGATTCGAGACAGAAGAAATCAAGGACGGCGATTTCCGGCGTGGCGGGAAGAAAGTTCAGAAAAATGTCAAGTTCACCCACTTTGCCCAGGAATACCAGGATCGTGAAGGAACCGGACGCCGGGGAGGGAAACGGGGCAGAAAAATGCCTAAGGTGATACCGGCCGCAGCCGAGATGAAGGCCAGCAAAAAGCGCTTCAAGGTATTCGATACCATCAGTGTCGGGGAACTGGCCCAGCGGATGAAGGTGAAGGCCAGCGAAGTCATTGCCAAACTGATGGGGCTTGGCGTCATGGCAACCATTAACCAGCAAATAGATACGGAATCGGCGATGCTCATCGCCGCCGATTTTGGCTATGAGGTAGAGCAGGGGATCACCGAGGAAATCGGCGTCCAGCTCCTGCAGGAGGCCCAGGAAGGCGGAGAGAAGGAACACCGTCCCCCCGTGGTGACCGTCATGGGTCACGTCGACCACGGCAAGACCTCGATTCTCGATGCCATCCGCAAGACGGACGTGGCCCTTGGAGAGGCCGGCGGGATTACCCAGCATATCGGCGCCTACCATGTGCGGTCGGGTGCCGGCGATGTTACCTTCGTCGATACCCCGGGCCATGCCGCCTTCACCGAGATGCGTTCGCGAGGCGCCCAGGTAACAGATATCGTCATCCTGGTTGTTGCCGCCGATGACGGCGTCATGGATCAGACCAGGGAGGCGATCCACCATGCCCAGGCGGCCAATGTGCCGATCATCGTGGCCGTGAATAAGATCGACAAGGACAACGCCGATGTAGACCGCGTCAAGCGGGAACTCTCCGACCTCAATCTCATGCCCGAGGAATGGGGTGGCGAGACCATGTACTGCGAGACCTCCGCCAAAAAGAACATCGGTATCGACAATCTTCTCGAATCGATTCAGATCCTGGCCGAAATACTGGAGTTGCGGGCGGATGCCAACCGCAAGGCGCGGGGCCGTGTCATCGAGGCTCAGCTCCACAAGGGTCGGGGGCCGGTGGCCACAGTTCTCATCCAAGAGGGTACCCTGCAACTCGGCGAGTATTTCGTCGTCGGCCAGTTCAGCGGCAAGGTCCGGGCCATGCTCGACGACAAGGGGCGCAAGATCAAGTCGGCTGGACCCTCGATCCCTGTGGAAGTGCAAGGTCTCTCGGGCGTGCCGAGCGCCGGTGACGAATTCGTCGTGGTCACCGACGAGAAGATGGCGAGAAGCGTCTCCCAGGTTCGGGCACTCAAGGCGAGAGAAAACGAACTGGGGGCAACCAGCAAGATCTCCCTGGACAAACTCTTCGAGCAGATGAGCGAGGGCGAAGTCCAGGAACTTCGGGTCGTACTGCGTGCGGATGTCCAAGGCACACTCGAAGCCTTCGCCAAGGCCGCCGAGGATCTTTCCACCAAGGAAATCAAGGTGAAGATCCTCCATGAAGGAACCGGGACGATAACGGAATCGGATATTCTGCTCGCCTCCGCTTCCGACGCGATCATTATCGGATTCAACGTGCGGCCGACGGCCAAGGTCAAGGAACTTGCGGCCAAGGAAAATGTGGATGTGCGTTCCTACGACGTTATCTACCATGCCCTTGACGACATACGAAAGGCCATGGTCGGCATGCTCGAGCCAACCTTTGTCGAGCAGGTTATCGGGCTGGCCGAGGTTCGGGAAACCTTCAACGTACCGAAGATCGGCACCATCGCCGGATGCGCCGTGACCGAAGGCAAGATCCAGAGAACGGCCAGAATCAGGGTGTTGCGTGAAGGTGTGGTGATATATACGGGAAAGATAGGTTCCCTGAGAAGGTTCAAGGACGATGTCAAGGAGGTGGTGGTCGGCTACGAGTGCGGTATCGGTGTTGAGAAATTCAACGATATCAAGGTTGGCGACCATCTTGAAGCCTTTGTCATGAGCGAAGTTGAAGCAACCCTTGAATAAGGACGGCAGGAGTGAAAGGCTGGGATCCAAAAAAGGCTCTCGATTCCATAGGAATCGGGAAGAAAGGACGGAAGAGATCGTCAAAGGTTGCGGAAGCGATACGCAATGAGTTATCGATAGTGCTGGTCAGCAAAGTGCAGGATCCTCGTCTGCGGGACCTCAGCATTTCGCGGGTTGATGTTACCGATGATTTGAGCCTGGCCCGGATCTTCTTTACCGTTCTCGGCGATGAAAAGGCGGTGAAGGCGGCCGCCGAAGGTTTGCAGCGGGCGAAGGGCTTTATGCGCACCCATATCGCCCGCACCCTGAATTTGCGCTTTACACCCGATCTTCAGTTTCGATATGATGAAACAGTGGGTAAGGTTGCAGAGCTGGAAGAGATTTTTCAGGAAATCGCCAATGAACGTAAGTCCCGAGAAGAAAATTCCTGAACGGATGATAGAGATCATCCGTAAAGCTGGAAGTGCAGTAATCCTTACCCACTCGCATCCCGACGGAGACGCTCTCGGTTCCCTCTTCGGTTTTGCGGCAATTCTCGACACCATGGGCAAGAAGGTCTTTTGCTTTCTCGAAGAGCCGGTTTCACATCTCTATGACTTTTTGCCCAACTGCTCGAGAGCCAGCACCAGTCTGGACGAATACCGGGAATTCATCGACCGAGCCGACGGGGATGTCATTGTCGTTGCTTTGGATTGCGGAGACGAGGATCGGCTGGGTAAAACGAAACAGAAATTTCTTGAAATCGAACCTGTTCTGGTGATCGATCATCATCGGTCGCACCGTCAGTTCGGTACGGTCAGTTGGGTCGACCCACATCGTTCGTCCACCGGGGAGATGGTGTACGAACTGGCTCTGGCCCTGGAAACGCCGATAAGCTACGAATGCGCCTACAATCTCTATGTCGCGATCTGCACCGATACGGGCTCCTTCCGCTATGAGTGCACCAGGCCCCGCACTATGCATATTGCTGCGGAACTGTTGGAAAAAGGCGTACGGCCGGAGGAGGTGAGCATTCACCTGTACGATAATTCCAGCCATGAACGATTGAAGCTCATGGAGATGGTGCTGTCGACCATCACGCTTCACGACTCCGGGCAGGTCGCTATCATGCATGTTTCGGAGGAGATGCTGGCTGACAGCGGGGCAACGCTGCAGGATGTCGAAGGTTTCATTGACCTTCCCAGGTCCTTGCGAACCGTCAAGGTGGCCGCCCTGGTCAAGGAAGCGAGCAACGGCACAGTCGCGGTCAGCCTGCGGGCTAAAGGCGAATGCGATGTCGCGCAGGTAGCCAAACAGTTCGATGGCGGCGGACATAAGAATGCCGCAGGCTTTCGCTGTAAGGGAAGATCACGTGAGCAGGTGACCCATGATTTGCGTGCGGCGCTCAGCCGTGCCCTCCACTGAAGGTGAGGGGAGAATCATTGCAGAATAGCGCCAACGTGTTTGAAGCCGGCATCTTTCTCGTAGACAAACCTCCCGGTATTACGTCGTTCGGGGTAGTGGGCAGGTTGCGGCGAATCCTGGGGATGAAAAAGGTCGGACATGCCGGGACCCTCGATCCCTTTGCCACCGGACTGCTGATCGTCTGCGCCGGCCGCCCGGCCACCCGGATCATTTCCCGGTTTATGGAGGGGGAGAAAGAGTATCTGGCAACCTTGAAACTCGGCGTGGAAACTGCGACCCAGGATATCGAGGGTGAGGTTACGGCGAGAACAACAGTCGGAAGAATCGACAACGGGGCGCTGCAAGAGTGTCTCAGCGGTTTTCGCGGCTTGCAGCTACAGATTCCTCCAGCGTATTCGGCTTTGAAACATCAGGGTAAACCGCTCTACTACTACGCCAGGAAGGGTATAGAAATCGAGAAGGAACCCCGGCGGGTGGAGATCCGTGAACTCGTTCGAACAGACGGAGATCATGATTTGACCGGCGAGGAAGCCATGTTCGACGTCCGGGTGGTGTGCAGCAAGGGCACCTATATCAGAACTTTGGCCGCCGATATCGGCCGAGCGCTCGGTTGCGGTGCGCATCTCACGCAATTGCGGCGTATCAGGAGCGGCTGTTTCGATGTCCTCGAAGGTCTCAACTGGGAGAGGCTCGCTGAGGAAAATGCTTATGACTATTGTATGAGCAGGGTGATATCTGTCGAGGAAGCAGGTAAATTGTTGCAATAATCCCCTGATTTGGCTAGTGTGTTTTTTACGGTGTTGTTTTTAGTACCTTGAAATTCATTTCTTGCACTGTAGAAATAAATTGCAAAGGTACTTATTCCAGCTCAGCTGGATTAGTATCTACGGGCCTGCCAGGTTCGCCACCAATTCTGCGGGCCGACTTTCGTTGAAGTACTGTTGTTTTGTTGTATACTAAATATTGATATCCCATTACTCTGCATATCCAGGAGGATTGTCGTGGCACAGTCAGCTGTAAAGAAAAATGAAATCATTGAGAAATTCAAGACCCATCCTACCGACACCGGATCGTCTGAAGTGCAGATCGCACTCCTTACCGATCGAATCGAATACCTCACCGAGCATTTCAAAGTGCACGCGAAAGATCATCATTCGAGACAGGGGCTTTTGAAACTGGTTGGACAACGCCGTAATCTGCTCGATTATCTGAAAAAGAAAAATATCGAGAAGTATCGCGTGATCCTCAAGGAACTCAATCTCCGCAAGTAGCACTGGATGTAATCGGCAGGATCGCTTGCTGGTTGGGCATGGTGCCGTTTTATCGCCTCAAACGGTTCAAAGTTCGAACTGTTTGAGGTTTTTGTCGTTTTAGTCTCCCAGGAAAAATTACGGTAATGTTTTTACTCTTTAAACACTACTGATTATCTTTGCTGAAGAGACTATGCCCCCTGACAGGGATCAGGAAATCCACGGGGGAGTAGGAAATCCGAAAAAAGAGAGCATACGGGGCTGGTGGATAATCCAGTCGAATCTACAGGTACTGCGCCTTTCCCTGATGCTACACACATCTGGAGAAATCATGTTGAATAGAGTTGAAGCAGAAATCGGTGGAAAGCTCATTTCCATCGAAACAGGAAAAATTGCCAAACAGGCATCCGGATCCATAGTCATGAGATCGGGTGAGACCATGGTGCTGGTCACCGCCGTCAGTTCACCCGAAAACAAAGCCGAGGTCGGATTTCTGCCCCTGACTATTGAATATCAGGAAAAGCTTGCCTCGGTGGGGAGGATTCCGGGAAACTATTTCCGCCGTGAAATCGGTCGTCCGAGCGAGAATGAGGTCTTGACCTGCCGGCTGATCGATCGGCCGATGCGGCCGCTGTTCACGAGTGGATATTCGGCCGAGACCCAGGTTATCGCCACGGTCCTTTCCGCCGATCAGCACCACTACCCGGATATGCTCGCTTTGACCGGCGCCTCATGTGCCTTGATGCTCTCGGATATTCCGTTCAACGGACCCGTGGCCGGGGGGCGAGTCGGTTATATCGATGGCAAGTACGTCCTGAACCCAACGATCGCCGAATTGAAAACCTCGGCAATGGAAATCGTTGTCGCTTGCACCCGCGATGCAGTGGTCATGGTGGAAGGCAAGGCAGACGAGATGAGCGAGGATGAGGTCCTCGAAGGAATTTTTTACGCTTTCGAACACCTCCAGCCTTTGATCGACCTGCAGGAGCAACTGCGGAAATCCTCCGGTAAGCCGAAGCGGCAGATACCGGCGCTGCAGGTTGATGAGGCCCTTTACGCAAGAGTCAAAGAGATTGCTGCAGCCGGCATGGAGAAAGTTTTCAACACTTCCGAGAAACTCGAGCGCAGCCAGGCCTATGACGATCTGAAAAAGGAAATCGTTGTGTCTCTCGATCCGGAAGGCCAGCGCGGCGCCGAGATCGGAGAACTGCTCTCCTCCTACAAGAAGTCTTTCATGCGCGGCAAAATCGTCAACGACGGAATCAGGATCGGCGGAAGAAAAGCTAACGAAATACGAGAAATAAGCTGCGAAACCGGCTATCTTGCCCGGACTCACGGTTCGGCTCTCTTTACTCGCGGCGAAACCCAGGCCCTGGTGTCGACGACACTCGGCAGCGAGCGCGACAAGCAGCGGGTGGAGACCCTGTACGGTGAAGAGGTGGTCCGCTTCATGCTGCACTACAACTTCCCGCCCTATTGCGTCGGTGAGGTGCGTGCCCTGCGGGGACCCTCTCGCCGAGACATCGGCCACGGCAACCTTGCCACCAGAGGGCTCGAGGCGGTTCTGCCGTCGGAGGAGGATTTTCCCTATTCGATAAGGGTCGTTTCCGAAGTCCTCGAGTCGAACGGCTCCTCCTCGATGGCGACGGTATGTGGGGGCAGCATGGCCATGATGGACGCCGGCGTGCCGCTGAAGGCCCCCGTTTCCGGTATAGCCATGGGTCTCATTAAGGAAGGGGACCGGGTAGTCATCCTCTCCGATATCCTTGGCGATGAAGATCATCTCGGCGACATGGATTTCAAAGTGGTGGGCACCGCCCATGGTATCACTTCGCTGCAGATGGATATCAAGATAGCCGGAGTCGATCGCCAGATCATGGGCAAGGCTTTAGCCCAGGCCAAGGAGGGCAGGATCCACATTCTGAAGGAAATGGAGAAGTCCATCTCCGCGTCTCGCGCCGAAGTTTCAGAGCACGCCCCCAAATTTATGGTCCATAAGATCAATCCGGACAAAATTCGAGATCTGATCGGCCCGGGTGGCAAGGTTATCAAGGAACTTTCGGCCGAATTCGATGCCAAGATCGAGGTGGACGATTCCGGGCTGGTCAAGATGTTCGCCTTGAGCGGCGAGCTGGCGGAGGCCCTCGTTGCCCGGGTCAAGGCAATTACCGCCGAAGCCGAAGTCGGGGCGGTGTATAAGGGCACGGTGAAGACGATCAAGGATTTCGGGGCATTTGTGGAAATCCTGCCCGGCACCGATGGCCTTGTCCACATCTCGGAACTCGATGTGAAACGCGTTTCCAAAGTGACCGATGTGGTGAAGGAAGGTGACGAGATCGAGGTCAAGGTTCTGGATGTCGACAACCGCGGCCGGATCCGTTTAAGCCGAAAAGCTCTGCTCGAGGAATAGCCGAGGCAGTTCGCTCTATCATGAAGCCGGACTTCTGTGTCAGGAAGCCGGCTTTTCTTGTATGGACCTTCAGGAAAGTTCGGGGATCGATGGATGAGAAGGCCGTGAAGATATGCTGGTGCCTTCCTGCGGCGGAGCGCGATATCCGCCTGCCGGGATACGCCACGCCGGGCGCCGCCGGCATGGATGTGGAGGCGGCGGTGATCGGAGAACTCCCCATAGCTCCGGGCGAAATCGTCGTCGTGCCCACCGGCTTCAGAGTAGCGCTGCCTCCCGGCTACGAGATGCAGGTGAGACCGCGCAGCGGCCTTGCCGTAAAGCATGGGCTCACCGTCGTCAACAGTCCGGGCACCATCGATGCCGATTACCGCGGCGAGGTCAAGATCGCCTTGATCAATCTCGGACGCAAGACTTATATCATCAGCCGGGGAGATCGCATAGCCCAACTAGTGCTGGCTCCGGTGAGCAAAGTAACACTTCATGTAGTAGAATCCCTCGACAAGACCGAACGCGACGCCGGCGGTTTCGGCCATACCGGAAGATAATAATACATGCGATTCTCCATTCTCGGCAGCGGCAGTCGGGGCAATGCGGTCTTCATCGAGAGCGGCAAGACCGCAATTTTGATCGATGCCGGCTTTTCCGGAAAGGAGATACAAAACCGTCTCAGGTTCATCGGCCGGGAACTTTCCGACATCCGGGCCCTGTGTCTCACCCACGAGCACAACGATCATATCTGCGGGGTGGGCGTGATCTCCAGGCGGTGCAAGATTCCTGTTTATGCCAATTCCGGAACCTTTGGCGCCGGTGACAAGAAGATCGGTCGGATTACCGGGAGAAAGGAGTTCGAGACGGGCGAGATTCTGCAGATAGACGATCTCGAGGTTCGATCTTTCAGGATTTCTCATGACACTGCCGATCCGGTGGGTTTTGTTGTCAGCGACGGCAAGACACGCCTCGGCTACTGCACCGATACCGGTCAGGTTTCTCGTCTGATGGCAACCAGACTGGCGGGTTGCAATGGGCTTATCCTCGAATTCAACCACAACCTGACGATGCTGAAAAACGGCCCCTATCCCTTGCCGCTCCAGCAGCGGGTCCGGTCCAGCCAGGGACACTTGCGCAATGAGGATGCCGCCGCCTTGCTGGCCAAACTCATCGGGGACCACTTGCGCGTCGTCGTCCTCGCCCATCTCAGTGAAACCAATAATACGCCAGAACTGGCGAAAACCGCGGCTCTGGAGGCGGTGGTGGAGTGGGGGGATACAGCGCTTCTTGTTGCCATGCAGGACAAGAGCCTGCCGCTCGTGGAAATCAACTGATTTTATCTGACGTGAAGAGGCGAAGGAAAAGATATTGAAATACCAAACTCACTTTTTCGGCAGGGCGATTCTTTTATCTTTCGGTTTTTCCGGATTCGGCTTGAAGAGAACGAAGGTCTTGCCTATCAACTGCACCAGAACGGCTCCCGTCTCCTGAGCCACTTCTTCGGATGTGCTGGTTTTTTCCAGACCACTGTTGTTGCCGATCTTTACTTTGATCAGTTCGTGGTTGAGGAGCTCTGCATTGATCGTATTGATGATGCCCTGGCTGACTCCTTCCTTGCCGATCAGGACGAGCGGGTGGAGGGGGTGGGCAAGCCCCTTGAGATACTGCCGTTGCCGGGTAGTCAAGGTTGAAGTCTGTGCTAAAGAATGTTCCGACATTTTTCTCCTTGGAAATAGAATTGTGTTCCGCGCGTCAGCCGAACAGATTGGTGAAAATTGCATAGCTTCCGATCCAGGCCCCTGCCGCGGCGCCGATCGTGGTGAGGAAAAAGACCAGAAATACTCGCAGTAGACGATTACGCCACCACCCCGAAAAGGTGCCGACATCCTCCCCAGCCAATTCAAATTCCTTCACGAGCGGGGGGCAGACCATCACCTGTACAAAAGCGCAGACATGTCCAGCCCCGATAAGAGGTGAGAGGGTGGTAAAGGGGGCGGCGGCAAAAGCGCTTACGGTGGTCAGCGGATGTGCGAGCGATAGCAATGCCCCCAGCGCTGCCGGGATGCCGCTGGCCAGAATCCAATAGGAGAGGCTGGCTGTGGCTATAGCGGCCCCTTTTTGGATCCCGATGAGGATAATCGCACCGATGACGAAAAGGGGGATGGACCAACCAAGAATCCCGTAGGCCTTGCTCACCCGGGGAATGGTGGTGATCTCGTTGAGTGCGGGTCTGTTGTCCACAGTGAACTTTTTGATCATCCCGGAAACATGACCGGCCCCTACCACGGCGACGATCCTTTTGCCGGGCGAAGACTTGATTTTTTCTATCAGGTAGGTGTCCCGTTCATCGATGAGAACCCGTTTCAGGCTCGGCAGCGCTTCGCCCATTTCATCCAGGAGTTGGGCGAGAATATCTTTTTGTTTCAGCTCCTTCAGCTTTTCTTCGGAGATTTCGCTGTTGTCGAAAAGACTTGTCAGGAGCGAGGCGAGAAGATAGCCTTTTTTTAAGAACGATGTGGACTTCCACGCCCGTCGGAGGGTGATCCGGACATCACGGTCGCACAGGGAGACGGGAATCTGCTGTTCCTTGGCCTTGCTGGCGGCCATAAGCAATTCGGCACCCGGGGTGACGCCGAGTTTGCCTCCCAGCCGTTTTTGATAGGCGGCCATGAGCAGACTGACGATAAGGGTGGAGAGTTGCTTGTTTTTTATGATTGTTTTGAGATCGAGAGACTGCCATTGCTGTTTCCGGGTCAGTGCATGGTATCTCTTTTCATCGAGTTCCAAGCAGACACAATCAGGCTGCTCCTGTTCAATGACTTTTTTGACCAGATCGATAGATTCCTGGGATATATGAGCGGTGCCGACGATAATGATCGTCTTATCTTCGTTGTTGAGGATATGGACGTCGCTTCCATAGCTATGAGCTGGAAAAGCTGCCGCGGTCATTTCGGCGACCTCTCGAATGGATATCTCATGTTGCGCAGTTGTGGCGAAGCGGTTTCCCTTTCAGGGAACAAGATAATAAGGTCCACTCCGGTGCTTTTCGGACTTGCACCAAGGTAGACACTGTTTCGGCGGTTGTCACGCAGATTCGACGTGAAATAAGATAGTCGCGATCAGGATCAGACTTTCTTGAGTTTCAGGACAACACCGGGATGAATGAGATTGTCTTTCAGATTATTCCATTTCTTGATGTCGGTGGTCGAAGTACTGAATTTTTGAGAAATTGTCCAGAGCGTATCACCATCTTTGACGCTGTACAATTCATATGGGGAAGATTCCGATCGGCTTCCTTCCGTTACATGGGTTTTTCTTTTCTCCGCTTTCAGCACCTGCTTGGCGTTGTTCTCGATGATGGCCAGGGATCCGGTCTCGATGGTCGAAGGCTTTTTATTTTGATTGATATAGAGGGTAAGCTGTTGACCGGTCTTGATGGAATAGTGTTTATCCAGATTGTTCCAGGAGACGATCATGTTGATCGGCACGTTGTACTGAGTGGCTATCTTGGAGATGGTTTCGCCGGATTTTACTTCATGCATGACGAGGTTCTGACGATTGTCGGTCCGACTGGCCAGGGACCCCTCCGGCAAAAGCTGGTACTTGAGGATATCGTAAGGAATGCGCAGGCTTTGGCCGTAAGCCAGTTTGGGGCTGCGCAGGTTGTTCACCTTGAGCAGAGTGGTTCTGTTGATGTCATACCGTTCGCAGATGCTGGCCAGCGTGTCGCCCTTGCCGATCTTGTGCGATTTATAGCCGGTGCTGACGATGGTATGCAGGCGGGTGAGATTCTTTTTGGCAATGGTTGCTTTCGCCTCGGGAATCTTTACGGGATAACTGCCGGCATAAGGTGGAGTTTTTTCCAGACGCAACTCATGGTTCAGTTTTTTTATCACTGCCGGAGTGCTCTCACTGATCAAGGCAATGGCGTCGAAACTGAGTCCAGGTCCGACTGCGATTGTGTCGTAGCGCGGAACGGGCTGGTAGTTGATGTCGGTGAAACCGAAGCGTTCCGGTTGCCGTGCAATGATCAGGGCGGCGATCAGTTTCGGAACGTAGAGTTTGGTCTCGAGAGCCAGATAATCTTCCTGGCTCGCCAAGTCCCAGAAATTGTCAACATTGTATTTGTTCAGGCCGTTCCGGATCTTCCCCGGGCCGGCATTGTATGCTGCAACTGCCAGATGCCAGTCGCCGAACTCCTTGTAAAGATCGGCCAGAAAGGCCACAGCGGCTTTCGTCGATTTTTCCACATCCCGGCGTTCATCGACGAACTTGTTGATTTCAAGATTGTACTGGGACCCGGTGGCCTGCATGAACTGCCAGAGGCCTACCGCCATCGAGCGGGAACAGGCCAAGGGATTGTAACCGCTTTCTATCATGGGCAGATACACCAGATCATGAGGCAGTCCGTTGGCTGCAAGTTCCGCCTCCATCACCGGCATGTACATGGTCGATCTCGCCAGCCATCCGGCGAAAAGAGATCGCTGGCGGTTTTGGAAGAGATGCAGGTACATCTGGACCTGCTTGTTGAGAACTATCGGAAAATCGTAGAGTTTTCGCTGCTCCGGGTCGATGCTGATCGGAGGGAATGACTCGTTCCAGGGGCCTGTCTGATCGAGTTCCTTCAGTTCCTGGTCCAGACACATCTCCGGTTCGGATTTTTCCAGTGACTGATCCACTCCGGAATCCTGGTCTGCGATTTCAATTTGGGAATTGCTGGGATACGTGACGGTGTGAATGTCACCGGCACATCCGGAAAGAAAATATGAAAGCGATATGAAAACAAGAGTATTTACAAGTCTATAGCGTGTCTGAGTCATTCGTCGTTCCGGTTTGAGTCTGGAGCGGGATGGCCTGGAAAAAGGCGGTACGTTTCGTAATAAGCCTGTTGTGATCTATTGGATAACCTTGTACATTCATATCCGTTTGAACTGAAATCTCAAATATTGTGACAATTTAAAACAGAAATATCGAGCTATTGCAAGGATTATACTTACCGAAACCGCAAGGCTCGGGTTTTCAGTGTTTTTTTTATTTTTGTCAAGTTCCGCGTAGCAAAAAACATGCTAAAAAAACTTTTTCTCATCTTCAGTATCATAAGTGTACTTGCCGTGGCGGTTTTTTCCTGGTGGATGTACAAAATGGTGGTGCTCGAGCCTGGGGATGAAATACAGCCCGAGAATATTCAGAAGATATTGGGCAAAGAGAGCGAGGTCTATTACAGTGACGGAATTACCAAACTCGGGGTGTTTTTCGACACCGCACACCGGCAGTACGTCACCTTCGATGAAATTCCGAAAACATTCGTCAACGCTCTTGTCGCCTCCGAAGATGAACGTTTTTTCAAACATTTCGGCTTCGATCCGGTGGGTATAGCCCGGGCTTTGGTGCGCAATATTCAGGCCCGCAAGGTTGTCCAGGGCGGAAGTACGCTGACGCAGCAGACCGCCAAAAATCTCTTCAAACGAACAGATCGGTCGTTCGAAGCGAAGTTGAAGGAACTGCTCTACGCTCTGCGCCTGGAGTATCACTATACCAAGGAGCAGATCTTCGAGTTCTATGCCAACCAGTTCTACGTCAGCGGCAACGGCCACGGCTTCGGGATCGCCGCCAGATATTACTTTGATAAGACCCCGGAGGAGTTGACCCTGGTCGAGAGCGCCTTTATAGCAGGAAGCGTAAAGATGCCAAACTACTACAACCCCTTCATCAAGAAAACCAGCGAGGCTGTTGCAGCAGCCCGTTCCCGCGCCAAAGCACGGACCAGGTACGTCCTCGACAAGATGCTCGAGTTGGGGATGATCGGGGAAGCCGAGCACAGGGAGGCCGTCGCCGCAGAAATCGAGTTCAAGGAGGGCAAGGTGGGTTACGCTCTCGACCATGCAATGGAACTGGTGCGCGATGCCGTCTCTTCAACCGAAGTGCTGAATGCCCTCGAGGGCTTCGGTATAACCAATATTGCCACTTCCGGCGTAAAAATAATCACCACGGTGGATCGGGATCTGCAACACAAGGCCCTGGCCGGCCTGCGCGGAGAACTGTCACGACTCGATGTCCGACTGCGCGGTTACAACCGCGAAGAGGTTCAGGCGGAATTGAAGAATCTCGATTATTCCGGCGAATCCGAGGTCAAGGAAGGAAATTTCCTGTTTGGCAACGTCCTCGAAATCAAAGGCAAGGGTAAGGATATCGAGATTGCCGTCGAATTCGACAAAGAGTTGGGCCGTGGCACGATCGATGCGGCGGGACTTACGGAAATGGTCAGTTCGTTCGTGAAATGGCAGAATAATATCTGGAGCGAACCGGCCGCAGGGGATCAGGAGAAACTCGTACAACAGTTGCAGGTTGGTGACAGGGTCTGGGTCAGTGTCCGGGCTCCATCGCCCGCTCATCCGATTTTGCTCGCCCTGGAGAGATTCCCGCAGGTGCAGGGCGGCGCCATCGTCCTGAAAGACGGCATTATCATGGGTATGGCAGGCGGAGCTGAGAATCGCTTCTTCAATCGGGCGGTCCATGCCAAGAGAACCATGGGTTCGGCCTTTAAGCCGCTGGTCTATGCCGCCGCCCTGCAACTTGGCTGGAATACGGCAGATCTCTTGAGAAATAGTCGCGATCTTTTTATCTTCAACGGCCAGCCTTACTTTCCGCGGCCGGATCACAAGAGCCCCTTCGAGTGGGTGTCGATGAATTGGGCCGGTGTCCTCTCCGAAAATGTCGCATCTGTATGGTTATTGGCACATCTTTGCGACAGGCTGACGCCTGCCCAGTTCCGGGAAGTTGCTACCTATGTGGGACTTGCGCCGCAAACTGTGGACGGGAGGGAGGAATCGTACCGATCCTACAGCGCCCGGATCCGTGATCGTCACGGTATCCTGATCAACAACGATGTGCTGCGGGCGGCCGCGTATCGAAAGGCAGTGGAGGTCCTGGAGACGGATTTCGTTTTTGACGGGATGCTGGACGAGTACTCCATACTCCAGAATCTTCATTACGGGTTGAACTTCGACCGCTTTGCCAGGGAATTGGGTTTAAGCCTGCAGCAGCGGAACTCGACCATGACCAAACCGGAAGGCGAGGAAATGGAAGTGCGGAGGCAGCTGCTTTCCCGCAGCTATCTGCATTTGAAATCGCTGAAAAACGATTTGGCAGCCTTTAAGAAGGCCGTCGAGAACGCTATGGAAGATCTGGAGCCGGATCCCTTCGAGCAGAATATACCCGCAGCGTTGTTTAAGAATCTCGTTTCGGGTCAATACCACTTCAGCCGTCTGTTGCAACCCTCAGGTCATCTGATCAAGGTCTCGGATCTCCAGCTTCGCAATACGCTGGAGGAACTTGGCCCTGCAGGCAGAGATCTGTTCTGGGATGCTGTCAAGCTGGGTGGACAACTCAGTGTCGAGGCATTCGACAAGGTCGAGGAACAGATCAATTACGAATTTCAAAAACTTTCACAGGAGCAGCCGTACAATTTCGAGGTGCTTTCCCAGATCAGCGATTTCCGGATAACCGTCGGATTGCATTATCTTATTCAACTGGCCGGGGAACTGGGGATCAAGGGCAATCTCGAACCGGTTCTTTCATTTCCGCTCGGGTCGAATGTGGTCACCCTGCTGGAGACCACGAGAATGTACGATGGGCTGGTGACCGGCAGCGTTACGACCTTCGGCGAGCCTGGACCGGAGGAGGGTAACGATGCCCTGGCGATTCTCGGCCGAATCGAATCGGAGGATGGAAAGGTACTTTTTGAGGCGAAGCCGGTGCGAAAACAGGTTTTTGATCCGAAAACAACTTTGGCAATAGGCGGAATCCTTGAAAATGTCGTAAAATTCGGAACAGGAAAAAGCGCCGGTGAAAAAGTGAAGCTCCGCGCCGACGGTCAGGGAGGTGGCGCCGAAATAGCAAAACTCAATCTGCATGTTCCCCTTCTCGGCAAAACCGGAACGGCCAACAATTACACCAATGCTTCCTTCTTCGGGTATCTGCCGGGCATAGCAGGGAACGGGGAAGGGATGGTGCAGCAGGACGGCTTTGCCATCGGCACCTATGTGGGATACGACGACAACCAGCCCATGCGGCGGAAAAGCAGCCGGATCAGCGGTGCGGCCGGGGCCCTGCCGACCTGGTGCGAGATCGCCAATGTTTTGATGCAGGAACAAGGCTATGTCAACAAACTTGACCCCACGGATATTTCGTTTTATGGTCTGATCCTGAAGCGGGCGGATTACGGTCAGGTGAATCTGGGCGTGACATCGGACCAGGGGGGGAAGCTTGTCGAGCCTATGGTGCCGGTAAGCGAGACCGCGCGTTCTCAGCCTGCAATTCTCACCTTCGGTACAACGGATGCCGGTCGGTTCGAAGTGGAAAGGAATTTCCTGCCGTTTTGGGCTGTAGCCCAGCAATCATCCCAGTAGGCTCAAGGGTCTAATCGGGCATGTGTATAAAGATAATTTTTTTCCGTTACGCTTGACACTACTATGAATAAAAGAGCTTGGAGTGTGTGCATACTGGCCTGTACCCTGACGTTTACAGGTTGTGCAGTGCCGAAAAAAACTTTGATCGAACGTCCCGCGCCGCCGGCTGTAACCAGCCAGCCGTCTGCACCATCTCCCGGAGTTCCCGGTCTGCCCGTGGAAGATATCCCGCCGGAACCTCTGCCAACCGATGGTCCGCTGCCCGAAATAGTTGAGCAAAATATCGAAGAAGATCTTCCCTCCCTGCAGTATATCGACAATCGACTCTCCGAGTACGGAAGAAAGCTCGAGCGCTGGAAGGAATTGGACAGCAGGGGCATGGGCGGAATGGAGAAACAGCTTGATCCCGCCGATCTGGTGAGCTGTTTCCGCCAAATGCAGGATGTGATCCGAGGGTATAACGAGTTGCGGGGCCGGGTGATGCAGGTGTCGCCGGCAACGGACCGGGCGGCCGCTCTCTCCATTGTAGAGATCCAGAAAAGCGATATCGAATTCACGGAAAGCTCGTGTGGCAGACTGCTCGCGGAGCCGGGGGAGAAGGTTCCCGAAGTGGTGCAACGGGAGGAAACCGCCGATCTGGTCCAGTTGGAGACAAAGATCGAGCAACATTCGGCGAAAAAGCAATACCAGGAAGTTGTCAAGGTGTGGCAGGAAATTCCGCCGGCGCAGCTTGGCCGGGTAAATCTCCGGAGCAGGATCCACTATGGGAATGCCCTTATTTTCCTCCATCAGCAGGGAAAAGCCGCGGAGATTTATCAGCAGGTCGTCGATCAGATGTCGGCTTCCGACGAACAGGCGACCGATCTCGTTTCTTTACGAAAGATGCTCGCCGACTTGTACATGGCCTCCGGCAATGCCAAGGCGGCGGAGGTCCAGTACAAGAAGATTTCCGAAGACTATCAGAAGATAGGCCGCCTGGAGGAATGGGCAAATCTCCAGCTTTCCATACTCGAACGGGCTGCGGAAGCGGGCCCGGAGATGAGGGAATATTCTTCGCTGCTGCGCAATTACCTGAGCTATGTCCCGGAAGAGGACGGCTATAAGGTGCTCTGGCAGGCGGACGAATTTCTCGAGCAGTATCCGTATTCCCCGGTTTCCTCCAATGTAGATGTCATCAAGCAAAACGTCACCGCGGCTGCGGACAGATGGTTTGACGGCTTCATGGCCGGCATCGACAGGCTGAGCTCAGAAGGAAAATTCAAAGAAGCCTTGGAACAATTGGAAAACATTCCGGCAGATATCCTTGGAGCGGACAAGCAGCTCATCGTTAAAAGTAAAAATGACCAATTGCTGCTGGGCGAGGAGGTCGAAAAGGAGACCGATCGGATGGCCCAGGTCCAGGACCTGCAGAATCAGTGGAATAGAGGGATGCTGCTGGCGGACGAGGAAAAATTCGACGAGGCGATAGCAGTCTTTGCCGGCCTCCTCGATACCGATTACGCCGTAAAGGCTCAGGAGAAAATGAAAGAGATCTCACTGAAAGGAGCTCATGCCGAACGAAAGAAAGCAGGCGACCTCTTTGTCCGGTATAAAAAAACCACCGATCTCGAGGGCAGGAAAAAACTTCTGCTGGAGTCGCGCCGGGTGTTGAAGGATATCATGGTGAAGTATCCCGACGTGGAAATAATACCGAAGGTGATCAGTAACATTGAGCGGGTCGAACAGGAGATGGTAGCTATAGACCCGGCTATGCTGGTCCTGGCGGATCAGGAAGATAACCAAATAGCTGCTCCTGACGGTGTGGACCAGGTATTCTCGCCGCCGGTCGTGAACCCCGACGGGCAGCAAACGGAACCGAACCAGCCTTATAATCAGTAGAGTTTCCTGAATCAGCCGGATTCAGCCGGTCCTCGAAATTCGCCCTCGGCCGGCGGTTTCATGTTGCATCTTGTTATTCCGTGTCTGCGGAGGAGGTGAATATGACCAAAAGAATTCTCGTTCCTCTTGCCGAAGGCTTTGAAATGCTCGAAGCCCTCAGTATTGTCGATGTCTTCCGCCGCGCCGGGGCGCAGGTGGATATGGCTGCCGTAGGCGAAAGCCTGCAGGTCACGTCATCGCATCGGGTAAAGGTCATGGCCGATCTGCATCTCTCCGAATGCGCCACTGAAAAATATGATCTGATCGCCCTGCCGGGCGGCATTCCCGGCGCCGAGAACCTGCGGAAATCGGGCATTCTCGCGACGATGCTGAAAAAACAGGCCGGCGAAGAACGGCTGTACGGGGCCATATGTGCCTCGCCCGCCTTGGTCCTCGAGCATCATGGTCTGCTTGCGGGCAGGAGGGCTACATGCCATCCCGGTTTTGTCGACCAGCTTCAATCCCATTCGCATATTTCGGAGAAGGTGGTATTCGACCGGAACTGTGTGACCGGCCGGGGCGCCGGAACGTCCATCGAATTCGCGCTGAAGTTGCTGGAAATCCTTATGGGGGAGGAGAAGATGAAAGAAGTGGCCAAAGGCATGGCCATTGAGATATAAGGGCAAGTCTCTCAAACCACTCCGTTCTCAGCCGTGGCCGTCATCGATGGCATGGGCGAGCAGATCGACCAGCGACACGAAATTGAGGACAACTTCATGTGTAGCCGCCAGGTTCACCTTCGGCGGTACACCGTGCTCAAGCGCTTCTTTCCAGCGCAGGGCGCAGAGGCACCAATGGTCGCCCGGCTGCAAGCCGGGGAAACTCGCCAACGGCATGGGCGTGGTAAGGTCGTTGCCCTTACTTCGCGAGAATTCCAGAAATTCCTCGGTAACCTGGACGCATACCCCGTGAATGCCGTAGTCGTCGGCGGTCACCTTGCAACTGCCTTCCCTGGTAAATCCGGTCATCGGATCGATGCTGCATATTTCCAGCGGGGTTCCGAGAACATTTCGATGAACATTCATAAGATGCTTGCCTCGATTCGCCGAAAGGCGTTTCTGTTGGATATCGGGTTGTTTCTTCATTTGCCGGTTGCCGGCGGTCAGTTGTCCCTGCAGTCCATGTTGAGGATGGTTCGCAGCAGCCGATAGGTAAAGCCCCAAAGGTAATAGTCCTTGATCGGGTAGGCTGGAAAAGTGCGGCCGGGAAGCATCTCCACGTCGATATGCCGGCTGAGATCGCGAAATCGGGAGGCGGCAAGCCAGACCGCTGCCTGTATTTCATCCTCCGCCAGGGTAAGAGGCAGACGGGAAGGAAGCGAGAAGAGGAAGGGTTGGACCACAACGGGTTTTCTGACGTAATGGCCGGCGATTTCCACACCCAGACGGCGCTGGAGGTGGTCTGGAGTGAGAAGGATGCCTGTTTCTTCCCGGGTCTCGCGAATGCAGGTGGAAAGTAGGTCGATATCATGCTCCTCCTTTCTGCCGCCGGGGAACGAGAAATGACCCGACCAGGGATCCTGCGGGCGGGCAGCTCTTCTCAGGATAAGGTAGCTTTCCACCGGGTTGGGACAGTGGATGATGGCAACGGCGGCGGAGGCTGCAACAGGGGACATGGACATGACGATAGCGGCGATTGTCGGGTGACCTTAAGGTATTATCTTAAGAAAGTACCCTCTTTTTTATGAATTGCAAGGGAAGCCTGGGATTACCCCCTCTACGAGGAGAGATACCATGAAACATGATGTTACCGTATTCCGATCATACCCTTTTTACGTAGGACAGAAGATCCGCATCGATGATTCGCGCAGGAGAGGCGATTGGGAGATAGCCGCCATCGGCGAGAACACCATAACCCTGCGCTGCCCGGTATCGAAGAGAGAGTTCGAATGGGCGAAATTCTGTTATCTGGTCGAAGAGCAAAAGGATGTGACCTGGCCGAGGGCCGACTGAGGGGAGAACTCATTCATGTGCCTGCTGTTTTTCTCATATCTGACCACCCCCGGATACCGGCTTGTGGTTGCGGCCAACCGCGACGAATTCCTCGTACGACCAACGGCGCCGCTCGCCTTCCTCGATCCGGCCAAAACCATCATGGGTGGGCTTGATCTGCAGGCTGGCGGCACGTGGCTCGGCATTACCGCCAGGAAGAAATTCGCGGCGATCACCAATTACCGCGACCCGGCCACCAATAGGCCGGAGGCGCCCTCTCGAGGCCGGATTCTGATGAACTATCTGACCGGGGATACAGGCGCCGGCGAATACCTGAAGACCCTGGCGACAAGCGGCGCCCGTTATAACGGTTTCAACCTCATCCTGGGCGATGCCGTGGAGCTTTTCTATTATTCTAACAAGAACGGCAAGCCTCCCCGGAAACTCGGCCCCGGTTTCTACGGTCTCTCCAACCGTCTGCTCGATTCGCCCTGGCCGAAGGTGGCGAAGGGCAAGGATCTGTTGCGGCCGCATATGGTCGAGACGGCACAGGTCGATCCCCTGCAACTGCTCTCGATCCTCGAAGATCGGGATCGTCCTCCCGACGATAGCTTGCCCGATACAGGCGTGGGAATCGAGTGGGAGCGGCTGCTCAGCCCCATCTTTATCGACAGTCCCTCCTACGGCACCAGGTCCTCGGCCGTCATCACGGTGAGCGAGGAGGGAATCATCTCCTTTACCGAAAGGACCCATCGGTTCGGCGGTAAAATAAAGTCGCAGTACATCCATCTGACCATGAACGGATCCGCGGAAACCGGCAGAGCTGCCGAGCAGCGCTCGGCGTGGTCCCAGTAAGCCCGTCCTGCTTTATCTGAACAAATGACTGACATGAATCAAGAAAAGAAAACGAATATCACCGTCCTGCTGCAGGCCGGAAGGCTCCCCCTTGATATTATGGCCGCAGCGCGGCTGCTTGCGGAAAAGCATAGTCTCGGAGTATATCTCACAACTCTGCAGAACCTGCGTCTCACCGACGTACCGACGTCGGCGGAGGATGAGATCAAGGCACAGCTCCTGGCTCTGGGAGCCGAACTCAAGGCGCCCGGGAAATTTCCCATTCCTCCGGTCTGCGTGGGCTTGGAACACTGCAGTTTCGCTTTGATCGATACCGAGGACTTCAGTCGGAGGATCCTCGATCGCTTCGCAGGCAGAAGTCATACCAAGGGCAAGATCAAAATCGCGGTCGCCGCCTGCACCATGTGCTGCTCCGGGGTCAAGACTTCGGATATCGGCATCATGGCTACAAGGAACGGCTATGAGGTCTTTGTGGGCGGCAAGGGCGGGGCCAACCCCAGGGTAGGCAGACGCATCTCCCGGCGGGCAACGGAATCGGAGGTCATGGATATACTGGTCGATCTGATCGAGTACCATGACCGGAAGACCGAGCACAAGCAGCGCATTCACAAGCTGCTGGAAGATCCGGAGTTCCCATTCCAGGAGGTGTAGTGGGCGGAGGGGAGCGATTTTTTGCCCGTCCTTCTTTGTCGTTGTCGTAATCGTAGTCGTAGTCCCGTAAGGAGCGACCTCTTTCCACAATATACCCAAGCTGCGTAGTTGATCGAAAGCCGGTGAACATCCAGTTGCTCGTGACCAATTTCCATCATCTTTTCGATTACCATTACGACAACGACAAACGTTCTGCTGCCGCTTCACTGGACAACGAGGGAAGCTCTACACATCCCAATGCCTTGATGACCGGCAGGTAAACTCGATGGGCCGTCGGCCCAAATTGAAAATGTCCGGCGGTTTATAAGAGCCGGGGCGGCGGAGTGTCGGGTGAGGCAAGGGCGGAAATGAGTTTGTCCGGCTGAAAGTAGGTTTCCAGAAGTGCCCTGTTTTCTTCGAGCACCGGAATCGACTTCGCGGCGATGCGCGCCGCCGCCTCCTGAAAGCCGTATTCCCGCTTGATATAGACACCAGCGGCCCGGATCAGGGCCTGCATGGTGAGCTTCGTCCGACCTTTCGCCGAATACCAGGCCTGTTCCAGCACCTCGTGGACCTCGAAATAGAGGCCGAGGTCCCAGAGGATCAAACCCTGGTGGATCGGATCGGTGATGCCGGGAAGGATTACTGCAAGCGCCTGTTCATATCTCGCGTAGCGATCGTCGATATAGGCTGTGTAGCACCTGGCAAGCCGACGTTCCCGATATTTTCCCACGATATTCGCCAGTTTTTCGAGGCTGCCGGATTGTATGGCCAAAGCCAGACCTTCCGAGAGCTCGTTGCGGATATCACGGCTCAGCCGGTCTTCAAAAGGGTTGAAAAGTTGTTCTTCCATGCGAGAGACCATAAGTTGATTTCTGCTCCTGTCACGCCTCGACGGTTTCCCGGCACTGAGTCTTGGATATAGCATCCCCTTATATGACGTTTAGAGCAGATTCCCTCGTTTTTCCTGCTCTTGAGCCTTCGTCGGGTCCGGCAGAATGCGGGTGCTCATGTTTCTTGACGACGAAATAAAGCACCGGCACCGCCATCCGGCTGACCAGCAGGGAGGCGATCTCGCCGAACATGAGCGAAATGGCCAGGCCCTGGAAGATCGGGTCGGCCAGGATCACCGAGGCGCCGATCACCACCGCCAGCGCCGTGAGCAGCATGGGCCGGAAGCGGATGGCCCCGGCATCGACCACCGCCTTCGCCAGCGGTTCACCTTCCCGGAGGCGCAGCTCGATGAAATCGACGAGGATTATCGAGTTACGCACCACGATGCCGGCACCGGCCATAAAACCGATCATGGAGGTGGCGGTGAAAAAGGCGCCGAAGCCCCAGTGAGCGGGCAGGATGCCGATGAGCGAAAAGGGGATGGCGGCCATCACCACCAGCGGCGTCATGTAATTCTTGAACCAGCCGACCATCAGCATGTAGATCAGCACCATGACCACAGCGAAGGCCAGCCCCAGGTCGCGGAAGACCTCGAGCGTTATGTGCCACTCGCCGTCCCATTTCATCGCCGGCTCGTTTTCGGCAAAGGGCTGATTGAGGTTGTAGATCTCAACATGCCGGCCGCTCCCCCCGAAATCGCGGCCTTCGAGGGCTTTGAGCTTGTCATTCATCTCGAGGATGGCATAGACCGGGCTTTCCACCACATCGGCCACGTCCCCGGTGACATAGATGACCGGCTTGAGGTTTTTGCGATAGATGGGCTGCTCGACCGGCTGCTCGGAAACGATCACCAACTCGCGCAAGGGGACGAGGGGAGCCTGGCGATTGGTTTCGGACCTGAGCGAAATGTTCAGGAGCGACTCGACCCGGGCCCGGTATTCCCTGGGGAGTTCCAGGACGATGTCGATGCTTTCTTTGTCGGTCGGCTGGTGGTAGAGGTCGAAGGAATATCCCCGCACTCCCATGTCGATGGCCAGGGTGATCTGTTTTTCGGAAATGCCGTTCAGGGCCGCTTTCTCCTTGTCCACCGTCAGGACCGTACGGTTCCGATCCTCTTCCCGAAACCAGTCGACGTCGACCACTCCGGCCGTTTCCGCCATGATCTTCTTCACTTCGTTCGCCAGTTTCACCCGCGCGGCCTCAGTCGGTCCGTAGATTTCCGCCACCAGGGTCTGCAGCACCGGCGGCCCGGGCGGCACTTCGGCGACCGCCACCGCGGCCCCGAAACGGGAGGCGATCTGCGCGAGCGGCGGCCGGATCCGGGTAGCGATATCGTGGCTCTGCAGGGAGCGCTCGTGCTTAGGCAGGAGGTTGACCTGGATGTCCGCGACCGTAGGCCCTCCGCGCAGGAAGTAGTGGCGTACCAGACCGTTGAAGTTGTATGGGGAGGCGGTGCCGACATAGAGCTGGTAGTCTGTCACCGCCGGGTCCTGCCGGACCACGTCGGCCATCTCCATGGCGACCCGGGCGGTGTGTTCGAGGGTAGCGCCCTCCGGCATGTTGAGGATCACCTGAAACTCGCTCTTGTTGTCGAAGGGCAGCATCTTCACCTTCACGAGGCCGAGATAGACCATCGAACAGGCGCCGAGCAGGAGTGCGATGATCACCGCGAAGAATATCATCCGCCAGCCGCCGTGGGCGAGAAGCGGTTCCATGACCTTATGGTAGATCCGGGTGAACCAGTCGTCCGGCGCCTTGTCATGATCCCCGCCGCCGGCTCCGGCACGGGACTTTTTCAGCACCCGTATGGCCGCCCAGGGAGTGACGGTGAAGGCAATGACCAGGGAAAAGAGCATGGCCGCGGACGAGCCGACGGGGATAGGCCGCATGTAGGGCCCCATCAGGCCGCCGACGAAAGCCATGGGCAGGATAGCCGCAATCACCGCCCAGGTGGCGAGGATGGTCGGATTGCCCACCTCGGCAACCGCCTCGACCGCCACCTGGATTCGAGGCCGCTCGCTGTTGCCCGGCAGGCGGAGATGGCGGACGATGTTTTCCACCACCACGATGGCGTCGTCCACCAGGATGCCGATGGAGAAGATGAGGGCGAAGAGGGTGATCCGGTTGAGCGTGTAACCGTAGAGATAGAAGACCAGCAGGGTGAGGGCGAGGGTCGAGGGGATCGCCAGCATAACCACTATCGATTCCCGCCAGCCGAGAAAGAAGAGGATGAGGAGCGCGACGCCGAAGACGGCGATACCCATGTGGAGCAGCAGCTCATTGGATTTTTCCGAGGCGGTAGCTCCGTAGTCCCTCGTCACGCTCACGGTCACATCGGGCGGAATGAGATAGCCTTTCAGGCTTTCGACTTTGGCGAGCACGTCCTCGACCACCGAGACCGCATTGGCGCCCGGGCGTTTGGCGATGGAAAGCGTCACCGCCGCCTCCGCATTGTTTATGCCCTTTTCACCATAGAACACATAATTGTCCGGCTCCTCCGGGCCATCGACGATCTCGGCCACCTCGTCCAGATAAATGGGCCTGTCACCGTAGACGCCGACGACAATGCGGCCGATTTCTTCGGCGTTCGTCAGGAAAGTGCCGGTTTGTAACGGGATTTCGATATTTGCCGAGATAAGATTTCCGGAACGGGTCTGGCTGTTGACGGCCCGGATTTTCGGAGCCAGTTCGTCCACCGTCAGATTGCGCGAGGCGAGCAACAGTGGGTCGAAGCGCACCGTCAGCTGCCTTCTGGTGCCGCCGATGAGTTTTGTTTCCGCCACCGCGTGAATGCTTTTCACGGCATCGTCCACCTGGGCAGCGAGGCGGCGCAGGGTGTAGTGGTCGTACTTGGCTCCGTGAAAGGTGAGCGTCATGATCGGCACATCATCTATGGTGTGCGGCTTGATCAGGGGCATTGTGACGGTATGGGGGATACGATCGTAATTGGTGGCCAGCTTCTGATTCAAACGGACGATCGAAGCCTCCAGGTTCTCCCCTACGTAGAAGCGTACGACCAGCAGGCTCTGCCCGGCCGTCGAGGTGGAATAGATATACTCGACACCCGGCAACTCGTAGAGCAGTTTCTCCATGGGGATGGTGAGCCGCTCTTCGACCTCCTTGGGTGTCGCACCGGGCATGGAGACCATGACATCGATCATCGGCACCTTGATCTGCGGTTCCTCTTCCCGCGGCAAGAGGACGATGGCCAGGATTCCGAGGAGCAGGGATGCGAGGATGCCGAGCGGGGTCAGTTTGGAATCCGCGAAGGCACGGGCCAGACGTCCGGCAAATCCGGCCGGATGATTGAGAGGCGTTTGCATGAAAGACAAGAGTCCTATAATGAACGAAGATTACGGGTGGATGGTGACAGGCTGGCCGTCGACCAGGGTATCGTTGCCCGCCACAACCACCGTTTCTTCTTCTGTGAGACCGCTCAGTATCTCGACCTCCCGGTCTTTTTTAGTCCCGGTCCGGACCAGACGGAGTCGGGCCCGGCCGTCGTCGACGACGAACACCCTTTCCACCTGGCCGAAGAGCGACACGGCCTGATCCGGCACGACCAGGGTCTCCGCCCCCGCAGTGGCCAGACCGACCCGGGCGAATTGCCCGGAACGCAGCCTTTCGTCAATTGGCAGGCGCAGCTTGACCGGAGCGGATCGGGAGGTGGGATCGGCGGTGGGCGAAATTTCGGCAACGGTGCCCTCGGTGACGAGGCTCGCCGAGGGAATCGACACCTTCAGCCGGTCCCCCTTTTTTATGCCGCCGATCATCGCTTCCGGGAGGTCGGTGAGGACTTGCAGGTTCCGGCCTTCCTCGAGGACAAGAAGGGGTTTCCCAGGCGTGGCCAGATCGCCCATGTTGGCGAATTTGCGGGTGATGATGCCGGAGAATGGGGCGGTGATGCGGGCATAGTCAAGCATTGTAAGCGTCTCGCGATAGGCGGCTTCGGCGATGCGGACGGCATCCTGCAGAGACTTCACCGACTCCGGAGTGGCCGCATTCTTTCTCAACAGGGTTTCTTCTCGCGTCAGATTTCGCTTGGCCTGCTCCAACTGTGCCTTGGCCTGCTGGACCTGAGCCGAAATTTCTCCGGCGCTCAGTTCGACCAGAAGTTCGCCCTGTTTGACGGTGGAGCCGAGGTCGACGGGAAGGGTGATGATATTGCCGGAGATCTTGGCTGAAATTTCCGCCCGCTGGACGGCCTGCACTGTCCCAACCAGTTCTGTCTGGTTGCCGAAGATTCGTCTTGCCACCTTGCCGACGGTGACTGCAACGGGTGGCTGGATCTGTGGCTTGTTCCCGGTTGCAGACTTATCATGGTCGCAGGCCGGCAGGGTTATGATGAGCGTCAGGAGAAGAAACAGCGATGTTGTTCCGCACTTCATTTTCGCATCTCCAAAAATATCGAGGAAAACCGAGGTCTAAAAATTTAAGTAATTAATTTTATGGTTTATTAGGATAAGATTGTGCCGGTGTTTTGTCAAAGAAAAAAGAATACAGATTAAGAACCAAGACAGCAAATGTGCATATGCACTTTGCGAAAAAATCCTATCGTTAATTTCCTGTCAGGTCAAGATAATTGCTTTTTGTCAGGATTGATAGACTTGTAAAAAGTCCGATCTACTTCGTTGTAGGTCTGGAACGGCGCTTCGCTGTACCATCTGTACTACCAAAGCGCTGTACCATTGTACTACCAAACGCCGTTTACGACACTACGACTCGTATTTCGAACTTTTTCCAGAGTCCATCTCTACAGGTTGGAGCACTTTTTACGGCTTTATCCGGATTGCGGAGGCAAAAAGTAGAAGGGGTGCCAGCAAGTCTTTTCGGGAAGCTGTGTCGATCGGTGGATTTTATGAAGTCAATGTTTTCAGAATCTTTTCGAGTTTTTTGATATCCACCGGCTTGGCGAGATACCCATTCATGCCCGCCTCGAGGCATTTATCCTTGTCGCCTGCCATGGCATAGGCGGTCAGGGCGACTATCGGAATGTCCTGTATGTTCAGAAAATCGCGCGAATTCCTGATGATCCTGGTAGTCTCCAGGCCATCCATCTCAGGCATCTGTACATCCATGAGAACGACATCGAAATGGCGGGACTCGAGGAGGTCGAGGGCGGCGTAACCGTTTTCGGCTATGGTCGGCCGATGGCCGAGTTTCATGAGGATGGCCTGCAAGATCTGCTGATTGATCCGCTCATCCTCGACAATAAGGGCGGAAAGCCGTCGGTTCGGGCTGGTCAAAATCGACGCCGGAACTTTCGGGAGATGTTTTTCCTGTTGGCCGGAACCTTTCTCGACCGTCAAGGTAAAGGCAACGGTGGTTCCGCCGGTACTGTTGCGCTGCAGGTTGACGGTGCCGTTCATCAGCATGACCAATTGTTTGACGATGCTGAGCCCCAGCCCGGTGCCTTTGATCTTTCTTTGTCGCGGCGATTCGATCTGGGTGAAGGGTTCGAACAGCCTGTCGCCGATGTCGTCCGGCACGCCTATGCCGGTGTCGGCGATGGAACAGGTAAGCTTGACCTCGTTTTCATTCGGTATCCCCACCACACCCAGCGTGATTCTGATCTCGCCCCGTTCGGTGAACTTGACGGCGTTGCCTACGGTGTTATACAAGATCTGGCGGATCCGGACATGATCGGCGACCAGCCATTCCGGCACCTCGGGGGCCACTTCGGAAACGAGCTTCACCCTATGGGGATTGACGGCGGTACGAAAGGAGTTGATCAGCGTCCTGATGAGCTCGCGAATCTGAAACTCCTCCGGTGTGAGTTTCAGCTTTCCGGCCTCTATTTTGGCATAGTCGAGGATGTCGTTTATGATGGTCAAAAGACTCTTGCCGGATTCGGTTGCGGTATCGATGTATTCGTGTTGCTCCTCGCTGAGGTCGGTCATTTGCAGGAGCTGGAGCATCCCCAGGACACCGTTCATGGGGGTCCGGACTTCATGGCTCATGTTGGCCAGAAATTCGGATTTAGCCTTGCTGGCGGCATAGGCCTGTTCCTTGGCCTCCTCCAATTCCTGAATAATCCGCTTTCTCGAGGTGATGTCGCGGGTGACACCGATGATGCCGGTGAAGCGCCGGGAACTCTCCGGCAGCGGCGAGGCAATGCTCTCCACCCAGATGGTCTCGCCTGTGGCCGATTTGATTTTCGATTCCCAGTGCAGCGGAAATCCGGGTGATGACTTGAACCCGGCATCCAGAGCCATAAAGGGCGAGGGGGCGATTATCCTGTCATAAATTGTCGATGGCGCATCAGCCTGGGCAAAACCCAGATGGCTGAATGAAGGACTGACGTACTGGGGGCGCAGCTCCGAGTCGGTGGTCCAAATGATATCGTGAACATTGTCGGCGAGCAGCCGATAGAGATTTTCGCTTTTCCGGAGGGCCTCTTCCGCCTGCTTTCTCTCGGTAATGTCCCTGGCTATCGCCATATAGAAGTCCTTGCCGTCGATGCTGAGTCGCAGGGCGCTGACCTCGACGGGCAGGGAATGGCCGTTCTTGGTGATGAAGACAGTCTCGAAGGTGGCGCTGCCGTCATTGCTGAGGCGGGGGATGATTTCCTGATTATACGAAATATTTTTTCGGTCGCTGATATCGAGAAGGGTCAGCTGCAGCAGCTCATCCCTGGTGTAGCCAAGCCGTTTGCAGGCGACATTGTTGACATCGGAAAAATAGCCGTAGTCGGCATTGTTCCGATCCAGGGAAATGACAAACATAGCATCGTTGGCGTAATTGAAAAGTTTTCGATACTTGTTCCGGCTTTGGGTAAGTTCGTCCTTCTGACGTCCGCATAGCGTCAGATCATAGGTAGTGGTCAAGGCGGAACTGGTTTGTCTGGCCACCAGCTCCTCGAGATCGGCAATGCGCTGCCGGGCCCGTTCAAGTTCCAGTTGCAGCTCGGCGTTTGTCGTTTCTGACATCGATTTTCTATTCTTAAAATTTAATGATCCCATATGCGGAAATTAAACTATTTGATGTTACAGTCTTGTGTCTTTCGAGTCAAATCGATAACCTCGATTTCCTGGAGAAGCTTAGTTCCAAAGTATGCCATGCTGCGCAGATAAAATTTCCTGAGGAAGGCCAATCCGGAGGACAGTTTCTTCGTCTTATGGTAAATCCAGAGGCAGGACCGCAGGACAATGAGGGATTCGCTTCTCCCCGCAAAGCAATTTAGCCCGTAAATTATCAGTCATGCCGACGGTAAGCGTGGTCATACCCTGTTTCAATCAGGGACATTTCATTGACGAGGCCGTGGATTCGGTGCTCGGCCAGTCCTTTCCCGATTGCGAAATCATCATCGTCAACGACGGGTCAACGGATAGCTATACCAACCGGTTGCTGGAAAAATATCCGGAAGCAAGAGCCCGAGTGCTCACCACCACCAATCAGGGCCTGGCTAGCGCCAGAAACAACGGTATAGCCGAGGCACGGGGCAAATATATTCTGCCGCTCGATGCCGACGACAGGATCCTGCCGGGCTATCTGGCGAAGGCGGTGGCGGAGTTGGACAGGGATCCGCAGGTCGGCATCGTCTACTGCCGGGCCGGTCTCTTCGGGGCCGTGGAGACGGACTGGGACCTGCCGGAATATTCGCTTGCGCGCATGCTGGTCGATAACGTGATTTTCTGCTCGGCCTTCTTCCGGCGCGAGGACTGGCAGGCGGTGGGCGGCTATGACCCCGGTATGATCTACGGCTGGGAAGATTATGAGTTTTGGCTGAGCCTGATAGAACGCGGGCGCCGGGTGGTCATGCTTCCCGAGAAGTTCTTTTTGTACAGGGTAGCCTCCGACTCCATGGTCCGCAGCAAGGAGAAATGGCAGAAGGTCGAGATGTTCAAGAGGATATACCTGCGCCACCAGCCACTTTTTGCCGAACACATCGAGGTGTGGATCGACACGCTGCTCGAAACCCGGGACAGATACTACACCAGCCGGCTGTATGTCGATTGCGGCCAGGGGATAAGCGACCCCTCCAGTGTCGGTCGCAAGATCGAGATGGGTACCCGGCAGATCCTCTTTGATCTAAGGGATTTTTCGGGCATAGCCGCCTTGCGCTTCGATCCGGTGGATACTCAGGCGGTTCTCGCCATCGACCGGATCGTCGCAGAGTTCGGGGATGGCCAGGTCCGCAAAGTGCCCGTCTCCGGCGTATGGTCCAATGCCCTGTACATTGAGGGGGAAAAATTGTTCTTCGACACCAACGATCCCCAGTGTTTCTTGCCGGAAATGGATGCCGAAATGTTGTCGCAGATCACCCAGCTCACCGTCGAACTCCGTTTTTTTGCTCTCGGGGAACAGGCGCTGGAGCAGATTGTGGTGCATCAGAAGAAGCTGCTGCAGCGGCCTGGTTACGAAAGCCTGCCGGAAGAAATCTGGCAGCGCGGCAAAAAAATCGTCAGCTCGCTTATCGCATCCCCGGGAAGAGGAAATAGGCGGTAACAGCCTTTTTCCGGCCTTCCATTTTCGGTTCATCACGAGATCGGTCATGGATTGCTAACCGATCTAATCTTTTGCCTTGCCCACAATTCCAACGTTCTTTCCCTTTTGAGTGACGGCAGGTGCCTCGCTGTCCGGATCGCTGTCTCCTTGGGCGAAAGATTTCGTCCAAGGGCTCATGCGCACAAAAATCAATGGCTGCCGACAGATTTGTGCTTGACGGATTTTTTGCATTACTGTACTAACTGACTAATCAGTCAGTTTTGTTATTCAGCTGAGGCACAGAATGCAGAAACAATCGAAGAAGCAGGAAATACTCGATAAAGCCACCATCCTTTTCGCCACCAAGGGTTTCGCCAACACCTCGATGACCGAAGTGGCCTCTCTCGCCGAGATTGCCGGGGCGACAATCTTCTATCATTTCAAGACAAAAGAAGATCTCTTCGTATCGGTTCTCGAACGGGTGAAAAACGGCCTGGTCGAGGCCTTTTCCCTTTATTTTCAGGAAGAACATCACAATTCGGGCCTGGAGATGCTGCTTGGCGCAGTGGCCTATCATCTCCACCTGGCGGAGAGCAAGAAAGAGTGGTTTTTCCTGCTGCGGCGGCATTACACCCATGAACTCGCGGTGGTGAACCCGGTCTGCCGGCGCTACCTCGAGGACATTTATACCTGTCTTGTCGACATATTTGAAAAGGCACTGACCCGGGGGCAGGAGGACGGTTCCGTCGGGGCGATCTCGGCCAAGAAAAACGCCCTCATCATCCTGGCCATGGTCGACGGCATCATCCAGATGGAAAACAACAAATTATACAATGCGGGAACGCTGTACAGCGAACTGCTGGCGGCGTGCCGCAAAATGGTTGAAAATAAAACCCATAGGTGGAGTGAATGCTGACAAAAATTTTGCCGTTTCTCAGTTGGTTGAAGGGCTACAACGGAACCAGTTTCCGGGCGGATTTCGTCGCCGGACTGACCGTGGCCCTGGTCCTGATCCCGCAGTCCATGGCCTACGCCCAGTTGGCCGGATTGCCCTCGTACTACGGTCTCTATGCCGCCTTTCTGCCGCCGATGATCGCGGCGCTCTTCGGCTCGAGCCGGCAGCTGGCCACGGGGCCCGTGGCCGTCGTCTCCCTGATGACCGCGGCGTCCCTGGCCCCGCTGGCCACCGCCGGCAGCGAAGGCTACATCGCCTATGCCATGGTGCTGTCCTGCCTGGTCGGCATTTTCCAGTTTCTGCTCGGGGTGCTCCGGCTCGGCCTGGTGGTGAATTTTCTTTCTCACCCGGTGGTCAACGGTTTTACCAATGCGGCCGCCATAATCATCGCCACCTCTCAGCTGGAGAAGATGTTCGGCGTCAAGGTGGACAGCGCGGAGCATCACTATGAGACCATCATCGAGGTCTGCAAGGCAGCGGCCAACTACACCCATTGGCCGACACTGTTTTTCGGGGTCGGCTCCTTCACCCTCATGTTCGCCATGAAGAAGCTCACGCCGAAAATTCCCAACGTTCTGGTGGCGGTGGTCGTCACCACGTTAATCGCCTGGGCTATCGGTTACAAACACGACACCAAGACAAGCGTGGCGAACATCCAGTCCCCTTCGATCCAGGAGCAGATCACTTCCTTTAACGAGGCGGTTGCCGCGGTGCCGCCGCTTGCGGAAAAGCGGACGACAATCAATCTCGCTCTGGAAGAGGCCCAGAAAAGCCACGACGAAAAGGCTCTGCTTGCCGCAAAGCACGAGATGAGCGTGGTGCAGTTCGAGATCGAGGAATTGGAGCGGCAGAGCGCGGCCATCCGCAAGGAACTACGCAACAAGGTCTTTGCCGGTGTGCCCCAGGAAAATGGTTCATATCTTTTCTATCCGAAGCAGGAGTTGCCGGCGGGGGCCCAAACCGACGGGCGGGATTGGAGGCTCAAGGTGGGCAATAAACTGCTTAAGACCGAGGAATTGGATATGACCGGCGGGGGCGCGGTGGTCGGCGACATCCCCAAGGGCTTGCCTGCCATCACCATGCCGAAATTCGATATGAGGGTCCTCTCACATCTCCTGCCGAGCGCAATCATCATTTCCCTGTTGGGCTTCATGGAGGCGATCTCCATCGCCAAGGCCATGGCGGCCAAGACCGGCCAGCGGCTCGACCCCAACCAGGAGCTGATCGGCCAGGGCCTCGCCAACATGGTGGGCTCGATGAGCAGCGCCTATCCGGCTTCCGGGTCTTTCTCCCGTTCGGCTGTAAATCTCCAGGCCGGGGCGGTGACCGGGCTCTCCAGTCTGTTCACGAGCTTAACTGTCGTGATCGTACTGCTCTTCTTCACCCCCTTGCTCTATCATCTGCCGCAGTCGGTGCTGGCCGCGGTTATCATGATGGCAGTCATCGGCCTGATCAACGCATCCGGTTTCATACATGCCTGGAAAGCCAAGAAATACGATGGCCTTATCTCGATTTTCTCCTTCATCATGACGCTGGCCTTTGCGCCCCATCTGGACAAGGGCATAATGATCGGCGTGGTTCTCTCCCTGGGCGTTTTCCTCTACAAGAGCATGCGGCCCAATGTTTCGACTCTTTCCAGACACGACGACGATTCGTTGAAGAACGCGGTGCTCCATGGCCTCCAGGAGTGTCAGCATATCGACATGATCCGCTTCGAAGGCCCGCTCTTTTTTGCCAACGCGAGCTACCTCGAGGATCAGATCACGGATCGGATGCTGAAGAAAAAGAGTCTGAAGCATATTGTCATTGTTGCCAATGGCATGAATGATATTGATGCCTCGGGAGAGGAAGTGCTATCATTGGTGGTATCGACGGTGCGGAGCGCCGGATTGGATATCTCCTTCAGCGGTGTCAACGAATCGGTCATGGCAGTTCTGGAGCGGACCCATCTGATCGAAAAAATCGGCCGGGATCATATCTATTCGACAATGGAAAAGGCGATTTGCGCGGTGCACGAGAGTGCCCACAAGACATCCGAGGAACGCCTGTGTCCGTTAACCAATGTCTGCTATATTGCCAATTAAGGAGATTCTATGTCTGTCATTACTCTCGTCGGAGCTGCTTTCAGCAACAAGTCGTCGGTTATCGGGGAACTCCAGGCCGGCGCGAATTTCCGGTCGGTCGGTCTCAAGGATATCGTGGAAGAGGCCGTCAAATCCTCGGGCATGAGCGAGGCCAAGATTGCCGCGGCCTTCTCCGCCAAGACTTCCGTCTTCAACCGTTTCACCCATGAAAAGGAACGCTCGGTCGCCCATCTGCGCCTGGCGCTCGCCAGGATCATGGCCGAGGATAACCTGTTGGTTGCCGGTTCCGTGGGTTTTCTTATTCCGGAGAAGATCAGCCACGTGCTGCGGGTTTGCCTGGTTGCCGAGTTGAAATACCGTATTCAGCAGGCCACGGAGCGTGAGGGAGTCTCCGAGAAGAATGCCCTGCAGCAGATCCGCCAGCAGGACGAGGATCTGGCCGCCTGGCTGAAGATGCTGAATCTTGGCGAGGATCCCTGGACCCCGGGGCTGTACGATATCGTCATTCCCATGGATAAAACCACGATCGCAGCGGCGACCGCCCTCATTCTGGAGAAGGCCAAAAGCGATGTGGTCGCCCGGACCGCCCATTCCGAATCGGCTCTCGCCGATTTCCTGCTCGCCGCCCAAGTTGATGTAAAACTGGCCCAGGAAGGCCACAATGTCGAGGTCGATGCAAAAAACGGGGCGATCAGCCTTACCATCAACAAGAATGTCCTGATGCTCGCCCGTCTGGAAGAGGAACTGAAATCGATCGTCGAAGGTGTTCCCGGCGTGACCTCGGTCTCCACCAAGATCGGCAAGGGCTTTCATCAGCCGGACATCTACCGCCGCTACGATTTCGAGATGCCTTCCAAGGTCCTGCTGGTTGATGACGAGCGCGACTTCGTGCAGACCCTCTCCGAACGGCTGATTATGCGGGATATGGGATCCGCCGTGGCCTACGACGGCGAATCCGCCCTGAGCATGATCAAGGACGAGGAGCCGGAGGTGATGATCCTCGACCTGAGGATGCCGGGTATTGACGGCATCGAGGTGCTTCGCCAGGTCAAGGCCAGCAATCCCGATATCGAGGTCATCGTCCTCACCGGCCACGGCACCGAGAAGGACAAGGATCTCTGCATGGAACTCGGCGCTTTCGCCTTTCTGCAGAAGCCGGTCGACATCCAGCTGCTCAGCAAGACGCTGATGGCGGCAAACGAAAAGGTCCAGGGCAAGAAAAAACACAACTAACCTATTTTACCCACCCGAACGGAGGCGGCGGAATATATGACCAAAAATAGCGCCGCCTCCAATCGGCCCAAAAGAGTGACAATGTCGATATGGAATCAGATCAAGCCCGACTTCTGGCGGGACAAGGACATATCGACCGGGCCCTACCGCCGGATGTTCAACTTCCGGCGCATCTGGAAACTGGCGGTGCTGTTGACCTCGCTGGTCACCCTTCTGCCGCTGATCGTCATCACCAGCATCGACTACAATTTTACTCAGGAGTCGATCGAAAAAGAACACCGACTCAGGACGTTGCGCATCGGTTCCAATGCCAGAAGGTCGATCTCCTTTTTCCTCAGCGAACGGCTGTCGGCCTTATCCTTTGTCATCCGCGACAATAGTGTCGAAGAGCTCTATCAGCCCGAAAAACTGCAGAGCATTCTCGTCAACCTGCGGGAGAGTTTTGATGGCTTCGTCGACCTGGGCGTAATCGATGATAAAGGCGTGCAGCGCAACTATGTCGGGCCATACAAGCTGGGGGGCAAGGATTACAGTTCCCAGGACTGGTTCCAGGAGATTCCGGAAAAGCGATTCCATATCAGTGAGGTCTTCCTCGGTTTTCGCCAGCTTCCGCACCTCATCATCGGGGTGAGGCATATCCTTCCGGACGGAAAATTCTTCGTCCTCCGTTCGGCCATCGACACCAAACGCTTCAATGAGTTGCTCAGTGGTTTCGAATTGACCGGCAAGGGTGATGCTTTTCTCATCAACCACCAGGGGATCATCCAGACGCCGAGCCTGTACCACGGCCAGGTTTTCGATCACATGCCCTACGCCGTGCCGAACTACTCGGAACATACCGAAATCCGAGAGGAAACAAGTGCCGCGGGCGAGTCGGTGCTCATATGTTCCGCCTATATCCCCGACTCGCCATATATTCTCATCATCATCAAGAACAAGAGCGAGCTGATGAAGCCGTGGCATGAAACCCGGGTCAACCTGATCGGGTTTCTGGTGGTCAGCATTTCAGTGATCTTGCTTGTGATCCTGGGGGGTTCCACCTATATGGTCAACAATATGTATCTCGTCGACCAGCGTCGTCTGACCACTCTCCATGAGGTGGAATACTCCAACAAGCTCGCATCGATCGGCAGGCTGGCAGCGGGGGTGGCCCACGAGATCAATAATCCTCTGGCGGTCATCAACGAGAAGGCCGGCCTGGTGAAGGATATTTTCACGATGAAGGAGGTTTACGCCAAGGATGCCAAACTGATAGGCCTTATTGATTCGGTTCTCTCCTCGGTGGAGCGATGCGGTACGATTACCAAGCGTCTGCTCAGTTTCGCCCGTCATATGGACAGCGCCATCGAGACCATCCAGATTGGGCAGGTCATCCAGGAAGTCCTGGGCTTTCTCCACAAGGAGGCCGAATACAGAAATATTTCGGTCGAGATCGATATGGCCGAAAATATTCCGGCATTTCAGAGCGATCGTGGTAAACTGCAGCAGATCTTCCTCAATATCATCAATAACGCCTTCGCGGCCATGAGCATCGGCGGCCGCCTGGAGGTGAGTGTGAGTTACGTGCAGAATGAAGGCATCAGGGCCAGAATTACCGATAACGGCTGCGGAATGTCCGAGGCGGAATTAGGGAAGATCTACGAACCCTTTTATTCAACGAAAACCAAGGCAGGAGGCACCGGGCTGGGATTATCCATCACTTACGGACTGGTTCAGGAGCTTGGCGGGAGGATCGATGTCGCGAGCCGGGTGGGGGAAGGGACTACCTTCACCGTGACCCTTCCGCTTGAACCGCCACACAAGACAAAGGAAAACTGAAAATGCGGGTTCTACTGGTAGACGACGAAGAAGAATTTGTCACCACCCTGGCCGAGCGGCTCGCTCTCCGCGGCTTTTTCGTCGAGTATGCGACAAAGGCCGGGGATGCCCTCGTCCTGGCGGAAAAGGGAGCCTATGATATCGCTGTGCTGGATATGAAGATGCCTGGTACCGGCGGTCTTCAGTTGCGGGAGGTCCTCGAGCGGGAGTACCCGAACATGAAGTTCATCTTTCTCACCGGCCACGGGTCGGAGGACGATTATCGGGCTGGCTCCGCGGGAGCGGGATATCTGGTTAAACCAGTGGATATCAATATCTTGATTCTGAAGATGAAAGAGGCGTTGGACAAATAGAGGAGCCGATATGAATTCCCAATACGATATTCTCGGTGAGTCGGGGTTGCAGTTTTTCGGGAAGGTTTCTGCCTCAATCGCCCACGAGATCAAGAATGTCCTGGCAATCGTCAATGAGAACGTAGGCTTGCTGGAGGATTTCGCCTTTGCCGCACAGAAGGGAAAGAATATCGACCCGGAGCGCTTGAGCAGGGTCTGCCAGCAATTCAATAAGCAGATTCTTCGGGCCGACCATATATTGAAGAATATGAGTCGGTTCGCCCACAGCGTCGATCGCTTCGAAGGACAGTTCGATCTCCATGATCTGGCCGTGCTGGTTGGCAATCTGGCCGGAAGACCGGCTGCAATGCGCAAGCTTTCGATCGTGGTCGATCCCCCGCCGACCCCGGTAATGGTCGGGAACAACCCTTTCCTCGTGCAAAACCTGGTGTGGCTCTGTCTGGAGTTTGCATTTGGTGCAACCACAGAGGGAGGAACCCTGCGACTCGCGGTTGAACGCAAGGATGACTGCGCCAGCTTGCAGATTGGCGGATTGGATGGGTTGAAAGAGGATTTCGCGGCTCTGATGCCGGCGGGACATGCCGACCTTCTTCTAGCCGCAGGTGCAAAACTCATCACCGATATGGGGAAGAAGGAACTTACCCTTTTGTTGACCTGATCCGGCAAGTGCCAAGGCAGGTCGATTTCTATAGAATTGGCAGGAGGATGAAAATGACTGAAAAAATTTTGATGATTGATGACGAAGAGGATTTCCTGGCAGTCATGTCCGAGCGGATGGAGGCGCGGAATATGCAGGTAACGACGGCCTCGTCCCCTCATGAAGGAGTGGAAAAGGCGGCTGCCGGTGCTTTTGACGTAGTCATTCTCGACTTGATGATGCCGGGGATGGACGGTATCGAGA
The DNA here is from genome assembly GCA_023412495.1 of Pseudomonadota bacterium. The sequence continues at coordinate 162,095 of JAEYNP010000017.1, forward strand.
CCCTCCGCATTCTGAAGGAGAAGAATCCGGATCTCGAGGTGATTCTCCTGACCGGCCATGCCACCATCAAACAGGGCATAGAGGCCATGAAGCTGGGAGCCCTCGATCTGCTCGAAAAGCCGGCTGACCTCAATGAACTTGCGGATAAAATACACGCCGCCCAAGCGAAAAAGATGGTGATCGCCGAAAGAAAAAACGAAGAAATGATAAAGAAAATCCTTATGGAAAAGGGTTGGTAGCGAACCTGCCGGCCGATGATTCATTTCTCCTTCTTCCGGACCTGACTGATCTGCCGGCCCGATCATTCATACCGGTTTCTGCATCAGATCAAGGTCTTCATCGACGAAGACCTTGCAAGTTCCTTTTACCGAGTCCTGACCCCAGGATTGATCGGCAAGGAGCTTTCGAAATCGCTTCCCCTGCTAGTGTCCTGTCAAACATCATCTGTTGTATATTGCTCGGAGTCTCTGCTGCGCTGCGCTTACCTGCCCTATGGCTTCCTGCTTCGTTTACTCTTTCAGTCACATAGCGCTGCTTGCTCCCTCAATCGTGCCTCACAGGAAGCCGAAATTACTGCGCAATCTTACAATATCTGACACTTGACATGACACTAAGGACTCCGTACGCCTTGCGGGTCTCTGGGCGCATACCCTGGTCGGTACCGTCCTCTTGAATGCGGTTCCGAATACATCCTGTTGAAAGACTCTTCCATTTCTCTCACGACCATCTTCGCTTTCTCATCCTGTATGTTTCAAATAGTTTCAAAAAGGTTCAGTGTTTAGTCTTTCGAGTGTTTGAGAGTAAAGCGACTGAAACCACCAATTGCGAATGATATGTCCTGCTATCTCATAGAAATATGATAATTAATTTTATATCGAATCCTTTTGGTATGGAATCTGGTTTCTGGAGAGAAGCGTCTTGTGAAGAGAGAGGGTGTGGTGATGATGGAACCATAATGAAACAAAACTAGGTGATGTTCGTTTCTTCCTGAGTGGAAACAAAATCGCTTGTTTTCTGATTTGTTTTAAAAACGATAACTTGATCGATAAACAGTGAAGTGTGGCAGATGGCATGAGCCTTGCTAGTCTGATTCCGTTCGAGGACGATTCTTCATACGATTTTCATCTTTTAAAATTTTAAATGGAGCACATATGTCATCAGCCCTTGTTTCTGTTTTTGTTCTTGCCTATGCATCCATTGCCCTTGAGCACCCGCTCAAGGTCAACAAAGCTGCCTCGGCCCTTATCGGTGCAGGTCTGCTCTGGACGATTTACGCTATTTTGAGCGGAAATCCTCATCTGGTGGCGGAAAATCTCTCGGAATCGGTGGCGGCTACAGCCCAGATCGTATTTTTTCTGATGGGCGCCATGACCATTGTGGAGGTCGTCGATGCCCATAACGGTTTCCGGGTCATTACCTCTCGAATCCAGACGAAGCAGATCACCACTCTGCTGTGGCTAGTCGGCTTTGTCACTTTTTTCCTGAGCTCCATCCTCGACAACCTGACGACGACCATCGTCATGATTTCCTTGATGAGAAAACTGCTGGATAGGCATGAAGATCGCCTGTTTTTTGCCGGAATCATCGTTATTGCCGCCAATGCAGGCGGGGCCTGGTCGCCGATCGGCGACGTCACCACCACGATGCTGTGGATCGGCGGTCAGATCACCTCGCTTGCCATCATCAAAGGGGTCTTCCTGCCTTCCTTGGCCTGCCTGATCGTGCCGCTCATTTTCCTCAATTTCGTCCTGCGCGGCAAGCCTGTCATCAGCCCGAAGGGCGGCGACAACGGCAGCGATGTAAGGACCACCCCGTTCGAACAGAACCTGATGTTCTTCATGGGCATCGGCTGTCTGGTGGCGGTGCCGGTTTTCAAGGCTATCACCCATCTCCCCCCGTTCATGGGAATCCTTTTCGGACTTGGCATTCTTTGGCTGGTGGGTGAAATTTTGCATCGCAACAAGGAAGATGAGTACAAGGAGCACCTGACGCTGGTTTCGGCCCTCAAACACATCGACATGAGCAGCATAGTCTTCTTCATCGGCATTCTGCTTGCCGTAGCCACTCTCGAGCATACCCATATCCTTACCGCACTCGCCACGTGGCTCAATGAAAGCTTTGGAAGCCTCGAAGTCATTGTCTCTTTGATAGGCATTCTCAGTGCGATCGTCGACAACGTGCCTCTCGTGGCCGCATCCATGGGGATGTACGACATGGCGACCCACCCGACCGACAGTTTCCTCTGGGAGTTCATGGCCTACTGCGCCGGAACCGGCGGTTCCATGCTGATCATCGGTTCTGCGGCCGGCGTCGCCGCCATGGGCCTCGAGAAGATCCACTTCTTCTGGTATGCCAAAAAGATCGGAGGGCTCGCCGCACTCGGCTACTTTGCCGGCATCTTCGTCTATATCGCGCAATACAGGCTGATGCACGGTTGAGCAGTTTCACACCGCATGCGGAGCAAAGATCGGAAAAAATAATGAAGATTAGCCGCCCGGCACCGACGGGCGGCTTACCGAAAATATCAACGAGAGGTACGTAAATGGAAGACGAATTGAAAGCCAAGGTACTGCTGGTCGATGATGAAGCTGATTTCCTGGCGACGCTGGCCGAACGCCTTGAGGCGAGGGGATTGAAAGTCAACACCGCCGCTAACGGCGAGGATGCGGTGAGGAAGGTGGATGATCAGAACTTCGACCTCATCATCCTTGATCTGGCCATGCCGGGGATCGACGGCCTCGAGACCCTGAAACTGATCAAGGAGAAGCAGCCTGATACCGAAATCGTCATGCTCTCCGGCCAGGGCTCCATCAAGACCAGTATCGAGGCGATGAAACTGGGGGCCGAGGACTTTATCGAAAAACCGGTGAATATTTCCGATTTGATGACCAAGATCAGCGAAGCAAAAAACAAACGCCTGCTCCTGATGCAATCAAAAAGTATCAAGGAAATTGAAAAGATACTGCATACAAAAGGCTGGTAGCTCCACGCCTTTTAGGGATATTGAGTGGCGGACGGCAGAAGCTGTTGCGCCTAAGACGATTTTAACAAAGGAGAAATCTTGTGAGTACTGAAAATCAAACGGTACGAGACATCATGATCCCCTTATCCGGTTTCCCCTGCATGAAGGAAAGCGGAACAGTCCAGGAGGCTATTCAACAGCTGCGATCGTTTTGTCCCATCGGCAGTACCGGACCGTGCGGCTTCAGTGAACTGATGGTGGTCGATGACAAGGGTGGCTTGATCGGTCGAGTCACCCAGCAGGGTATTTTACGGGTGCTCTTTTCGTCCCTGCTCGATCCCATCGACATCAAGCCCTTCGAGGGCAGGACCATCGAGTACAGTGACCTGGCAACCCTGCTCGACGGCGTGCTGATGAAGGAAGGGGCAAATCACCTGAACGCCACCGTCACCAGAGTCATTGAAAAAGATATCCGCACGTTGTCGGCTTCGACGGACCTCATTCACGCCATGTCCATCATGGTCATAGGCAAGGAGACGGTCCTGCCGGTTCTGGAAAGCGGCAAACTGGTTGGAGTGGTCAAGCTCGCCGAGGTCTTCGGGGCGCTCGGCGACAGGCTTATCGCTATGAATACCTAAAAAAGAGGATGATATCATGTCATCGACAATATCAAAGAGCAAAGAAATGGATAATGTAACAACACATGCAGCAGAGTCGGAGGTCAAGGCTCCCTTTGACTGGAAAAGGGTATTCTTTCTTCTCCTGGGAGTCGTCTTGTTCGTCGTCATCTATTATGCCCCGCCCTGGCCCGATGCCATCGACCCGATGGGCAAGCATTTCACTTTAACCCCAGAGGGCAAGGGGGCGCTGGCGGTCTTCGCCCTTGCCGCTACCTGGTGGATTTTCGAGGTCCTGCCGATCGGTGTAACCGGCATTGCCATCGGCGTGGTTCAGGCCATGTTTCTCATCCGCAAGCCCGAGGTCGCTTTCAAGGATTTCATGGATCCTTCCGTTCTCTTCATTTTCGGCTCCATCGTCATCGGCCTGGTTTTCACCAAGAGCGGGATCACCAAGAGAATGGCCTACAAAATGCTCTCCATCGTCGGCGAGCGGACCAGCATGATCTATCTGGGCTGCTTCATCATGACGGCGGTGCTCACTCACCTCATGGCCCATACCGCGGTGGCCGCGACCATGTTCCCGCTGCTGCTGGCCATCAATGCATTCTATTCCGACAGCGACGAGCCGACCAAGTTCGGCAAGGGGCTGTTCATCGGCATGGCTTATGTGGCCGGCGCCGGCAGTATTATCACATTGCTTGGAGCTGCCCGCGGGGCGGTGGCTATCGGATTCTTCAAGGAGATGACCGGCAAGGAGATCAGTTTCTTCGAGCTCTCCTATTATATGGCGCCGGTCGGCTGGCTGATGGTTTTCATCATTTGGGCCTTCATCCTGTTCGTCTGCAAACCGGAAAAAGCTGTAATCCCCGGCCTGAAGGAGAAGGCGAAGCGCATGTACGCCGAGCTTGGCGGCTGGAAGCGGCAGGAGATCCTGACCCTGGTGATCACCCTGAGTGTGATTCTGCTCATCGCCCTGAAAAACTGGGTGCCGGCATTGAAAAACATCGATAAGACTGCCATCCTGTTGAGCTCCACCCTGCTGTTTTTTATCCTCAATATCTTGAAGGTCGAAGATCTGGAGGATATCCCCTGGAACATAATCCTGCTCTTCGGCGGCGCGATGTCCATCGGTTTCTGCCTCTGGCAGACCAAGGCGGCCGAATGGCTGGCGGTCAACTGGCTGCAGCTTTTCACCAATGCCCCTGGCGTTGTCTTCATCCTTGGCATGGCCTTCTTTGTCTTGATCATGACCAACTTCATCATGAACGTGGCGGCAATCGCCATCTCTTTGCCGGTGGCTCTGGTCATCGCCCCCTATCTTGGCGTCGCCGGTGAGGTTATATTCTTCTCTGCACTGGTGACCGCGGGCATGCCCTTCCTGCTGCTGATCGGAGCGGCGCCGAACGCCATCGCCTATAACTCGAAACAATTCACTCCCGGTGAATTCTTCAAATATGGTATCGCCGCGAGCATCGTGCTGATGCTGATTGTATTCCTCAGCGTAGCGGTAATTTGGCCGCTCATGGGGATGCCCGTGTTCTTGAAGTAAGTGCGGTGGCAAAAATGCGGTGGCCGCGGACTTTTCCGGCCACCGTTTCTTTTCAGATCTTATTTTTACGGAGAGAGTTACGTTGGGGAAGACAAAGAAGATGAAGGTGCTGGTCGTCGACAACGAGACTGAATTTGCCTCGACCTTGGCGGAACGACTGCGGTTGCGGAAGATTTCGGCAGAGAGTGTCTATTCCGGTGCGGAGGCGCTGGCTTCGGTCTCCCTTCTTCGTCCCGACGTGATGATTCTCGACCTTCAAATGCCGGATATGAGCGGACTGGATGTTCTTTCGAAGGTGAAAACCATAGATCCGACCATTGAAGTGATTCTCCTCACCGGGCACGGCTCCTTTGATGCGGGAATCAAGAGCATGGAAATGGGCGCATTCGACTACATAGTGAAACCGGTGGACCTGACCCTCATTATGGAGAAGATCAACGAGGCTTTTCAAAAGAAAAGCGGCAAATAGAGGCCGAGCCAGTCACGAAATTCCTTACTAACACACCAAGGTATCAGTAACCTTCACGAAATTTATCCGTAAAAAAATGAGAAATGAATTTATAGGGCACTCATTACCCTCCGCCGGGATCGGCCTTCAGAATTTCCTTCCCGAATTACATCCTCCAGTTTTTTGTTTTTGACTTGCGTGTTGTTATTTTCTCTGCTTTGCTGACGCTATTCAATCGTTAATCAGCCGATTTTATTGCCCTGGCTTTTGTTTGATGCGTGCATTGCTATGATGAAAAAGACCTTTGCAGTACCCGGCGAAGTGCTGCTCGACGACCTGCTTGCCGGCTTTCCCCACGCTTCGGCGGTGCTCGATGAAGGATTCAAGATCGTGGCCCTGAACCATTTGTTCGAGGCCTTGACCGGCTACAGTCGGGATGTTGCGATCGGCGTCTATGCCGATTTCATACTTCGCAGCAATATGGGCAACAATCGGGGCCAGATCTTCCAGAGGGTGATCGAGACCGAGGAGAACGCTACGGTAGAAGGGGATATCATCAATCGCAGCCGCAAAAGGATAGGTATCCGCTTTACCATTTCGCTGCTGCACACCAGGAGAGGCAGCCACGCGAAGGGCTTGTTGGTGGTCCTCGAGGATATTTCGGCGATTCAGGCAACGGCCAAGAGCATGCTCATCAGTGACTGGTCGTCCAATATCATCGGGCATAGCCCGAAGATGCAAGAGGTGTTCGAGATCATGCCGCTCATGGCCCAGACCGAGGCCTCCATCCTCATTACCGGTGAAACCGGCACCGGAAAAGACAAGATCGCGGAAACCATTCACCGCAACTCGCCGCGCGGCAAGTTTCAGTTTGTCAAGATCAACTGCGGGGCTCTTCCACCTGATCTGCTGGAATCCGAGCTGTTCGGCCATGTCAAGGGTGCCTTCACCGGAGCCGTCAGGGATAAGCCGGGGATGTTCAAAATCGCCGACAAGGGCACGATCTTCCTTACCGAGATAGGTGATATGCCGCTCTCGCTTCAGGTCAAGCTCCTTTCCGTGCTCGACGATCGCTCCTTTTACCCCGTAGGCGGCGAGCGCAAGGAGACGGTCGATGTCCGAGTGATTGCGGCGACCCATCGCTCGTTGCGGGAACGGGTGGAGGCAGGAGTTTTCCGGGAAGATCTCTTCTATCGCCTCAATGTTCTTCATATCCATCTACCTCCCCTGCGGGAGAGGGAAGGGGACATCCGATTTCTGCTCGATTTTTTTCTGCAGGATTATGCCACGAGACTGGGTAAGGAGATGCAGAGTTTTTCCGAGGCGGCGCTGCGGCACCTCCTGAACTACTCTTATCCTGGCAACATCCGGGAGCTCCGCAATATTGTCGAATACTGCGCGAACGTCTGCCGCAAAAAGGAGATCGGCAGAGAGGACCTGCCGGGATATCTTTTCTCGCAGGTTCCTGATGCTCCGGTGCCTGTGCCGGGTACGAGCCAGAGGCGAGCTGTGGATGCGGGAGAGAACGGGGCTTCACTGAAAGGGCTGCCGATAACGGGCGGCGACAACTGGCCGGAAATCGAAAAGAGGATGATCCTCGAGGCCCTCACCGCCAGCAAGGGCAATCGCTCAAAGGCCGCCGAGAAGCTTGGCTGGGGAAGGACGACGCTGTGGCGGAAGATAGCGCGCTACGGTCTCGGTTGAACCTGATGAAAAAGGATTTACAAAATGAAAATTTTGATTACCACCCAGAGGGATTTCGTCGCCCAACGTTTCGACCTGGCCGTCGAGGTGGTGATAGCCACCGTGGAAAACGGTCGGCTGATCGGCAAACCGAGGGCGATCATTATGGACCGGCCATCTCCGGAAGATCTCTGTAACATGATCATGGAGGAGAACATCGCCATGGTGATCTGCGGTGGTATTGAGGACCGACACTACCAGTTTCTCACCTGGAAGAAGATCCGCGTAATCGATTTCGTCATCGGCGATTACGAATCGGCCCTGGACAAGGCGATCGCCGGAGAACTTCATCCCGGCGACCTGTTGCCCTTGACCCGAAGCGATTTGAGCCTGTAGGGCCCGCGGGCTTGATATCCTCTACCTGATGTGCTCGAGGCCGGGGGCGGGGAAATTGCGGCAAAGTTCCTTCACTTCCTCCGCAATCCGCTGCAGATTGCTATCGTTTTCCGGATCGGCGATAACCTCGGCGATGAACGCGCTGACGAGGAGCATCTCCTTTTCCTTGAAACCGCGAGAGGTGAGGGCAGGAGTGCCCATACGGATACCGCTGGGGTCGAAGGGCTTGCGCTTGTCGAAGGGGACCGCGTTGTAATTGAGCACGATGCCGGCCTTGTCCAGCGCCTTTGCAGCTTTTTTCCCGGAGATATTCTTGTTGGTCAGATCGACCAGCATCAGATGATTATCGGTGCCGTTGGTGATCAGGGTGAAGCTTTTGGCGATCAAGGCCTCGGCGAGGATCTTGGCGTTTTTCACCACCTGGCGGGCGTATTCCCGGAAGGATCCCGAGGCGGCCTCTTTCAGGGCTACGGCGATGGCGGCGGTGGTGTTGTCGTGCGGACCTCCCTGGATACCGGGGAAGACTGCCTTGTCGATCGCCTGGGCATATTTTTCCCGGCAGAGGATCATCGCCCCCCTCGGGCCTCTCAGCGATTTGTGGGTTGTCGTGGTGACAACGTCGGCATAGGGAATTGGAGAAGGATGCACCCCGCCCGCGACGAGGCCGGCGAAATGGGCCATATCCACCATGAGCAAAGCCCCAACCTCGTCGGCAATTTCCCGGAACTTCTGAAAATCGAGAATCCTGGGATAGGCCGAGTGTCCGGCGATCAGGATCTTCGGGCGCACGGCTTTCGCTTTCTCCAGGATTGTGTCGTAATTGAGCAGCCCAGTTTCCGGATCGAGTTCGTATGATTGGGCGTTGAAATATCTACCGGATATGGAAATATGCGCCCCATGGGTGAGGTGCCCTCCGTGGGGCAGGGCCATGCCGAGAATCGTGTCGCCCGGATTGAGAAAAGCGAGATAAACGGCGACGTTTGCCGGCGACCCGGAATAGGGTTGGACATTGACATGTTCCGCGCCGAACAGGTCCTTGGCTCGCTGAATGGCGATTCTCTCCACCTGGTCTATGAATTGCTGCCCTTCGTAGTAGCGTTTTCCGGGGTAGCCTTCGGAGTATTTATTGGTGAGGACGGAACCGGTAGTTTGCAGCACGGCCTGCGAGACGTAGTTCTCCGATGCGATCATGCGGATCTTCTCGGCCTGACGTTGCTCTTCCTGTTTTACCAGTGCATAAATATCCGGATCGATGTCTCTGACACTCTCCATTGTATCTCCTTTCGGCATTTTTTCTGCTCCAAACGAGAGAATTCAGCCGGAAAACTCCATATCGACAGGTTTTGGTTATTTCTTAAATAATGAGGCAACAACTATAATAAAAACCCCCGGAATTGAACAGAGGAAAGTGTGCGTACGGCAAAAGAAGAAGCTATAGCTAATTCTTTGTTCAAGAAGAGGGCGGATCCTCTGCTAAGCAAGTTCCGGGTAATCTGTGAAGACAGCGGTCGCTCCCATTGAAAATAGTTCTTTCTGCCTCTCCTTCGAATTTATGGTGTAGACGTTGACCCCGATTCCAGCGGCACGCAGCTGGCGGATGAGTTCCGGCTCAACAATGTGGTCGGAGGGATGATATGCTGCCACGTGCAGGGAACGCAGATAATCTACAAGGTCCTCGGGATGCGACTTTTCGACAAGCGCCGCCGTGGAAATGGTTGGGAGGAAGGTCTTCACAATCAAGAGATAATCATGGTTGAAGGACGAGATGAGAACCTTTTGCGCCGATTTGGTTCTGCTCACCACTTCAACGACGGCCTCTGCCGCCTTTTTGCCCTGTTTCTTGCATTTTTGGTCCTTTATTTCTATGTTTACGGGAATCTTCCGCAGTATCGGGTGAAGCAGGACTTCCTCCAGGGACATTATCGTCTGCGGCAGCTCGCGCATCAGCTCATGGGGATCGACTTTTTTGTTATAGATGGTGGCAAAGGGATCGGTGTCGAGAAACCAGCCACCGACATCAAGAGTCTTTAACTGGAGCAGGTTCCAGTCACAGACATTCAGGGAGGGCAGGTTGAACAAATGGCGCCTTGCGCCGGCGTTGCTCGTTCTGTCAAGAGTTGCATCGTGGATGACTACGGGCACGCAGTCCTTGGTTAACTGAACGTCGAGTTCAATGAAATGGCAGTGTCCGATACTGGCACGAAACGCGGCAAGAGTGTTTTCGGGGCGAATGGCGCGATAGCCACGGTGAGCTGCGATGAGCTGGAAAGACGCAAAGTTGTCGAAAAAGGTCATGCCCGGGGGGCCTCCTCTATGCCGATCTTTATTGTACGAATGCGTCAGTCACAAAAAGTTTTTTCGATTATAAGTTTTCTTTGGCGCAGAAGTTATCAAAAATACGGAAAAATTTTCCCTTGATAAGAAAACTTGTAAAATCACTATAGAGTCCATTGCAACTTGTTGCAAGATTTTAGTAAAATGTGCAGTAGGAGTTTGGTTCGCCTTCCCTCGCATGATCTCATGATTCATTCTTACGACCAACAAGGTAGTCCTGTTCTTCAAGGCTTGCAATTACCGGCCAAGCTGGGTAGTAGTGGAGATCATTTTCAGTAAATGCTGTTTGCCCAAGGTTATCATTTTAAGGGAAATCTTCAGCCATGGTCTGTTCTGTTAGAATCGCGGTTGCCGTTCTCATGTTGGTTGGTTCCTATGCTGTCTGCCCCGCCCCGAAGGCTTTTGCAGCAAAGAAGGAAGTATATGACATTATCTACATTCTTTCGAACGATCTGGAGAGAGTTCTCGATTACAAGGAGGATCTGGAGGGGCTATTTGAGCCTAACGTGTCGAAAAAAATGAAAATTGTGGGAAGGGGGGATGAGTATGGCCTCATCTACGATGGCAATCTTTCCTCTCACACCGTGGCCAAAACCCTCATCGAGCATGCAGAATTGCTGAATACTGCTGGGTATGACGAACCATATGCCATTAAGGAACAACGATACGATCCTCTCTATAACGTCAGTTATGGGATAGGCCCTAACCTGGAGCCTCTCAAAAAAAAGTATCAGATCCTCTATAGTCGACTCGGCGAGGAGGTAAAAAGGGATCTCTTTATCGAACAGACTGATTTTGGCAATTACGTTCTTGTTTATCGAATGCGGGGCGACGAAGCCTCGACCAACCGCGTGGCCAGAAAGCACGCCGCTCTGCTCAAATCCCAAAAGATCAAAACATCCATTGTCAGGGAGAACAACAATAGCGTCGTCTATGGCGAATCCAGTCTCATCGACGAAGGTAACGTGAATGAACCTGAAATCTGCCTTGTACCGGAGGCTTCCATCCCTCTAGCGTTAGAGAAAACACCTCCGGCCGACAAGAAGGTGAAGGAACCGGTGGAAAAGCTGAGACTCACCGCTCAACAAAAGATCCAAAAGACTGTGCCGAGTGAATTCAAGAATGGCAGCATCTTGCGATCCATAGAGAATCATGTTGCAAATCTCAAGAGCAAAGGGCTCCTCGACCCAGAAGAATCGATAGGTTGGGCGGTCTACGATCTCCAGCAGGATCAGAATCTTTTGAGTATCAATGGAGACAAGGATTTTCAAGCCGCAAGCATGATCAAGCCATTTGTCGCTCTTGCCTATTTCCATATGGTCAATGAAAATAAGCTCACATACAACTCGCAGGCTCGAGGGAAAATGGAAGCGATGATTCAGAGAAGCAGCAATCCGGCAACGAACTGGGCAATGAAACAGGTTGGCGGGCCGGCTCAGTGTCATGCCCTTCTCAAAAAGCATTATGGACACCTTCTGAAGAGAACTGAAATCAAAGAATATATTCCGGCGGATGGCCGAACCTACCTCAACAGCGCTCCGCCTTCCGATTACGTCCGGTTTCTGCGTGCACTCTGGAACCAGGAATTACCTCACAGCAAGGAAATCCGCCGGTTGATGGCCTTGCCGAAGCGAGACCGCATTTATTATGGGACCCTTATCCCCCAAGGTACTCTGAAATATAACAAGACGGGTTCCACGGCCCGCTTGTGCGGGGATATGGGTATCCTTGTGCCGAAAACCAAAAACGGGGAAAGATATCCCTATGTGGTTGTCGGCATAATAGAGCGAAAATCCAGGGCTGCCAACTATGGACAGTGGATGAATTCCCGGGGACGGGTTCTCCGGCAGATCTCGACCCTGGTGTATGAGGAGTTGAAAAAAGAGCATCAATTCCTGTGAAGAGTTTTTTACTCTCCGACGTTCGAGCTGCGGAGAGAAGGAGATAACATCACGATGACAATACCTGGATAGAGAAGAAAACTGCTGCTTCTCCCAGTTGCAGCCAAGGATGCGGTCGAAACTTTGATGAGGACGGCGTTATGAAGGTGATAATGGATTTGTGTCTTGTTCCGTTAGGTGTCGGGGTTTCCGTTTCGGAATATGTGGCGGCCTGCCAAAGGATCCTCACGCAGGCTGGTTTGAAAACGCAACTTCATGCTTACGGCACCAATATCGAAGGCGAGTGGGATGAAGTAATGGCCGCCGTGAGGTCATGTCACGAGGAAGTACACCGCCTTGGCGCACCCCGCATCACAACCACCATTAAGATGGGTACAAGAGTCGACCGGAATCAGACAATGGATGATAAGGTGACAAGCGTCATGAGAAAACTCAACGCCGATCAACCGACGGGACCTTCAAGAGCCTGAGTGTACTGTTCCATTACCCAGCCGTATTGACCTCTCTGCGTCTTTACGTACAGCCATTCAGGTGCTGCGCCGATCACGCCGAGTATTTCCCCGAGCACAGCCTGACCGATAATCTCTTCTTCAAAACCAGGACCGGAACGGATATTAAGTACGCGCGCTGTCGCTTTCACCTGCCTCAACACCTCGTTATCCAAATAATAATCGCTCTGCGGCCTAACCACCACGGGGCTTCTGTAGACAATCACCGGCGGCGGAGGAGCGGAGTGGACTACCGTGCGCGTAATCGGAGGTTGATAAAAGATTGAACCCGCCACGACTCCGGCAAGCAGTCCCACACCCAGATAGGCGAGGAAATCATCTGAATGGCGATGAGAGTGACCGTAATAATGAGGATAGTAATGACTCCTGTAACCGCCGTAGTAATGCTTCGAATGGTATCTCGAGCCTGCTAGAGAAGAGGCGGCGGGGACAAGGACAGCAAGGATCAGAATCAGCAGAACGGACACGAATCGCTTCATGGCAACCTCCCGGATTGACTGTTTCTTCTCAATATTATAATGCAGTAGCGGTGGTTCGACAACGAATACCAATGCCCGAGAAAACCCTCCCGAGACGGTACTACAACAATTCCCGGTCTAGACTTTTCTGCAGTTTCCGTAAAGCCGATTGTTCCAGCTGATAGATGCTGCTTCGCGTAACCCCGAATCTTTTGCTGATGGAGATAACCGACTGTTCCCTGCCTTGATATGGTGGCAGGCCAAATCGTCGCTTGATAATGTCGCCGCTCTTGGGGGATAGCTTGTGATCGATGGTGTGAAGCAGCAGGGATTTGCGCTGGATCTCTTCGAATGAGTTCGCCGGGGAGGGGACGGTGCTCTTGATAGAGGGATCAGGTTGATGGAAGTCTTTCGACTCTGCTGGATCTTCCTGGGTTGCAGTTGCACCTGAGATGATGGCAGAAAATTTCCGAAGGCTTGCTGCATCGCCGGATTTTGCCGCCTTGGTAAAACCCTCCACCGTGTGTGCGGAAATTCGTATGAGACGCCCTTCCAGGGCTTGTCGTTGGATCTCTTTGAAGATCCAATTGGCGGCGAAGGTTGAAAACCGTACACCGCACGATTGATGGTAACGGTAGGCAGCTCGGGCCACCCCGATTTCACCGATCTGTACCGCATCCTCGTAGGTTAAGGACTCCCGATAGATAACGTTGATTTTAGTCGCAAGTTTTTTTACCAATCCGTTCGCGAGCAGCATATAAATGTTTCGCAGGGTATTGAGCTGCTGTACGACAGCATGAAGGGCCAGAAATTGATCGCCCTGTAACTCCTCCTGAGACAAATGGCCGAGGATCCGATTCCAGACTCTGGCGATAATGAGGTGCTGCAATGTCTTTTCCAGCGGCAGACGCGAGCTTTGCCCGGAACCAAAAAGCACCAGCGCTTCCTGCCGTTCGGTCTCGGCTGAATTTGCGCCGTTACCGAAGAATATCTTACGGTTTTTAAACAGGTAGATGTTTTGCAGGATCGTCAGCGTGGCTTGTCTGAATTGTTGCCTGCTGAGCAGCATTTCGGAGAAACGATGCCGGAGCAACAGGACCTCTGTTGCCAGCTCCTTCTCGTCCTCGGCCGTGAGGGGCTCGACCCGAAATAAAGCAGTATTGCCCTTAGCCAAAAGATATTCGGTTCGGAGTATCTTCTTTTCGAGGACTGAACTTAAATTGAGCTGACGAACACGATCGACAAATGTAACGCTCGGTGGAATCGTGGCAAGCAGGTCGATCAGTTCAGGAGATGTTGCGGAATTCGAAAGCGGCGGAAAAGTATTCATAGTGATATTTTTAATGGGTTAATCTGTACCAGAATATCACAGAACCATTTCACCGGCAAATTCGTTTACTGGTACCGCGTTCTCGGAGTCTCCATTTCCAAACTGAACAGATAGATCCACTTCATTTGGGTCCGTTGAGTCGGGTTCAGCCGGGAGGGATTTTTTCATTGCGGCTTCAGGCTGACCTTTACGATAATTGTGGCGGCACAGACTTCAATGTCATCCTTATCAGTGATACTGACAGGAATAGATTTGTCGCCGGGAGATGACCAATCTATTTCTCTGCCATCGGCAATACCACGCAGATCGGTTTTTGCCTTAGCCAAGTACCTGACATTCATGCCGACCGGGATCCAGCGCGAATTTTCCGGAATGGAAACGTCGGTCATCAGTCCGGCGGCTATCTCAGCAAGATTGCACATAGCAATGGCATGCACGGTACCTAAATGGTTATGCACTTTTCTGGTATTGGGCATAGTTACTTCGGCATAACCGGGGAGAAGGGCCACGAATTGAGGCTCGATGGTCGCAAAATAAGGGACGATATCGCAAATTTTTTCGGAAAATAGCGCGTTTCCTGCGGATTGGTACAGATCAAGTAATTCGCTCATGAAGTTGTGCTCCGGTAAGGGGTGGCGGAAATAGGATGTGGATGATTATCGGACTATTTACTGTATATGTGTACCTTTACGTCAAGTGTTTTTAAGATTAGCGATTGTGATTTCAATGTCAAAAGACAGAGGACAGGAGACTGAAGGCACAGGGCTGGAAAGCCTCTGTCTTAAAAAGCCGGCAAATCTGTTGGAGAAGTGATCTTGTTAAAAGGCTTTTAAAAAAGAGGGAAGTGTTTTTCCGGTTTTTGATTGTACGCAGCAACGTTTGAAATAAAGGGGTATGCTGATGAAAAAAAAATCCATCACCAGATAGTACTTCCAGTTCTTCCGCCTTTCATACCAATCCTTCCTTTCGGCAAAAAAAGCAGAGACAGCAGGACTGGCCGCCGGGGACAAGTTGAGCAACCGGCACCTTGCCGATCTCAGGCGCACCCTGCACTGGGAAGGACTTCCCGAGGCGCAGCAACGCACAAAGTCACGCTGAGCATAAAACTAACGGGGCTTTGTCGTAAAGAATCGGCGGCGACCATCCCAGAAGCCAGAAGCCAGAGGACAGAGGACAGAGGACAGTGGGCAGGCTGACTTTATTGCCTTCGGCAAGAGGTAAGGGCGGGCAAGGTGCTTTTGGGAAGGCCTTGACTTCGTTTCCGCGTACAATTGGCCACCGCCAGGGTCGGATTACTACCTTTTTAAAATGGCAAAAGCCCCGTTGAGCATAAAACTCAACGGGGCTTTGTCGTAAAGAATCGGCGGCGACCTACTCTCCCACACAGTCTCCCGTGCAGTACCATCGGCGCTGAAGAGCTTAACTTCCGTGTTCGGAATGGGAACGGGTGGATCCTCTTCGCTATGACCGCCGAAAAACAGAAACCAGAAGACAGAGGACAGAAGCCAGATCAGTTTGTTGCCTTCGGCAAGAGGCAACGGCCTGTTGCTTACCTGAATAAGCAGCCCTCAGTCTTGAAAAATCGATAATTGAATAGTAGATCAGTCAGTAGTTTTTGATCGAATCAGGGGCCAGAAGAAGAGGGCAGTTGTCTGTCCTCTGTCTTCTGGCTTCTGAATTCTGATATGGATAAGCCGCACGGCTGATTAGTATCGGTAAGCTGCATGTGTTGCCACACTTCCACATCCGACCTATCGACGTGGTGGTCTACCACGAGCCTTCAGATGGCTTTACGCCATGGGATATCTTATCTTGAAGTAGGCTTCCCGCTTAGATGCTTTCAGCGGTTATCCCTGCCGAACATAGCTACCCAGCGATGCTCCTGGCGGAACAACTGGTACACCATAGGTTCGTCCATCCCGGTCCTCTCGTACTAGGGAAAGATCTCCTCAAATATCCTGCGCCCGCAACAGATAAGGACCAAACTGTCTCACGACGTTTTAAACCCAGCTCACGTACCACTTTAATTGGCGAACAGCCAAACCCTTGGGACCTGCTCCAGCCCCAGGATGTGATGAGCCGACATCGAGGTGCCAAACCTCCCCGTCGATATGGACTCTTGGGGGAGATCAGCCTGTTATCCCCGGAGTACCTTTTATCCGTTGAGCGACGACCCTTCCATGCGGAATCGCCGGATCACTAAGACCTACTTTCGTACCTGCTCGAGATGTCTCTCTCGCAGTCAAGCTCCCTTATGCCTTTACACTCTACGGCTGGTTTCCAATCAGCCTGAGGGAACCATCGCGCGCCTCCGTTACAATTTGGGAGGCGACCGCCCCAGTCAAACTACCCACCAGACAATGTCCTGGATCCGGATCACGGACCGCAGTTAGATTTCTAAGATAACAAGGGTGGTATTTCAAGGATGACTCCATGAGCACTGGCGTGCCCACTTCAAAGTCTCCCACCTATCCTACACATGTTACCTCAAAAAACAATGCCAAGCTATAGTAAAGGTTCACGGGGTCTTTCTGTCTAGTTGCGGGTAACCGGCATCTTCACCGGTGCTACAGTTTCGCTGAGCCTCTGGTTGAGACAGTGGGGAAATCGTTACGCCATTCGTGCAGGTCGGAACTTACCCGACAAGGAATTTCGCTACCTTAGGACCGTTATAGTTACGGCCGCCATTCACTGGGGCTTCGATTCGCAGCTTCGCCATACGGCTAACCACTCCTCTTAACCTTCCAGCATTGGGCAGGCGTCAGCCCCCATACGTTGTCTTTACAACTTTGCGGAGACCTGTGTTTTTGATAAACAGTCGCCTGGGACAATTCTCTGCGACCATGTTCTTGGTGAACACGGCTACCCTTCTCCCGAAGTTACGGGTACATTTTGCCGAGTTCCTGAACGAGAGTTCTCACAAGCACCTTAGATTTCTCATCCCACCTACCTGTGTCGGTTTACGGTACTGCCAGTGGAGTTTGTATAGATGAACGGGAATTTTCCTGGCAACTGGGGTCAGCAACTTGTTCCGAACCCGAAGGTTCGTACTTTCGTCCGTATATTTAGCCTTGTGTCGCCCGGATTTGCCTAAGCGACGGCCTATTTACTTCAACACCATCCATCAGGTGTCTTGCCTACCCTGTTGCGTCAACCCACATCACAAACCCATGGTTCCGGAATATTAACCGGATCTCCATCGACTACGCCTCTCGGCCTCGCCTTAGGTACAGACTAACCCTGCGCAGATTAACTTGACGCAGGAAACCTTAGGTTTTCGGTGCGTATGGTTCTCACATACGTTATCGCTACTAATGCCGACAGAGTCTTTTCTGATCACTCCAACGGCCCTTACGGGTCCGCTTCACAGTTACAGAATGCTCGCCTACCATGAATAAATTCATCCAAAGCTTCGGTGGATAGTTTAAGCCCCGTTATATTGTCGGTGCAGGGCTACTTGACCAGTGAGCTATTACGCTTTCTTTAAAGGATTGCTGCTTCTAAGCAAACCTCCTGGCTGTCAGTGCTTCCCCACTTCCTTTTCCACTTAACTATCACTTCGGGACCTTAGCTGTTGGTCTGGGTTGTTTCCCTCTCGACTACGAATCTTAGCACCCGCAGTCTGACTCCCGGACAGACATTCATGGCATTCAGAGTTTGATTGAATTCGGTAACCTTGTGAGGCCCCTAGTCCAGTCAGTGCTTTACCACCACGATGATAAATCCGAGGC
>JAEYNP010000033.1 GCA_023412495.1 Pseudomonadota bacterium
AAGCGGGGCGCGTCGAGAGTTGCAAACATGTGGGTAAAGATGCGGGTGATGGCGGCTATGCCTTGCACCGCATTGAACGGGTCTTTGAAATGTGCATCCGGGGCGTAGCAGGTGGGCAGTTGCTGCAGCTGATCGACGCTGAGGTTTTCATACAGCTGCACCAAGCGCTGCACGCCTGCCAGCACTTGAGGTGGCGTGGTTGGGGGTGGGTGTTGCATGGTCATAAGCCTGTAAAGCGGTGCACCAAGGCAAAGTAGATGCGGTAGGGCAGCAGGCGCTGCAGCTGCAGCCACATGGTGAAGCGGCGCGGAAAGTGCATGGCAAATGCGCCGCGTTGCCAGCCTTGCAGCATGGCGTGGGCTGCTTGCGCGGGGGTGAGTAGGGCGGGCATGGCGAATGGGTTGCCTGCAGTTAGCGGCGTATCGACAAAGCCGGGGTTGACTACGCTCACCGCTACGCCTTGGGGGCGCAGGTCTAAAAACAAAGTTTCTGCCAGATGGATGAGTGCGGCCTTGGTGGGGCCATAGGCCAAGCTTTGTGGCAAGCCACGCCAGCCCGCCACGCTGGCCACCAAGCTCAGGTGGGGAGTGTGCGTGGGTGTGGCGCTGCGCAACATGTGCGGCACTACGGCGGCCACCACGTGCAATGCGCCGTGGTAGTTGACTTGCTGGTGGCGCAGCAGCTCATCCAAATCTAAGGTGTTGGCACGCATGGCTTGGTAGTGACCGGCGCACAGGCACACCAGATCGAGTTGGCCTTCCGTATACAGCTGCTGCGCGGCTTGGGCCACGGCGGTGGCATCGGTGACATCCAGCGGCAAGGCTTGGCTGCCGGGGTGCTCAGCTGCAAACGCTTGCAGCGCACCCGCGTTTCTGGCGGAGACGATGACCTGTGCGCCCCGCGCGTGCAGGGCTTGGGCTGTGGCACGGCCAATGCCGCTGGAAGCGCCAATCAGCCAGATGCGTTTGCCGCGCCAATCGGTGATGCGTGGGTTTAAAGGCATGGGGTCTACACTTTTTGGAAGGACAGCAAGACTTCGCCCAAGCGCACGCCAAACTTGCGCATGGTGGCACGGTTGAGCATGACGCGCTCGTCCATCAAAAACATCCAGTCATCAAACTGCACGTCATAAGTGCGCCCGTCTACAGGCAGGCGCAAGGTGTAGCTCCAGCGGAAAGCATTGCCTGCGGTTTGGCCGCTGGCCTCACCCACCACATCATCGGCGCGGCCCGTGTAGCGGCCATTAGCGTGTTTGGTTAAGCGCCACACGCGGCGCTCTTGGCTGCCGTCGGCATAGGTGAAGTGTTCATCCAGCACGCCTTGGCTGCCTTCCCAGTGGCAGTTCATCTCCACGGTAAAGCGGCGGGCCACTTCGCCATTGCGCTTTTGGAAGATGCCATGCGCAATTACACGGCCATTGAAGAAGCGGTCTAGCTCCAGCACGGGCTGTTGTTGTGCGTACTGACTCACCTGTGGGCCTGCACAGCCAACCAGTGCGGCAGCCCCAGCCAATGCGGCCAATAAACAGGTACGGCGTGGGTTCATGGTGGGTTCCTCCTAAGGGTTGCGGGTGGGTGTGGGGCGGATGAGCAGGGCATAGAGCAGCCAAGCCGCCACCAGCTTGAGCAGGCAGGGCAGCAAGGCGTAAGCCCAGGCCAAGTGCTGCAGGGCGTGTGGGTCTTGGCTGCCGGGGGCATAGCCCAGCCATTGCAGCAGGGGCAGGGCGGCACCAGCTGCCAGTGCCAAGTTCAGCTTGGTGGCCAGGCTCCACCAGCCCAGGTAGCTGCCGTCATGGCGGCCTTGTGCGCCGTGGCTGGCAATCAGGCGTGCCAGCAAAGCGCCGGGCAGGGCTAAATCAGCCCCCAAAGCCAAGCCGGTGAGGGCGCAAATACACGCAAAAGCGGTGATTTGCCCGGTACTTAAGCTGGCTGTCCACGCAAAGCACACCACGGCCAGCAGCATGCCCAGCAGCCAACTTTTGGCTAAACCCCAGCGGCGCACCGCACGCAGCCACAGCGGCATGGAGGCAGCGCCGCAGACGAAATACAGCACCAAAAATAGGGCCGTGGCCTGCTCGCTGGCACGCAGCCGGTCTTGGGCAAAGAACAGCATCAGCGCTGCAGGAATGGCGCTGGCAATGCCGTTGCACATAAACACGGCCAGCAGCCGCCGAAAAGCCGGTTGCGCCAAAGGCTGCCATAGTAAGGGGCGTGTTGCGGGCGGTGATGGTGTTGGGCCTTGCCCTTGCGGTGCAGGCCGAGGCGCGCGCCACCATACATACCAACCCAGCAGCAAAGTGGCGGCATACACGGCCAGCATGGCATTGGCTCCCCAAGCCACTGACAGTGCAGAAGCGGCAATGATCCCCAGCAGCCCCAGCCCTTCGCGCCACGCGACGATGCGGCTGCGCAGCAGCTCATCCCCACCTAAACGCACACCCCAAGCTTGGTGCGTAATAGCCAGCAAGCTGTGGGCGGTGCAGGTCAGCAGCAAACCCGCGACCAGCCACGCAGATAAGGCCGATGGGCCAGCCACCGCCGGATGAAACAGCGCCGCCATGCCCAGCCACTGCAGCAGCGCAAAGGCTGCGCCTGCCCACAGCACGGTGTGGATGGTGCGTGCAAACAGTGCATCGCTGGCGCGGCCAAGCCAAGGCTCTACCACGGCA
>JAEYNP010000073.1 GCA_023412495.1 Pseudomonadota bacterium
GTTCCGATGATGCCCACACGCACGCGGCGGTTCACATCCACTTGGGCGGCACCTTCAGTATTTTTCTTAAACAGGTCCAAAATGCTGTCGCCGGCCTGATCGCGGCTGGTGATTCTCTTGGCGCTCATGGAGTTTTCTCCTTTATTTAGATGTTCAAAATCCGTTTTTCCATCTGGATGTGCTGCCTGACCTGGTCCGCCGACGGGAACTGCTCGCAATCGTAGCAATAATGGCCCTCGTACTCGGTGATCAGGTAGCCCTCGAAGCCGCTTCGGACGACGGTGTCCAAGATTTTCCGATATGGAATGGTGGGTTCCTCACCGTCCTGCATGTGGTAGAACTTGGTGTGGAAATGGGTGACGTATTGCATGAGCTCGCCCAGCGCGTCCGGCTCGTATGGCCGGTACAGCGAGAACATCTCGCCAGCCATCTCCAGCGCATACTCGCTCTCACCGCGGGATTTGAGCGCCTCCTGTACCTCGTTCAGCGGCGTCCTGACCGCCAGCGCGTCCATAAGGAATTGGATCGTCTCCTCCGGCACGCCGTGGGCCGCGTACACGTCTCGCCAGCCCTTGTAGGGGTACTCTTGATAGATCCCGGTGTCCAGCACAATGCCCGCGTAGGGCGAATCCGCCTCCTGGAATGCGCGCTCGAACTCCAGCCATACGGGCGTATCCAGCCTGTGCGGCGGATGAATCTCCACACCGACCTTGACGCCGTATCGCTCCGCCCAGGGCACGATCTTGGGGATCAGGCCAGGGCCGATGGTCTGCTGGGTTCGGACTACCGAAGCGCCCATGATCTGCGCACAGCGCAGGTCGTTGATCGTCGAAAGCAGTTTCTCGTCGTCCGTCATCATGCGGTCGCATCGAAGGCCGCTGTCCAGGTGCGCGCTGTAGCAGAAGGGTTCAAGCCCCATCGCTTCACACTGATCGCGGAAATCATGAAGCCACTTGTCCGACGGCCAGGGGAAGCCGGGGACCATCTGGGAGGCGACGATCTCGACGCCCTCCGCGCCCACCTCCTTGGAGAGCCTGAGCGCGTCGGAGAGCGTCAGGCGGCCCGTGTAATACTCGCTGGAGTAGGAGAACAGCGAAACGCCCAGTTTGGGTCTTGCGGTTTTCAAGGCCTCTCGCCTCCTTCCTGTGAAAAGTCATACCGCTTTGAGTTTTTGGAAGTGACCACTTTGCAGACGCCGAAATAGGCGGAATAGGCATACCGAAGTTTCAAGACGGCCTCGACCTCATGCGGGCCGGTCAGCCCGCCCGGCTGCAGCACCTCGATCACCGCTCGGTCATTGACGTCCCAGTACTCGTAGATCAGCCCCGGAAAATCGTCGATGCGAAACCGCTTGTTGTTGAGAAGCACCTCGATTCGGCTCTCCGGGATCGGCTCGCCATCCAACCGGAAGTCGAGGCATTCCACGCAAGAAAGGTAGTTGCCGCGGAAGTTGGGCATGCGCACCTGAAACCTGTACCCCGTCGCATGTCCGTTGACCAGGATGTTTCCATAGCCCTTTTCATCCAGCAGGTATTGGTCGTAGGCCTTTTGGTTGTTGACGAGTCCCATTTCGATCCTCCCGTTTCAGCTTTTCGACTTTTCCAACATGGAGCGGCCGGACACCTTCTGGGCCAGCAGCACCAGCGCGGTGACGATCATGAACACCACCGTGCCGAAGGCCGCGGCCTGCGGAAGCCCGCCCGCGCCGTCCCACAGGTCGAGAATTGCGGTGGCGACCACATCGGTCTGAGCATTTCGCAGCATGACCGAGCTGCTCAATTCGGGGAACGCCATGACGAACGTCAGAATCCACGCGTAGATCAGCCCGGTTCTGGCCAGTGGCACCGTGATCTTCAGTGTCGTCCGCCCCCAGGAGGCCCCTGAGATGCGGGAGGCTTCTTCCAGCTCCGTGTTGATCTGGATCAGCGCCGACTGGGCGTAGCGCGCGCCGGAGGGCAGCATGCGGGTCACGTAGGCGATCAGGAGCAGCCATATGGTGCCGTATAGCTTCATCTGGTTAAGCGGGAAGCTCAGGTACATGAAGATTAGGCCCATCGCCAGCGCGGTGCCGGAGATGCCGGAGGGGAGGTTGCACAGGTATTCCAGTACGCCGCGCCCGCGCGCCTTCACCCGCACGATGATGAACGCTGCGATCAGGCCCAGGAAAACCACGCCGGTCGCGGTCATCGCGCCCAGCAGCATGCTGTTTTTGAACGCCGTCATGGCGACCACGCTCTTGGTCAGCCCGATGTAGTTGTCCAGCGTGAAGTTGGATGGCGCGAAGCGGTTGCCAACCGAGCGCATGAAGGAAGCCAACAGCAGCGTCGCGTAGGGAATCAGAAACGCGAAACCGGAATAAATAATCCCAAGCGCAGAAAACGCGTGCTGCGCCCGGCGCAGCTTCATCACGCCGGGACGGAAGCCCTTAGCGGAGACGGTGGCATACTTCTTGCTGGACCGGATGACCTGCCTGTACAGGAACACCGCCAACAGCGAGAGGATGGTCACCGTCATCGAAAGCACCGCGCCCAGCTTGAAGTCCATCACCGTGATCGATTCCCGGATGCGCGTGGTCAGCACGTTGATGTTCAGCATCCGGGGTACGCCGTACAGCGCGACGGTCTGACCAAAGGAAAGCACAAGCCCGGAGAGCACCGCCGGCTTGACCAGCGGGATCGTGATCTGAAGCGCGGTGCGCCACGCCGGCGCGCCGCTGATACGCCCGGCCTCTTCCAGGTACGGGTCCATGTTCTCAAGCGCGGGGAACACCATCATGAAAATCGTCGCGATGCCCTGCGGAAGACCCAGGATCACCAGCGACCACACCGAGTAGATGTTGATCGGCCCGTAGTTGGTGTTCAGGTGGAACACATACCGAAGCGCCTGGTTGACGAAGCCCATGTTGGGACCGGCCAGGAT
>JAEYNP010000036.1 GCA_023412495.1 Pseudomonadota bacterium
GTAGTAATCCGACCCTGGCGGTGGCCAATTGTACGCGGAAACGAAGTCAAGGCCTTCCCAAAAGCACCTTGCCCGCCCTTACCTCTTGCCGAAGGCAACAAGCCAGCCTGCCCACTGTCCTCTGCCCACTGTCCTCTGTCCTCTGTCCTCTGTCCTCTGGCTTCTGGCTTCGGGATGGTCGCAGCCGATTCATTACGACAAAGCCCCGCCCCGAGTTCATTACTCGACTGGACTTTTGCCGTTCCAAGGGGCTCTGAACCAGGTGATGTGCCTATGGCGAATTCAAGACCTTCCCAAAAGCACCTTGCCCGCCCTTACCTCTTGCCGAAGGCAACAAGCCAGTCTGTTCTCTGGCTTCTGGTTTCTGGCTTCTGAATCATTCCCCCTCAAACTCCATTATCGCAAATACATCGCAGTCGGCGATTCGTGATCTGCCTTTCAAGTCAGGCAACTCGATCAGGAAAGCGCATTCGAGAACCTTTGCGCCCAATGCTCGAACCAATTGAACTGTTGCGCTCACGGTTCCGCCGGTGGCGATGAGATCGTCAACGACAACCACCTTGTCTCCCGGCTCCAAAGCGTCCCTGTGAATCTCGAGCGTCCCCGATCCGTATTCCAGGCTGTATGATTCCTCCACGGTTTCCGCTGGCAGTTTACCTTTTTTTCGAACCGGAACAAACCCCACACCCAGTTTATAGGCAAGCACTCCGCCGAACACAAAACCGCGGGCATCGATTCCGACAATCTGGTCGATATCCTTATCCCGGTATCTTTCATAGAGGATGTCGCATGACTTGCGGAAAGCTTCGGGGTGGTTCATGAGGGTTGTCAGATCGCGGAAAATAACTCCGGGAATGGGCCAGTCGGGTATGCTGCGGACGCTGCTTTTCAAATTCATGGTAGTGCCCCGGTTCTTAATGATTGATTAGGTCGTAAAAAGTGCTCAAACCCCGTGGAGATGGACTCTGAAAAAAGTTCGATATAGTGTCTGAAACGGCGCTTTGATAGTACATATAATACAGCGAAGCGCCGTTTCAGACTTACAACGAAGTAGATCGGACTTTTTACGAGTCCATCAATTATTAAATGAAATCGAAGTTTGTTGGAAGCCTTCGATGACGCTCACGAGTAATCTCGTGACATTATCTGCGTTTTTATGGAATACCTCAAGAATCTCATCCCAGGTTACCGGCTTTTCGTCTTCCTTCCAGCAGTCGTAGTCGGTCGACATGGCGACCGCCGCATACGGAATACCGGCTTCGTTCGCGAGCATCGCCTCCGGGGCTGTGGACATGTTTATCACATCCGCGCCCCACAACCGGAACATCTTCGATTCGGCAACCGTGGAAAAACGTGGTCCTTCGATGGTGATGACGCAACCCCGGGGATGGACTGTAAGCCTCAAGGCCCGGGCAGTCTCAAAGAGCCTGCGCCGCAAATCTTCTGAAAACGGTTGGGCCATGGCGGTATGGCGGGGGCCGGTTGCGAAGGTATCGAAAAAAGTGTTTTTCCTGAATCTGGTAAAATCGATGAACTGATCCAGCACTACCAGGTGCCCCCGCTCAATTTCCTGCCTCAGACTGCCGCAGGCGGTCGTGGCCAGGATATGCGTCACACCGGCCTCTTTGAGAGCCGTAATGTTGGCTCTATTGTTAATCTCGGTGGGACTGAACTGATGTTGCCGGCCGTGCCTCGCGAGAATAACCGTTTCAATGCCGCCGATCCTGCCGGCCAGAAGCGAGGAAGATGGTTTGCCGTATTCGGTCTCCACCTCGATTGCCTTCGGTTCCTTCAAGATATCCGGATTGTCGAGTCCGGAACCGCCGATTATGCCGACCTTCACCATTTATTCACTCTCCTGATCGATCAGTCCTGGCTTTGCTGTGCTTTGCACTCCGACTTGCTTCAAACAGGCTAGCTTATCGAACTCCCAATCCGGAAGCAACTTTTTTCATGGATACCCTTCAATAGAGGTTGAAAAAGCAATCACGAGAAATTGGCTTTGGTGAAATCGGACAATCCTGGAAGAATTGACTTTACAGCCCGATAGGACATAATGAATATAGTTGATGAGTTTCTACCTTTGCTAAATTCGTAAAAAGTGCCCCAACCCGTGGAGATGGATTCTGGAAAAAGTTTGATATACGAAGCGTAGTGTCTGAAACGGCGCTTTGGTAGTACACATGGTACGGCGAAGCGCCGTTTCAGGCCTAAACGAAGTAGATTGGACTTTTTACGAATCGATCAACCCTTTGGTGAGGAGAAAGATGCTTGAGTTAAGAAAATTCGTCGCCCCGGAGTTCATTTTTGGACCGGAGGCCATGCAGCTCATTGGCCGTTACCTGAGTAACTTCGGAGCCAAAAAGGTGCTCATTGTTACCGATCCGGGCGTTATCGAAGCCGGATTGCTGGCAGAACTCACCGGTCTGCACGAAGATGAAGGCATAGAATTTGCCGTCTTTTCCGCTATCTCTCCCAACCCTCGTGATTCCGAAGTCATGGCGGGAGCGGAATTTTACCATGAAGAAAAATGCGACGTCATAGTCGCCCTGGGCGGCGGCAGCCCTATGGATTGCGCCAAGGGTATCGGCATCGTCAGCACCAATCGCGAGGATATCCTTGCCTTCGAGGGTATCGATAACGTCGCCGTTCCGGGCCCCCCCCTCATCTGCATTCCTACGACTGCTGGAACCTCCGCCGACGTTTCCCAGTTCGCCATCATCAACTATACGGCAGAGCGGAAGAAGATAGCCATCGTCAGTAAAACGGTGGTCCCCGATGTGGCTCTTATCGACCCCCTGACCACCGTCACCATGGACCCCCATCTGACTGCCTGCACCGGCATGGACGCCCTGGTGCACGCCATCGAAGCATTTGTCTCCACCGCCAATTCGCCGCTCCTCGATCTCCATGCCCTGGAGGCGGTCCGCCTGATCTGCACCAACCTGCCACAAGCGTTGAATGCCCCAAATGACATAGTGCTGCGGAGCAATCTAATGCTTGCCAGCTTGCAGGCGGGCCTCGCCTTCTCCAACGCCAGCCTCGGAGCTGTCCATGCCATGGCCCACAGCCTGGGCGGCTTGCTCGATCTCCCTCACGGCGAGTGCAACGCCATCCTGCTCGACCATGTAATCGCATTCAATTTCCCGGAAGCCGTCGAACGTTTCAGTCGAATCGGCAACGCAATGGGCCTTGACCTTTACGGGAAAAACACCGATGAAATCAAACAGGCGGTGCTGGCTAAGATCAGCGGTTTGAAGAAGCAGATTGGCATCCAAAAGACACTGGGCGAAAGAGGGGCGACAATTTCAGACATCCCCCAGCTCGCCCGCAAGGCGCTCAACGATCCCTGCATGGTCACCAACCCCAGGGTGCCAAGCCAGCGGGACATCGAGGTCATTTATGAAGAAGCCCTCTGACCACGAGAGCAGACGCGAACTGCTGAGGCAGAGCATTATCGGACTGGGCGAAAAATCCATCCGCAAGAGTTACTATCCCGAACTCCAGCAACGCATTGCCGAGTTGGAGCGCTCGAACCTGGAACTGCAGGAGGAGATAACCGAACGGCGCGAGGCACAAGCTTCTGCAAAAAAGCTTGCCCAGCAACTTCAGCAATCGCTGAAGATGGAGGCGATAGGCACCCTCGCCGGAGGAATCGCCCACGATTTCAACAACATTCTCTCTGCCATCATCGGCTACACCGAGCTGGCCCAGTTACATATGCAGGCCAGCTGTAAACAGGATAATTGCCAGGCGGCGAAGGATCTCGAACGGGTGCTGCTGGCTTCGGAAAGGGCCAAGGAACTGGTCCGCCAGATTCTCACCTTCAGCCGCCGCCAGGACTACGAGCATACTCCATTGCCATTTGCCCAGGTGGTTACCGACGCCCTCAGTCTGTTACGCTCTTCGCTCCCCCAGTCCATTGAAATTCGAACAAAAATCGAAATTGAAGACGAGTTGATCTCTGGGAATGCCACTCAAATTCACCAGATCATCATGAATCTCGGGACCAACGCCAGGGATGCCATGGGAGAAGGCGGCGGGATCCTGACTGTGGAAATCGACCGTATCGAAATCGAACCCATCGATGAAAAATCGAAGATTCTGCAGCTTGCCCCGGGTCCGTACCTCCTCCTCAAAATTTGCGACAACGGCTGCGGCATGGAACAATCCATGGTCGATAAGATTTTCGATCCGTATTTCACCACGAAACCGAAGGACAAGGGGACTGGAATGGGGCTCGCCGTCGTGCACGGCATAGTAAAGAGTCACAACGGATTGATAACCGTCTACAGCGAACCAGGCAAGGGGACCAGTTTCCTCATGTACTTTCCGAAATTCGGCGGGTTTTGTACGGAAAAACCGGTTTCCTGCAGCCCGGAAGTCCCATTGGGAACGGAAAGAATACTTTTGGTAGACGATGAGGCAATGGTTGCCCGCATGCAGGAGCGCCTTCTGGAAAGCCTCGGCTATTCCGTCACGGTCGAAACCGAACCCTTCCGGGCCGTACAGATTTTCACTGCCGATCCGCGAGCCTTCGATCTGGTTCTCACCGACATGACCATGCCCAAGATGAACGGAGCCACCTTGACCCAGCACCTTCTTGCAATTCGTCAGGATATTCCTGTCATCCTCTGCACCGGTTTCAGTGAGTTGATCAATGAGAAGAAGGCAATGGCCATCGGGATCAAGGCCTTCGCCATGAAGCCGCTGATGCGCAGATCTATTGCCACTCTGGTCAGAAAAGTCCTGGACTCGCCCCTGTGATTTTGCTATTCCTCTCATAAATCATCCTCCTGAAACTTTCCTGACCCCCTTTATCGACATCTATTTTCATGTTTGCCTTCAAAGACAGAAGAAGGAGCCGCAGGATAGATCTCCGGCTGCCGGTGGGCCTTCTTGCATTTGTTATCGCCACGGACCAGATTACCAAGGCGGCGGCCGAGAAATATCTCGCCCATACCGGCGAAATTCCCGTCATGGGCGGGCTTGTCACCTTCTCCCTGGTCAAAAATTTCGAAGGCTTTCTGGGGGTAGCCCGCGGTCTGCCAACCTCCCTACAGTTCTTTTTTCTCTATGTCTGCGTCGGGATCCTCCTTGCAGCCTGCATCTTCTATCTCTTTCTCCTTCGCCGCCCCAATCCCAGCTACATCCTGCCCCTCTGCCTGGTCACCGGCGGAGGCCTGAGCAACCTCCTCGACCGAATCCTGCACGGAGGCGGCGTCACCGATTTCGTGTTCCTCACGGTTGGTAGACTCAGCACCGGAATCTTCAATCTCGCCGATGTATACATTCTCGTCGGTTCCTTTATTTTCGGTTTTTTCCTCTTCTCGAGGCCGGGAAGATAGATCTTGCGCCTGCTCGCCCGCCCTTCATTTTTCACAAGCATTTCTGCGCCAATCCAGGTAAAAATGAAGGTTTCCGAATTTTTGGGGGGAGATACGAGAGTCCTGCCTCAAATGTGCACAAACCACAATTATTTTCTATGGAGTCTCCAATGCTAAAAGTAGGATTTGTCGGTTGGCGGGGAATGGTCGGTTCCGTTCTCATGGAGAGAATGGAGGCCGAAAAAGATTTTCATGGATTCGAGCCGGTGTTCTTCACCACCTCCCAGGCGGGACAGGCCGGCCCGGACGTCGGCGGAATGGGGAAAAAACCTCTCGAAAACGCCATGGATATCGGCCGGCTGGCGGATATGGACATCATCGTCTCCTGCCAGGGCGGGAGCTACACCACCAGCGTCTACGAGAGCCTGCGCAGCCGCTGGAACGGCTACTGGATCGATGCCGCGTCGACCCTCCGGATGAGGGACGATGCGATCATCATTCTCGATCCGGTCAACCGGGCCGTCATCGACCGGGGACTCGAACACGGCATCAAAAATTACATCGGCGGCAACTGCACGGTCTCGCTCATGCTGATGGGCCTGGGCGGGCTCTTCGCCCATGACCTGGTCGAATGGATAAGCTCCATGACCTATCAGGCGGCAAGCGGCGCAGGCGCCAAAAACATGCGCGAGCTGCTCACCCAGATGGGTGAACTGGCGGGCGAGGTCGGCAATCTCCTGGCCGATCCCTCTTCGGCCATACTCGACATCGACCGCAAGATCACCGCCAGGCTGAACGACGGGTCGCTCACCATGACCAACTGGGGGGTCCCCCTGGCCGCGAGCCTCATTCCATGGATCGATGTGCCGGTCGCCGGCGGGCAGTCCAAGGAGGAGTGGAAGGGTATCGCCGAAACCAACAAGATCCTCGGTCGAAGCGGCGCCCAGATCATTCCCATCGACGGTCTCTGCGTGCGGATCGGAGCGATGAGATGCCATTCCCAGGGACTGACCATTAAGCTCAAGAAGGACGTGAGCTTGGAGGAGATCGAGAAGATCATCGCCGGCCACAACGAGTGGGTCAAGGTCATCCCCAACGACCGCCAGATCAGTTCCCAGGAACTTACCCCGGTCAAAGTCTCCGGGACCCTCTCGATCCCCGTCGGCCGTCTCCATAAACTCAATATCGGGCCGCAGTACCTGGCCGCCTTCACCGTCGGGGATCAGTTGCTGTGGGGCGCCGCTGAACCGGTGCGCAGGATGCTGAACATCGTTCTTGCCTATCTGCGCTGATATCGTGACAGGAACAGGAAAAGTGTCAAAAGAGTAGACGGTATGCCGAACGAGTATTCGGTAAAGATCCACGACTATCTCACCGAGAAGATATCGGAAGCTGAAAGAGGTATTGCCCGCGGGGACGAGCAGTCGGCCTTCTATCACGGCCAGCTCGAGGAGTTGCAGCATTTACGCGAATATCTCAAGAAACACATCGATCTCAAGGACTTCACCTACTACTGATCATTATGGTATACAGCTATCTTCTCGACCTGTACCGGTTCATCGCGGAACGTGAAGAGGAAATCAAAAGGCGGCAGGAGGATCCTGCCGCCTCCCACGAAGCCAAAGACCACCTGCGGGGCCGTCTGGCCGCCATCAGCGACTTCCACACCTTCCTGAAAAACAATTTCCATTCGCGGCTGCCTCGCAGGCTGCGTTAGTTTTGCACCTTACCCTCGCGCCGCGGTTGATCAGGTTCCCCCTGATGGATCTTCTCGGCAGGCGGCCGGCATAACTTACCCTTTTCCGGGTCCGGTTAAAAAACCTACAGCGACATGGAATGCAGCAGATAAAGCGCCAGACTGTAGGTAATGACCGAGCAGAGGGTTGAAAGCATGATGATTGCCCCCGACAGTTCCGCGTCGCATTTCAGCTGCTGCGCCATAATGTAGGCGGCGGTGGCCGTGGGCGTGGCCGCCAGAAGCACCCCGATCGCCAGTTCCTGACCTTGCACTCCGAGGACGAGGAGCACCAGGACGGTCAGCACCGGCATCAACACGATTTTTATCGCCGCCGATACTGCCGCCGGCGCAAGGTCACCCCGCAGTCTTTGAAAAGAGAAAGATGCGCCGATGGAAATGAGGGCGAGCGGCAGCGACATGCCCGTGACGATATCCAGCGCCCGATCGACGATCCGCGGCAGGGACAGCCCCAGAAAACTCCAGAGGATGCCGACAAAGGAGGCAACAATGAGAGGATTGGTGGCGACCTGCTGCAGCCAGAAGAAACGTCCCATGCCCAGCTTTTCCCGACGATGGGGAAGCATGAGCGCCATCACCGACAGGACATTCATGTAGGGCACCAGAAAACCGAGCAGAATCCCAGCCTTGGTAAATCCCTCTTCACCGTACGCATTGTAGACGATCGCCAGGCCGATATAGGCGAGATTACCTCGAAAAGCACCCTGACAGAATGCTCCCCGCACTGCCGGGCTGTAGCCGCGCAGGCGGCCCAACACATAGGAAAGAATGAACACCGTGGTAATGACGAGAATCATCCCGCCTAAAAGGGACCCGTTGAAACTGGCAAAAAAATCGGCTCCGGCAATTTTATAAAAAAGCAATGCCGGCAAGGCGATATAGTACACCAATCTGTTGAGATCGTAGATGAACGCGCCGTGGATGAGAGCGGTCCGCTTGAGGCAGAAACCGAGCCCGATCACCAGAAAAACCGGCAGCACGATGAGGAAGATCTCCGAATTCATGGATAGTCTTGGTTTTATCTCAAGAGCTCGACATCCTAAAAGGCGAACACGAGGTTCGCCCCTTACTTGGGCGACTGCAGGCGGTTCGTTGGGACGAACCTCGTCTTCGCCCGAACGTGGCTGGGCACCATTCAGCCGTCTCTTTCTAAGCCACTCCAGGGAAAAATGCCACGTTATTTCGCTTGGAAAAATTGGAGCCGGGAACTGCAAAGGTGGTTTGGGATTCTGTCTCGTTGTCGTTGTCGCTGTCGTAATGGTAATCGAAAACCGAAAAATGATGGGATTTGGGAGCTTGACCGAGGAAACCACGAATTGCGCGAAAAGGTCGCTCCTTACGGCGACTACGATTACGACAACGACAACCGTTCCGCTACCGCTTCAAATGACAACGAGGAAAGTGCGCGGTCTATCCTGACGACCGGCTTGAGGAGCGCGCGGTCTTTTTTGTGCGGGTTCAGGCTCCAGAGAGTGGCAGGACGGGATCCCGCGATTCTGCCGCCTCGGAAAACGCAAGGAGATTGAAAAACGGGCAGTCGGTGGATCCCGACTGCCCGGCAATAGTGTGCGGTGAAATGGTTGTGCTCAAAGTCTACTGCGTCTACTGCCAATCAAGAAGACGCTTCTCTCCTTCGAGCGACCGGATACCGGTGACGTCCTGGGTCACCTCCAGGCAGCCCCGGTACCGTCTATGCTTATCGAACAAGGCGAAGTAACGGATATGGATAAACTTTCACCCGAATTTGATCCAGAATTCCGCAGTCTTTTTCTCGCCTTTTCGGAAGGCATTGAGGATCATCTCAACCCGCTCCACCGAGGATGTGGGGTGGCAGTTCTGCACCGCGCGGCCTATGACCGCCGGACTGCGCGGGAAGGTCCGGTCGGGGCAGTCCGAATAGTAGATGACCTTGTCGCTTTCATCGACCAGGGAGATGTCCACCGGCAGGTGGGTGAGCATCAGGTTGACCATCTCAAGACTCATCCGGCCGGTCTCCATTTCAAGAAGACCTTCGACCGCCTCACGTACCGGCCTAGGGTTCGCGGCCATTACCGGCGGCGGCTCGATCCAGGCATAGCCGATGGCTGCCTCGCCCTGCCGAACCACCTGCCAGTCCTCATCGGTCAGGATGTCGAGTGACATGGGGAAGAGAATGTGCTCCTCCTTGTAGATCATGAGCCCGATCTGTGACAGCACATCCTTCAGGGTCGCGGCCATTTCCGTGAACTGCCGGTCGGCAAACTGCCGCTTTGCGATCTTGATGAGGCCGCGGATGTCGTCGTGAATGGCCCACATCACCCGAGATGGCGCCGTTACTCCGTGCTTTTCCAGCAGCGGGAAAAGCTGGTTTTCCTTTCTCGTATAGTGGACGGCCACCTTCTCGAGATCGGCCAGGTGCCGCAGGAATTGATCAGCCTCAACCTCCAGCAGGGCGTGCTTCGGCGGATCGCCGCACTGTCTAAGCAGCGCGGTGAGCCGGGCGATGATTTTTTCGGTCTCGCGGTTCTCCAGCATAAAGGTGTGTACCGGATGACCGGGCGGCATGTCCGGGACCGGCGTCGCCCCGAGTGAATCCTCGAAAACGGCAACATGGAGGTCGCAGAGCCGTCTCACCTCTTTCTCAGGCATTCCTTCGTCCATGAGGCTCTGCTCGAGATCGGCGATTTCCGTGGCGGTGACGCCCTGGCACAGGGCGGCAAACTGCTCCTTGAGCGTATTCAGATCCTCGCCGCGGTGTATCCCCTGAATGATCTCCTTCAGCCGGTTCTGTTTTACGGGATCGATATACTTCTTTCCGGCAAAGGCCGCGAAACCCTCGCGGCCTCGTCGTTCGATCTCGCTGTTCAAATCCTCGATCATTTGAGTTACACTTTCGCCGCCCATGCCGGCAACCTGACCGAGAGAGGCGATTCTGCCGATAGTCTGGCGCATCAGCGGATTCTTGAGGTTCTTGTATCTAGGATTTCTGCCCGCCAGAAAATCTTCCAGAAATGGATAGGCTACCAGCAGGTCATGTATTTTGGTTTCGTTCGAAATATTCATACGCTTCACTCAGTATGTGGTTGCGGTTGGTGAACAACTGGGGACGAACTTCCTGTAATGTGCAACAACAAGAGTTGTGGACGATAAAATAATCATTGCCGGCACAAAGTGAATCTTCGGGCGGGGAGCAGAGAGGATGGTGGGAGGGAGTGGAAACCCTCGGCGCGTACCGACATGGCGGGCTCATGGCGATCACCCGCACCCGCTACAAAAATTGTGGACATTTTTTCCAATATCGCCGACCATTTGTACCGAACGGATTTTCAATTAAACTCTTTTCGCGTTAAGAATAATGACCCCCTATCAATGGCACATAATCAGTTTTTTCGGCATCCTTCTCATACAGATGCTGCTGATCGGTCTGCTGCTCGCCGAGCGGCGTCGGAGGAGACGGATCGAGCAGCAGCTCAGGGTCGCCAACGACGCGCTCCGGCAGCGCGTGACTGATGGAAAGGTCAAACTCCGGGAGAATGAAGATCGTTACATTTCCCTTTTCAACAGCATGACCGAGGGCTTCGCCCTCCATGAAATCATTTGCGGGACCGACGGTCAGCCGGTCGATTACCGGTTCCTCGAAATCAACCCCGCTTTCGAACGCCAGACCGGCCTGAAGCGGGAGTCCGTGGTCGGCAGCACGGTTCGGCAAATCATGCCCGAGATAGAGGATCACTGGATCCAAACCTACGGCCGGGTAGCCCTGGAAGGCGCCCCTGCCCATATCGAGAACTACTCAGCCACTCTCGATCGCTGGTTCGGCGCCTACGCCTATCAGGTCGCTTCCGGGAAGTTCGCCGTTCTCTTCAGAGACATCACCGAACGCAAAAAAGCGGAGGAGGCGCTGCGGGAGAGCGAAAAAAGGCTGAACCGTAGCCAGGCGATCGCCCACCTGGGAAGCTGGGAGTTGGATCTGCGGAAAAACGAACTGACCTGGTCGGACGAGGTATATCGCATTTTCGGGCTCATACCCCAGGAGTTTGCCGCCACCTACGAGGCTTTCCTGGAACGGGTCCATCCCGACGACCGGGAAGCGGTCAACGAGGCCTATTCCCGGTCCATTAGGGAGGGACTCGACGCTTACGAGATCGAACACCGGGTCGTCCGCAAAAACGACGGCGCCATACGCTTCGTCCATGAGAAATGCCAGCATCTGCGGGACGAGGACGGCAGGATAATCCGCTCGCTGGGAATGGTGCTCGATATCACCGAACGCAAGCAGATCAGCGACAAGATACGGCAATTGGCCAATTTTCCCGAGGAAAATCCCAACCCGGTGATGCGGTGCACCCCCGGTAGGACTGTCTTGTATGCCAACGGCCCTGCCCTCCGGTGGCTGTCGACTTTCGGGCAAACCTCCCGGAGCGCTTCCCTGCCTGAACCGATACGCCAGGCGGTAACGGACGCCAGCCGCTGCGGCCATACCATCGAAGTCGAAATCGTCAATTCAGCCGGCCGCACTTACGGCACAACGGCAATCCAGCCACCTGGCGAAGCATACGTCAACCTGTACGCCATCGATCTCACCGACCGAAAGAAAACCCTGATGGCCCTGGAACGCTCAAACCGCGAACTGGAGCAGTTCGCCTATGTCGCCTCGCACGATCTTCAGGAACCGTTGCGGGCTATCGTCGGATTTCTCCAACTCCTGCAGAACCGCTATGCGGACAAGGTCGACGACAAGGGCAAGCATTACATTGCCAGAACAGTACGAGCGGCCCATCGCATGCAAACGCTCATCCGGGAATTGCTGATGCTTTCACGGGTCAATTCCAAGGGATCGACCTTCATGCCGACGGATCTCAATCCCCTGATTCAGGGCGTGCTCGACAGTCTGCAGACCATTGTTCAGGAGAACCAGGCCGAGGTGACCTGCAGCTCGCTGCCGACCCTCAGCGTCGACGAAAGCCAGATCCGCAGCCTATTCCAGAATCTTCTCATGAACGCGTTGCGCTACAACGAAAGAACACCCCCCCGGGTAGACATCAGCTTTGAGGAGCTTGACGATAGCTACCGTTTTCGGGTACAAGACAACGGTATTGGTATCCCCGCCCAGTTTCACCAACGGATTTTCATGGTCTTCCAGCGACTGCACACCGACAATGAATATCCGGGGACAGGACTGGGTCTTGCTCTCTGCAAGAGAATCGTCGAACGACACGGCGGAACCATCTGGGTCGAACCCAGCCCCTCCGGCGGATCGATCTTTTATTTCACCCTGCCGAAACAAACCTGACAATCATGATACCTCAATCATACAAATACGCCACTGTCCTGCTGGTCGAGGATAACCAGGATGATATCGAACTGACTCTGGAAGCATTGCACGATTCCAAGGTCCGCATGAATATAGATACGGTCTCGGACGGCTTGTCCGCTATGGCTTACCTGCGCCGCGAGGGCAAGTATGCCGACAAGCCGAGGCCCGACCTGGTCCTCCTCGACCTGAATCTGCCGCTGATGGACGGCCGGGAAGTCTTAAAGGAGATGAGGGCGGACAAGGAGCTCACCGAAATTCCTGTGGTAATCCTCACCACCTCCGAAGACGAGGGGGATATCCTCAAGGCATACAAGCTGCACGCCAACTGCTACATCACCAAGCCGGTCGACTTCGAGCGATTCACGGAAATCATCAGGCAGGTGGAGGGGTTCTGGCTGCAGCTGGTAAAATTGCCGCGGCGGCATGAGGAATCATGAAACAAAAGATCACGGTGCTGATCGTCGAGGACAGTCCGGACGACTACCTCCTGCTGGAGGAAATGATCGCTTCTTCCGACGAGATCGAAGCCGTCATTCTGCATGAAAGCCGGCTCCAGGATGCCGTCTCCGCCGGGAAGACCAAAGATATCGATGTGGCCATCATCGATCTTTCCCTGCCGGACAGTTTCGGCCTGGAGACCTTTGCTTCATTCCACCGGCACCATCCGCTTATCCCGACAATCATCATGACCGGCGTTATGGACCAGGATATGGCCTTCGAGGCAGTACGCAAAGGCGCCCAGGACTATCTCTTCAAGGGTGAGTCTTCCGCGACCGCCATCATCCGCAGCATTCGCTACGCCATTGAACGCCAGCGGCTGACAACCGCATTGCGGGGAGCACTCGAGCATGTGAAACAGCTGCAGGGCATGCTGCCTATCTGTGCGGTATGCAAAAACATCCGGGACGACAAAGGTTACTGGAACAGCATCGAAGCATATCTCTCCCAGCATACGGAAGCGGTCTTCAGCCACAGCATCTGCCCCGCCTGCGCGCAAAAGCATTATAAGGAATTCCTGGGAGACAAATCGTGACCGACCCTCAAACGGCGGCGATTTTTTTCAGAAAGGCGAGAAGATCCTTATAACTCACCGGCTTATTGAGATAGCCGGCGGGATTGAGGGGTTCGATCAACTCCATATTCTTCTCAGTAAGAAAGCCGGAGGTGATGATTACCGGAACATTTTCACCACATTTCCTGATGTGCCGAAAAGCGTCGATGCCGTTCATTCGCGGCATCTGGAGATCCAGCAGAATACAGCAGATCTCGGCGCCATGGCGTTCGAAAACCTCCACCGCTTCAAGCCCGTCGCGAGCCAGAATGACCGGCAATCCTGCCCTTTTGACCATCTCCGACATGATGGTAAGGCAGATCTCTTCGTCATCGACAATCAGCACAGGTCTTTCGAGCATGCAGTATTCCTTCTGAAAAATTATCTGAGCAAAGAAGCGCGGCTTTACCTGCGCAGAAACCTCCGCCACAGGCAAAACAGGAACTAATACATAACACGGTATCGTCGATCGTCAAAGTTTTTTTCTTCCACTTATCCAGCAATCACTCGATTTCATGCACAAAAACACCATAACAAACAAAGGGCTCAACTCCACCGGAATCGAGCGCATGCGCCGGCGAGGGCTCACCTCAAGCCCGCTGGACATTTTCGGAGGACAACTATTCCCTCTGTGTTCAAGGAACGTTTCCACGGATCGCAGCTGAATGATATATATCCTGTATTTGCTTGAAATAGTACTACGATTTCAATTCGGTCGTTTGATGCTGGCGACATCCTACAGGAAATGACCTGTTGTTGTTCCGTCACGGTCAAGCCGTGGAATCCCCAGCGCGAATAAGAAAAGATGAAAAAGGTGTCATTTTTTCCCTTGCGAATTGCGTCGATTCCTATCACTATTCTTGTCTTTGATGCCAACAATCGACCAGGAAACCGCCATGACGAAACCGACCGTTCAAGATCTGCTCAAGAGAATCAACTACATAGAGGCCGATATCGACATCCAGAAACAAATCCTCTATGCCATTCCCTCCGACCAGCGAGCGGAGATGGAGAAAACCATCGCCGGCATAGCCGCAAAAAAAAGGGAAATCGAAGCGCTGCGACAGCAGATCAAAGAGATGAATCCCGAGGAACATAGGATGATCGTGGCCTTCGAGGAGGCCGTCAGCCAATTCAAGAAGTTGGCGGCAGGCAGGAAATTCGTCTCCGTGACCGGCCGGAACATTGGCGAAACCTGCGCCCTGTCACTCTATGACGGCTCCGTGCTGGAATGTCTGATCAAGGCCTGCGATGAGCAGGGCGACTGGACGATCATCACCCTCGACGGAACCCTGCAGCAGTATCCGAAAATGATGGTTACGGAAAAGCCCGTCCGGCCGCCGGTGCATTGAATTTTGAGCATTCAGCTGTCAGAAGCATTCAGCTTTTAGCTATCGGCATTCAGCTTTTACGTACTCGAAAGTGAGGTGCACTTTGTGCACCATCCCAGGCTTTATTGATGCACGGGGTGCATCCCAAACTCATTAGCTTAGGAGTGCAATCTACAACGCACCCTGCTATAACTCCGAATTAACTAAGTGACGACATTGGAGCGCACCCTACTTATTGCGAAAAAATTGCAATAGTGTCTTTTTCTTCGCGCCTTCGCGTCTTCGCGTGAGCTCATCTCCACCTGAAAGCACCTCGAACTCGCTCAACGCGGAAAACATTCCCTGTTTTATCTGGGGCAAGAGGTGGCCCGAAGTCTCACGCGAAGGCGCGAAGGATTTGTTGGGGTGTAGCCTAAGTTGATGACATTGGAGTGCATCCTATAACAACTATCAGCTATCAGCAAGGGCCATCTGAACGCTGACAGCTGACAGCTGATGCCTTTCTTTAAATGAATCCCGGATCGGTGGCTTTTATCATCGCCAGCCCGCCCTGGATGTTCCGGGTGTTGGTCACCCCCTGCGAAGCGAGGAACACCTGGGCCTCATAGGACCTGGGTCCGGTGTCGCAGAGCAGGAAGAATTGTTCGTCCGCAGGGATCTCGGCGATCCTCCTGCGCAGCTGATTCTGCGGAATATTCAGCCATCTCTCTCCGTATTTCTCCATCAACGGCGCCGCCTCCTTTTCGCCGCGGATGTCGAGGACCCGCGTTTTTTTACCGGCGAATTCGTAGAGAAAATCTGCGGCATCGATCGGCCGGTTGCGGCCCGCGAGGATGTTGTCGAGGGCGTTGCCGGCATTATTGATCACGTCCATTGCCGAGGCGAAGGGCGGAGCATAGCCCGTTTCCAGGCTGCAGACCTCATCGACATCGAGCCCATGACGAAGAAGCACGGCTACCGTATCGACCCGGGCCTTCACCGCATCGCCGTTTCTGCCGGCGGCTTCTATGCCCAGAATCTTGCGCGACTGCCGGTCGGCAAGCAGGGTGAGGTAAATGAGCTCGGAGCTGGGGTAAAAATGGGCGTGATCCGCCTGGGAAACCACCGCATAGACCGGATCAAAACCCGTCTCTTTCGCCTGCCGGTAAGTGAGCCCGGCCTTGCCGATGCCGAAGTCGAAGAGTTTGAGGCAGAAGGTGCCAACCGTGCCCTTGAAGTGGCTCTGCCCGCCGCTGATGTTGGTGGCGATGATCCGCCCCTGGCGGTTGGCCAGCGACCCCAGGGCCATCAGGGTGTTCTCGCCGCTGATCAGATTGCGCACTTCGATGCAGTCGCCGCCCGCGTAGATGTCCGGGTCACTGGTCCGCAACCGCCGGTCGACCGTGATTCCCCCGGACATCCCGAGTGCTAGGCCCGCTTCCCGGGCAAGCTCGGTATTGGGCCTGACGCCCGCTGCCAGGACCACGATATCCACCTCGAGGGCGGCATGCGAAGTCTGCACCACCAAGCGGCCGTCCCTCCCTGCCTCGGTGATCCCCATGACCTTGGTGTCGAGGAGCAGGTTCACGCCGTGTTTTTCCAATTCCTTGGCGGCAACCCTGGCTATGCATTTACCGAGCAGGGTCGGCAGCACCTGGTCCTCCATTTCGATCAGGGTGGTCTCGACGCCCCACAGATCGGTCAGCGCCTCGGTCACCTCCAGCCCGATGGCCCCGGCGCCGATCACCACCGCCTTGCCTATCCTGCCCGCCGCCATCAATCCCTTGATCGTTTCGGCATCGTGCAGATCCGAAACAGTGAAAACCCGCGGCAGCTCGGCCCCGGGAAACCGCGGCCTCACGGCCCGGGCGCCGGTGGCGAGCACCAGCTTGTCATATGGGAGAAACTCTTCACGACCGGTCTCGAGGTGGCATATCCGAACCCGCTTCTCCTGACGGCGGATCTCCCTTGCCTCCACGCGGGTGATGACCTTTATACCCTTACAGTCGGTAAAAAAAGCCCGATCTCGGAGGACATGGGCGGTGGTTTTACGAAGATCGTCGATATCGTTGATATCCCCCCCGATATAGTAAGGGATGCCACACCCCCCGTACGAGATGAGGTTGTCCCTGTCGATGAGGACAATTTCCGCTTCGGGGTCCAGGCGCCTCAACCTGCAGGCAACCTTTGGTCCAAGGGCTACCGCCCCGATTATCAACACCTTTTTGCCCATGCCGCACCTCCTTTCCCGGCAAAACCTTTTGCCCCCGGGAGCCTGTCGGATTATAGCGATTTTTTCTCAGATCAAGGCATCTTCGCAAATTAGCGCAGCCATATGAGTGATATTGCAAGCATTAATTTTCGAAAATAACGCAGATATGGGGAAAAAGGGCCAGACAAACTCCCAATATCAGTTTTCGATTTCTTTTGGTCATTGAACGAAAAATCCAGGCATGTCCGCTTAGCCATGGAGTCTTCGTCACAACGCATTGTAAATGGTTTTCCGGATGGAGCAATACCACAAAGTGTGCATTTGCACATATTCTTTGCTGTTTCGGGTCATCAAAATGCGGGAATTTTTCCTGCTTTTCTTTTGTCTGCTGCAACACAAGCAGAAGCGGTAATCGAACGATGCGTTTTTTGTTGCGCGATTTCATCATTATCGGGGACAATGAAATCTGTACTATCAACCTCGCCAAGGATGAACCGCTCATGCAGACCCACATCGATTTCACCGGCCTCACCGCCCTCTTCGACCGTGCCGCCGATCAGGGGCGGGATTTTCTCTTCGAGTACGAAGTCTACGACTTCATCAGGCTGATCGGTGGGGAGACTCCGCCGCAATTCTTCCTGCTGCCGAAGGACGAGAGATTCGACGGTCGGCTGCTTGAGCAGCTGCCTGGCGAGAAGGCGGTGATCAAGGTGGTTTCTCCGTACATCCTCCACAAGAGCGATGTGGGCGGGGTCCGGATCGTCGGCAAGACCACCGAGGAAGTGCTGTCCACCATCCGACGGATGAGTTTCGAGATTCCCGAGAAATATGCCGAGATCACCCTGCGCCGCCCCGACGAGGCGCCGGCACGCTACCGGGGCCTCTCCGCCGAGGCGTTGCAGGAGGCCGTGGCCGCTGACATCCGAGGCTACATCCTTTGCCAGTACATGCGGCCCGACTCCG
This sequence comes from Pseudomonadota bacterium, assembly GCA_023412495.1. The sequence continues at coordinate 17,916 of JAEYNP010000036.1, forward strand.
AGGAATTCGGCAACGAACTTCTGGTCAGTCTGCGCAACACCAGGGAATTCGGCCTGATCCTCAGCGCGGGACTCGGCGGCCGTGATACCGAACTCTACGCGTTGAGCTTCAGGAAAGGCCAGGCAGTGGTATCAGCCTCCACCGAACAGGTCGACGGCGAGGGGTTCTTTTCGCTCTTCAAAAAAACCATATCCTACCGAAAACTCGCTGGCCTCACCCGAGGGCAGAAGCGGATCGTCACCGACGACCAACTGCTGGAGTGTTTTTCCGCCCTGGTGCAGGTTGCCCGCCATTTTTCCCCGCTGAACGGAGCCGCTTCCTATGTAATAGAGGAACTTGAAGTCAATCCCTTTGCCTTCAGCAACTACCTGATGATGCCGCTCGACGGGCTGTGCCGTTTCTCCAAGCTGAAACGGGTCCAACCGCCCCGGCCTGTCACCAAGATCGACAAGATGCTGCATCCCGGCTCGATCGGCATCGTCGGCATCTCCACCCGCAAGATAAACATCGGTCGGATCATCCTGCGCAATATCCTGGCCAACGGTTTTAAAAAGCAGGATCTCGCGATCATCCACCCCACGGCCCAGGAGATCGACGGCATCCACACCGTGCGCGACCTTGCCGCCCTGCCGAAGAAGCTCGATCTGCTGATCCTCGCAGTCGACGGCTCTCAAGTGCCGGGCATGATCGACACCATCCTGCAAAACAACCTCGCCGATAGTGTCCTGCTTATCTCCGGCGGGTTGGGAGAGCAGGAGGGACAGCAGCACCTCGTCGATGAGATCAGGCAGAAAATCGTATCCGCCCGGAACTACTCGCCGGAGGCGCCGATCTTTCTCGGTGCCAACAGCCTCGGCATCCTCTCTCATCCCGGCCGCTACGACGCCATGTTCATTCCCGATTCCAAGCTGCCGAAAAACAGGGGTGATCATCGCCGCTCCCTCTGTCTGGTCAGCCAGAGCGGCGCCTACATGATCACCCGAATGAGCAAGCTCTCTTTCCTCGATCCCGCCTACGCCATCTCCATAGGCAACCAGATCGACCTGACCGCGGGCGACTTCCTGCAATATCTGAACGGGGTGAACGAGCTGCAGACCCTGGCCTTCTATATGGAGGGCTTTGCCGATCTGGACGGATTGAGCTTTGCCCGGGCAATCAAAGAAGCCATCCCTCGAGGCAAGAAAATCATCTTTTACAAGGCCGGACGCACCCCCGAAGGGAAAAACGTCCTTTCCGGCCATACCGCTTCCATCGCCGGCGACTACATGGTCTGCGAATCGTGCATCGGCCAGGCAGGAGCAATGGTGGCGGAGACCTTCAACATCTTCGAAGGACTGCTGCGCCTTTCCTGCGCCTTCCACAACAAGTCGATCCAGGGCAATCGGCTAGCGGCCATCAGCAATGCCGGATATGAGGCGGTCGGTATCGCCGACAATCTGCTGGGCGAAGATTACCGCCTGGAAATAGCCCGGTTCAGCGAGGCGACCCGCGGGCAACTGCAGAAAATCCTTGCCGGGGCGGGTCTCGCCGCCCTTGCCGCCGTCCACAACCCGCTCGATATCACCCCCATGGCCTCCGAGGATGTCTATGTCGAAGTCATCTCGACCCTACTGACCGAAGCCAACGTCGATGCGGTGGTCGTGGCCATTGTTCCTTTAACCCCCATTCTTCATACGTTGCCCGAGGAGCTGGCACCGGAGCATTTCCACCGCGAGAAGTCGATCGTCGAACGGATAGCCGTACTGAGCGATGCCTCGCCGAAACCTCTGGTGATCGTGGTCGACAGCGGCACCCTCTACGATTATCTCGCCGACGCCTTCCAAACCCACGGTATACCGGTATTCCGCTCCGCCGATATCGCCGTCAGCGTCCTAGGCAAGTATATCCAGAACGCTCTGAGGAATCAGGCCGCCTCGCAGGTTTACCCGCTCCCGAGACAACCTTAATACAATTGCACAAGCACGCACAATTCGAACAAATCTGCTTCTTCAGTCGCCTGTCTTCCCATTGCCCCTGGAAAAATCCTTTGCCTGACATCTTTATTCTTCTAAAAAACAATGGCAGAATGATGACTTAATCTCACTCCGTCGCTAATCGGCAGACGTGCTTCAATCGCATCGCCGGGCCTCATGAAAATGCTTCCACCGCGGCACTCAACAAGAAATTATTGCCTATTTGCCGCATCTTACACGGATATCCGCCAGCCTTCTGCACAACATGCACCTAGCAATTTATCAACTTCATCCTCTTTGCATTGTCCTTGAAAATGAAGATTCAATAAAGAAAATTGATAATTGTATTAAGACGATGTCGTTGACGTGAAAACCAATTGATAATCGGAAGTAATTATGGTACGAAATTCGTGATATCGAGTAGAATCGAACAGTTGCTCAGTTCAGATTTCATAGGGCGTCTTGGTCAATCAACCGGAGAGACTTTTGTATGATTTTGCCGGCTTGTCCAGCCATACTCTTTGCACTCACGACCGGTTCCGGTCTTGCGGTTTCTTCGCAGCACCTTCTGTTTCATCGATGTTTCACACTACGTTAAAACTGTTGTTGCCCTTTACAACCGGCTCATCCCGAGCCTCAATCCAACAAAGGAGTGAACCATGGCTTTAGATCCTACCAAACATGCGGACTGGGAAATTGCGCAAGATGCAGAAAAAACGATGCTGACGATTTATGAGATCGGCGAAAAACTCGGGTTGACCAAGGAAGAACTGCTGCCCCAGGGTCACTACATTGCCAAGATCGATTTTCGCAAGGTGCTCGCAAGACTGAAAGACAAGCCGAACGGCAAATACATCGACGTCACCGCCATCACCCCGACCCCGCTCGGCGAAGGCAAGTCGACATCCTCCATGGGCCTGGTTCAGGGTCTCGGCAAAATCGGCAAAAAGGTCAGCGCCGCCATCCGCCAGCCCTCCGGCGGCCCCACCATGAACATCAAGGGTTCCGCAGCCGGCGGCGGTCTCGCCCAGTGCATTCCGCTGACCCCGTTCTCCCTCGGCTTCACCGGCGACATTAACGCCATCATGAACGCCCACAACCTGGCGATGGTGGCTCTCACCTCCCGCCTGCAGCATGAGCGGAACTACAACGATGAACAGCTGGAGAGACTCTCCGGCATGAAGCGCCTCGATATCGACCCGACCAATATAGAAATGGGCTGGGTCATGGACTTCTGCTGCCAGGCGCTCAGAAACATCATCATCGGCATTGACGGCGTCAACGGCAAGTCCGACGGCTTCATGATGAAATCCAAGTTCGGCATCGCCGTATCTTCCGAGGTCATGGCCATTCTGTCCCTGGCCACCGACCTGAAAGATATGCGTGAGAGGATGGGCAAGATCGTCGTGGCCTACTCGAAGACCGGCAAGCCGATCACCACCGAGGATCTGCAGGTCGCCGGCGCCATGACCGCCTGGATGGTCGACGCCCTGAACCCGTCCCTGATGCAGACCCTGGAAGGCCAGCCGGTCATCGTCCATGCCGGCCCCTTCGCCAACATCGCCATCGGCCAGAGCTCGATCATCGCCGACCGCATCGGCCTGAAACTCGCCGACTACCATGTCACCGAGTCAGGCTTCGGCGCCGATATCGGCTTCGAGAAGTTCTGGAACCTCAAGTGCCGCTACTCCGGACTGAAGCCGGACTGCGCCGTTGTCGTCGCCACCATCAGGGCCCTCAAGTGCCATGGCGGCGCTCCGGTGCCGGTTCCCGGCAAAGCGATGCCGGTTGAGTACAAGCAGGAGAACGTCGAGTGGGTCGCCAAAGGCTGCGACAACCTGATCCATCATATCAGAAACGTCCGCAAGGCGGGAATTGCCCCGGTTGTCTGCATCAACGCCTTCTATACCGATACCGACGCCGAGATCGCCAAGGTCCGTGAACTGTGCGAGGCTGAAGGAGCCCGGGTGGCCCTGTCCCGTCATTGGGAAAAAGGCGGCGATGGCGCCATCGAATTCGCCAAGACCGTGGTCGAGGCCTGTGAAGACAAGACCGAGTTCAAGTTCCTCTACGAACTCGACATGCCGATCAAGCAGCGCATAGAATTGATCGCCAAGGAAGTATATGGCGCCGACGGTGTCGATTACTCACCTGCCGCCAACAAGTCGATCGAGCGTCTCCAGGCCGATCCCAACCTGGCCAAGATGGGTATCTGCATGGTGAAGACCCACCTGTCGCTCTCCGACAATCCATCTCTCAAAGGAGTGCCCAAAGGCTGGCGCCTTACCATCCGTGAGGTTTTGACCTACGGCGGCGCCGGCTTCATCGTTCCGGTGGCAGGTGCCATCAGCCTGATGCCCGGCACCAGCTCCAACCCGGCATTCAAGCGGGTCGATGTCAATGTCGAGACCGGCAAGGTTGAAGGCGTGTTCTAGCCCCGATAAACGGGATAAGTACCTTTGACGAAATTCTTTTCATACAAAAAAGATTTTAAGGTACTCAACCGACACGAGGAGAACAATTTCGGCGGGACGGCAATCCACCGCCCCGCCGGAGTCATTTTGACATAACCACAACAAGGAGTCCAAACATGACTGCCGAAATTATCAGCGGTACCAAGATACGTGAAGAGATCCTGGCGGAAATCAAGCAGGAAGTCGAGGAGATGAAAGCCAAGACCGGTAAGGTTCCCGGCCTGGTTACCATCCTGGTCGGCAAGAATCCTGCCTCGATCAGCTACGTCACCCTCAAGGTGAAAACCGCCCTCAGCCTCGGCTTTAACGAAATCCAGGATGATCAGCCGGAGACCATCACCGAGGCCGAACTGCTGGCCCTCATCGACAAGTACAACAACGACCCGGCGATCAACGGCATCCTTGTTCAGCTGCCGCTGCCCAAGCATATCGACGACAAGAAAGTCCTGAACGCCATCCATCCCGACAAGGATGTCGACGCCTTCCATCCGGTCAACGTCGGTCGTCTGATGATCGGCGGCGACGAAGTTCGCTTCCTGCCCTGCACCCCGGCCGGCATTCAGGAGCTGATCGTCCGTTCCGGCACCGAGACTTCGGGAGCCGAGGTGGTTGTGGTCGGCCGCTCCAACATCGTCGGCAAACCCATCGCCATGATGATGGCCCAGAAGGGTAAAGGCGCCAACTCCACAGTGACCATCGTCCACACCCGCACCAAGGACCTGGCCGCCCATTGCCGTCGCGCCGACATCCTCATCGTCGCCGCAGGCGTCCCCGACCTGGTGAAACCCGAATGGATCAAGCCAGGATCCACCGTTATCGATGTCGGCGTCAACCGCGTGGGCATGAACGAGAAAACCGGCAAGGCCATCCTCAAGGGTGACGTCGATTTTGAAAAAGCCAAGGAAATCGCCGGCAAGATCACCCCGGTTCCCGGCGGCGTCGGCCCGATGACCATCACCATGCTGATGAAGAACACCCTCAACTCGGCCAAGAGGACGCTTGGTCTGTAATAGATAGGAGGAACAACTCTCGGCTACTCTTCTCGCCGATGGGAGGAGCCTATAGGGGCGAAAAATCTTTCGCCCCTATAGACTTTTATCGTTGTCATTCCCGTTGTCGTTCCCGTAGTCGTTGCCGTAGTCGACGTAAGGAACGACCTCTTCCCGCAATTCGTGGTTTCTTCGCCCGAGTTTCGTTAGCATGGAAACGATTCTCACGAGCATTTTCTTGCCGTGGCCATTCTGCTCGACGTCGATTACTTGGCAAGCCGCGAGGCAGTCTTGAACAGCAGCACATTCCAACGCGGAACCTCGGGCAATCTCGAAGAAACGTCGCCGGTCGGCGTTTGTCCCCTTGCCATTGCCTTCAGCGATGTTCAATGGGATCGATTGCGACGCGCGCAAAAGCTGATCCCGGGCATGACGGTCAGCTCCGTTACAGGGTCTTCGCCAAACCGTATGCCCAAGCTACGTAGTCGATCGAAAGCCGGTAAACATCCAGTTGCTCGTGACCAAATTTCATCATCTTTTCGACTACGATTACGACAACGACAACCGTTCCGCTATCTCTTCACTGACAACGAGGGTAGCTCAGACTAACCACATCAATGATTATGATGGTGGTGGTGATGGTGATGATGATGGTGATGCTCGTCATCGTCGTCATGCCGATGACCACCCGCCTCGTGCAGGGCCTGGTGGAGTTCCTCATTCATCCCGGCCATCATCTCGACGGCCTTGGCCAGACGAGCGGCAAGGGCGCTCTTGCCTTCACCAGCCATGGTCTCCCGCCATTTTTCGAACTCCTCGATATGGCCCTTGTTGTGTTCCATCCAGTGTTGCAGCATCACCCGCAGTTTTTCGACATTATCCATGCTCTCTCCCCTTGTCGCAGGACTATAACGGTCTGTTTATTCTTTTTCATAGAGGAAGACTTTGCCGGCGGTGAAATCGATTCGCCGAACAGTCATACCAGGAAACTCTCTTGCGCCTTCAAAAAGAGTCGCGATCCGCAAACCGCCCTCCATAACCTCCAGGCTGGTGACATTTTCCAGCAACAGTTCTACGCCCCCCGCCTTTTCCTGAAAAACACTTGTTTGACACATGGTTCCCCCCTCTTCCCGAGCTTCCCTTCAGTCGACTTTCGGCCGGGGATAGAGCCCCGCCCGTTCGACGATCTCAGGAACCTTTTCTTCCCATTCGATTGCCATGATGTGAAAACCGCTCACGCCCTTGACCTCCTTCAACCGCTGAATGGCCTCGACGGCGATATTTATACCCTCCGCCGCCTGCTTTTCCTTGGGAACACCCGACAGGCGCTTGATCAGCTCCTCCGGGACATCCATGCCGGGCACGGCCCGGGCCATGTACTTCGCCATACCCACGGAGCGCATGGGAGTGATGCCGGGCATGATGAAAACCTTCTCGTGCAGCCCCCGCTCCACCACGCCCTTCATCCACAGCTCGAATTTTTCGAGATTGTAGACGCACTGGGTCTGGATGAATTCCGCGCCAGCCGCGATCTTCTTGGCTAACCGAGGTACCCGGATCCTGAAAGGATCGGCGAAGGGGTTGGCCGCCGCCCCCACAAAAAGCTTCGGCGGCGCCTTGATCTCCTCGCCGCCCAGGAACTTGCCCTCGTCGCGCATATGCCGGACCGTCTGGACCAGCTGCATCGAATCGAGGTCGAAGACGTTCTGGGCCTTGGGATGATCGCCGAAGCTCTGGTGGTCGCCGGAGAGGCAGAGCACATTGTTGATGCCGAAGGAGGCGGCTCCGAGGATGTCGCTCTGCAGGGCGATACGGTTGCGGTCCCGCACCACCATCTGCAGGACCGGTTCCATCCCCTGGAGTTTCAAGTGGATGCAGGATGCGAGACTGCACAGCCTGGTCACCGAGGTCTGATTGTCGGTGATGTTGATGGCATCGACATGGTTTTTGATCAGGTGGCCCTTTTTGATGATGTGCTCGGGATCGCTGGAACGGGGAGGACCGCACTCGCTGGTGACGGCAAGTTGACCGCTTTTGAAGATCTTCTCGAGCTTGCTCTGGGTGTTCAGTTCCACGATTAAAAGCCCTCCAGCTTGAATGAGCGGGGTCCTCCGGCACGATCCTTGGACCAATCTTTTACAGGGGTAATCTTCTCGTAATCATCCAGCTTGCCGAGAGCCTCCAGTCGATCCACCACCAACTGCCAGGCACAGTCGATTTCCTTGGAGATTTCGCACTTGCCCTTGGCGGAACCGCCGCACGGGCCGTTGAACAGCCGCTTGGCGCAGCGACTGACCGGACAGACGCCGCCGGTCACGCCAAGGATGCAGTCCCCACAGGCCTGGCACTTTTCGGTGAAGTGCCAGTCACTCGGAACATCGCCCAGGAAGGTGGTGTTGAGCGCCGGGTACACGGGAGTCGTCATGTATTTGGTGGCGATGAACTGCACGCCGATTCCGCAGGCCATGCTGAGCACCGCCTCCGAGCGCTCGAGGAGTTCCCTGGCCGATTCGAAAAACGGATGCTCGCACTGCCGCTCTATGCCGCCGCTCTTGATGTCCATCTCCAGGCCCTCCTGGGTCGCCCGCATCCGCAGCAGGGAGGCCAGGATCTCCGCCTCCTTGTTGCCGCCCTGCTGGCACACGGCGACACAGGTATTGCAGCCGAAGACGGTCAGCTGTTTATGGTTCTTGACCATCTCCCATATTTCTTCAAAGGGTTTCTGCTGTCCTACTATCATAACGTCTTCACTCCTTCGTCGCTGACAACGGTCGTTCCGCCACTGGCTTCATCGGCGGCCTGGTTGTGATATTTCGTGGATTTTTTATTTTTGCGCAGGGCGAACCAGATGGGCGACGGCCCCATCCCCATGATCCTTTTGGTGAACTCGGTGCAGATCTCCGCCCAGCGCGGCCCCTGCGCGGCCGACAGGTTAAAGAATTCGAGCCGGGCCGGGTCGATGCCGATCATCTGCAGCATGCCTTTGATCTTTCTGACTCTCTTTACCGCGTTGAGATTTCCTTCCAGGAAATGGCATTGACCCTCGAGTCAGCCGGCGGCAAACACCCCGTCCACACCCCGCTCAAAGGCGCGCAGAATGTAGATGTGATCGAGTTTTCCGGTGCAGGGCAGACGAATCACCTTCACGTTGGAGGGGTAGTGCAGTCTCATCACCCCGGCCAGGTCCGCGGCTGCAAACGCGCAGTAGTGACAGGCGAAGGCGAGAATGTTCGCCTGCCAGTCTGCCGGTATTTCCCTCGGCTGTTCCGGGCTTTTCGGTTCTTCAATGATCTCTTTATCAATCGCCATCATACCTTCCTTCTTGTTGACTTGGCCTGCTCGGCTTGTCCGGCCGGACTCCGGTTCTGCAAAGAACCGCTATTTCATGTCGGTCGCGGTGTCGATCATTGCCAGCAATTGATCGTCACGGAAGTAGTTGACCTGATATGCCTTGGCCGGACAGGTCGCGGCACATATCCCGCAGCCCGTACACTTTACTTCGTTATGGGAAACCTTGCCGTCTTCATCGATGAACGGCGCGCCGAACGGGCACTTCTTCACGCACGCCAGGCAAGACATGCAGATCTTGCGGTTGTGCTTGGAGATGACCCCGGAGACCGTGAGGCTCTCGTGGGAGAGCAGGGCCCCCGCCCGGCCTGCGGCCGCCTGGGCCTGGCCGATGGTCTCCTCGAGGTTCTTCGGGGCGTGGGCGAGCCCCGCGAGGAAAAAACCCTCGCTCGGAAAATCGACGGGGCGCAGCTTGACGTGGGCTTCCAGGAGGAAGCCGTCGATATTGCAGGTCAGCTTGAATTTCTTGGCGAACTCGTCGCCGTCCGGCTGCGGTCTGAGGCCCGTGGACAGCACCACATAGTCGGTATCGACCGCCATCTCCCGGCCCAATACCTTTCCGAAGAAGGACACCTTCATTCTGTCGCCGGCGGCTTGCACTCTCGGTTTGTCATCGGGGGTATAGAGGAAGAAGAGTACACCCAAATCACGGGCCTTCCGGTAGTAATCTTCCTTGAGTCCGTAAGACCGCATATCGCGGTAAAGCACCACCACCCGTGCATCGGGGGCCTGCTCCTTGATGGCGATGCTGTTCTTCAGGGCATCCTGGCAGCAGATCCGGGAACAGTAGTTGTGCGGCTCCTCGCGTGAGCCGACGCACTGGATCATTACGTAGGTCTTGTTGCTTTCAGGACCTTTTTCCGCCAGCAGGTTTTCCAACTCACGCTGGGTAATCACCTTATCCGATTCGCTGTAGCCGTACTCGACCGGTTCATACTCCGCACCGCCGGTGGCGACGATCAGCGCCCCGTGGTTGATGGTCCGGCCGTTGGTGAGATTGGTCGCGAAGTTGCCGACAAAGCCGTCGACCTTATCGACGGTTGCGCCGAGATGGACGGTAATCGCCGGATGCTCCTGCACCTTCCGCACCGTCTCGGAGAGAAAGGCCTGGACGTCGTCGCCCTCCAGATTCTTCCGGACATTATTCAAGAGCCCGCCGAGCGAATCCGCCCGTTCCACCAGATGCACCCCGTAGCCCTGCTCGGTGAGCGACAGCGCCGAAGTCATTCCGGCGATGCCGCCACCGACAACGAGGGCCGAATGGGTGACACCGACCGACGCCGAGGTCACCGGCGACAGCCGCTTGGTCTTGGCGACCATCATGTTGACGATCTCGATGGCCTTCTTCGTGGCATTCTCGTTGTCGTGCATATGGCACCAGGAACATTGTTCCCGGATATCGGCCAGCTCGAAGAGGAACTTGTTGAGCCCGACCTCGCGGATGGTATCCTGGAAGAGCGGCGAATGAGTCCGCGGCGTGCACGAGGCGACCACCACCCGGTTGAGCTTCTTGTCGGCGATGAGATCACGGATCTTCTGCTGACCGTCGGGTGCGCAGGCGTAGATGATCGTCTCGGCGTGGGCGACGCCCGCCTGTCTGGCCGCGGCCTCCGCCACCCGCTTGACATCCACGGTCCCGGCGATGTTGGTCCCGCAGTGGCAGACGATGACGCCAACCCTCGGCTCTTCCCCCTCGATATCTTTCTCGTCCGGCAAAACTACTTTCGTCACCTCGGTACCCCGCCGGTCGCCGAGCAGGGCCATGGCGTTGGCCGCTGCCCCGCTGCCCTGGATGACCGTCTCCGGGATATCCTTGGGGCCCTGGTAGGTCCCCGCCACGTAGATCCCCTTCTTCGAGGTCGCAACCGGGGCCAGCTTGGAGGTTTTGGCAAAGCCGTAGCTGTCGGTGTCTATACCGAAAATCTTTGAGAATTCAGCAGCATCCGTGCGCGGCTCGAAGCCGATGGAGAGGATGACCATATCGAACTCTTCATGGACCACCTTGCCGTCTTCGCCCACCGAGTGGATAAGCAGATTGCCGGTCTTCGGGTCCTCGACGATCTCGGAGATCATCGCCCGCTTGTAGATGACGCCGGCGTCGCGCTTGGCCTTCTCGATGTATTTGTCGAAATCCTTGCCGAAAGCCCGCAGCTCCATATAGAAGATGGTCGGCTGCACTTCCTTGTCGTGCTCCTTGGCGATGATCGACTGCTTGGCCGCATACATGCAGCAGACCGAGGAACACCAGGGATTGGCGTTATGGGCGTTTCTCGAGCCCACGCACTGCACCCAGGCAAGGCGCTTGGGATGCTTGCCGTCTGAAGGCCGGGTCACCACGCCGCTGCAGGGGCCGGAGGCCGACAGCAGCCGCTCGAACTGCAGCGAGGTCACGACGTTTTTCAGTCTGCCGTAACCAAGCTCCTGGCGGATTTCCGGCTGATATGTCTTGAGGCCCGGCGTCAGGACGATCGAGCCGACCTTCACCTCGTATTGTGCGTCGCGATCCTCGAAATTGATGGCCTTGGCGTCGCAGACCTTCTCGCATTTGCGGCAGACCTGCTTGGTGAGATAGAGACAGTGGGCCGGGTCGATCGCCCGGGTGTTGGGCACGGCCTGGGGGAACAGGGCATAGATGGCTTTTCTCGTGTTCAGCCCCTGATTGAAGAAGTTGGAGACTTTGCTCGGGCATTCCGGCTCGCAGGCGCCGCAGCCAGTACAACGGTCGGGATCGACAAAGCGGGCCTTCTGCTCCAGGGTGACGGTGAAGTTTCCCTCGACTCCCGTCACCTTCACCACCCTGGTCATGGTATGCATCTTGATGTTGGGATGGCGGCTCGACTCGACCATACGCGGGGAAATCATGCACATGGCGCAGTCGCCGGTGGGGAAGGTCTTGTCGAGCCTCGACATCGTGCCGCCGATGGAGGGTTCATCGTTGACCATGTGCACCAGGAGGCCGCTGTTGGCAAGATCGAGGGAGGCCTGCATCCCCCCGATACCTGAGCCGACTACGAGTACTGAACCTATCTTTTCATTGCTGTCCTGCCCGGGGTTAATCCTGGTCACTGCAACATCCTCCGTGAGATTTGCCCCATTATTGCCGGTCACTCTCCCCGCCACCAGCTTCTAACGGGTCTACAGATGAGCAATTGGTATACACCAAGCTCGGTAAAACGAATTTGACCTTATGGCATTATAATAGATAAATGCCCTTGTCATAGTTTTTTTTTAGATATTATCCTCTTATGTACATATAAAAATGATTATATCCATAAGTATTTTTGGATCCACGCAAACATCGGCCAACATGGCGAATCAATTAACAATTAACGCATGTAAGAAAATTTTCCATTCATCACCGACACATGGGTTGGGCGCCAACCGAAAAACGGCGAAATTTAATTTGGCGTGGAGTTCAACCGGAGTTACAATGGGCCCCGGCATTCCGGAAAAGCTTCATATTCCTAACTTACCTGAATTTTTTGGACAAGGCCCTGAAAAACCTCCGGAAACGCATGCCGAAGGAGTTACTGTCCGGAAATCCTGGAGGAACGGCAATGACTAACCTGCCGCCGGATATCAATCTCCATACCCCGACCATACTGGTGGTCGATGACGAGGCACGGATCCGTGATGCCTGCGTCATCGTCCTTACCGAAAAAGGATTCGACGTCGCCGCAGCCGCCGACGGTGAGCAAGGGCTGCGCATGATCAGGGAAAAGCACTACGACATAGTCCTTGTCGATCTCATGATGCCGACCATCTCCGGTTTCGACGTGGTGGCCGAGGTCCGCAACCATCATCCCGATACGGTTGTCATTGTCATTACCGGTTATGCCACGCTCGAGCACTCCATCGAGGCGATGAAAAAAGGCGCCTTCGACTTCATACCCAAGCCTTTCACTCCCGATCAGCTGCGGGCGGTGGTAGACAAGTCGCTGCGCTATACCATGGCCCTGCAGGATATCACCGAATCGAAATCCCGGCTGCGCGTACTGGTCAACCGCCTCACCGAAGGGGTCATGACCACCGATGCCCAAAAATTGATCGTCCAGGCCAATCCCGCCTTTCTGCAGATGATCGGCTACCATGGCGAGGAAGCCGTCGGCAGGCATGTCGACGACCTGATACAGGATAAGAAGATCCTCGGGATTATCGATCAGGCGCTGACCATGCCGGCCAACACCTTCGCCGAGATAACGCGCGAGATATCCTTCACCGAAGACGGGGAAGAGAAATTCTACAGCGCCCGCTGCACACCCTTCCGGGGCAGATTGAACGAAAATATCGGCACTATCACCGTCTTGCACGATATTACCGCCGATAAAAAAATGGATAGGATGAAATCGGATTTCATCTCCATGGTCTCCCATGAGATCAGAAGCCCGATGAACTCCCTGCTCATGCAGCTGAAGATAATCCTCGACGGCCTGGCCGGGGACGTCACCGCCAAGCAGCAGGAGATCCTGCAGCGGGCTTCGGAGAAGATTCTCAACCTGAACAACATGGTTACCGAACTGCTGGATCTGTCGAGGATCGAGTCGGGCCTGGTGGACCATGAGAAGGAACCGGTGGGCCTCGCCGCCCTGCTGGCAGACCAGCAGGCCTTCCATACCCCCTATGCCAAGGAAAAGGGCCTCACCATCACCCTCGACTGTCCCGATGAGCTGCCCCCGCTGCACGCCAACCGCCAGAACATCGAGGAGGTATTCGCCAACCTCATCACCAACGCCATCAAGTACTCGCCGGCGGGGGGATCCATCACCATCAGGAGCACGGTGGACGGGGATTCGCTGAAAACCGAAGTGAGCGACACCGGTTTCGGCATCGGCCCGGAGGATCTGGAAAAAATCTTCATCCGTTTCTACCGGGTCAAGGATGCCAACACCCGGGAAATCCATGGCACCGGCCTGGGTCTTGCTATCGTCAAGAGCATCGTGGAATCCCACCAGGGTAATATCAGTGTCGCCAGCGAAATCGGCCGCGGCACCACCTTCACGGTCTGGCTGCCTGTAACAGAAGCCAGAACCCAGAAACCAGAAACCAGCTTATAACAGCCCTTCGGCGCTATCGTCAGTAGCCGATATTGACTTCGAACTCCTTCAGACGTTTATGGATTGAGCGGAGTTCGGTGATGGTCGTCCAGTTGGCAATAAAGATTGAGAAGGATTCCCGCACCTTGCTGAAGGCATTGGAAACCTGGACCAACACGCCCAAGGTAATTAATCCGGTGAAAAGACCGGGACCCATGATCAGATAGGGGACGATGATCATCAGCTGTTCGAAGAAGTTCACCCAGATATCGAAATAGCCGTAGTGGAGGAACAGCCGGTTGTAGTTGAATTTCAGCCCGGTGAACAGCTCGACGATTGTTTCCGTCTTGCCGTAATTTATCTTGTCGTCCTCGGCATAGACCAACTCCTTGCGGAAGGCGGCCTCGACCTTCTGGTTGTTATACTCCAGTCCCGGCAGTTTTATCCCGACAAACCAGGAAATCATTAGACCGCCGATGGAGACCAGCAGGGCCACCCAGACGAGACTCCCGTTGATGTCCTTGATGTATGGAATATCCACCCCTTTGCTCAAGCCCCAGAGGATCGGCAGGAAGGCAAACAGGGTCATGATCGCCCGGATCACCTGCAAGCCAAGGCTCTCGAAGATCCGGGCGAAGCGGTATATATCCTCCTGGATACGCTGGCTTGCGCCCTCCACCTCATGCTCCACCTTCTGCCATTTGGTCACATAGGAAAAGGTCATGGCTTCCCGCCATTTGAAGGCGTAGAGTCTGGTGAAATACCCGGTCAGGGTGGCGATCAGCACGTAGGGAAAAGCGATCTTGGCAAATTTCAGCATTTCGGCCCACAATTCCTCGACTTTATGCTCGGTGGCCTTCTGCAGCATATTGTAAAAGCCGCCGTACCATCCGTTGATGGCCACGGTGAGCTCCACCTGGATGAACAGCGCCGTAAGCAACAGCATGCCGCCGCCATATGCCCAGAGGAACCATTTCCGGCTTTTGTAAAACGATCGAAACATTCTTTAATCCTTTGAAACTTCTTTAGATGATCTTACGTTATTGAAACCATTAGAATAATTTAGAGTATTTCAGCCCAAATCAAAATCGGGATCGCTATCGAAATCGAAAGACACCGATAGCGATTTCGATCCGACTCTTCACGAGCCGCAGGCGGTCGGGTTGTTTTACTTTCCGCGCACTTCCCCCTTTTTCATTTCGCCGATAAGATTCTTGGCCATCACGGCCATAAGTCCGACCCCCAGCACAAGGACTGTCCATAGCAGCCAATTCTTCCAGGGCCGGGAAGGAGGAGGAGGCTGGAGGGCATCATCGCCGCCGAGGATCATTTTTGTACCGATTCGCGCCTTGCCGGTCATCCGGCTGTCGGCTCCATTTTGCAGGGTCTGGACGATCATTTGACCGCCGCCGGTCCCGTCTTCCCGGGCCAGCTTGCCGCTGCCGAAGGCCAGCAGAAAGGGTGGCGCACCCCGGCCCAGGAAAACAAGCTCGCTTGGCCGCAGGCCCAGCTGCAAGACCGGTATTCCCTTGCCGCCGTGCAATCCCGCCCCATCCTCCTTCACCACCAGCCGCCAATTCCGGTCGGTGGTCGCGGGGAAGACGCACGGTTCGTTCCGCACCTGAGTATGGTCGAGTGTGAGGTTGTAGAAAATCTGTTCGCAGCGACTCAGCCAATTCGTCTTGTCGTCCGGCCGGGACTGAAGAACTAATCGGGCAATGGCATTTACTTCCGGGAAATGGAGTTGGGCGCCAGTAACCGGCAGATGATAACTACCTTGATACACGATGACAAGCTGTTTGTCGGAAAACTGAGCTTCCCCGCCGCCTAAATCGACCCATTCCCGCTGCCGTCGCGAGGCGGGGACGCCGGAATAGCCAGTTAGCGACGACAGCTCCAGCGGCTGTTCACCTTCCCAGGTGAGCTTCAGATATTTCATCGAATGGTGCGGCAGGGCCACGGTCCGTCTCTCGATCTTCTGCCCGGCGTACTGCATCTCGGCGACAGTCGCGCCACTCACCAGGTTTTGCCAGTACTGCAGGTCGTCACTTTGCTGAATGGTGACGGCAAACATCGACGATTCCCCTTCCTGCCGCCAGGTTAACTCCACCTCGCGGACGCCCTTGGACACCGAACTCAGATCGAGGAGATAGCCGGCCAACCGGCGCGGCGCATCCCCCCTGACCGGCGCTGACTGGATGTCGATGATCGTCCCCGAAGGATCGCGGACGACCCGGAGGGACAAATCCGAAGCGTGATTCATCCCGCTACCGGTATAGATCGGGAAGAACGGCAATGTTTCCATGCGGCTCGACGCTTGCGGATCGTCGTCTATCGGCCGCAGGCTATGGGGGACGACCTCGCCCGAACCGTTGAAAACCCGAATGTCGCCCAGGTCAGCCCTGCGCACGGTCCGATACACCTCGGACGGCAACTGCAGCACATACATCGGCCCGCCCCCCTCCAGTTCCAAGGAGTAGCCGGATGCAAAATCATGGCTTTTCGGTTCCGCGGCGAGAGCCCAGGACGATGTTATCAAGACAAGAAGAACAGCCGTGAGCCTATTCATACTACATCTTCCTTGGTTTTCGGAGGCAGCGGCGAAAAATAACCGATGATGAGCATCAGCACGCCCACCACCAGGAAAGAGACAATTCTGGCGATGGTCCCGGTGCCGGAGAGATCGACCAGAAAGAGCTTGATGACAACCATGGCGAGCAGGACAGCGCCGACGAACCACACCAGCCGGCTGCCCCGGCGGGTCGCCCAAACGGTGATCGCCAGCGCCCCCACTCCCCACAGGGCGGCCAGGGCCGCCTGAAATACCACGGAACTGTAAAGGGCTGCGGGCGTATAAGGGATCCCCGTGAAAAAATGGACGGTACGGGCAACGACGCTGTTCAGCAGCAGGAAGAGCAAAATGCCGGGCACTGCGAAAAAGAGGTGCTTGGGCAGGCTGGCGAGGATATCGCGCCTTCGCCTGGAGTTGAGGATCCACAGGAAAAGGGTGCCGATCGCCAGCATCGCGCTCAACTCCAGCGGATTCAGAAGCGGCAGATAGGGCAGCGGCGCGGGATTGCCTGCCCTTGAAACAGAACCAACCACATAGAGTGCGAGGGCAACAGCTGGCATAAGGCCGCCGGCTCCGAGGTAGTAGGAGCCGAAGTTACCTATCGGCCACAACCTGGTCCCGGTCATCTTCACCAGAAGCAGAAGGCCCATACTCGGCACCACCCCCCAGCAGACCATCGACCAGACCTTGGCAAGCCCCTCTATCCGGTCCACCGCCCAGGCCGCTTCCTGGCTCAAGAAGAACAGGAGCAGCCACATGGTGATGAGATGCCAGAATACCTCGTTCTTCTTCGGCCACTGATCCCCGAAGAGGGCCAAAATCCTGTATTGCACGATGAAGGCCGGGATCCAGGCGAGCGCCCCCCAGCCGCCCAGAAGATGCGAACCAGGAAAGAACCTGCCGAAATCCACCAGCGCCAGCAGGACCATTGCCGGCAGTTGCAAAAGAAGCGCCAGGGCGCATCTTGGCCACTGCAGGTATTTCACCGCCATGCCCAGGAATATTGAACTGACCGAACAGTAGACGAGAAATCCATTGACAGTCTCCCGCCGCGGCAGGTGGGTGCCGGTCTCACGCAACCCGCCGACATACCACCAGGCCAGCCCCCAGATGAGCAACGGCAGGGCGAAGAATCGCTCCCAGTCCCTCAACTGCTCTTCGTGGCGATCGAGGAAGAAACTGGAGGCGAGCGCAGCCACGGACAAGAAGAAGCAGCCGAGGAAGTAGCGATTGACGAAGGGCACGGCGGCAAAGGGATACCAGACCGAATCGACGAAGATAGCGGCGGCCGAAAGCTGCAGCAGGATGCCGAAATGACGGGCAAGCACCCGCTTCTGCCGGGTTCCGACCCACACCAGGCCGGCCCCTTCCAGGGCCCAGATCGAAGCCGACCAGTGGCCGTCGAAAGCAAGCGGGATGGCGAGACTGCCGAAGATCACGCCCAGGGCGAGAAAGGCTTCGCAGAGCAGGTGCATGGAATCGTTCAACCTGCGCCACAGGAGCGTGGCGATGACGAGATAGAAGAGGCCGAAGCCGAGGGCAGAGAAGGCCATGCCGTAAGCGAAGTCCCGCACCAGATAATACTGCAGCCCCGACACGACCAGGGGGAGGCCGAAGACCAGCGGCCCGTCGACATAGCCCCGCAGGTTGACCGGCTGGCGGTGGGCGAAGAGGATGGAGATGAGCACGTAGAAGACAAAGAAGAGCAGCAGGAAAGGCTCGGTGGTGGCGAAATGCTCCGGCCTGTAGCCGCTGCTGCCCCAGAAGGTGCCGATGGCGAAGGTGAAGAAAAAACCGACCAGGTTCAGCTCCCGCCAGGCCTTGGCCCAGGCGATGCCGAAGATGCCTGCGTTCAAGAGGGCATAGTAGGAAAAGAGCATGACATGGCTGCCGCCGCCGGTCGACATAAGCACCGGGGCGAGAAAGCCGCCTACAATTCCTGACACTGCGAGCGACCTGGCATTCTGCAGGATCGCCAGCAGGCAGGAGAGCCCGACCAGGCAGATCATCACCGAAAGCGCAAAGACCACCGGCAGCATGTCGTAGAGCTTGGCCGCAGCGAAGACCACCAGATAGAGAATGCCGACGCCGCCGCCCTGGAGCAGCAGTCCGTAGTTCAGCCGGGTGAAGCGGAGCCGCCAGCCGAGGCCCAGCATGATCATGCCGCTTGCGGCCACCCCCGCCAGGCGCATCTCGATGGGGATCATGTTGCGCTGGGCGGCGTATTTCAGGAGGAAGGCCATGCCGAAGAAGAGAATGATGATGCCGATCTTCAAGACCAGATTGCCGCTGGTGAAGAAGCCGACCACCTTGGCCGCAAGATTCTGCGCACCGCTGCCGAGACCGCCGAATAAACGGTCGATAGCCGTGACTTTGCCGGAATTGGCGACCGCCTCAGGCGCAGGCTGGGGCCGGGGAGGCGGCGCGGGCGGCCTGTGGGGCGGGACGGATACCTTTTCGGGCGATGGTTCCGGCGACGGGGAAAAAACAACCTCCTCTTCCCCCGCGGGCGCCGCTGCCCCCAACTTCTCCGGCTGCAGGACTGCGCCGGACCTTTCGAGTACGCCAATCCTCTTGCGCAATACCAAGACTTCCGCTGCCAGCACCCCGACAAGGCCGCCCAGGATCAAACCGCTTACGCCGAACGACAACGAACCGATTACCCCGATCAGCAAACCCAGGAGTACATGCATCGTCTCTTCCTTTTGCTCAGTTTCAACCTCATTTTCAGAGAAAAGATTCTACCGAATCAGGGCCGCTGCCTCAGCATCTCCCGGCAGGCCTCTTTGCTCCAGATAGGCCCTGATCTTTTCCTTTTCCGCCGCCGATTTCTTCTGGGCAAGGTTGGCCTTGGCGGAGATCGAGGCTACACGTACCGCCACCACCGTGCACAGAGCAACCGCCCGGGCTTCGGCGGTAATAGCGGAAAAACCTTCGACAGCTTCATGGCCGGCCATGAGGGCGTTCAAGGCGGCTACCTTCTCGGCGATATCTTCGACTATTTCCGCTCGACCGCGGATGATCACGGACTGGTAGAACTGGCTGACCTCACAGGGCGGCATCCCCTCATCGTATCCCGTATCCAGATAGGCGAGCGGGATATCCACCTCGAAGCACACCCGGGGCTCACGGCCGATGTTGTCGAGCTTCTCGCCCTCCCTTGCGCAGTGGAAATAGATACTTTCCCGGAAGTATACATAATTGACCGGGACAATATAAGGGTAGCCGTCCGCGCCGAGCGTGCCGAGCCTGCCGATTCGGGCCTTTTGGAGAATTGCGGCAATCGCCGCGCTGTCTGTTATCTCTTCTTTCTTTCTGCGCATTTTCTCATCCTCTTTTCTTTATCTGTCCAGTCCCGGCTCGGCTGGCAGATCGATGCCGGCCACTGCCTTTATCGACTCCTTCCAGCGGACTTTATCGATGTCTTTCAATTCCTGGTAAATTTCAAGAATCCGTTGATCGCTCTGACCTTCCGCCAACCGTCGCACCGCAGCCTCCATGGCCGGCGAATCCACCGCCACCCGTTCCTCGATCCGGTTCATCTTGCCGAGCCAGATCGAGTGGGACACAAAGGGCAGCAGCTCATGCACCATGGCCACGACATCGGACGTGTCTAGCATCGGTTCGACACTGACCGAGGTGGCATAGCCGCAGGCATGGGCGTATTCGAGGCAGGCTTTTCTCTCGGCATAGGCGGGCGCGCCGGGCTCCCAGAGCTCGAGCAGCGCATTGTCGCGTGCGGTGATGGAGAAGCGGAAGAGAATCGAGTCCTTCACATCCTTCAATTCGGTGCAGAGCGCGCGGATGCAGTCGAGATGGGGTTTGGAGACTACCAGCACCCGGTTGCCGGCCGCCGTCAGATTTTTCAAGACCTGGAGGCAGGCGGCGAGGTTCTCCGGCACGATGTCGTGGGCCGTCGGAAACATGACCTGCCCCGGGTAACAAAACTGTTCTTTTTCGACCTCCGCCGGAATCACCCTGCATACAGGCCACTCATCGGCGCTCATGACGCCTTTCTTCACCACCGCATTATGGCGGGCATAACAGTAAAGGCATCCGTGAGGGCAGCCCAGGCAGCAGTTTATCTCCGCGACCGCCCATTCCCTGGTTCCGCGGATCGGTTTTTGAGGCTTTGTTTTCCTGGGCACGAGATTCTTCTTCAGATTTCCTGTCTATCAGACCGGATTTTCGTAGCTTTAGTGGACTATACCTAAGACAGCGCCCGCAAAAAAATCAGTCCACGTCCTGCCAGAGCTGCAAGAGCTCGCCTACGCCCTTTCTGGCGAGCCCGGTAAGCGCCGCGAGCGAATCCTCGGCAAAGGGCCGGTGCTCGGCGGTGGCCTGGATCTCTATCCACCGGCCATCGCCGGCCATGACAAAGTTGGCGTCGGTCTCGGCGGTGGAATCTTCCCGGTAATCCAGATCGAGGATCGGCCGACCGTCGACGATGCCGGCGGAAACCGCCGCCACAGGCAGGATATCCGGCAGCTCAGCCAGCCGGCCGTCGGCCGCCATCTTTCTGAGGGCGTCCCTCACCGCCAGCGCGCCGCCGGTGATTGAGGCGGCACGGGTCCCGCCGTCGGCATTGAGGACATCGCAGTCGACGCGCAGGGTCCGCTCGCCGAGAGCTCCGAGGTCGATCATCATTCGCAGGCTGCGGCCGATCAGGCGCTGGATTTCCATGGTGCGGCCGGACGGCCCGTTCACCTCGCGCCGGAACCGCCTGTCCGTCGCCCCGGGCAGAATGCCGTACTCGGCGGTAATCCACCCCCGGCCTGTATCGGTAAGGAACGGAGGAACCTTCTCCTCGATGGTGACTGCGCAGATGACGTGGGTATTGCCCATGCGGATAAGCACCGAGGCATCCGCCTGATATTGAATGCCTCTCTCGAGGCTTACGGGTCTCAGCTCTTCCGGCCCTCGATTGTAGCTTCTCATGCTCCTCCTACGGCGGCACCTCTTCCCGCCTTTCTTTCTATAAAATTCACTCCTTGGAATTTTCCCTGCCCAGTTGTCGTCTACTTTTACGCACTCTGCAACCTTTTTTCCATGAAAACTGCAATTCCCGGCATAAGCGAAAGGTTAACTATGGAGTGACCTCCTTTGCCAACCTTGTCCATTGGCCTTAACTTTTAATGAGGAGTTTCCGCACACGTGCGGGTGAAGGGATGGATATGGGACTTGCGTGGGACGGGCGACGTACATTTCCGCACAAGTGCAGGTGGACGACTATTGAAGAAGGTCTCTCTCGTCCGCACGACAACCAACAGAGGATCAGAAAATGAAAACGAGTATACTTGTTCCCGTAGATAATTCGCCGACTGCGCAAAAAACTCTCGGCAGCATCATCGAACTGAAATACCTTTTCCCCAAGGAGTTGACCTTATTGCACGTAATCGACGACGAGCGCATGACCAGTCTCGTCCTTCCCGATTTCCAGAGAGAAATGTTCAGACTCAATGCGACTCAAGCCGGAAAATTGCTCCTCGAACAGGCGGATGAAAGGCTGTGCGAGGCTGGTTTTGCCAACGACCTGCTCCTCGAGTACGGAGAACCGTGGCGGGTTATCTCCGGTATCGCCAACGATCGGGATTTTCAACTGGTGGTGATCGGCCGCCATGAAGGCGGAGGAGAGTTCCGCGACGTCGTTTTCGGATCGGTGGCCAATCACGTCATGCACAACGTCAAATGCCCGGTCCTGTTGTTCTGATCCCACAATGTCCTGCCGCTACAACCATAAAAAACCGGTCATATCCTGCGATATGACCGGTGCGCTTCAACGTCTTCCGCTTCTGCGGATTCGCATATAGATCTAGGAGGTAGCCGCCTGGTAGATGTCATTGACCTTTTCCCAGTTGATGACATGGAAGAAGGCCGAAATATATTCAGGCCTCCGGCTCTGATAGCGGAGATAGTAGGCATGTTCCCAGACATCGATTCCCAGGATCGGGGTTTTGCCGCTGCTGAGAGGATTGTCCTGGTTCGGTGTTGATACGATGGAAAGCTTGCCATCGCCAAACACCAGCCAGGCCCAGCCGCTGCCGAAGAGCAGAGCGGCACTGTTGGAAAAATTCTCCTTGAACTGCTCGAAACTGCCGAATTCGCGGGCAATGGCGTCAACGACCGGGCCTCGGGCCTCGACATCTTTTTTCAACATCGGCCACCAGAAGCTGTGGTTGAAATGGCCACCGCCGTGGTTACGGACCGCAGTCCGGATATTCTCCGGAATCTCGTTGAGATTGCTAATCAACTGAGCAGCACTGTAGCTCTCCAGCGACGCATTGCCCTTGATAGCCGCATTCAGTTTGTCGACATAGGTTTGATGATGCTTGGTGTGGTGGAGTTCCATCGTCTTCGCATCGAAATATGGTTCAAGCGCATCGTACGCATAGGGAAGTTCAGGTAGTGTATGACTCATCGCATTTCCTCCTTTGCATGAAAACCTGAAAAACCGGTGGCATTTCATCGGGCCGACCGATCGTGCGGTCCAGGTGCATTTCAAACTTCGTGAACCGGTACTGAATATACCTTGCGCCGAGATGGCTGTTTGTCAACGGAGCGAATCACCTGTTTTTTGGCACTCCCCTGTCGTGGAATTTTGGAGAATCCTTTATTGGGGAGGGTTGATCGATAATATTAATCTCCCTCATCTCGATTTCGAAGGATCCTGATTCTGATTTCGATTATTTCCTTCAGGAGAACATTCAACGGAATGAACCAAAAAAATGGTGGCGATGCCCGGCAATAATGGTATCAATGCTTCCAAGCTTATAGTGTTCGCTCAAGAGGATCATGATCTTATGACACATCTTTTTACCTACGGCTCACTCATGTGCGCCGATATCATGGAAAGGGTTGCCGGCTGTCGGCTGCGATGCATCGAGACGGTGCTCCAAGGCTTTTTTCGTTCCGGCATCCAGGGGGAAGAGTATCCGGGAATCGTTCCCAGTTCCGGGTCGGCTGTGTCCGGTGTGCTCTACCTCAACCTGCCGGAGGAAGCCCTCCGGCGTCTGGATCTTTTCGAAGGTGATATGTACGAGCGGCATTCAGTTGAAGTGGTCTCAACCGAATACGAGAGACTCACCGCCATGACCTATGTCGTCAAAGCCTGCTTCTATGATCGTCTGACGAACGAACAGTGGAGTTATGCCCGTTTCCTCGCAACCGGAAAGTCAAATTTCGAGAAAATGTATCTAGGATTCGAGAAACTGATAAGTTCCTGACGCAGACATCCATCTTCTCAGCTCCCCCTTGACGTTCGTTTCCGCGTTCTCATCCGCCTTGCACGACCCGATAGGAAAATAATCCTAGTAGCAAATAAGTATAAAAACTTTTACTTCCATACATTATACTTAACCATTGCAAAAACATCTTGTGCCTGCGCTGATAATTGGCGGATGATAGTCGGGTGACAATATATCGAACTTATACTTTGACGAGTTGGAAAACTGGAGGAGCAGCTGATGAAAACCATGAGCCTGGCAGTGAAGATCGGTGCCGGATTCGGCATCATCATCTTTTTCATGATGACCGTTTCCCTCTTCTCCTGGCGCGGTTTTGACACCCTCGACGATGGGGTCGCCGACTTCCGCCGCATCGCCCAGAATACCAATCTTATCGGCAGGATCCAGACCAATGCCCTGAGGGCGCAGATCAGCGTCAAAGACTTTCTCATCACCGGCAGCGACAACGACATCGGGCGGCACCAGGAATTTTTGAACAAGAGCAAGGAATTCATAGCGCAGGCGCGAAAGTCGGTAAAAAACGAGGAACGCAGCAGGAATCTGGCGCTGGCCGATGAAAAGATCCTTGCGTACGAAAACGCCTTTGCCAAAGTCATCGCCATCAGGACGGAACGCGACGGGATGGTCGCCCAGCTCGACCGACTGGGTTCGACCATGGAAGAAACTCTCACCGACCTCATGGACAAGGCCGCCAAGACCGGGGCGACCAGCACCGGGTATAAAGCCGGGCTCGCCATTCGCCGCCTGCTCCTGGCCAGACTGAGCGTCAGCGAGTTTCTCCACAACAGCGAGCAGGCCGAGGCCGACAAGGTGGTCAAGGAGCTGACCGAACTGGAGCCGGCCCTGGCCGATTTAAAGGGGTCTCTGCTGATGGTGGAATGGCAGGCACTGGTGGATGATATCACCAAAAGCCTCGGCGAGTGCAGAACCACCTTCTCGGCTTTAGTCAACAAAACCAGGGAACGCAACATCCTCGTTGCCGGCACACTGGACAAACTCGGTCCGGAGATAGCGGAAATCACGGAAATCATCAACCTCAGCTATCTCAAGAGTCAGGACGAGATGGGGCCGAGCCTGGCGGCTGCGGGCCGCTCGGCCCTCATCACCATGCTTGTCGTCTCGGCGATCGCCGTCGTCTTCGGCATCACTGTAGGAATCTTCCTCACCAGGTCCGTCACCGGTCCGGTACGCAAGACCGCCTCCTTTGCCGAAGCCATGGCAAACGGAGATTTCACCCGAACACTCAGCGTGCACCAGTCGGACGAAATAGGGGTTATGGCCGCCTCGCTCAACACCATGGTCCACCAACTGGGCGCCATGGTCAAGGAAATCATTGCCGGGGTGGACACCTTGACCGGCTCGGCCTCCGACTTGACAACTATCTCGTCCAAACTCAACGCCGGGGCGAGGGAGACCTCCGCCAGATCCAATACCGTCGCCACAGCGGCCGAGGAGATGAATGCCAATATCCAGACGGTATCCGCCGCCATGGAGCAGAGTTCCAGCAACATCGGCATGGTCGCCTCCTCAACCGAAGAGATGACGGCCACGGTCAACGAAATCGCCAAAAATGCCGAGAAGACCAGGGCCATTACCGAGACAGCGGTTCACCAGTCCCGGCTTACCTCGCAGAAGATGGCCTCCCTGGGAGAGTCGGCCGACAAGATCGGCCGGGTCACGGAAACTATTACCGAAATCAGCGAGCAGACCAATCTGCTGGCGCTGAACGCCACCATTGAAGCGGCACGGGCCGGCGAGGCCGGCAAGGGCTTTGCAGTCGTCGCCAACGAGATCAAGGAACTCGCCAAGCAAACGGCCGTAGCCACGGTTGATATCAAGAACCAGATCAACGACATGCAATCGACCACCTCCTCGACGATCACCGATATCGAGAAAATTTCACGGATAATCGAGGAAATCAACGAAATGATCAACACTATCGCCACGGCCGTGGAGGAACAATCCGCAGCAACTGCGGAGATCGCCGGCAACATTACCCAAGCATCGAACGGCATTGCCGAGGTCAATGAAAGCGTGTCTCAGAGCACCGTTACCGTCACCGGCATCACTAGGGAAATCGCCGACATCAGCAGACAGTCGACCCAGGTGGAAGAAAACAGCACTCAGGTGCAGAAGAGCGCCGCGGCCCTCTCTGAACTCTCAATCCAGCTCAAGGGCCTGGTGAGCCGCTTTAAGGTGAAGTGATAGTGGAGGCAGAGCGAATGGTTCTGCCTTGAAAACCTGCTATTTATCCCGATGCACCAGATTCCGGCTGAAGGCGGGGACGCAGATGGCGAAATATTCTGCACCTTCGTCGGAGGGTGTACTGTACTGAACCCACTCGCCGGCGGAGACGATGATCGCCTGACCGGCATGAACCTGAAAAATCTGTTTTCTCGTCTTGACCTGCAGCATGCCCTGCAGAACCACGGTGTATTCATCGAATTCGGGGGTCTGACCGGGCTCTAGCCAACCGGCGGGGCTCCGCATCCGAGCGATACTTACTTCGTTGGTCTCGGAATTCACTCGGCCGATAAACTCCTCGATAAACTTCGGTGCGTTGCCGGCAGCTTCAATTACCATCGGTTGTTCGATAAATCTGACCATAACGTTGCAGTCTCCTCGTGTTGCCAATCCGGGTTCTCACCAAGGGTGTGTTGTCACGCTGAAGTCACAATAAGCTGAAAGAACCAATGAACAAGCAATCGTTTCACAACTTGCGCTTATCGATCACCCTCGCGCCCTTGCCCTCGAAGCGCTCGAGGGACCTCTCCTCCACCAGCTTCACCTCCACCCCGACCCCCAGTTCCGAGGCGAGGCGCTTCTTGATGCTATCGATAAGAGCCCGCTGCTTTTTCATTTCATCGAAAAAGATCGACTCGACCACCTCGACCATGACCGTCAACTTGTCCTCATGGTTCTCCCGCTCGACGATCAGCCGGTAATGGGGTTCAGTGCCCTCGATTTCGAAGAGCACCGATTCGATCTGGGTCGGAAAGACATTGACGCCCTTGATGATCAGCATGTCGTCGGAGCGGCCCAGCATCCGGCTCATCCGCATGAAGGTCCGGCCGCAGGGGCAGGGTTCGGGAATGAGCCGGGTCAGGTCGCGGGTCCGGTAGCGGATGACGGGGAATGCCTCCTTGGTGAGGGTGGTTATCACGAGCTCACCCACCTCTCCGGGGGCAACCGGCTGGAGCGTCTCAGGATCGATGACCTCGATGAGAAAGTGGTCCTCGTTGATGTGCAGGCCGTTGCATTCCTCGCATTCACCAGCGACACCGGGCCCCATCACCTCGGACAGGCCGTAGTTGTCGGTGGCCCTGATCCCCAGCCGTTCGTTGATCTCCACCCGCATGGCCTCGGACCAGGGTTCGGCGCCGAAGAGGCCGTAACGCAGGGACAGACCGTTGGGATTAACCCCCATATCCATCATGACGTCGGCCATCTTCAGGGCGTAAGAAGGGGTGCAGACCAGGGCGGTTGTCTTGAAATCCTGCATGATCTGGATCTGCCGCTTTGTGTTGCCGGCAGAGATGGGGATGACCGAGGCCCCCAACCGTTCCGCCCCGTAGTGGAGGCCGAAGCCGCCGGTGAAGAGCCCGTAGCCGAAGGCGATCTGAATGACGTCATCGGGCGTGACGCCCGCCCCGCACAGGATTCTCGCCACCATGTCCGACCAGGTGGAAATATCGTTGCGGCTGTAGCCTACCACAGTGGCGATGCCGGTCGTCCCGGAGGAGGAATGGATCCGCACCACATCCCGGAGCGGCACGGCGAAGAGGCCGTAGGGGTAGTTGTCGCGCAGGTCCTGCTTCATAGTGAAGGGATACTCCCGCAGTTCGGCGAGCGACGCCATCCTCTCCGGCTTCAACTTCAGCTCGTTGAATTTATTCCGGTAGAAGGGGACGTTGGTCGCCACACGGGAGAGGGTCCGCTTCAACCGCTCCAACTGCAGTATTTCCAGTTCCGGACGCGGCCGGCACTCCTGATCCTTTTGCCAGTACATATTACTCCAGTGATGAGTGATGAGTGATGAGTGATGAATACTGAGTGATGAGCAGCGTAATGCGGGCTGACGCCCGCAACCCAAGGGTTGTTATCCCCTCCCACAGCAGAGGGGATAAGTACCTTCACGAAATTCGTTTCTAAAGAACAAGAAATTTCTAAGGTACTAAAATCTACTCAGCCCTCACTCCGTACTCAGTACTCAGCACTCAGCACTTATTATTACAGGCTGTAGATCTGCTCCTTGGTGAGGATGGTGAAACCGCCTTTCTGCAGGTTAACGATCGCCTCATCCATCTTCTCGAAACGGAAGATGAGCACCGCGTTCTCCCCGGTTTTGTTGACGAAGGCGTACATGTACTCGACATTGATCCCGGCGTCCTTGATGCACTGCAGGACCTTGGCCAGACCACCGGTCTTGTCCTCCACCTCGACGGCGATGACCTGGGTCTTGCCGACGGTGAAACCGTTCTCCCTGAGCACCGTCTTGGCCTTCTCGACCTTGTCGACGATCAGCCGCAAGATACCGAAATCGGCGGTATCGGCCACCGAAAGCGCGCGAATATTGATTTTGTTGTCGGCCAGGATGGAAGTAATCTCCGCCAGTCGCCCCGACTTGTTTTCCAAGAATACTGCTATTTGTTCTACCAGCATGTTCCCCTCCCTAGCTTAGATTTTTCGCTTATCGATTACCCGCTGCGCCTTGCCTTCACTGCGCTGAATCGTCCTCGGTTCGACCAGCTTGACCCGGCAGGTCACACCGAGCAGGTCTTTCACCTCCCGCTCGATTTGCTTGCTCAGGTTTTCGAGCACCCGGACTTCGTCGGAGAAGATCTTCTCGCTCACCTCCACCTGCACTTCCATGGTATCGAGGTTGCCTTCCCGCTCGACCACGATGAGGTAATGGGGCTCGACCCCGTCGATGCCGACCAGGACATGCTCCACTTGAGACGGAAAGACGTTGACCCCGCGTATGATCAGCATGTCGTCGGTGCGGCCGGTGACCTTTTCCATCCGCACGAGCGTCCGGCCGCAGGCGCAGGGCTCGTAATAGAGCCTGGAGATGTCCTTGGTCCGATAGCGGATGATGGGGAAGGCCTCCTTGGTCAGCGTGGTGAAAACCAGCTCGCCCTTCTCGCCCGGCGGCAGGACCTCGCCGGTCTCCGGGTCGATGATCTCCGGCAGGAAGTGGTCCTCCATGATGTGCATGCCGCGCTCGGTGAGCAGGCACTCCTGGGCGACCCCTGGCCCCATGACCTCGGATAGGCCGTAGATGTCGGTTGCCTTCAGGTTCAGCTTGCGCTCGACCTCCTCCCGCATGCTTTCGCTCCACGGTTCGGCGCCGAAGATCCCCACCCTGAGCGACAGCGACTTCGGATCGACCTTCATCGCGTCCATGGCGTCGGCGAGGTTCAGGGCGTAGGAAGGCGTCGAGAGCAGCACGGTGGAGCGGAAATCCTTCATGATGGTGATCTGCCGCTTGGAGTTGCCGCCGGAGACCGGAATGGCTGTCGCCCCGAGCTTCTCGATGCCGTAGTGGGCCCCGAGGCCGCCGGTGAAGAGGCCGTAGCCGTAGGCGTTATGGATCATGTCGTCCTTGGTGGCGCCGGCACAGATGAGAGCCCGGGCCATGATGTTCGACCAGGTCTCGATGTCCTTTGCCGTGTAACCGACCACAGTCGGCTTGCCGGTGGTGCCGGAGGAGGCGTGAACCCTCACCACCTGTTCGAGCGGTACGGTGAAGAGGCCGAAGGGGTAGTTGTCGCGCAGATCGTCCTTGACCGTGAAGGGCAGTTTGGAAAGATCCTCGAGGCTCCTGATATCCTCCGGCCGTACGCCCGCCTCCTCCATTTTCCTCCGATAGGGGGCTACCGTCCGGTATACCCTGTGCACCAGATGCTGCAAGCGCCGCAGTTGGATCGATTCCAGCCCCACCCGCGGCAGGGTTTCCATTTCTTCTTCCCAGTACCGTACCGACATGATCTCTCCTCTTTATTGACTGACCTTGCGCCCTGCGGCGAAGGCCTTGAGATTGACTTCCCTGAAACGCTCCGGAACCCTGGTGCGGATCACCTCCTCGCAGACCGCCGGATCAATGGGCAGGAAGGCGGAAAGCGCCCCCACCATGACCATATTGGCGGTCTTCACCTCGCCCACCTCCCGGGCCAGATCGAAGGCATCCACCGGCACCACCACGATCTCCCGCTCGGTGAGCGCGTGAAGAACGTTCTCCGGATAAGCGGCCTGGCCGGTCGCGACCGACGGCGGCAGGATCTTCTGGGTGTTGACGATCACCTTGCTGCCCTTGTGCAGATAGGGCAGGTAGCGCACCGCTTCCATCATCTCGAACGCCACCTGGATATCCGCGCGGCCAGGTTCAATGAGTGGCGAGTAGACCTTTTTGCCGTAACGCAGCTGGGCCGTGACCGAGCCGCCCCGCTGGGCCATGCCGTGAACCTCGCTCTTCTTGGCGTCGTAACCTGCCGCGAGCAGGCTGTAGGCGGTAATTTCACTGGCCAGAAGAATTCCCTGCCCCCCCACGCCCGAAAAGAGGATATTGCCGTTCTCTTTCATTATTCTTTCTCCCCCCGGGTAATGGAATCGAATTTGCACAGCGAGGCGCACTGGCCGCAGCTGTTGCAGAGGATCTCGTCAATTTTGGAGACCCCTTTCTGGGTGCTCTTGTAACCGCGTTTTTCCGCCTCGCCCTCGCCGAAGGCAGTCCAGCTGATCGCCGGGCAGCCGAGACGGATGCAGCCCATGCAGCCGACGCAGTTTGGCTGGTTGGAGAAATAGGAGACGGGCTTTCTCGCCTTCATCTCCGGCAGCAGCACGCAGGGCGCCTGGGCGATCACCACCGAGGGTTCCGTCAACTCGACCGCCTCCTTCAGTACCTTGCGCGTCTCGGCCACATCATGGGGATTGACCGTGTAGACATGCTTCACCCCCACAGCCCGGCAGAGGGCCGCGAGATCGAGGCTGTTAGCCGCCTCGCCCTTGATGGTGCTGCCGCTCGCCGGGTTGGGCTGCTGTCCGGTCATGGCCGTGATCCGGTTGTCGAGGATGATCAGCGTGGCCGCGGAATTGTTGTAAACCGTGTTGATGAGACCGGTGATGCCGGAATGGATGAAGGTCGAGTCACCGATCACCGAGACCACTTTATTATAACTTTCTTCCCCGAGGGCCTTGGCCATGCCGTGGGCGATGGGAATCGAGGCACCCATGCAGACGCAGGCGTCCATGGCAGAGAGCGGCGGCAAAAAACCAAGGGTATAGCAGCCGATATCGCCGGAGACGAAGACCTTCATCCTGGCGAGGTTGTAGAAGATGCCACGGTGCGGGCAGCCAGCGCACATGTTGGGAGGGCGGTTGGGCAGCTCCACCGGCTGGAACAGCTCCTGTTCCGAGCCCGGCTCGATGGCCTCGCGGACGATGTCGGTGTTCAGCTCGCCCTGGTTGGGGATGCGATCCTTGCCGTGGCAGGCGATGCCCATAGCCTTGATATGGGTCTCGAGGAAGGGATCGAGTTCCTCGACCACGAAGAGCTCGTCGACCATTGCGGCGAACTCGCGGATCTTCCGCTCCGGGAGGGGCCAGCACATCCCGAGTTTCAGAACCGCCGCCTCTGGGAATGCCTCTTTTACATAGAGGTAGGAGACGCCCGAGGTGATGAAGCCGCGTCTCGTGTCGCCTTCCTCGATGCGGTTGAAGGGTGCTGTCTCGGCCAGCTCTTGGCACTTCAGCATGCGTGCCTCTACCACTTTGCGGCGCTTCCGGGCCATGGCCGGCAGCATGACAAGCTTTTCCGGGTTCCTGTTGATCCCGCAGACCGCGCCCGGCTCCCGCTTCTCGCCTTTCACCACCACGCCTTTCACATGGGAGACCCGGGTGGTTATGCGGAGGATCACCGGCGTATCGAGTTCCTCGCTCAGCTCAAAGGCCAGCCCGACCATCTCCTTCGCCTCGCTCGGCTCGGATGGTTCGAGCATCGGCACCTTGGCGGCGAAGGCATAGTTGCGGTTATCCTGCTCGTTCTGCGAGGAGTGCATCTCCGGATCGTCGGCGGAAACCAGCACGAGGCCTCCACAGACGCCGGTGTAAGCGGCGGTGAAAAGCGGGTCGGCCGCGACGTTCACCCCCACATGTTTCATGGTCGCGAGTGCTCTGGCCCCGGCAAAGCAAGCGCCGATGGCGACCTCCAGGCCGACCTTCTCATTGGGAGCCCATTCGGTGTAGACACCTGGATAAGTGGAGAGATTCTCCATAATTTCCGTGGAAGGCGTTCCCGGATAGCCGGATGCGACCTTCACCCCGGCTTCGTAGGCGCCGAGCGCGATAGCCTCGTTGCCGGACATCCACAGCGTGATTTCTTTTGTTGTGCTCATGTTCTCCTGATGGGTAGAGATAGGCTGAAAACCTTCATCGTCACCTTGCAGAGGCGGCTTCCAACCCTTGAAATGACTCAACAAGCTACCCTGAAAAAGAGGCTTCCGGCAAGTTTTTTTTCACGGAAAGGAATCGCGATTCATCGCGCTACGGCAACCGCTTGCGGTTCGGGGGCCCCCCCGGCGCGGCATCACCGCCCGGCCGGCACCCTTCTTTGTTTTTGACAACCGGGGCCGGCAATCTATAATAGAGAAAAATTACAGAGATTTCTGAGCATTCAGCATAATTTCCGAAAGCCTACCGGCGGACTTTCCGAGGAGGAAGAACACCATGTATATCGACAGCATCATGCGCACCGATCTCATCACCGTCTCGCCCGAAACAACCCTTGTCCAGGCGCGGGATCTGATCGCGGAGAAGAAAATCGACCATCTGCTGGTGGTCAACGCGAAGAAGAAGCTGGTCGGCATCGTCTCCGACCGCGACCTCAAAAAGTACTGGGCATCGCCGGCCACCTCGCTCTCCACCCACGAACTCAACTATCTGCTGGAAAAGGTCCTGGTGTCGATGATCATGGTGAAGACGGTGGTCACCGTGCCGATCAGCACCACCATCGAACGCGCCGCCTATATCATGCAGCAGCACCGAATCAGCGCCCTGCCGGTCATGGAGGACGAGGAACTGGTAGGCATCATCACCAGCACTGACGTCATGGCGGTTCTGCTCCAGGCGATCGGCATCAGCAGCGAGAGCGTGCGACTCAGCATCTATGTGAAAGACACCATCGGCAGGCTTGCGGAAGTTGCGGACGCTCTCCGCGACCAGGGCATCAACATCCAGAGCCTCTTCTGCTGGCCGGTGAGCCGCCACCCCGGCATCACCCAGATGGTCCTCCGAGTTGCCGCCCAGGACGGCGATAATGCAGTCGCCACCCTGAATGGCAAGGGATTCAAGGTAACACAGGGTTTTGTGAAGGATATAACACCGTATCTGCCGAAATAAAATATAACAGGAAGAAAAACGTCGTCAGTAAAGCGGCAGCCAAACGGTTGTCGTTGTCGTAATGGTCGTTTCCATTTTCGCGAAGTGCTCCTTATGACGACTACGATATACGACAACGACAACGAATATAATCCCATCTGCGAACTTGACTGTTTTTCGATACTTCACCGCCGCGTCCCGAAAACCAGCTTGCCGCCCAAATAACCGGCAATGCCGGCCGCGGCAAGCGTCCCCGCGGTAACGCCCAGGTAGATATACCTCGAGGGCGAGCCCTCGGAGGCCACGCCGGGGTCGAGGAGGCGCCAGAAGACCAGGACATTGGTGGCGGCAAGGACGATGAGGGCGGAAGCTATCTTGCTTATGAAGAGTGCGGTCCGCGCACCCTTGTAGCGTTTCTGCCACTCGAGATAGCCGGTCAGCAGCACGAAGGGAAGCGTCACGAGAACGAAGACGAGATTGTAGTAGGCGGCCTTCTCCAGCGAGTCGATCTGGAAAAACATCGCGATCAGCAGGAAGACCAGGACGACCGGCAGCACACCGTTGGGGAAATGCACCGTAATCGGGTGCAGATGATGCTTCAGGGAAAAACTGCCGAGGCGCTCGAGCAAGGAGGCTTTTTCCTTCTTCGCGGGTTCCGCCTTCTCCAGGGTCAGCGGCGCGTGTGGCGCCTCCTCCGCCGGTCTCTCCGGAGCGCCGATCTCCTTGCCCTCGGCATCGATTTCCACAAACATGTTTTTGGGAGCGGCACAGACGGGGCAGATATCCGGCGGCTCGTCACCCTCGTGCATATAACCGCAAACCAGGCACCGCCACCGTCTGCCGGTGACGGGCTTTACCTCCGACGCCTTTTCCGCCTCGAGCATCAGGACAAATGCCTTGGCGGGAGAATCGCAGACCTGGCATTTCTCCGGCGGTTCCTCCCCTTCGTGGATATACCCGCAAACATCGCACTCCCATTTCTTCATAGTTTGACACCTCGATAGATTCGAATGATGACCAATGGAACTGACAGTCCGTGAAGTTGTTGATCTTTTTTAAGGGATTCCGAAGAGAAGTTCAAGGGAGAGATCCAATTTTGTCAGGAAAGAGAGGGCTGGGAACCCTAGGCTTCCTGAAAAGTCCTGATAAACCGCCGATCGATCCAATCTTTGATGACGAAGGCCAACCTGCCGGCAAAGGCAACGGACCACTTGGCGAAGATCCCGTCTCCGCCGCCCAGGTTGTAAATCAGCAGATATTTGCCTCCGGGTGAAAAGGTGTCGAGCGGCTGTCCATTAAGGCGGGCCATCAGGTTGTGGCAGAGGACGGGGTTCTGCCGCACCGCGTAGACGCCGACCTTGTCGAGCGGCCGCTTTTCGAAGTAGATGCAGTCGCCGCCGCCGAAAATATTATCGTAGCGGATCGACTGCAGGTATTCGTTGACCTGGAGCCCCCCGTCGGGGCCGACGGGCAGTCCCGAGCGGGCAAAGATCGGAGAAGGTTTCACCCCCACCGCCGGAAAGACGATGTCTGCCCGGTAATCCTGCCCGTTTTCCAACCTGATCCGGCCGCCCTCGATTCTCTTGACGTAGCCTGCGGTATTGATCTCCACACCCTTTTTTTCCAGCAGCATCTTCGCCAGGCGCCGCACCTTCGGCTGCCCCCCGGCCATGAACTCGCGACCGGCAAAGAGCTTGACCATAGCTGTCTTCCCGGCTCCCTTTTGTGCACACAGCTGGCAGATGTTGCCGGCGATCTCGATGGCCGAAGGACCGCTGCCGACCACCGCCACCGTGACCGGACCCTTGGCGGCCAAATCCGCTATCTTCTGCCGGGCGTGCAGCAGCTCCTCGATGGGCTTGGCGGTGAAAACTTCAGGTGCATCGCCGTTGATCGTCTCCCGCGGCACGTAGGAGCCGGCATTGCAGGACAGGACGTCATAGGGGATCTCCTCCTCGCTGCCCTCGAGAATCACCAGCTGCCGGTGGGGATCGATGCGCCAGGCGCGGCCGAGGATGAAGCGGCCGCCCTTTTTTTCCACGATGTGCCGCGTGGCGAAACGGATGTCATCCGGCTGATAGGTCCCGCCGAGCATGCCCGGACCCATGCCGCTGTAGTAATGATATTCGGAAGGCTGGATGACGGTGACGCCGTACCCTTTGTCGACGAAGGACTGCAGCCTGGCAAGCGTCACCATATGGGCATGGCCGCCGCCGATGAGCAGGAGCTGTTTTTTCACGGGAGATCCTCCCGGTTGTCGATGAACCGTCCGAGCCGTTCGATATGGCTCCGCTCCTCGTCGGCGATCTGATGCAGGACCTTCTGGGCCTCTGGTTTGTCGCTTTTCGTCGCGGCTCGCAGGTAGAGATCGAGGGCCTGGGCCTCGATGGCGAGCGCCAGCGACAGCACATCCAGCTCCGACCCGGTATCGACGTTATAGCGCTGCAGATACTCCTCGGTGGTCAATCCGCCTTCCATGGCCGGCTCGGCGATCCGGGCGGCGAATTCGAACACCGACAGCGTATTGCCGGTGAGTTGTCCATAGAGCTGCACGAGGCGCTCCTGGTGCAGAATCTCGATGTCGGCGAGCTTTGCAAAGAGCGCCATGGCCCCTTCGCTCTTCACCTGTGCCTGCATCGAGGTATAAAAATCCCTCAGGCCCATCTCGAGACCGAAACCGATAACGATCGCATCCTCGGCGCTGCCCATCTGGGCGAAGAGATGCATACCGCTGTCCTCGGGACCCACCGCGACCTCCTTGCCCCAGGACCGGATGCCGCCGGACAGATTGTAGACTTTGGTGAAACCCTTTCCGGCCAGAAGCTGCGCAGCAACCCGGCTGCGCCCGCCGACCGCTCAGTAGATCACCGTCGGTCTATCCGGCGCGAGTTCCGGGAGGCGGCTGTCGAGCTCCCCCAGAGGCACGAGCTTGGCGCCGGGCATATGGCCGTCCTGATATTCGCTGGGCTGGCGGACATCGAGTAAAACGACTTCGCCCTGCGGGTGTTCGGCGACGAGCTTCTCGGCTTCTTCCCAGGTGATCGACTGGACAGGAGTAAAAAACTGCATCCATTTCATAGTGGCCCCCACAAGGTATAGTGCTTATTATAGTTTCCTGTTATTCGTTCGGCTTTTCCGGATGAAAAACGTCGCGCGTACATAAACAGAACCCCATCTTACACTGTTGGTCAGGCTCTTGTCCAATGGATCGTCGTTTTTTGAGTACCTTGATAATCCATTTCGTGTTTTGTTGAAGCAAATTCGATGAAAGGGGTCTCGATCCCGAACGCCGCGTGAAAAAAGAGCCGACAACCGAGACAATTGGACGAGAGGAAAAAATGACAAAAACCGAATCGAAGCGCAACAAATACCTGGACCAACATTTCGACCGATTCGTGGACCAGTTGAGCGAGTGGCTGGCGATCCCGAGCATCAGTACCTTATCCGAGCACCGCGACGACGTTCGTAGGGCTGCCGAGTGGGTCCAAGGGAAATTGGATGCAATCGGTTTCGCACAGCCGGAAATCATTGCCACGGCCGGCCACCCGCTGGTCTATGCCGAATGGCCGGTGAGCGAGGGACAGCCGACCCTCTTGATATATGGCCATTACGATGTCCAGCCGGTCGACCCGCTCGGCGAATGGTGTTCGCCGCCGTTTACCCCCACCATCCGCCACAATAATATCTACGCCCGAGGAGCATGCGACGACAAGGGCCAGGTCATGCTGGTGCTCGCGGCGCTGGAGGCTTGGGCGAAGATCGACCGGACCATGCCGGTCAACATCAAGATCCTCCTGGAAGGCGAGGAAGAAGCCGGCGGCGCCGCGATTTTCGAATACGTTCGGCAAAACCCGGAGCGGCTCCGGGCGGATGCGATTCTCATCTGCGACACCCACATGGTCAATGGCGAGCAGCCTTCCCTCATCACCGCCCTGCGGGGCATCCTCTATACCGAGATCGCCGTACACGGCGCCAAGACCGACCTGCATTCCGGCAGTTACGGGGGCGTCGCGCCCAACCCCCTGCACGCCCTTTGCCTCTTGCTTAGCCGGCTGAAGGGCGAGGACGGGGTGATCCATATTCCCGAACTGGCGGGCCGCATCCCGGCGCCATCGCCCACCGAAAAACAGTTCTGGCTGCGCGATTCGCTGAAAATCGAGGCCAGCCTGCGGGAGGAGATGGGCGTCGAGCACCTGGTTGGAGAATCGTCCTATCCTCCCCTGGAACGCATTGGCCTGCGCCCGACGCTCGAGGTGCACGGCATCCGAGGCGGTTTTATCGGCGAAGGGGCCAAGACCGTCATCCCCGCAACGGCCACGGCCAAGGTCAGCATGCGCCTTCCTGCGGGCCTCGACCCCAACACTGTGTTCGGCTGGCTGGAAAAGGCGGTGGAAGAGAAGATGCCGGGCGGCTATCGGGTGCAGGTCACCAACCTCCATGCCGGCAAAGGCGTTGCGGTCAGTCCGGACAATCCCTTTATACGTGCGGCCTCCGAGGCTCTTGCCACAGAATACGGAACAGCCCCGGTCTTCATGCGGGAAGGCGGCTCGATCCCCATCGCCGCACTCTTCACCGAAGTACTGCAGGCCCCCCTCGTCCTCATGGGCTTCGGCCTGCCGGACGACACCGTCCATGCCCCCAACGAAAAATTCAGCCTCACCCAGTTCAAAAGGGGCATGAAAACCGTCGCCGACTATCTGGGCCGGCTGCATTTCAGAAGCCAGAAACCAGATGACAGAAGACAGATATAATTGCGCCTTCGGCGCATAATCTTTTTGCTTCTGTCCTCAGCTTCTATCTTCTGACCCATCGAAAATATCTTGCCTCCGAGTCTTATTTCAGAGTAGTTTGCGGTGGAATTTTATTTCGACTGAAGCATCCGGTAATACAGATAAGTTTTGCCCTGTAGGGAATAGACTTACCTAAGCTTCGGCTTTTGGCTGTTTTCACCGAATTTTATTTTGCATCAACTTTATCACAGAAGGTCGAAGAGGAACCCAAAGGAGGAAGCATGAAAGGAATTTTAGGAAAGTCACTCTGTACGCTGGCGGCCGCCTGTCTGATGACCGCTGCACCCGTCTTGGCTGAGAACATCAAGCTCGGCGCCCTGCTGGCCGTCACCGGCCCGGCTTCGTTCCTCGGAGGTCCCGAGGCCCGCACCCTGGAGATGCTGGTTGAGGAGGCCAACGCTAAGGGGGGGATGAACGGCAACAAGATCGAGCTCCTGCTGCGCGACACCGCCGGCAACCCGGAGAAGGCCATTTCGCTTGGCAAACAGCTCATTGAGGAGGATAAGGTCCTGGCCGTGATAGGACCGTCCAGTTCCGGCGAGACCATGGCCGTGAAAAAGATTTTCGAGGACGCCAAGACCCCGCTGCTCTCCTGCGCCGCGGCGGAAGTGATCGTCAATCCGCTCGCTTCCTGGGTCTTCAAGACCCCCCAGAACGACTCCTCGGCCGCGATCAAGATCTTCATGGAGATGAATAATCTCGGGATCGGCAAGATCGCCGTGCTGGTCGACAACTCCGGCTTCGGCAAGGCCGGAAAGGAGCAGCTGACCAAGATCGCCCCTGACTACAAGATCGAGATCGTAGAATCAGAGGTCTACGATGCCAAGGCTACAGATCTTTCCGCCGTGGTCGCCAAGATAAAAGCCAACCCGGCGGTGCAGGCGGTCGTCAACTGGTCCATCGTCCCTGCCCAGTCCATCGTCGTCAAGAACATCCGCCAGGCCGGCTGGCAGGTGCCGATATTCCAGAGCCATGGTTTCGGCAACATCAAATATGTCGAGGCGGCCGGAATCGCAGCCGAGGGTGTCATCTTCCCGGCCAGCCGCCTGCTGATGGCGGATCAACTGCCCGACGGTCATCCCCAGAAGGCGCTCCTGGTCAAATACGCCAAGGACTACGAAGGTAAATACCAGGAGACCGCCTCCACCTTCGGCGGACATGCCTACGACGCCTTCATGATCCTGGAAAAAGCGATTGCCGTAGGCGGCAACGATAAGGAGAAGGTCCGGGAGGCCATCGAGGGCATCAAGAACCTGCCGGGCACCGCGGGTATTTACAATTTTTCCGCCACCGATCATAATGGTCTCGACCTCAACGCCTTCGAGATGATCACCGTCAAAGACGGAAAATTCGTCCCCTATACCGGCAAATAAGCCGGGAGAACGAAGCACCCCTTTCCGGCCGGGACATTGCCGTCGTCCCGGCCGAGGCAATTTTTCGAAGTTTTTCAAATCAGTATGACGAGCGAACTTTTCATCCAGTACCTGGTGGCCGGAATCACCTACGGCAGCATCTACGCGATTGTCGCCATCGGTTTCAACATCATCTACAACACCACCGGCATCATCAATTTCGCCCAGGGGGAATTCGTGATGCTGGGCGGCATGCTGTCGATCACCTTTCTCCGGTTCCTGCCCCTGCCGCTCGCCATCGCCCTGGCGGTACTCGCCACCATGGCCATCGGCGCAGTTATCGAGATGCTCTTCATCCGCTGGCTGAAACAGCCGAGCGTGCTGCGGATGATCATCATCACCATCGGCATCTCCATCCTCATCCGCGAGACCGCCTTGCATTTCTGGGGCGACAATGTCCGGGCACTGCCCTATTTTGTCGGCAACGAGATCAGCACCATCGGCATCCTCGGGGCCAGGGTCTCGCCCCAGGTGCTCTGGGTGATCGGCACCTGCGGACTGATGGTGGTCTTTCTCAACATCTTCTTCCAGGCGACCTCCATCGGCCGTGAGATGCGAGCCTGCGCCGCCAACCGCATGGCCGCCGTGCTCTGCGGCATCGACACCCGGAACATGGTAACCCTCTCCTTTGTCCTGAGCGCGGGGATCGGAGCGCTTGCCGGCGCGGTAATGTCACCCATCACCTACACCCAGTACGACATCGGCACGGGCCTGGCCATCAAGGGCTTCACCGTCGCCATCATCGGGGGTCTCGGCAATTCGCTGGGCGCCGTGGGAGGCGGCCTGCTTCTCGGCATCATCGAGGCCTTTTCCGTCTCGGTCGTGCCGCTTGCCTTCCAGGACGCCATCGCCATCACTTTTCTCCTCGTCATCCTTTTCGTGCGGCCGCACGGCCTGTTCGGCTCGAGCGCCGCAGCCGGGCTAAAGGAGTTTTAACAGGCATGCGCAAGAACCTCGTCTTCCTGCCCGTCCTGGCCGCGGTGGTCCTGGTCCAGCTGCTGACCGCCTGGACCGGCACCGTCTTTTACCTGACCCAGCTGACCATGTCGGCCTACTACTCGCTGCTGATCGTCGGCCTCTGCGTGCTGATGGGCTATGCGGGTCAGATATCGCTTGGACACGCCGGCTTCTTCGCCATCGGCGGCTATCTCTCGGCGGCGCTGACTACCCGCAACCTCACCGCCCACATGGAACACCCGCTGGTTCGCCTGCTCGATACCATG
This sequence comes from Pseudomonadota bacterium, assembly GCA_023412495.1. The sequence goes on from JAEYNP010000036.1 coordinate 58,328, forward strand.
GGCTGCCTGCACGCCGGCCAGGATATCTACGGAGATCCGCTGCTGGTGGTTGCACCCTGGGCCGCCTGCGTAGCGGCTCTTATCGCGGCCCTCGTCGTCGCTTTCATCCTGGGCATCCCGGTTTTGAAGCTCAAAGGCCACTATCTGGCCATGGCCACGCTCGGCTTCGGTATCATCGTCTATCGCCTGGTCCTGGCGAGCGAGTATTTCGGCGAGGCGGACGGCATCTCCGGCGTCCCCGGATTCCCTCTGCTGCCGGGCCTGCTCATCAACGGCGACCTCTCCTGGCGTGTCGCGAACTATTATGCCGCCTGGGTCATTCTTCTCGGCGCCATGCTGCTCCTCCGGCAGCTCATCGACTCCCGGGTCGGACGGGCCCTCAGGGCTATACACGGCGCCCCGGACGCAGCCGACGCCATGGGGGTCGACACGGCCCGCTTCAAACTCTACACCTTCATGCTGTCGGCGGTGCTCTCGGCGCTGGCAGGCATTTTGCTCACCCACTACAACGGCGGCATCGGGCCTTCCGAGGCGAGCGTCATGAAGTCGGTGCGCTATGTAGCTATCGTCGCTGTCGGCGGGATGGCCCACCTGTGGGGAGCGCTGGTGATGGGCGTGATCCTTAATTTCCTCTCGCTTCGCGGACTCTTCGGCAGCTACGACGATGCGGTTTTCGGCCTCATCCTGATCGGCATCATGCTCTTCGCCCCGAACGGCATCCTGAGCCTCAGGCTCGGCATGGCCGGCTGGAAAGGGTTCAGATTGACTGAAACCTTACGAAAAAAGCAGACGGCGAAGGAGGCATGAGCAGATGACACTCTTGCAGGTAGACCAGCTCGGCAAGCGCTTCGGCGGGCTCCAGGCTGTCGACGGGGTGAGCTTCACCTTGCGTCGGGGGGCGATCAAGGCAGTGATAGGGCCGAACGGGGCCGGTAAGACAACCCTCTTCAACCTGATCGCCGGCATGCTAGCACCCACTGCGGGCGAAATCAGGTTCCAGGGCAAGGCCATCCATGGGATGCGCCCCTTTCGCATCGCCGGTCTCGGCATCGCCAGGACCTTCCAGAATATCAAGATGTTTGCCGGAATGACCGCAATCGAGAACGTGATGGTCGGCCGGCATGTGCGCTCATCGGCCGGCTTTCTCGCCTCCATGTTCCGCACCTCGGGCTGCCGCTCGGAGGAACGGGCAATCCGTCAGAAATCCATGGAACTGCTCGATTTCGTCGGCATCGCCGACTGCGCCGAGACCTTGGCCACCAACCTCGCCTTCGGCCAGCAGAGGGCGGTGGAACTGGCCCGAGCCCTGGCGCTCGAGCCGACGATCCTGCTTTTGGACGAGCCGGCGGCCGGACTCAATATCTACGAAACGGCCGAGATCGGCAGGCTCATCACCAAAATCAGAGACCTAGGTATAACCGTGCTGCTCGTCGAGCACGATATGTCTCTCGTCATGGATATCTCGGACGAAATCGTAGTGCTCAGCTTCGGCCAGAAGATCGCCGAGGGCGTCCCGACGGAGATCCAGCAAAACCCGGAAGTGATCAAGGTCTATCTCGGCGAATAGAGGAAAGAATGCTTCGAATACGAAATCTCGAGGCCGGGTACGGCAAGCTGCGGGTCCTGAAAAACATCTCGATGCACGTCGATGCCGGCGAGATCGTGGCCATCATCGGCGCCAACGGCGCGGGCAAGACCACCCTGCTCTCAACCATTGCCGGGCTGATCAAGGCCAACTCAGGCGAGATCCGCTTCAAGGGCGAGGACATCACCCGCCTGCCCGCCGCCAGGATCCCTGCCAAAGGTTGTGTCATGGTCCCGGAGGGCCGGCAGGTTTTCGCCCCGATGTCGGTGGCCGACAACCTCGCCCTCGGCGGCCATGCCCTGCCCCGCGAGCACAAGAAGGATCTCAACCGGCTGCTGGCCCATCAGTATGAGCTCTTCCCGATCCTCGAAAAGAGAAAGGCCCAGTTGGCCGGGACACTCTCCGGCGGGGAACAGCAGATGCTCGCCATGGGCCGGGCGCTCATGTCCAAGCCGTCGCTGGTCATGATGGACGAGCCGTCCACCGGCCTTGCGCCCCTCATCGTCCGCGACATCTTCGAGATCATCGTTCGCCTGCGCAACGAAGGCAACACCGTCCTTCTGGTCGAGCAGAACGCCAAAGCGGCGCTCTCCATCGCCGACCGCGGCTATGTCATGGAGACCGGCAAGGTCATTATTCAGGGGCCGGCCGAGGATCTCCTTGCCAACAGAGATGTGCAGCGGGCTTATCTGGGGAGGGAGAAGCTTGAAGATTAGCTGTCAGCGATCAGCTTTCAGATGTCAGATTTCAGATTTCTGCTATAAACTGTAAATTATCATGAGTTGCGGAAGCAAAGCAGCCCACTTTTTTCTTATATATGCGAAAACACCTATGCTGTGAGCTGAACGCTGATAACTGACCGTTTTTTTCGGAGTGAAAAATGTACTGGCAACCTGAATTCGAATGCATGGCCAGGGAAAACCTGGAACAGCTCCAGTTGGAGAGACTGCAGGCCACCCTCTACCGGGTCGGGACCCATGTTCCCTTCTATCGACGGCGGCTGCGCGAGGCCAAGGTTGATTACGAAAGCATCACCTCGCTCGCTTCCCTGCAGAGCCTGCCGTTCACCACCAAGCAGGACCTCCACGACAACTATCCCTACGGTCTCTTCGCCGTGCCCCTGAGGGATGTGGTCAGGATCCATTCCTCCTCCGGCACCACCGGGATGTCGACGGTCATGGGCTATACGCGCAATGACATCAAGAACTGGTCCGACCTGGTGGCACGCATCTTCCGCAGCGCCGGCGTTACCCCCGAGGACGTAGTGCAGATCGCCTACGACTACGGCATCTACACCGGGGGCCTCGGCCTGCACTACGGTGCCGAGCGGCTCGGGGCCTCAGTCATCCCCATCGCCTCGGGCAACATCAAGCGGCAGATCAGGATCATGCGCGATTTCAAGACTACCGCCCTGGTCTGCACTCCCTCCCATTCCCTGAAGATCGCCGAGGTGATGATGGAAACGGGCGTCAATCCGAGCGGGCTCTCCCTGCGCTACGGGCTGTTCGGTGCCGAACCCTGGTCGGAGACGATGCGCCGCGAAATCAACGAGCGCCTCGGCATCCTCGCCACCGACAACTATGGTCTGGCCGAGGTCATGGGCCCGGGGGTCGCCGGGGAATGCCGGGAATGCAATGGCCTGCACATCAATGAAGATCATTTCCTGATCGAAGTCCTCGACCCTTCGACGCTGGTGCCGGTGGCGCCTGGCGAGGTGGGCGAGTTAGTTATCACCACGCTCACCAAGGAGGCCTTTCCGGTCATCCGTTACCGGACCCGCGACCTGGCCCGGATCCTGCCGGAGCCCTGCCCCTGCGGCCGGACCCTGACCCGCATGAGCCGGATCCTCGGCCGCTCCGACGACATGCTGACCATCGGCGGCGTCAACGTCTTCCCCGATCAGATCGAGGCGATCATCTCCGAGCTGAACGGCAAGAAGCCGCCCTATCTCATCATCGTCGATCGGGAAAAGTACGAGGATAAGTTGACCGTCATGGTCGAGGTTACCGAGGATCTCTTCTTCGATGAGGTGAAAAAGCAGTGGGCCCTGGCCGAGACCATCCAGGATCGGCTGGTCACCGACCTGGGCATCCAGGTCCATGTCAAGCTGGTCGAGGAGAAGACCCTGGAGCGAATCGACAGCAAAGGGAAGATGGTCATCGACAACCGCAGGATTCTCGCCTGACAGCTCCGGCGGGGCAAAATTCCATCGCCCCGCCCGCAGTGCAGGGGACTCTTCTCCACCCTCTTCCACTAACTTTCCCGTCCCCAAGCCTTTGAACAAGTGCAGTGCAAGTGTGTGCACCCTTTTTAACCGCACTCTTAACGCACTCCCTATGCAACGGCCTCCTTTTTTCTCCAAAGATTTTTTTCCAAAAAACTATTGACCGACGGTCGGTCTTTTTGCTATAGAGCCGGCATCAACAGTTCGATACTGAATAAATACCGGAGAAACGACGATGGAAGTGTCGCGGACGGAAGACACAAGGCGAAATATCTTGGAAGCGGCTCGTTTTCTATTCCAGCAGCAGGGTTACGATCAGACAACCCTGCAGGACATCAAGGCCCGGCTTGGCCTAAGCGAAACTACGATCCTCGCCTTTTTCACTTCCATAGACGACCTGCTCGAGGCGGTATGGTCAGAATAGTGAAAAAGGCCGAGGAACGGCGCGAGGAGATCATAGCCGCAGCGGAGGAGCTGTTTCTGGCGAAGGGTTACGACCGGACCACCATGAAGGACGTCATGGATCGGCTGCAGGTGGCTAAGGGCACCATTTATCACTATTTCAAGTCAAAGGAGGAGCTGCTCGATGCGGTCCTCGATTCCCTCGTATCCAACCTGGTGGAAGAAATGCAGGCGATTGCCAACGAGGCCGAAGGGACCGCTTTGGAAAAGCTCAGGCACCTGATCGTCAAGAGCACGGCGGTCGACAGCCACGACCAGGAAATGCTGGACAATCTGCACCAGCCGGGTAACACCGGAATGCATTTGCGGCTCCTGGCAAAACTGATCATTATGCAGGCTCCGATCTACGCGGAATTCATCCGCCAAGGCTGTGAGGAAAATCTCTTTGCCACTGAGCATCCGTTGGAGAGCGCCGAATTCATCCTGGCGGCGATTCAGTTCCTGACCGACATGGGCATCTATCCCTGGACTCCGGAACAGCTGGCCAGGCGCGCCCAAGCCCTGCCGACGCTGGTCGAGGCCCAACTCCGGGCGCCGGCGGGCAGTTTTCTTTTTTTGCTGGAGATCCTCTCCTGAAACGAACCACTCGAAAAACCTGGAAATCAAAATTGAATGGTACTGTGGCGGACACCAGGTTCGCCCACCCCTTCTTCCACGCAAGTAAAGGAACAGAAATGAAGAAAATCTTGATGTGCGCGGCACTGGTCCTGGGCTTCTGCCCACATATTTCCGCCACCGAAGCGGAGCCCGAAAAATTCGAAGGAACTGTCGGCATCGGCCTGATCTTTGTCGACAAAAGCGATAACCTCAACCCCGATGGCTCGAAAAAAAGGATCGCCGGCCTTGACCGTGAGGCCGACGAAGAAACCTCCGCACTGCTCTTTCTCATGCCGGACCTCCGGTACGACATCGGTGCCCCGGAAGGCGGCAAGCTCTACCTGAACACCAGACCGCCTATCGACGAGGCCGGCGGTTTTGCCATAAACTTCGGCGCCGTCAAGCCCATCGCCGATGTCGGAACCCTCGATGCCGGCGTCTTCCTCACTGCCTTCGACCGGGTCTACAAGAACCCGTATCTCACCGAGGTCGACCGGGAATCGACCTCTTCGGTCAGATTCGGGGCCAAGGCTGGGCTGAACGGGATGTTCGGCACCGGCTGGAGCCTGAATGCTGTCTATATGTACCACGATATCGACGATGACCTCATCGGCAGGCTCGAACCCAACCTCGCCCGCGACGGCGCGGTCTACGCCATCGTCACCAGCTATGAGTTGTACAGCTCTCCGAACTGGGGGCTGCAGCCGCGGTTCACAGTCAGCAAGGGCGATTACGACGGCGAGAGCAACTCCTACGTCAAGGGCAGGATCGAACTGGAAGGCCGGTACAGCGGGGAACGGCTGACCCTGCTGCCGCAGCTCTCCTACAGCCACGCCGCCTATGACGAGATCGATCCGATTTTCGACAAAACCCGAAAAAATGACGGCTACGGCGCCACGCTCATCCTCAGCTATGCCTCCCCCTTCGGACTCGAGAACTGGGCACTGCAGGGTCTTGCCGGCTACAGCCGAGGCGAGAGCAACATCGCCTTTTACGACACCGAGGCGTTGGCTGCCGGGATTTTCATGACCTACCGACTGTAAGATGCCTAGGAGCCTGTCGGATTATGCCCTTTTCCCCCATATCTTCGTTAAACTCCAAAAAATTATCCTCGGAATATTATGTATATGCCTCCGGTAATTTTTTCGAGTTTGCCTCGATCAGAGAAAAAATTGCTATAATCCGACGGGCTCCTAGCTCCTCTTCTTTTCCAGGAAGAGGCGCATAAGCGGCGCGCTGGTCATGCTCGTCACCAAAGCCATGAAGATGATGGCGACAAAGACCGTCTGGTTGATGAGCCCTGCGTCATAGGCAAGGGTCCCCAGGATCATCTCCATCGCCCCGCGGGCATTGAGGCCGAAGCCGACCGCCAGCGATTTCCGTGCGGGCATCCCGCCGAGGCGCGCGCCGAGGCCGGCCCCGGCCACTTTGCCGATAAAGGCGATGACGAGCACCAGGCCCACTACCAGCGGGTCGAAGTACTCGATGAAATTCACCTTCAGGCCGATGGACACGAAGAAGAGCGGAGCGAAGAAGCTGGTGACGAACTGGTGCATGATCTCCCGGGCCTGCTCACGCAGATAGACCGAATCGCCGATGGCCAGTCCGGCGATAAAAGCCCCGAGGATGGCGTGGATATGAATGAACTCGGTCAAGGCAGCGCAGAGCAGGCAGAGGCTGAGGGAAAAGGCAAGGACGCCGCCGGGCCAGCTGAGCCTGGTCTGGGCCCAGGGCAGGATGCGATTCAGCAGAAACCGCCCGACCACCAGCATGAAGACGGCGAAGGCGGCGATGGAGACCAGGCTCTTCACCACGTTGCCGCCATCGGTCTGACCGACCAGGGACAGGATAAAGGAAAAGAAGATCCAGCCGGCCACGTCGTTGAAGACCGCCGAGGCAATGATCACCGCGCCTATATCCGTTTTCAGGAGCTTCATGTCGAGCAGGATCCTCGCGATGACCGGCAGGGCGGAAATCGCCATGGCCGTCCCCATGAAGAGAGCGAACAACGGATACTTCGACGGTGGCCCGGTCACCGAAAACCACTCCGGGAAAAACCAGGCCATGGCAAAGCCGCTGGCAAAGGGGACGATCATGCTGCCGAAGCCGGTGTAGACCACCGTCCGGCCGTGGCGGAGAAAGAGCGAGAACCGCAGTTCCAGGCCGGCCACGAAGAGGAGCAGGATCACCGACAAAGAGAATACCGTATCGAGGGCCAGGGAGACCTGGGGATTATCGAAGGGGAAGACGGCGTTGAAGGCGCCGGGCGCGATGGCCCCGAACACGGTGGGACCGAGGACGACCCCGACGATCAGCTCCCCCATCACTGAAGGCAGACCCACGCGCCTGCCCAGCTCCGAAGCGATGCGGGAGAAGATCAGCATGAGGCTGATCGCCAGCAGCACGATGACGAGATCCTGTTGACCCAGTTTCACCATATCGAACCGAAATTCAGGGTGTTCCTGTCGATCTCGAATGGACGATGAGGATATTGCAGGGCAGGTGCTCGAGGATGTACTCAAGATCGTGAGTAAAGATCCGGTCGATCAGCCCGTACCTGCTGTCAGGCGAATTGATGGCCAAAAGACTCGCCTGTTTCTCCCAGGCGAATTTCCGGATTGTAAAGCCAGGCCGGCCCCACAGCACCGTGTTGACCACCTGCATGGTCCCGGCATCGGCTGAGCCGATACTTTGCCTGACAACCTCTCCCGCTTCCAAAAGCAGCTGATCCTTCACTGCCTCCCGATCCCGGTCGGTACTCTCGTCCGACATGACCATCGCCAGCCCCGCCGGATCCACTTCCTTGACCAGGCACATCTCCCGGGCGCCCATGCGCCTGCCGAAGTAAAAGGCGGTCTCGATGGTGGGCGAGGTCTTCGGATGATCGACGCAGTCGACCATGATGGTGCCGAAGGCGCTGCCCTCCGCCTTTGGCTCGGTAAGAAGCAGCAGCGAGCATTTAGCCCGGCGGCTGAGATCCCTCGCCACAGAACCGAGATAGTAGCGGAACATCGGTTCCCGGCGCAGGGCCCCGAGCACCAGGAGATCGACGACATTCTCCTTGCAGGTCTTCAACAGAGCCGTTACCGGATCGCCCTTCTTCCAGATGATGCCAATCTCCGGGCCGATTCCCAGATGGCCGCACATCTCGATAAGGATCGCCTCTTTTCCGGGGGTGTGGCTGCCGACATGGATCAGCAGGAGTTTCGCCTGAAACGTCCGGGCCAGCCGATGCGCCTCGCTCAGCACCGCCTCCAGCCTCGGCGAAAAGGCGACTCCCACCGCGATGGTCTCGAAGGGATGCGGCAGCCGCCCTTTCAATCGATTATGGTCCATTGCCTCACCTCAACTGGTGAATCGACCGGAAGGGCATGATCAGCCTGATCATCCCTTGCTATCCGTAATATAGCGAGAGAGATACAAAGCCTGGCCGATGACGAAAATGAGAGTCAGGCCGAGCATGCCGAAAAGCTTGAAGTTTACCCAGGTGTCCACGTCGAAGTAGGTCATCACGTAGAGGTTGGCCGCCCCCATGGCGAAGAAGAAGATCACCCAACCGAGATTCAGCCGCCCCCACACCGGTTTCGGCAGACTCAGGTTGCCCCCCATCAGTCTTTCGATGGCAGACTTTTCTCCCACGAGCTGGCTGAGCAGAAAAGCCGCGCCGAAAAGCCAGTTGATGACGGTCGGCTTCCATTTGATGAACTGCTCGTTTTGGAGCAGGAGGGTCAGCCCGCCGAAGATGACGATCATGGCCAGGGTGACAAGCTGCATGGTCGCGACCTTTCTCGTCGAAAACCAGGAAAAAGCCACCTGCACCAAGGTGGCAACGATGGCGACGCCGGTCGCGACATAGATGTCGAACAGCTTGTAGGCGATGAAAAAGGCGACAACCGGGAAAAAATCGAAGAGAAGTTTCATGGTCGTTCTTGAGTCAGAGGCGAAGTTGCGAGTTGAGCTTCAGCCCGGGTGCCCAAAAGGTCGGCACACCTAGTCGGTCGGATAGTCATCTCGATTCATTTTATAATGCGGCTATCGCTAGCGCACTTTTTTACACCAATGAGCGCATTATTTACACTACACACATGAATATCAATAAGTTCATCAGAAGAAAGATTCCCGCTGACAATCTGGGCCTGAATTTCCTTCTGCGAAGTCGAGCATTCCGGATAGCTGCAGCCGCCTTGTTGCCTGAAGGGGAATTGGTTGTGTTGAAATCGAGGCCATCGGTTATCCGTTCCATCCAGCGCCGGGATTTTTTGGGCCGCTATTTGCAATAGAAATTATACTATACTTAACAATATTCCCTTGTCGAGCCAATCCCATGAAAACCTCAGGCTTACCAGGCAAAATCTGACAATCCGCTCGATTCATTCAAGTTATTTTAAAATAAGCGAACCTTCCGCATGATGTATCATCTTCATCTTATTCCCTTGGGCATGCCCATAAAAAAATCTGCTACGATCAAATTTCTTCCTCTTGCCCTCCTCTCCTGGGCTCTGTTCCTTTCCCTCTCCTGCGCTTGCCATGCACCCATACAGCAGGGCGTAGACCGGTTCGTCCATGCCGGTGGCGATCAGATGCATTACGTGGAGAGGGGCAGCGGCCCGCCTGTAATTCTCATCCCCGGGCTGTTCGGCACCTACAGAACATGGGACCGAATGATTCCTTACCTGGAAAGGCACTATCGTTTGATCGCCATCGACAACTTCGGCACTGGCCTGTCCGGCAGGCCCCGCGAAAATTTCGGCTACTCGGTGGCAGAACAGGCCGATATGGTCATCGCCATGATGGATGAGTTGAAGATGGCCCGTTGCGACTTTATCGGCGTCTCCTATGGCGGCATGATCGCTCTCAATCTAGCGGCGAGATACCCGCAGAGAGTCGGCAAGGTGGTTTGTATCGAAGGCGGCGTCATCATGCCGAGGGAGCATCGTTACAAGAAAATGGAACAGGGACTCGGCTATCCGATCATCGGCCACACCATCATTGGCCTGATCCGGTCGGGCTTCTTCGACGAAGCGATAGCCCGGGACATCATGGGGCCATCCTGGGAGGAACTCAGCGAAGACGAAAAGGTGGAACTGCTCGAAATCATCGCCCACAACGCCGGCGTCGCCTCCCGTCTCACCTGGTTGGGACTTGCCCGGGCGCTCCTCAACACCCCGGACTTCGCCGATGAGGCCAAGGCAATCATGGCGCCCGTCCTCTACCTCTCGGGCGATAGGTCATCCTTCCGGGACATGACCGAAATGAACATCGCCTACTTCAAGGAAAACCTGCCGAACGTGCGACTCTTCTCCTTCGTCGACGGCGTCCACGACCTTGAACTGCAGAAACCGGAGGAGACGGCGGCGCTCGCCCGCAGATTCATCAAAAACCACACCTTCCTGGACACAAATCTATCGAGCCGATAGATGCAGTTTTCCCGGCATAGCCGCTCACCCTGCCGAGAGCTGAAATACAGCCCATCATTCCCGGGAGAGGAGGCCTCAGGCAATCATCTCCTATCCCTCGCCTCCATCAACCGGACGAACAAATCGTCCTGTTCCATAAAAAGCGTCTCTCCCTGTCGCGCCAGACAGGCCCTCCACGGAACGAAGCAGTGTTCCCGGCCGCCGATGAGGGTGGACATGTCGATGTCGAGGCCGGCCAGACACAGGACATCATGGCCCGGATATTTAGCGTGGAAGGAGACGACGATCTTCAGAGGGTTGCCCTTTACTCGCAAGACAGCGACACGGTTTCCATACTCGCTTTTTTATAATTAATATTATTTATTTCAGCATGTTACTCTTTGCCGGCGATAGACGTGCGGATCCTGCACTCTTCTGTTTTCCCCCACCTTTTTATCGATGACTGAATTTTTGCCCACCAGATCGGAGCAATGAAAAAAGACATACCAGTCGCTCCGACCGGGTATCCGGCCGGCCCGCGCTCGCGAATGCGGAACCCGGCTCCGCCACCAGGCCTCCAACCTTGCCGATGCAGTCCAGATTATGTGGAGTATGCATGTCATCGACACAAGGGCCGAAAAATAGAGACTTGCTCCCATGATCAACCTCCTCGTTGGCAGGATCCGGGAGAGGAGCGGGTCTCCGCCCCCAAATCCTATCTGTTCTCGCCTTCCCTCAGCCACCGTATAGTGTTCCTACACCTGATCGCGCACCCCATTATCTGGGAGCCTTTTCACGACCAGGGTCGGCCGCCGTGAAAGTGCCGCGACCCGTTCCACCACGCTGCCCATAAGCAACCGGGTCAGGGCGGTGCGGCCGTAGGAACCCAGGACAATCAACGGGATATCCTTCTCCTCGCTGTAGGCTACGATCTGCTCGTACGCCGAGCCTTCCCGCAGTTCCGTAATAACCCGAACCCCTAGTTTCTCGCCCTGTCCAGCCAGGATCTGCAACGCCGTGAAGTGTTTATGCCGGGCTTCGTCGAGGACCCCATAGCGGAGTCCCCGCTCCACGGGAACGTCGAGGACCGTCACGGCGTGGACCTCGCCACCGTAGCTGAGAGCGAGGTCGAGAGCCCTCTGGCCGGCCTCCATGCTGTAGCCCGAGCCGTCGATACCGACTAGAATGCGATGGAACCCCACCTCGCCTAACTCCGGAACCATGAGGACATCGCAGGGGCTGAGACCGATGACCTTGGCCGCGGTGCGCCCGAGCAGCACCCGCTCGACATAGGAGCGATCCGAGTAACCAAGGATCAGGAGTCCCGCCCCGGCCTCCTCCGCCAGGGCGACTATCTCCTCCACCGGATCACCTAGCCGGTGCACTACTCGTATCTTCTGGCCGCTGGAGGCCGCGGTGGAAACCGCTTCCTCCAGGCATTGCTTGAAGGGCTGCTCCAGCTGCTCGCCCGCATCGGTAAGCTTCCAGCGATTCATATTGCCTTCGTAGCGGGGCGTCACCGAGACGGCGACGAGCTGCGCCTTCATCGACACCGACAGCCGCAGCGCTTCCCGCAGGGCGGATTGGCTGGCCGGATTGGGATCGACGGCGACCAGGATCTTTCTGGCAGCGGGGCTCATGGTCAACCTCCCGCCGGAGCCGGCGCCGCCTTCTCGAGGCTGCGCGCCTTAAAAAGGTTGACCAGGATGATGGTTGCCCCTGTGAGCAGGGCAAAGCACATGACGCCGAAGCTGATCCTGGTCATGAGGGTCACGCTGGAGTCGCTGAGGGCGATCAGCTGCAACTCGTTCAGATACTTGGGAATGGCGAAGAAACGGCTGACCGCGACGATCAGCATGATGGTCGCCATGACGTATTTGATCATGTATTCCTTGACATAGGTGGTGCCGATGGCTCCCAGCTGCACGCCGAACAGCGAACCGGCCAGAATGATCATGACCAGGCGGATATCCACCGTGCCGTAGTAAGCCCAGATGAGGGTCCCGCCCAACCCCATGACGAAGGCGATGACCAGCTCCGTCGCCGAGGCCACTATGCTGGTGGCGCCGACGATGTACATGAGGCCCGGCACGCCGATGAAGCCGCCAACAGCGATCGTGGCGGCGAGCATTCCCGTGGCCAGCGCCACCGGCACGAGAAACCACATGCTGATCCGCAGCCCCGCGGTCTTGAAGGTGATCATCGGCCAGATCTCGACCTGCTGCAACCGCTTGGCCAATGCCGGGCCGGCCTGCGCCTCGCCGGTCGAATTCTTCATCTTGACGGCGTCGCGCATGACATAGGAACCTACGATTACCAAAACCAGGACGAAGATGAAGCTGACATAGAGGTTCGAGCCGGCCTGACCGAATTTCTCCAGGATCAGCCGCTGGATATGAATACCGACCTGGACGCCGATCTCGGCGAAAAGTCCCATGATGAGGCCGAGCTTAATATCCACCTGGCCGTACTTGTAGCGCTTAATGGCCCCGACCAGGGCTTTCGGGAATTTGTGGCACATGTTGCTGGCCACGGCCACCGTCCCCGGCACACCAAGGCTCATCATGCCGGGAGTGAGGACGAAGGCCCCACCGGAGCCGATGAAACCGCTCACCAGCCCGCCGATGAAGCCGACGAGGAAGAGGAAGACGATGGTAGTGCTGGTCAGATCGATAAACTGCAGAGCTTCGGTAATTGGTCCGTGCATTGTCATCTCCTTTTGCTGATGAAAATTCTTTTTTATCAAACGCTGGCTTCGACGCGTGGCCTGACATCTTTTCTTGCCGCCGGGACATCGGCGGTCTTGCGGGTCTCCGCCTTCTTGGTCGATTTGGACCCCTCGATCCCGAGAGCCGACCAGAAGGAACTGGTGAAATTGCCGTGGGCGTAGGAGATGAAGAAGACCACCGCCACCGGCAGCAGCGAATAGACGCCGCCCCTGGTGAAATAGGTCATGACCAGTTCCTGGTTGGCGAATACTGCCGCATAGACGACAGCGGTAAGCATGCCGAAGGTGAAACAGTTCCTGAAGTGCCGCTTTTTGCCTGTGTTGGACATACGCGTTGCTCCTTTTTCTGCTGAGTTATGGTGAATGGTCTTATGGCGAAGACCTGCCTTTTTCTCTGTATAGATGACGCTGAAGACGGGTACGGGAGACTGCGAACCCACCTCTTGCTTGCGTATGCCATGATCCAGGACGACGAATTCGATACGTTTCTCGCAGTGGCACAGACGTTTGACGACATTGCCGATCTTGCCGGCGTCCCCGAGGTGCTGCACCTTCACCCCCCGCCCTTGGGCCTTTTCACGGAACAGCTGGGCGCTTTCCGCCATGGCGGAGGCGAAGAGCCTGCTGCGCCTGCCGCCGTCCCGGTAGAAGGGCAGGGTATTGATGTGCACGGCGATGATGTGGTAACGAAGACGATCGGCCACGCTCAAGGCATATTCCATGACCGGCTCCGACATGTGGCCGTTCCTCGTCACGACGAGGATGGACGAGGTTTTCACCAGGGAAAACCTGTCGCCTGTCTCGGATCGATCGGTTTCGGACGGGAAGCAGTCGTCGATGTTCTGCGTTTCTTTCTGTTCCATGGGTTACTCTCGCGGTTTTTCGGATGCCTCTATCACCCGCTAATACCAATAACTATGCCAGTGCTATATACTGTTGAAATAACTAATTATTTTATGATGTGACGCACGACGCAAGGCAGCAATGTTGCAGAAAGCAACATATGTGACAAAATAAGGGGGCAAGACGACTTCTGGTGTGTTGCGATCTGCAACAATCTTGTGCAAAATGCAACGGCTCATTTTCGCTGGTGGCATGCTAGGCACTTGCATCTCTGCCCCGGATGCCTTTATAAAGACTGGAGCATGCGGTGTTGTTTCAGCCGACTGAGGCCTATCGGGATCAATTTCTCTGGAACTGTTTTTGCAACAAATTGACGGCTGAAGGAAACGCTCGAAAGACGGAAGTGAGGATCGCCGCCTGGCTGCCGCTATCATGGCTTGGCAGCGGTTCCCTGAAAATCATCCGAAAGGAATGTCATGTTCTTCAAACGAAAAAACGAGAAGGTCGAACCTCCACCACAGACCAAGCCGGAAACTGCTTCTCCCCTGGCCGCCCTGCGTGCCCGCATCGACGAGGCGGTTCTCCCTCCGCACGTGTCGGAACTGCTGGGCAAGGAAATGGAAAAGATCGAAAAAATCGATCCTTCCATTGCCGAATACAGCATCGGCTATAACTATATCGAGGTGGTGCTCGGCCTGCCCTGGAACATATCGTCGCAGTACAGACTCGATCTGGCCCGGGCCCAGGCCCTTCTGGATGCGAGACACTGCGGCCTCATTCACGTCAAGCAGCGGATTCTGGAGTTTCTCGCGGCCAAAACCCTGTGCAGCAAGGCCCGGCAATCCATCCTCATCGTCGACGACGAAGAGATCGCCCGCGCCAACATGGCCCACATCCTGAAGAAGGATGGCTACCGCTGCCAGGAAGCCGTCAATGGTCAGGAGGCCCTGACAGTGCTGGCCGGAGAGGAAATCGACCTGGTCATCACCGACCTCAAGATGGAGCGGATGGACGGGATCGAACTGCTCCAGCAGATCAACCGGCTGGCCCCGGAGATCCCGGTCATCATGGTAACCGGTTTCGCGACAGTCTCCTCGGCGGTGGAGGCCCTGAAAAAAGGCGCGGTCCACTATCTCGGCAAACCTGTCAATCTCGACGAGCTGCGCAGGACGGTGCGGGAGGTCCTGGAAAAGAAGCTCTCCGTGGAGCTGGGCCGCGGCCCGATCCTCTGTTTCACCGGTCCGCCGGGCACCGGCAAGACCTCGGTGGGGCGGGCCATCGCCGAGTCCCTGCAGCGCCAGTTTGTCAGGATGTCACTGGCCGGCCTGCGCGACGAGGCGGAGCTTCGCGGCCATCGCCGCACCTATGTCGGCGCCATGCCGGGTCGGATCCTCACGGAACTCAAGCGAGCTGGCGTGAACAACCCGGTTTTCATGCTGGATGAGATCGACAAGATCGGACAGGATTTTCGCGGCGATCCGGCCTCGGTGCTGCTGGAAGTGCTTGATCCCGAGCAGAATATCCGCTTCGTCGACAACTATCTGGAAATGCCCTTCGACCTCTCCCGGATCATGTTCATCGCCACGGCGAACGACCTTTCGAAGCTGCCGGCCCCCCTTCGCGACCGCATGGAGATCATCGAGTTCAGCGGTTACACCGAGCAGGAGAAGCTGCAGATCGCCAGGCAGTTCATCCTGCCCCGTCAGCTGAAGGCTGCCGGTCTGTCTAACTCGTCGATCCGCTTCGCTCCGGAGGCGCTGGCTCGGGTCATATCGGAGTACACCCGGGAATCCGGACTGCGCAGCCTCGAACGGGAACTTGCCGACATCTGCCGCAAGATAGCTCTGCTGAGCCTGCAGGCAGAGGATGGGGAAACCATCGCGGAAATCGATGCGGAGACCATCCCCAGACTGCTCGGGCCGCGCAAGTTCATCCGGGAAGCAGCCGAGGCGAAGGCCCGGGTGGGGATCGCCACAGGTCTTGTCTGGACCGAGACCGGCGGCGAGATCATCAATGTCGAGACCGCTGCAATGCCGGGTTCCGGCACGCTGCAGCTCACCGGGTCGTTGGGCGAAGTCCTCCAGGAGTCTGCGCGGGCGGCGCTCAGTTTCATTAGGAGCCGGACCACCGAATTCGGCATCATCGATGATTTTTTCAGGAATACAGATATTCACATTCATTTTCCGTCGGGGGCCATTTCCAAGGACGGGCCGTCCGCGGGAATCACGATTTTTGCGGCGCTGCTCTCCCTGCTGACAAAAAGACCCGCCTTTATGGATGTAGCGCTGACGGGCGAGATGACCCTCTCCGGCCGCATCCTGCCCATCAGCGGTATAAGGGAGAAGCTGCTCGCGGCCAAAAGGGCGGGCGTACGGCGGGTGCTGCTGCCGGCAGCGAATCGGGAGGAGGTGGCGGCCGTGGGTGAGGACGTGACGGAAGGGCTGGAGGTGGTGCTGGTGGCCGAGGCGGGCGAAGTGGTGGAACAGGTGCTTGAGGCGCGGGAGTATCTCCTGCAGTTTTAAGTAGTATTTCCTTGAAGGAAAAATCGATTTTTTTAAGTTATTTCATTATTTTTTTCTTGTTGGCCCCCAATGTTGTGCTGCTGCCTTACGAAGCTGGTGTTCACCTGTTTCCAGAACTCCAGCTTCGCCTAACCGCTGACATATGGCAAGCGCAGGAAGCCGGGCTTTTTGCGTATCTTCATCTGGTCTTATTCGACGATCAGGTTGTAAGTGGTATCGATCGTCCATTCCCACTGCGGAAATGTGCCTTTGAAGTTGAGGGTGTGAGAGCCTTTGGATAGAGGACGGAGCATCACATAAATGCCGTCATCGACACCGAGGTAGGTTCCAGCGATAATTTGCTGCTCGCCAAGTGCCTGATACAGGCTTCCATCCGGAACCATGCTCTGATAGACGGGCGATTGCAGGCGAAAACCTTTCTCAAGTTTGATCCGATGCCTATCGAGAGTCACCTCCAGATCCGTAGTCTGGTCGATGGCGTCTGCTATGGCAGCCCGCATTTCGGTAATGATCGGTCCCGCACCAAGGCAGAAGCCATATTCAGCTTCCGCGTCAAGGCATGCAGCATTGAGAACCGGAAAGTACAATGCCGTCCCCACTGGAACATTGCAGGTACGTACAGCCGGAAGACCCTCGCAGTTATTGTTAACGTCCGGGGCACAGTTTCTGCCGCCGAGAAACCACACCGGCCCGGATTGTCCCGCACTGCAATCCGCGGTGTCGAAAAGAGGATGATGAGCCGCAGGCAACGAATCAGCCCATTGATGCCAGGCCGCCGACCAATCAGCGTAAGTCCTTCCGTAGACCACGGAGTTCGGTGGATAAAATTTGTCTGCGGCTTCCGCAGATGTCGCCATAAGCATTACGATTCCAACCATTGAGGCCATACATTGCAAATTTGCCGCTGAAGTCGTGTTGCGTCTCATAGCAAACTCCTCCTTTTTCGGATGATTGAATCACATGAAACCTCTAACCTCGTCCCTGTTGATTTTTTCGCAGCTAATTTTGAGGACCCACCGCTCCAAGTCTATGGGAGACCCGCGGCATCTCCCTCCACGCCATTAGCATTGCCGCCCCATCCCATCGCTATTAATTAACATGCAGTTTCATTATATCTTTATTCCTGACCGTTATTAGGAGCTTTAGAATAAGGCATAACAGAGCGTGAAAAAAGTGTCAATCACATTTACGGGTTGTATAGGGAAACTGGGTTGAAGGCCAAGCCGAGACAACTGTAAGATGTAAACGGAGTTGCAAAAATCAAATCAGGGAGGGCAGTTGAAAGGTACGCGCCTGGAAAATGAATGGTCATTCTTCTCCATTCCCGCCCGGCCCTTTTTGCTTTTGGAGCTGAACGGCGAAGACGCCGGTTGCAAAAGGGTTCAAATCCTGGCGGCTCCACCAGATGAAATTCTGAATAATGAGAAATTATCAGCTGTCCGGGTCTTCCAGGCCGTAGCGCTTGATCTTGCGCCACAGCGATACCCGGTCTATGCCGAGCATCCTGGCGGCAAGCGACCTGTTGCCCTCGACCTCGTCCAGGACTTCGAGGATGTACTGCTTTTCATGCTCGCTCAGGGTCGGCCAGTGCTGCCGGCTTTCTCGAACCGCGACTGTTGCCGTCCCGCCCAGGTCGGCCACCAGGTGCCGGGGCTCTACAACCTCTCCATCGCAGTGGATCAGGATGCGCTGGACGATGTTCTCCAGTTCCCGTATGTTGCCGGGATATTCGTAGTTCATCAGCAGTTCCGCCGCCTCCGGGGAGAGCTGTGGGGCAGCGGCACCGGGGCGGGCGTGCTTGGCGAGGAAATGGCAGGCGAGAAGCGGGATATCCTCCTTACGCTCGTAAAGTGGCGGGATGTTGATGGTCAGCACGTCGAGTCGATAGAAGAGATCGGTGCGAAAAGCCCCCTCCTCGGCCTCCCGCTTCAGGTCCTTGTTGGTCGCGGCCAGGACCCGGATGTCGACGGGGATCTCCTCCGTCCCGCCCACCCGCATCAGCGTCCTTTCCTGCAGGACCCGCAGGAGCTTGACCTGCATCGGTAATGGCAGCTCCCCCACCTCATCGAAAAAAACCGTGCCGCCCTGGGCCCATTCAAGCAGCCCTTTCTTGACCCGGTTCGCCCCGGTGAAGGCGCCCTTCTCGTGACCGAACAACTCGCTGGTGATCAGCTCCTCGGTGAAAACCCCGCAGTTGAAGGCCATGAACCGCTTTTCGCTCCTCGGGCTCAGCTCGTGAATAGTTCTCGCCACCAGCTCCTTGCCGGTCCCAGTCTCCCCCTGGATGAGCACGTTGCAGTCGAGCTTCGCCACCTGGGCGATGGTCTCCCGCAGGGTCTGCATTTTCGGACTCCGGCCGATGATCCGCGACGTCCCCCTGCAGTCGTAGACCTGCTGCCGCAGGCTGGTCACCTCCTGGCGCAGGAGGGTCTTTTCCAGGGCCTTCTCGACGATGAGCCGCATCTCGTCGATCTTGAAGGGTTTGGCGATATAGTGATAGGCCCCCTGACGCATCGCCTCCACCGCGGTATCGACGCTCGCGTAACCGGTAATGACCACCACCTCCGTTTCCGGCCTGAGCTTCTTGGCCTCGGCCAGCACCGCCATGCCGTCGCGCCCCTTCATCCGCAAATCCGTAAGCACCAGGTCGACCTCCTCCCGCCTGAGGAGATCGATGGCCTGCTGGCCGTCTTCCGCCAGCAGAGTCTCGTAGCCTTCCTTTTTCAGAATGTGATCCAGGTTGTCCCGAGCGATAGGCTCGTCGTCGACTACGAGGATTCTTCGCGATTTCATGGACTCACCTTGCTTTTCAAGGGAAGGTGGATCAAAAACGACGCACCCTGTCCCGGAGCGCTCTCGACCGTGATGTAGCCGTGATGTTTCTGGATGATGCCGTAGACCACAGAAAGGCCGAGGCCGGTGCCCTGCCCTTCCTCCTTGGTGGTGTAGAAAGGATCGAACAACCGGCCCTGGACATCCGCCGGTATCCCCTGGCCGGTGTCGTGCACCTCGATGATCACCTCATCGTTTTCGTCCTCCCAGGCGGTGATCCGGATCTGGCCGCTGCCCTGTATGGCCTGGGCGGCGTTGATAATCAGGTTGATGAAGACCTCCTGCATCCGCTGGGTATCCATAGGGATCATGAGAACCTCCGGAACCCTCACCACCATTTCGACATCGGCCGGCACCTGGCTCTGTACCAGCCGGATAGAGCGTTTCACCACGTCTGAGAGATGCGCCGGCCGCAGGGCGAACTCCTGGACCCGCGAAAATTCCAGCAGTCCTTTGACGACATCCCGGGCCCTGAGGGTTTCCTGATCGATATTTCTCAGCATGCGCCTGAGAAATTCGGGATCGCCTCCTTCCAGCTCGGCGATGGCTATCTGGCAGGAGGTTGAGATATTATTGAGGGGGTTGTTGAGCTGGTGGGCCACTCCTGCGGTAAGCGTCCCGATGGAGGAGAGCTTCTTCGACTGGACCAGCTGATCCTGGCGCCGCTCCAGTTCGCGGACCATGGTATTGAAGGCCTCCATGACCTGCTGCATTTCATCGCGGGTGTTGATGACATCGATGCGGTTGAACCGGCCGAGGGCGATGTCGGCGGTGGCGTTCTTGATGACGACAAGCGGCCGAAAAATCCTGTAGATCATGAGAAAAGGCATGACTATTCCAAGAGCCACGGCAATCGCGGACCAGGTCACCAGCTGTTTTTTCAGGAGCGTCAGGATGGTGTGGATCTGATCGCGTTCGAAGTCGACCAGGGTCTCGCTCAGTTCGGTCATCCTCTTGCCCTGGTCGCGAAGATCATCGACCATCCGGAGATATTCCCCTTCGCCGGCCATCAGCCCGGAGAGCCGGTTCATGCTCTCCCGGTATGCCTCCACCTCTTTGTTCAATTCCTGCAGCATGGGCGAAATCTTCAGTTTGCCGCTGCGCGCCAGGATCTCCTCAACCGTGTTGGTCGCCTGCGCCAGATACCGCTGGTTTTCCTGAAAGGCCTCCGCCTCGTTGTAGAGCAGGAAATTCTTTTCGTAGCGACGCGCCTCGAGGATGATGTTGTTGAGGCTGTAGGCGAGTTCGAGGATTGCGAGCTTTTCCTCCGTGGTCCGCAGATCATCGTTTGAAATATAGCCCATGCCGAGAATGCCGAGGATATAGCAGGAGAGAATGATCGCGATCTTGCTTCTGAGATTGAAATGAAAGTTCTTGAACACGCCGAACATTCCTCCGTAATCGATAGGCCGAGCTTTTTTTCCCAGAGTCAACATATAGAAGATTTCCAATAAATTGGGAAGATAATTGCGGACATTGACCGGAGGAACAGCAGGAGGCTGGAAACGGGGGCCAGACTGCGAACTTTAAGCCGACGAAGCCGTGCACCTTTCTGGCGGCAGCAAACGCCGGCCGCAAGAACCTTTGAGAAAGTAAGAGGATCGTCCCAAACAGACTTTTTGACTGGAAGAGGAGCACGGAAATCTTACCTTATAACCTCATCGGACAGCTTTCCTGTCTGCTGCCCGCCCGCCTGCTCCCCCACCATCCTATCAAACAATTTACCGCGCCCGGCCTCCAGGACATTCCCGGCATCAAAACGGCCGAAAAAGTCCAGGAGCGGCGCGATCAGGCCGGTCCACCCTGTCTGGTGGCTGGCTCCAAGCCCCGCCCCGTTGTCGCCGTGGAAGTATTCGTAAAAAAGTATCAGGTCCTTCCAGTGCGGGTCGTCCTGAAATTTGGCGGTGCCGCCATACACGGGCCGCCGGCCGTTCCCGTCGCGCAGAAAGATGTTTGTCAGGCGGCGGGAGATCTCCTTGGCCACCTCGAACAGGGTCAGGCGCTGGCCGGAGCCGGTCGGGCACTCGACCGTGAAGTCGTCGCCGAAAAACATATAAAGATTGACCAGCGCCCGGATGATCAAAACGTTCACCGGCATCCACACCGGCCCCCGCCAGTTGGAATTGCCGCCGAACATTCCGGTGTTCGACTCGGCAGGCAGATATTGCACCTTGTACTCCTCCCGCCCAACTACGAAATAAAAAGGATGATCGAGGTGATACCGCGAGAGCGAGCGGATACCGTACGGCCCCAGGAATTCGTTTTCGTCGAGCAGGTAACCGAGCACCCGTTCCAGCTTCTTGCGGTTGAGGATCGACAGCAGCCTGCGGTTCCGGTAGCCGACAAAGCCCTCGTCGGTCGGGGCGACATGCTGGAACAGCTCGGAATGGCGCTCGCGGAACATGGCGATGATTTTCATGAGGTTGGGGTGACTTTCTGCTTCCTGCGCCTCGAACACCGTCGACGCGCAGAGCGGCAGCAGCCCCACCATCGACCGTACTTTCAGGCGCATGGCGTGGCCGTCAGGCAGCCGCAGCAGATCGTAGAAAAACCCGTCCGCTTCATCCCACATTTCGTCGTGGTGTTCGCCTATACGGTTCATGGCGTAGGAAATCCACATGTAATGCCGGATGAACTTGAAGGCCATTTCCTCGTAGATCTGATCGTAATCCATCAGGATCAGAGCCATTTCCAGCATGCACTGGCTATAGAAGGCCATCCAGGCGGTGCCGTCCGCCTGTTCCAGTGAGCCGCCGGTGGGGAGTTGGGAACTGCGGTCGAAGACGCCGATGTTGTCGAGGCCGAGAAAGCCGCCGGCAAAGACGTTGCGCCCGTCGGGATCCTTGCGGTTGACCCACCAGTTGAAGTTCTGCATCAGGCCCTGAAATGACCTCTCCAAAAATCGCAGGTCCGAACGGCCAAGCCCCCGCTCGTATTTAAAGAGCCAAAGCGTGGCCCAGGCGTGCACCGGCGGGTTGACATCGCTGAAATTCCATTCGTAGGCCGGGATCTGGCCGTTCGGATGGAAATAGAGATTGCGCAGCATGAGCAGCAGCTGCTCCTTGGCGAAATCGAAATCCACCAGGGACAGGGCGATCGTATGGAACGCCAGGTCCCAGGCCGCGTACCACGGATACTCCCACTTATCAGGCATGGAAATGACGTCGGCGTTGAGCATGTGGAACCACTCGGTGTTGCGCACACCGTGCCGGGACGATTCAAGCAGCGGGTGGCTTTCATGCTCCGTCAGCCATTCTTCCAGATCGAAATAGTAGAACTGCTTGCTCCACAGCATGCCGGCGAGCGCCTGGCGGTGGACCCGTCGCTCGTCTTCGCCAAGCGATTCCGGAGTGATCCTCCGGTAAAATTCGTCCGCCTCGGTTATCCGGCGGTTGAAGGTCCGCTCGAAGCCGGCGAAGGGGTCCTGCGGCGAAGCGGCGGTGAGCCGCAGCTTGATCGTCCTGCTGCCGCCGCCATCAACCTCGAGCAGGTAATGGGCCGCCGCCTTCGTGCCCGTCCCCGCCGGATTGACTGCCTCCTGCCGACCTGCGATGAGCAGGGCATGGAAAGCGTCCTTGACATAGGGAGAAGCGTTGGGCAGGTTCCACAGGCGTTCCGTATTGCTCTCGTTCTCGGTGAACAAAAGAGCCGGGGCTTCGTCACAATAGAGCCGGTACTCTCCCAGCTCCGGATGGGACGCCTGGATCAGGCCGGGCGCCGTTTGCCGCAGGGAAGGCTTTGGCCCGGCCGCGGCCCGGAACCAGGTGTTGCGGAACCAGAGTGTCGGCAAGAGATGCAGCGAAGCCCGATCCGGCCCGCGGTTATGGACCGTGATGCGGATGTGGATATCCTCCGGGCCCTCCTTGGCGTATTCCACGAAGACGTCGAAATAGCGGTCGTCGTCGAATAAGCCTGTATCGAGCAGCTCGTATTCGAGATCCTCCCGCGACCGGCGCCCATTCTCCTCGACCAGGGTCAGGTAGGGAAACTCCCTCTGAGGGTATTTGTAGAGGTATTTCATGTAGGAGTGGGTGGGCGTGCTGTCGAGGTAAAAATAGTACTCCTTCACATCCTCGCCGTGGTTGCCCTGGCCGTTCGTCAGGCCGAACAGCCGCTCCTTGAGGATCGGATCGCGCCCGTTCCATAGGGCGGGCGCAAAACACAGAAGCTGCCGGTCGTCGCAGATGCCGCCCAGCCCATCCTCGCCCCACCGGTAGGTCCGCGATCGCGCCTGGTCATGGGAGAAATAATCCCAGGCATTGCCGTCCTCGCTGTAGTCCTCGCGCACCGTCCCCCACTGCCTCTCGCTGAGATAGGGTCCCCATTTCTTCCAGGGCACCGCCTCCTCGCGCGCCTCGTTCAATCGCTTTTGCTCCACGACATCTATGATTTCATTTTTTTTCATAACTTTATCCTCCGTTACGTACACCACAGCGTGTCGATTTTACACCCGAAAACAGTTCCGCGTGGCTTACCCTCATCCGCGTTTATTTCCCCCTCGGCGGCGTTTGGGTTGAACCCGGCGTTGTTGCTACGGGAAGATTGAATCCACAAGATCCATAAGAGCTCCCGGATATATCCCGAAGCAGAGTATAGCCGCCGAGGCGGCGACGAGGACCATGATCTCGGGCAGCGTCGCGTGATGGGCGGCGGCCTCGCCTTCCACCGGTTGGAGGTAGAGGATGGCGACCACCCGCAGATAGTAGTAAACGGAAACGATGGCGGTGACGATGCCTATCACGGCCAGAGCAACCTCTCCGGCCCTGAGCGCCGCGGCAAAGACCACGAACTTGCCCATGAAGCCTGCTGTGGGAGGGATGCCGGCCAGCGCCACCATGGCAAGGGCCAGCACCGCGCCCTGCAGTGGCCTCTGGTATCCCAGCCCGCGAAAGTCCTCGATCCTGGAGGTGTACACCTCGCCTTTCATGGAGGAGAGGGAGCCGAAGGCGGCAAGGTTCATCGCCGCGTACACCGCCATGAAAAATGCCACGGCGGCAAAGCCTTCCCGCGTTCCGGTCAAGAGCGCAAGTGCGGCATAACCCATCTGGGCGATCGAGGAGTAGGCGAGCATCCGCGGCAGGTTTTTTTGCCGCAGCGCCGCGAGATTGCCGACCACCATGGAGAGCAGTGACAGCACCCGGAGGGGGAGGTGCAGGGCAACATGCCCCTCGCCCAGCGCGGCGAACAACAGGAGCAGGGCCGCAAAACCTGCGGCCTTGGAGCCGGTGGAGAGCAAGGCCGTCACCGGCGGAGGCGCCCCCTGGTAGACATCGGGGGTCCAGAGGTGGGCCGGAACAAGCGAGACCTTGAAGGCCAGGCCCATGAGCAAGAAGCCCCAGCCGGCCCAAGCGATCGGCAACTGGTCGCCTCCCGCCGTGACAACCTGCATGGCCGGGGTGATATCGAGCTTGCCGACCGCCGCATAGAACAGCGCAATGCCGAAGGCGATAGAGGCGGCGCTGGTCGCCCCCTGCAGCAGGAATTTGAACCCGGCCTCCGAGGAGGCGGGACTGCGGCGGTCAGCGGCAACCAGGATGTAGAAGGCGAAGGTCAGCCCCTCGAGGCCCAGGAAGAAATGTACGAGGTTCTCCGACCCACCCAGCACCACCATGCCGAAGGTCGCCATCAGCACCGTCGCCGGGAACTCTTCCCCGGCCAGACCCCGGCGCCGATTGTAGGCATGGGCCAGCAGCAGGGTAAGTGCTCCCACCAGGCAGAAGAGGACGGTGAAGAAACGGGCAAAGGGTGAAAAGACGAAGCCGGGCACGGGACCGGCCAACGGGGCCGCCGAGAGCGCAGCCCAAAGGGCGGCTGCGAGGATGGAGACAAGCCCGATGAAGGTCCCGTAGCGGTTGGAGACGAAGGCCCCCATCATGAGTATCGCGAGGATGCCCAGGATGAGGAGAACGAGCGGCATATAGGCGGAAAAATCGGCTTGCGTCACGGGGAACCTCCAGCGAGGAGTTGGACGGGGAGCCTCACCAGGTCGAGCAACGCCGCCGGATACACCCCGAGGAAAACCATCAGCACCGCGAAGGCGGCGAGGATCGCCCCTTCCTGCGCCGATATCTCCCGGAATACCAGGGATTCCCTAGGTTCCAGAAAGAGCACCCGCTGCACCGCGCGCAGCATGTAGACAAGGATCGGCACAACCCCGCAGAAGGCGAGGGCCGCCGCCCATGGCGAGACCGGGAAGGCCCCGGCCAGAATGAGGAACTCGCCGACGAAGTTGTTGAGCCCCGGCAGTCCCACCGAGGCCAGGGCGGTGAGCAGGAAAAAGGCGCTGAAATACGGCGCCCTGCCCCACAGCCCGCCGAAGCTGTCGATGCCCCGCGCCCCGGCCCGCTCCTCCAGCATCGCCACCAGCACGAAGAGGCAGCCGGTGGTGATGCCGTGGTTGACCATCTGCAGCACCGATCCCGACAGCGACACCGGCGTCCAGGCCACCACTCCCAGGGCGATGAAGCCCATGTGGCTGAAGCTGGAATAGGCGACCAGCCGTTTCAGGTCCTGCTGTGCGTAAGCGATCCAGGAGGCATAGACGATGCCGATGACGGCCAGCACGAACAGAGTGGGCGCAAAGAGCGGCGAGGCGGAGGAAAAGAGCGGGTAGGCGAAGCGGATCAATCCGTAGACGCCGGTCTTGGCCAAGAGCGCTGCGAGGATGAGGCTGCCCGCGGTCGAGGCATTGGTATAGGCGTCGGGCAGCCAGCCATGGAACGGGAAGAGCGGCACCTTGATGCCGAAGGCGAGGAGAAAGGCGGCAAAAAGCCAGGCCGCCGTCACCGGGTCCAGCTGGGTATTAAGCAGCTCGGCCAGGGCAAAAGTATACTGGTCGGTCTGCCGGCCATGAAGCAGATAGAGGCCGATGATGGCAAGCAGCATGAGCAGAGAGCCGGCGATGGAAAAGAGAAAGAATTTCAAAGCAGAGTAGATCTGCCTGGCCTGCCCCCAGATGCAGATGAGGAGAAACATCGGCAGCAGCATCACCTCCCAAAAGAGGTAGAAGAGCAGTAGGTCGAGGGCGAGGAAGACGCCCATGATCCCGGCAGTCATGACCTGGAGCAGTCCGTAGTAGGCCGCCCGGTACCCGAGGATTTCCCGGGGTGAAATGAGCACGGCGATCAACACGATGAAGGCGGTGAGCAGGACCATGAGCAGACTGATGCCGTCCAGCCCCAGGGTGAAGCGGGTGCCGAAGCGCTCGATCCAGGGCAGGTCTGCAAAAAGAAAGAAGGCCGAGGGGGAACCTCCCGCCGGATCGGCAGGCGAAAGCGCCAGAACCCGCACCGCCATGGCCAGCTCGGCCGCGGACACGACCAGCGCCAGGGAATGGCACCAGCGGTCCCGCCGCCACAGGAGCAGGGTCAGCACACCGCCGAGGAGCGGAAGGAAGATGAGGATGGCGAGAGTATTTTCGCTCAAGACTGGTTTTTCCTTTACTTTTTCAATAAGTATTACTTAGCGTCCTCTTAATAGAGAGTCACCGCGAAATAGATGAGGAACGCCCCGACCCCGACCACATATCCGGCCAGATAGAGAGAAATCCTGCCGCCGGCCAACGCCCCGAGACGCCGACCCGTATCGCTCAGCATCCTGGCCAGGCCTGCCGTTGCCCGCTCGAACAGCCCTTCGTCGAGCCACCGCCAGAGGAAGCCGGCCAGGGCCCCGTACGGTCGTACGAAGAGCAAATCATAGAGTCTGTCGATATACCAGCCATGGCGGAAAAACTCCCGCCCCAGCCGCGGAAAGGCAAAGCCCCGCCAGCGATCTCCGCCGTAGAGAAAATGCGCCAGGCCAAGGCCTGCCAGGGCGATGACCGCGGCCACTGCCTGCATCGCCAGTTCGAGGCCGTCCCCCGCGTGGGCCGGGGTTCCCGCCGCCGGCCCCAGAAATCGCGACAGCCACCCCCCTTCCCCTCCAGGCAGATCGATCAGGCCGCCGAAAAGGGCGATGACGGCCAGCGGCGGCAGCGTATACTCCATGATTCGCGGCACCGCATGACGGACTGCCTTCCCCGGCTCGCCGCCGAACACCACGTAGACCATGCGGAAGGTGTAGAGGGCGGTCAGCAGAGCCGTAAATTCGGCGAGGACGAAGAGCAAGCCGTACAGCACCCCGCCCCGCAGATAGACTCCCACCAGGATGGCGTCCTTGCTGAAGAAACCGCCGGTAAGCGGAAAGCCCGCCAGGCAGGCGCTG
This sequence comes from Pseudomonadota bacterium, assembly GCA_023412495.1. The sequence continues at coordinate 85,719 of JAEYNP010000036.1, forward strand.
CCTATGAGAAACGGCCAGAAGGTCCGGGGTAACGTCCGTCGCAGCCCCCCCATCCGGAAGATGTCCTGCTCGTGGCCGGCGTGGGCGATGACGGCCCCCGCACCCATGAACAGCAGGGCCTTGAAGAAGGCATGGACCAGGAGGTGGAAGGTGGCGGCGGTAACCGCCCCGCTGCCGACGCCCAGCATCATGAAGCCGATCTGGCTCATGGTGGAATAAGCGAGCAGCCGCTTCAAATCGGTCTGGGCCAGGGCGCAGGTGGCGGCGTACAGGGCGGTGAGCCCGCCGATGCAGGCGATAAATCCGGGCGCGGTGGGCGAATGGGCGAGAAAAGGAAAAAAACGACCCAGCAGATAGACGCCTGCGATGACCATGGTGGCGGCATGGATCAAGGCGGAAACCGGCGTGGGGCCGGCCATGGCATCCGGCAGCCAGACCATGAGCGGCAACTGGGCGGACTTGCCGATGGCGCCGCCCAAAAGCAGCAGGCCGAGGATGGTCACCGTCCCCGCCGGAATCATAGAGCCCATTGTATTGATTTCACTGACGAGTGTGGTGCCGAAGAGGGTGAACAGCCAGAAGATGGCCACCCCGAAGGCCACATCGCCGACCCGGGTGACGATGAAGGCCTTGCGCCCTGCGGTGGCGTTGGCCTCGTCCCGGTACCAGAAGCCGATCAGGCCGTAGGAGCAGAAGCCCACCCCCTCCCAGCCGAGGAAGAGCAGGGGCAGGCTGTCGGCCAACACCAGCAGCAGCATGGCGAAAACGAAGAGGTTCAGCAGCGCGAAGAAGCGCACATGACTCTCGTCTTCGGCCATATAGCCGATGGAGTAGAGGTGGATCAGGCCGGCCACGAAGGTAATCATCAGGCAGAGGACGGCGGCCAGGCTGTCGTAGTAGAGGGCGATGGGAGCATTGAAGTCGAAAGCCGCCAGCCAGCGAAAGAGATCTCCGGCGAAGGGCGTATTGTCGTAGTGCAGGAAGGCCCCGAGGGCGTTGAGGAAGGAGAGCCACACCGCCCCGCAGGCCACCCACTGGACCGACCGGCGGGAGAGGCGCATCCCGGCCAGCATATTGATGAGGGCCCCGACCAGGGGATAGAGCAGCATGAGGGCGAGAGCGAGCTTCATGGTCATTCCCTCAGGAGGTTGAAGTCGTCGGCGTTGAGGGTCTTTTTCCGGCGATGCAAAGAGACGATCAACGCCAGGGCCAGCGAGACCTCCGCCGCGGCCATGGCGAAGATGATCACGGCAAAGACCTGGCCGTCGCCGTTGCCCCAGCGGGCCGAGCCGCCGACAAAAGCGAGAATCGCCGCGTTCAGCATCACCTCGATGCCGATCAGCATCATGATGACGTTTTTCCGCCAGGCGAGCAGGCACCCCATCCCCATGGCGAAGACCAGGATGGAGAGAATCAGGATATGTCCAAGCGGCACGATCATTTCCTTTTATCCCTCCCAAGGTAGAGGGCCCCCACCAGGGCGAGGAGCAGCTGCAGGGAGACGATCTCCACAGCCAGGCCATATTTGGCAAAGAGCAGTTCGGCAAAGCCCCGGATGGTCAGCTCGCCTTCCGGCGGAGGCCCCGGCTCCTGTCCCATTACGAGCAGCACGGATCCCGCGGCCGTCGTAAGGCCCAGGATCACCGCCGGCACGATATCCTTCTTCTCCGGCAGCATCAGCTGCGGGTGGCCCAGGTCGAACATCATCACCACGAAGAGCAGCAGCATGAGAATCGCCCCGGCATAGAGGATAACTTCGAAGACCGCCACCAGCGGCGAGTTCAGCAGGTAGAAGACGATCCCCATCGCGAGGAAAGACCCTGCCAGGTAGACGATGGCATGCACTGGGTGCTTGGCCGTCACCGCCAGGAAGGTCAGCCCCAGGACCATCATCGCCAGGATGTAGAAGACGATCTGTGCCATATCCGCACAACCTCATTCAGCTCAATTCTGCACCCGTCACGGGACCAGCCGGCGCACGTCGACCGGCGGATATTCGCCCGGACTTTCACCCCGGGCGATCACCACCCCGATGCCGGCATGGCGGTAATAGTTGTAGTTCGGGTCCTTGCCGCAGCCGTCGATCAAAAGGTCCTTCTTTTCGTAGACCAGGTCGAGGATATCCTCCTTGCAGAACTCGTAATCGGTGGTCATCTGGATGGCGAGCGTCGGGCAGGCTTCGGCGCAGAGCCCGCAGTAGATGCAGCGGGAGAAATTGATGCGGAACCAGGCGGCCGACCGCCGGCCATCGGGCTCCTGTCTCGCCTGCATCGAGATGCAGTCCACCGGGCAGGCGGCAGAGCAGAGATAACAGGCCACGCACCGCTCGCCCCCGTCCGGGTCGCGGGTGAGCACGATCCGGGCCCGGAAGCGCAGGAAGGGCTCCCGCTTCTCCTCCGGATACTGGATGGTGACCGGCCGGCGAAACATGTGTCTGCCGGTGATCGAGAGGCCGACCAGCAAGGCCTTGATGTCTTCCCAGATCGACATTTTCACTCCTCTTGCCGCACCTTCAGGAAAAAAGCATAAGACCCCAGCCGGTGACCAGGATGTTCACCAGGGCAACCGGCACCAGGAACTTCCAGCCGAAGTGCATCAGCTGGTCGTACCGCAGCCGCGGATAGGTGCCTCGAAGCCAGATAAATAAAAAAGCGAACGCCAGGGTTTTGACAGCGAACCAGACGATCGACGGCAGCCATGGCCCGTGCCAGCCGCCCAGGAAAAAGGTGGCCGCAAGCCCCCCCAGGACAATGATGTTGATATACTCGCCGACGAAGAAGAGGCCGAAGCGCATGCCGGAATATTCGGTATGAAAGCCGGCCACCAGCTCCGATTCCGCCTCGGGCAAATCGAAGGGCACCCGCCGGCTCTCGGCCACGATGCTGACCACGAAGATCAGGAAGGCCACCGGCTGATAGACGATGAACGGCATCTGGGCCTGGGCGTTCACTATCTCGCTCAAACTGAAGGAGCGGGCCAGCATGACCACTGGAATGAGGGACAGGGCCATGGACAGCTCGTAGGAGATGAGCTGGGAAAGCCCGCGGATGCTGCCCAGAAAGGCATACTTTGAGTTGGAGGCCCAGCCGCCGAGGGCGATGCCGTAGACGGCCATGGAGGAAAGCGCCAGGATAAAGAGCAGACCGACATTCAGGTCGGACACCTGCATGGCCACCTCCATCCCGAGGATCGTCCTCGGTGCGCCGAAGGGCACTACCGCGAACATGACGATCGCCGGGATCGCGGCCATGGCCGGAGCCAGGAGAAACAGCCACTTGTCGGCCCCGGCGGGCATGACATCCTCCTTGGTCAGCAGTTTGATGGTGTCGGCGAGGGGCTGGAACAGGCCGAAGGGCCCGACCCGGTTGGGGCCCTTGCGATCCTGGATCCAGCCGAGGATCCTGCGCTCGGCGAAGACCATGTAGGAGGCGGCGCTCAAGAGCACCGCATAGATGATCAGCAGTTTCAACACCAGCAGCAAGATTTCCATGAGCTATTTTATTTATTTTTCCATCATATCTTGGTTTCAGCCGTAGAGGCGAACCTGGTATTCGCCCGGTTCCTGAAACCCGGGACAGTCTTCGCAAAAGGCACCGCGAAGAATTTCATTGCAGTAGGGTGCATTCCATGCACCTGGTGCACGGAGTGCGCCCTACTTCCTCCACTCGCCGTTGGCCGGCTTCAGGCCGGGGCCTTCCGGATCGAGGTCCCGCAGGACCTCCCATCTGCCGGTGAGCGGCTCGGTCACCGGCGGGCCACCCATTTTTTCGATGAGATCCCCGATAATCCGCCAGGAGGGCCGAATATCGCCGCCCGGCGCCGCATGGCGAAAGACCCGCGGCGGGTGTGTTCTATCGCTCAGATCCCGGATCGGCTGCCCCGGACGCATGACCTGCCGGAAGCGCTGGGCCCGGCCCTCATTGTTGATGAAGGTCCCGTCCATCTCCACGGGGGCGGTTGCGGGCAGAAAGATCCGAACCCGCTCGACCGCCTCGCCATGCAGCCAATCGGCCAGGGAAAGCAACTCCACCCCCTCCGGCAACGTCGGGATATCGGCCTCGAAGGCCACCACCGCCTTGATCCTGCCGCCCGCCAGGGCCTGCGATAGCGCCACCCCGTGGAACTCGCGGGAAAGGAGGGCCGCGCCGTAGGTATTCGGGCCACCGAGCAGGTAGGTGAGCCCAGCGGCCTGCTCGGCGCTGGTTTTTATCGTCTGAAGATCGGCAACTGCCGTGCCGCAGACAATCACTGGTTTTCGGTATTCTGAAAAGTCGACCTCGGCCATCACCGCCGCCTTCGTAAACGTCACCGACATGGCGTGCAGCCCTTCGGCCGGCCCCTCCCCTACCAGAAAAACCATCGCGCCTTGCCGCCAGGCCTTGCGGATGGCCAGGGCCATCATCGGCCCCTCGGCGAGGAGATCGCAATTAACTGCCGCGATGCAGTCGGACCGGGAAACATCCTCCATGGACCAGGCCAGCCGCCCGTCCAGCAGGGAAACGGCCGTCGCCGCAGCCTCCTCTTCCTCCCGCCCGGCAAAATAGCAGATGGTTGCCCCGGGCAGCATTTCGGCAAGCCGTGTCAGCATCACCGCCGACTCAAGAGGCATTCGAGGCGAGCCGACGATGGCGATCGCTCCCTCCCCCGCCTTCCGTGCAATCATCTCGATCCGCCGGGCAAGTGTCTCCAGGGCCTCATCCCAGCCGGCCGGTCGGCCGTCCACCATCGGCTGTCGCGGCCGGTCGGGATCATTGACCGGATCCTTGAAGAAGCGCCCCCGATCGCAGATAAACCAGCCGTTGACCTCATCGTTCTTGCGAGCCATGGTTTTCAGCAGTTCCCGGTGGAAGCCCACCGGAATGGTGTTGCAGCCGAGCGAACACAGGGAACACACCGAAGGCGCCATCTGGTAGTCCCAGTACCGGGCTCGGAAGCGAGCGGTCTTGTCGGTGTAGACGCCGGTCGGGCAGATATCGACGAGATTGCCGGAAAAGGGCGACTCCAGCGCCCCCGCCTCCTTTCTGCCGAAGTAGACGAGACTAGCACTGCCCAGCACCCCCAGGTCGTCCCCGCCGGCGAAGTCCTGATAGAACCGCACGCAGCGGTAGCACTGGATGCACCGGTTCATCTCGTGCTCGATATGCGGCCCGAGGTACTGGTTGACATGGGTCCTCTTCCTGCCCCGGTAGCGGCGGTGGCCATGGCCGCCGGCCACCGTATAGTCCTGGAGCAGGCACTCGCCGCCCTCGTCGCAGACCGGACAGTCGTGGGGGTGGTTGAGCATCAGCCACTCGATAACCAGGCTGCGCAGCCGCACGGCTTCCTCGTCGGTTGTCGACACCACCATCCCGTCCTGGGCGGGCAGCATGCAGGACATCTGGATGCCTTTCAACGGGACCGGGCCCTCCAGTACCTTGACGGCGCAGAGACGGCAGGCGCCGACGCTGCCCAGGGCGGGATGGTAGCAGAAATGGGGAATGACGATACCCGCCTGGTAAGCGGCCTCAATGACCTTGGTCCCGGGTGAGACGTCGATCCCTATGTTGTCGATGATCAGTTGCACCATTCCGGAAAATAATTCTCCCCAATAATGTGCATTTCATTGCACAATTTATTGTCGTTGTCGTTGTCGAATCGTAATCGTTTCGCCGAGTACATCGTCCAAGCTTTGGACTGTGCGCCAAGCTACCTGATTCCATCATCTTTTCGACTACCATCACGACAACGACAACCGTTCCGCTACCGCTTCACTGACAACGAGGGAAGCTCATACACATCAAACTTCCGTAAGACGGTATTGAATCCCCGGCCTATCGAGATTCATGACTCCTGCCATCTTCTCTTCCCGAACGGGCACTTCTTCTGCCTGATATGATCCAGGATTTCTTCCTCGAAATGTTCCAGCAAGCCGAGCAACGGCCCCATGGCCCCTGGGGCCAGCGCGCAGAAGGAGTAATTGAGGTAGTGCACATGCTCGCGCAGGATGGGGATGTAGCCTGCTTCACCCTCGCCACCTTCTATCCGCTCCAGAATCTCGACAACGAAGGGCAGCCCCTCGCGGCAGGGCGTGCACCAGCCGCAGGATTCGCGGGCGAAGAAGCGGATCAGGTTGAGGGTGGCCGCGACCATGCAGGTCTCTTCGTCGAAAACCAGCACACCGCCGGTGCCAAGGCGGGAACCGGCGCGGGCCACCGCGTCGAAATCCATCGGCACGTCGAGATGGGCCGGTGTGAGATAGGGCGTCGAGGCCCCGCCCGGAATGCAGGCCTTGAATTTTGTCCCCATCCGCATGCCGCCGCAGGGCCCCTCGATCATTTCCCCGAGCGGCATGCCGAGCGGCAGCTCAACACAGACCCTCTCGCGGACATGGCCGCTGAAGCAGAAGAGCTTGCTGCCCGCCCCCTCGGGAATCCTGGCGAGGTTCTTGAACCAGGCCGGCCCCCGGCCGATGATGGCCGGGATGTTGGCCAGCGTCTCGACGTTGTTGATGGTCGAGGGACTCCCCCACAACCCCTTCACCGCCGGAAAGGGAGGCTTGCTGCGGGGATTGGCGCGCCTTCCCTCCAGGGCGTTCATCAGGGCCGTCTCCTCCCCGCAGATGTAGCGGCCGGCGGAGGTGTGCAGGTGGATGGCCAGTGAAAAGCCACTGCCCAGGATATCAACTCCAAGCAGGTTCTCGCGCTCCGCCGCGGCGATCGCCTCCTGGAGATTTTTCACCGCCGTCTCGTAACCGCGACGGATGAAAATAAAGGCCTGCTCGACGCCCATGGCATAAGCCGCGATAATCATCCCTTCCACCAGCAGATGGGGGTTGGTCTCCATGAGAACCCGGTCCTTGTAGGTGGCCGGCTCCATCTCGTCGCAGTTGGCCAGGAGATAGCGCGGCCCCGGCAAATCGCGTGGCATGAAGGACCACTTCCTGCCGGTGGGGAAACCCGCCCCGCCCCGGCCGCGCAGGCCGGAGTCGATCACTGCCTGCTGAACCTCGTCCGGCGACATTTCGACGAGGGCCTTGCGCAGGGCCGTAAAACCACCGCCCTTACGGTACTCCGCAAAGGTCACGGGACTGTCCCGCCGGGCGTGTTCGAACAGGGCGTATTCCATAAATCTCTCCGCGCGAGAAAGGACTGAGGAAGATTGCTCAGTTCTCAGTCCTCATCGCTCAGTCCTTGCTTTTCTGTTTCCAGGATCTTCCGCAGGCTTTGCGGGGTAATGTTGCCGTAGAGCGTCTCGCCGATCATCATGGTCGGCCCATTCCCGCAGTTGCCGAGGCAGGAACATGGAACCAGGGTGAACATCCCGTCCGCCGTGGTCCCGCCCGGCAGGGTGTCGAGAGTCACCTGCAAGTGCTCCATCAGTCCTTCCGCCCCCAAGCTCCAGCAGGAAACCGAATCGCAGACGTGGATCACCCGCCTGCCCACCTGCCGCCGGTAAATCATCTCGTAGAATGTTGCCAGCTCCTCGACCTGCAGGGGTGAGAGGCCTAGGATCTCCGCCGCATCGTCCACCGCCTCGTCGGTCAGCCAGCCGTAATGGGCCTGCAGTGCCTTCATGACATCCACAGCAGCTTCCCGGCTGGTGATGGCGGCGGCGACATGGGCCTTCAACTTGTCGTGCAGATCTCTTGGGATCATACCTGTTCTCGTCGCGTTTTCGGGGGGCGAAGATTTTTTTCGCCTCTACACTCAGTCCTCAGTCCTCATCGCTCAGTCCTGCGTCGTTCATCTGTCCAAATCCGCCAGCACGAAGTCGATCGACCCCAGAATCGTCAAAAGGTCCGACAACAGCCAGCCCCGGCTCATCAGGGGCACCGCCTGGATATGGGCAAAGCTGGGCGTCCTGATCCGCACCCGGTAGGGCACGTTCAGGCCGTCCGAGACTACGAAATAGCCATTCTCCCCTTTCGGCGCCTCGATCGGCGCGTAAAACTCGCCGCGAGGGGGAGCCATGCCCCGTGTGGTGTTGATGAAATGATGGATCAGCGACTCGATGTCCTGCAGGGTGTCGCGCTTGCGCGGCAGGACGTAACGGTAGTCCTCTGCGATCCAGCTCCCGCCGGGCATCTGTTCCATGGCCTGGCGGACTATGCGCAGCGACTGCTTGATCTCCTCGATCCGCACCAGATAGCGGGCGTAGCAGTCTCCGCCCTCGGCCACAGCCACCTCGAAATCGAAGGCCTCGTAACCGCCGTAGGGCATGGTCCTGCGCAGGTCCCAGGCAAGACCGCAGCTCCGCAGGTTGGGCCCGGAGATCCCCCAGTCGATGGCCTGATCGAGGGTGATCGCCCCGACACCTTTGGTTCGGGCCGTGAAGATGGGGTTCCTGTTCAGGAGCAGCTCGTATTCCTTCAGCCGCGGCGGAAACCAGGCGAGGAAATCCTCCACCGCCGCGCGCCAGCCTTCCGGCAAGTCGTCCGCCACCCCGCCGATCCGGAACCAGGCCGGATGCATGCGGCCGCCGGTGATCATCTCGACGATGTCGAAGATCTTCTCCCGGTCGGTGAAAGTGTAGAAGACCGGGGTCATCGCCCCAATGTCCGCGGCATAGGTGCCGAGCCAGACCAGGTGGTTGACGATGCGGAAAAGCTCGCAGAGCATCACCCGGATGAAGACCGCCCGGTCCGGCACCCTGATGCCGCAGAGCCCCTCCACCGAGTTCAGATAGGCCAGGTTGTTCTGGACGCCCGAGATGTAATCGATCCGGTCGGTATAGGGGATGTACTGGTGCCACGACTGCCGCTCTCCGGTCTTTTCCGCAGCCCGATGGTGGTAGCCGATATCCGAGTCCACCTCGACGATCCGCTCGCCCTCAAGCTTGACGAGCACCCGGAGAATGCCATGGGTCCCGGGATGCTGGGGGCCCAGGCTCAGGATGAGAGTATTCTCCTCGTCAGCCTCATCGAAAAACTCGCCGGCCGACAGGGACTGGTGCCGTTCGGCCTCTTCCGGGGTAAAGGGACGCATCTCGGTGGCACGGAAAGGGTGACTCTTCCGCAGAGGGTGACCCTCCCAGTCATGAGGCATGAGGATCCGGCGCAGCCGGGGATGGCCGTTGAAGCGGATGCCGTACATGTCGAAGACCTCTCTCTCGTACCAGGAGGCCGCGGGCCAGATGCTGGTCACCGTGGGCAGGCTCGGGACGTCTCCCGCAAGTTCAGTCTTGATGCGCAGGCGGCCCGGCGCGTCGAAGGACAGGAGGTGGTAGTTGACAGTGAAATCCAGGTATTTTCGCCGGTCGCGGCGGCAGGAGTCGTCCACCGCGGCAATATCCTCGAGCCTTTTGAACGGCGCCCGCTGCCGGTTCTTCAGATGGGCGAGCACCTCGGGCACGACCTCCGGCGCGACCCGGTAGGTCAGCATGTCGGTGGCGCGCTGCTCGACCACGGCCTTGCCGGGGAATATCGCCTCCAGTTCGCCTTCCAGGCCGAATGGTGGGAAGTTCCTCTTCGGTGCGAACGGCCGCCACATGTCGTCCGAGCGCGACATCCAGAATCGCGGGTGGGTCAGCGAGGTGCCGCGGATGGGCGCCTCCTCCATGCCGGGGCCTCGAATGTCGCGGGTCTTGGTCTCGCCGACGATTTTAATCGGCGCGATCGTCCCCTGCACGCCCGCGCCCAAGTGCAGAACCGGGCGGGCCGGGCGCTCGCTGCGCCTGATTTTTTTCTGCAGCATGATCAACCCCTGGAGAAAAGCCTCCGGCCGGGGCGGACAGCCGGGGACGTAGACATCCACCGGCAGGAGCTGGTTGACCCCCTGGACCACGCTGTAGACATCGTACATCCCGCCGGAGTTGGCGCAGCTGCCCATGGAGATGACCCACCTCGGCTCGGCCATCTGTTCGTAGAGCCGGAGCAGATTGGGGGCCATCTTCTTGAAGACCGTGCCGGAGATGACCATCAGGTCGGCCTCGCGGGGCGAGCCCCGCAAAACCTCCGCGCCGAACCTGGAGATGTCGAATCGCGAGGTGAACGCGGTCATCATCTCCACGAAGCAGCACGACAGCCCGAAGAACATCGGCCAGAGGGAATTGGCCCTCCCCCAGTTGATCAGGTCGTCGAGACGGGTCAGCAGGATATTTGCGGAATCGTCTTGCACCACGTGCACACCTCGTTGATGTATCCGCGATTTTCACTATGATCCTAAACAAGGTCAGGCAACTACTGTCTGTCTTCTCTCCGCCCGCCGCCGTTCTACCCTCCGTCGCTCGACCCGGAGCGGCCCCCACTCGAGGCCGCCCTTCTTCCAGATCCAGGCGAGACCCATCAGGAGGACGACGATGAACACGGAGACATGCACCAGTCCGGCGAAACCCAGTATGTCCCAGACGACCGCCCAGGCGAAGAGAAAGATGGCCTCGACGTCGAACACGATGAAAAAGATGGCGACCAGGTAAAAATCGACGGGAAAGGCCAGCCGCGAAGTGCCGTAAGGGGATACTCCGGATTCGTAAGCCGTGCGCTTTACCGCAGTCCACCTCTTTTCCCCCAGCCACCAGGCGGCAAACAGCAGGATTCCGACCAGGGCGACGGCCATGGCGGAATAGAGGACAAGAGGCAGCAGCGTCTGGTCGGCAACAGAAGTTTCGGCAACCGCTGGGGGCATGGGCATTTCATCCTCTGCTTCGTTCAAGAATATCTAATGCGAGCTGACGCCCGCAACCCAAGGGTCGTCATCCCCTCCAACAGCAGAGGGGACTCTTTTCAGTACCCCCTTGAGGGGTATAAGTACCTACACGAAATTCATTCTCAAAAAACAAGAATTGAATTTCTAAGGTACTAATGCGAGCTGACGCCCGCAACACAAGGGTTGTCTTCCCCTCAGACAGCAGAGGGTACCTTCAACGAAATTCGTTTTAAAAAATAAGAAACGGATTCCAGGCACTGAAAGATGCATTTTTGGGGCAGGATAAGTTTCACCGCACCGAGGACTTTCGTGATAAGGTTGTGGCCCCGGAATGGGGACTTATCCGGATAAGTAGCCAGAATAAGAATTCCATCTTATAAGTATACGGAAAGATACAATTACGCCTTTCCGCGGAATCTCGGGCCATGACAACTTCAGGCTACCTTTTCCTAACAGTTTAAGCAAGCTATTTTTTCGGCGGTTTCTTGCATGGAAGTGCTGTTACGACAGCTACTTTTCGGATTAAGGGAAAAGTGGGACATCAGAGGGTAGTTAATAACACCGGATGTGTTTGCATCAGGCCGCCTGAACATATATTATTCCATTAATAGGGACATGTTGCGGCGCTGTCCCGGCAAACGTTCTCTAACACAAGCGTTATTCAATCCAACGTACTGGAGGAAGTATGAACCCGAAAAATATCGTTCTGGCGTTTCTGAGCATGATCTTGATTTACACCGGCGGCGCCGTCGCCGACGAGTACAAGGCCACCGGCAAGGCCGGAGACATGGATGTGAAGCTGACCCTCGACAGGAATCCGCCAGTCGTCGGCCAGAATATCGCGACTATCGCCATTACCGACAGCGCCGGTCAGCCGGTGACGGATGCCGCCGTCCGTCTCGAATTCGGCATGCCCGCCATGCCCGGCATGCCGGCGATGAACTATAAAAACGACGCTGCCCCCATCGAAAATGAAAGCGTCTACAAAGCACCGATGACTCTGTCCATGGGCGGGCCGTGGTATATCAACGTGAAGATCCTGAAGGACAAGAAGGTCTCGACCGCCAAATTCAACGTCGACGTCCAGTGACGATCATGCAGATGCACGCGGTCAACAGGATAGACTTGAAAAAGAAGGCAAGAGGGTATCTCTTTTTCGTCGCCGCCGGCATCGTGAGTCTTTTGACGATGCCGGGCCGGTCACCGGCTGAAGGCACCCTGCGCCTCGACGAGCTGATCGCCGAGGCGCTGCGGAACAATCCGGAAATCCGCATGGCCCAGGCCAGGACCGAGGCCGCCAGGCACCGGATTCCCCAGGCGGGGAGCCTTGCGGACCCGATGATCATGTTCGGCTATCAAAACGAAAGCTTCGACAGCATTACCTATGGGGAGATGCCAGACTCACAGCTGATGTTTTCCGCCTCCCAGATGTTCCCCTATCCCGGCAAGCGGGGACTGAAGGAGGAGATGGCGAAACAGGAGGCGGCGGGCCTCGAAGCCCTTATCGCCAACACCCGGCTCAATACGGTTCGGGTCATCACCGAGCTTTTCTACGACCTCTTCTTCGCCTATAAAAATCTCGACATCGTCGGCGACCGGGCCAGGCTCTACGACCGTCTGGAGAGCGCCGCCTCCGCCCGCTACGGTTCCGGCATGGGAACCCTGCAGGAGGTGGTGATGACCCAGACCGAGAAGTACATGCTGCTCGAGACGGAGTCCATGCAGCGGCAGAAAATCGCCGCGGCGGAGGCCATGCTGCACAATGCCGTAGGCAGGCCGGCCCATTCGCCCCTGGGCGTACCGGTCGAGCCAACCATCGAGGAACTGGCAATGACCGTCGACGAGGCCGTCGTCTACGCCACGGCCCACTCACCGGTCATTGCCGGCAAGGAGCGGATGATCGATGCCGCCGAGGCAAGGATCGCCATGGCGGAGAAGGAATACTATCCCGACTTCACCGTCACCGGCACCGTCGCCGAAAAGGGAACGTCGGAATTCGAGGACATGTGGAGCATCACCACCAGCCTCAACGTCCCGCTCTATTACAAGACCAAGCAGCGCGAGGGGGTGGGCGAGGCCAAGGCCCAGCGCCTCGAGGCCCAGCAGGACCTGGCCGCGGCGAAACTCATGCTCGTGTCGGCGCTGCGGGACAACTACGCCATGGCGCGAAGCGCCGACGAGCTTATGGAACTGTATCGGACTGGCCTGATCCCCAAAGCCTACCAGGACTGCGAGCTGGCCCTGAGCGGCTATGTGAACGGTCAGACAGAGGCTTTCGCTGTCATAAGCCGGATGAAAAATCTCATCAATTACGAACTGGGGTACTGGGAAAGATTCTCGGAGAGGGGCAAGGCGGTCGCGAGGATCGAGGCCCTTCTCGGCACGGAACCGGCCCCGGAGGCACAGCCACCAGCCACGGAAGATAGCCAATGAAAAAAGAATTCCTCGCATTGCTTTTCGCTGTAGTCGTCTTTTCCTGCGCGCCTCGGTTGACGGAGATCGAAAACGGCAGCCTCGCCTTCCTGCCCGCTATTGCCCGCGCCCAGACCGGCCACGAGGGGCATGGCGGAGCGCCGCCCGCACCGCCGCAGAAGCCGGCCGAGGACCCCTGGGCTGAATTCGAGACCGAGACCATCGAGGTGCCTTCAGACCGGCAGCAGCTGATCGGGGTCAAAACGGCGACCGCCGAGGTCCGGCCGCTGACAAGACATATCCGCACCATAGGCCGCATCGAATACGACGAACGCAAGCTTACCACCATCAACACAAAGATCGAGGGCTGGCTGGAAAAGCTCTACGTCAACGCCACCGGCGATTTCATCGGCAAGGGCGATCCGGTAGCCGACATCTACAGCCCCGAACTCTACGCCACCCAGCTGGAATTTCTCAATGTCCTGCAGTGGTCCAGGAAAACCGACGATACCGCCGCCCACCGTCCCAATTATTACGGCGGCTCGACCGGCATCGCCGAGATGCTCGACCACGATGCCGAGGTCATGCGCGAGGCCGCCCGCCAGCGTCTGCGGCTCTGGGATATATCCGAGGCCCAGATCGACAGGATCGCCAGGACCGGCAAGCCGATCCGGACGCTCACCATCGTCAGTCCCGCGAGCGGCTACATCCTCAACAAGCCAGGCGTCGAGGGCATGAGGGTCATGCCCGGGGAGAAAATCGTCGATGTCGTCGATCTCGCAACCGTCTGGGTGCTGGCCGATATTTACGAGCACGATCTGCCCTTCATCCAGATCGGTCAGGAGGCGACGATCAGGCTCAGCTCATTTGCCGGCAGGGAGTTCGAATCGAAAATAGAGTACCTGTACCCGACGCTTGCCGGCGAGACCCGGACCGCCAAGGCCCGGTTCACCATTCCCAATCCCGGCGGTCAATTGAAACCCCAGATGTACACCGACGTCCAGATCCGGATCGAACTCGGCGAAAGACTCTCGGTTCCCGAGGAGGCGGTTATCAACACCGGCACCCGCAACTTGGTCTACGTCGATCAGGAAGGAGCCTTCGAACCGCGTGAGGTTATTACGGGTATCAGAGGTCAAGGCCTCGTCGAAATCACCGAAGGCCTTGCTTCAGGCGACCGGGTGGCAGCTGAGGCCACCTTCCTCCTCGATTCCGAAGCGCGCCTGAAGGGAGTCGTCCAGTGATCGCACGCCTGATCGAGTACAGCGCCCGCAACCGGTTCATCATTTTTTTACTGGTCTCCTTCTTCGCCGGCTGGGGCTGGTGGTCGCTGAAGCAGACGCCGCTCGACGCCATCCCGGACCTCAGCGAGACCCAGGTCATTATCTTCACCGAGTGGATGGGACGGTCGCCGGATCTGATCGAGGACCAGATCACCTACCCCATCACCTCGACGCTGCTCGCCGCCCCCAAGGTCCAGGTGGTGCGCGGCTTCTCGTATCTCGGCAGCTCGTTCATCTACGTGATCTTCGAGGAAGGCACCGACATCTACTGGGCGCGCAGCCGGATCCTCGAATACCTGCAGGCAGTCCGGAACAAGCTGCCCGCCGACGTCAACCCGATGCTCGGCCCCGATGCCACCAGCGTCGGCTGGGGCTTCTCCTATGCGGTGGTGGACGAACAAGGCCAGCTGAATCTCGCCCAGCTCAGGTCACTGCAGGACTACAACATAAAGTTGGCCCTGGAGAGCGTGCCGGGCGTCTCCCAGGTCGCCTCGATCGGCGGCTTCGTCAAGCAGTACCAGGTGGTCATCGACCCCAACCGGCTGCTGGCCTACAACATCCCCATCGGCAAGGTCATGGAGGCCATCCGTCAGAGCAACCGGGATGTGGAGGGCCGGGTGCTGGAATTCTCCGGGATCGAATACATGATCCGCGGCCGGGGCTATATTCAAAACATCAAGGATATCGAGCTCATCGCCGTCGGCACCGACCGGTCCGGCACCCCGATCCTCATCCGCGATATCGCCGAAGTGCGGCTGGGGCCCGACATCCGCCGGGGCCTGGCCGAGCTGGACGGCAAGGGCGAGGTGGCGGGCGGCATCGTCATCGTCCGCTTCGGCGAGAACGTGCTGAGTGTCCTCGAACGGGTGAAGGAGAAGATCGCCAAGGACATCTCCCCGAGCCTGCCGCCGGGGGTGAAGATCGTCACCACCTACGACCGGACCGACCTGATCCATAGCGCCATCGATACCCTGAAGGAAGAGATCATCCGCCTGTCGGTCGCTGTGAGCGCCGTCTGCGTGGTCTTTCTCTTCCACCTGCCGAGCGCTCTGGCGGTCATTCTCACCCTGCCGCTCGCCATCATCATGTCCTTCATCGGCATGCACTACCTGAACGTAACCTCCAACATCATGAGCCTCTCCGGCATCGCCATCGCCATCGGCGCCATGGTCGACGCCTCGATCATCATGGTGGAGAACGCCCACAAGAAGCTTGAGGAGTGGATCGAGGCCGGCAAGCCCGGCACCCGGACGGAGGTCATCATCGAGGCGGCCAGGGAGGTGGGCCCCTCACTCTTTCTGTCGCTTTTGGTCATCACCGTGGCCTTTTTGCCCGTCTTCACCCTGGAGGCCCAGGCGGGGCGACTCTTCAAGCCGCTGGCCTTTACCAAGACGTTTGCCATGCTCTTCGCCTCGTTTCTGGCGGTGACCATCACCCCGGTCATGATGATCGCCTTCATTCACGAAAACGTGCCCATCCTTGGCAGGATTCCGCTGCTCGGCTACCTCTTTCGTATCTATCCGGAGGAGCGCCACCCGATCAGCCTGCTGCTCCGCAAGATTTACGAGCCCTTCGCCCGCCTGGCCCTGCGCTTCAAGTGGCTGGTGATCGTCCTCGCCATGGCCGTGATGGGAGCGACTTACATCCCGATCCAAAAACTCGGCTCCGAGTTCATGCCGCCCCTGTACGAAGGCTCGCTTTTCTACATGCCGGTGACCGTGCCGGCCGCCTCCATCTCGGAGGTGACCAAGCTTTTAAAACTCCAGGACAAGCTCCTCATGCAGATCCCGGAGGTGGAGTCGGTCTTCGGCAAGGCGGGCCGGGCGGAGACGGCCACCGATCCGGCGCCGCTCGAGATGTTCGAGACGGTCATCACCTTGAAACCGGAGTCAGAGTGGCGGCCCGGAATGACGGTGGAGAAGTTGAAGAACGAGATGAACGAGATCCTCACCATCCCAGGCGTCGCCAACTCATTCACCATGCCGATCAAGGCCCGCATCGACATGCTGGCGACAGGGATCAGGACGCCGGTGGGCATAAAGGTGCTGGGGCCAAAGCTCGAGGAAATCGAGAGAATAGGCCTGGCGCTCGAGGAGCTCCTGCGCGATGTTCCCGGCACCCGCAGCGCCTACGCCGAGCGGCTGACCACCGGCTATTTCATCGATATCGTGGTGCAGCGGGAGGCCATCGCCCGCTACGGCTTGACGGTGGAGGCGGTGAACGAGGTGATCCAGACGGCCATCGGCGGCATGAACCTCACCGTCACCGTGGAAGGGCGGGAACGCTACCCGGTGAATATCCGTTACGCCCGAGAATTCCGCCAGGATATCGATCAGCTCGCCCGAGTGCTGGTGCCGGTCTCCATGGGCGGTGGACCGGCTACGGACGGCGGCATGGCCGGCGGCACCGCCTCGAAAACCACCAGCCCGGTCGACTTCCGGGCTCCCGGGCAGATCGTCAAAGTGCCCCTCGGCGAACTGGCAGATATCAAGGTAGTGAAAGGCCCGACCGCTATCAAGAGCGAGGAGGGACTGCTTGCGGCATATGTCTACATCGACTTCTCCGGCCGGGATATCGGCGGCTACGTCCAGGAGGCCAAGGAGCGGGTGGCGGACCTCAAGATCCCGGACGGCTACCGCCTGGAGTGGAGCGGCGAGTACGAGTACATGGTCAAGACCGAGGAACGGCTGAAGATCGTCATTCCGCTGACCCTCTTCATCATCTTCGTGCTGATCTACCTGAACACCCAGTCGGTTATCAAGACCGGCATCGTCCTCCTGGCCGTGCCCTTCTCCCTGGTCGGCGCCTTCTGGCTCCTGCACCTGCTCAACTACAACCTGAGCATCGCCGTCTGGGTGGGCATCATCGCCCTCGCCGGCCTCGACGCGGAAACCGGCGTCATCATGCTTCTTTACCTGGAGCTGGCCTACAAAGAGTGGAAAGAGGAAGGCCGCCTCAAGACCCTGCAGAACCTCAAGGACGCAATCATGGAGGGGGCGGTGCAACGCATCAGGCCGAAGATCATGACGGTGAGCGTCATCCTCGCCGGCCTCATTCCCATCATGTTCAGCCACGGCACCGGAGCCGACGTGATGAAACGCATCGCCGCGCCGATGGTGGGCGGGATCGTTACTTCGACCATCCTGGAACTGATCATCTATCCGGCCATCTACCTCATCTGGAAGGGGCGGGGGATTAAAAAGAGCGGCGGCTGAGAGAAAGGCGTGAGGTGCATGAGGTGACCCTCGCACCCGACCGCGTTTATCAGGCTGCTGAAAAAACCTTTGAATCCCTTCTCGCCTCGCCGTGCATGTGCACCTTCTACCGAGCCGAACGGCAACAACTTGAAGGAATGCATTTCTTCCCTATCAGCAAGTTTCAAAACTATGTCATCTATTATCGGGAACACCCCCAAGGCATAGGAATCATCCGCGTTCTGCACGCCCACATGAACTAGAAAAAACGTGTGGAGGCCAGGATGACCTGCAAAGAACCTGACTCCAGGAACACTTGTCACCGATGGTTGTCATGAATAGTTTCAAATCTCTGTCAGCCAAAATTCATGCCTACCAATACAATATTCAACTATTTGGCTTCCCAAAGTTGAAGTGGTTGGTCCCTGGATTATTTCATCTTATATAGAAACGGTTAGGATCTCAGGCTTTGCTGTATCAGATCCATTTTTTTATTATAGCGTCGTCGAATAAATAGTTGATTTTTTGTCTGTTAGATTCAAATACCAGCAAAAAGTTGAATTTAGATGATTTTTTAAAATTTTTTTGATAATCACTAAACACAGACATGGTTTGTTTTGTTTTTGAAAATCTTGGCTATCTTGTGCAATCTGTGCAATATTCTGATCAACTCTTTTTAAACGAGGTGCTTCGATGGCGAACATACTGAAAGTACTGGTTATTTTGAATTGTTGCTTTCTTTCTGCGTGTGCGACACCACAATCCTATGTTGACCCTGAGTACCATAAAACTAGCTATGAAGATATCCAGCGATCAAATAAACCGGTTCGCACTAAAGTTACCGCACATTTCCAACGTAATGGTGCACCGTTGCCCGCAGTTAATTCTGAGGTCCAAGGCCACGTAGAGCGCACTCTCAGGGCTAGTGGAGTTTTTGTACCAACTATCGAAAATGCCGAGGCAAGTATTGAAGTCACCGCAAATAACATTGCTGATCTTGAAACAGCCAGAGCTAAAGGATTTAAAACTGGTTTCACTTTTTACGCAGCAGGATCTATGGTAGATGATAACTATGTATTCACCTATATATATAGGTCTGCTGAAGGGAAAGAACAAAAATATAGCTACGCACACGCTATACATACAGCTATTGGTCGCACTGAAAGACCTGCGGGGTTAACTCCAACAACTATAGCCGATGCCTTTGGTAGAGTGGTAGAGGATTCAACTCTAAATTTTGTAAGAGATTTGCAAAAAGATAATATTTTATCAAATTAATTTAATATTTTTATGGAGAAATATAGTTTGTTCTGAAACAGCATGG
The DNA here is from genome assembly GCA_023412495.1 of Pseudomonadota bacterium. Next base: position 104,554 of record JAEYNP010000036.1, read on the forward strand.
CAAATTAAACTCATCGTTGAACAGAACAAGGAAAAGGTTCCGTCTCGGTGCTCAACTCTTGGAGGTAACGAATAAAGCAAGGAGGGTAGCAATGATTAGACCTATGAATTACTCTAGAACCATTGTTTTCGTGTTGGTGTTATTTTGTTCCCTTGAGTTGTCACTTGTCCATGCTTTTGCTGAGAATACCACTAAAACATATTATGGCATAAATAAGTGCAAAGGCATGGAGCTTATAATCTCGTTTACTTATGATTCAAAAGGGCCTGTTATAGAAAACCTCATGACTATTGCTCGACGTCTTGATGGTCAAGCATCTATAACTTGGGCACCAAAAACGGCCATTGAGGTAAAGAACGATGGCAGTTTTCTTTATAAAGACAAAGAAGAAAACAGTATAACTTTGAATTCAAAAAACAAGGATCTTAGATTCTATACTGACGAAAGTGACCAATTCATTAAAGGCACTCTGACGCCTACTGGACAAGCATCGGGTGAAATTGGTGGTCGTCTTAAGGGTATTGGGGACGGAAAGGTAGATTATGATTTATGTAATAAGTGGCTAGCGGCAATTACAGGAAAATAATTAAACTGATAAGCAGAAATCCATGTTGTGCTAACTGTTACCAGCCAGAGTCGAAGCAATTTCCTGCTTTCGCTGCCTACGGGATTTTTCGCTGCACCCCGAATCCGTTTCAAGGAGAATCCTGCCATTATTTCCCAACAAACACCCCCTTACCTGCCTCTCCTGCCCTCCACACTAAAATCCCTCCTGCCTTCGGGGAATATGAATGGCAAAGACCGCCCCGCCGTTTTCGCCGCGGCGGTATCTCAAATCCCCGCCGAGGTCCCGCAACAGCTTTCTGCCGGAAGAGAGCGAAAGACCATAGCCGTCCGGTCTCGTGGTGAAGAATGTGGTAAACAGCCGGCCTTCATTCTCCGCTGCAACCCCCGGACCTGCGTCGGCAACCTCCAGCACCCACTCGCTCTCGTTGCCGCCGGAGCGCAGGACAACGGTCTGGCCGTCTGCCGAGAAATCGAGGGCGTTATCCACCAGCCCTTCGTAGACGCGGGATACGGCATCCACCGGCACCGTCGACGGACATCCACCACGGTCAGGCTGCACCGCTATCTTCACCCCCTTTTCAGCCGCCTTCGCCCGATACTTCCTGTGCATATGCCAAAGCACATCATTCAGGTCGGAGGAGGAAATCCGGTTCGGGGAGGAGTTGAAGTTGGCCAACCCGTCGACCATGCGCTGCAGGCGGCGGATCTCGATCCGGAAATCGGTATCGGCCTCGGGGCTTATCAACCCCCCGGCCTGCCTGTATATCGCCTCCACGCCCCGCACGATATCGCCAATCTCGAAGCCGAAGCTCGAAGCTGCCTGGCCGAGAGCGGAAATCCGCTCGTTTTTCAGCAATTCCCGCTGGTGCCGGCGGTGCCGATCCGAAAGCCAACCGATGAGCAGAGCCACCACGAAATAGAGTGCGATCTGCGCTATCACCATGAGATGCATCCCGGCCTCGTCATGTCTCATGATTACGACCGGTCCGTACACAAGACTCGCCGCCATGGCGGCGACCATGCCGGCACGAACACCATACCAAAAACTGGCCAGGATCAGCGGAAGATAGAAGAATTGCTGGTGGAGCACCTGAAAGGCCATGCTCGATCCGGTGTACAGCAGATGAACGGCGGAGATCGACCCCATCAGGATCAAGATCGACAGCGTTTTGAGAATCATACCTTCCCCTCCTGCCGCCCGGCGAATTCTGAAGGCTCGTCATTTCCGAGCCATGCCGGAAGGTTCGGCTCACTACAGCTCTTCCGCCCCCTCCGATCTCCGCATATTTGCCTTGATCTTGCCGATTTTGTGCTTGCCGGCAACCTTGATGATCTCCCGTTGGGAGTCTTTGGAAAGATAAACGATACCGGAGACTTTGATTTTCCGGGGATCCTCAACGGAACGGCTCTCCAGGACGATCTCCCATGCTTCGCGCAGTTCTCCGTCGACTCTTAGCTTCGTCTCACCCTTACAGCCGAGTCTCAGCTCGTACTGTTTCTTGCCGGTCAGAACATCGAAGACCTGCTCCTCGCCGAGCCGCCACTCACGGCTGCGAATGAAAAATACCGCGGAAAATGGATCGAGGACAAGACTCTCAGAAACGAACTCCTGTTGAGCACGTTTCGGAATCTTGCCGGGCTTTTCCTCGATCTGCACGGTAACGGCGCGATTCGGCTCGATGAATTTCATCAGATATGTCTTGGTCTTCGAGCCCTTCCTTTCCTCGATCATCGCCTCCGACGGCTGCACCGAGGGAGATATGACTGCATGGCCCCTGTACTTCATCGTGAACAGATTGTTGATAAAGGACCGGACCTTTCCCACAACCTGGAGAACAAACTCCTCCCCTTGCCTTTTCACGTTGATGGTCGCCCTGCCGAGCTTGATGTCGTTTAAATAAATATCATAAGAGTTCACTCCGGCAAGGGGGTAGAATTTCCCATGGGCAACCAGTCGGGAGAGGGAATGAGCGTCAGGCGTGCCGACATCCGCAACCCTCCCCGCCCTTGCGGCCGATGGCGAAAGCCCCATCCCGACGGCAGCGGCAAGAATTAAAAAAGTGCATGAAATCGCTATTATTTTTCTCGATGACTGCAAGGGTTTTTCCTCCCCGGGCTTGATGTTCCATTGTAAGTCAGCCCGATTTTTAGTACCGTTTGTTTTACTAGGTAATCATTACTGGGCAATTTGGGAAAACAAGGAGAAAAATCGTTACGACAGGAAGAGGAAATATGAAAAGCACAATCCGCCCGGCGGCAATGGTCTTGTTCATTTTCTTGTCCTGCAGCGCGGTTCCGGCCCAGGAACATCCCCAGGATTGGGGCGCCCAACAGGGTGGAGACATACCGATGCTGAGCGAGGATCAGGAAAAGGCCCTCGACAGCGCCCAGGAAGCGGCGACGCAAAGGCTGATGGCTGCAGCGGACTGGATCGATTCCTTTTTTGATGACAGGCGAACGGTGGTCGAGGAAAACACCAGCCGCGCCACCGCCAAACTCTTGCTGGGATACAGCAGGTTCGATGACTTCGAAATCAAGCCTCGCCTGGATGTGCGACTGCGACTGACCCGGCTCTCCGAGCGGATGAATCTTTTTATCGAAGCCGCGGAAGACAAGGATTTCAACATCGGCAGCGACCCGCTCGACGACCGTCTCGCCAACGATGACGGCGAACGCAACGAGTTGACCGCGGGCCTGAGATATTTCCTCCGAGAGACCAGACGACTTAATATCAGCCTCGATGGCGGTTTGTCCTGGGATTACCTCTATGCCAGCATAAGATATAGATCGCTTCAGGAATTCGGTTCATGGCAGGGGAGGTTCACCAACAGGCTGCGGTATTATACCGACGATGGCCTGGAGAATAAGGCCGCCTACGATCTCGAGCGACGGCTGCACGAGAACTGGCTGTTCCGGACCACGACCGGCGTGGTTTTATCAGAGGAAGAGGAGGGTATTCCCCATTCCCAGTACTTCCGACTTTTTCAAGTGTTGAGCCCCTATCAGGCAATCTCCTATGAGGCGGGAGTATATTTCGACACCGACCCCAGCTATAAAATGACCGACACCAGATTCCTGGTCAGATACCGGCAGCGATTTTATCGGGACTGGCTGGTGTTGGAGATTTCGCCCCGGGTCTATTTTCCTGAAGAGCATGACCGGGAGGCCAATCCCGGCATAATCATCCAGTTCGAAGCCGCCTTCGGTTACGATGCCGATATAGAAGGGTACCGAAAGATCTTTCGCTGAAGCCGGTAAGATTCTTTTCCCACAGCTCCAGAACACACCTACTCTCAACTTATTCCTTTAAAGCCTAATTGTTGTCGTAAGGTCTCGACAATATATGAGTTTGGATATTTTCATTTTTTCGCTTATTATCAATACGAGGCTTCAAGGCAGGATAACACCATTTTCGAAAACAGATGGGGCAGGAAAACGATACAGCTCCCCTCCTTACTCCGTGCGGAAATATCATGGACAATCTCGTTGGAGGAAAGAAGATTGGCGAATGGCTCCGCAAGATTCCGCTGCTCCGCGACGTCATGGCCGCTCGGGAGGTAACCTGGTTCACCCCGCAACCAGAGTCTGACGACGCCTCCGTCAATAGGCAACTCACCGCCGGCGACATCGATGAGGCGGCCGAGCGGTTCGAACGTTTCAGGCCCTTCATTGCCCGCGCCTTTCCGGAGACCGCCGCCGTGGGTGGACTGATCGAATCCCCGCTCCTGGAAATCCCTGCCATGCAGGCAGCACTCGCGAAACGATACGGATTCGATTTGCCGGGCAGGCTCCTGCTCAAATGCGACAACCTGTTGCCCGTCTCCGGCTCGATCAAGGCCCGCGGCGGCATCTATGAGGTTCTGAAGTTCGCGGAAGAGGTGGCCCTGTCCGAGAAGCTGCTCACACCCGGCGAAGACTACTCCGCACTGCTCAATGAGAAAGCCCGCAAAGTTTTTGCCGGATACAGCATCGCCGTTGGCTCGACCGGCAATCTGGGGCTGTCCATCGGCATCATGGGGGCCCGCTTCGGCTTCCGGGTGACTGTCCACATGTCGGCGGAGGCTCGCCAGTGGAAAAAGGACCTCCTCCGCAAACACGGCGTGGAAGTGGTCGAGCATCCCGGCGACTACAGTCTCGCCGTCGCCACGGGTCGCCGGCAGGCGATGGGCGATCCCCGCTGCCACTTCATCGACGACGAGAACTCCACCGACCTCTTCCTGGGTTACGCCGTGGCCGCGGGCAGAGTCGCCCGGCAGCTCGCCGAGCTTGCCGTCCCGGTGGACGAAGACCACCCGCTCTTCGTCTATCTTCCCTGCGGGGTCGGCGGCGGGCCGGGCGGCATCACTTTCGGGATGAAGCAGATCTTCGGCGAAAATGTCCACTGTTTTTTCGCCGAGCCGACCCACGCCCCTTGCATGCTCCTCGGCCTTGCCACAGGTCAGCACAACGAGGTTTCGGTGCAGGATTTCGGCCTGGACGGCAAGACCGCCGCCGACGGACTCGCAGTCGGCCGCCCCTCCGGCTTCATCGGAAAAAAGATGGCCTCGATGATCGACGGTGTCTTCACCGTGGAGGACGATGAACTGTTTTGCCTGCTCGCCCTCCTTGCCGACAGCGAATCCATGCGCATGGAGCCTTCCGCCCTTGCCGGCATGTCCGGGCCGCCGCGGCTGATTGGGGCTGATGACTATCTTATAAAAAAAGGATATAAAGAGAAACTTTCCTGCGCTGCCCACCTTGTCTGGGGCACGGGCGGTCTTATGGTGCCGGAAGAAGAAATGACAAGGTACTATGAACGAGGCAAGCAATTGATATGGCGACAACAACAGTAAGCTATCAGCAATCGGCTTTCAGCGTTCAGCTCTTTCAGAGTGTTTCGTTCATTGTTTTTTAGCCGACAGCTGATCGTTGATTGCTGACAGCTTGCTTATATATGGAAACGACAATCGCCAGACAGCCGATCTTCAACGCCCGCAAGAATCTCTATGCCTATGAACTCCTGTATCGGGGACTGGAGGAACTGAGCCTCGCTCTGATCGGCGGCGACCGGGCTACCTCGGCGGTGCTCACCAGTTCTTTTCTTACCGAAGGTTTGGAGCGAATCAGCAACAGCCGGCCCTGCTTCGTTAATTTCACCGAGGAATTGCTGGTGCAGAACGTTGCCGCCAGTTTTCCGAACGACAAGATCGTCGTGGAGATCCTCGAAGACGTGCAGCCGACCGCAGCGGTCATCGATTCCTGCCGTCAATTGAAAAAACAGGGATATACCCTGGCCCTCGATGATTTCGTGTACAACAGGAACCTGACGCCCCTGATCGAACTGGCCGATATCATCAAGTTCGATTTCCGACTCACCCCGAGCGACGGGATCAGGGACGCCATCCAGGCCCTTGCCCCTTACCGTCTCGAATACCTTGCCGAGAAGGTCGAAACCTACGAAGAGTTCGAACAGGCCGCGAATCTCGGTTTCAGCTACTTTCAGGGCTATTTCTTCGCCAAACCGGAAGTGATGCAAATCAAGGAACTCGAAGCCGGCAAGCTTACCCTGATCAACCTGATGGCCGAGGTCAATCGTCCCGAAATCGAAAGAAAGAGACTGATCGAGCTCATCGCCACCGACGTCTCGATCTCCTACAAGCTATTGCGCTACATCAATTCCGCCTACTTTTCCAGGCTGAACAAGATCGACTCCATTCCTTATGCCATCGCCTACCTGGGAGAGATCGAGGTCCGGCGGTTCATCATCATGCTGGCACTTTCGCAAATGCCCTCGAACAAACCGGCGGAATTGCTGAGACTGGCAGTGATCCGGGCCAAATTCTGCGAAGGCCTGGCCCGGGCCAGCCGTCGCAGGCCCAACGCGGACGAGCTTTTCATGGTCGGCCTGTTCTCCCTTCTGCCCGCCATGCTCGATGCCCAGGAGGAAAAGATCTTCAACAAAATCCCCATCTCCGCGGAGGCCATCTCCGCGCTCACCCGAATGCAAGGGCCCTTCGCAGGCTTCCTGGCCACGGTCATCGCTTATGAGAACCGGGCGGAATCTTCCTGCCTCGGCGCACTCAAAGAGATCGAGGTTCCCGGAGACAAGGTGGCCGGCATCTATCTTCAAGCGGTCTATTATGCCGACACGCTTACCGACCTCTAGGAGTTTTTAATACTCTTTTCACCGGCAACCGATTCTGCGACAGAACGGAAAAACCTCCTGCCACTGCTCCTGGCAGCTGCCGCCATAACTGCCATCGGCCTCTCTTTCGGGATCCACGCCATGATCGTCGGCCATGGCCACGTCTTCGGCACTTCCCGGAGGTGCCGTGGGGCATTCTCATAACCCCTTACGTCTTCTTTGCCTGCCTTGCCACCGGGATCTGCATCGTCTTCTCCTTCGGTCAGGTCTTTCGCAGCAAAACCTTTGAAACGCTGGTCAACCGGACCGTGTTCCTGGCCATTATCGCCATGGTCTCGGGTCTCTTGTCCATCGGCCTAAAACACTGGAACCAGGGAATAGTCCTTATGCTGGTACCCCAGCGAGGCGATCCAGCCATTATCCACCCGTTTGATTTCCGACGCGATGGAATCCGGGGCGACCTTGAAGTAATCGATGGCGACCTTGCACACCTCGAGGTGGATACCGTCCTTATCCATGGCGGAGAGGACACTGTCGAATTCCGCGAGCTTCTTCTTCTCCTCTTCGGAAAACTTTTCCCGGTCCTTGGACAAGAGCATCACCGAAGGCCCCATGAATATAACGACGAATTTCGGTTTTTCCGAAATGGCGCGCACAGCCTGGTCCTTATATGTTTCGTGGATCAATTTCAGATGGTCCAGGCCGCTTTGCACCTTCCCGTCCCGGAAATCATACATCGTACTGACCGACTTGACGTCTTTCAGCGCCTCGTATTCCGCGGCATGCGCCGAATCAAGCAAAGTTCCCATCGGAAACAAACCGAGACAGGCGGCAAAAAGCACGGACATGCCCAGCTTTCTCATAACAGCACCTCCTCTGTATCTGCCGGGAGCAAGAATCAGGTAAATGACGCCAGCGCCTTGCCGAGCCGCTCCCGTTGCTCGGCCGTGGCGACTGTATTCAGCATTTTCAGGTAGCGCGGGTGCTCCACGCCGGAAAAGATGTACTGCCGGCGATAAGCCTTGAGAAATCCCTCCCCGAGCCGCCGGATTTCCTCTTCACTGAAGGTTCTTCCGGTTTTGCCGCATGTCTTGATGAAATACTCGACATCCGACCCGCTCTGGGTCTGGAGGATCTTGTCGACATCCGCGACAATGGCGATCAGCTCATCCACCGCCTGGTCACGCTCTCTGTCGGAAATCCTTTGGTTTTCCCGCTCCCATTCCAGCTCGTCGATCAAGGCATGGGAAGTCTCCTCCTTCCAGTGGAACAGGAAGATATCCTTGTACAGATCCGACAAGTTAGGGTCAGGAGCGATGCTTTCCCGGTAGTGATCCTGGGTGAACAGCTCGATCTCCAGAATGAGCCCCATTACCGCCCAGGTGGAATTCTGCAGGACGGCTTTGGCCACCGCGTCCGGGTCGGGCAGAAAGGTATAACCGGGGGGCATACCCTCCGCCATCATCGGCTCGATCCGGCGGAAGAGGATCTGGTGCTTGAGCTCCTCGTCGCAGAACCGCACCAGCGATTCCAGGGCGACCTGGCTTCCGAGCCAGTGGGCGCGGGTGCAGTCGAGCAACTTCGCGGTGATGAATCTTTCGACGAAGCCGAACATGTTGGCATAGGTCCGGCCCTGAATCCGGCTGATGAACCGCTTGTCGTCCTCGGAAAGAAATTCCAATTCCTCCATTTTCGTCAGGCCGTCCGGCAGGAATTTCTGGGAGAAATCAAAGGTTCGGCCGCGCAGTACATCTTTATCGATATCCCAGCGCACCCGCTTCGAAACCTCGATACATTTGGCATACCTGTCGTCATTGATCTGCTGTGGCGATGGCTGCATCTCACTCTCCTTTCACTGGTTATATAATAATCGATGAAGTAGTCGTATTTGTTCGTGATTTCATGAGAAACCCTCGCCAAATACGCGGCTGACAACATGAACGGAGTGATTCAGTTCGGAATAAAGAGAAGCAATCAGTTACACCTTAACAATGAGCGCATGAAGATTCAAGTTAACGTTAGGCATTAGGCACTGCCCCAGGAACCGGCATTTGGCTTATGGTGGTCGATGAAATCGCCGAGCAGCTGCAGGTAAAGTTCAAGGAGCAGGGCTCGGTCTGATCAGCGCCTTCGCACCAACTTGTGGGCGGGAGGCGTTGAAAATATTCGATTGAACCATCCCCTCCTCTTCGAAAGCTCTGAACTCCACATTCAGCTGACCAGCCTGATCGTCGGTCTGAGCTGGGCATTCTAGTCAGGGAATCGCGCTCGCTGACAAGCGTTCACCCATGCTTTCGGTATTCGCTCTCCGGTAAAGCAAGAAGTGGCGGCCTTCGGGAGCGGTCTGCGGCGCTCCGGCACCTTTTTCTGCAATACTCTCCCTGCTTCTTCCCGCTTCTATCGCCTGATGCGGTCCAGCCTCTATTCGGCAGTGGGCGACTGATCAGTTCCATCGAGAACTCCGAGCTTGGTTGGATGCCGCTTGCCAAGCGTACGCTGGACCTGGCGAGCGTTGAAGTGAATGCGCTCGGCGAACTGTGCCATATCTTCATCCGAGACGGTCACCGGCTCTGTCATTACGATCCATTGCACTCCCTCGGTACAGGGAGGTGTTGTGAGAGAGCCCACGTAGCGGTAGAGATGCCGCGAACTGGGGAGAAACGTGGCCGGGTCGAATGGTGTTTCCAGATGGTGGTTCACATCGATGTCATCTGGAAGGTTCTCGAAAATGGGTGCCAGCGCCCCACTGCTCGTTCCGCGCTCCAGGAAAACGCCGATCACTGCATACGAACCGTCAGCGCTTTGGTGCACCAAATGCATCTCCATGTCGAAGCCATGGTTCTTTACCCTATGTTCGCTTGCGGTATGGAAGTGAAACTGCACCAGTTCATACACAACACCATCGAGCGTGAGGGTGTTGTTGCCGATTGTCTCCACTTCGATCGTGTGGCCATTATTGAAAATTTCGCCTGTTGTGGTCCCGTAGTCAATTGACAGTCTGCGCGGAGGTTGAGGATGATGGGGAAACTGCGCAAAGTCCACGGGAGACTGCATCTCTCCGCTGCCGCATATCGCCCAGTCCGGGCTCAGTTCACCCCAATGTGCGGGGCCGATATCCCCAAAGTAGCCGAATTCCTGCGCCCTCACGGCATCGAGCGTCAAGAGCGCCCATGCAGTCACCGTCAGTCCTATGACAACCTTGATTTTCATCTGCATCTTGAAGTCCTCCTCGAGTGTCGTTCTCCGCCGTCACGTCAACTGGCGGAACCATAGCACAGCCTGGCAGTGACCAAGCCGTGCCCCTTGGCCAAATATCTCCCTCAACGTGTTTTCGTCTGATACGAACAACTCGATCAATATCACTGTTGGAATATCTTTCCGGGATATATCGACATGTCAAGGCAGCTGTCGCCATTTCCCCTGAAAAAGAAAGCGGCTCATCGAACAGGATTGTGAGGCACCAGCGGACTTATATAAACATTATTACCGGAGTATTTCAATCAAGCGATCACACCTATATTTTGTCAGAATAAAAAGTAAAGGAAACCGCTTTCTCCGGAAAACCTCACTCATTTGAATCTGTGCTGCGGGTTCCAAAGAAGATGTCTCTGACTCTGCCCGAGCCTATCGCATGGACTAATTCGTAGGCAAGGCAGTATGCAAGAAGACCTCCCATAATCCAGAGTATCAGCACCACGAGCAAAGGCCATGAGACCTCTTCGTACAAGGCCCTGATACCGGTCATGAAGCCGCCGTGTTTTGCCGCGAGGGGAACTGCCTCCTCCAGGACCTTGAACAGGAACACCACAATGCTGTACAACAAGGTCTTCCAAAGGACTTGAACAAAGCGCCGGCTCGAAAACCACCGGGACATCGGCAGTGCTTCGACAACGAGAATCGCCTTAGCGACAATGAGGGCTCCCACCGTTGCACTCACGGCGCGCAGCGCGGGGAGGCTGTATTCGCCCAGCGATACTGCTTTGGTCAGGGCGATCATGTGAAAAAGGAACAGGAAGAAAATCGTTGCAGGCAGCGCTTCTCGAATCTCCGTTGCAAGGATTGCTGAAATCTTTCCCATAGCTCTCTCCTTGGAGAGTCAAATCTTTATTCTTGACCCAAAGCCTTCCCAACCCGTTTTTCACCGCCGGCGTCCGGCCCGAACCCGTCGATTTTTTTCAGCTCGGCAAGAATGACCGGAATGGCCGGCGGAACCCGGAAAGTGTCGGAGCCGAGATTGCGGATGATGGTCACATGGGTGCCATGCACCTGGACCAGCGGCACACCGGACAGTCTCGCCGATTCCACCGAGACAAGACCATCGCCCACTTGGTCGACCATCTTCTCCACCAACGAATCAGAGGCCGTTTGAGGCAGCATGCTCTTCGGCACCGAAACCTCCGCCTCACTCGCCTCCCGCAGAATCGCCACGGTTTCTCCCAACTCGAAGGGATTGAGGACCCCGGCGATGACCAGCATCCGGCCTGCGGCGGGCAAGGGTCGGCTGTTCAGTTCCGTCAGAAAGTCCGAGCCGGGATAAAGATCCTTTGCCGCCTCGCCCAGGCCGTCTGCGATCGGACGCAGCCAGTGAAAGCCCTTTTCCATACCGACGACCATCTGGTCACGAAGTTCCGTGAGCAGACGCAGGCGGGAAAAGACCGAACCGTGGTTGGGGGTGCCAACCATAATGAAATGGGAAAGCGGCGGCACCAGCCCGTCCTCCCGAGCCTTTTCATAGCCGATCGCGGGACTGGTCAACATTTCTCTCGTCACCAGCCCGCCCATGCTGTGGGCGACGACCGCCACCGGAACTGCACCTTCCCGGACGGCGAACTCCTGCAGCTCTTTGAAAAACAGGAGCGAAGAATCTCGTACGAGCTGATCGTTGGGATAGCTCATCACAAAGACCCGAAAGCCTAGCCCGGCAAGGGCCGGGGCCAGGTCACACCAGATCAGGCCGGGATCGTCGAGGCCGTGGACGAGAATGACGGACCTCCCTTCCCTGCCGGCATTTTCACCACCACTGAGAAAGGGATGCAGACCGTACTCGCTACGCAGTGCGGCGAAGCTGTCGTGGAACTGCTCCTCCAGAGCCCCCCGAAGCTGGGCAAGCAAAGTTTCCTCCCCCCCTGCCCACAGGGTGTCGGCCTTCAGGCAAGTGAAGGTCAATGCGAAAAACATGATTGTGCCGATCAAGCGTCCCAAGCTCACCAATTCCCCCTTATCCGCCGATTTCTTGAAAAAACCGCTGCAATACGGTACATGTTAACCAACTCAAGACATTTTATAACACAATATTGGAGCATGCTCCAGATTTGCACGAGGAGATCCGCATGTATCGATCGGCAGTTTGCCTTGTTATTCTTCTGTTCCTTGGCCTGGTCTTCGGCTGCGGGAAAAGAGAATCGGCGTCTTTGCCGACCCCGCCGAAAGGCATGGCGTTGGTCACCGTGGCCGAGGAGGAACTGAAGAGGCTCCCGCCGGAGGATAGAGAATTGCTCCTGCAGGTCATGAACTGGCTCGACCACGATCTCCGTCGCCGCCTGCGCGACCGGGGTTTCGAGGCCACCCTCCTGCGGGATATGAAAAACTACGCGGGCACCATGGGCCCGCTCCTTGTCATGAACATCCAATCCTTCGAGCCTGGAATGGCCGCCAACTCGCAGCACCGCGAGGCCCGCGGCGTTCCTTCGGCACTTGTGGTCCGATACAGGCTCGAAGACGAACGCAGAGGCCTGCTCGACCAGTGGCAGGACGGGGCGGAGTCGATCAAGGGTGGCACCTACTGCGCCCGCATCCTGAACCGCAGGACGGTGGAAAAGGTTTCCGCCGCCTTCCGGGAACGCTGATTTCCTGTTCGTCATGAGCAAATTCCGTTCTTTTCGAGTGATCAACGGCAGGGCGCTGTTCAAGTGCCCGACCTGCAAATACAAACGGATGTACGCCATCCCCCCGGCCGTCCGCACCCGGACGCTGCGCTGCTTCAAATGCGGCGAGTCCACCCGCTGCATCTTTAATCGGCGGGCATTGGCACGAGAGCAGCAAAGCGGCAGGGTTCTGCTCCTCTGCAACGACGGCAGGGAAATCGAGGTCGATATCTTCGACATCTCCGGGGACGGCGTTGGCTTCGAGGTCCCGATCCGGGATATCATGAAGATCGAGATCGGCGGACAGGTCAACTTCAAATGCCAGTGGAACCCACTTCTGTTCGGTCAGAAGCGCTACATCATCCGCTCGATCAAGGAACAGCGTGTCGGAGCGGAGCGGGTGAAATAAAGTGAATCATTTCCCATTGCCGGCCGATCACATAGCCCCAACGTATGCCGAAGGCGATTATGATCTGGCTTCTGGCTTCTGGTTTATGTCTTCTGATTTGCCGATCCGTCTGTTGGTGCTGGTAAAGCGAACGAAAGACGGCAGGTGGCGGAGAAACCGCAGCCAGCTGTCCGGAGATTTCCAGAGCATCGCCACATAACTCCACATCACCCGGGGCCGCTGAAAGTGGGACCGGTAGAAATCGACGAACAGCTCCTCCATCCGTTCCAGTTCCATGCCCCTGGGGATGAACTGGAACTGCATGCAGTCCATCTTCTCCCAATCTTCGTGGAAAATACCCATGCTCGCCCCGGCCTCCTTGATCTGCCGATAGACGGGCGAGCCGGGAAAGGGGGTGAACTTGGCCAGGTTGAAGTCGTCGATGGGCAGGGAATAAACGTATTTCTGGCTCTTCCTGATACTGGCCTCGGTCTCCCCCGGCAGGCCCATCATCAGCAGGCCCTTGACCCGGATGCCCGCCTTCTTGATGAGCAGGATCTTCTCCCGCATCATGGTCAGATCCGGGTTCTGGCGGTGGGCGGCCAGGAGATCCTCGTCCCCGGTCTCTATCCCTAAGCTGATCATCCAGCAGCCGGCCGCCTTCATCAACGCCAGCAGTCCGGCATCGAGATGCTCAGCCCGGGCGGCGCAGTTGAAGGTCATGCCGAGCGGGGCCTCCTTCACCATCCGGCAGAAATCGGCCACCCGCTCACGGTTGAAGGTGAACTGGTCGTCGTAGAAGTTGACGTGGCGGATGTCGTAGGTCTTCCGCAGGAAACTCAAGTGGCGGTAGAGGTAGTCGGCAGAATTGTAGCGGAAGCTCCTCTTGAAGACCGACCGGTCGCAGTAGCTGCAGGCGTAGGGGCAGCCGCGGCTGGACAGGCAGCTGGCGTTGGGGGCCTTGGGATAGTTGAAGATCGGCAGGGTATAGGCCTCCGGATAGCCGGCCAGCTTGGCATAATCGGGAAAAGGCAGGGTGTCGAGATCGAGCAGCTTCTTGCGCCGTCCGGTAAAGAAGGGCTTGCCGCCTGCGCCCCGCAGCACGATGCTTGCCACGCGGTCGCGGGCCTCGGCGGGCGTTGCCAGAAGCTCGCGCAGGGTCTCCTCACCCTCGCCCACCACCACGTAGTCGATCACCGGATAATTCTCCAGCACCTTCTCCTGCATGGCGGACACATGGACCCCGCCGAAGACGACCTTGATTTCGGGCAGTGTCTCCTTGGCCAGACGGGCCAGCCGCTCCCCGTCGAAAAAACTCGAGGTCGTGCAGGAAAAACCGATGAAGGGCGGCCGCTCCCTGAGCAGGTAGGCCGTGATCAGCTCGTCCGAATCCGGGTGGGCATAGCAGTCGATGATGTCGTTGGCAATGCCGTGGCTGGAGAGATAGGCCGAGATGGAAGCGAGGCCCAGCGGCGGCATGATATTGGCGATCCGCGAGATATCGTGCCGCGCCGCTTTGGCGCTGTAGCCCAGGGGATGGACCAGGAGGATGCCGGATGGCGACCGGGGGCCAGGGTTGTTCGCGCTCACGCTCATGTTCCTTCCAAATGAGATTCAACGATGTAAACGAAAGAGCCGGCGGCCGCCGTAACCCCGTCCGCCCGTGTCAGTTTGAACGTTCCCGGCAGTCCGGCAGGGCTCGCGGCCAGGGCGATACTGACCGTCACCCGTTCATCCGGGCCGATCATGCCCTTGAATTTCGTCTTCTCGTACCTCAACGGCGCAAGTTTTTTCCCCACGGCGCATTCGGCGAGCCAGCGCACCGCCGCCAGTTGGACGATGGCCGGCAGGATCGGCATTTCCGGGAAATGCCCGGCAAAGCCCACATAATCCGCCGGGAAGACGAAGTCGGCGGAAGCCTGGATGCGTTCGCTCTCCTCTCCCTCGACCCGCCATCCCAGCCAGCAGAAGGGCAGCGCCCCATACAATGACTTATCCTCGCTCCTCGATTCGCTCACCGCCCTGTTTCCATACGTATGAGTTTCACCTTCACCCCCAGCCACGGCTGATGGTAGACCACAGCAGTCTCGCCCGTCCCCGCCGATTCTCCCGACTCCCCGGTTATCCTCCAGACTATGAAGGGCCCGGCCTGGCCGTATTTGACGGCAGAGCCGTCCTCGCCCGCCTCGCGGCACAGCCGGTAGAACCAGGAACCGGCACAGGGCAGCCGGTCCGGCTCCTGCAGATAGATCCGGGCCAGGGCCTCGGCCAGAAACGGGGGCAGCCCCGATTCCCGCAGGGGCCCGCTCTCCTGCAGCATTTTGAAGCTGCCGTCCCCCGCCACCTCCGCCTGCAGCAGTTTCACCCCGGTTGCATCGAGAAGAACGTAATCGAGGCCGGAGGCCGTCTCCCGCACCCCCAAGAGACCGGAAAACCGTAATCTGTCCCAGCGCTCGATCCGGATATTCAGCAGGCGTCCCGGTCGATCTTCTCCGGGATCACCGGATGTAAAAACCGTCCGGGGCAGACTGCAGGAGAGCAAAAACGGCAGAGTGCAGCACAGCAGCAAAAACGTTCTCATCGACCCGCTTCCTTTTGGCCGATTACCAGCAGTGACGGGCTGACCAGCAGCGCCGTCGGCCAGGATATGCCGATGCCTACCAGTACTGTCATGCCCAGGGCATGCAGGGCCGGATGGTGGGCAAAGGCGAGCACGCCGAAGCCGATCAGGGTGCTCACCGCGCAGAGGCTCACGCCCCGGACGGGCGCGCTTTCCGTCCCTGCCAGCTTGGCGCAGACGATGAAAATGCCGTAGTCGACGGAGAGGCCGATGACCATGACTCCCATGATGAGGTGCATCATATTCAATTGGCCGTCGGTCAGGTAGCAGAAAATGGACATGGCGGCCAGCGCCGATATCACCGGGGCAAGCGCCGCCGCCGCCGCGCGGCCGTTTCGGAACTCGAGGACGACCAGCAGGGTGATAATGAGCCCGGCGGCGAGCGACAAAGTGACCACATCATGGCGCAGCAGCCGTTCCACCTCCGCCCGCCATTTCTGGTTGGCAAGCACCGTGATCCCCGCCTCCCGCTCGTCGAATTCCAGAAGCTTCGCCAGCAGCCGGTCATCGATGGCGACGGTGGTCATGGCGAGATACGAGCCCTCCGCGGAATCGCCCTCGGCCGGAGTCTTCAGCATCGAGGAAAAGAGCGGCTGCAGCGGACCGCCCAGGAAGTTCTCCGGCGACAGGGGTTGCGGCTCCTCGTCCAACCATGCGAGAAATGGGTCGAAGGCCGTTTCGGCAAAGCCCCGGGCGGCGGCGGCCTCGGCGAATTGCCGGTCGAAGTCCGGCCGGTGGGTTGCCCAGAACTGGTGCCAGCCCTCACGGTTTTTCGCCTGCGCCGCAGGCCCCGGCAGGAGCGGGGCGAAGGACTGGAATTTTTCCGCCCCCTGCGTCTTGAGATACTGATATACAAAATAGTTGCGGTCGAGCATCTCCCCGAGACTGTCGCCGGTGGCCAGGACGAAGGCCTGCTCCCCTCCTCCTCCCCATGTCGCGATAAAGCGGCGCTCGTCCTCCTTCACCCGGATATCGGGAACATCGAGCGCCCGCAGGTCGCCGTTGTAGTGCAGCTGCGGCCAGGACAGCGCGCCCAGGACCAGCAGCACCAGCCAGCCGAGCAGCACGAGACCGGGCCGCCTGGGGGTCAGGAAGGCCAGCCAGTTCACCTGCATGACTTTGCGCCGTTTTTTGGGACGAGCCGGGGCGATCGCCGGTATGACCAGACAGGCGCACACTGCCGCAAAGGCGATACCGAAGAAGGCCAGCAGCGCCATCTGCCGGTGACTCGGCACCTGTGAGAAGAGCAGCACCATGAATACCGAACCGGTGGTCACAAAGGCGTAGAGCATCGGCCTCGCAACCTTTCTTATCGCCTCGCGCGGGTTTCCCTCGTGCTCTCTCAGTGCGAAATAGAGGTGGATGGAATAATCGACGGCGATCCCCAGAAGGACGATGCCGAAGCCCAGGGCCAGGCCACTCAGCTTGCCGTGGAAGAACGTGGTGAGCCCGATGGCCATGGGTGCTGCGAGATACGGCACGCCCACCACCACCAAGGCCCGGATGTCGCGCAGGGCGAGGATGAACACCAGGGCCAGCAACACCGTGGCGATCGGCAGCAGCGTCCGCAGGTCCGCCTCTATCGATCGGCTGTTGGCAAGGGTATGGGGAAGACTGCCGATGACGCTCAGCTCGATGCCATCGGCGAGGGCCTCACGAGAGGCATCGGCGAGGATCTGCTCGATCTCCTTGGCCTGGGACGAATCGGTGAGCGAGCCCTGGCTTTGAGCCACCAGGAGGCAACTCAGGCCGTCCTTGCTCATGAAAAAACCGTCGTCGATCCGCACCGAAAACTCAGAGCGCATGAGGTTCAGCTTCGTCAGCGCAAGCATCGTGAGACCCAGGGGATCGAACTGCACCTGCTGCTTGAGCGCTATCCCCGTCGGGCTGTTCAACAGGGCAAAAGATTTCTGCAGGCCGTTCTTTATGCCCTCCGGCGCAACCATGGCCTCCAGGGCCTGCAGATCGCCGGCCTCGAAGAGCAGCGGCAGGGACGGCTGCAGGCTGGCGAACAGGGAAAACTCGTAGCCCTCCGGCAGACGTGACAGGACATAGGAGAACCGCCCGCTCTCCGCCAGCAGATCGCCAAGTTTCCGGGTGCTTTCCTGTAGTGCATGCTTGCCTACCGGCGAGGGGATGCCGTCCGCATGGGCGGTGGAGACTGTGATATAGAGCCGATCGACCAGCCCCATCCGCTGCAGCATCCGCAGGTCGCCCCGCACCGCTTCGCCCGGCAGCAGGTCGAAGGCATCGTCGCTCAACCGCAGGTCGCGGCTGAAAAAGAGGCCGACGATGACAGCTGTGACAACGATGAACCAACGCAGGATTGCCGCCCTTCCAGGAGCCTGTCGGATTATAGCCATTTTTTCCTCGGATCGAGGCATTTTCGAAAATTAAGCGCAGTCATATTACGAACATTAATTTTCGAAAATAACGAAGAGATGGGGAAAAAGAGCATAATCCGACAGGCTCCTAATCATCGGTGCCGCAGACAGTGAAGAGTATGTCCGGGGTGCTGCTGTTCAGCACATAGGACTGGAAACTGATCGTGGTGGAGTCGCCGCCGGGTTCGGCGATTTCGACCTTCTCGGGCTGGCGGGCGGTCTTGTTGAAGGTGATGGCGATGGTGGTGATGAATTTTGCCACCGCCTCCTCCTTCGGGGTGATGGCCAGCGTATTCGGCCCCGTTTTTTCCATGTTGTAGAGGAATTCGAGCCTCGAGTAATCGCCCCCCAGCCACAGCCAAAGCTGTTCGGCCACGGTCCGCATGATCGGGTCGGAACCGAGATCGAAACTCACCGGAGGGGCGTCGGCGTTGCAGCGCATTCCTCGCTCGCCGCTGAAGATCAGTACCGAAGGCACGGGCGAGGTGAACTCCCAGCGCAGCCGATCGGGCCGGACCACGGTGAGGGATCCATGGAAGATCACGGGTTCGGTGAAGAGAGCGAGCTTTCTCTCCTGGACGAAGGAGCTTGAGAAGGACCTGACCTCATCGGAGGCATCCTGGATCTCCTTCAAAAAACTCTGCAGTTCTTCATCCGAAGAAACCGCCTGCGACGCCGCCCCCAGGACCAGCAGGAAACAACACAGCAAAGAGGCCGAAAGACGACTGAAAAATCTTAAACAATCACTGCTATTCATTGGGGCCGACGTCCTCCCACACTTTGATATCGCCTGCGGCGAGCAGCTCCGAATCGTCGAAGACCTCGCCGTGGATGACCTTGAGCGCGCCCAAGGCAATTTTTTCTTCCGTTTCGATCCGCACCGTCCTGCCCGAAATGGCCCGGCCGGGAAAGGTGAAGCCATCGATGCCCGCAAGCATGCCGCCGCGGACCGGCCGGCCGAGGACCAGGCCGTCGTAGCCGCTGGAGACGGCCGCAGCCTGGGCGATGAGCTCGATGAGATACTCCGGCATGAGGCGGCCCTCCGAGAGGCCGAGGCCGGCCTCGGGCAACGTTGCCATAACGGTCGCCCGGCCGCCCTCCCTGGCCGCCAGGGTCTCCACCAGGAGCATCGGCGGGCGATGGGGGGAAAGCCCCTCCGCCGGGCACGGCAGGACGGGGGCGGCAGAGGATTGCAGCCCTGTCACCGGCTGAGCTCCATGGCCGTAAGGCAGTCGCCGAGGCCGAGGATCAGGATAGTGTTCCGCGGCTCGAGGACGATCTCTTCGCCGGCGGAAAACACCCCGGGAACGACTCCCGACTCCAGCATGGAGGCGGCCAGGGCCGCTGCCACCGCCGAGGCGGAGGCGAATTCGCCGGTGAGTCTCCGGTAACGGACCAGAGGCGCCGTGAGACCGGCCTGCCGCGCGAACTCCGCGAGCTGGGCCTCGCCCTCCCCGGCCATGGCGGCCGGGATGCCCGCCATCAACAGGCCGCAACGGTCCCGCCAGCCATCGCCGAGAGCTGCCACGAGGTCGGTGACTGCACCCGCCGCCCTGCCGCTTCCATAGTAGGCAATGGCGATGGTGCATTTGGCCCTTTCAGTCTCGCGGCTGACCACAAAGGACCCGCCGCCGTCGGCCAGAGGCGTACCCGGTGCGATCGAGCCGTCCAGCAGCGGGGAAAAGCTCTCATGTCCCTCGTCCGCCCCGAGCACGAAGGCCGGCTGATCGCCCGTCATCAGGCCGGCGGCGAGAAGGGCCTGCTCGAAGGAATAGTCGCCGCCGCTCGCCGTGATGTTGGGGCCGCTGGCGCCGAACATGATGGCCACCTGGCTGGCCGGGCCGTTATGGACGGAGCCGACGAAGTCGGTGGGGCTGGGAAACTGCTCCCGGGAAGAGGCGAGCCGGTCAAGAAAATCGTGGGTTTCCGACAAGGCCCCCCAGCCGGTGCCCATGAAGACGGAGTGAGGCTTGAGTCCGCCGTCCTGTTCATCCTGCGCCGACTTCAGCGCCGTCTTGGCGAGCGACAGGGTGAGGCGCGGCAGCCGTTTCAGCCGGCGGATCGACTGCGGGGGCAGGCTTGCCGAGATCGGCTCCTGGCCGACCAGGCCGGCAACAGTTCCGCCTGTCCGAATCTTCTCCATGGTGGCGGCGACGTCGCCAGCCCCGGTGAGGCAGGCATAGCCGTGGATAGTCAGAACCGAACCCTTCCGAGGCGCAGACTTGGGTGGAAACGACCCCGAATTGCCGATGACGAGAGATCCATTGTTGCCGCCGAAGCCGAAGGAATTGGAAAGCACGGCTCCCACCTGCCGATCCTCGGGAATCGCGAGCGGCGTCACGCCCAGGTCGGGGTCGACCTCGACAAGGCCGGTATTGGCCGGCAGCAGCCCGCGCGAGACGGCGAGCGCCGAGACCACCGCCTCGATGGCCCCTGCAGCCGCCAGGCTGTGGCCGGTCGCCCCCTTGATCGAGGAGAGCGGCGGCGGGACGGCAAAGAGTTTCCGCACCGCCTTGGACTCGGCCAGGTCGTTGTCCGGTGTCCCGGTGCCGTGGAGGTTGATATAGCCGATATCTTCAGAAGTCAGTCCCGCATCGGCCAGCGCCGCGGACATCGCAGCCAAAGCTCCCTGCCCTTCCGGATGGGGCGCGGCGGGATGGTAGGCATCGCAGGAGAGGCCGACGCCGCCGAGCACGGCCAGCGCATCCGCCGGCTTTTCGGTGGTGAGGAGCAGCATTCCCGCCCCTTCGGCCACCGCCATGCCCGCCCGGTTCCGGTCGAGGGGCTTGCAGATGTTGCGGTCGACCAGCTGCAGGGAATGAAAACCGAAGTACGTCAGCCTGCACAGGGAATCCACCCCGCCGACCAGCACCGTATTCGCTGAGCCCGAACGAAGCATGGCCAAGGCCACGGCGATGGCCACCACCCCCGAAGAACAGGCGGTGGAGACGGTGAGCGCGGGGCCGGTACAACGGAATTCGTCCGCGAGCAATTGGGCCACCGTGTTGAGGCCGTGGTAGCGGTAGCGTTTTTTGTCCTGCTCCCCGTCCCGGAGCAGCTGTTCGGTTACGGCGATGCCGCCGGTGGTTGTGCCGATTACGACGGCGTCGGGCGGCGCGGCGACCCCGCCCATGGCTTCCCTTGCGGCAATCAGCGCCAGCCGGTGGGTCCGCGGCAGAAATTCGTCCCCGCCCTGCCCGCCAAGGTTCTCGATCTGGCCGACCGGCAGCGGCGCGCCCTGAAGCAGGGGAAAAATCCGCAGCGGCCGGATAGCCGAGCGGTTCTCCCGCAGCATCGCCTCCGTGGCCGCTAGTCCCTCACCCAGGGAACTGACCACACCCGCGCCGCCGATATACATCATGACTCGGCGGAGGCCTTGGCTGAATGTTCCGCGATATAGGCGGCAAGGCCGGCGAGCGAGGCGAAGACCTTCTCGCCGACTTCCTGATTGTTGATGACGACCCCGTAGTCTTTTTCCACCATGACCACCATTTCCAGGACATCAATTGAGTCGATGCCGAGCTCGCCGCCCACCAACTGGGCATTTTCGTCGAATGTTTCAGGAGTTACATCTTGAAGATTAAGGATATCTATGAGCTTTACTTTCAGCTCCGCGATGAGTTGTTGCATAGAAGTCTATCTCAATTTGAAGGGGGGCATCGGCAAGTTGGTAACTTTCGCAGCCGTAACTATCATGACCGAGGGAAAAAACTAGGGAATAGCGGAAAAAGACGAATGGTCGCTTCTGTTCGCACTCCCGGCGCGGAGAGTGGCAGGGATGGTTGCCCGACGACCGATTGTGGTGTATTCACTTGGCTATTTTCAAACGGCACGATAGAATTTAGACGATTTCCATATATAAACCAACAGGAATTTGTCACCCCCCTTCGCCGCGCCGCCGCTCGTCTTAGTGGTGGCGATTTCGGCCGGAATAAGGTATCAGTGTTCGGTTATCAGCCATGAAAACTATAGCTCAATCCGATCTCACCCTGGAAGACCTGCTCCCTCATCGTGGCGACATGATGTTCGTGAGCGAGGTGATCCATGTCGACCGCACGCACGCCCAGACCGTCTGCCGGGTGAATTCGCGTTGGCCCATGGCCGACGAGCGGGGCGTGCCGTCCCTGATGCTGGTCGAGCTTGCCGCCCAGACGGCGGGCGTCTGCAACGGCTGGGACCGGATCCAGACCAGGGGAATCGATTCCGATCCGTCCGGCTGGCTGGTGGGGATCAAAAAGGCCGAGTTCTTCATCGATTACCTGCCCATCGGCGGAGACATTGTATCAAGAGCTGAAAATATACATAATTACGAAAATCTTCGGGAAGTTTCCTGCGAGCAGCACCTGAACGACACGCTCATCGGCAGAATCGTTCTCCAGCTGTTCCAGGCTTGAGGAAAGAAGGAAAATGACCGAGACAATACACGAACGGGTCGCCATCGTCACCGGCGGCAGCAAGGGCATCGGCCGGGCGATATGCGAGGAGCTGGCCCGGCAGGGCTATTACGTGGTCGCCAACTACATGCGGGACCAGGCCGGGGCGGAAGAGACGCTCGCGAAAATCGCCGCACTAGGCGGCCGGGGCGAGATCTACGGCTTTGACGTCCGGGACGGCGAGGCGGCGGAAAAGGCAGTGACCGACATCGCCGAGCGGCTGGGCGGCATCGACGTCCTGGTCAACAACGCCGGCATCATCGCCGACGGCCTGTTCATGATGATGCCGCCGGACAACTGGCGGTCGGTGATCGACACCAGCCTGCACGGTTTCTACAATATGACTCGGCCGGTGATCGAGAAGATGGTGCGCAGGCGAAAGGGTTCCATCGTCTCCATCTCCTCGGCAAGCTCTATGATGGCCAACCGCGGCCAGGCCAACTATTCGGCGGCCAAAGCTGGGTTGAACGCGGCGAGCCGCTCGGTGGCCGCCGAAGTGGCCCGGCTCGGCATCCGCATGAATGTCGTGGCCCCCGGCCTGATCGACACGGGCATGATCGAGGCCGCCCCGAAGGAGCAGATCAAGGCGATGATCCCCATGGCCCGGATCGGCAAGCCCGAGGAAGTGGCGAAGGTTGTGAGTTTTCTCTGTTCGGACGCGGCCTCCTACGTTACCGGGCAGGTAATTTCGGTAAACGGCGGCATGTTTTAGTCCCCCTCGCGAGTGGCGAGCCGCACTTATATAGCAACACAGGATTCATGAAATTCAAGCTCATCTACCCCAAATGGACCAAGCTGGACCGGCAGACCGAGTTTCATCTGCCGCCCCACGGGCCCGTGGTCTTTGCCGCCACCCTCCCCGACTACGTCGACATCCGCTTCACCGACGAGAACCTGGAGGAGATCGACTTCGACGACCCCGTCGACATCGTCGGCATCTCCATGATGCTCACCATCCAGGTGAAGAGGGGCTGGGAGATCGCCGACATCTACCGCAAAAAAGGCGTCAAGGTGATCTTCGGCGGCATCGCCGCCATGCTCCACGCCGAGGAGACCATGGCCCACGCCGACGCGGTCTTCCTGGGCGAGGCCGAGGGGCGGATGGAGCAGGTGCTGGAGGATTTCCGGCAGGGCAGGCTCAAACCACGCTACGACTTCATCGACGACCGGCCGGACATCGCCCTGGTCGGCCCGGCCCGCCGGGACATTCTCAACCGCCCGCTCTACAACCATAAGGGCGTGCAGATGGTCGACCTGGTGCACGCCTCGCGGGGCTGCCGGTTCCACTGCTACCCCTGCGCCGTTTCCTACCTGGGCGGCCGCCATTTCCGGCCCCGGCCCATCGACCGCGCGGTCGCCGAGATGGCCGGCATCGACAACAACAGGCTGTTCATCGTCGACAATTCGCTGGCCCAGGACACACAGTGGGAGATGGACCTCTTCCGGGAGATGATCCCGCTGAAGAAGAAGTGGTGCTCCCATCCCATCGAGGACAAGCCGGAGGTCCTCGATCTGGCGGCGCAGGCCGGGGCCTGGTATGTCTACCAGGCGGTCTTCGACACCTCGGATTACATCAAGGAGCGGATCAGGCGCTACCACGACCACGGGATAGGCGTCGAGGGCACGATCCTGCTCGGGCTCGACAATCACACCGAGGATTTCATCAAGCGGCTCATCGACTTTTTGCTGGAGATCGAGCTCGATCTCGCCGAGTTCACCGTCCTCACCCCCTTCCCTCACACCAAGGCCTGGGACGACCTGAACCGCGAGCACCGCATCCTCTCCCGCGACTGGAACGACTATTCCGCCGACCGCGTGGTCTACCAGCCGAAGCATATGAGCCGGGAGCGGCTGCAGGAACTGCTGGATTATGCCTGGAGCACCTTCTACCGGGACGAGCCGCAGCGGATCAAGATGGCGAAATTATTCAAGCAGGTGGTCAAGAAGGAAATGGCTGACAACAGTTTTCAACCGCGGGACAGGAGCCTGACCGGCCGGACCTTCGGCCGGCCCGCCATCCGCGAAGAGATACGGGAAAATGTGCGCTGAACATTCCATCGATATGAAAAAGGCCATGAACGAGTTGCTGCAGGGGCCGAAGTTCCCCAACCGGGAGTTCGTCCAGGGGATTACCTTCGGCGAAGTCTATGCCATGGCGGCCCAGTTGCGGGCCGTCATGGGCGAGCGGCGGCCAAAACAGTACGTCTGCCTCGCCGCGGAGAGCAAGGCGGTGATGGCGGCGGCGCTGCTGGCTTCGCTCTCGGGAGGTCCGCCCCTGCTCCTGCCCTACTCCTTTTCCGCGGCAGCCCTGGACCAGCTGCATGAGGCGACCGACTTTTCGATGGTGATATCCTATTCCTCCAGGGAATTTCCTGGCAACGTCCGGGTGATCCGAATCGAGCCGCCCGAGGAGATGGAACCGGAGATGATGAAAATCCCGGTCGGCCCCGAGGCCTCGCTCCGCGCGGAGCTGCTGAAGATCTTCACCGGCGGCACCACCGGTTCGCCGCAGCTCTGGTCGAAAACGGCCGAGAACCTCTTCGGCGAAGCCTTCTTCCTGGCCCAGCACTTCAAGGTGACCAACAAGGACTGCATCCTCGCCACCGTCCCGCCCTACCATATCTACGGGCTGCTCTTCTCGGTCGTCCTGCCGCTGGTCTCCTCGGCCACCGTGGTCGCCGCCACACCCTCCTTCCCCGCCGAGATCATGGAAGCGGCTGAGGAGCATGAGGTGACCATCCTGGCGAGCGTCCCGGTCCATTACCGGGTCCTGCGGGACAAAAAACTGAGCGAGGAGGATACCCTGCGGCTTGCCTTCTCCTCGGCGGGGATGCTGGATGCGGACGACAACCTGGCCTTCTGCAAGGCCAACGGGGTCGGTGTGGTCGAAGTCTACGGCTCCACCGAGACCGGCGGCATCGCCACCCGCAACCGATCGCGCAAGGAAGAATTTTTCACGGCCTTCCCGACCATTTCCTGGAAGATCGTCGAAGATCGCCTGGCCGTCCGCTCACCCTATGTCTCACCCGACCTGCCGGTGGACAAGGAGGGCTTTTTCCTTGCCGGCGACCGGGTCGAGGCCCACGGCAAACAGTTCTCCCTGCTCGGCCGGGCTGACTCGGTGACCAAGGTGGGCGGCAAGCGGGTGGACCTCGAGGAGATCACCCGGCTGATCAAGGCGGAGGCCGGAGTGACCGACTGCGTGGTCATGGCCCTGCCCGAGACGGGCGGCCGCGAGCACCGCATCGGCGCCCTGATCCAGGGGGAAAATGCGGACACCGAGGCGATCCGGAAAAAACTGGCCGAGACGCTCGAGCCCTACGCCCTGCCTCGGAAGCTGAAAAAGGTCGAGCAGTTGCCCATGACCCAGAACGGCAAGTACGACCTGCCCGCCATCATGCAGCTGCTCGAAGAATGACGCGTCTGCGCGAGAGCCTGGCCGCCGGCTACGAAAGTCTTGCGGCCGCGGCCGACCTGCTCGACCGGATCAACGTCTTTCCCGTGGCGGACGGCGACACCGGCACCAACCTCCGCGTGAGCCTCGCGCCGCTCCGGCATCTCGACAAGGACGCCGAGACCCTCGCCCACCTGCTCGCCCGCTGCGCCACCGGCAATTCCGGCAATATCGCCGCGGCATTCCTGAGGGAATTCTGCCGGGCTGAGAATACGGCCGAACTGGCCGACCGGGCTGCTCTCGGCAGGACCCGCGCCTGGCAGGCCATTGCCAATCCCTCTTCAGGCACCATGCTCACCGTCTTCGACCGGCTGGCAGAGGTTCTTGGCAGACATGCCGAAGTCGGGATCATCTATCAACCGCTAAGCCTGGCCCTGCAGGAGGCGGTGCGCGATACGACAAAGATTCTGCCGGATCTGCAGAAGGCTGGGGTCGTCGACTCCGGGGCCCTTGCCATGTACGTCTTCTTCGACGGCTTCTTCCGGTACCTCGCCGGGGAGGTTATTCCCGCCCAATCCATCTTCGACCTCTTTGCCGGCAAGCTCGCCGTGAGCCGCTCTTACCAGCCCGAAGCGACCGACAGCCACTGCGTCGACCTCGTCCTGCAGACGCGGGGACAGCGTCAATCGGGAGAGGATCGCCGCGATCAGGCCGGGGTGAAAGACGATCTGGCTCGGCTGGGCGAGAGTGTGGTGGTGGTCGAGGACGAGACGCTCCTGAAAGTCCATATCCACACCCCCGATCCGGAAGGGCTTCGGGAACGGCTTGGCGACCTCGGCGAGATCGTCGGCTGGTCGGAGACCATGATCGAGCTGGGCGCGATGGCTGCGGTCGAGGCCGATTCGGCAAAAGTCCCGATCCATATCGTCACCGACGCAGCCGGCTCGCTCACCCGCGAGATGGCCAAGGAACTCGGCATTACGCTCCTCGACAGCTATATCGTTATCGGCGACGAGTCACGGCCGGAGAGCCTCTACCGACCCGCCGAAATCTATCCCCGGATGCGCCGGGGCGAGCGGATCACCACCGCCCAGGCCTCGACCTTCGAGCGCCACCAGCACTACCGAAACATCCTCCGCCAATACGGCCGCAGCCTCTACCTCTCGGTCGGCTCTGCCTTTACCGGCAACTACGGGACGGCCGCAGCCTGGCAGCAGGGAAGCGACCCAGAGGGCCTCTTCACCGTCATCGACACCGGCGCGGCCTCGGGCAGGCTCGCCCTCATCGCCCTGCTCACCGCCCGCCGGGCGAAGCAGGCCGGGAGCGCGGATGAAGTCATCGACTTCGCCCGGCAGATGACCGCAGCCTGTCTGGAATACGTCTTCATCAACGAGTTGAAATATCTTGTGGCCGGTGGCCGGGTTTCGAAGGCCAGCGGCTTTTTCGGCGATCTCTTCGACATGAAACCCATCATCAGCCCGACCAGCGAAGGCGTGAAGAAGATGGGCGTGGTGCGAAGCGCCAAGGCCCAGCTGGCATTCGCCACGGCAAAACTTCAGGAGCAAGGCGGTGCCGCCCCGACCATCCTGCTCCAGCATTCCGACAACGTAGACTGGGTGTCCGGCCCGGTGCGGCAGCATGTGAAAGGCCTCCTCCCCGAGGCGGAGGTCCTTCTCGCCCCCATCTCCCTCACCTCCGGCGTCCATATGGGACCGGGGACCTGGTCCCTGGCTTTCGCCCCCCGCCCATGAAACCGGCCATCATCATCCCCGTCTACAACCACGGCTCGCGGATCGGTGAGGTGGTTGAAAAGAGTGTGCGGCTTGGCCTGCCGATCTTCGTCGTCGACGACGGCTCGACCGATGATACCTGCGAGGTGCTCGCGGGCCTTTCCGGGATCGACGTCCTCCGCCACAGTGAAAATCAGGGCAAGGGCGCGGCCCTGCTCACCGGCTTTGCCGCGGCGGTTGAAAACGGCCACGACTGGGCCGTGACCATCGACGGCGACGGACAGCACGTCCCGGCGGATGCCGGGAACCTGCTTCAGGCAGTGCGGGAGGGCGAACGCTGCATCGTCATCGGCAGCCGCCAGGGCATGGACGACAACGTTCACGTTCCCTGGACCAGCAGATTCGGCCGCGGCTTTTCCAACTTCTGGGTCCGGGCCGCAGGCGGTCCAATGGTGAGCGACTCCCAGTCCGGCTTTCGACTCTACCCCTTGCCGGAATCCCTGCAGCTGGGGGTGAAGGCCCGAAGATACCAGTTCGAGGTGGAGATCCTGGTGCGGGCCCACCGCCGGGGCATCCGCGCAAAAGAAACGCCCATCGGCGTCGTCTACCAGCCAAAAGGCGTGCGGATCAGCCATTTTCGCCCGTGGCGGGATTTCCTCCGCAACTCCTCCACCTTCAACCGGCTCATCTGGGACCGGATCTTCTCGGTTTTTTTCCCCAGGCGATGAACGGTTTCTGGTATACGCTGCTCGTCCGCATTGCCTCACTGTGCGGCTCATGGTTCTTTGCCGCCATCGCCCGCGTCATCGCCACCGGCTATTTTCTCTTTTCCCGGCGTAGGGTTGCCGAGAGCCGCCGCTTCTACGCTGTTCTCTACCCTGAACGCAGCAGGCTCCATCATCTCCGGTGCACCTTCAACCAATACCAGAACTTCACCACCATCCACTTCGATCGTTTCCTGCGGGGAAGGATGAAGGAAACCACCTTCACCGCTGAAGGCATGGAAAAACTGGAAGCGGTCATCGGCCTGCAGGGCGGCATCCTCCTCATGTCCCACCTCGGCAACTGGGAGATGGCCGCGACGATGCTGAAACAGATACGCTCCGACCTCCGCCTGCTCCTCTACATGGGCGTCAAGGAAAAGGAAGGCGTGGAACGGCTGCAGAAGGAGGACCTGCGCCGCGCAGGCGTCACCATCATCGGCGTCGATCAGCAGGACAATTCGCCCTTCACCGCCGTCGAAGGCATCAAGTTCCTCCGCGAGGGCGGCCTCGTCTCCATGACCGGTGACATCGTCTGGCGCCAGGACCAACGAAAGGTCCGGGTCGACTTCCTCGGCCACCACGCCCATCTCCCCGAAGCCCCCTACATCTTCAGCCTCGTCTCAGGCGCCCCCCTCTTCGCCTTTTTCGCGTTCCGCACCGGCAAAAACTCCTACCACGTCACCCTCAAAGGCCCCATCCCCATCCCGCCACATTCCCGCAATGATAGAGCCGAAGCCATCGCCGGGGCGGCTCAGCAATACGCAAACCTGTTGGAGCAATCGCTTCGGTGGCATCCCTATGAGTGGTATCATTTCGATCGCTTTATATGGCCCTGACAACCAGCTTCGCCTGCTTGTCGTCCTCCCTTCCCGGCAATTTAAACCCTTCCTTCCTCGCGAAAAACCTGCCGAAACGAGCGCAGCCCCCAAAAACATTCATCACAACAGACCGATTTCACAACCAGAATACAATTGCAGTTTGTTATTATCTACTTATAAGTCATCCGTATAAGAGTTAGATAACTAATCAAAAGCTGCAGAAATCACACGTTAAAGCACAGTTTTCATCACAATTTCACCCAGAAGCACGAACACTTTTCCCAGTTATGCGGCTTCCGCCTATCGGAGTTATATGCCTAAAATGCCGCACGATTGCTCCTAACAGTTTTCTCTTGAATTAATACAAAATCTCAATTAGCATGAGCAAAAAGATAGTACATATCGAATAGATACTTATTAGGGTATAAACACATCAGTGTCTAGAAATGGAGGAGATCAGGCGGCAGTAGAAGCGCTGAAGGAGTTCCAAGATGCGGCCATTTCTTCCCAAAAAGCCGCTGCAGGTTATTAAACGTTGGGCTGACAAACAATAATGGAATCGGAAATCCCTCATTTTGATTACGGTATCAGCAACAGTCTCGATATGTTCCATAAATTATTATATGATGGACATAAATTGGGAAATGAATGCGATCCTTATGACTGTTTCAATTTCTTTGTGACGGCGTGGCATCTCTATGATGATTGGTTGCCAAAAGACATCAACAGACCCAAGCTTGCACTCAAGAAAAAGGGAAGAACAAGCGGTGCACTACAAAGACTTTTGCTATCTTTTAAAGACTTGGCGGATGGAAGCAAGCATATGCTTCTAAAAGAAGGCAAATTCAGAAAGAAAACATTAACAAGCATTAGCCTACCATTAATTGGTGATTGGCTATCATATTTTTCTAATACTCCTCGCATCTATATTTCAGTTGATAATTCAAGATATTCAATGTGGGATGTTCGATATATTGCGACACACTATTTTTCTTGGTTATTCGACGACAATATATCCGAGCATGAAATGCCGAAAATTATCATCGATCATTTAGAACGATGCATCATAAATGAATAGCCCAACAAGCCATTCAAGCGGACGCGGTTAAGGTCCGGGTATTTTTTATATGTTTTCCCCTGCCGCGCCCGCTTAATTCAACGTTATGCTATTAAAGGAAAGAAATATGTATATAGCTCCAGAAATTCATAGCAATGAATGGACGAACCTTAAGCTGGACAAGCATGATAGTGAAGACTGGAGTAAAGCAATAGAAATTTTAAGGCATAGAATAGGCAGCAGATATCTAGAACCTATAGAATTATTGATTAACGAAGATGAGAAACGAATAGCAAGCAAAAGGAGATATGGTTTCACTATATTGGCAATTTGTTGTTTGTTAATGGAAACACTGCAAGCATTCAAAGAAGGTCTAACGGACACAAAGAATAAATCTGAACGCACAGTAAAAAATTTCCTTCTCAATAGCCCATTTTTCAATACATATTTCCATGATGAGCCTACAGCAAAAATTTTCTATCAACATTATCGGTGTGGGATTCTGCACCAAGCTGAAGTTAAAGAAGATTCACTTGTGTGGTCAATTGGAGATTTGCGTTGGGAAAATAATGGCCAACAATACATTAACAGAACAAAAGTGTACGAATGTTTGAAGCAAGATTTTGAACAATATTTATCTGACTTAAAAGATCCTGCCAATCAAGAATAGAGAAATAGTTTCAGGATAAAGATGAATTTTATCGCAAGAATATGAAATGCATAACCACCGGCTTCACACGGACCCGGCAAAACAACGCAGGTCCGGTGAGCCAGCCGTTATACATCTGGAATCTAAAGTTAGGGTATCATTATAGTGAGCCATTCTACTAAATCATGGAAGAAAAATGAGTAAATACAAATACAAAGCATTTTTCTCATATTCATGGAAAAATATAGAATATGTAGATAAGGTTGACAAGATTTTACATGATTATGGCATATATGCTCAAAGGGATATAAGAGATATAGATTACAACCAAAGCATAAATGCTTTCATGGACAAAATAAGAGAGTCAAATTATGCGATAATCATGATAAGTGATGATTATTTGAAATCATACTTTTGCATGAAAGAAATACTTGAGTTATCTAAAGAACGTGATTATGCTGAAAGGATTTTACCTATTGTACTCGAAGATGCCGATATATTTAATCCTATTGGCCGGAGTAAATATATCATCTATTGGCAGGATGAGTTAGATAAAATAGTCAAAGAGATCAAGAAAATTGATGTCACAAATCTACCAGATGAAAATATAGCTAAAACTATCAAGCTCATCGCAATCCATATTGGAGATTTTATAAATTTCATCTCTGATTTAAAAATAATGCATTTCGATGAGATCGCACAAACCAACTTTAGACCTCTTGTCAACTCCTTAGGCGGAAGTAATGTTTTGCTCGAAAAGTTATTTGACAAAATTGACTGGGAAAATTTTGAAAAATCTCTTGGAAATGTTAACGAGTTTCTTGCTGAGTATCCCAAATTTGCTCCAGGTTACATTGTCCAAGCCGAAATGTTAATGCAGATGAGTGAAACAGAGAGAGCATTGTCGTCTTTGGAAAAAGCAATTGATGTCGATAAAGACTTTGCAACTCCATATTTTAATTTAGGTAATTATTACACTCATATTGGAAATTCAAAGAAGGGTATTGATCTTCTAACTAAAGCTATCGAATTAGAACCCAACTATTATGAGGCATATGTTTGTCGTTCCGATTCGTATAAAAAAGATAAAAATTATGATGCAGCAATTGAAGACCTGAGAATTGCAATTGAATTCAATTATGACTTGGTAAGATGCTATATTAAGCGTGGATATTGCCATCTTGAAAAAGGTGATTATTTATCTGGAATACTAGACTCTAACAAAGCTATTGAGCTCAACCCTGAAAACCATAGCTCATATACTTTAAAAGGAATCTGTTATAATAATAACTCAGAGCACAAAAAAGCATTGGTGAATTTTGAAAGAGCAATAGAGCTTAACGACAAAGATGGTGAAGTCTATCATTTGGCATGTGTCTCATATCTAAATCTAAAACAGTATGATATGGCAGAAAAAATGCTTAAGGAAGCTATTTCCTTGGATGGTAGATACAAGGAAACATATATAAAAATTGCATATTCATTTTACGAAAAGAAAGATTACAAACAAGCAATATATTACTTCACTGAAGCATTGAAAACAGCGCCTGAATGGGCTGAATTTATATTAATTAATAGAGGTGGACTATATTATTTTGAAAATCAAATTGATTTAGCACTTAAAGATTATTCAAATGCAATTAATATCAATCCTAACTGCAAAGAAGCATACGACAATCGGGGCGTATTGTTTTCAAAGTTGGGAAATTACGATAAAGCAATATTTGACTTAAACAACTCGATTGAGATTGATCCTGATTATGCAAATGCTCACTACAACATTGCTTGTGTATATGCTCGACATGAGAAAGATGTTAATCTTTCTATAAATGCATTAGATACTTGTTTCCGACTAGATAAAAAATACATTGATACAGCAAAAAATGATAGCGAATTATTAGTATTAAGGGAACATTATTTATATAAGAAACTTCTTGAGAAGCATAATGCTGATTAAGGAATATGAAAGTATAATCGGGTAGCCGGGGGATTCTCTCCCCCAGCCCCCACACCACCTGGCATGCGGGTCCGCACCAGGCGGTTCCCAAGAGCTACCAAGCCGTAGCCGGGTAATGGATGTTTACCCATAGATCTTTGAC
>JAEYNP010000006.1 GCA_023412495.1 Pseudomonadota bacterium
GGAGAATTACCTGCAGGCCATCGGGCAGGCTGCCGCCACCGGCGCACTGTTCGGTGCGGCCGGCGAGGGCAAGGTTGCCGGTGCGGCCCGCGCCGACTACGCGGCTGCCGCCGCTGCGGTCCTCACCGCTGACGCGGACCAGGGTGGCAAGATCTACGAACTCGGCGGCGACGAGCGACTCACCTACGCCGAACTCGCGAAGATCATCGGCGAAGCGGCCGGTAAGACCGTCGAATACCGGGACCTGCCCGAGGCCGAGTATGCGAAGGTGCTCGCCGACAACGGCGTCCCAGAGCAGTTCGCCGCCGTGCTGGCGGGCTCCGATGCCGGCATCGCCCGCGGCGAGCTCGACACCACGTCCGGTGACCTTCAGGCGCTCATCGGCCGGTCGTCGACGCCGGTCGCCGAGATCGTCCGAGTCGCTACCGCCTGACACTGCTCCGCACCGATGAGTTTCGCTGCGGCGTCGAGTCTGTCCTGGTTGGATTGGCCGACGACGACAGGAGCGGAAAAACATGCCGCAGCTACTCAGAGTGCAGAACTTCGGGGTCTCGGAGGACGGGATCGGTGCCGGTGAAAATCAGACCTTCGAGCGGCCGTTCGGCGACACCGTCGAACCCTGGGAACTGATGTCCTGGGCAGGGGCCACCGCGAGCTGGCCCAACCGCACCGATCCCGGCGGCACCCGCGGACTCGACGACTACTTCACCCGCGACTTCACCCACAACATCGGTGCGGAGATCATGGGCCGCAACAAGTTCGGGCACCAGCGAGGTCCGTGGACCGACCATGACTGGCTGGGGTGGTGGGGCGACGAGCCGCCGTTCCACACCCCGGTCTTCGTCCTGACCCATCACCTCCGACCGTCCTTCACGTTGGGTGAGACCACATTCCACTTCCTCGACGCCACACCGGCCGAGGCGGCGGAGAAGGCGAAGGCCGCGGCCGACGGCAAGGACGTCCGGATCGGCGGGGGAGTCAGCACCGTCCGGGAGTTCCTCGACGCCGATCTCATCGACACGCTGCACATCGCGGTCGCACCCGTCACCTACGGAAACGGACTGCGGCTGTGGAACTCGCCCGCCGAGTTGGAGGACCGTTTCGAGCACGAAGTGGTCCCGAGTCCGAGCGGGGTCACCCACCACTTGTTCTGGCGGAAGTAGTTTTTCGCCAACTCCCGGAATGTGCGCGTCGACCGGCGTAGTTGTAGGGGTCATGACCGAACTCGCCGACAAGGCCAAGACCCTGCTCGAACTCCACCGGCCCGGAGACCCGGTGATCCTGCCGACGGTGTGGGACGCATGGTCGGCGAATCTGGCGGTGTCCGCGGGATTCACCGCACTCACCGTCGGTAGTCACCCGGTGTCGGACTCGATCGGCAAACCCGACAACGAGGGCATCACCTTCGGGGAACTCACGACGCGGATCAAACAGATCACCGCAGCGGTCGACGTCCCGATCTCCGTCGACATCGAATCCGGCTACGGCGAAGACCCCAAGACGCTGATCGACGGCCTCATCGACGCCGGTGCTGTCGGCCTCAACATCGAGGACACCGTCCACAGCGAGGGCGGCCGACTCCGCGAGGCGCAGGAGCACGCCGACTTCGTGGGCGCCCTGCGGGCGGCGTCGGACGCCACCGATGTCCACGTCGTCGTCAACGCCCGCACCGACCTGTTTCTCAAGCAGGTCGGCGACGAATCCGACCGCGTCGACCGCGCCATCGCCCGGATGAAGCTGTGTGCAGAGGCCGGTGCCGACGTGCTCTATCCCGTCGGTTTCCACGACGACGCCACGCAGAAGCGGCTCGCGGACGAACTCCCGCTCCCGGTCAACGCCATCGGGCACCCGACCAAGAACAACAAGGCGGCACTCGCCGCGCTCGGCGTCGGACGCGTGAGCTTCGGCCCGCTGTTCCAGATGGTGCTCGCCGAACGGGCCGCCGAGGTTCTCGCTCCCTGGAAGTAGGGACGACCGGCGCGAATCGGGCGCGAACTGTCAGACGCCGGGTCTACCGTCGGGGCATGGCACTCACCAAGAACGAAAGAGAAGCGTTTCTGGCAGAACCACACGTCGCGGCGTTGTCGGTCGAGGCCGAGCCCGGGAGGGCGCCGCTGACGGTGCCGATCTGGTACCAGTACGAGCCCGGCGGCCGGCCATGGCTGCTCACCGGCACCGAGTCGCGGAAGCTGAACCTCATCCGGGCGGCGGGGCGGTTCACCCTCATGGTCGACGAGGTGTCGCCGCGGCTGCAGTACGTCTCGGTGTCCGGCGATGCCGTCGACATGGTCGCCGGAACCCGGGACGACCTGCGCGAGATAGCGTCTCGTTACCTTCCGCAGCAGGCCGTCGAACCGTACATCGAGATGGCCGAGAAGGAACACGGTCCGCAGACCAAGGTGTACCTCGACCCTCAGCAGTGGGTGTCGCTGAACCTCGGCAGCCTCGGCGATCTGCCGGTGGTATGACGCCGGACACAAAGCGCGAGGCGGCATCGCTACATTGAACCCATGCCGAAGCCTCGTCAGACCTCCGACGCCCCCGACGCCAGCATGGCGACGACCGACGTCGAAAACGGCGTGACCCCGCTCGACGGCGACGAGTTCCTGCAGG
>JAEYNP010000053.1 GCA_023412495.1 Pseudomonadota bacterium
CTGGTGATGATATGGGTTGCGCTGGTCACCGTGTAGCTGCCCCGCGCGCTCGCGTCCACCCCGCTTATCTCGATCACCGCTCCCGGGCGCAGCGCCGGGTTGCCTTCTGCCACGCCCCAGGCGTACCGGCTGCGCGCGGCGCGGCGCGCCAGCTCGCCCTGCGCCACCGATGCCGCGTAAGCCGCGTCAAAGGCGATTGAATTCCATACCTCGCGCGGATTCTCAGCCGGAGCCGGGGCCGCCCCGTTTGACCCGGCCGGAGGTTCGCCCGCCGGGGCCGGGCTGGCCTCGCCGGTATAGACCTCGGCCGTGTAGGGGCTCCAACCGGCTGCCTGCACCGCCGGGCTGGCGATCTCGGCGCTGGTTTCGATCCGTGCTTCGAACAGGCTCTGCCCCAGCTCGAGCGTTACCGGCTCGCCGCTGCCCTCCAGCGAGAGGATTTCCAGGCCTTCTTCGTATAGGGTGAAGTACAATCCGCGCCGGTCGGTTACCTGGCGCAGGAAGTCGAAATCGCTCTGCCCGCTCTGCACCAGTTCAGCCAGCACCGGGTCGTCAATCGAGGTGGAGACAAACAGCGCCGCCCCGGTCTCGCTGCACAGCTCGCTCGCCAGATCGGCCAGGCGCACATTCTGGAATACCCGCCGCGCCTGGCGCTTGCGCAGGCGATGCAGCCGGTCGTACCCGCGCACGCGCAGCTCCATTTGCCCCGCGGGACCGTAGTGCTGCTCGGTGACCGTCACTTCGCCGTCGAAGATCCAATCCCCCAGCGGTGACGCTGCCACGCGCAGCTCCGTTCCGCTGGCAAAGGTCTCCAGCAGCTCGCCCAGGTTCGTGGGGTTGGTGAAGAGCAGTTCGCACTGCGCCGGGAGCGAAAGCGCCTGCTGCACGCGGATGCGGCTGAGCGCGTGCAGCCCTGCCGCTTCGAGCGTTTGCTCTCCGGCGCGAATTTGGGCGTTTGGCGTCTGGTGAATGGTCATCGGGCTCCAGGTCGGCTCACTCGGGCCGCGGTGGTATCCGCAGCACCGTTCCGGTCGGCACGTTCATCGGGTCGGCGATCCCGTTGTAAGCCGCGATCAGCCGCCAGTAAGACGGGTCGCCGAAGACTTCGTAGGCGATCAGGTCCAGGCGCACGCTGGTACCTTCCTCGCCGTCGCCGCCGGTTGCTTCGATCGTCTCGACAATTTCCGCGGCATCGATCCCCGGCTCGGCGGCAGTATCCAGCGGGGAGGCTGCTTCGATTTCCGGCAGGGGCGGCACGCTGGGCGCTTCGGGCTGGATCTGTTCGTTGACCCGCACCAGCCGCATCCGCAGCCACGAGCGCTGCGGGGTGCCGTCGGACGTAAAATATTCCAGCCGCTCAGACAGGGCCGCGACCATCCCCGGGATGTTCCAGGACTTGCCCCAGATGAACCGCACCAGCGGCGGCGCGCCGTACGCGCCCCCTGCGCGGTTTTCCGTCAGCCGCCACAGCGGCCCGGTCAGGTCGCGCACGTCTTGAATCACGTCTGGCGGACTGGCAAGGGAAATGTCGAACAGCAGGTCCATTTCCAGCTCGGTGCGCCCGCCGCCGGTGAAGATCAGCGGGTCGTCGTTCAGCCCGCCGCCGGTGAGCTTGCCGCCCGCCGAGCGCCGGGTTTGCAGCCCCGCGGAACGCCGCACGATCAGGCTCTCGGGGTTCAGCAGGCAGCTAAAGCGCTGGTTGTCTTCTTCCACCAGGAAGGTTACGCGCTCCACAGGTCACCTCGCTGTTCGCGGGCCAGTTTTTGCTCGTGCCGCTGCTCGCGCAGATCGGCTTCCCACGCTTCGCGCTCGGCTTCCAGGTCGCGCTCCGCGGTGGGGTCGGCGGGCAGGTCCAGCCAGCGCCCGCCGCTGCTTTGCGTCCAATGCGTTTGCTGCTGCGGCGCGGCTTGCTCCGCAAGCTGCCTCGCCCGGTTAGGGACACTAACTGGCATCTGCGCTTGCTCTGGCGGCGAGCTGTTTCCGCGCATTGCCGGCGTTCTGGCAGGACTCGCCGGAACAACCGCCGCTGTGTCGGCTGCCGAGTCAGCCACCGCGGCATCCGCGCCGGGGAATGCCTCACGCCGCTCGATTGGTACAGGTTCTTCCACTTCCAGGCCCCGTTCCGTTTTGCGCATCCACCCAGAGGTGGGCCGCGGCGTTTCAAAGCGCAAGGATGCATGTTGGGACGGAGGGCTGCTCGCCGGGAGCAGCGTTTGCTCGGGCATTGCGGTGCCGGCGTAGTCGCGCTCTGGCGAGTTCACCTGCGCAGCGGGGAAAGGTGGCGTCGTTAGGTCAGGTGCGGCCGCCGCGTCTGCTGCCGGCGGCAGTTGCCCCACTAATTT
The DNA here is from genome assembly GCA_023412495.1 of Pseudomonadota bacterium. The sequence continues at coordinate 2,343 of JAEYNP010000053.1, forward strand.
ATCCGCCGCGGGGGTCTCGGGTGGTTTGTGCGCCCTCCCGGTTTGCTTCTCAGGCGGAACAGGATCACCCGCTTCCGTCTTGAGACTGCCGGGTAGCCGCAGGCGAAAGCGCGCCCTCACCGGTGGGGTCGCCGCCGGCTTCTCCAGCCGGGGGAATTCGCCGGTTTCTTTTGCTGCTGCGGTGGGGCTTCCGATCTCCGGCGGCGGTGGAGTAGGGGCCGGTTTTGCGGCCTTTGCCTCCGTAGGGGCAGTACCTTGCTCGTCCGCCAGGGAGTTGTCTTTTTGCCCTACGGCGCGGGGAGCATCTTCCGGTGCAGCGTCAGGCGTTGTCCCCTCCTTTGTAGGAGCCGGGTAGCCCGGTGGCGCGCTCTTCTGCGCCGCGCCGGTTCCGTACCAGACGCGCGCGTCCTTGACCCGCTCCAGCCAGTGCTGGGGCGGTCCGCCGGTTCGCGCGGCGGCATCCTCCCCGGCGGGCGGTTGGTTGGCTCCCGCCTGGGGGTCCGCCGCCTGCCGCAGCAGCGCCTGCGCGGTGGAATGGAGAATACCGGCCAACCCAGTCAGGATCGCCAGGCGAACGTCACGCAGCCGCATCGTTTATCCGTTTCCGCGCTCGATCGATTCGTAATGCAGCGTCAGGCTTTCAATCGCCATCTCATGGCCGAGCGCGCTGAGCGCCGCGCCGCGCCATTCCGAAGGCCAGGCGTTGACCAGCGTCCAGTACATCGCGTCGGTTGTGCCGTCTGCTTCCATCATGATGATCGAGACATTCTTGCGCACCACCTTGCCTTCGACTGCCGTCATTAACCATTCCCACAGCTCGGTAGAGTTCGTCAGCCCGTAGCGCAGCGTTACCGGGTTGTACTGCACCTGCCCGGGGATCTGGCGCACCACCTGGGCGTTGCCGCCTTCGCGGTACTGGATCGCTTCGACCTTCACCGTCATGCCGCTGCACTCGGTGAAGTGTCCCTGCGACACGCCGTTGATGTCGAGCGTGAAGTTGTAGTTGCGGTAAGGATCTGCTACATTCACGCGCGCGGCGGCCTGCGCCGCGGTATTGCCGTTGGTTCTAGGAGCCATTTTTCACCTCACGCCGTTTCTACTTCAGCGCCAACCTGCGACTGGCTGATGCGGAAAATAATGAATTCGGCCGGCTTCACCGGGGCGATGCCGATGTTCACGCGCACCTCGCCGCGGTCGATCACATCCTGCGGGTTGGTTTCCGCGTCGCATTTCACGAAAAATGCGTCTTCAGGCGCGGCGCCCATCAGCATCCCATCCCGCCACAATCCGGTCAGGAAGGCGCTGATATCGCGGCGCACCTTGCGCCACAGGTTGCGGTCGTTCGGCTCGAAGACCATCCAGCGCGTATTCTCGGCGATTGACTCGCGGATCATGTTGAACAGCCGCCGTACGTTCAGGTAGCGCCATTCGCTGCTCTTGCCCGCCAGTGTGCGCGCCCCCCAAACCAGGATGCCCTCGCGGCTGAACTGCCGGATGCAGTTCACCCCTTCCGGGTTGAGAATACCCTGCTCGGCGCGAGTGAGCTGGTGGGTAACGCGCAGCGCGCCGCGCACTTCCATGTTGGCCGGAGCGCGGTGCACGCCGCCTTTCTCCAGGTCGCTGCGCGCCCAGATCCCCGCGATATGCCCCGAGGGTGGAATCTCCACGCGCTGTTTCATATTAAAGGGGTCGGCGACTTCGATCCACGGGTAGTAC
>JAEYNP010000088.1 GCA_023412495.1 Pseudomonadota bacterium
CCCTCGATCTGGCCCGTGAAATACTTCTCGGCCTGGAAATACGGCGCGAGCGCGTGGCGCAGCTGGTACGCCGAAAGATGCACCCCGTCGTCGGCGACGGAGAGGGTCAGTCCGCCGTCCAGGCGCGCGGCGATCCGCACCTCGACCTTGGGGTCCAGGCGCGGGTGGAATTTGCGCGCGTTCTCGAACAGCTCGCTGAAGATCGTCCGCGCGGCGAACTGCGACAGCCGCACCGCTTTCCCCGCCGCGACCTCCCCCTCGATGGCAAGCGAGACGCGCGGCAGGCCGATCTCCTCCGCGACCGCCTGGACGATCCCTGGCAGGTCGGCGGCGGCCACCGGCTTCTGCCCCGCGGCGATGGCGGGCGCGTGGACAAACCGCAGGATCTCGTTGATGTCGCCCTCGATGCGCTTGCTGCCGGCGAAAACGTCCTGCGCCACCTGGGCGATCTCTTCCGGCGGCAGCTTGCCGACGTGCTGGGCCAGGATCTCCGCGCCAAAGACGAGGTTGGAGAGCGGCGTGCGCAGCTTGTGCGAGAGGAAGGTATGCAGGTTCCAGCGCCCCAGCAGCGAGGCGACCTGCTCGTTGATTTCACTGATGCGCAGCAGGCGGCTGCGGCGCTCGCCGCCCGGCAGCGACAGCGCCTGCACCTCGTACCACAGCGGCTGGCTGAGGGCCGTCTCGGGCTGGACGAGGTAAACCGGGTCGGCGAGGTACTGGTCGTCGGCGTTCCAGGCTTCCCAGGCGGCAGCCGGCTCGCAGCGAAACGTCCTGCGCGCTGCTTCCAGGAAAGACTCGCCCAAAGGAGCATCTTCGCCGGGCGGCAGCCCCAGCAGCCCGCGCGCGGCGCGGTTGGCGTACTGGATGTTCCCGTTTTCGTCGAGGGCCAGATAGCCCTCCCCGGCCTGCTCGACCACCCAGGCAAAGCGCGCCTTCTCCACCAGCGAGCGTCGGTAGCGGGTGAGCCGCGTGACCGTGCGCACCCGCGCGCGCAGCTCGATGCGGTCAAAGGGCTTGGTGATGAAATCGTCGGCCCCCGCTTCGATGCCCCGCAGGCGCGCGTCGCGGTCGTCCAGCGCGGTGACGATCAAGATCGGGATCTCTTCCAGCAGCGGGTGCGCGCGCATCCGGCGGCAGACCTCGAAGCCGTCCATCTCCGGCATCATCACATCCAGCAGCACCAGATCGGGGGTAAATTCCAGGGCTTTGGCGATCGCCACCGGCCCGTTCTCGGCAAACAAGAGCTGGTAACCCTGCGCGAACAGCACCCCTTCGAGCGCCTCTCTACCGGCCTGCTCGTCGTCCACAATTAAGATGGTGATCTGGTCTTCCATGCAGGCTCCTTCCTGGCATCGTTAAGCGGTCGTCAACCGGTAACCCCGGCTGCGGGCGCGGCAGTCGCCCCGCCGGCTTGTGATTCGATTACTTCGATCAGCCGCGAGATGCTGACCGGTTTGCTAAAATACCCGTTCGCGCCCGCTTCCATGCAGCGCCGGCGGTCGCCCTGCATCGCCAGCGCGGTGAGCGCGACCACGGGGATATTCTGGATCTGCCCGTCGGCGCGGATGCGGCGGATCGTTTCGATCCCGTCCATGCCGGGCATTTGAATGTCCATCAGGATCAGGTGCGGCGACCACCCGCGCGCCTTTTCGATCGCCTCAGCGCCACTGTAAGCGAGCTGCACCTGGAACTTGCGGTAGGTCAGGTAGTCGTAGAGCGGGCGAACGATGGCCTCGTTATCGTCGACGATCAGGATGCGCGTTTCGGCGGCCCGCCCCGCTCCCGTCGCCGCGCTGATCAGGGCTGCCCGGCGGATCAGGCTGGCCGTCCCCATCGGCGAAGCGTTCTTCAGCACCCGGCGGAACTCCTGGCGCGAGGAGGCGAGGTTAAACGGAACCACGCCGTACGGCAGCCCGGCCGCGTCGAGCGGGCCGGTCCCCTGCGTGGAGACGAGCACGGGGATCGACCGCGTGCGCGGGTCCTCACGCAGCGTCCGCATCAGCGCGCGGCACGCGCTGTCGATCGGCAGGTTGACCACGATGATATTAGGCGGCGATTCCGCCACTCGTCCCAGCACGTCGCTGTCGGCGGGGATCACGCTGTGCTCGATGCCGAACTCAAAAAACAGGCGCTCGATCTTTTGCCGCACGCTGCCGAAGGTCTCGGCCGGCGCTTTGGCAGTGGTGACCGGCGCGCCTGCGCCCGGCTGTTCGAACTGCTCGTCCCAGCGCAGGGTGACCGAGAACTGGCTGCCCTTGCCCACCTCGCTGCTGACCGAGAGGCCGCCCCCGTGCAGCTCGACGATGCGGTACGAGAGCGCCAGCCCCAGCCCGGTGCCTTCGTACTTGCGGGCGAGGCTGTTGTCGAGCTGGACAAACGGCTTGAACAGGCGCTGGATGCTCTCTTCGGCGATGCCGATGCCGGTATCCCAGACGGTGAAGCGCGCGCTGCGGTTGGGCAGGTCGCTTTCGACCAGCAGGCCCACGCCGCCGCCCGCCGGGGTGAACTTCACCGCGTTGCTCAGCAGGTTCACCAGAACCTGCTTCAACCGGCGCAGGTCGCCCCACACCGTCTTGACGGCCGGGTCGATCACCAGCGAAAGCTTGATGTTTTTTTTGTTGGCGGCGTCTTCCACAAGCTTGAGGCTCGAGCTGCAC
>JAEYNP010000007.1 GCA_023412495.1 Pseudomonadota bacterium
ACTTTACCGTGCGGGACACCGCAGCCGGCCGGCGGCGAGACTGGTGGAATCGGGTTGCCGAGATCCGACGCGGCAATCCGCGCCTTGAGGGCCCCTCGCCGCTCCGGGTGACATTTGCGCAGGAACAGATGCTGGCCTTTTCGCGCGGGGAGGCGAACGATCTTTTCGTCCTCCTGAACTTCGGCGGCTGGTCAGGTTGGCGCTCCCTCGCCGAGCTTAACCTGCCGGACGGCGAGTACAAGGAACTGCTGAACTCGACCTGGGGAAATTACCGCGTCGACTCCGAGGGTGAGGACGAGCACTCCAACGGCGGCTGGGATGCCCGGCTGCACCGGGGAAACTGGCTGCATATCCCCGACTATGGCGCAGTGGTGCTGGAGAGGCGTTGAGTCCAGGGATTTACCTTAGGGATTGTTGCTATGGATACCGCCCTTTCCGTGCAGGATTTGCTGGATCAGCTGGAACATCTCAAGGGGGAGTTCCAGCGGCTGAAGGCGGCCGAGGAGGCGTTTCACCGGCAAAAGGCCTCGCTCGAGGCGCTGCATGAAACGTCGCTCGGTCTGATCGAGAAGCTCGACCAGGAGGAGCTGCTGGAAAACATCCTGGAGCGGGCGGCCTCGCTCACCGACACGGCCCATGGCTATATTTTTCTGCTCGAACCTGATGAGCAGTCCATGACCATGCAAGTAGGCATGGGCTTCTTCAAAGGGCAGCTCGGCAGGCGGGTCGTCAAAGGGCAGGGGATGGGGGGCTGGGTCTGGCAGACCGAGGCGCCGGGGGTGATCGAGGATTACCTGACCTGGACGAACCGGATAGCTGACAAGGGCCTGGATAAGCTCCGCTCCATCATGGGTATTCCGCTCCGCAACGAGGGGCGGGTGGTCGGGGTCATCGGGCTCGCCCATGTCGAGCCGGGCCGGCGGTTCAGCGGGGAGGACATCACTACGCTCGAACGTTTCGCAGCGCTCGCCATGATCGCCCTGGAGAAGTCCCGGCTCTATGCCGACGTACGGCGCGAGCTGGCGGAGCGGGAACGCACCGAGGCGATCCTGCGGGAGAGCGAGAACCGCTACCGCACCTTCCTCGAATCCTCGCCCGATCCCATCGTGGTCTACGACATGCAGGGGATCGCCACCTATGTCAATCCCGCCTTCGAACAGACCTTTCATCTGTCGCGGGACGAGCTGCTCGGCAAGCAGATCGATTTCGTGCCGCCGGAGAGCTGGCCGGAGACCCGCGCCGCGATCGAGCGGATGCTGAGCGGCCAGAAGATCAACCTGTTCGAGACCCGCAGGCTGACCCGGGAAGGGGAGGTGCTCGACGTCCAGCTCAGCTCGACCCTCTACCAGGACAGCGAAGGTGTGCCGCTTGGCAACATCGTCACCCTGCGTGACATCACCGCCCGCAAAAAGGCGGAAGAGGAACTCGACCGCTACCGCGGCCATCTGGAAGAGCTGGTGAGCGAGCGGACCGCCGAACTGGCCCAGGCTAACCGGCTGCTGGAGATGGAGATCGAGGAGCGGAGGCGGGCGGAGAAATCGCTCAAGAAACGGGAAAAGGAGCTGGAAGCCCAGTCGCACCACCTGGCGGAGGTAAATACCGCCTTGAGGGTGCTGCTCAAGCAGCGGGAGGATGACAAGAAGGAGCTGGGTGAAATATTGCTGCGCAACGTCCAGGAGCTGGTCAGCCCCTATCTGCAACAGCTGGCCGGCGGGCGTCTGGATTCCCGTCAGCGGACGCTGGCCAAGATTCTCGAAACCAACCTCGACAACATCATCTCGCCCTTCAGCGACAGATTGGTCTCGGGGCTGGTGCAACTCACCCCGGTCGAGATCCGGGTGGCAAGCCTTATCAAGGATGGTAAAACCAACAAGGAAATTGCCGAAATCCTGCTCATCGCCAAAAACACCGTACTCTTCCACCGGCACAACATCAGAAGCAAGTTAAATATCAAAAACAAGAAGATAAACCTCAGGTCCCATCTGCTGTCGATGGCGGAGTAGTGGTGCGATCCCGCTATTGCACCGCTATTTTCTTCACTTGAACTATCATTTTTATTTCAGTATCCTATCAGTGCTGCAAATAAATAGTGGCTCATCCTGGAGAACCGACTGCTTTGCGGGACTGAGGACTCAGAACTGAGTTTTCATGCGAGGGCGCACCCGGAAACAGACGTCGACGGGTGTAGGGTGCATTCAATGCACCTGGTGCGTGAAACGCACCCTTATAGTAGGTCCAGAAACATGCAGTTCAATTAATGGTGGTTATGGAGGGTGGAGCCCGGACAATCGGGTACCGAGTCTTCAGTGCTCTCAAGAAACTGCGGAGGTGAGTTGTTCGAGTCGCTGGCAAAATTCGGAATTCGGTATCTCTGTCGGTACGAGCTTTGTTTTCGATACCGATTCCGATAGCGATGAATCACCCACCTGTTTCTCCCATTCCTATCGAGAACCATTGATGATGGAATCTTTATGACACAGCTCATCGTTTCCGAGGCCACCCTTACTTTCGGCGGGTTGAACGCCCTGACCAGGGTCGACGTCGCCATCGAGCCGGGTCTCATCACCTCGATCATCGGCCCCAACGGGGCCGGCAAGACCAGCCTGCTCAACTGCATCTCCGGCTTCTATCATCCGACCAGCGGACGTATCCGCTACGGCCAGCGCAACCTGACTCACGCCTCGCCCCACCAGATATCCACCATGGGCATCGCCCGGGCCTTCCAGAACCTGGAACTCTTCCGTGGCTTGTCGGTGCTCGACAACCTGCTGCTGGCCCGGCACCGGAACCTCGACTACTCGATCTTCCACGCGCTTATCTATTTCGGCCGCGCCGCCCGCATCGAGTCGGAGAACCGGGCTTACGTGGAGAAGGTCATCGACTTCATGGAGCTGGAACCCTATCGCAAGAAGATGGTCGGCAACCTCAGCTACGGTGTGCAGAAACGGGTCGAGGTGGCGAGGGCCCTGACGCTCGCCCCGAAGCTCCTGCTCCTCGACGAGCCGATGGCCGGCATGAACATCGAGGAGAAGGAGGACATCGTCCGTTTCATCCTCGACCTGAAGAAAGAGTGGGGGATCACGGTGGTGCTGGTGGAACATGACCTGGGGGTGGTGATGGATATTTCCGACATGATCTATGTCCTCGATTTCGGCGTGGTGATCGGCTCGGGAACGCCGCGGGAGGTGGCTGCCAACCCGAAAGTCATCGAGGCCTATATCGGCGAGGAGTCCGCCCCGGACCCAGTCGAAGCGGTAATCGGAGCAGAGTGATGGAGAATAGAGACCAGCTCTTGCAGCACACCATTCCCCAGCTCCTGCGGTGGCGGGTTGCGACGAGCGGTGATCGGGTCGCCCTGCGGGAGAAGGATCTGGGTTGCTGGAACGGCTACACCTGGAATCAATATTACGACTTGGTGCGCAAGACGGGCCTCGGGCTCCTGACGATCGGTCTCGGCAAGGAAGACAAGGTGGCGATCATCAGCGACAACATTCCGGAGGCCCTCTTCATTGCCGTCGGCACCCAGGCAATAGGCGGTGTATCCTCGGCCATCTACCAGACCAGCCTGCCCGAAGAGATCGGCGGCATCCTCGATTACCTGGACGTCACCGTGGTCTTCTGCAACGACCAGGAGCAGGTGGACAAGGTCGTCGAGGTGCGCGAGCGCCTGCCGAAGGTGAAAAAAGTGATCTACGAGGATCCGCGGGGGATGCGCGGCTACCGGGACGACGACTGGTTCATGAACATCTCCGATCTGTACAAATTGGGCGAGGAGCTTCACCGGCGGGAGCCGAACCTGTTCGAGGAATTGATCGATGCGGGCAGGCCCGACGACGTCTGCCATCTCTGCCTCACCTCCGGCACCACCGGACTGCCGAAGGGGGCGATGATTACCCATCGCGGCTACATCAACATGGGACTGAAGCTCACCGAGGTCGATCCGCTCGCGGAGACCGACGAATACGTGTCCTTTCTGCCCTTTGCCTGGATCGGCGAACAGATGAACTCCTTCGGGGTCGCCATGGCCACCGGGATCGCCGTGAATTTCCCGGAATCGGTGGAGACGGCCATGGAGGACCTGAGGGAGATAGGGCCCCATTTCATGTTCGGCGCGCCGCGGATCTACGAGACCATCCGATCCCAGATCTGGCTGAAGATCGACGAATCCTATTGGCTGAACCGCAAGTTCTACGAGTATTTCATGAAGGTGGGCGAGCGGGCGGCGGGGTACCGCATGACGGGGCGGAGGATGCCGGTCCCGCTCGCGGTGCAGGCCTGGTTCGGCAGGCAGGTCATCTTCCGGCCCCTGGTCAACCAGATAGGACTGCTCCGGCTGCGGCGGGCCTACACCGGCGGCGCGGCCCTCGGCCCCGAGCTCTTCACCTTCTACCAGGCCCTGGGCGTCAACCTCAAGCAGATCTACGGCCAGACCGAGATCGTCGGCATCGCCTACATGCACCGGGACGGCGACGTGCGGCCGGACACGGTGGGCAAGCCCCTGCCCGGCACGGAGTGCATGATCGCCGAAGATGGCGAGATCCTCTCCCGCTCGCTCTCGGTGACGCCCGGCTATTACAAGCAGCCGGAGAAGACTGAAGAGCTCCTCGAGGGCGGCTGGCTCCATTCCGGCGATGCCGGCTATATCGACCAGCACGGCCACCTGGTGGTGATAGACCGGATCTCGGACGTCATGCACAACGCGGACGGCGAGATGTTCAGTCCGATGTTTCTGGAAAATCGGCTGAAGTTCAGTCCCTACGTCAAGGAGGCGGTGATCTTCGGCGACCGGATGGACTATGTCGCAGCGCTCATCAACATCGATCCCATAGTGGTCGGTAAGTGGGCGGAGGACCGTGGCATTTCCTTTTCCACCTATATGGACCTCTCCGCCCGGCCCGAGGTGGCTGAGCTTATCCGTGGCGAGGTAGCGAAGATCAACTGGGGCGCCGAAAAGCAGCATTTCAGGATCCGGCGTTTCGCCATCCTCTACAAGCTCCTCGACATGGACGACGGGGAGTTGACCAAGACCGGCAAGATCCGGCGCAAGTTCGTGCGCGAGAAGTACAACGACCTCTACGAGGCCCTGTACGAGGAAAACGTCGCCGAGAAGCGGGTCGCGGCCTTCTACCGCTACCAGGACGGCCAGACCGCCACGGTCGACACAACCATCCGTTTTCACACAATGGCGGAATCATGAGCTACTTTTTCCAACTGGTGATCAGCGGCATCGTGGTGGGCTCGATCTATGCCCTGTCCGCCCTGGGCTTCGTGCTTATCTACAAGTCGAGCCGGGTGCTGAACATCGCCCACGGGCAGATCATCGCCACCGGCGCTTTCATTACCTATGCCCTGACGGTATGGGCCGGGGTGCCGATCTATATCTCCTTTCCGGTCAGCATGGTGCTGACCTTTTTCCTCGCCATGAGCGTGGAGCGGATCTTTCTGCGCCGCCTGATCGGCGAGCCGATCATCTCGGTGATCATGGTGACCATCGGGCTCATGTCGATCCTCGACGGGCTGATTTACCTGACTCCCTTCGGCACGGAGAATTTTTCCTTCCCCCCCCTTCTGCCGACGACGCCGATCTCATTTGCCGGAGTGTCGGTCTCCTGGACCCAGATGGTGGGGGTGATCATCACCTTCGCCATGATCGGGGCCTTCTCCTGGTTCTTCAAGAAATCGACGTTGGGGATCTCCATGCGGGCGGTTTCCGACGACCAGCTGGCCTCCATGTCGGTCGGCATCTCCGTGCCGAAGGTTTTCGGCCTCGCCTGGGCCATGGCGGGACTCTCCGCCGCCGCGGCCGGCGGGATCATCGGCAATATCACCGGGCTCAACTTCGACACCCTGCACGCCTTCGGCATCGTGGTGTTCCCGGTGGTGATCCTGGGCGGGCTCGACTCGATTCTCGGCGCAGTGGTGGCGGGGATCATCATGGGCCTCATCCAGCAGTTCGCGAGCGGCTATCTGGACGGCAACTGGGGGCTGAACGGCACGGGGGAGGTGATGCCCTACATCATTCTCCTCATCATCCTGCTGTTCAAGCCGCACGGTTTGTTCGGCATACATGAAATCGAACGGGTTTAGTACCTTATAAAATCGTTTCTTGTTTGTTAGAAGCAATTTTTGTGAAGGTACTTATCCCGCTTCAGCGGGGTTAGAGGAATCAGATGACAGAAGCCAGAGGACAGAAGCCAGAAGAAAATGCGCTTGTCAGCGCCGAAGTCGCTAAAGAAACCGGCTTTGGGTTTCTGATTTCCGGCTTCTGATAAGGAGGGATAATAAAAATGTCGGCGAATCGATGGCTGGCCACGGGCAACTACTTCACCTCCTACCGGGAGGAACAGCGGATCTTCTTTACCCACCTCGACCGGTCGGTGATGATCGTCTTCCTGGCCGTGCTCTTTGCCTGGCCGTTTTTTCTTACGCTCGACAACAAGTACATGCTGGTGATCGACAACATCCTGGTGGCGATTATCGCCGTCCTGGGCCTCAATCTCGTCACCGGCTTCGCCGGCCTCATCTCCATCGGCCATGCGGCCTTCGTCGGCATCGGGGCTTATACCGTGGCTTCGTTTTCCCGGATGCTGGGGGAGGGCCACCTGCTGCTCACCCATGGCTGGCCGGTGATGATCATCCTGGCCGGCGGAGTGGGGGCGGCCTTCGGGGCTCTGGTCGGACTGCCGGCGTTGCGACTGAAACACCTGTATCTGGCCATAGCCACGCTGTCCTTCCAGATGATCTTCCAGTGGACCGTCAATTTCATGGATTTTTTCAACCAAGGGCAGACGATCTCGGTCACCCGGGTGGCCTGGGTGACCGGGCAGGTTTCGCGCGGCCAGCATTATCTCTTCTGGTATTACACGCTGCTGGTCGTGATCGTCCTCTGCGGCTTCGGGGTCCGCAATCTCCTGCGCACCCGCTACGGTCGCTGTCTCGTCGCCGTGCGCGACAACGACCGGGCGGCCGATGCCATGGGCATGCATCCCGGTTTCACCAAGGTTTATGCCTTCGCACTGGCCGGTTTTTTGGCAGGGGTGGCGGGAGGCCTGCATGCCTACCTGTACCGCGGGGTGGGAATCGAATCCTTCACCCTGCACCATTCCATCAGCTATCTGGCCATGGCCATCGTCGGAGGGCTGGGAACATTGCATGGTTCGTTTTGGGGGCCGCTGGCCATCAAGATGCTCGACCTGCAGGTGGAGCACCTGTCCGAGTGGGTGGGCAGTCAAATGAGCGGGGCAACCAATCTCGCGACGGCCCTGCGGCCCTTGAGTTTTGGCCTGGTCATCGTGCTCTTTCTGATGTTTGAACCCCGGGGGATCGCCAACTGGTGGCGGATCGCCCGCTCGTACGTGAAGCTGTGGCCGTTCCGGTATTAAAAAGGGTGAGGAAAAGCCTAATGAAATCGGGATCGAAATCGCTATCGAAATCGAGATTGAACCTTGTCTTTCGATTTCGATTCCGATCCCGATTTCGATTTGGAAAGTCAGTGGTTGGCATCAAGGCCGGCTTCTGAAACGAAAGAGGTAGGAAAAACGAAATCTTTGCTTAGGAGGAGGCAATGACAATGAACAAGGTGACGCGATCGATGTTTCTGTTGGCAGCTGTTTTCATGGCAACCCTTCCCGTCAATGCACTGGCGGAGGTGTACAAGCTCGGATTGTCGCTGGCCATCACCGGGCCGACCTCCGATGCCGGCAACCCCTACTCCAAGGGCGTCGAGGATTACTTCAGATTCGTCAACGACACCAAGATGCTGGGCGAGGACACCATCGAATGCACGATCCGTGACGATCAGTACAACAATGACATCACCAAGCGCAATTTCGAGGATTTCCTCGATCAGGGCATCGTCTTCTATCTCAACTACTCCACGGGCAGCACCCTGGCCCTGAAAAAGGATTTCGAAGAGGAGAAGATGCCGGTCATCCCGGCCTCCTTCCACGCCGGCAATCTCGAGGGTTCCAATTACATCTTCCTGCCGATCGCCTCCTATTCCGCCCAGGCGGTGGGGCTTGCCGAGTATATCGTGAAGAATCACAAGGGCGGTACGCCCAAGGTCGCCATGTTCATCCATCCTTCGGCCTTCGGCCGCGGCCCGGTCGAGGATCTGCAGAAGGCGGTAAAGGCGGGGCTAAAGATGGAGATCGTCGAAGTCGTGGAGCACGGCAAGGATCTCGACAACACCGCCATGCTTCAGCGTCTGGCCGGCAAGGGCGTGCAGTACGTCATCTCCCAGACCGTCCAGTCGCCCGTGGCCACCATGCTGAAGGACGCCACCAGCCTCGGGCTTGTCGCCAAATCCTTCGGTGAGGAGGGCAAGCTCACCTTCCTCGGCTGCCATTACACCGGCGGCAACGATCTGGTGGCGCTTGCCGGGCCGGCCGCGGAGAATTTCTACTGGACGACCTCGTATATCGTCACCAACGAGCCGAGTCCGGGGGCCAACGCCCAGCTCGAATTGGCGAAAAGGTACAATCGCGACGAAAAGGCAGCCAACTCGCATAACTATGCCAACGGCATGATGGTGGCCCAGGTGGCGACCGAGATCATCAAACGGTGCAAGGCCAACGGCAAAGAAGTCACCAAGGAAAATTTGTACGAGGAAATGCAGGCGATGAACGGTGACAAGGCCTTCTCGCCCGGCACGACCGTCGGTCCGGTAACCTTCTCGAAGACCGACCACGCGGGCGTTGACACCCTGCAGCTCTACATCGTCAAAGAAGGCGCGTTTCGCTCCGCCGGCGCACCCTTTGTTCCCGAATATACCGGCAAGATCTAAGGGATGAAGCCTTCTCTGTCCGTCGGCGGGGAAGGCAGGGCCGGAAACCTCTGAATCTGCCCAAGCCGCTTATGAATATGAATGTGCAACAGCCTGAAAACCAAAAGGAAAACACTTCCTGCAACGGCTCTGCCGTAAATATTCTGGAAGTGAACAACATCGAGGTGGTATACAACGATATCGTTCAGGTGTTGCGCGGCGTGAGCCTCAGTGTCCCGGAAGGGGGCATCGTTGCCCTTCTGGGAACCAACGGCGCGGGCAAGACCACGACGCTCCGGGCGATCAGCGGCCTGCTCAAGCCGGAAAACGGTTTCATCCGCGAGGGGTATATCAAGTTCGGCGGCAACGATATCACCAACATGCTCGGCACCCATGTGGTCAGGCTGGGGGCAGTGATGGTGCCTGAAGGGCGGCGGGTCTTCAAGCATCTGACGGTGGACGAGAACATCCGGGTCGGCTCGATCACCAGAAAGGACGGGGCCCGGGACATCAAGGCGGATCACGAGCTGATGTACGACCACTTTCCCCGCCTGGCAAAGATCACCCATCGTATGGCGGGTTACTGCTCCGGCGGTGAGCAGCAGATGATCGCCATTGCCCGAGCCCTCATGGCCGCGCCGAAGATGCTGATGCTCGACGAACCGTCCCTGGGACTCGCCCCGCTTCTGGTCATGGAGATCTTCGAGAATATCCGGCTCATCAACAGAACCATGAATACCACCATCCTCGTCGTGGAGCAGAATGCAAAGATTGCTTTGGGGATTTCCAACTACGCTTATATTATGGAGTCAGGCAAGATCGTCCTGGAAGGGCCGTCCAGGGAACTCCAGGAGAATCCCGATGTCAAGGAATTCTACATGGGCATAACCCGGGGGGGAGGGAGAAAATCCTTCAAGGAGGTCAAGTCCTATAAGAGGCGTAAGCGGTGGATGTGAGTCCCTCGGTAAGTTTGCTGGGAGCCTGTCGGATTATGCCCTTTTTCCCCATATCTTCGTTGAAGTCGAAAAAATTATCCTCGGAATATTATGTATATGCCTCCGGTAATTATTTCGAGTTCGCCTCGATCTGAGAAAAAATTGCTATAATCCGACTGACTCCTAGGAGGAAAGACAATGAGATTTCTGGTGGCATTCAACGGTTCCGATGTCGCGAAGGCCGCGCTCTCTTTGGCAAGGGCCCACGCGGAAAACCTCGGGGCAGCGGTTTTTGTGGTGACTTCGATGGGCGGGGGCCGGGCTGAAAAGCCGGAAGAGATCGCCAAGGTGGCGAGGGAACTCGAAGCCGCCGAAAAATTTCTCAGGGAGAAGAGAGTCATCTGTGAAGTCCATCAACTGGCGCGCGGCATGACGGCAGGCGAGGACCTGGTGAGTTTTGCCGAGGAAAACGAGATCGATCAGATGTATGTCGGCGTGGAAAAAAAATCGCGGACCCAGAAAATCATTCTCGGCTCGACGGCGCAATACATTATACTGAAAGCTCCCTGTCCGGTGGTGAGCGTCAACCGGTGGGCGAAATAGGAGACAGGAGACAGGAGACTGCAAAATCGGGATCGGGATCGCTATCGCTATCGGGATCGAAAGAAAACTTGCAGCCGTGCCGGCCATTGGCTCAAGGTAATTCCCTGCTATACAAGGATCTGGTTTGATTAGATCCCGATATCTACAGCATTAAACCGTCCTTGTGAAGGATACGAAATTTAGATATGCGACGGTAAATGAAATATGCTATCCTGACCGACAGTTTGGGGAAACCTCCGTGATAAGTCGGCACGGGGGGCAGGGACAGAATCTCTCCGACCTTCTGTCTTCACAATTTTTATCCGATACAGGCACTCTGGTGCAGGTCTCTTCCTGTTTCCTGTCTCCTGTATCCTGTAACCGGGAGAATCCATGGGACTCTACGACTACACCTTCTACGATCTCGTCAATCGCAATGCCGCCATGCATGGCGCTCGAATATGCTGGCAGGAAATCGACGACGGCCGCACGCTCACCTTTGCCGGGTACAAGAGCCAGGTCGACAGGCTGGCGGCGGGTCTTCACCGGGCGGGAATCGCAAAGGGGGACCGGATCGGAGTACTTGGCAAGAACAGCCTGGAGTTCTTTGTGGTCTATGGGGCGGCGGCGGCCCTGGGGGCTATCGTTCTGCCGGTGAACTGGCGGCTCTCCGCCGATGAGGTCTGCTACAACCTGAACGATTGCCTGCCGAAGATTCTCTTTGCCGACGCCGAGTACCAGGCGATGCTGGATGAAAAGCGAGAGGCGCTCTCTTCGGACGCCGCAATCTACAATCTGAAGGGCGATATCGGGGGCGCGGGAAAATTCACCTCCCTGCTGGATGCCCCCGGCGGCTTCGACCCTGTGGATGTCGCCGCCTCCGACGGCTTCGTCATCATTCATACCGCGGCAGTGGCCGGGCGGCCGCGGGGGGCGCTGCTCAGCCACGGCAATGTGCTCTCCGCGGACATGCACTTCGCTTACTATATGGGGATCACCGCACAAGACGTCCACCTCAACCTCCTGCCGCTTTTCCATGTGGCGGGGCTCTTCATGGCCACCAGCTCCTTCCATGCCGGGGCCCTGAATATCAACATGAGCAAGTTCGAGGCGAAAAGCGCGGCAAGGATCATTCAGGAGAAGAGGGTGGGGCTGCTGTTCGATTTTCCGCCGATCCTCGATTCCCTCCTGAAAGCCGCGGCCGAAGAGCGTATCGATCTGACCTCTCTCAGGGCGGTGGTGGGGCTCGGAACACCGGAGCAGATCGACCGGTATCATGTGGAGACCCGGGGCAACTACTACTGCATGTACGGCCAGACCGAGACCTCGTGCCTTGCCACCATGGGCAAGTACAAGGACCGTCCCGGCTCGGCCGGTCAGCCGGTCATGCTGGCCGATGTGCGGCTGGTCGACGAGCATGACCGGCCGGTCCCGGCCGGTTCGGTGGGGGAAATCACCATCAAGGGACCCATGGTCTTCAAAGGCTACTGGGGCCTGCCGGAGGACAATGCCCACACCTTCCGCGAGGGCTGGCATCACACCGGCGATCTGGGAAGATTCGACGAGGACGGCTTTCTCTTTTATGCAGGCCGGAAGGCGGAGAAGGAACTGATCAAGCCGGGTGGGGAGAACGTCTACCCGGCCGAGGTGGAAAAGGTCATACTGCTCCATCCGGCCGTGGCGAAAACGGCGGTCATCGGCGTGCCGGATCCGAAATGGAAGGAAGGGATCAAGGCGGTGTGCGAGCTGCACGCCGGGCAAAGCCTGACAGCCGCCGAGTTGATTCGCTTTGTGGGAGAACGCATTGCAAGCTTCAAAAAACCACAGTACGTGGAATTTGTCGAGGCGTTGCCGGTTAAAGCCGATGGCGCCATAGACCGGGAGCAGGTGAAATCCCTCTACGGCAAAGGGTGAAATTCCCAGCTGAATTATCGCTATCGGTATCGGTATCGGTATCGAGCTTTTTTGATCATTCCTACGCTGGAGAGTGGGAACGATCAAAAAACCATTGAGTCACCGAAGGCGACATTCTCTTTCTGGCTTTCTGGTTTCTGACCTTCTGGATTCTGTGCCCCGCGGCTCCTAAGTAATGGGATGGTGTGCAAAATCGCCCCCATTCCTGTTGACAACCACCAAAAATCTGTCTATATCTCTCCATCGATTTTCCCTTCCTCCATGAGCATCTCTTTTGCTATCGGAGGCTCTGGGGGAATTGCCGCAAAGCTGATAGGTGAGCATAGTTCCAGTAACAGGGTAAGCGGGAACGTCCGGTCGATTTCCGAACGGTCTGTCTCAGCCGCGCCGCAGACAATAACTTGAGAATGTTGTAGATCCTCACCTGCAACAGACAATCCGCCGTTTCCTGCTTCTTATCTTCAGGCTGTACCACCTCTTCGATGTTTCGATGTTTGTCGAAATAACGAAGAAGACGGCGAATTCGGGTGTATGATAATCTAATTGAAAGGATGGGAATCAATGGATGTAAATGTCGAACAAATTGGTACGCTGACGAGAAAAATTACCG
This sequence comes from Pseudomonadota bacterium, assembly GCA_023412495.1. The sequence continues at coordinate 12,806 of JAEYNP010000007.1, forward strand.
TCACCCTGCCCGCGGAAGGGGTCCAGGGCAAATTGGAGCAAGCGTATGAGAAGCTCAGAAAGGAAGTCAAACTGAAGGGCTTCCGCCGCGGCAAAGTGCCCAAGGCCATCATCCTGAAACACTTCAAGGGTCAAGTGGAAGGCGAGACCAGCGAAAAACTGGTTCAGGATAATTATTTCGATGCGGTGGAAAAAAACGGCGTGGATCCCATCGTTCACCCGGAGATCAAGGAAGTAAAATACAACGATGACGGCTCGTTCACCTTCGTGGCCGAAGTCGAGGTTCGCCCCGATTTCACCCTGGGTCAGTACAAGGGCCTGGAAGTGGAGAAGGTCGAGGTCCTGGTCACCGACGAGGAAGTGCAACTCGAGCTGGAAGAGATGCAGAGGAACATGGCCGCCTTGACCTCGGTTTCCGACCGGCCGGTGCAGAAGGGTGATGTGGTCGTCGTCGACTTCCAGGGCTACCATAATGATGTGGTCATGCCCCAGGTGAAGAACGAGAACTACACGGTCGATGTCGGTTCCGAATCCATGGGTGCCGAATTCGAGGCCAAGCTGGTCGGCATGAACAAAGGCGACGAGGCCGATCATGAGGTGGATTTTCCGCCGACCCACCCCAATCCCATCCTGAAGGACAAAAAGGTCAGGTTCCATATCCAGGTGAAGGATATCAAGGAAAGGGTTCTGGCCGCGCTTGACGACGAGTTCGCCAAGGATGCCGGCGCCGAGTCTTTGGAAAGCCTGAAGCAATCGACCAGGGAGCGGCTTCTCAAGCAGCGTCAGGAGCGGGCTCAAGGCACCATGACCGACAGGATCATGCAGAAGCTCCTCGAAAATCACGATTTCGAGGTGCCGAAGCGGCTGGTAGCCTTCGAAATCGAACAGATGATCAAGCAGACCGAGCAGCAGTTCGAGCAGGCCGGCATGAGCCTGGAGGCCGCGGGGCTCAGCCGGGAAAAACTGGCCCAGCAGAACGAGGAGCTTGCCAAGAAGAGGGTGAGAGGCGACTTCATCCTGAAGAAGATCGCCGAGGCTGAAAGCATCAAACTGGCGGATGAGGATATGGATCGCGGCTTCAAGAGGATCGGCGACATGTACAACATGCCGGTTGCCAAGGTGAAGGAGTTCTTCCAGAACCGCGACGATCTGCTGCCGCTCATGAACGAATTGCTGAACGAAAAGATCCTGGCCTTCCTCCGGCAGGAGACGGTATTCGTCGAGGCGGCAAAACCTGCCGAATCCGAGGCGGAAACAGAGGGGGAAAACGACGCTGCAAAAAGCTGATAGAGGTGCTTGCATCCGGCTGAAAATTGCTTATAATGAGCATGTTAACAATGGCCGGCCTCACTTGAATATGCCTTCAGTATTGTAGAAAAATCGCGACTGCAAGAGGCTTGGGGCTTCTTGCAGTCGCATCGTTTTGGTACCTGGGAATTCATTTTTTTGAGAATGAATTTCGCGAAGGTACTTATACCCCTCAAGGGGGGTACTGAAAAGAGTCCCCTCTGCTGTAGGAAGGAATAACAACCCTTGGGTTGCGGGCGCCAGCCCGCATTAGGAGTGTGCCTCATGAATTTAGTGCCGATGGTCATCGAGCAGAGTCCCCGTGGTGAACGCGCTTATGATATTTACTCGCGTCTGCTCAAGGAGCGGATCGTCTTTCTCGGTTCCGGGGTGAATGATGACGTGGCCAATCTCATTGTCGCTCAGCTGTTGTTTCTGGAAGCCGAGGATCCGGAAAAGGACATCACCTTCTACATCAATTCTCCCGGCGGCTCGGTAACCGCGGGAATGGCCATCTACGATACCATGCAGTATGTCAAATGCGATATCGCCACCCTGTGCATCGGCCAAGCCGCATCGATGGGAGCCTTTCTTCTCGCCGCCGGTACAGACGGCAAAAGGTATTCGCTGCCTAACTCGCGAATCATGATCCATCAGCCGATGGGCGGCTTTCAGGGCCAGGCAACCGATATCGACATTCAGGCCAAGGAAATATTGAGGATGAAGAGGGATTTGAACTATCTTCTTGCTCATCACACCAAAAACTCGCTGGAGAGAATCAGTGCCGACACGGAGCGCGATTTCTTCATGGGGCCTGGTGAGGCCAAGACCTACGGTATCATCGACAAAGTACTTACCAACCGGGAAGAGTTAGCTGAGGAAAAATAGTATGGATGATGTCAATAACAACGGCCCGGAATGCAGTTGTTCCTTCTGCGGCAAACATCAGGATGACGTCGGCAAGCTGATAGCGGGCCCGGATGTATTTATTTGTGACGAATGCATAGAGCTGTGCAACGAGATCGTTCAGGACAAGGAAGCGGTCCTTCCGGTCCAACCCATCCAGGAAAAGCCGGTTTCTTTGAAACCGATGGAGATCAAGAAGCATCTGGATGATTATGTGATCGGCCAGGAGTTTGCGAAGAAGGTTCTGTCGGTAGCGGTCCACAACCATTACAAACGGATCGAGGCGCCGGTGGACGACGATTCCGTTGAGTTGCAGAAATCGAACATCATCCTTATCGGCCCGACGGGGTCGGGAAAGACGCTCGTCGCCCAGACGCTTGCGCGCATCCTCAACGTCCCGTTCTGCATGGCCGATGCCACCACGCTCACCGAAGCCGGTTACGTCGGCGAGGATGTGGAGAACATCCTGGTCAACCTTCTCCAGGCCGCCGACTACGACGTGGAGCGGGCGCAGCGGGGAATCATCTACATCGACGAGATCGACAAGATCGCCCGCAAGTCCGACAGCCCGTCGCTCACCAGGGACGTGTCCGGCGAGGGCGTCCAGCAGGCACTCCTGAAGATCATCGAGGGCACCAATGCCTCGATACCTCCGAAGGGCGGTCGGAAGCACCCGCAGCAGGAGATGATCCAGATCAATACCACCAATATCCTCTTCATCTGCGGCGGGGCCTTCGTCGGTCTCGATGCGGTGGTCAGCCGGCGGCAGGGCGCCAAGTCCATCGGCTTCGGCGCCAAGGTGACGGGCGACGAAAAGAAGAAGATCGGCGAGCTGCTCAGGGCGGTGCAGCCGGAAGACCTGCTGAAATTCGGGCTCATTCCGGAACTGGTCGGCCGGCTGCCGGTGATCGCCACCATGGAAGAGCTGGTGGAAGAGGATTTGATCCGGATTCTCAAGGAACCGAAGAACGCCCTCACCAAACAATACCAGAAGCTGTTCGAGTTCGACGGCATAAGCCTCAAGTTCACGGAAGGGGCGCTGGTGGCCATCGCCAGAAAGGCGCTGAAGAGAAAGTCCGGGGCACGCGGGCTCCGCTCGGTGATGGAGGAAGCCATGCTCGATGTGATGTACGATCTGCCCTCGAAACAGGATGTGCAGGAGTGCGTTATCAGCGAGCAGGTGATAACGCAGGGGGATTACCCTGTCATTCTTTACCGAAATCATGTGGAAGACAAGCTGAAGACTGCTTGATGAATTTTCAGGGCACTAAAGGAGAACCTGTGACAAAGCTTTACCCCTTGATGCCGCTTCGGGATCTGGTGATTTTCCCCCATATGGTTGCGCCGCTGGTTGTCGGCCGGAAAAAATCCATTCAGGCGCTTGAAGATGCCATGGAGAAGAAGACCGATATTCTCCTGGTGACGCAGAAAAAAGCCGCGATCGACGATCCGGAGGGTGAGGATCTGTATGAGTTCGGAACGCTGGCTACGGTGATGCAGTTGCTCAGGCTTCCGGACGGCACCATCAAGGCGTTGGTGGAAGGGAAATCGCGGGCGAAGATCATCTCCTACCTGCCGAATGACAATTTCCTTCAGGCAGAGGTCGAGGAGCGCAGCGAGCTGCAGGAGAAAGCGACGGAACTGGTAGCCTATGAGCGCGAACTCCGCAAGTTTTTCGATGAATTCGCGGTGAGCAACAAGAAGATCGGCAGGGAAGTACTGAACTCGATCAAGGCCATCGACAACCCGTTCAAGCTGTTGAATGTAGTGTGCGCTCATCTGCCCCTCAAAAGCGAAGAAAAGCAGACCATCCTCGAGGCGGAACCGCTGACGGCCCGGATGGAGAAGGTGCTCGAGATACTGAACCGGGAGATCGAGCTGGCCGAGCTCGAGAAAAATATCAACGCCAAGGTCAAGATGCGCATGGGCAAGACCCAGCGGGATTACTACCTCGGCGAAAAGGTGCGGGAAATCCAGTCCGAGATCGGCCAGAATGCCGAGGGCCTCGATGAGATGGCCGAACTCGAGAAGACCATCCAGAACAAGCCGATGCCCGATGCGGTCAAGGAAAAGGCCCTCAAGGAGTTCAAGAAGCTGCGGAGCATGCCGCCCATGTCGGCGGAAACGACGGTCGTGCGCAATTATATCGACTGCATCGTCAGCCTGCCCTGGGATAAGAAAAGCAAATCGAAGATCGATATCACCAAGGCCGAGAAGATCCTCGACGAGGATCACTTCGGTCTGGCTAAACCGAAGGAGCGTATCCTCGAGTATCTCGCCGTGCAGAGCCAGGTGAAGAAGATCAAGGGTCCCATCCTCTGCCTGGTCGGCCCTCCCGGTGTCGGCAAGACCTCGATCTGCCAGTCGATCGCCCGGGCCATGGGCCGCAAATTCGCCCGTCTCTCTTTGGGTGGAGTGCGGGACGAAGCGGAAATCCGCGGCCACCGCAGGACCTACATCGGCGCCATGCCTGGTAAGATCATTCAGTCGATGCAGAAGGTGGACGTGTCCAACCCGGTGTTCTGCCTCGATGAAGTGGATAAAATGTCGATGGACTTCCGGGGCGATCCATCGTCGGCCCTGCTCGAAGTCCTCGATCCGGAGCAGAATGTCGCCTTCAACGACCACTATCTGGATATGGATTACGACCTCTCGGAGGTCTTCTTCATCACCACCGCCAATAACCTCCACGGCATACCCGTGCCGCTGCAGGACAGGATGGAGATCATCCAGATCAGCGGCTATACTGAAGAGGACAAGCTGAAGATCGCCGAAGGCTACCTCGTCCCGAAACAGCTCAAGGCGAATGGCTTCAAGGCGGGCGACATCCAGCTGACCGACGGGGCGATCCTGGATATCATCCGGCGCTATACCCGGGAAGCGGGCGTCCGCAATCTCGAGCGCCTCATTGCCTCCCTGTGCCGCAAGATCGCCAGGGAACGGCTCAAGAAAAAGCAGAGGACCAAGAAATATCGGGTCAATGCCCAATCGGTGGTGTCCTATCTGGGAACGCCCAAGTACCGCTTCGGCCTGGCCGAGGAAAACGACGAGATCGGCCTTGCCACCGGTCTTGCCTGGACCGAGGTCGGCGGAGAGCTGCTGCAGATCGAGGCGACTCTGATGGCCGGCGCCGGCAAGCTCATCATCACCGGCAAGCTGGGCGACGTTATGCAGGAATCCGCCCAGGCGGCCTTGAGCTACGTCCGTTCGAGGGCCAAACTGCTGGGGCTGGAAGGCGATTTCTACCAGAAGCTCGATATCCATATCCACGTCCCGGAGGGCGCCATTCCCAAGGATGGGCCGTCCGCCGGCATCACCATGGCCACCGCCCTGGTGTCGGCCCTGGTCAAGGTGCCGGTCAAGCACCATTTGGCCATGACCGGGGAGATCACCCTGCGGGGCCGGGTCTTGCCCATCGGCGGTCTCACCGAGAAGCTGCTGGCGGCCAAGCGGGGCAATATCACCCATGTGCTCATCCCCAGGGACAATGAGCGGGATCTGCAGGATGTCCCGATCAAGATCCGGAAATCATTGACGATCGACCTTGTCAATCACATGGATGAGGTTCTCGGTTACGCCCTGGTGAAGGAAGTGGGCAAGGCTGCTGATAATTAATGCCCATGTCGCGTCGCGCGTAATCGTTCAATCGGAACCGGGACTGATCCGGATCGATTCGTGGCTATGACTCGGGAGCCGGGAGCGTCCCGAGTCGACGGAGAACCTGGAAAATAATCGGGGTCGCCCCGTGCACTTTTTTCAGGCTTGGGTTTAGGGTCGCCTGTGTCTTCCCGGCTTTCTCTTTGCCTGGCAAGATTTTGAAATTGAAGCAGAATTGCTCATTACCGATATTTTTTTCGGTTGATATTTTCCCTTGACGTGTCTAGGGGGAATTGGTAAATAGTCCTTTCACAATTGATTGCAAGGGGGCGACTAGCTCAGCTGGGAGAGCATCGGCCTTACAAGCCGAGGGTCACAGGTTCAAGCCCTGTGTCGCCCACCACACAATCGAGAATATGCTGGAGCGGTAGTTCAGTCGGTTAGAATGCCGGCCTGTCACGCCGGAGGTCGCGGGTTCGAGTCCCGTCCGCTCCGCCATTACGAGTTTTCAGGAACCATGCAAGCCGGTTCCTTATTTTTTTGCTCGTCATCATCAGCCGGAGACGGCGGAATGGCGGGTTTCCCGAGGGGCCGACGAGTCCAGTCGGGCATAACTAGAGACAATGCTGGAGCGGTAGTTCAGTCGGTTAGAATGCCGGCCTGTCACGCCGGAGGTCGCGGGTTCGAGTCCCGTCCGCTCCGCCATTAACGAGAAAGAGGGTTGCCTGGGAATACAGGCAACTCTCTTTTCTTTTTTTTGGGGCCGGATCACCGACGCAAGAGCTAGTCTTCCAATGTAGGATCGGGGTCGAAATCGCTATCGGGATCGAAATCGAACTTCTTAATACCGTATTTGAAAGAATTTTCCTTGGTGCAATAGCCCCGGCCTCCCAATCGACTGAGCATTGCCGCAATTCGATCCAATTCATTTTTTTGGTTTAGACTTTCCTCAATATCAAGAGCCTTGCCAACTACTAGAACATCTTGTATCGCCGCGCATTCCAGTGCCGAGCCACGTGCTATTTCGAAGTAACGCCTTCGATCTGCCCCTGCTGTCTTGCCGTTTCCCTCGGCAATATCATTTTCTTTTCGATTTCGATAGCGATCCCGATTTCGATTTGGATTAACCAACTTTTGAGCTAAGATTCCGTCACCTCTTTCCGATTTTTTCCCTGAATTTTTCGTTTACCCGGTACACGAAGGCGAGGATCTCCGCCACCGTCTGGTACAGTTCCACCGGGATCTCTTCCCCGATCTCGACCTTGGCGAGGACCTCCACCAGGTTGGCATCCTGTTGGATGTGGATGCCGGCCTCCCTGGCGGCGGCGATGATATTTTCGGCGACAATGCCCTTGCCGCTGGCCACGACTTTCGGCGCATCCGACTCCTTTTCGTTGTAAACGATAGCAACCGCCTTGTTGACAACCGCTTTTTCCGCCATCTCAGACCTTTGTGTCAAGAATCGATCTCCCTTCGGGCACAAGCCTTCGGATGAGATCGCTGATAGGATCGGGAGCGCCCCCGGAAAATGACAGCCCGATCAGAGGGGCGGTGGTTATCGAGGATTGGAGCTCATCCTCGAACCCGGCCAGAAATTCGGCTTTCTCCTTGCTGTCCGCAGCGAACCTGATAAACAACCCTTCGGCATTACGAAGGAAATCGATACGAAGATTGCCCAGGTCGGACATCGTCAGATGGAGCGAAAACCGTTTCCCCGCAGGATCTTGCCCTCCGCTTTCCGAATCCCGACCATCCCGCTCGATGAGGAGGTAGCCCTGTTCGACGAAAGGCAGGGGGAGGGGGAGAATGTAATTATTGTCCGTGCCGCTATGGACCTGAGTGAGTTGAAACAGCTCGAGCGCCGAAATGAGCCTGCCCGTGCCCTCGGCGATTTTCTCGGAACCCGCGAAAGTGTGGGCCAGATCGAGCAGGGCCGCTTTCAGGGTCTGTGCCGCGCCATCCTTGTCGCCTCTCGCCAGAAGATGTTCGAGATTGAGGCCGAGGCGGCCGATGAGCTCTTTGAGGGCCGCACCGCCGTCTTTGCCGCCCAGGATGCTCTGCTGCGTGGCGAAGAAGCTTTCGAAAACATTACGGGTGACGGGATCAAGCGAGGCGAGAACCGTGGGGCTAAACTGCCCTGCGCTTTGCAGCAATGGAGCAGGCTCGATGCCTTTCCCGGAAAAGGCGCCCGTGTTCAGGGTGTTTTTTTCGAAGCCGCCCGAATTCTGCACGAGCTCGAGCAGAGCCGCTTTCAGGGTCTGCGTGGCGCCGGTCTGGTCGCCTTTCACCGTAAAATGCTCCAGGTTGGGGCCCAAGTGGTCGACGAGCTGTTTCACGGTCGCACCGACGTCTTTATTGCCGACGAAGTTCTGCTGCAGGGCGGAAAAATTTTCGAGGACCTTACGGGTAGCGGGGGTGAGCGACTGGAGGACCGCAGGGTCGAGTTGCCGTATTGTCTGCATCAGGGGGGAAAGATCGAGGTTCTTCCCGAGCAGAGTGAGCGATCGGCCGGCAAAGGGGGGCGATGCTGCATTGTCATTGACAATTTTCAGTTCGATAAACGGTTCGGTCTTCACGACCTGCAACTGCAGGGCCTGACCCTGGGCCAGAGGGGCGCTCGAAGTTGCAGTGAGCCGGCTGCCGCCGATATCCAGGGTAAAATTCCCGCCGTCCTTGGCCTCGACCACCACGGCCTTGAACAATTGCCCCAAGGCCAGCAGTTGTTGGGTCTGACTCCAGCCTCTGCCTTGCGAGGGAGTCGAGCCGACGAGGGGGGAAGGGGTGGAAAGAGGAGTGATAATGCCGTCCATACCTCTTTATCGGCAGTGTTGCCGATATCCTTAAATAGATGCTCGCTGCGTCGAGCGGATACGACCCATTGAGGTAATTCCCTGAACTGAGGATAGAGATCGCTAACGGGCCGTGGATCGTTTCGACCGATTCGTAACTCGTATATTTTAACGAAGGGTGGAATCCTCGATTTCGATAGCGATCCCTATGTCCATCGTCATGGATAACAGCCTCCTGGAGTCACCCCGCGGTACGGACATTATCTCGCAGTTGCCGGCGCTGTTCGGCCAGACAGTTCATGGCGATGATATCCCGAGAGCGGGCGGATATCTCATCGAAATGAAAGGAAGTCAGCCAGCGGTTTTTGCGGATGCGCTTCGACCTGACGACATGTCCGGTGCAGTAGACTTTCTCCGCCGGGTTGACGAGCGATATTTCGATATCGATCCCATCGGTATCTTGGCATTCATCGGGGAAAAAGGCCAGAACCCCGGACTGGGAGATATCGACTGTTTCCCCGGTCATTTCCCATTTGAGCCGTTCAATGCCATTTTCCACCGTGAAGAAGTGGAGCACAATATGGGTGCGGATATCCACCCGGAAAAACTCGCGCAGATCTTCCGGGCGTATGCACTTTCTGGCTTTCAGCTCGAAAATATGATTTTTGCTCCTCTCCTCGATCTCGGCGAGGAACGAAACCGGATTATCGGATCTGTCCGTGCTGACAAAGGGACACTGTCTGGTCTGATCGATCTCCTGCGGCAGGGCCTCAGGCGGGAAAACCAGGAAAAAGGCCGGGGCGATCGATTCCTTGAAGATACAGTCGTAGAATTGGCGTTTGCCGTTGGCGTCGGTAAAGCCGACAGCCGACGCCTGTCCATCGGGAATCGATTTGACCAGTGAGAGAATTTCCGGTGACGACATAGCGATAAAGCAGAAAAAAATCTTACAAGTGTAAAATTAAACTTTGAGGCGCAGCAGTTTCCTCTGCAGGATTAGACAGCAGCCTATTATCTTGTCTCTGTCTTCCACGGAAATCTCGTCGAATTGGTAGGCTACCTCATAATGATTGTCCTTCAGCTTATAGCTGCGGACCGCGTGAGCCACAATCTTGACCACTTCCGGTTCGACCGCTGGAATGGTTATCTCCAGATTGACCTGCTTGTCGGCCGGCGGAAGGCTCTCGAAAACCGCAAGGATGCCGCTGCCGCTGATATCGATGGTCTCGCCCTCCATGGACCACGGCCGGCTTCCATTGCCGGTAAACTGCGTGTGGAAGGAGCTGGAAATAACCCTGGTGACCGCATCGACCCGGAAAAACTCCCGCATCTGCTCATGGCTGATGGATTTGCGCACGATCATCTGCAGGGTCTGAGGCTCGTCGACCTGCTGGATAGTCGACTCCAGGGAAATAGTCGGTCCCCCCATGTCGATGATGACGATGCACGGCTTGCCGAGGTCGATTTCGTCAACGGGGAGCGTACCCGGCTTGAAGACAAGGGCAAATTGGGGTGGATCGATCTTCTGGTAGACGCATTGCGTCCTGACCCGGTCCGGGCTGTTCTGCAGAGGAAGGAACACGCGTACGGGCTTGCCGTTGGGGATGTTATTTAAATATTGTTGTTGATTGGGCATAGTGTCAGAGGGTTTTTAAAAGGATTTCCTCCAATAGTAGCACCAATGCATTTTATAGGCAACAATACAACTTCTGGAAATACCGACAAGTTGGAGAAACGCTATGTAATCCTTCTGATATGGTGAGTACAGGATCGTGGAATTCCCGCTGGAAGAGAAACTTGAGAGCCAGGAGACTTAGGTGGAGAATGTTGATGGCGATTGGGTCTTGGTTCATTGGCAATTCGATGATCATTCTACCCTAAAACTGCTGGTTCTTCTCAAGAAGGGGCGCCACCTCACACTCCTGACGCACACAACCAGGAGGACTTACGAAATACTTCTCACGATCCGTCCCTGAGTGTTTTCCTGATGTTTGTAGCCATTCAAAGCTGAAAAGCCAGCCCGGAGCGACCCAAGTTCATGGGCAAGAAGCGACTGTATACCGATAGCCTTTGTTGTTATTTCCTTATTTTCAGCGATGATTTTTTTGACGATAGATGCCCGTTCGTCGAGTAAGGCGCCGAGGGCTTCGGGTATTGCAGCCTCTCTTGGTAATTGGCCGAGAAAGGAATGGTCGATTTCAGTCGCTTGCTTCTGTAACTCTGCTAAAGAGCTGTACAGGTTCTCCAGTTCCGTCGGCAAGGCAGTGCCCAACTTATGATCTATCTGCCGCAGAAGCGTCAGAATTCGATCATATTGGTCGATCGAAAGTGTAAGCTGTGTTGCAAGTTGCTGGATATCCACCATCGCCTCCGTCATCGAAGTCTATCTGGATATGGAGAGAGGAGAATAATTATCCGGCACCGAGTATTCCGATGTTTTTGCAATCTGATCTGGAGATACGTGTCCTTTGTTAATCTCTACGGCTTCTTCCCAGGTGGCTCGTAAATCGACCAGAAGTTTGTCCACCATCCTCAGTTTCTCTATGTCTTTGTGAAGGTTGGCATAGGTCAGTTCACGAATCATGAAGTGGTACAGGGCATCGAGGTTTTCGGCAATTTCACCGCCGATTTTGTGGTCAAGGGAGTTAGAAAACTCCGTGATGATCGCCATGGATTTTCTTAATCCATGATGAAAAAGGGTAAGATTCTCTTGCTCAAGACCATAAATTGCCTGGCGGGTGAAACGTATTGCACCCTCGTAGAGCATCAGGAGAATCTTTTCCGGGGATGCCGACAAAATCTGATTTTGATGGTATTGACTATAGGCGTTCATGAGTTGTTCCTCATATTTGAGAGAGCATCCATCTGCTGGGTAAGAAAGCTGCTCTGCGCATTGAGACCGCTGATCAAGAGTTCCATGGCATTGAATTTAGCCCGCATGGTTTTCTCGATCTTCTCCATCATGGTTTCTTTCTGGGCAATCTGCTCGTCCAACCGATCAACCCTGGTTTCGTAGCGTTCTCGTTTTTCGGCGTACATACCCCTGGTGGCGGAGGTTATATCGAGCAGGTAGGAGTTGAACTTCTTCATAACGCCATCGACGTTATCTTGACCGGCAAACAATGAGACCATCCCGTCCGTTCCTTCGGCAAGAGCGGCGTCAAGCTTACCGTTGTTGAGGTTGAGGGTGCCGTCCTTGTTGGTCGAGATTCCGATTTCACTCAGTATTTGAAAGGGGCCATTGCCCTTGACAGCGTCGGTCAAAATAGACTGAAGACCTCGCTTGATACTGTTGACCGTTGAGTCTCCTCGCAGGTAATCGCTCAAAATGTCTTCTTCTTTGGAATCTTCATCCGTATCTGCTGTGTCAGTGTCATTCTTTGTCTGATATCCTTCGGAGATCCACTCCATAACCTTGTTGTAGCTGCTTACAAAGGTGGAGATTTTTTCTTTCAGGGCGCTGGTGTCGTCCACAATGTCCAGTCGCGTTGCCGTGTATACCGGCGGGGGGCCCGGGTCCGATACCGGGCTTACCGCATTGAGGTTCAGAGTCACTCCGGAGATCACGCCGGTAACGATATTGGAGTTGCTGACAACTTCGATGTTATCTACGGTGAACTTGGCTTTCTGGGCAGTTTGTGCCGGGTTCATTGTTAACGGAATGGTTGTGCCGGAAAGATCGATGGCCGTCGAAGCATCTTTGCCGGTCAGGACAAGGCGGTAGGCCGTAGCTCCGCCGCTGCCGTCATTGATGATACTGGCGCTGACTCCCGACTCGTCTGCCACTGTGTTGATGGCCGAGGCAAGGCCCTGGAGGGAATTGTTGGTGGCATCGACAGTGATTGCCTTGCCGTTTACCATGAACGTTCCGGTTCCGAAAAGGCTGGTGGTATTGGAAGCATAACCCGTGCTGACATCCTTCTGCACTTGGGCGAGTTGGGTTACGGCGATATTGTAACTGCCGGGGACGGCGCTGTTCGAGGTTGCGGTGAAGGCACTGGTTGAGCTGAGGTTTGCTTTGGTGGTTCGAACCTCGCTGGTGAGGTTCATGGCATCGATAGCCTTCCGCAAATCCTCCAGCCTGGTGTTGAGTTGAGCATACGCCTTGAGACGAGTGGCCTCGTATTCTTTTTCACTTTCAAGCCGATCAAGGGGGCGGCGCTGCAATGCCATGAGTTTTGTTACTATGTCGTCGGTGGGCAGACCTGTGGCCAGGCCACCAAAAGTAATTTCTGCCATACCCGTCTCCTTGGTGGTTTCAAATCACTTAAGGCACAACTTCCTTGACATCAGAACATGTTATAATCTGGTGTCGACAATATTTCCTCGAAGTTCGGCAAGTGCCGCTTTCATGCCCAGCAGTTCTTCCGCCGGGACCTGGCGGATGACTTCCTGGGTTTCAGTGTCCACGATTTTTACAACCAGTTCTTTCGATCGTTCATCGTTTTCAAAACGGACACTGTACAGTCCGTCTTCCGTTAATGCCTTGATCTTACTCAGGAGTTCCTCTGCCTGGACGTTCTTGGCGTCGGCACTGCCCTGATTCTTGTCAGGTTCTTCATTTGCATTTTTGCGACCGGCATCAATCTGCTCGGATGCCCGTGGCATTCTCTGCATGGTTGTTCCGGTTACATTCATCGTGTCACTGATCATGGCTCTCTCCTAGAAATCCCGTTGTCCGTCACCTGAATTGTATAAGGCCTGGAGGGCCAAAAAACAGCCCTCCAGGGTTAAGAGGTAAATTACTGGAGCAGAGACAAGGCCAACTGCGGGGCCTGGTTGGCCTGGGCCAGAATCGAGACACCAGCCTGCTGCAGGATGTTCTGTTTGGTCATTGCCGAGGTTTCCTGGGCAATATCCGCATCGAGAATCCGGCTTCGGGCGGCGGAGAGATTTTCTGAAACGTTATTCAGGTTAGCAATGGTTGATTCGAAGCGGTTTTGAATAGCGCCCAGACCTCCACGAATTTCATCAATTGTTGCAAGAGCAGAGTCGACCCTCAGTATCGAGGATGCTGCATTAGCACGGGTACTGACATCTACATCGTCTATACCTTTAGTGTCAACTGCAACCGCAGCACTTAAGCCTGCATCGGCAAAGTCCCCTCCGAAAGTAAGGTTTTCGGCCGATGAAACTGAAATTTTTCCTTTCAGCGCTACGTTATCATCGAAATCACTTACGGCGCTTCCTGTAACACCTTGTGCGACAGATGTCCATGTTCCGCCAAATGTCTCATCTACTGTGATATCGGCACCATCAAGAGCTGTCAATGTTAAGTCATTGCCATTCAAAGTTGCTGTGACACCGGTGTCTGCACTGTGACTATTAATAGCATCTCTTAATTCTGAAACAGTAATAGCGTCACCAGTAGCCGTGGTAACATCTTCAGCGGTATAAATATCCTCGCCATTGATTTTCAAGCTATATGTTGCATTAGCCGCCGCATTGGCATCGGAAATACTGCCAGAAAGAGTTACCTTCCCCGAGGTTTCAGCATCAACCTGTAAGCCAGCAACGCCAGCGCCATTTATAGCTGCGGCAATTGCATATGCAGAAGATCCACCTCGATAAGTGTCTCCTGAAACAGCGTAATCGCCACTTGGGCCAACAGAGACAGCATTACCAGTACCTACCTTGACAGTCAACGAATCAACTGCGGCAGTTACTCGATTCCCTGTTTCGGAGGCAATAGATCCAATGCTAGACGCTGTGGCACTTCCGATACCAAAGGAGATAGTTTCACCTGCATTTGCACCTACTTGAAAGGTACCACCAGAAAAAGAACCATCGAGAAGGCGCTGGCCGTTGAAAGTGGTAGTTGTTGCAATTCGATCCAACTCTGAAATCAGTTGGCTCACTTCATCCTGCAGAGATTTACGATCACTGGCAGTATTAGTATCGTTTGCTGATTGGACCGCCAGTTCACGCATACGTTGAAGGATATTCGTACTTTCCTGCAACGCACCTTCCGCAGTTTGGGCTAAAGAAATACCGTCATTTGCGTTACGGGAAGCCTGATTCAGCCCTCGGATTTGTGCAGTCATCCGATCCGAAATTGCAAGACCGGCAGCATCGTCCTTAGCACTGTTGATTCGAAGACCTGAAGAGAGACGCTCCATGGATTTGCTCAGAGCGCCTTGAGATTTACCCAGATTACGTTGGGCGTTAAGGGAAGCGACGTTGGTATTGATTGTAATTGCCATGGATTTATCCTCCGTGAATTTTAAAGTCGGGCATCCTTGCCCTGTTTGATGAAACGAAGTTCTTGTTTATCAGCTTTTCTGTCGATGACACCTCCTTTTTTGGATTCTGAAGTTATTACTTCAGTAATAAGTCCTCTTGTAGGTTTCTTGTCGGACGTTCCTAGGTAAAGGTTTAGAGGAAAATAATTATTTTTTACTATTATGAGTCTCAAAAAGAAAAAAATATATCAATCCGATACTTTTGGCAGAGGAGTCTTTGAGGAATAATCGGCCTTTTCCAGGATCACCTGGATGGCCCTGTTGCTCTTGGGTGCAAAAAGTATCGGAGCGGCAAGATTCAGGGTGATACTCTGATCGGGAGGAACGGAGACGATACTGAGGACGAAATAGTCGTCGTTTTCCTCCATGCCCAGGCTCTGGCGCTCGGCCGCGTCCGGCATGACGTGGTAGTTGAGGAAAAAATTGGTGGGATCGGTGAGAACGAAGGCCATGTCCGGGTCGTCGACACTCTGAATCCAAAACAGTGGTCCACTCTTTTTGTTGGGCATGACGATAAAATGACGCAGGTTGGGCAGGCCGATCAATCCGGCCGGGAAATGCAGGAGATTGGCCGGATCGTATTCTACTTCACCGAAGCGGGTGATTATTTTTTCCATTACTTTTTTTTCACCGTAAGACTCTCGCTGAGAGTATCGAGATCAACCATATTCCACTGGGCTGCTTCTCTATTTTCCTTGACAACCCTGTTATACACTTCCTGACGGTATATTTTCTTGTCCCTGGGGGCGTCGATGCCAATCCTGACATTTCCGCCTTTCATTTCAACGATGGTTATCGTGACATCATCGCCGATGACAATGCCTTCACCGAGTTTTCTGGAAAGAACCAGCATGGCAGACTCCGAACAGCAGGCGTTTCGCCTGGTTTTTATGAGGACTTTTAATCAGTCGAGAAAAGCAATCAGGATCTGATCCGAAGATGACGAAAAGTTCTCACCAGGCCAGCCAAACGCCTCGAAAACCCTGGCAGATGCGGATGAGAACCTTCATCCGCAGATAGTAACCAAAGTTAAGTACCTTAGAAAGTCTATTCTTGGTTTCGTGAAAGGTACTTATTCCCCTAAGGGGTATTAAAAAAGGAATCTCCCCTGTGTGGGTCAGAAATAATCAAGAATCGAAATCTTCGAGACCCTGCCCGTGATACTGAGCGCCGACTGAAAGGCAGTCTCCTTCTGAATAATGTCGTTGTATACCTGGAGGATATCGGCGTCCTGGTATCGCGACAGAATTTGTTTGAGATCGATACCGGCATCTTCCTGATGCACCATGGCAGCATCCACCCGCATGGCCCTGGAGCCGAGCGTGCTTCTCTGGGTACGATTCTGGTCGGCGGCAATCTCAAGATTACCTATTTGAGCCTGGATCGAGCCGCCTGGCCCGTTGATGTCATCGACGTTGCCGGCACGGATCGCCTCTTCCAGTCGGGTAAGGACGGAGAAGAGGTCGACTCGCCCGGAGGCGCCGTCGAGCGTGTCGGCGGTGAGGCCGACGCTCGAAAGTCCTGTCCCGGCAATGGCGACGTCGGTCGACGACCTGGGCGCGATTGTCACCGTGCCGTAAACCGTCTGATCTCCGCCGCTGATGCCGCCCGAAGGGGTGGTGGCGGTAACGACGCCGTCGGTGACGGTTTCATTCAACTCGATTTCAGACCCGTTGGACCGGCCAGTCAGCACCAGGGAACCGCTGGAAATGTCGTAGCTCACTCCGTTGGCAAGTGTTCCGCTGGTTGCTGTGAGGTTGGTCGCGCCGGCGGTATTGGCGAGGGCAAAGGCCATGCCGGTCAGGGTGAAGTCGTAGTTGCCTGGGGGTGTGCCAAGGGCTGCGGTGATGGTGGTGCCCCCCGAGGTAATGGCAAGGCTGTAAGTGTCTTCGCCGTCGACGAAATCGGTCAGGGTAAGGTCACCGAGATCGATGGTAGCGGCACCCGCGGTAGCGATTAGGCCAGTATCTTCGGTGCCGGTTGGTCCATTGGTGAATAGAGCCGCCACCTTGCCTGCGTAGTTGCTTTGACCCACCGGATCGGTAAGATCGGTGGCCCCGGATATGGTAATCGGCGGATCGGTACCGCGGGTGATGATGATATCGTTGCCGGGAGTGCCGACGCCTATGCCGCTCGATGTCATGGATTCCCCTTGGTAGGGGTTGGCGTAGCCGTTTGCCGCAATTGCGTTGGTAATCCCCATGAAGACTTGATTGCCGGTGAGGTTCGACTCAAGGAACTCTCCCGGGGTGATCTCGAGGCGAGTGGGATTGTGATCGCCATTATAGAGATAGGGCCAGGTTGTGACGTCCTCAGGGTCATACAGGTTGGGATCATAGGCGGGGTTGGCTGTGAATGGCTTGGTATCTTCCTGATATCCGGCAAAGATATATTTCCCGTCGATGACGGCATTGGCCGAATCAAGCAGCTGGTTTCTCAATTCGGCCACTTCGTCGGCGAGAGTGTTGAGGTCAGCCTTGCTCAGCGATGCGTTGACGGCATTGATGCTGATTTCCTTGGCCCGGACCAGCAGATTTTCGACCGCGGCCAGATGCCCGTCGGTTGCCGCCATCTTGTCGCCGGCCTGGCCCATTGTTTCCAGGTATCTGGCGTTCTGCTGCATCTGAGATCGGGTGGTCAAAACCGGCCGGATGGCGCCAGGATCGTCGGAGGGTTTACTCAGCTTGAGTCCGGACGCCCCCTGGTTGCGGAGCACCAGCAGATCGTTGGTGATGCGGTCCAGATTGGTCCGCATGAGTCTATAGGTGGAGTTTTCCGTTACTTTCATAGCACACCTGCCTCAATCCTGACCTTATCTTCTGATTTCCAGGATCGTCCCCATCATTTCGTCGACCGTGGTAAGAAATTTGGCCGACGACTGGAAACCGCGCTGGTATTGAATGAGAGCGATCATCTCCTCTTCGAGAGAAACGCCCACCAGGCCGTCCCGGAAGTTCTCGAACTGCACCAGGGCGTCCTGCGCGCCCTTCAGGGAGAGCTGGTTCTGATTGCTCTCGATACCGACCTTGGCCGCAATTTTTCCGTAGAGGGAGGTGAAGGTATCGGTGCCGCCGACAAGATATTTATCACCGATGTTCGAGAGGATCAGGGCATTGGAGTTGTCTCCCGGTGCGACTGTTCCCGGCGGTGGGCCGGGGTTGGGCGCTGCTCCGGCAGCGACCTTAACGGGATCGGTGATGGCGACACGCATGTTTCTCGCGGCATCGGTATACTCGGTGGCGGTGGGCGGAGGCGCCGGCGGGGAGGCCACATAATTCGGCGGCATACTGAAGAAGAGGTTGCCGGTGCTCGAATCGAGAGCTCCGCCCGCCTGATGCTGCAGATTGACTTGGACGCTCAGCTCGTAGGCCAGCTTGTCCAGATCGCCGTTCAGCTCTGGGATGAAATTGTCTCTGATGTCGAGCAAGCCGTGGAATTCCCCACCAAAGGTGGTCACATTGAGATTCCTGGTCACCCCGCCTGCATTCAGCTGAAGTGTCATGTCCGCCCCGGTGGTGTCGGCGGTAATGCTCATCGCCATGTTGCCTTGAACGAGCGGCAGCCCTCCGGGAAGCATTACAGCCATCATGCCGCTCGGGTCTTCATAGAATCTGGCACCCAGGGTCTGGGCAAGGTCCTTGGCCACCATATCGCGCTGGTCCCTGGCGCTGTTGGCCATCTGGCCGCGGATTTCGATCTGGTAGATGCGGTCGTTCAGGTTCGCTATCTCGGCCAACTGTCCGTTGACGGTGTCGAGCTTGGAAATGATGGTGTTGTTGATGTTTTCCTTGACGGCGTTGAGGTCGTTGACGGCGTTGTTGAAGCTGGTCGACAGCACCTCACCCTGCAGGATGACGTTGTTTCTCTGGACGAGGTCACTGGGGTCGGCGCTGAGTTCCTGGAGGGAGTCAAAGAAGCTGTCGATATTGGTGGAGATATTGTCTTCGGTAATGGTAAAGATCCGTTCAAGCTCGGAAAGGGGACGGGTCATGGCGTCCTGCAGGCCGAAATCGACAGCCTTTTGTTTGATCTGCCGATCGATGAAGACGTCGTGATCGCGGCTGACATCGCTGACCTTGACGCCCTGGCCGATGAAGAAGTCGCCGAAATTGACCGCCGGATAGGTCTCGAAGACCGCCTTCTGCCGGGAATAGCCATCGGTGTTGACGTTTGAGATGTTGTTGCCGACGATCTCGATGGCCTTCTGATTGACCTCGAGCGACGTCCTGGCTGCGTTGAGTGCGTTGAACATGCCGGCCATATCAAACCCTTCCTGAAAGAAGTCGTCCGTTTACCCTGGCAGAAACCGTGTTGCCGTAGGCCGAATAGGTGGAGGTGACGGTTTTTTGCCCGAAGAATTCCATGGTCTCCCGGATCCAGTCGAGAGTCGATTTGAAGAGGAAGGCGTTGCGGCGGTTTTCCGCGCGGATCTGGGCGGCGATGCCCCGGTCCTCCGGGTCGATCACCTTGACATGGGCCAGCACCTGGACAATCTCTTCCTTGGCCTGCATCGCCTCGATCATTCCTTTCATATCAAGTGCCTTGGCGCACTCTCTCTCCTGGAGGATGAGGTCGCGCAGCCGGGTGAGATAGTCGCGGGTGGTCCTGGTTTCCATGTCCTTTTACCTGTTCTCGACCAAAAATTGGAGCAGCGAGGCGGAGACTTTCTGCAGATCGGGCTGGTAGGAGCCCTCCTTGATCTGGGCTTTCAACTCCTGCACCCGGGCGGCCCGCTCGGCTTCGCTTCCGGCCGCGGCGCCTTTGGCGTTTTTCACGTCCTGCAGTATCGATGAGAACTGCACCTTGTCTTCTCCGGCTCCTTCCGTTTTTTTGTCGGCCTGGACCTTCTGCGGCTTTTTCAAGCTGCCGATCTGTCCGGGTCCGCCGACCCCGAAAAATTCCACACTCATGGCATTACCTCAAAGTTATGATGCTTGGCTGCCCGTTCCGGCCCAATCATCCAGTTTTTTCATGACGGCATCGTAGGTGTCGTAGGAGATATCGGGAAGCCAACCGCCGAAGGCATCGAAGGCCTCCCGAAATCCTTTCTCCACCCCAGCCCTGATTGCCTCGATTCTGGCCGGATCGCCGCCGGCGATGCCTACCGCCAGATCGAAGATGCGCTGCGATGTTTTTTCTACCCCGAAATAGCCGTCTTCGGCAACGAGATCCTGCGCCTCCGCGGGGGTCAGCGTGCTGAGGTCGATCTCGCCGCTATCGGTGGCGATTTTATAGTCGATACCCTGTTCCTTGAACAGATTGAGCACCAGGCCTCGCAGGAGATCATATCCGTCATTTTTAGGGCCGCCCTGCAGCGTCATGGAAGTGTCGTAGGTGATGAGAGACTCCGAGCTGTAGGAAAGTGATATTTTGTCGGTGCTCAGGCTGAAGGATTCTGTCTGCTTCAGTTGGCCGCTCTGTCGATATGTCGAGATGCTTCCGGCAGGCCAGCCGGTCCGTGTTCTTCCAGGAAGATTAGAACTAATAGAGTTTTCGATCATTTTCTGCCTCCTTGCTGGTTTTCGGCCTGCATCCGTGCACGCCTGTTTAACCGATCGATACTTCTGTCAAGAATAATATCGGCGTACGGGAGGCAAAACTTTAGTACCTTGGAAATTCATTTTCGTTTTTTCGTGAATTTCGTCAAGGGTACTTATCCAGCTCAGCCGGGCTAGCAAAGGAAGGGGGAGAGTCGGGAGGACGCAGGAGCATCCCAGGCTGCGTTCCTACGCTGGAGCGTTGGAACGATCAAGGCAAGGCAGGGACAGGGATTCCGGCGAAATCCAGGAGTACTTGAGGGGGAGCGGCTACTTCTTCTTTTCGATCAGGTCGGCCATCTGCCGGTACATCAGCTCGGCGATGCCGAGTCCCTTGCCGGCCGTGGCGGCCTTTGCCGTCTCCAGATCGAGCATCTCGGTAAATGTCTCGGTGGCGATATCCTTCTCGAAAAGACCGCCGTCGGGTATCGATTTGCGCATGGACTTCATCATCTCCATGACGAACATGGTCTCGAATTCCCGGCTCGACTCCCGGAGGGACTGCAGCTCCCCGGTTTTTTTGTCGGTGCGGGGCTGGGTGGCATGACTGGTCAAGATACGGGGGTCTATTTTCAGATCCATAAAGAAACCTTTTAACTATTCATGATTATCCAAATCGAGATCGGGATCGGAATCGAAATCGAAATCGAATTTCCAAAAAAGATTCGATCCCGATTCGATGGCGATTTCGATCCGATAGACACCGCTAGAGGATGATCAACTCGCCATGCAGCGAACCGGAGGCCTTGATCGCCTGGAAAATGGCGATAAGATCACGGGGCGTTGCGCCGATGGCATTGAGGGCATTGGCGATATCGCCGATGGAAACTCCTTTGTTCATATCGAGCACGACCAGTTGCCCTTCATCCTCGACCACTTTTATGTCGGTGCTGGGCGCTATGACGGTTTCGCCTTCGGCCAGGGGATTCGGTTGGGAGACCTCGGTATCCTCGCGGATGATCAGGCTCAGATTGCCGTGAGAAACCGCCACGGTCGACAGCCGGACGTCCTTGCCCATGACTATGGTGCCGGTCCGCTCGTTCACCACGATCTTGGCCGGGGAATCGGCCTCGACGTTCAAAACTTCGATGGCCGCCACGAAATCGACGACATCTTTTTGGAATTTCTCGGGAATATCCACCTTGACCAGACCGGAGGATTCGGGAAAGGCCGTCCCTTCGCCGAAGCGGCTGTTGATCGTCTGGGCCATATTGGCGGCGGTGGTGAAGTCGGCATTGCGCAGCTGGTACTGGAGTTTGCCGTCGGTACCCAAATCAACACCCACGGATTGTTCGACCAGGGCGCCGCCGGCGATATTGCCGACTGTGGGATGATTCTTCTGGACCTGGGCCGCCCTGCCGCCGAAAGCAAAGGCGCCGACGGTTACCGGTCCCTGGGCGACGGCGTAAACATTGCCGTCCGGCCCCACCAGGGGGGTCATGAGAAGTGTGCCGCCGGCGAGACTCTTGGCATCGCCCATGGAAGAAACCTGAATATCGAGGGTCGAGCCCGATTTGGCAAAAGGCGGAAGCGTTGCGGTGACCATGACCGCCGCCACATTCTTGACCTTGATATCCTTGATGTTGTCCGGGTTGATGGTGATGCCGTGCCGGGTCATCATGTTGTAAACCGCCTGCAGGGTGAAAACCGATTTCTTCAGGTCGTCACCGGTGCCGTTGAGGCCGGTGACCAGGCCGTAGCCCATCAGCTGGTTGTTGCGGACACCGTGAAGCTGGGCCAGATCCTTGACTCGGGCCGCATCGGCACGGCCGGCGCCGAGGAGGCCGAGGACGATCGCGATGAGAAGGAGAGAGTAGAATTTCATTTTCGTTTCCCGATAGTCATGTCAGCTTCACAAAGTTCGTAAAATCGTCTGGGCTCTGTACCCAGATTTTTATTGTCCTTTAAAACCATGCCCTAAAACGGCCAGACATTATCAAGTATCCGCATCATCCAGCCCGGCTGCTGCTTGTCGCTGACCGCACCCTTGCCGGTATAGCTGATCCTGGCGTTGAGGATCTTGGTTGAATTCACGGTATTCTGTGCCGTTATGTCCACCGGCCGGACGATGCCGGTGAGATAGATGATCTGCACCTCGTTGTTGACCATAACTTCCTTGCCCCCGCGTATCTTGAGCTGGCCGTTGGGGTACTTGCCGACCACCTGGGTGGTGAGGAAGGCGCTCAAATCTTCCTTTCTGGTGGTGCTGCCGCTGCCGTCGAAGCCGTTGGAAAAATCGGCCTTGACCAGGTTTTCGAGATCGATGGGGTTGTGCAGGGAGGTCAATTGCTCCGCATTTTCCAGACCGAAGAAATTGGGAATGGAGGCGGACATGTTGGAGCTCCTGCTGCTCGAGGTGGTGGCTTCCTTGGAGGCGCTGGCCTTTTCGGTGATGATCACGGTGACGATGTCGCCCACTTCTTTGGCCTTGCGGTCGGAAAACATCGAGGTGTTGCCGGCCTGCCACAGGGAACCCGCCTCATGATGTTCTTCCAGGGCGGGCTCGATTTCCTCGAGCGGTTCCTTGATGGCCGTGAGGGGGGGCTCCGGGGCGGCGCATGCCGAGAGGAGCAGCAGGCATGACATGCTCAAGAATATCCTTTTCATGTTACAGCAGCACCTCCACCACACCGGGCGCCGCAACCCGGCAATAGACAAGTTTGTTGGAGTTGAGGTTCTGCACCTGGATCGTCTCGTCCTGCCTGCCGTCGGAGTGGGCAAAGCCCGTGGCCGTGAGATGCAGCGCCCCTGAAGTCAAGACCATCCTCACTTTTTCTCCGCGCCGCACCACCGGCAGGGATTCCACCATGCCGGCCAGCACGGGGGTTCCGGCCTTGAGGTTTCGGGTAAGAAGCTTGCCCACCAGATCGTTCGGGTCGAACTGGGGGGCGGGCAGTTCGCTGATGTCCGCCGAGGCCAGCGCCAGCATCTCGGGTTTTAAAATGCTGCCCTTGGGCATGGCCTGGGCGGCCACGACGATGTTGGCGGTGGCTTCGACCTTGCCGCGTACTGACATGTTCTTCACCACCTGGTCATTGACCCTGAAAATGAGGGAAAACCTGGAGCTGCCCAGGATCCCCGGGTTCGATGGGATGACTTCGATGGCGAGGTCTCCGGTCGGCAGATGAAAGGGCAGAGGAAGGGAGGCGGGGGTGAACTTCACCGTGGCCTCGGGCAGGTTCTTCTGCTGTTCGCGAATAAAATCGGCGATGGCGGCCATTATCCGCTCGGGGTCGACGGTGGTGGCCAGACGCCTGACGGTGATGGCCGGGGACCCGGACCAGGAAAAATCTTCCGGAACGGCCTTTCCGACCAGCAGGATATGCTGGATCGCCTGGGCGCGGAGCACAACGGTCTCTCCGGGCGGCGGCGCCTGCCCTACAGTCAAGGTGGCCAGGGCCTCGGTCAGCGGGGTCTTCTCATCGAACAGGGCGACATCGCCCAGGCGGACGGAGTCATCGCCTACCTCAGCCGTCTGCTTGAAGATGATCTCAGTGGCCCCGGTGGTCCGGTATAGGCCCAAGAGAAGAAGAATTATAAAAAATAGCCGAGTTGCCATGGATTCTTCAGCAAATTCATTAAATCAGGTTGTTGGTGGTCTGCATCATCTGGTCCGAAGTCTGGATGGACTTGGAATTGATTTCATAGGCGCGCTGGGTGGTGATCATGTTGGCCATCTCTTCGACGATGTTGACATTCGATCCCTCCAGGTAGGTCTGGAGGAGGGTGCCGTAGCCGTCGGTGCCAGGGACGCCGGTCTGGGCCGCGCCGGAGGCGGCGGTCTCCTCGAAGAGATTTTTGCCGATGGCCGACAGCCCCGAGTTGTTGGTGAAGGTAGCCAGTTCGATGGCGCCGACCTCGGTGCTCACGCTGTCGTCGCCGATGACGGCGGAAACGATCCCGGTCTCGCTGATGGTGATCTGCCGCGACCCGTCGGGGATGACGATGGCCGGCAGGATGGGATAGCCGTCGGAGTTGGTCAGTCGGCCGTTGCTGTCCCGTTTCAGGGCTCCGGACCTGGTGTAGCCGGTGTTGCCGTTCGGCATTTCGATCTGCAGGAAGCCCTGTCCCTCGATGGCGACGTCAAGTTCGTTTTCGGTCTGGATCAGGTCGCCCTGGGTGAAGACCTTGCTCACTGCCGCGGGTTTTACGCCGAGACCGACGAGGATGCCGGTCGGCGATTCGGTATCGGCGGAACTCTGGCTGCCGGGCACCTTCATGGTCTGGTACAGCAGGTCCTGGAAGTCGGCCTTGCTCTTTTTGAAGCCTGTGGTGCTGACGTTGGCGAGGTTGTTGGCGATAACGTCGATGTTCAGCTGCTGGCTGTGCATTCCGGTGGTGCCGGTCCAAAGTGAGCGGATCATTGCTTATCTTCCTGTTGATGTGATTTTTTTCTGCCTTTTATCCCAGTGTGCCGAGTTCGTCCTGCTGTTCCGAGATCGTCGAATAGCTCTTCAGAACCTTGTGGTAGTTCTCGAAGGTCCGAAAGTTGTCGATCATCTGGGCGAGCTCGGCGGCCATGTTGATATTCGAAAGTTCCAGGCTGCCCTGGACGACCCGAGAAGTCTGGCTCGGGGTTTCTGTGCCGCCCGTTTCGAGGGAAAAGGTGGTATCCCCCTCGCGTTTCAGCTTTTGCTTGTCATCGATATCCATCACCGCGATTTTCGCTACTTCGGTCCTCGCCCCCTGCGGTCCGAGGAGGAAGACCGTCCCGTCGTCGCCGATTGCCACATTACTGCTCTCGGTATCGGGTATGGTGATCTCGGCGTTGCCCTCATCGAGAACAGGCATGCCGTTGCCGGTGGTCAAGACTCCCTCGGCGTTGAGAGTGAAATCACCGCGGCGGGTGTAAAGAACGGAATTCCCACCCTGGACCTTGAAGAATGCATCGCCGTGAATGGCAAGATCCAGCGGGTTCTCCGTGGGGCGGATCGCCCCGGGGGAAAAATCGGTGAAGTTCCGGCGAATCCGGGTATAGTTGACACCTTTCGCCTGACCTGTCTGTTGCTCGCCGCGGAGCAGGGACTCGAAACTGACCTGGGATTTCTTGTAGCCGCTCGAGCTGATGTTCGCCAGGTTGTTGCTGACGTTGGCTATGGCCTGTTCCCGTGCTATCGCGCCGGAGAGGGCGCTGTATTTTCCCGATACCATCGTTGTCCTGTTCTCTGCCGGATGTTATTGAGCCGAAGGAGCGTAGTAAATACCCGTTTCTGCTCTTATCGGTTCCTTTCCGGACATTCTTAAATTTCTTCGGTAATGCCTTATTTCCCTAGGTTTCAGACCTAGGATGCACTCCAATGTCATTACCTGGGGGGAGCCCTTCTCGCTCTCGCTATCGAAATCGAAATCGAAATCGAACTGCAGAGCGCCGAGGCGCCAGCATACCTCGGGATCTAGCTGTTTTCGATTTCGATCCCGATTACGATTTGGTTGAATCATCGACTAATTCCCCTGGGCAATCTTCGCGAGAGCCACCAACTGCCTGGCTTCGTGAGTGGAGATGGTCAAGACTGACGCTATCTCCTCCGACGACATTCCCTTGCGGGCCAGGGAATGAACGTAGCCGTACCGTTCCGGCGTCGTCCGCTGGCGGTCGCCGATTGCATGGGGCGCGCGGGATTTATGGATCCTGGTAGCCAGCTCCGCATCGGTCAGATTGTTGTGAAATTCGGTTAATTTTTGCTGGCTTTCCCGCAGAGTCACGAGGTTTTTCCTGGTCGCCTCAAGCGCGTTGAAGGTGTCGGTGAGCTGTTGGGAAAGCAGCTTGTTGGCTTTTTTCAGGCTGATCGCTTTGCCGAGCGCAATAGCCAGCAGGATGCAGGCAACGACCGGGAAAAGTATTGAGACATTCAGCTGTTCCATCTATTATCTCCCCAGGAAAAATGAAAGTTTCGCTTGAGTGGATGCAGAGTTTTCAATCAGTGCAATCTCGCTTCGAGTTTTGCCTTGAGCTTGATAAGTGCCTGGCTGTGCAGCTGGGAAATTCGGCCCTCTGTGAGTTCCATGACTTCGGCGATTTCTTTCTGAGTCAGCTCCTCGTAATAATAGAGGGAAATCACCAGCCGTTCCTTTTCGTTGAGCAGGGCCAGGACTTCCGCGACCTTTCCGGCCAGCTGCTGTTCCTCCAGATTCGCCCCGGGTGTCGAGCCGGGACGCTCGTCGACGAGGTAGTCGAGGAACGAGCGGCCTTCTTCGGACCTGTCCAGCGTCTCGTTGAGACTGACGCAGCCGAGGTGGCTGACCTCGCTCACCATGCTGCGGTAATCCTCGAGGGGGATATTCATCGCCCTGGCCACCTCGAAGTCTTCCGGATCGCGTCCCAGCTGCAGTTCGAGGTCGAAAATCGTCCTGCCGATCTTGTTCTGCTTGTCCCGGAGCGTCCTGGAAAACCAATCCAGCTTGCGCATCTCGTCGAGGATGGCGCCGCGGATGCGGTGTTCGGCGAAGGTCTTGAAGAGGATATTCTTGGCCGGGTCGAACTTGTTGGCCGCATCGAGCAAGCCGACCATGCCGGCGCTCTTGATGTCGTCCTTGTTCATGAAGGACGGGACCTGGGTCACCATTCGTCTCGCGATGATGTCGACAAGATAGAGGTGGTCCCTGATGAGCTGGGATTTGTCGTCCGGACAAGTACTCTGACTGTAGGGCAGCACCATCAGCACCTTCTATCCCCCCATTTGCAGCAATTTTTTCCAGAAAAACTGAAGATTTCCCTTGGGCGCGGACTGGGTCGGCTCGGAGCAGATGCGGCCCGCCAGCTGGCGAAAGGCTTGGGTGATCTTGCTATTGGGGTACAATTCGCAGATGACCTTCTGCTTGCGGATCGAATCGACCATCTGCCGGTCTTCCGGAATCGAGCCCAGATAATCTATGGAGATGTCGAGATAGCGGTTGGCGACCATGGTCAGCTTGCGATATACGTCGAGGGCGTCGTCCTCGCTGACGATCTGGTTGACCACCAGATTGAAGTGCTTCTCGTGATATTGGGTTGAGAGCAGCTTCATCAGGGCATAGGCATCGGTGATCGCGGTCGGTTCAGGCGTCGTCACCACCAGGATCTCCTGGGCCGCAGTGTTGAAATAGGTGACGTTCTCGGAGATGCCGGCCTCGGTGTCGATCAGCACGTAGTCGAAGTGGTTCTGCATGGAGTCGAGGCCGTCGAGGAGCCGCATCTTCTGTGCCGAGTTGAGATTGGTGAAGCTCTGGAAGCCTGAGCCGGCGGGGAGGATCCTGATGCCCATAGGGCCCTCGACCATAATGGTCTGGAGATCCTTGTCACCGGTGAAAAAGTGGTTGAGATTGTAGGTCGGGGAGATGCCGAAGACCACGTCGATGTTGGCCAGCCCCAGGTCGGCGTCGAGAATGAGAACCCGTTTTCCCAGGGAGGAAAGGGTATAGGCCAGGTTGGCGACCACGGCCGTCTTGCCGACGCCGCCCTTGCCGCTGGTGATCGAATAGACGCTGGTCGGCTGCTCCGTCCTGAGCTGAGGCAAGGGACCCGGATGATGGGAATTCAGGTCCCTGAGGGTTTTGGCTTGATCGGCCGCAGTGCGGACAGTCCGGGGTATGTTATTCATGCATTGATCCTTCTGGTGAAGACATGATCATTTCAGCTGCGATTTTCGGGGTAACCTCGAGAATGTCCTCCGGGACACGCTGGCCGTTGGTGATGTAAGACAACGGGTTGGCGTTCTGTATCTGCACGTTGAGAAGAATGCCGAGGTTGGCGCACTCGTCTATCTTGGTGAAAATGGTGTGGGTGATGCCGAGACACTTGAAGCGCTCGATGGTATCAAGCAATTCCTGTTCCCGGGTGGTGGCCGACAGCACCAGGTGCTTGTCGAGACCGAACTCCGGCCTGAGCAAGGAGCTCAGCTCCTCGATGCACAAACTGTCCCGCGGACTCCTGCCGGCGGTGTCGATGAGGATGAGTTCCTTGTTCCGGTGGGTATGGAGTGCCGCTTCCAGCTGTTCCGAGTTAATGACCACCTCCACCGGCAGATGCATGATCTCCCCGTATACCTTGAGTTGTTCGACCGCGGCGATCCGGTAGGTATCGATGGTGATGAGCGCGATCGAGGAAGAATGGTTGGCGAGATAGGCGGCCGCGATCTTGGCCAGCGTTGTCGTCTTGCCCACCCCGGTGGGGCCGACCAGGGCGATGCGGTGCCGGCCGCCTCGATCCTTGAAGATCGGTGGGGCCACATGCATCAGGTCCTGGATGGCGGCTACGAGCATTTCCTTTACCAGTTCATGGTTGCCGAGTTCCTGCTCGGTATGGCTTTCCCGCAAAAAACCCGCGATGGTCCGGCTGGTTTCGATATTGACTCCCCGGTCAACGAGGGTCGAGAGAATATAATCGCCTTGAATCGCCGGATTGCCGCCTCTATGGCCGAGAGCAGCCGATTTGACCTTCAGCTGCCTGTCCCTGACCGCGTCTTCCTGCACCGTCAGTTGGGCTATCTGCCCGGCCAGACTTTTGACCAGATCCTTCAGTTCATTGACTTCATTCTGCAGCTTGACTTCAGGTTCAGCTGCGATGCGGGGTGGATCGAAACGCGGCCG
Source organism: Pseudomonadota bacterium (assembly GCA_023412495.1). The sequence continues at coordinate 41,728 of JAEYNP010000007.1, forward strand.
GGGGGGGACGAGATCACTTTGTTCAGCACCACGCTGGTGAAGATATTGCTCCACGGGGTCGCCGACCGTCTGCAGGAATCCCGAAGTTTTTTCGGAGGACGCGGTTCGCCCCGGACCCTGGGGTACGGCAGGTCGCTCCATGGTTTTTTCCCTGGGATGATCGTTGTCGATGGCCGCGGTGATTTCCAGCACCGGTTTGCCGAGAAGCCCCAGCTTGCCGCTCTTGACGGTTCGGGTGGAGAGGATGAGGGCATCGGGGCCGAGTTCTTTTTTCACCAGTTTCAGCCCTGTCGCCATATCGGGTGCTTCAAAGACTCTAACTTGCATCGAGGGTCACCGTGCCTAGGGATCTCACTTTCAGATTCGGGACGACTTCGTTGTGGGAAATGACGGCCAGCGCCGGATAATACCGCTCGGTCAGGCTGCGCACATAGGGGCGGATCTGCGGCGCCGCGAGCAGCACCGGCCGGCTGCCTCCCTCGAAAAGGGCGATGCCGCGGCCGATGGAATCGAGCAGGCGCTGGGCGATGATCGGGTCGATGGCCAGGTAGGCCCCGGTTTCCTTGTGCTGTACCGAATTGCGGATGGCGTCCTCGGCCGGACGGGAGAGGGTCATGACCGGTATCACTCCGTTCACGGCAAGCTCGCTGCTTATGGACCTGGCCAGGGCATGGCGCACGTATTCCGTGAGGATATCAGTGTCCTGGGTGGCCTGGGCCCAGTCGGCCATGGTTTCGAGGATGGTGCGCAGGTCGCGGATCGATACTCCTTCCTTCAGGAGGTTTTGGAGGACACGCATGATGGTGCCCAAAGAGAGGACGGTCGGCACCAGGTCCTCGACCAGCTTCGGATAATTCTTGGCAAGGTTGTCGAGCAGGCCCTGGACTTCCTGGCGGCCGATGAGCTCGTGGGCGTGCTGCTTGATGATTTCGCTGATATGGGTGGCCATGACGGTGGTGCAGTCGACCACCGTGTATCCGGCGATCTGGGCCCGATCCCTCTTGTCCGAGGTGATCCAGATGGCGGGCAGGCCGAAGGCGGGTTCGGTGGTGGCGACGCCGCGGATGGTTTCCGTGACCATGCCGGGATCCATGGCCATGAAATGGCCGGGCAGGATTTCCGCCGAGGCGACCCTCACCCCTTTCAGGGAAAAGGTGTATTGATTCGGGCTGAGTTGCAGGTTGTCCCGGATATGGACCGGCGGGACGATAAAGCCGTTGTTCAGGGCGAACTGCTTACGGATAGACTGGATCCGGTTCAGCAACTCGCCGTCCTGGGCGGCGTCGACGAAGGGGATCAGGCCGTAGCCGACTTCCAGCTGCAGCAGGTCGACATGCAGCATCTCCTCGTAGTTCTCCTCCCTGCGGGCAGTCTGTTGGGGCGGAGGCGTCGCCGCGGCTTGCTCCTCCACATTTTTTTTCTGCGCCCGGTCGATCTGGTAGGCGAGGATGGCGACCGAGATGGCCAACAGGAGAAACGGCAGGAAGGGCAGCCCCGGGATGGCGGCAAACAGAATCAACATGGCGGAGACGACCCAGAGGGCGACCGCATTGCCGGAGAACTGCTTCTTCATGTCCGTGCCGAAATCCTTTTCGCCGGTCGCCCTGGTCACCAAAAGACCCGCGGCGGTGGAGATGATCAGGGCGGGAATCTGCCCGACCAGGCCGTCGCCGACGGTCAGGATAGTGTAATTGGCGGCCGCCTCGGCCATCGGCATGCCCTTCTGGGCAACGCCGATGACAAATCCCGCGCCGATATTGACCAGGGTGATGATGATGCCGGCAATGGCATCGCCCTTGACGAATTTGGAGGCACCGTCCATGGCGCCGTGGAAGTTGGCTTCCTTGGCGATATCTTCACGCCGTTGCCGGGCCTGGTCTTCATTGATCAGACCGGCATTGAGGTCGGCGTCGATGGCCATCTGTTTGCCCGGCATGGCATCGAGGGTGAAGCGGGCGGCCACCTCGGCGACCCGGCCGGCACCTTTAGTGATGACCATGAAGTTGATGATGACCAGAATGACGAAAATGACGATACCCACCACGTAGTTGCCGCCGACCACGAACTGGCCGAAAGACATGATCACGGCGCCGGCGGCGCTCGGGCCTTCATCTCCGTGCAGCAGAATGAGGCGGGTGGAGGCCACGTTCAGGGCCAGCCGGAAGAGGGTGGTGGTCAACAGAATCGAGGGGAAGATCGAGAAATCCGTGGCCTTGACCGTGTAGAGACTGAGGATCAGGATGAGCAGGGCGATGGTGATATTCATCGATAAAAAGAGATCGAGCACGATCGCCGGCAGGGGGATGATCATGATCAGCAGGATGGCGACCAGACCGAAGGCCGCGATGATGTCGCTGCGGCCGAGCAGCTCCCTGTACTGCATATTGCTCAGCCTGTTTTGTATCGTGGTCAGTTCCATCCGCGGGTCTTGCCTTTCAATGAATATACATGGGCGAGGATTTCAGCCACCGCCTTGAAGAGGTCTTCTGGTATATGTTCTCCCAGGTCCAGCCGATGCAATAATCGAGCCACGGGAGGGTTCTCCACGATGGGTACCCTGTGTTCCCGGGCGATTTCCCGGATTTTCATGGCCATATGGTCGGCGCCTTTGGCGACTACTACAGGCGAGTCCATCTTCTTTGCTTCATAGCGTATGGCAACGGAGAAGTGGGTCGGGTTGGTGATGACCACGTCGGCCTTGGGCACCTCCGCCATCATTCTCTTTCGGGCCATCTGCTGCTGAATCGAACGGATCTGCGCCTTGATATGCGGGTCGCCTTCGCTCTGCTTGAATTCTTCCTTGAGTTCCTGTTTGGTCATTTTCATTTTCTGCTCGAGTTCCCATTTGACGAACATGAAATCGATGAGGGCGAGGAGGATGAGCAGGCCGCAGATCTTGGCCAAGATAAGGGCGGCGGTATTGCCCAGATAACTCAGGGTGGCCCCGATGCCGGTATCGATGAGGATCAGGGCTTCGGCAAAATGATCGAAGACGGTGGAAAAGGCGATCCAGCCGATCAGGGTCACCTTGACGATCGACTTCACAACTTCGATGAGGGACTTCCGGGAAAAAAATCGCGCCATGCCGCTTATCGGATTAAGCTTGGCGAAGTCGGGAATGAGCGGCTTTGCGGTTATCAACCAGCCGAACTGGAAGAAGCTCGAGAAAAAGGAGACGATCATCACCAGCAGGAAGAGGGGGGCAAGCAGCAGTCCGAGTTTTTGCAGGAGGAACAGGGACAGGGACATGGTCGAAGCCGGAGTGAGTTCGAATTCTCCCGTGGCCTGCCAGATTGCGAAGATGAGGGTGGTGAATCCTTTCCAGAAGGTCGGCAGGTAGAGCAGCCAGAACAGCAGTGTGAGCGAAAGAAGGGCGGCGGTCTGCACCTCCTTGCTCTGGGCGACCTGCCCTTTTTTGCGGAAATCCTCGCGTCGCTTCGCTGTGGGGTCTTCTGTCCGTTCTCCCCCTGAGGGGCTTTCTTCCGCCATTCGATCAGGTGTTTTTCAAAATTTTTTCGTCGGAATCGAAATCGCTATCGGGATCGAAATCGAACCGATCAACTCCAGAGCCGACAGAATTCCTAGATACACTCGATCCCGATAGCGATAGCGATTTCGATTTGGGTTGTCCCCCCGCCCCATGCGCTGCTGCGACGCCTCACGTACGAGAATCTTTGATTTGGGTGCAATTATCGGGCCGACGCCAGACTTGGCTCGACACGTCCTCAGGCCGCCAGATAATTGAGGAGGGTAACGATCCACTCGCCAAGGTTGTCAAATTCCCGTCTTATCAAGGTGGACATCAGGTCGAGTGTCAAAGCGATGACAATGAAGCCGGCGCCGATGTTGATGGGAAAAGACAGGAGAAAGACATTTAACTGGGGAAACACTCGGGCCAAGATGCCGAGGATGAGGCCGGTCAGCAGCAGGACGGCCAGCACCGGGGCGCTGAACTGCACCCCGATGGCGAACATGTGGGAGGCCAGTTGCATGAGGAAGGGAACGGCCTCGCCGGATAAATCCAGCAGGCCGGGCGGCAGAAGCTCGTAGGAGCGCACCGCTGCCTGAAAAAAAAGGTGGTGGCCGTTGATGGCGAGAAAAATGATGATGGCAAAGATATTCTGGAATTGCGACAGCAGGGCCACCTGCCGTTCGCCCTGAGGATCGAAGACATTTGCCGCGGCAAAACCCATCTGGAAGCCGATGACGGTGGCGCCGAACTCGACGGCGGTAAAGATAAGGCGGGCAACGAGACCGATCAGCAGTCCCAGCAGAAGCTCCGAGACAATCAGCAGGGCAAAGGGGATCGGGGAAAAATCAACGTCCCCCAAGGCCTCGCGCATCACGGGGAAGAGCAGCAGCGATGTGGCGAAGACCAGCCCGGTCTTGACCCGGACCGGGGTTTGGGCGGCCATGACAACCGGAATGGCGCCGATGAAACCGGCGATCCTGGCGGTGACCACCAGGTAGCTCTGAAACTGTTCAACGGGAAAGAGCTGAATGTCGACAGGCATTTTCAGAAGGTTGCCATGGTCTCGAAGAGGCCGGTGGTGAAAGTGACGAGAAGCTTGATCAACCATGGGCCGAAGATCAGCATGGTGACGAAGACGGCGATGATCTTGGGCACGAAGGTGAGGGTCTGCTCGTTGATCTGGGTCGCCGCCTGAAAGATGGAGATAATAAGGCCGATCAGCAGGCCGATGATCAGCATCGGCGCGGAGGCCAAGAGAATGGTCTGAATGGCCTTGCGGCAGATATCCACGGCAATTTCAGGATTCATCGCTTACCTCGGAGGTGGGGCAAAGAGAGTATCGTTATCATCGGCGACGGATCAGCTGAAGCTTTTGATCAGCGAACCGACCACCAGGTTCCAGCCGTCGACCAGGACGAAGAGCAGCAGCTTGAACGGCATGGAAATGATAACCGGAGGGAGCATCATCATGCCCATGGACATGAGCACCGAGGCCACGATCATGTCGATGACCAGGAAGGGAATATAGATCATGAAACCCATCTGGAAGGCTCGTTTCAGCTCCGACAGCATGAAGGCCGGGATAAGGGTCATCGTCGGAATGTCCTCCTTGTCGGCCGGTTCGTTTTTCAGCGTAATTTCCGAGAGCAGGATGAGATCCTCCTCCTTCACCTGGCTGAGCATGAAGTCGCGTATGGGGTCCAGGGCCTTCTCCAGAGCCACGGGCTGGCTGAGCTCTTCCTTCAGGTAGGGCTGCAGGGCTTCCTTGTTGATCCGGTCAAGGGTCGGTGACATGATGAAGAAGGACAGGAACAGCGACAGGCCCAGGATTACCTGGGTGGGCGGCATATTCTGCGTCCCCATGGCCTGGCGGACGAAGCCCAGGACGATGACGATGCGGGTAAAACAGGTGGTCATCAGCAGGATGGCCGGGGCGACGGAGAAAACCGTAAGGACCAGCAGAACCTGCAGGGCGTTGGAGATCTGCTGGGGGCTCTCGGCGTCCTGCACGCCCAAGGTGATGTTCGGCAGGGCAACGGCCCCCACAGCGCCGGGGACCAAGAGTGCAGCAAGGGCCAGGCCGACCAGGGTAGGCCATGTCCTCTGAGAGGAACGTCCAGACATCATGTGCCTCCATCCGCTCCCGAGCTTTTCAGGGTCTCTGCAAACGAGGCGATGGGTTTTTTGGTGAGACAGGCGATGGGATCGATCCGGTCGCCGCTGATGCCGAGTAGAAATTCCTGGCCCCGTACCTCGACCAGGCACAGGGCCTTCCTGCCCATGAGGGGTTTCATCTCGAGGATCCTTATCTGTTGCTGAGGGGACTGGGCGAGCAGGGAAAATCTTTTTTTCAGCAGGCCGTAAAGCAGAAATATGATGCCGAGCACCACTAAAAGGCCCCAGATCATCCGCAGATAGGAATCCATGACGTTGAACTGGCCGGTTTCGGCAACGGCCCGTGCCGGCCAGAACGGCAGGCAGAGGATCGCGACCACCGCGAGCCTTCTGAGGACGGAGGTGAACGCCATTGATCGTCCTCAACCGAGATTTTCGATGCGGTCGGAAGTGCTGACCACGTCGGTCAGCCGGATGCCGAACTTGTCTCCCACCATGACCGCTTCACCCCGGGCGATAAGCCGGGAATTCACATAAAGATCGAGGGGTTCGCCGGCAAGTTTGTCGAGTTCTATGACGTAGCCTTCGCCCATCTTGAGCAGGTCCCGCAAAAGGATCTTGCTCCGCCCCACCTCCACCGAGATCTGTAGGGGGATATCGTAGAGGAAATCGAGGCCTCTGCCGGTCTTCGGATTGGATTTCGATTTCGAGGCGGCGGAATCATCCTGCAGGAGTTCCTTGATCTCTTCCGGGGCCGGTCGGGAATTACCATTCGGTTTCATGGCAGCGGTCCTTCTTATGACGCAATTCCGGTGAGGCTGATGGCTTTCTTGCCATTATGCGTGCCGGGAATTGCATAAAATTTCAGTTTGTCTTCGACCAGCACTTTCAGCGGTGCGTTCGGGTCGTAATCGAGAAAGAGCAGGTCGCCTGTATTCAGCTGCAGGAGTTGGTTTATCGATAGGGTGATATTGCCGGAAAGCGCGGTAATAGTCGCCGCAACCTGCGAAGCTTCATCCTCGAGAACTTCCTGCCAGGTGCTTTGTGATGTCGTGGCGATGGTCAGCAGCTGCTTCAGGGCTTCGCGCAGAGGTTCCAGGGTGGCAAACGGAAACACCAGGTGGATCAGCCCCGAGTGTTCTCCTACTTTGACCATGAAGGTCCCGACAATCACCTCGGCATCCGGTTCCACGATCGATACCAGCCGTGCATTATTTTCCAGCTTGATCAGGGAACAATGCATTTCCAGCAGCTGGGCAAACGATTTGTCCAGGTCGTGGCAGGCGTCGGAAAGCAGCTTTTTCAGGATATTCATCTCGATGGTGGTGAGACGCCGATCGAGCTTCAGCGAACCGCTCTCCATCGACGCCCCGAGCATTATTTCGAGCATGAAGAACGACAGGGCGGAATCGAAGATCATCAGGGCGCCGTATTTCAAGGGAGACATGTCGAGAATGCCGATCGCGCCAGGGCTGTGCTTGTCTGCCATGAATTTCTGGAACTCGTGGCTCTCGAGACCTACTCTGGTGATGGAAAAGTTCCTTTGCAAAAGATTGGTCAGCGAGGTTGCGTAGGTCCGGCAGAAGACATCGAGAATGATGTCGAAATTCGGGATGCGGAAAAGCTCGCTGTCCGGGCGGGTGAGCTGGAAGAGACTGATCGGCGAGCAGGCAAGGAAAGCTTCCTGTTCCTTGTCGTCGAGATCCAGGGTAATCCTGCCTTCTCGTATCGCTTTGAGGAGTTCGGCGATCTCCGCTTTGCTGAGAATCTGTTCCATCATCATTCGTCGGTTTCTACTGCACTACAAAGTTGGTGAAATAAACCGCCTTCACCTTGCCGGTTTTCAGGTATGAATTGATCTTGCTGGTAATTTCCGCCTTGAGCTGCTTCTTGCCCTGAAGGTCCTGCAGTTCTTCGTATGTCTTGTTGCCGACCAGCAGAAGGATGGAGTCGCGCATCTGCGGCATTCTTTTTTCCGCTTCTGCCTTTCCTTCCTCGCTGGTCAGTTCGATGGTCAGCGACGCCTTCACATAATGAGCCGTATCGCCACTGATGATATTGACGATAAATTCCTCTATGTTGACCATCGGGCCGACGTCGGCAAGCTGGTTGAGGTCCGGGACCGGCACCTGTTTGGCGGGATCCTCCTTCTCTTTCGGGTCGGGGGCGTTTTTTATAAGGAAAAAGGCGGCGGTGCCGGCGCCGATAACTAGCACCAAAATGACGGCGCCGATGATCAGGAACAGCTTATTCTTGCTTCCACCTTTCTTTTCCTGTTGGATCTCTTTTTTTTCCGCCATATTTCTTAACCTTTCCTGCTGATTTCCATTAACGGAAAATCCTGTTTAACCTTCTGAGCTGGTACACCTAAAAGGGCACGCCGGTATTTTTCGTGCCGGGTCGCGTGCCGGCCGTATACCCAGAGAGCTTCAAGGTGAAGTCGACCCGTCTGTTTTTTGCTCTTGTAGCTTCGTCCTGGTTGGGTACAACCGGCCTGTCCTTGCCGTAGCCGACGGCAGACATCCGGTCCAGGGGAAGCAGGTCGCTCTGCGTAAAAAAGCGGAGCACCGCCACCGACCTGGCTACCGAGAGGTCCCAGTTGCCGAACTGCGAACTTTGGATGGGAGTATCATCCGTGTGGCCCTCGATGCGCAGATCCATGGGGAGGGGACGGATAATGTCGGCGATGTTTCTCAGGATCGGATAGGCCGGCGCGGACAGCTTTGCCTGCCCTGGCTCAAACATTATTGAGTCGTTAATCCGCAAAATTATCGATTCGTCGTCCTGCTGGATGACTCCGACATTATCCGTGAGCCGCAGGGAATCGATCTGCGATTTGATCTTTTCGTACACCTTCTTGGTCGCATCCTCGACAATGGGGGCGAATTGCATCTGGGGCGACTTGGGGAATACCGGCACCACGAACTCGGTTTGAGTAGGAGTATACTGGCCGGTCAAGGCGCTCTTGAGCGAACTGGCCGCGGTCTGGAAGTTGACCTTGTTGATGACGGACATGGACTGCAACAGGACGAAGAAGGTCAGAAGAAGTGTGACAAGATCTGAATAAGTTATCAGCCAGGCTGGCGCGCCCGCCGGGCACTCTTCTTTTTTTTTCCTGGCAGGTTCCTGCGCTTTGTCTTTCTTGTCTTCCGCCATAACAATTGCTGCCTTTACTTATTGTATATTGACTCGCGGAGCTTAGGCGCAATGAATGCATGCAGTTTTTGTTCCATTATACGAGGATTCTCCCCGGAGAGAATCGACTGCATGCCTTCGATGATCAGGGTCTTGATAAGCACTTCCGAGGCAGACCTGGCTTTCAACTTGCCGGCCATCGGCAGGCAGAGCACGTTGGCGATGATGGCTCCGTAAAATGTCGTGATAAGGGCAACCGCCATCGCAGGCCCGATGGCCGAGGGATCACTCATCGACTGCAGCATCTGCACCAGACCTATGAGCGTGCCAACCATTCCCATGGCTGGGGCGTAGGCGGCGAGCGAGTTGAAAATTTCCGCACCCTTGCCGTGGCGTACCTGAATGTATTCGATCTCGGTATTCAGCATGCTGCGCAGAGTCTCCGGTTCCTGGCCATCGACGGCCATCTGCAGGGCCTTTTTCAAAAAATCGTCACCCGAGTTCTCAATCGCCCCCTGCAGCGCCAGTATTCCTTCCTTTCTCGCCTTGTTGGCGAACTCCATGAGCTGGGTGATCAGGCCGTTGATCTGTATTTCCTGGTAAAGAAACGTTTTCTTGGCGACGGTCAGAGCGGAAGACACCTCCTTGAAAGGGTAATGCACCAGAGTGCAGCCGAGTGTTCCGCCAAAAACGATGAGCATCGAGGGCATATCGATGAATATCGTCAATGGGCCGCCGAGGAGGATGGCCCATATCATCAGACTAAAGGTGACACCTATGCCGATTATCGTTGCAAGATCCAAACAAGCACTCCATCGATGAGGTTAATGAGGCATCGAGTCGCAGAAACGGAACAGTCACGATCTGCCTTCTGCTTTTAGGGAATTTGTCCTAATTCAGTTTAAAACTTTTGTACAGATATCATCATAGTTCCAGATTTAGTAAAACTCAACGAGCAAAAACCATTCCATGAGATAATGGTTGCGGGAATGATGCAAAACGAAGGGAAATAAAGCGGGGATAGGAGGGAAGAAAAGAAACGCCCGGTCGGTGAAGATGCATTACCGGCCAGGCGTCACAGTTGTTGTCAAAAAGTTGACTATTATCGCTTCAGATTTATCAGCTCCCCGAGCAGTTCGTCGACCGTGGTGATGATCTTGGAATTCGCCTGGAACCCACGCTGCACCGTGATCATGCGGACAAACTCCGCACCCATGTCGACATTGGATTGCTCGAGGGAGTTGGTGAAAACCTTGCCCAACTCCGGCCCGGGTATACCGACCCGGGGGGGACCCGAGGTTGTGGTTTCCCTGAAGAGGTTGCTGCCCTCCAGGGAAAGTCCATTGGCGTTGACGAATTTCCCCAGGACGAGTTGGGCGACCTTCGTCTGTTTTCCGTTGGAGTAGGAGGCTATGACGATGCCGTCCGGGTCTATTTCGACACCGGTGAGATTGCCGGCTCCGAACCCGTTTTGATCCTGGGATAGAACCACATTGTCGCTGTTGAACTGGGTGGTGTCGAAGGTGATGTCTATGGGGGTCTGTGTGGAACCGTTGGCCCATTCAAGTTGGGCGCCCGGTATGTTCGCAGTCACCGGGGCTGCCAGAACGCCGTCAGTGGTGAAGTTGAGGGGGCTGCCCGCCACAATAGCACCGCCCAAAGCTGTACCGTTGTCTGCAGTAGCACTCCAAGCCCAGTTCCAGTTATTATTTCCGGTCTTGATGAAATAGGTGGTCAAGAGGTGCGGGTTGCCCAAAGTGTCGAAGACCTGTACAGAGGAAGAATAATTATAGGTGGCGGGGTCGGCGATGTTAAACGGTCCAGGAAGAACGGTTTCGGAGGCATCGAGATTGGTGGTGAGCTCGAGAGTTGTGGTGGCATTACCTGCTACCAGTCCGGTTCCCGGAATCTGAATATCGCTGGGGTCTCCTGCCGCGAGCAATCCGTTGGCGTCGAAGGCCTTGCCCTGCACCCGGTAGCCTTCAGGGTTGATGAGAAAGCCGTCGTCGTCAAAGCGGAATGCGCCGGCCCTGGAATAATATGCGGTTGAGTTACCGGCTTCTTTCAAAATGAAAAAACCATCCCCCTCGATGGCCACATCAAGGCCTGACTCGGTGGACTCGAACGTTCCCTGGCTGAATACCTGGTCGACTTTCGACATGCCGACACCCCGGCCCACCTGGGAAAGCCCGCCGGACCCGTTTATGGAGGAGGAGAGAAGATCCGAGAATACCGTCCGGGATCCTTTGAAACCGACCGTGTTGGTGTTCGCCAGGTTGTTGCCGATGACGCTCATCGCCTGCCCGTTGGTGTTCAGGCCGCTGACTCCACTGTACAATGCACTCGAAATACCCATACTTTTCTCCTTTTACCTTTCAAAGAGCCAGATAGTGAAAATTATCTGCACGATGTTTCGTCATGATCATTCAAGGATATCCTTTACATCCTTGGATGCTTCGGCAACTGAATCGGCTGCTTGGGCCGCGGTTGTGGCGGCATCGGCAGTGGAATCGACGTCGCCCTCACTAGTTGGTGCTTCATCTTTTTTGGTTTCACTTTTTTCGGCGGTTGTCGTGGTCTCGGAACGGCTGCCGGGTTCATAGACGCCGATGACCGAAGCGTAGGCGATTTCTCCGGCCTTGGTGATGAGCGAAGCACCGCCGGTGGCGTTGAGATCGACGCCGGTCACTTCCGATTTGATAAGCGGGGCGACTCCGGTGCTCTGGCCGTCCGGGGCCTTGGCGTTCAGGAGGATTTTGTATTTTCCGACCGGAGCCGCAACGCCGTCCTTTGTCAGACCGTCCCAGGTGAAGTAGTGATTGCCGGCGGTAAGCTCGGTGCCCTTGAAGGACTTGATGGTGACCCCGTTCAGTTGCAGGTCGAGGGTCACTTCCGAGGCAGGACTGTCAAGCTGGTATCCGACTTCAACCGGTTCTCCGGTGAAATTGATTTCGCTGCCGTGATAGGCAACATCCTTGCCGATGGTGCTGAGGGTTGATAACCGATCGGAGTTGATATTGGCTTCGGCCATTTTGTTCATACTCTCATTGAGGGTGAAAAGCTGCTCAAGCGAGCTGAACTGGGCGAGCTGGGCGGTGAATTCAGTGGGGTTGTCCGGATTCAACGGGTCCTGGTTCTGCAGTTGGGCCACCAGCAGGGTGAGGAAATCCTGTTTGCCCATGGTCGCATCGCTGCTGTTCTTCGCAGTAGTTCTACCGGTGGAAGCAGTGGACGCCTGATTTATCGAGTCGATATAGCTGCTCATGGCATCTCTCAGATTTTTACGTTTACCCCCGCAGCAACCTGCTGCGCGGGGAAGAAAGCCTCATCGGTCCGGAAGGTGGCTTCGGCTTCATGCTGCCGTCTTCTCGGTTGCGGCGTATACTCGTTCTGGCTGAAGAGCTGCCGGTCGAAGAGATCCGCTTCAGTGTTTGAATCGAATTTTGAGCTGACCGTGATCGCCTCGATAGTGAAGCCATGCTCCTCGAGTACAGTCTTCAGTCTTGCCATGTTCTTTTCGATGATTTCCTGGGCATGCTGGCTTTGCGCCACCACATTGGCGCGAATCGAACCTTCCTTGACCGAGAGATCGATTTTCAGCTCGCCGAGTTCGGCCGGATGCAGTTTGAGATTGATCTGGGTGTCGAGCCGCTTTCTGGAAATCTGAAAACGCTCCAGCATCTGCTGGATGACATCCTCCTCACGAACGACCGTACCGGACGGAAGGGTCACGGTACCTGTCGCATCTGCGGGCAGGGGGGTGCTCTGGGCCGAGGTAAGCGACTGGGAGAAGGTGTTCGGATGTTCGGCGGTAAGAAAGGTTGTGGTCGAAGTATTCTGTCCGGTGGAGACTTGAGCCTGGGCGGCTGAATCATTGCCCTGCTGGCCATCCTTTGTCGGCGATTCGTCGTTGTTGCCGAACGATTGCATGTTGATCTTCGCTTCGTAGTACTGCTGCTGTGTATTCTGGCGCAGCGAACTCGTCTGCTGATCCGTCTTCTCGGCAGGAGCGGTCCAGCCGTCTACCAACATGTGGAGCGGGGATTCCGTAGTCGCGTCGGCATATTCCGAAGTTGCCGCGCTGATCTGGCTCGAGCCGGAGTATCCGACCTGCTGCGGCAAGACCTGCTGGATCGGTCTGGCACCCCAGGAGGCGGACGGCTTGTCCTCCCTGGTAATGGTCACTGTGCCTTTTTCATCGCTGTTCTCGATGATGAGCTGCAATTGCGCAAGCATCGTATCGGATGTCGACTTCTGCCCGGGCTGGGGCGGAGTTGCCCACGCCTTTTCCTCGGCAAGGGGGGGCTGCATGCCATCCTCGATTATTGCGGAGGCAGCGATGAAGGACTGCGAGGAAACTCTCGAGAAGGCAGGAGTTGCATCCGGTCCGGTGGCGCCGGTCCTTGCGCCCATCGATGTGTCATCCGAGGGAAGTACAAAGACAATGTTCGCTGTCGTCTCTTCAAGGGACTGTGTTATTGCAATGTTCTGCTCTTCCCCAGGCTGGACAGGAACTTGGTTATCTGTGGCTGCCTCTTCCGCAGGGCTGGCGCTTTCTTTTCCGGCAACCGCTCCAGCAGGAGGAGAGGGGGGGGATTCCCGGCGGGCATTTTCGGTGGAATCGGCAGCGGGGCTCTTCTCCCTGCTCTGCATCTTCTCGGAGCGCTCGCTACTCTGGCTCTTGCGGGTGTCGATTTGTTCTTTTTGGTTTTCCCGGGAAACGGCTTTTTCGAAATGACTCGAGAATTGCTGCGACCCGCCGGCAGCCGGGGGACCGGCGGGGGGGAGTTGCGGGGCAGCGGGGAGGACAATAGCAATTTGGGTCATCTATTTCACTCGAGTTGCAAAGTTGAAAATGTTGTGCTCAGTTCGCTCGCTTTTTGTTTCGTCATCTGATCCAGGACCCTTGCCGCCGCTTTCGCCTTCATGCTGGCGAGAAGGTCGGCAGCCAGTCTCTGGTCAAGCCCTGACAGGGAGGTCGCGGCCTTGTCCGGCGACATCTTTTCGTAAATCTTCGCCAGGTCCTGGGTTCGCTTTTGCTCTTCCTCCGACTTCGCAGCCAGGAGCGCCTCGATCTTCTTCTGCTGTTGCTTGAGTTCTTCCAGCTTCCGGTCCATCTCGGCAAGTTTCTTATCGACGCTCTCCTCCAGGGTCTTTAGTTCCTTTTCCCGCATGGAAATATATTCCTGCTCCTTCCTGATATTGGCACGTTCCTCGATAATGGATTGCTCTATCCTTCTCTCCTCGACTGAGCTGAAACTTTCCTGGGGTTCTGCATCGGCCGCCTGGACATGTTGGGCAAGAAGAGCTGCGACAGTTGCACTGAGCAGGATGTATTTGGGCTTCATAATGTCACCATTCGACTGTTTCGGGGTATCAATGATTTTCTCCGGAGTCATGTCTGGTTATGGCAAGTTCGTCGAGCATGGCCAGTTCTTTTTTGTCGAGATAGCCTTTCCAGGCCAGATCCTGGCGCTCTTTCAACCGCTCCATAATGCGGCGGTCCTTGGCGCGGCGCAGCAGATTCTGTTGTTCCCGTTGCACGATCTCGGTCTTGTCCCGGAGATTCTTTTCGATGGCCTCTATATTCCCCTCGCCGCGGGTAATTTGTTCCTCGTAAAGGACCAGTTCCAGGATATTGATGCCTTCCATTTTCAAACGCTCCGTCTTTTCTATAAGGGCGGCGAAGGATTCCTGTTCCTCTCGCAACTTATTCGCTATAACCTCCATAACCTTTTTCGCGTCCAAAAGTCGCTGGCGGGCGTTGTCCTCAAGACGCTTGCGGTATGCGAGGACGGCATGCAGGGCGAATGGTTTCATCGGCAGGAGCTGGAAGTCTTTCTGATTTTACGCCTTGTCCGATTGGCGCCGGTTTTTCTTCTGGGGCTCTTCGTCCTTGCGGTCGCTGAGGACGCCGCCAAGTTGCTCGAGTGTTTGCTTCAAGGTTGTCGTTTCATTGTAACTTTGTTTCAGAAAACCGGTGATTTCGTCTATTTTGCCGATGGCATAATCTATTTTCGGGTTGGACCCCCTGACATATGCGCCGATATTGATCAAATCTTCGGCTTCGATATATCGGGCAAGCACCTCCCGGGCCTTGCCGGCCAGTTCGAGATGCCGGGGCGAGACGATATCGCGCATGACACGGCTGGCGCTGTTCAGGACATCGATGGCCGGAAAGTGGTTTCTCCCGGCGAGCGCGCGGGACAGGACGATATGGCCGTCGAGGATGGAACGGACCGAATCGGCCACCGGCTCGGTCATGTCGTCGCCGTCGACGAGTACCGTGTAGAGGCCGGTGATAGAGCCCTTGTCCCTGAACTTCCCGGCTCGTTCGAGCAGCTTGGGCAAGGTGGCGAAGACCGAAGGGGTGTAGCCTTTGGTGGTCGGCGGCTCGCCTATGGCCAGACCGATTTCCCGCATGGCCATGGCGAAGCGGGTGACGGAATCCATCATGAGCAGGACGTTCTTACCCTGGTTGCAGAAATATTCGGCGATGGCCGTGGCGACGAAAGCCCCCCGCATGCGCAGGAGCGGGGATTGGTCGGAGGTGACCACGACGATGACCGACCGGGCCAGGCCGTCGGTTCCCAGGTCGCGTTCGATGAACTCGCGCACCTCCCGTCCCCGTTCTCCGATGAGGGCGATGACGTTGATGTCTGCCTTGGCGTATTTGGCCATCATGCCGAGCAGAACGCTCTTGCCGATGCCCGAGCCGGCCATAATCCCCATCCGCTGGCCCATGCCGCAGGTGATCAGGCCGTTGATGGCGCGGACACCGAGGTCGAGGGTCTCGGAGATGTTCTGCCGTTCCATGGGGCCGGGGGGCAAAGAATAGATATCTTTTTCTTCGGTGAGGATCGGTGCGGGAAGACCATCCTGGGGTATTTCCATGGCGTCGACGACCCTGCCGAGAAGCTGGTTGCCGACGGAGATGGTGGCGCTGGCGCGAACCACCCGGATGAGACTGCCCGGTCCGAGCCCGCGCAATTCACCGAGCGGCATGAGCAGGGCCTTGTTGTCCTTGAAGCCGACAATTTCCGCGAAGACCGGCTGGTCCCCGCTCATGGGACTGAGCTCGCAGAGCGAACCGATGGTGGCATGGGGGCAATAGCCCTCGATGACCAGACCGACGATCCGGGTCACCTTGCCCCAGACTTTGATGACATTGGTCTTTCTGATCGATGCGGCGTCCAGTGGCATAAAATGTCGTTCCTGAAGCTTGATGGACTCGTAAAAAGCCCGATCTACTTACAACGGCTTAGAGTCTTTTTCTGACTTCCTCGCGGATGATGTCGAATTGGCCGGCTATCGTGGCATCGATGGTGCAATTGTCGGACTCGATCTTGGCCCCGCCCCGCTCTATGGTCTTGTCCCTTCTGAGTACGATATTGTTCAGGCCGCTGATTCCCGCCACGATTTCACTCGCTTTGGCTGCCACCGCGTCATAATCGTCGGGGTGGAGGAAAATGCAAAACTCCTCTGATTTAACGGCTTTTCGAAGTGCCTCTTCTATGGTGGCGACGATCGTGACATCCTGTTCCCCGACCAGGGTCCGCACAATTTTTTCGGAGATCGCCAGGATAAAATCAATGATTTCCCGACTGCTGTTGGCAATGAGGGTTTCGCGCAGGGTGTCCAGCTGCCGGCAGGAAAGCAGCAGGGCCCGGCCGGCCGCGGCGAGATCCTCCTCGGCTCGGCCGCGTTCTTCGTCGATTTTGCGCAGCGCCTCCGCATACCCTTTGTCGAATCCTTCCTGGAATCCCTCCTGATACGCCTGCTTCTTTTGCTGCTCGGCTTCAGCGAGCTCGATAGAGCTGCCGAGATTGAAGGTTTCTTCGGGGAGAGGCAGGTTTATGGAAGATTCGACCCGGGAAAGGGAGGAATCGGGTGTCCGGGAAACTGGGGCGCCGGTTGCCGGAGATGGCGAAGTCGTCTGCTTCGCCTGAGTTGCAGCAAGGTCGTTTTCTGCCAGCAGGGATCGGGCTGCAAAGGATTTTTCTTCTCCTCGGGGCAAAGGGTTCCAGGCAGGGGGGGCGGCGCCGTCCAGTCTGACGATCTCCTCCGGCTGGAAGGAATTCGAACTCTTATAGTATCTAGACAAGCTCATCCCCGCCTCCGGAGCCGAGTACCAGCTTTCCTTCTTCCTCGAGCTTCATGGCAATCTTGACGATCGACTGCTGCATCAGTTCGACTTCCGAGAGGCGGACGGGGCCCATGGCCTCCAGGTCGTCCTTGATCATCTCGGCGGCGCGATTCGACATATTGGCGAAGATCTTTTCCTTCATCGCCTCGGAAGCGGTTTTCAGCGCAAGCGTCAGGGAGTCGTTGTTTATCTCCCTGAGGATCATCTGCAGCGAGCGGCCGTCAAGAGCGATAAGGTTTTCGAAGGTGAACATCTTTTTGCGGATCTCCTCCGCCATTTCCGGATCGTGCTGTTCCATTTCCTCGAGAATTTCCGCGTCGAGGTTGTTTTTCATATGGTTGAGGATACCCACTACAGCATCGACGCCACCGACCTTCTTGTGAGCCCTGCCGGAGACGAGGCCTATTTCCCGGTGCAGGGCATCCTCTATTCTTGAGATGACTTCCGGAGCCACTTTTTCGATCCTTGCGATGCGATAGGCCACATCCGGCCTGATGCTTTCCGGCAGATGGGTCATGATTTCGGCGGCGTGTTCGATGTGCTGGGTGGAGAGCACAAGGGCGATCGTTTGCGGATGTTCCTGTTCCAGGAGGCCGGCGACCATCCGCGGCGCCATGAGGGCGATGGTTTCCAGGGATTTGGTCTGGGTGCCGGAAAGAAACTGGTCGAGGAGAAAATTTGCGCGCTGTTCCCCCGGAGTGGCGGTTATGGCATTCTTGGCGAAATCCTCGCCCTTGACAAACAGGCCGGCAAAGCGATTCTGGGCATCGCGGTAATGGGCGAAGACCTTTTCCTTGACATCGATGGGAATATGATTGATCGTGGCCATGGTCCTGGCAACCTGTCTGACTTCCTCGTCGGTCAGTTCCTGGAAAATCTTGGCCGTGGCCTCCTCTCCCAGGCACATCAGCAGCACGGCCACTCTGTTGAGTCCGGTCAGCGTTTCTAAGCCCATAGACGGTTACCCTTCCTGAATCCAGTTCTTGATGATGAAGGCGGTCGGAATTTGATTGTGCTGGACTTCCCTGCGCAGGGCAAGTATCGCTTCATCCACGGGCGGCGGCGGCTCCACCGGCTCTTCGGGGAGCTGCATCAGTCGTTCGTGTTCCAGCTGCTGTACCGTCTTGTAGTGCTGCTGTACCTCGCCCTTCATAGTCCTGATCACCGGTCGGATAAGAAAAAAGTAGATCAAAAACAGGCCCATAAGTATCAAACCGTATTTTGCCAGAGGAAGGTACTGGTAGAGAAGATTCTCTACAGCCGGATCGCCAGGAAGGCGGGCATCGCCGGAATCCACGAAGGGCATCGACTGGACGTTGATGACATCGCCGCGCTGCGGCACGATGCCGATGGCGGAGGCGACCATATTTTCTACCGCCTGCAGTTCCTCTGCAGTCCGGGGAACCGGGGCCTGCGGTTTGCCGTTTTCATCGAGCGGCACCTTGTCGGCCACCAGCACCGAGACGGAGAGCTTGTTGATGGTGCCGATCGGATTGACGATCCTGCTGACGGTCTTGCTGATCTCGTAGTTGGTGATCCGGGAATTCCTGTTGGAAGGGGATGTGGCGGCGGTATTCTGGTTGAACTCATTGCCCTGCAGGTTGGACTGCACGCCGGGAATGCCGCCTGGCGATTCAGTTCCGCTGTTTTCCTGATTGATCTGCTCGCTTCGCACCACCGGATCGTCGGCATCGAAGAGTTCCTGGGTCTTCTCGACCTTGGCGAAATCGAGGGCGGCCGAAACCCTGACCATGGCATTGTCCCGACCCATGGATCTGTCCAGCAGATCCTGCGCCTGGATCTCCAGGCGGTTCTCCACCTCACGCTGGAATGCCAGCATGTCGGCCGAGAGCATCTTGTTCTCATCCGCCGGTTTCTGGCCTTCGAGCAAGACGCCGTTGGCATCGATTACCTTCACATTCTCCGGATCGAGATCGCTCACCGAGCCGGCGACAAGGTGGATGATGCCCTGGACCTGCTTGGGGTCGAGGTTTTTTCCCGGGCGCAGGGTGATAATGACCGAGGCGGTGGCAGGTGACTGCTGGTTCTTGAAGAGCCGCTTTTCCGGCAGGGCGAGGTGGACTCTGGTCGATTCGACGGGCGCAAGGGACGAGATCGTCCGGGCCAGCTCGCCCTGCAGCGCCCGAGTGTAGTTTACTTTCTGGACGTAATCGGTGAGGGCGAAACTCTGCTTGTCGAAGACCTCGAAGCCGACGCCGCCGCCGCTGGGCAGGTTGTTCGCGGCAAGTTCGAGGCGGGTCTGATAGATCAGCGGCGCGGAGATCCAGATATCTCTGCCTCCGTTCTTCAAGGTATAGTCAATTTTCTGGTTCTTCAGCCAGTCGGTGACCGCCGCCGCATCGTTCAACTCGAGATTGGCATAGAGCAGCTGCTGGTCTGCGGTCCGGGCCTGAAAGATGAGGATGGCGAAAAGTCCCAGGGAGATCAAGAGGACGGCGCCGGTGGCGATCTTTCTGGAAAGCGGCCATTCCCGGATAAGCCCCAGGAGGTTTTTCCGCTTCGGGGGAGTCGGCGCCTCTGTGGGAAGAAGAGGCTGGTCTGTCACCTGAATTCCTCTGTTTTGTTCGGCCATGGCTGTATTTCCTCATCTCCACGGGTTGGAGCATTTTTTATGGCATTATCAATCGTTGGGCAACTACCGTGCATTAAATCTGCATCCGCATTATCTCTTCGTAGGCCGTCTGCGCTTTGTTGCGCAGCTGGACGAGCATGCGCAGGGAGATATCCGCCTCCTCCGCGGCGAGCATGACTTCGTGGAGATGGGCCGCCTTGCCGCTCTGCAGGTTGCGGACGGCCTGTTCGCCAGCCAGCTGGGTGTTGTTGACCTTTTCGATCATGTTCTTGAGCATGTTGCCGAAATCGGCGCCGGTGCCCTGTATGTTCGGTTCATCGGCCGGTTTCAGGGTCAGCGGGGCAATGCCTTCAAGGCTTTTTATCGTGTTCATGAACTATTATCTCCCTATCTCCAAAGCCTTCAGGGCCATGCGTTTCGCCATTTTTATAGAAGTAACGTTGGCCTGGTAGGATCTCGTCGCCGACATCATGTCGACCATCTCCTCCAGCACGTTGACGTTGGGCATTTCTACGTAACCGTCTTCCTTGGCGTCGGGGTGCGAAGGGTTGTATACCTTTCGTGGCGGATTTTTGTCTTCGACGATTTTGGTCACGGCCACCCCCTGCATGGAATTTTTCATCTTCCCTTCGAGTTCTTCCTGGAAGCTCAGGGGAGCGCTCTGGAAGTAGACCGATTTTTTCTTGTACGGACCTCCTTCAGGAGTCGAGGTGGTCTCGACGTTGGCAAGGTTGGAGCTGATGGTGTTCAGTCTCTGACTATGGGCGCGAAGGGCCGAAGCGCCGATCTGGAAGGTATTGAGAATATCCATATGAATTCCTTGTGGTTGCTATGGTAGGTGTTTGAAAAGCTACTGTCCGCCGCCGATGACATGCTTGAGCAGGGAGAGCTTTTTCTGCAGCAGTTGAACGGATGTCTCATACATCAGTTCGTTTTCTGACAGGGCGAGCATTTCCTGGTCGACGTTTACGCCGTTTTTATCGCCAACTCCCGTCGAGTCGGCGATCATGACAACCTTGCCGCTGACTTCGTTGAAATTTGCAGGTCCCAGGGCAATGTGCCTCTCGTTCGACCGGGCCAGTTGAATGCCCCTGGTCTTGTCCAGCGCCTGAGCCAGATCCTCCTCAAAAGCGAAGCGGGTAGGGGAAAAACCGGGAGTTTCCGCGTTGGCGATGTTGGCCGCGATAACTTGAGCCTTTTGAGCCCTCAGATCCAGGACCTTGCTGAGCAGCTGCACGTTCGCGTCGAAGGGTTTGGTCGGATCCATGTCAATTTCTCCTGCTTGATGGACTCGTAAAAAGTCCGATCTACTTCGTTGTAGGTCTGAAACGGCGCTTCGCTGTACCATATGTACTACCAAAGCACCGTTTCAGGCACTACGCCTCGTATATCGAACTTTTTTCAGAGTCCATCTCCTCGAGTTTATTATTTAAGGCTTTACCTGTTTAACATAATTTAAGATGTCGGGACCTTCTTGCGGACCGTCGTCGACCTGAATTGCAATTCCCGTTCCGCATATTGTTTCCAGCGGGGGTTACTACCCTTTTCGACGATTTCCCGCAGGAAGCTTAGGGCTTTTTCCTCATTTCCTTTCTGGCTTTCGAGACTGGCCAGCCTGAAGAGGCTCTGGTCGTAAAATTCGCTTTCCGTGGTAACCAGACGGAATTGTTTCTCAGCCTCGTCAAAGGAGCCCGTCGAGAAGAGGCTCTCGGCCAGCATAAACTGCTCCTTCTGCGGCAGCGATTTCTCGATGTTCGCAAGTTTCTTCAATACTTCCGAGCATTTGACGAAATCGTCGGTTCTGAAATAGATCGACCCGGCAATTTTGTACAGTTCGGCATTTTCCGGCAGAGGCGATGGCAGAAGGCCCAGCGCCTCTGTCAAACGTTCGTCACCGACCAATGCCTTGATCCGGAAGATCGTCAGCTTTTCGGTAAATTTCCCATTCGGATAGTTATAGATATACTGAGCGACGAAGTCCTCGACCAGGCTGTTGTTGCCGTGATGGTAGGCGGCTTCCACCATCGGCAGGTAAAATCTCTCCCGCTGGTCGGTCGGCAGAATTTCAATGAGATAGAGGTAGAGTTTCTGGGCCTCGTCATAGAGACCGATGCGATAGTAGGCCTCGGCCGTGTCCATCAGGAACTGGCTGTCGATCCAGTTCTTCTGAAAAAATTCCCGGTTCTGCTTGGCGAGCACCAGCGCCTTGATATATTCCTTGTTCTCGACCAGCCGTTTGATTTCTCCGGGGAGCAGTTGGATGAGCAGGGCTTGTGCCGAAATTCTGACATCTCCGGTCTGGAACTCTCTTAAGAACTGCTGGAGCAGGGCGATACTGGCGGTCGTTTCACCCGTTTCCGCGTGGACGATCGCGCTTTTCAGAAGCGCCTCTTCCCGGAGCGATCGCACCAGGGATTTCTCGGCGATCGCCTGGTAGTTCGCGATGACCTGTTTGGCTTGTTCCTTCGATTGTATAAAGATCAGGTCGCTCTTTTTCATCGCTGCCCTGTAGCCCGCTTCCGTCTCTGGCAGGGCGCCTTCGATGCGGGAAAATTCGTTGATCAGCGTCAAGCCGTCGACATTTTTCAGCCTTGCCATATTCTTGCGGAAATGGATGAGTCCCTGGAGCGGTTTTTCGGGAACGAGCGTGGCGAGTTTTTCGTAACAATCCCCTGCTTCCGGATATTTTTTTTGGGTATAGAGGGTGTTGCAGTAGCCGGCATGAGAATAGGGCGAGGCGGCGAGTACAGGGGAATCCTTGTGGAGTTGATAGGCCGCGTATGCCTTGATCGGTTGCGCCAGCGCATACCAGTAGTCGGCCTGGTGTATCTGGACGATCTCGACGATGGGTTTGGGCAGGGCGACATCGTCGCGAAGCAGTAATTTGTTGAGACGGGATAGTTGTCCGGTGGCGAGAGCCGTCTCTATCTGCGACAGCAGGAAGTACGGCGCGAGCGGGGTTTTTTTACCGACGGCGCTTTCGAGTGCCTGAAGTTCGGAATCGGCAATGAAGGGGCTTTCATGAACCGCACGAAGGTAGATGAGCAGGTAATTGGCATAAGTGCCGAGGATCTCATCGGGGTAACTGTCCTTCAGGAGGTGCAGCTGAATGTAAGCCTTTTCAAAGTCACCCTTGCGCAGAAGGGCCTCGCCCAAAGTCAGCGCAAGCAGCTTTTGCTTCTCGAGGTCGCTGGTCGCCTGGATCATTGCGAGCAGCTTTTCCTCCAGCAGATGCCAACGTCCTTTTTCCGCGAACTCGAAAACTTCGGCATCCAGTACTTCGAGATTCTGCTCCTGTTTCGGAGGAAGAAGACGAATGACTGGAAACGGAGGAGAGGTAAACTTAACCGGCGCTTTGATTTCCACTGGAGTCTCGTAGCTGGAAAAGAACAGCATCCAGTCCTTGGCGTACGGCGACAGAAGAACGGGATTCGAGTGATCGATCGGCAGCCGGTCGAGGACCGTCAGCCCTTTCAGCCGTTCCGCCAGTTCCTGATAAGATTTGCTGTATTCGTTGCCCAGCAGGACTTCGAAGACCAGCTTTCCGTCCGGGCTCTCTGTGAGTTTGTGGTTTTGCGGCTTGTAACGAAAATAGAGCGAAACGGCGAACTCGGATTTCGCCGAGTGTGGCAAAATTTTGACTATATGTTCGTCCGGCGGGAAAAAGGTAATGTCGGGGGAGGCTGCAGTGTCCCTGAAAACCAGATCAATCCGGCGCTGATTGCTGGTTGTCGAGAATTTCGGGGACTTGTCGAAGCTGAAGTAGATTTGGACTACATCCTTGGTATCGACCCGTGAAACTTTGAGAAGTTCTGCCGCCTGGGCGTGAACATCCAGCAGACCCGTCAAAAATAGTATGGCGAAGAAGAATCTTTTCATACGGACGCACTATGCAATTAATGGTCCATTTTTCCGGGCAGGGGTAAACCAGCCACTGTTCAGGTGGCGTAAATTTGACACCAAAGGACTTAATCCGATTGGGTGAGGCAGAACCCCCGAAAGAAATCATCTCGTAATTACTTATTTGATTTTTCAACGTGCTTGTTGGTAATATTGAGCCAGGAAAAAACGGCCCTCTCCGTGCTTTAAGCTTCAGGAAGTCCACGGATTAGGTCCAGTACAAGAAAATACCGGCGCGTTTTTCCAGTAAAGGACAGGGAGGAGCGCTGCAACTCATACAGGAGATAAAGAATGGGGAAAAATGTACTGTTGGTCGATGATTCAAGCACCATGAGAAAGATAATCGGCCGATCCCTCCGCCAGGCCGGAATAGAGTTCGAAAATATCTACGAAGCGTCGGATGGGCTTGAGGCTCTGGAGGTTCTTGAGAACAAGAAGGTCGACATCATCTTGAGCGACATCAACATGCCCAACATGGACGGGATCTCTTTTTTGAGGGAAAAATGTAACCGCCCCGCTATAAAAGACATTCCCGTCCTGATGATTTCCACCGAAACCGGGGACGACATCATTGGGGAAGCCAAATCCCTGGGAGCGGTCGGCGCCATCAAAAAGCCCTTTACCCCCGACAAGGTGAACGAAGTTCTCGGTCCGTTGCTCTAGTGTCCTGTCAAGCATCATCTGTTGTATCTTGCTGGTCCTTTTGGCTTCCCGGCTTCGTCACTTCTTTGGGTCGCATAGCGCTGCTAATGCTCCCAATCGTGCCTCGCAGGAAGCCAAAGTTGCTGCGCAATCTTACAACATCCGACACTTGATATGACACGAGGAGCTAGCGGGACTAAATGCAATTTGTACTTTGAGGGAGGTATTGGGAGTTGCGCGAACAAATTATCGAAGCGGTAAAAGAGATTTTCTCCACCATGATCATGATGGAGGTATCTGCGAGCGGAGAAACTCCGCCGGACAAAGCCCTTACGGACAGCATATCCGGTATTATTGGCCTGGCGGGCACCCACAAGGGAGTTCTCGCCATTCATCTTCCCCATAAGGTGGCCATGGCCATCACCGGCAGCTTCCTCGGTATGGAAGTCGATGAAATCAATACCGATGTCGAGGATGCTGTCGGCGAGTTGGCCAACATGCTTGGCGGCAATGTCAAATCCATCCTTTCCGCCAACGGCAGGGACATCAGTCTTTCCATGCCGACGACCATCTCCGGAAAACAATACGACTTCCAGCCCACCAAGGATGCGGACAGCTTGATAATTTCCTGCGTGTGCGAAGCTGGCGGCTTCATCATCGAGCTGCAGTTGGAAAAATGACCAATGCCGTCTGCGACGGGCGGGATCCTCAGACCGAGCATCTCTTTCAGTCCGGCAGGGAGGAAGCGAAGCGGATTATGGCCGATCTTGATATCGAAAGCGAAATTTTCAATGGAACTCAGGATGTGTTCTCCACCATGCTTGGCATGGAACTGGAGAGACAACCCTTCACCGGACAAGATTTCATCAAGTCCAATCTGACCTCCATGATCGGCCTGGGTGGAGGGATCCGCGGCGCCGTGGCCATACACTGCCCCGCCGCCGTGGCCATGGCCATCACCGCCGGCTTCCTCGGCACTGAGGTGGATGAACTGGATGAAGACGTCAAGGACGCCATTGGTGAAATTGCCAATATGGTGGCGGGGAACCTGAAGGTTTCCTACGCCGCAAACGGCATGAATATCGAGCTTGCCATTCCGACCTCGGTTGTTGGAGAAAGTTTTCGGGTCAGCGGCATGGCTCATGCAAACAGAATTGTCGTGGCCTTGAAAATGGCTGAAGGACCATTCTGGGTCGAGCTCATGTATGTGGCCGCATAAAGGCGGCTCTCCCCTCAATACATGGTCAAGGAAGATAAAGTCGTAAAAAGTGCTTCAACGGAGATGGGCTCTGGAAAATGTTCGATATACGAGGCGTATTGTCTGTAACGGCGCTTTGGCGGTACATATGGTACAGCGAAGCGCCGTTTCAGACCTGCAACGAAGTAGATCGGACTTTTTACGAGTCCATCAAGGTTTAAGATAAATGCATTATAAGAGTTAACAATCCTCGGTATCCTACCGATAAGTACTTCAGCGCAAACCCGTTCTTCCACCCACGACTTTTCTTCATTTCCATATGGACCAGCAAAAACGAATCGACAAAATCCTCAAGGCAGTCGAGGCACGAGTCCAGGATGAGGTGGGAGCCTTGTTGGGAGCTGATTTCATCCTGGACAGCGGAGCCAGGAAAGTTGCCGGCAAGGCCGAAATTTTCGAGGGTCTCGTGGGCAAGCAGATTTGCGCACACCTCGATATTACTGGCGATGTGTCCGGCAAGGGCTATCTGTTCGTGGGCATCAAGGATGCGATCCGTCTCGGTGGAACCCTTATCATGCTGCCCGATTCCGAACTGCAGGAGGTGATCGGGCGTGAGGAATATCGGGAGGAATTGGAGGATTCCTTCGGCGAAATCGCCAACATCATAGCCGGCTCCATCACCAAAGACTTCGAGGACATGTACCCGAAGCCCTGCCGCTTCATTCGTAAGGAGCAGGAGATTGTGGTTCCGGCAAAAGTCGACATGGAATCGGATCGTCCCTTCGGTAACCAGCAGTTTTATCTGGCGCCTTTTCCAATGCTCCTCGATGGCAGGCAGTTGGGTCAACTCGTTGTGCTTCTGCCGGCAGCATCCTTCGGTTTGGAGCAGGAACCTGCCGATAAACCGCTTGAAACCCAGGAGAAGAAACCGCCACAGAAACCCGCGCCGGGGATAGCCAAGGAACGCCCCCGGGAAACAGTGGATCAACCTCGAATTGCCGGGGAAAAGACAGCCGCTGGTGCCCCCGTGGCAGAGCCGCCGAAAGCGGCCCAATCCGGCCCGCCCAAGGTGGATTTCGAAAAACAGCGGAAAAGGATCGATCGACTCCTCACCGAATGCCACAAGAGATTGGTCGCCGAGGTCAGTGCCCTGCTGGGTGTCGATGTCTTTCTGGATGATCCGGAAAATCGAATCATCAGCAAAGAGGAGTTTTTCACCGAACATGCCTCCGGAAAGCAGGTCATTACCGACATGGAGGTCGTCGGAGAACTCCAGGATACCTGTTACCTGTCCGTCGCCTTAAAAGATGCGATCCAGTTGGGCGGCACCCTGATCATGCTCCCTCCCAACGAACTGGCCAGCGTCGTCAACGAAGAAGACTTCACCGACGACACCACGGACGCTTACGGGGAAGTGGCGAATATAGTATCCGGGGTCTACACTGCGGTTTTCGAGGAGCAGCATAACAAGAAGTTGCGGTTTATAAAGAAGCAGCTCAAGATGGTTGTCCCGCTTAAGGTGGAGACTGCCTCCGACGATCCGATTCCCGACAGGTTGTACTATTCCAGCAAGATGGCCCTCACCGTGGATGGTAAGACCCTTGGGAACGTGTATATGCTCTTTCCCGCGGATCTTTTGCAGCTCGAGGCGCCGAAGGTGGAAACGGTCGCTCCCCGGATGGAAGACGTAAGCGAGGAGGGAGCAGTTGTCGAAAGACAGCAGGCCCCTGTGAAATCGCAATCGGAAAAGCCTGCCCCGCAAAAGACGGCGAAGCAGACCGTTCAGGTTTCGGCCGAAGCGCAGGAGGTTCTCGATAAACATCGAAAACGAGTCGATAAGCTGTTGGTTACCTGCAGGGAAAAGATGGAGAACGAGGTTTCGGCTCTTCTTGGTCTTGATGTCCAACTGACTAACCAAGTCAATAAGGTTATCGGCAAGGAACCCTTCTTCACCGATTTTGTCTCAGGTAAACAGGTTGTCGTCGATATGGACGTAGTCGGCGAACTGACGGGGAAGAGTTATCTCATCGTCAACCTGCGGGATGCCATCCGCATAGGCGGAGCCTTGATAATGCTCCCCAGCTCGGAACTTGAATCGGTTGTCGCCGATGAGGAATTCAGCGAGGACACTCAGGACGCTTTCGGGGAAATTGCCAATATTGTCGCAGGAGTGTATACGGGCGTATTCGAGGAACAGTATACGAAGAGGCTGCGCTTCATCAAGAAGGACCTTCATCAGGTTGTGCCGATGAAAGTGGATCTCGAAGCGGATCTGCCGTTCCCGAACGATGAATATTATTTAAGCACGATGGACCTGGCCATGGATGATACCGTCCTGGGGAAGGTCAATGTCGTTTTTCCGCTGGATCTTCTGCAACTCGAGGGGCTGCGGACCAAGGCGACAGAAGCGGGCGAGGAGGAATTCTTCGAAGAACAAGCAGCTTTTCAGGTAGGATCCCTCGTTCCCGAAAGCGAACGTCGTGGCCATGAAACGCAACAGGACCAGCTTGCGTTACCGGATATCCTGCTGATCGGAGACGACGAGACGGAAGCCGGCAAGATCGGCGCCGTTCTCAGGGAGAAAGGCTATGCCGTAAAATCCCTTACCTTTAAGGATAATCTCAACAATTACCTGCCCGGTCAACTCAAGGCCATCTATCTGGTGATGAATGACGTCAACGAGCAGGCCTTTGGCGTCGCGATCAAGGTAAGTTCAACCTGCTCTCTGCCGCTTATCGCCGCGGGCCCCGGCTGGACGAGAACAAAGGTCATAAAAGCTGTAAAATACGGGGTGCGGGATATCCTGGTGACTCCCGCCGCAAGAGAGGATATCGAAGAAAACGTCGCGAACAATCTCCTGCAACTCGCCGCATGACAGAGCCCCCGACTGGTTCCCCTCTCACTCCTGTTTTTCCCACAGGCCTTCGATATCTTTTTTCTTAATCTTTTCGAGCAGGGTCGTTCTCTTCAGGTTGAGCAGGCGGGCTGCCTCCTTTTTGTTGCCCTCCGCCAGCCGCAGGGCTTGAACGATAAGCCGGGTTTCGTAATCGTTTATCAACTCGTTGAAATCGACATGGCCATTCTCCCAAGCCGGTTGGGGTACCGAGGAGGCATGTTCGCTGGCGGAGAGTTCGCAACGGTTATCCTGCGTGTCGAGAGGAGGCGAGGTTGCCTCCCCTTCGGGGATGACATTGTGAAATTTTTCCGGCAAATCGCTCAATTGCACCTTCATACCGCTGTACAGGATGGACATGTGCTGGATGAGGTTTTCCAGTTCCCGTACATTACCCCGCCAGGAGTAGTGGAGGAGGGCGGAAACCGCCTGGGGGGAAAAGGTAAAGCGTTCCCGGTTGCGTTTATCGGCATATTTTTCCTGGAAGGCGTCGATCAGCGGCAAAATATCGGCGGACCTCTCCTTCAGGGGAGGGAGTCTCAGGGGAATCACGCTCAGGCGGTAATAGAGGTCTTCGCGAAACTTCCCCTCGCTGACCAGTTTTTCCAGGTCGCAATGGGTGGCTGCGAGTATCCGGGTGTTGATGGGAATGGATTTCACCGAACCGACAGGCTCGAACTCCTTTTCCTGGAGCACCCGCAACAGTTTGGCCTGCAGGGAGGCCTTCATGTCGCCTATTTCGTCCAGGAAGAGAGTGCCCTGATCGGCAAATTGAATACGACCCTGCTTGCTGGTCAGGGCTCCCGTGAATGCTCCCTTGGTATAGCCGAACAACTCGCTCTCGAGCAGGTCGTCGGGGATCGCCGCACAGTTCACCGGCACGAAATTTCTGTTTCTCCTCCTGCTTTCGGCATGAATGGCCTTGGCCACCATCTCCTTGCCGGTTCCGGATTCGCCGCGGATAAGAACGGTGGAGACATCATCGTCGGCGATCCGGGCAATGATATCGAACAGCTGTTTCATCACCGGAGTCGACCCGATAATACCATGAAAATCCTGTCTCTTCTGTTCCGGGGCGGTGGATGATTTGGCGAGAGGGAGCGCCAGAGTTTCATAGGCCCGTTTCAACGCAACCTTTATCTCTATGGGATCGATGGGTCTGTGGATGAAGTAGTAGAGATCGAGGGTGAGAATCCGTTTGATGAGCGCCGGTTGGTGGGCTGGAATAATGGGCAGGATATAGGTGTCGGGGTAAGCCTTCTTGAGGGAGGAGATATATGATACTCCATCTTTTTTTTCGGAAAAATTCAGGTCGATGAGAAGGATTTTTACCGGCCTTTCGGCAAGGGACGAGCGCAGTTCCTGCTCATTGCGGACACAATTCACGGTACAGCAAAATTCACCTTCGAGTTTTTCAGCGTAAGACGAAATTTCATGCGCATCTTTGTCCGCAACAAGAATTGTGGTGGGTGTAACTGGCATTTTTCGAAATCTTGGAACAGGCCTCTTTGTTATTTACGATCCCGGGAATGGGAGCTTTACAGGGAAGATTGCATGAGGTCGGCAAGTTTGCTGGATGTTCTTCGCATGTTCAGGCTCATGAGTCGGGCGATCTTCTTGATCACCTTGATACCTAGAGCCGGGTGTTTCTCGGCCAGCAGATCGAATCCTTTATCGGTAAGAGTCACCATGGTCGACGGTTGTCTGGCGATAACCGTTGCCGAGCGTGGAGATTTGTCGATGAGAGCCATTTCGCCGATGGAACTTCCCTTCATAAGTCTGGCAAGTATAATATTCTCTCCGGTATCGCTTCTTTTCTGCACTTCGAGAATTCCGTTAACCACGAATCCCATGAATGTTCCCTGATCGCCCTCGACAAAGAGATGTTCGCCTCTCTGCAGGTGAATGAAACTCATGTGCCGTGCCAAGACCGAGAGTTCATCGACATTGAAGCTCGAGAAGATAGGAAGATCGATGAGGAACGATCTGGTTTCCTCCTCACTCTCTCTCATCTTTTGTGGAGGCATAACAAACTGAATCCTGGAAAAAATTCCACCATTTGCAGGGGGATCATCGGTACGCCCCGCATTTTTTCAATTCTTTCATGGAAGCATATCATACAGAATATGTTAAAAACAATAGGGTTTCTGACAGGTATGGCAACTCCTTGAGGAAGGCGAATATTTCTCAACGAGCGGCGGTTACTTCTATCATATTTTTGCACCGTATGGAATTGTTATGTTTGCTTACGGTGTATGTTCGAATCAAAAGGCAAGGGATCGAACCATGACAAGGCGAATGCGGCTGGTATTGTTTGTGCTCCTCCTAGGCTGGCCTCTCCAGCTTTTTGCAGGGGAAATGGTGCCGGGTACGGTAAAGAAAGTGATCGATGGCGACTCCCTGCTGGTTGCCACCGGCAAAGGCACCCTGGAGGTGCGACTGTATGGGGTGGATTGCCCCGAGTATGATCAGCCTTTTGCCAGGGAAGCGAAAATCTTTACCGGTACAAGGGTGCTGGGAAAGAAAGTCATGCTTGAACCTGTGACCCGGGATTCCTATGGGCGGACGGTCGCGGTGGTTGCCAGGGGTGGCACTGTGTTGAACCAGGAGTTGGTATGGGCGGGGCTTGCCTGGGTCTATCCGAGATATTGCAAAAAAACCGTCTGCACCTCCTGGAAAGAGGGTGAGCGTCTTGCCCGTGAAGGGAAAACAGGCCTTTGGCAGGATACTCATCCCGATCCCCCATGGCAGTGGAAAAGAAACAAGAAGAGATAGTGTTATGCGACGGTGACTGTGGCGTGCCGAGCGGAGGAGTCCGTGAGGGGTAACTTGGCAATTTTCGCTCAATACTGTATCTTTGTCTTTTCGAATTCACTGATAATAATATTATAACAATAAAAACAACATGATATGAAAAAACATATAAAAATCCGGAGAGGGGTGGCGGCATTTTTTGTTGCTTTGGCAGTCGGCACGACAGCCACCTTCAGCCCGGCGGCGAGCGGCAACCCTCAGGACAATCTCAAAAAACTGAAAGAAACCAACAGTTGCCGGGGGTGTGATCTCTCCGGTCTCACCTTGGGCAGGATGAACCTCGCCGAGGCCAATCTCGAGGGGGCGGATCTGTCCAGGACCAAATTCCAATTAAGCAACTTGTCCGGTGCCAATCTCCGCAACGCCAACCTGAGGGGTGCCACGTTCGGCGGTTGCGATCTCGGCGAGGCGGACCTGCGCGGCGCTGATCTGCGTGGAGCCTCCCTCGAAGGTGCCTATCTGGAGAAAGCCCTTCTGGAGGGAGAGTTCGTAACAGCCAAGCCGTACGAAGAGATCGGAGTTGATGATGTGGAAAAACAGGTTTACGTCCCCAATCCGGAAAAATCGAAAAAGATCCCGGAGCCCGGCGATGTGAAGGTCACCACCCGTGGCGAACCTGGTGAGTCGGAGCCGTCGCCCTCGCTTGAGCAGAAAAAGAAACCATCTTCCGAAAAGAAGGCAGGTCCTGGCGGGGGGAAGGTAGTTGCGGCGCCCATTGCCCCACAGTCGGGCGCGCCAATGGCCAAGAAGGCGATTCCGGTCAGCCAGGCGATCGTCGAACCGCAGGCTCCGCCTGCGCCGGTCAAGGAGGAACCGGTCGTGCGAGTATCGACAAAAGGCAGCAACCTTGGCAAATCCTCACCTCCGCCGGCTGCGTCCCTGAAAACAACCAAAACCGCCAAACCTGCGCCGGTACCTCCCGCGGATGTGAAGATGGAGGATGTGAAATCAGCGGGCGGAGGCTTGGAGACGCGGGACGCCGATTACAGCACGGAAGAAAGAGAGAGAGGCTGAGCCGCTTGGTTACATCCCATCGAGGATTTCCAGGGCCTGCTCGACTTTTGCCTCATCCGACGTTTGGCTGTCACGCAGGACGGTCTCCAGCCGATCAAGAAGTTCGCGCAGGCCGGCAACTTGTATCTCAAGATCCTGAATGGTCGCCGAGGCGGCACTCTCCGTGGTGTCCATGGCGACCTGCAGGTCCTGGGCATTGCGGAGAATGGACTGGACATTGGCTATTTTTTCGAGGCGCAGGAACAACTCGTCGAAATTAATAGGCTTTTCCAGATAATCGCTCGCCCCTTTTTTCATCGCCTGCACCGCGGTGTGCACCGAGGAATGGGCGGTGATCAGAAGCACTTCCGTCTTGCTGTTGAGTTCCTTGGCTATTTCCAGCACTTCTATACCGCCGATATCGCCCGGCATCATCAGATCGGTCAGCACGACATCGAAATATCTTTGTTTGAGTATCCGCTCCGCCTCGTAACCGTCTTGAGCCACCTCGACCTGGATTCCTTCATTCAAGAGACGTTGTTCAAGAAGTCTTCTTATGACGGGATCATCGTCGACGACCAAAATCGAGAGATGTTTCATTGCGTAGGCCTCAATTATTTCTTTTGGTAAAATATCGATCGCAGATGCCGCTTGGGGATGAATCTGGGACAGACTCCGGTGAGTGACTCGGTCGAACCGATAATAAGGTAACCATCGTCGGCGAGAATATCCGCCACCTTGTTGAAGAGTTTTTTGCGGTCCTCAAGAGTGAAATAGATCGCGACATTGCGACAGAAAATTATATCGAATTTACCCAGGGAGTTGAACGGCTGCATGAGATTGAGCTTGCGGAAGTTCACCATGGCCCGAATTTCGTCCTTGATTTTCCACGAGTCGCCGTACAGGGTGAAATATTTTTGCAGATATTTCTTTTCGAGACCGCGTTCAATCTCGAAACGATTGTATTTGCCGTAACTCGCCTGGGAGATCGCCGCATCGGAGATATCTGTGCCGAGCAGGGTAAACGTATAGTCGGGACTGTCGCGGAGAAGCTCTTTGATGACGATGGCGATCGAATACAATTCCTGGCCCGTTGATGCGGCCGCGCTCCAGATCTTTATCTGGGGCTTCATTGAGGTTTTGGATCCTCGCGCGTCGATGATTTCCGGCAGTATCTTATGTTGAAGGAGTTCAAAAGGGCCTTTATCCCGGAAGAACAGGGTCTCGTTGGTGGTAATCGCGTCGATTATCTCTTTTTCGATTTTCTTGGCCGGATCCATCTTGGCCTTGGCGTGCAGGTCTTGGTAGGATTTGCAGCCATGAGTTTCGGCGATCGAACTCAATCGTGTTTCAAACAGATAGGACTTGCTCTGATCCAGATGTATCCCAGAAATATCCTGGATATATTGAGAAACGAGCTTGAGTTCCGCGGGGGTGATTTTGATCATCTTGTTTGAAATCGATTTTGCTGCAAAAAGGAAGAACTATCTCACGCTGTTGACGATCTCGTCGGCGATCTTGCTGAGCGGCACGACGACATCCAGATACCCCAGTTCAGCCGGGGCTTTCGGCATCCCGTAGACGATGCAGGATGCCTCATCCTGGCCGATAGTAAAAGCGGCCTTATCTTTCAGGATGCCTAGGCCCTGCGTGCCGTCCGAACCCATACCGGTCATGATGACCGCCGTTGCCCGGCCGACATAATAATCGGCCACCGAGCGGAAGAGATAATCAACGGAAGGCCTGCAGGAATTCTCCGGCGGATCGTCGGTGATCTTGATTCTACGATGCAACCCGTCGGTGGAGGCGACCAGTTTCATCTGTTTCCCGCCGGGAGCGATGTAGACAATATTTGGCAGGATGTTTTCACCTTCCACCGCCTCCTTTACCGTCAGCGCGCATTTTTTGTCAAGGCTGGACGCCAGGGACTTGGTGAAGACCGGAGGCATGTGCTGGACGATGAGCACGGGAACGCCCAGATCTCCGGGCAGCTTCGGCAGCATCTGGTTCAGCGCGTTGGGGCCGCCCGTGGAGACGCCGATGGCGACAATTTCCGATTTTCCCCGCCGTATCGCGGGCTTCTGGGCGAGGGGGCGGAGCACCTTCGCCGGCGTCTGCTGTCCAACGAAGCTTTTCTTCAAGGAAGAGACGGCCGGCGGGATGACTCCTCTGCGGCTGATCAGGGAAGAGGCGAATCTCGATCTGGCAAAGGCCTTGAGAATGGGCTCAAGAGCCGCCTTTATCTCCTTCTTCCCCTC
This sequence comes from Pseudomonadota bacterium, assembly GCA_023412495.1. The sequence continues at coordinate 75,887 of JAEYNP010000007.1, forward strand.
GATCTGGTTTTTGCTCTGCGGCTTGAGTATGAAGTCGAACGCACCCAGTTCCAGGGCCCGCAAGGTCATTTCACTGCCTTCGGAGGTCAAGGTCGACAGCATGACGGCGCCCACTCCGGGGTAGTTCTTCTGCAGTTCGGCCAAGACCTCGATACCATTCATCTCAGGCATCTCGATATCGAGGGTGAGAATATCGGGTTTGAGCGTCTGGATCTTGGAGAGGGCTATCTTCCCGTTATGCGCCACTCCAGCAAGCTCAACTCCCGGAATTTCGGCGATAATATCAGAGACAGCCTTACGGTAGACGATGGTGTCGTCGACGACCAGGACACGCAGGTTTTTTGTACCGATCATTGGTGCGTCAGTCCTCGATGCTCAACACTTTGTCGACATTCAATATTCCAATGAGATTGTTTTCCGTCTTATAGACCCCAGTGAAATACTCGCCCTGAATGCCTCGCATGTTGGCGGGAGCCGCTTCCTGCCGTTCCATGTCGGCCGAGACCACATCGCTTATCCTCCGCACCAGGAGGCCGACGTGGCCGCCGGCGGAGTTGACGATGATGTTTCGGGGGTCCTGCGAGATATCCGTGGCACCCAGGCCAAGCTTGAGGCCCAGGTCGATGATGGTCACTATCTGCCCGCGTAGATTGAGGATTCCCACAACGTATTCGGGGGCCTGGGGAACCTTGGTCATCTGCATCAGTTTATTGATTTCCTGGACCTTCAGGATATCCATGCCGCAGAGGGCGTCGCCGACATAGAAAGTGGCAAGTTCCACAATCTTCCTGTCGTGCGATGCCGCTCGGGCCTCTTTTATCGTTCTATCGTTGGTTGGCTTCATGAGTGCAATAAGTATTTAGTGGCTTCTCTTGATGTAGTCGTGAACGGAGAGCATGAGCCGCTCTTTGTCGAGCTTGATATGGTACTCGTTCACCCCGACGGCCTGTCCCTTGGCCACATCCTCGGCCGAAGCCAGGGTGGTTAGGGCAATGATCGGCATTTTGTAGTATTTGTCGTCCTTGCGTATCCTCTGCGTGAGTTCGAACCCGTTCATGTTCGGCATCTCGATATCGGTTACCAGCATGGCAATCTGATCCCCGTACTCGTGCAGCATGTTCCATGCTTCGACCCCGTCTTCCGCCTCGATGACATTATACCCTACTTCAGTCATGTATCCCTTCACCTGGTTGCGAAAAAATTTGGAATCCTCTGCGATGAGAATGGTCGGCGGTTCGGTTTCGTCGAGATCGGCCAGGACATGTTTCTCCCTTTGCTCGAACCATTGCGGGAAGAGGGTGTGAACCATTTCGTGGATATTCACCAGCATAGTCGTGTGCTGATCGATGATGAGCGATCCCATGATGCCCGTCTGGCTGAGCGTAGTATCATCGATGTCCGCAGAGATCTCGATAGCGTCGATGGGCCCTACAGCCAGCAGTCCCACCGCCCGTTTGGCGATGTTGAAGACGATGACCAGGAGATTGTCGTGGTCGGCGAGCGGCTGAACCGAGGCGACGTCGTCGACGCAGATCAGGCTGAGGCTGCCGCCCCGGTATTTCATGACTCTTCGGCCGCCCAGGTCTTCGATGTCGGCCCGCTTGATCTTTTCGATACGCTCCACCTGGTTGAGCGGTACGGCGAAGTGTTCCATCTCCGAACTCTTGAAGATCAAGAGGGATTGCTTGTCTTTCTTCGCCCGAATGGCGTCTTCCGCGGCTCGGGCGACTTCGGAGGCCCGGTCGGACCGGTCGACGGAGGTGAGACGGGCCATTCTGGCAAGGTTGCTGACATCGAGGATGAGGGCGATGCGGCCGTCCCCCATGATGGTGGCCCCCGCGTATCCCTTGCAATGCTGGAGATGGCGGCCCAGAGGCTTGATGACGATCTCTTCCGAATCCTGCAGCCGATCGACGATGAGGCCGTATTTCATGGCCCCGGTGGAGACCACGACGATGTTGAGAGCGCTGGCGGCGGACATCCGTCGATCCACCACCGAGCGGGTCTGGTGCTCCGGCCGCTGGGAAGATCTTCTGTCGGCTTCGCTGCCGGTCCTGAACAGGGGGGACTCCCTGCCGCGGCGGTCGGAAATCATCTCCCGGCGGTCGGGTTTGTATTCGTTGTCGGCGGGATCGTAGTAAGTCCGATCGATGCCGATGACATCCGCCAGACGGATCAGCGGCAACAGGTTGCCGCGCAACCTGACCACCTCGGCGTCGCCGACCCGTTCCACCCGATTCTTGACCTGGTTTGCCGGAATGCGCAACAGCTCCTCGAGGTTCACTTGGGGAATGGCGTAGCGTTCGCCGCCGGTCTCGATGATCTGGCAGGGAATGATGGCGAGCGTCAGCGGCAGCTTTATGGAGATGGTCGTGCCGGTGCCTTTCTCCGAAATGATATCGACATTGCCGCCGAGCTGGTCGAGGTTGGTCTTGACGACGTCCATGCCCACGCCCCGGCCCGAGACGTCGGTGACCTCCTTAGCTGTGGAGAAGCCGGGCAGGAAGATGAGATTGATCTTCTCCTTGTCCGACATGGCCTGGGTCTGTTCGACGGTGAGCAGTCCCTTGCTGATCGCGCTGGCGGCCAGTGCCTCGCCGTCTATACCTTTGCCGTCGTCGCTGATCTCGATGACGACCTGACCCGCCTCGTGATAGGCCTTCAGTACGATTTGTCCCACTTCCGATTTGCCCAGCTTCTTCCGGAGGGCCGGCATCTCGATGCCGTGGTCGACCGAGTTACGGACCAGGTGGGTGAGTGGGTCGTTTATGGCTTCGATGATGGTCTTGTCCAGCTCGACGTCCTTGCCGACGATGGTGAGATCGATGTTTTTGTTGAGCTTTTTGGCCAGGTCGCGGACGACCCTCGGGAATTTGTTGAAGACATTGCCGATCGGCTGCATTCGAGTCAGCATGATCGCTTCCTGCAGCTCCGAGGTGATGAGGTCGATGCGCTGGCCGACCGCCTCAGCGTTGCGCATATCGTCCGAGCCGATGGTCTGCAGCAGCTGGTTGCGGCTGAGGACCAGCTCCCCGGCAAGGTTCATCAGTGAGTCGAGCAGGCTGACATGCACTCTGAGGGTTGTCTCGCCCTTGACGGGAGCAGCCTTGGATTTCTCGCCTCCATTTTCAGATTTTCCGAATCTGGCAGGGGCGGCGGTGCCGTTCATTTCCTGCTCGTTCTCCTCGTCCTCCGATTCATCCTGGAAAGCAATTACAGGATCCTCCTCGGGCTGTTCGAAGGGAGCTGTTTCTTGGGGGGGCGGTTCCGGTTCATCAAGAGTCAAGACCGGCTCCGGTTCCGAAGGTGCAGGTTGCGGCTCGACAGGGGGCGGCGCAGGCGCCGGTTTGGCCTTCGCGGGCTTGGCTTTTTCCGCCGGTGCGGCGGGCGGCTGCGTGAAGGTGCCGTCGGCAATGGCGTTTAAGGGTGTGAGGTTGGCGGAGATATCGACGTCGTTACTATTGTGCACGTCTTCGATCATGCTCTGCAACTGGTCCGAGGCAATGAGCAGGACATTGATGATCTCGGGTGTCGGAATCAGCTTTTTGCCGCGGATCATGCCGAGGACGTTTTCCGTGGCATGCGACAGCTCCTGAATAGCCGTGAGGCCCATGAAACCCGCACCGCCCTTGATAGAGTGTGCCGCCCGGAAGACCTTGTTGACGAGATCCTCGTCGATATTCGCGCCGGCTTCCTCGATGGCTAATAGGTCATGCTCGATGTCCGCCAGGTGTTCGAGAGACTCCTCGATGAACCCCTGCAATATTTCGTCGTCTTCTATTTCCATAAACCACTCCCTGCAGTTGAAGGTAATAACCGGCTCTTACACTAAAGTTTATACATAGCGAAAAATGTATGTACAGGAGTTTTTAGTACCTTAGAAATTCATTCTCGTTTTTTGAGAATGAATTTCGTGAAGGTACTTATCCCCTCTGCTGTAGGAGGGGATAACAACCCTTGGGCTGCGGGCGTCAGCCCGCATGAGTACCTTAGAAATTCATTCTCGTTTTTTGAGAATGAATTTCGTGAAGGTACTTATACCCCTCAAGGGTACTGAAAAGAGTCCCCTTTGCTGTAGGAGGGGATAACAACCCTTGGGCTGCGGGCGTCAGCCCGCATGAGTACCTTGGAATTGCGTTTTGCTTTCAGTGTAGTTCTTCCTTCGGCGCCGGAGCGATGAGCGTGAGGTCGTAGGTCAGGTGGTGGCCGGCGAGGGGATGGTTGTAATCGACGGTTACCAGCGAACCTTCGACGGATATGACCGTCGCAGGAATCTTCTGCTCGACGCCGTCTTTCTCCGTCTTCAAGCCGATGATCATTCCTGGCTTCGGTTTCAGGGAATCGACCATCTGCTGGTTGTCGATGGTCTGAACCAGATTCTTTTGCCGGGGACCGTAGCCTTCGTCCGGTGAAACACGTATCTTGCGGGACTCGCCGAACTCCATGGTGAGAATTTCCTGCTCGAGGGTAGGCGGCAACTGGGAGTCGCCAAGAGTTATCCGAAAAGGCTTTTCCTTTTCCACGGTCATGAAGACCGTACCATTATCGAGCTTGCCGACAAAACTGATGAGTACCGTATCTTTTTTCTGGGGGCGGGACATAGAAAGCTCCTTGTGGATCTATAGAGATGGTTGGAAAAGAGAGAATTTCAGTTTATAAGGTTGATAAAGCCGTAAAAAGTGCTCAAACCCGTGGAGACGGAATCCGGGAAAAGAAAAATGCGTGACATACTATATGAGAAGAGCGCATTAATGCAAGTGGAGAGCGTGAAAAGCGAGAAAACGGCCAGGCCCTTTTGCTTGACAAATCGAGATAGGCTGTCTAGTTTGCACGACTTTGAACCGACTCCTTGCGGCGATGAAATGAAACCTGGCCAAGAACAGTCATCAGATAGTTCGGCAGGCTCTTTTTACTGGCAGATTTCCAAGAAGACAAGGCAATGATATCACTTAATTTCCAAAAAACGGCAGATGGCCTGATTCCGGCCATTGTTCAGGACTATCGCTCGAATGAAGTGCTGATGCTCGCCTTTATTAATCAGCTGGCCTGGGAGAAGACACTCGAGACCGGGAAGGCCCATTACTGGAGCCGCTCGCGCAATTCTCTCTGGCTGAAAGGGGAGACTTCCGGACACGTTCAGATCATTCACCAGATCCTAGTCGACTGCGATAACGATACGATTGTCTATAAAGTGGAACAACTCGGCCAGGCAGCCTGTCATACCGGCCATCGAACCTGTTTCTACAGGAGAGTGGAGGGCGGTGACCTGGTGACCGACGAAACCCCGGTATTCGATCCGGATCTGGTATACGGTAAGAAATAATACGGAAGAACCGACGATTAAAAAGAGCAGCAGGAGAATGTGCGATGAATCAACTGAAACTGGGACTGCCGAAAGGCAGCCTCGAGCTGGCCACGATCGAACTCTTTGAAAAAGCCGGGTGGCTGATCAAACCGGCGGCCCGCAACTATTTCCCGAAAATCGACGACCCGGAGCTGGATTGTTCCATCTGCCGTCCCCAGGAGATGTCGCGCTACGTCGAAGGCGGCATGCTTGATGCGGGGATAACCGGCAAAGACTGGACCATGGAAAATCAATCCGATACCATCCTGGTCTGCGACCTAGTCTACTCCAAGGTCAGCAAGCGCCCGACCCGCTGGGTCATCGCCGTGGCAGGGGATTCGGACATCAAGACCATTCACGACCTCGAAGGCAAAAAGATATCCACCGAGCTGGTCAATGTCACCAGGCGGTTTTTTGCGGAAAAGGGGATCAACGTAGAAATAGAGTTCTCCTGGGGGGCGACAGAGGCCAAAGTGGTTTCGGGGCTGGCGGACGCCATTGTCGAGGTGACCGAGACCGAAAGCACCATCCGGGCCCACGGCCTGCGGATCATTCACGAGCTGATGCAGTCCAACACCCAGTTCATCGCCAACAAAAATGCCTGGAACGATCCCTGGAAAAGGGAGAAGATAGAAAACATCGCCCTGCTCCTGCAGGGGGCCCTGCGGGCGAACCGGATCGTCGGTCTCAAGATGAACGTGCCCAACGCCATCATCGAGGACATCGTCGCCGTTCTGCCCAGCATCAACGCGCCGACCGTGGCGAGTCTCTACAATCAGAACTGGTACTCGGTCGAGACCGTGGTTTCAGAGGATATCGTCAGGGATCTCATCCCCAAGCTGAAAAAAATCGGCGCGGAAGGCATCATCGAGTACTCCCTGAACAAGGTCATCTAAAAACCCCACAAGGGGGGATAAGTGCCTTCACGAAAATCATTTCAAAAAAGAGATGATTTTCTAAGGCACTAAAAACTGGAGCCGGCAGCGGAGCCGCTGCCGGCCGGAAAGCTTTTACTTGGGAGAATCACAATGGATTTCAGTAAGGTCGAATTTCTCCTGAGTGTCCACCGCTTAAAGCAATTACCTCCGGCCGAGCTGCCGGAGATCGCCTTTGCCGGTAGATCCAATGTCGGCAAATCGAGCCTCATCAACACCCTCATCGGCCGAAAAAGCCTCGTCAAAGTAAGCGCCAGACCGGGCAAGACGCAAGGGTTGAATTACTTCCGCGTGGGGGACGACTTTTTCCTCGTCGATCTGCCGGGATATGGATTTGCCAAAGTCCCCAAGGTCATGCAGAACGCCTGGCAGTCGCTCATCTCTTCCTACCTGGAGTCGCGGGAAAACCTGAAGTGCGTCGTCGTCATCATCGATATACGGCACGAACCGAAACAGCAGGATACTCAGCTCATCCAATGGCTCAATCAGAAGAACATTCCCTGCCTGCCGGTGTACACCAAGATCGACAAGCTCTCCGGCAACGAGCGGGACAAAAATGCCGGTCTGCTGGATGCCGGGCACAGCATCAGAAAAGAGCAAAGGCTGCTGTTTTCGGCGAAGACGGGGCAGGGACGCAATGAGTTGATCGCCGCCTTGTCCGGATTTATCGGCCAGGAGAATGTCCGTTTCTGAATTCATCCGTTCCCTCCCCCAGTCAATCCCGATATTTCACAAACGGCCGTGAATCCGGAAAGGGCGATTTTTTTCGCGTTTTTTCCGTCTATTCGATATGATAAATCTAGTCGGTAATTTGAGGAACTGGCCATATTATGCCCGAATCGTCCCCTCCGGGACCCGGAAAAAAAGATTTCAATAGAGTCGATAAAGGCTCCGACCTCAGGAGGATCAATGCAGGAGTTGTCAAAGTCGCAAAAAGCACGCATCGCCATCCGCACCTTCAAGATCTTGACGGATTCTTTAACCCTGCAGGGGTCCTACAAGCCGTCGGGCAAGGTCGGCGAGAAACTTGCCGAATCCCTGATTCAGCTCAGTCCGGAAATTTACGGCTCGATGACCGACTCGAGGATCAGCGAGCTCAAGGGGCTGGAGTACGTCATCGACCGGATGCCGAAGGGCATCGAACAATGCACCAGGATCATTCTCACCGCCCAGGAGGATTTTCAAGACACCTCCTTTGCCAAGATAGTACCGCTCAAGAGGCGCCGGGTCTCCTATGCCGTGTCGGAAAAGGAGTTATGTTTCGTCATCACCACCGGCAAGAGCGAGATCTACGACATCCTCACCCATATCACCTTCCTCAATATCGAGGCGCAGAAGATTTACCAGCAGGCCTGCAACCGGGTGGAGGGAGTGAGTTTCGAGTGGGCCGAGTTGGAACGGATCGTCACCATGGATCAGGAACTGGTAGGAGAAGAACTTGAACAGGCCATATGGAATCTCTCGATCATCCTGGGGCGAACCTACAAAGAGACCCGCGAGACCTACGAATACCTGGAAAAGAACAGAAGGGAATGCGATTCCAACAGCGGGCTGTTCGCAATCATTTACGGCATCGGCAAAAGGGTTATGGCGGAGCAGAGCTTGAAGAAGAATGAGCTCACGGTCTACTTCACACCTTCGCTGCACGAGATGATCGATCACCAGAAATACGCCTCACTCTGGGCGAAAAAGCTGAAAGACATGTTGAAAACCCTCAATCTTCAGCATCGACCGATACATGTGATCAGCGCCAACATGCACTCGGTGCGCAATCTGCTCTATGGGCCCGGCGCGCTTGCCGAGGCGCAAGAGGCCGTTCCGGATGATATTTATGCGATGGTCAAGGAGTTGCGGAATATGGAGGAGACCATCGCCGCTTATGCCCGAAGACATGGTTTTCTCTTTCAGGATGACGAGTCCGGTTCGGCCATAGACGTCAATATTATAGATCTGTCCCGGATCGAACAGGATCAAATCCACCCCTCGCTCAAGATCGATTACGACTTCATCAAGGAGAACAAGCCGGTGCTCATCGTCATCGATTATGCCTTCGGCACCCAGGCCTTCGACATCATGGACGAATTGCTGACGCCGGACAAGGTGGGCGGTATCGATGAACCGCTGCAGATCAAATCCATTTCAATAATGGGCAAGGCCGGGGTACTGCCCGGCAGAAAAGGCGACATCATGCTGGCCACAGCCCATGTCATGGAAGGCACCGCGGACAACTACATCGTCGAAAACGATCTCCGCGTCCAGGATTTCGGTAATTATGCGTCGGTCTACGCCGGGCCGATGGTCACTGTCCTTGGTACCTCGCTGCAGAACCGCGATGTACTTGAGCGCTTCCATACCTCCTCATGGCGGGCGATAGGACTTGAAATGGAGGGGGGCCATTACCAGCGGGCCATCAACGGGGCTATCATTCAGGGCCATATCCCACCCGACATGAAAACCCGGTATGCCTATTACGCCTCGGATAATCCGCTCATCAGCGGTCAAACGCTTGCCGCGGGACCGATGGGCGAGGACGGCATCGTGCCCACCTATCTGATTTCCAAGGTCATCCTGGAAAAAATCGCCAATCATGACAAACCCGGAGAATAAGAAAAAAGGTCTTGCGGGGGCCGATTTTCTCCTGAATTTTTCCCCCTGGTTCCTGGCGACGGCCTGCACCCTGCTGTTGCTGTTGCTGGCCATGTTTACCGCCAGCAACTATCAGCGGGAGAAGGAATTGATCGATGAAGCCCTGGTCCAGAAAGGCCTGACCTTGATGCGCTTCATCAACAGTTCCGCCAGGGAGGCCATCCGGGAGAACATCCGCTCTTCCCAATCCTGGCAAGGTTGGAAAGAACAGATGCAGACGGCGATGGAGCAGGCGGTCGAACAGCCCGGGGTGGACCAGGTGCTGCTCCTGGATTCATCCGGAAAAATTATGGTCGGGGCAGGACCGGATCTGCCGAGGCAGGAACTCGACGGGGATACCCTGGCCTTTGTCAAAAGCCTTCCGCAGGGTGGGCGGGGGGTATTTGTTTCCCGCACAAAAAAAGTTAATCAGGAACAGTCGAGCAGGACAAAATTCCAGATCGCCTCCTGGTATCTACCACCCAATATGTCGCAGCATATGCCGGATTTTCTGGAGAGAGGGCCGAGAAGAGGCCAGATGATGGGTATGTTTCTCCACCATCCTGAGCACATGAAAATCCAGGAGGAATTCAAAAAACTGCTGGACTCCCACCCCCTCTATCTGGTTCAGCTGGATTTCGAGCAGTTCACTTCCCCCCTCAGACGCCAGCTCCTGCAGGTCGTTATCCTCACGGTGGTCATCCTTCTGGTCGGCATTGGCGGATCGCTTTCCTACATGACCCTCAAGGGCTTGAAAGGTTCGCAACAGCGGCTGGGAACTATGAGGGCCTTCACCGATATACTCGTCTCCTCCCTGCCGATCGGCCTGATCGCCACTGACGGCAGCGGGACCATCAAGGTGTGCAACGAGGCCGCCGCCGATCTGGTGGGCGTTATTCGAGAGACAATCATCGGCAAGATGCCTGTTGAAGCTCTGCCTCAGGGGCTGGCGAAGATGCTTTCCGGGAATTCGGAGGAGCAAGCTGTGCAACGGCAGCGGGAATTACTACTGGAGGAGGGACTGGGCAAACCAAGGGTGTTGCAGTTGGCCTCGGTGGTCGTGAGCGATGACGATCGAAATTTTGCCGGTGAGGTGCTCCTCATCAGGGATCTGACGGAGGTCAAGCTCCTCGAAAAGGAATTGCAGCGAAGCGAACGTCTTGCTGCCCTGGGGAAAATGGCGGCAGGTGTAGCCCATGAACTGCGCAATCCCTTGAGCTCGATCAAGGGGCTGGCGGTCTTGCTGAGATCCCATTTCGCAGGTCCAAGCCGGGAGGCGGAAACCGCGGATGTGCTGGTGAAGGAGGTCGAGCGGCTGAATCGAAGTATCGGCGAACTCCTGGATTACGCCAAGCCGGGACAACTCAACAGAGAGCCGGCGTCGATTACGGAGATCTTCACGAAAACCCTGTCCCTGGTGCAGATGGATGCCGAGGCTTACGGCATTGCCATCGACTTTAGCGTGCAGGACGGTCTGCCGAAACTTATGGTCGATAGCGATAAACTGAAGCAGGTCTTTCTCAATCTTTTGCTGAATGCCATCCAGGCCATGCCGGACGGCGGCACTCTCCAGGTGCGTTTGGCCATGGGCGAGGACAATCTGCTTATCGTCATCAGGGACAATGGCGTCGGAATTCAGCCGGAGAATCTGTCGAGGGTCTTCGATCCCTATTACACCACAAAAAACGACGGTACCGGGCTCGGCCTGGCCATGTCGGCCAAGATCGTTGAAGAGCACGGTGGCAGAATCAAGATAGCCAGTGTCCCGGGACAATATACCGAGGTGCGTATCGTCCTGCCGGTCTGAAGTATCTCCAATTACCCTCACAGGGGTCGCAATCCGCATTTTTGTGGGCGGATGCAGAGGATAGCGGTAATGAAGGCATAAAAATGGCCGGGCTGTGAGTCGTGAAGGAATGAGTTCATCAGGCAGGCGCCGGCCATGGCTATGACCACCCCCTGGAGCAGATATCTCCTCGGCGGCTGGAGACGGAAAGAGGCAAGGAACTGTGTTCCGAGAAGAAGAAGCCAGATTCCCAGTCCCACGAGGCCTGCCTGCACCGCGACCATGAGATACTCGTTGTGAGGATTGTCGCTCGGTTTGGTTTTGCCTCCCTTGATCAGTTCAGACTGGACGGCTTTGAAGGAACCGGTGCCATGCCCAAAAACCGGCTTCTGCACTATCAGGTCGATGCTGTTCTGCCACCAGTCGAAGCGCATGCCCAAGGAAGTACGCGATGACTCGGCCTGATAGCCCCTGATCTCGTTGAGGGCTTCACGAACGCGGGAGGAAAAGTTGGTGGAGGTTGAGAAGGCAAGACCGATGGCCAGAGTCGCCACCAATACCGCTGCCACCGATTTCCTGAAGGAGAGATGTTGAAAGAGAGAGAGGGGGATGAGGGCGATGTACACCAGCATTCCCGTCCGCCCCGGGGCGACGTAGAAGAGATTAATGGTCGCGGCGATAAAGATGACCAGCCACAAGTATCGGTATTGCCGGGAATCGAAGGCACGCTGCAGGCACCAGAAGGCCAGAATGGCCATGAAAAAACTGTGGGTGATGTGGTAGACGACCGAATATCCGTAACGTTCCGACGGGATGATGGAGAAAAAGATGCCGTAGGAGATGACCAGGAGAATGACGCAGCCCAGGATGAAGCTGTCTTCGGCGAGTCTTCTGGCATTGTCGTAACCGCTCATTAAAGAGACGGTCATGGCGAAGAAGATGAGTTCCCGGTATTTCTTGAGACCCGTTAGGGCATCGTTCATGGGCACCGGGCTGTAGGCGAGACCGGCGATGAACAGCAGAAATAGGGTGACCGCCCAGAATACCGGCTTGTAGTCGAGCATCAACCGCGGCAGGGAGAAGATTTTGCCGGAGAGAATCCAGCAGACGGCGGCAAGGATAGAGGTGGTTCCCATCATGGAGGTGGAGAAGGGAATAAAAAAGCAGCAGAGGATGATGAAAAATCTCCCTGTGGCCTCTAAAGCGGATTGGGTGCGTGCCAGTTTCCTCATTCTATCCACTAAACCTGTAAATCAGCGAGGCGAAAAAGGACTGAGGACTGAGCGATGAGGACTGAGTAGAGTTTTTTTTGCTTTGTCTTTCTCTAACGTTCTTATACCCTTCCTCAGTCCTCAGTCCTCAGTCCTCAGTCCTCAGTCCTCAGTCCTCAGTCCTCTTTCATTTGTACTGCATGTTGTAGAGCAGTTCGTAATCGCCTTTCCTGGCGATGAGGCTCTCGTGGGTACCTTGCTCGACGATCGCCCCGTCTTTGATGACTATTATACGCGAAGCATTCTTAATGGTGGAGAGACGGTGGGCGATAACGAAGGTGGTCCGGTTCTTCATCAGGTTTTCCAGGGCCTTCTGCACCTCTCGCTCCGACTCGGTATCGAGTGCCGAGGTGGCTTCGTCGAGGATCAGGATCGGCGCATTCTTGAGGATGGCGCGGGCAATCGAGATGCGCTGGCGTTCCCCCCCTGACAGTCTGGCGCCGCCTTCGCCGATAATGGTGTCGAAACCGTTGGGCAGGGCCTCGATGAAGTCGAAGGCGTAAGCGGCCCTGGCCGCTTCGTGAATGGCCGACAGAGGGGCATCCTGATCGCCGTAGGCGATGTTGTTGCGCACCGTGTCGTTGAAGAGGATGGTCTGCTGGGTGACGATGGCGATCTGGTTACGCAGGGAGGCTATGGTCACGTTCCGGATATCGATGCCGTCGATGAGAATGCTGCCTTCCTTCAGGTCGAGAAACCGAGGAATGAGGTTGGTCAGCGTCGTCTTGCCGCCGCCGCTGGGACCGACGATGGCCAGGGCCTCGCCGTTCGGGACAGTAAGGTTGATGTCGGTCAGGACCGGGGTCTCGTTGTCGTAGCGATAGGTAAGATTGTTAAATTCGATTGCTCTTGTGAAGGGTGGCAGATCGATGGCCCCCTGTTTGTCCCGGATCTCGGGTTCGATATCGAGAATGGCAAAGATCCTGGTGGCGGCGGCGAGGCCCTGCTGGATGGTGGAGTTGATTCTGGTGACACCTTTTACCGGTTCGTAGGCGGCGATGAGAGCCGTCAGAAAAGCAAAAAATGTTCCCGGGGTGGCCGTACCCCTGATAACATCATTGCCGCCGAACCAGATGATCATGGCAATGGCGACCCCGCCGATGAATTCCATCAGCGGATGCTGCAGGCAGCGGTACTTGGCGTCCTTCATCGTCAGGCCGAACAACCGCTTCACCTGGTCGGCAAACCTCTGCCCTTCGTACTCTTCCTTGGTAAAGGCCTTGACGATCCGGGCGCCGGTGATCGTTTCGTGCAGGATGTTAGAAACATTGGCCACCTCTTCCTGGGTTTTGGTGCTGAGCTTGCGGAACAGGCGGCCGAATCTGACGATCGGAAAAGCCGCCACCGGCAGGACGATGAAGGAGATCATGGCCAGCCGCCAGTTCATGTAGAAAACCACGCCGAGCAGGATGACCACCTGGAAAAAGTCGCGGATGGCGGCGACGAGGGCGTTGGAGACCGCCTGCTGCAGCAGTGCCACATCCGAAATGATGCGGGACATCAAGGTCCCTGTCGGCATCTTGTTGAAAAACGAGAGGGACTGCCTGTGGATGTGGTTGAAGATCTGCACTCGGAAATCCCGGATGATAGACTGCCCGACCCGCTCGAGAAGCATGGTGTAAAGGTAGTAGAAGACGCCTTTCAGGAAAAAAACGCCGATGACGACCAGGGGGATGAGTTTCAGGAAAAAAATATTCTTTTCCATGAAGATCTTGTCGAGAAGGTCCTTCACCAGCCAGGCCTGCACCCCGGTAAAACCGGCGACGCAGATCATGGCCAACATCGCGACCAGGAGCTTCACCCGGTAAGGGTGAATCACCTTGTACACTCTCGTGATAATTTCCTTATTGGTCATGGATTCCGGTATGCCGAGTGAAGCTGTGAGTTTTTACAGAGATAAATAAGATTGATCAAGTCGTAAAAAGTGGCTCAAACCCGTGGAGATGGAATTCGGCCGCAGGGCCTACTATTACACCAGAGAGTATTATTTCTGAAGTACTATTTGAAGAAAATCTGGCGGATCGATCTCTCCACCGGCGGATAATCGCTGCGGTTCTTGCTCCAGAGACGATGGAAGAGGCTGAACCACTGCTCGGGATACTTCCTGACCCACGGTTCATAGAGACGGATGCTGCGGCAGGAAATGTCGTTGATGCTGAAGTCGTCGATATGTTCGTAACGGGGCAGATCGACGGTGTCGAAATCGATGTGGAGTTCCCCGTCCTTCATATAATAGACGCTGGTGAACACAGGGGCATTCTTTCTCAGGTGCAGCATAGCCGTCCCTTTGGCGCAGGCCAGCGGCCGGTTGAAGAACATCACGCTGGTGCCCCGGCCGGCATAGCTCTGATCCAGGCTGACGATGAGGAGCCGGTTTCGCTCCAGGGCATTTTCATAGACCCTCATGCCGTCGTAGCTGCTCAGATGTTCGAGGCTCTTGCCGTAGCGCTCACGTTGCCGTACAAAAAAGCGATCCGACAAGGGATTGCTCTGCTTCTGATAGATGAGGCTGGTCGGCAGGCCGGAGAGATTGAACCAGGCAAAATAGGCCTCGAACCAACTGGCGTGAATAGTGGTGAGAATCACTCCCCGGCCATCCGCCAGAGCTCGCTGCACCTTGTCGAGGCCGGTGATTCTGGCATTTTCGATGATTTTCCTGAGACGTTTACGGTGGAGGATGAAAACCAGCCCGAAGGTTCGGGTGAACTGCTGGTAAACCCTTTTCAGCAACCTCAATTTCTCGTCATGACCGAGTTCCGGAAAGACCGTTGAAAGATTACGGTAGGCCACTCTGATGCGGAAGGGAAATACTACCCAGGCCAGGTAGCCGATGGCGCTGCAGAGGAAAAGGATCGCCGGAACGGGGAGGAGGTTGATGAAAAAGATAACCGATCTGAGCAGGAGGTATTCCAGGGGGTGCTTGAGTTTCATAATGAACGGTGAAGTGATGACGCCACGGCGGAAAGATAAAAGTCGTTCGATAGTTTCTGGAAATTTGGAATAATTATCGGTATTTTCTCTAGAATTCCAAATTGGTCACGGCTTATTAACACATATCGCGGCAACTTGCACGTGGTGAGGCGAAACGTCAGGATTTACCCGTTGGAGTCTTCGCGTGAGACAGCTTTTCATTACTCTCGTCCCACGGTGGCCGAATGGGTACAGCTTCTGCTTGTTGCCGACCCAGGGCCTGGTACTTGAGTAAATTGATTGATCCGGTTTCACGCGAAAACGCGAGGGAAGGATATCTTAAGGCACTGGCCCTTATGGTGCTTTTTGCGGGAAAGGAACTATAACTATAGTACTCATGAAATTTACCTGATGACCCCGATGAAACATTTGGAGTGAAAATGAATCACAAGATCCTGCAGATCAAAACCTTTCTTCTCGGGCTGGTCCTTATTGCCGGCATGATATTCGGCAGGACCGCCTATGCCGGAGACAGTTCGTCGGAGGGGTGCTTCTCCACGGCGTGGCCCTCCGAGCTCAGCAGCCTTCAGCCGGATCCTTCGCTGGTGCGCGGTCGCCTGGCCAACGGCTTCCGTTATGTCCTGAAGAAGAACGGCGAACCCGATAACAGGGTCGCCATCCATCTCAATATCCAGGCCGGATCCCTCCATGAAAACGAAAATCAGCGAGGAGTCGCTCACTTCCTCGAGCATATGATGTTCAAGGGGACGGCCAACTTCCCGTCGGACAGCCTGATCGATTACTTTCAGTCCATTGGCATGAATTTCGGAGGCGATACCAACGCCCACACCTCCTTCGATCAGACCGGATATCATATCGTCCTGCCCAGCGGCTCAGAGCAGGAACTCGATAAGGGATTCCTGGTCATGGCCGATTACGCCGGACGGGCCCTGCTGGAAAATTCACAGATCGACAAGGAACGCGGGGTGATCCTCGCCGAAAAAAGGGCGAGGGATTCCGCTGCCTACCGTATATATGTAGACAGCACGGCCTTCGCCTTTCGAGGAACCTTGTTGCCGGAAAGGATCCCCATCGGCACGGAGGAAGTCCTGCGGAAGGCTGGTCGGGAACTCCTGAAATCCTACTACGATGCCTGGTATCGGCCGGAAAAAATGATCCTGGTGGTTGTCGGCGACATGGACCTGCAGGCCGCCGATGACCTGATCAAAAAGCACTTCGCGCAGCTCCCGCATCGCAGCGAACGGCAGGAGTGTCCCGATTTCGGCAGGCTGGCCGTGAAGGATACGGAAGTCTTCTACCGTTATGAGCCGGAACTCGGCAGGACCAGTGTCTCCATCGACACTTACTGGGATTTGGAGCTACGCAACGATTCCCTCGAACTGGAAAGGGAGGAACTTGTCCGCTACATCGGCAAGATGATCATGGGTTATAGGCTTCAGCGATTGCAGGAGGAGGAAGGCTCACCGTTCACACATGCCAGGTATGATGTGTCGGATATCGTCGATAGGATCGGTTATGGTTCGATCTCGGCCCAGACGCAACCCGAAAAATGGCAGGAGAGCCTGACGTTGCTCGACGCCACGCTTCGGCAGGCGATCCAGTATGGTTTTGATGAGAAGGAACTCGACCGCGCCAAGAAAGAGATCCATGCCGACCTGGAGGCGCGGGTCCTTAACGCCCACACCGAGGATTCGAGGGTCATTGCCAGAAATATCATAAAGAATCTCAACAGCAACCGTGTCTACCAATCTCCCGAGCAGGAGATGGCACTGTACGGACCGATCGTCGATATGATTCAACGTGAAGAGGTTAACAAGGAGTTTCAGAAGGTATGGCGCCATGAGGCCAGGTTAGTGTCGGTGGTCGGGGATACCCGGCTGCCCAACGGTGAAAAAATCGTAGGCGAGGTATATCGGCAAAGTCAGGAGAAGGTGGTTGCCGAATTGTCACTTGGGGGAACGCAGGAGTTTCCGTATCTCACACCGCCTGAAGCTCCCCGACAAGAACCGGAGAGACTGCTTTTCACCGATATCGGCGTGGAAAGGCTGTTTTTTCCAAAGGGCCTCATCGTCAATCTCAAGAAGACAGATTTCCAGGAAAACAGGGTTCAAGTTGTCGCGCACTTCGGCAACGGCGACCAGAGTGAGCCGCATCCGGGTATGGCCCTGCTGGCGGAAGATATCGTCAACAGTTCCGGCACCGGGAGGCTGACGAAATCGGAATTGGATGCCCTCGTTGCCGGCAGTTCGGTGGAATGGCAGTTCCGGATTGGCGAATCGTCTTTTACCTGGACCGGCAACGCGCTCTTCAAGGATTTTGAGCTGTTCATTCAGGTGCTGTACACCCTGCTCTACGATCAGGGCTTCCGGGAGAATCAGTTCGGCAACGTGAGAGAAAGGGTCCTGCGGCTCTACCAGAAGGCCGGTCATGAAATAGACGGGGCAATGGCGCTGGAGGTCAAGCCTTTCCTGGCCGATCACAGCCCGCATTTCGGTCTGCCTCCCCTGGAGGACGTTACCGGAATCGAATTTGCGCCGTTGAAGGAATTTGCGAAATCCTTCTCCCGGCCGAAAGATTTGGAAATATCCGTGGTCGGCGATTTCGACAGGGAAGAGGTGGTGCAGACGCTTGGCCGGTATTTCGGGGGAGTAGAGCTGCAAGAGCCGAAAAACCCGGAGACGCCATCCATCGGTTTTCCCGAGGGCCGAACTCTCGAGGTGAAGGTCGACACCTCGATTGAAAAGTCGCTGATAGTAGTTGCCTGGCCCGCCAGTGACAGCTGGGAGATATCCCGGATCCGCAGATTGCAGCTCCTGGCCGAGATCCTGGAAGACAGATTGAGAAAATCGATCAGGGAATCTCTTGGAGCGACCTATTCCCCGCAGGTTTCCAGCTTCAGCAGCCGCACATACCGGGAGTATGGATACATTATTGCACAGATGGTGGTCGAACCGGGAATGGAGGAGAAAATAATAGGAGAGGTCATGAAAATGAGCGATCTCCTGCTCAAGGAAGGGGTGGCGGAACAAGAGTTGGTCCGTATTAGAAAACCGGTGGTAACGGCTTTGCTGGACGGGGTGGAGACAAACCAGTACTGGCTGACCTCGGTGCTTGGCCTGTCGAGCAGATATCCCGAACAGCTCGAATGGCCGAAGACCATTATCAGCGATTTTTCCTCAATCACGCCCGGCGAAATCAACCAGCTGGCGCGGCAGTATCTGCAGAATGCATCGGCGGCAGTCGCCAGAGTGTCGCCGAACGAGGCCGATCCTCGGCAGGAAAAGAACGGAGCAATGGCCGGGACGGAAGAGAAGGTAAGGAGGGATAGGATAATCAGATGATGCTTGACAGGACACTGGGGCGAAATCGATGAAGAATCCAAAATTACTTGCTTTATTTCGCCAGTCATGGGAAGGGAGCAACGTGATGGCGAGGTAGCGATAGCGATTTCGGTTGGTGAACGATTACTTTTTTATGCACGAGGTGATCATGAATCTTTCGGCAAGGGAGAGCAGCAGTGCAAACGGTATCCGGTTCGGGCACATGGATCGGAGATACCGGAGGATGCCGGTAGCGGGATTTGTCGGGGATATCGCCGACGGCAATATCGTCGTGGGGGCAATGATCGAGGACATCTCGACCGGAGGTTTCAAGATGACAAGCGTACCGGAGTTGTTCAGGGCCGAGAAGCATACCTACACGGTCGTTCTTTCAGGCGGAGGGAAACATTACCGTCTGCTGGCCAAACCCTGCTGGCGAAAGAAGGAGAGCGGATCGGATCGAACCGAGATGGGTTTCAAGGTCATCGATGCACCTTGGGAGTGGTTCGAGCTGACCATGAAGGCATCCTAAAAATCCACTGAAAGAGAACCTTTTTGAGTTTTAGAGGCAGCAGCTCTTCGGATTTTCCTCGGAAACTTTGTGGGCAAGCGTCTCTCAACTTTCCGGTGAAGTTGCTGAAAGCTATAGCTTCGGCATAATCGGGCAATGGGCGTAAACCCCCTGTGGATCGTCAAGCAGCAGATAGTTACCCAATCTTGATTTGAGCAACTCCATAAAGCGATCGAGTGTCGGATACTTTGCCGTCGCCGTCTGCGGCGAAGGCATGGCTTCCGTAAAGAACTGCAGGAACTGCGTTTTCAAGGAAGCGGGCTGATTGATATATTCCGTCTCGTATTCCTGGATGCCGGCGAGTCTGGCTGCCGCCTCGATAGCTTCTTCCAGTGAACCGAGCTTATCGACGAGACCCAGTGTTTGGGCCGTTTCCCCGTCATAAACCTTGCCTTCAGCCAATTCCGCGATCCGCGATTTCTCCATTTTCCGGCCGGAAGCGACTATCTCTAGAAACTGATCGTAATTATAGTCGATCGCCTGCTGGATCGCGCCCTTCAGCTGTTCCGGCAAAGGCTGGGTGAGGTCGAGGCCGGAGGACAAGGGTGTCGTTCCCGTACCGTCGGAGTAGATGCCGAGGGAGGAAAGGGTGCCCTCGAAGGTGGGGATGGCGCCAAAGATGCCGATTGATCCGGTGATGGTTGCTTCGGAAGCCCAGATCTCATCGGCGTCGGCAGCGATCCAGTAACCGCCCGAGGCGGCGAGTGAGCCCATGGAGACGACCACCGGTTTTCCCTTTTTCTTCAGCTCGAGTATCTCCTGGCGAATGACTTCGGAGGCAAAAGCCGATCCGCCTCCGGAGTCGATCCGCAACACCAGGGCTTTTATCGTATCTTCCTCTTTCGCCTCTTTCAGAAGCTTGGCGAGAGAGTCCCCGCCGATCAAGCCCGGCGGCTGATGACCCGGCAGGATGGTGCCCTCGGCGATGATGAGGCCTATTTTTCCGTTTTCGGAGGCAGTCTTCCCGAACGAAGGCTGGACGGAGCCGTAATAGTCGAGGGAGGAAATAATCTGCATCTTTTCCTCGGTGGTTTTGGCCAGGCTGGTGAGGTAGGAGACGGTCTGCTGCCGGGTCCAGATATCATCGACCAGTCCGGTCTTGCGGGCCAGTTCGGCGGTGTTGCCGTTCGTTTCGGCAAGGGCGGCCTCGATATTATTCGTGTAGTTTTCCAGCGTTTCCCGTGAGAGTTTCCGCTGGGTTATGACATTCTCCGTGTAGACCTGCCAAAGTGCCGAGAGCCATCTCTGATTCTGCTCGCGATCCTCGGGAGACATGTTGTCACGGGTGAAAGGTTCCAGTGCGGATTTATAGGCACCTACCTTGAAGATATGGTAATTGATCGAGAGCTTCTCGAGAGCTTCCCGGAAATACAGCCTGTATACGCCAAGACCGTGGATGTCCACCCCGCCCATCGGATTGACGATGACCTTGCCGGCATGGGCAGCCAGATAGTATTGGGCCTGGGTATAATAATCTTCGGCTGCGACCACCTGCTTGCCGGATTTCCTGAAATCGAGGAGGGCCTGGCCGATAGCCTGCAATTGGTTCAATCCGGCATTGTCCAAATGTTTCAAATTGAGGAGCAGCACGGCGATGCGATCGTCTTCCGCGGCGGCGGCGATAACATCCAGAATGTCCTGCAAAGCGGTTTCAGGCTCGGGGGCATCAGGATCGTTGGAATCACTGAGTAATTTTTCCATTATGCCAACAATCCTCCTTTCCTCGACGATCTTGCCTGAAATATCGAGCCGAAGTACGGAATTGGGCGGAACGAACTTTTTTGCCGGAATGAGTGCTATGGCTATGCCCGCGAGAATCGCCAGCAGGAGCAGATTGAATAACAGGTTCCTGAATATTGCAAAAACCTTGCCCGTATATTTGAAGATATTGATGATGGCCAGGAACAGGTCTTTCATTTCGTTGTGCGTTTTGGTACTCCAAAGTGAAATGTGGATTCGTTTGGACTCAAAATACCCCTTTTAGTCATACTCTTCAACAGAAGGGAAGCATATGGCCGTTGGGAAAGGCAGTTTCAGCTGCCTGGGCAGGCTCTTCTGATCGACCAGCTTCGACAAGGAGAGTCCGAGGAGTCGGATCTTTCGGGTGCCCGCCGCGGTGGCGGAGAGCAGGGCAGGGAGCAGAGCAAGGATGTCCCGCGAATCGAAGAGCGGGGTCTTGACGGTTATCGACCTGGTAATGGTGATAAAATCGAGGTAGCGGACTTTCAAGGTGAGGTTGTAGCCGCCTATCCCCCTTTTTTGCAGGGAATATTCCAATTCCTCTGCCAGGTCGGCCAGGATTCTGTGGATCGTGCCGATATCGTCGGTGTCGGTGGCAAGGGTGGTCTCGCAGCCGATGGATTTGCGGGTCCGCTGAGGCTCGACCGGACGGTTGTCGATGCCTCTCACGATGTCGTGGAAAAATGTACCGAATTTGCCGAAATGCCGGATCAGCTGATCTTCAGGCCACTGGCGCAGCTCGTGGCCGGTGGTGATCCCCAGCTGGTGCATCTTCCGTTCGGTCGCACTGCCCACCCCGTGAAATTTGCGGACGGGCAGCGATGCAAGAAATTCGAGGGCTTTGTCGGGCGGAATCGTGGTGATGCCGTTCGGCTTGTTGACATCCGAGGCAATCTTGGCCAGAAATTTATTGAAGGAGATGCCGGCCGAGGCGGTCAACTGCAGCTCCCGAAAGATCTGGCTGCGAATTTCTTCGGCGATGCGTGTGGCCGAAGGATTGCCGTAGTTGTTGTCGGTCACATCGAGATAAGCCTCGTCCAGGGAGAGGGGTTCAACAAGTGAGGTGTACTGGTGGAAAATTTCCATGATCTTCAAGGAAATTTCCTTATACCTGCCCATTCGCGGCCGGACAAAGACGGCGTGGGGACACAGCCGGGCCGCCCTGGCGCAGGGCATGGCCGAATGGATGCCGAAGCGGCGGGCTTCGTAGGAGCATGCCGCCACAACTCCCCGGCTCTGCGGGCTGCCGCCGACGATGACCGGCTTGCCTTGCAACGCCGCAGTGTCCTTTTGCTCGATGGAAGCAAAAAATGCATCCATGTCGATATGAATTATCTTTCGCTTGCTGTACATCGATTGATGAAGGGATCGGGATGCTCCCGGCATAAAGAGAATGGTCGAGATTGGCTATTGCGCATTCCGCCGGCTGTGAATAAAAAGCAAAAGATGTCGAAGAAATTTCCCTTTGCCGGGAGTTGGGGAAATATAAAACCAAAATACTCATCTCTTCACAAAAGAACCATGAATAAGAAACAGATCATCGCCTCGAGCGTGCTCTTTGAAGGGCTGCCACCGCAGCAGCTCGAGGATATCAACAATCTGGCGATCGAAAAGACCTACCAGCGCGGGGAGACGATCTTTTTCGAGGGGGACAAGGGCATTGGCTTTTACATGGTCGGGGAAGGCAAGGTAAAGATCTTCAAGGTGTCGCCCATGGGAAAGGAACACATCCTCCATATCTTCGGCGAAGGTGAACCCTTCGGCGAGGTGCCTGTGTTCCATGGCCAGCCTTTTCCCGCCACCGCCGAGGCGCTGGTTAAGACCACGACCATCTTTTTTCCGAGGGACCGGTTTGTCAAACTGGTGGAGGCTAACCCCTCCATCGCCCTGAACATGCTCGCCGTGCTGTCCATGCGACTGCGCCGCTTCGCCAGCCAGATCGAAAACCTCTCCCTCAAGGAGGTTCCTGCCCGTCTCGCCAATTATCTGCTCTACTTGAGCCAGGAACAGGGCGGGAAGGATGAGATCCAGCTCGATATCTCCAAGGGACAGCTGGCGAGCCTTCTTGGCACCATCCCGGAGACCCTGTCGAGAATTTTCGCCAGGATGAGTGAAGAGGGGCTTATCCGGGTGGAGGGACGAAATATCTACCTTCTTGACCGAAAGGGGCTGATGGCAAGGGAATGAACGGGCGAGAGTGAAGATTTGGCCCGGTCTTTTGGCGAGATGGGATCGGATCGAACTATTGCTTGACGCGGATGCCGTTTTTTTTTAGAAAATGACCTTCCATTTTCAGCCTTCCGTTTTCGGCCGGCCTCGGGAAGTTGCAAAAAATAATCGAGCACAACCAGATAATGGCGGAGAGAGCAATGCCGACGGGGACAAACCAGCCGCTGATCTCAGTTATAATTCCTGCATACAATCATGAGAAGTTTATCGGGGCGGCCGTCGACAGCGTTCTGAACCAGACGGTCTCCGACCTCGAGCTGATCGTCGTCGATGACGGTTCCACCGACAATACCGGGAGTATCGTCAAGGCCTATACCGACCCTCGACTGAGCTACCACTTTCAGGAGAACCAGGACGCCTATAACACCATCAACCGCGGCCTGTCCATGGCCAGGGGCGAATATGTGGCAATTCTCAACTCGGATGATGTCTATACCCTCGACCGTCTGGCGAAGCTGCTCGATTATTGCCGGAAGCATGAGGCTGAATGCGTCTTTTCCGATGTTGTCCCCATTTCGGATACCGGTATAATCTTCACCGACCCGGACTTCGGCTGGAATGTCTGGCACCAAAAGAACCGGAATTACTATTCTGCCTGTGGCGATATCTATCGGGCCTTTCTCAAGGGCAACTTCATGGTGACCACCTCGAATCTCTTTATGACCGCCAAAGCCGCGCGGACTGTAGGCAATTTCTGCTCCCTGCGATATCTCCATGATTACGACTTTATTTTCCGAATGATGCTCGCATTTCCGGGGAGGGTGCATTACCTCGATGGGGAAAAACTGCTATACTACAGGATTCATTCCGGCAATACTCTGGGCGAGGCCGCCGTCGTCGGCCGGGAGCAGGATCAGGCTCTCATCACCAAATACATGGCGGCCAGGATCCCCACGGAATTGCGGGAAGATGTCACCGCCGGGGCGGAACGCCTGATCGAGCTCGGCTGCGAACTACATGAGGTGCGCCTGGCTCTTTCGCCCGCAACGGGGCGGGGGCCGCAAGGAGTACGGCCAGCCCTGCAAAACCTGATGCAGTGCCTGAAAATCTGGTTGAAGAAGAAAAATCCCCTGGGCAGGGCGTGCTGAGCGTTGCAGAGTATCTATGAACTTCACCACTTACTATTCCCTGGACAGCCTTATCGCGGCGGGCAGGAAAAGAGCGCGCGACAAGCAAACCGTCTCCTTCGACCTCTTCGATACCCTGCTGGTCCGGCGGATTCACGATCCGGATCTGGTAAAACTGCCGGTGGCCCGCTATATCGCCGGGCTTGCCGCGGCAAAGGGCATCAAATTGGGTTGGCGGAAGGTTCAGAGTACGAGAGACTCCATCGAACAGGGCCATCGGGCAACGACGGGCAGGAAATTTGCCGACCATGAAGCCTGTTACCCCCTCTTTATGCGGGAAGTGCTGGAGACGATTTTTCAAGGCCGCTACGAGGAATCACTGCTCGACAAAGTGACCGAATACGAACTGGCCCTGGAGAATTCCATGCTGGTGCCGCGCCAAAAACTGGTGACCTGGCTCAGGGAGCTTGCCGCCGAGGGCAAGAGGATCTTCGTCATCTCCGATATGTACCTCCCAGCCTCGCACCTGGAAAAACTTGTGGCTCATGCCGGCCTTCTCGATCTGGTGGAGGTGGTCGTCTCCTCGGCGGATACCTTCCTGGCCAAGGCCTCCGGCCTTGCCTATCCGATGATCGTCGAGAAGTATGCGGTCAAACCGGAAAACTGGCTGCACATCGGCGACAATCCCTACTCCGACGGGCTGCGTGCAGGAGAGGCGGGGCTCGAGGCGATGATCATCCACGATCCGGGCGAGGACCAGCGCAAGTCCATCACCAAGAGATACTACAATTACAGCGACGGCAAGCCGTTCTGGCGGGGCAGGATGCTGCAGCAGCTGATGGCACCGCTGGAGGGGGAGAATTCGCCCGGGTCGCGGCTCTACACCGAAGGCTATAATTTCCTCGGCCCGCTCATCGGCATCTTTGTGCAGCGGATTGCAGAACTCTGCCGCAAGCACGACATCACCAAGGTCTTCTTTCTCTCCCGCGAGGGATGGACCTTCAAAAGGTATTGGGAAAAAGCCGTGCCGCTGCTCTTTCCCGAGAACATCCTGCCGGAGACGGAGTATCTCTACGTCAGCAGGATGGCTCTGGCCGGCGCCTCCTGTGCCTACCAGGGCTTGACCAGAACCAACGCCGATATCGCCTTCCTGCCGTCGGGCAATCGCGATTTCCGCGATGTCTGCCGGATCTTCAGCCTCGACGCCGAGGGATTCACCGATCATCTCGCCGCCCATGGCCTGGCCGTCGATACCTGTCTGAGCCCTGTCCATGATGGATACGATCAGGAGAACAGAAAGAAGTTCGAACTCCTCATCGAGGACGACGACTTTCAGGCTGAGGTGAGGCGGCAGACCCTGGATGCCAACCTGGCCATGCAGCGTTACTTCGAGGAGATGGGCCTCTTTGCCCATAAAAATGTCGCCATCGTCGATATCGGCTGGCTGGGGACCATTCAGCGGTTTCTGTTCGAAGCGATCGCCCACCGGCCGGACTGCCCCCGCTGTCATGGTTTCCTTTTCGGCGCCACGCGGGGCATTCCCTATCCGGAAAACGAGAAGAATATGATCTCGGGCATCATGTATGACCGCAACCGCTTCGACCTGGCGGCGAGCACCTTGTTTTACGCCCAGGATGTCTTTGAAGAGGCCTGCCGGGCGCCGCATCCGACCCTGAACGGCTACAGGCTGGAAGGCGACGGCTACAAACTCGAATTCAGAAAAACCGACGATGATATCGGCAGGGCGGAGCTTTCCCAGGACGCGTATTTTGCGCCGCTCCAGCAGGGTATCATCGATTCCGCCCCACGCTTTGGGGCAGCGGCCGCTCTGCTCGGCTATTCCTTTGACGACTGGAAACCATGGATCAACTATCTGCTGGTGAGCAAGCTGGCTTTTCCGCGGGCGGCAGAGGTGGCCAACATCAGGAACAGGCACCATCTGGACGATTTTCACGGCAGCAAAAAACCCAAGACGAATTCAGTCAAAGCTATGACACCACTCTGGGAACAGTCGCAGATGCAGTTGAGATTCAACCCCCTGTTGCGGATGCGGTATTTCTTCACTCACCTGAGGGGGAGGCTCAACGAATGAGCACGGTTCACAATGACCGGTACGACCTGGAAGGGATCGAGTTGTCGCGTCTGATCAAGACCGCCATAATAAGCAAGATCGTCCCTATGGGCAATTTCCGCGGTGGCCCGGGAGGACGGTGCCTCGTTGTGCTGGCGTTTCTGCACTATCTGGGGTATCCCGTGTACCGGGTACTCGCCCAGTACGGCCACCGCCTGCGGATATTCAGGCGGCTTGCCGCGAAATTTCGTCGATAAAACCAAACGATTTCGTCGCTTCTTGGCTGCTGAAATATCTTTCGGGGGCTCAGCGCTTGTTGGCGATCACGATAATCCGTTTGCCGTTCGGGTGAAGCTTGAACGTTCTGTTGGAAACCGTTTTGTCCAGGATCATCGAGCTGTTGCCTATCTGGATCTTCGTCGATGCGTAGATTATCCCTTTCACCTCAATCTTGATTTTTTCGACACGTATTGCTCCCGTCTGGATCTGCCCCGGCGACGGGGGTTCGTTGTCCGGGCCGCCCGCCCGTGAGTATATTTCCGTTCCGGGTATCATGTTCACCCGCAGCAGGAGGAGCTTGGTCTCGGCCAGTTCCTTCTCCATATTCCGCACCTTCTTGGAGTTGGAACTGCCGTGGTACATCTGCAGCCACTTGATGATGGCATCCTGCTGTTCGATCACCTTGGTTTTCAGGCTCTCGAAATGGGCGATTCGGTCGGCAATGACCCCGGCGGCAATAAAAGCGGGCTGGGCGTTTTCCGAGCCGACGTCGCCCAGGGTGACATCGCCCTCGGCGATGAGCCTGCCGCCCATGATCTTGCTCGTTTGGTGACAGCAGATATCGCCGGTCGTGGTTATGTCACTATAGTAGGATTGTTTCCTGACTACGACGATACCCCCGCATTTCAAGGTGCCTTGTTCGATGAAATTGATGTCGGCATCCCCTGCGGCCTCCAGGTAACTGTTCTTGCCGGTGATGCCGCCTTTGACGACAATGTTTCCCTGCGAAATTATCTTGGCCGACATGACTTCGCCGGAAACCACAACATCCCCGACGGCGGTAATCTTGAACCCCGGTTGGATGCTGCCGTTGACGGTGACGCAGTTCATACTCTCAACGTTGCCGGTTTGGTAGTCGACGTCTCCCCGGATGGTCTGGTGGGCGCAGACTTTGATGACCCTGTCATTGACGATGGAGAGTACGCCGTCCTTGGAGGCTATCACCTGCTGGGTATCCCGGTGGAATCTGACATCGTTCAACAGTTCCATCTTAAGATCCTTGCCGGCGGGGGCGGGGGTCTCCTGGCCGTAGATATTTATTCCCGGCGCTCCTTGAACCGGCGGAAATTTCGTGGCGATGCACTGTCCGGCTTTCACCCCCACCATTATCCGCCTCTCCCGAAAATCGATGGAACCGTCTTCCAGCAACTTGCCGGCGATAGGCCCGATTTCCATGTCATAGCGGAGATAGGCATCCGTGCTCATACCAACCTGTTGCCCGCGCGCGATGGTGATGTGCTTGAACTCCTTTTCCCCCGATTGGATGAAGGCCTTGGCTTCCTCAATGGCGTCGTCATCCAGGCCGAAGACTATGCCTTGTCCGGCAAGCAGCGCATGAAGGTCTTCCTGCTGCAGCGTCCGGCCGGCCTCGATTGGCGGGTGGATGGCGATGCTGGCACGCATGTTGTCGGGCGAGATTTTCAACAGGGGTTCAATCGAGACGACGGTGATCATCTCGGGCACGTCCTTGCGCCGGATCTTCTGCATCTTGGGGTAACCTGGGACCTCTGCCACGATCCCGTCGATTTCTTCTAAGAATTGTGCGTGGTCGCCGGCCTCGAGAGGCGCCTTCGTATAGCCTTTGGCGGCCATCCTGTGAAAGTTGGGGAAATTGGCAAGAAGCTGACCTCCTTTGACAAATTCGGTCACCGGCACCTTGTCGGCGCTGTCATCTTCACCGATTTTCATATAACTGGTGGCGAAGTGAAAGGTAGGTTCGAGGATTTTTTTCTTGTCGAATCCCCCAGCCGTTTGCTGCTCGTTCATAAATTCTCCTGAAAAGAAAGGCTTGTTCTTGCATTACCGGCGCAAATCCATCATATCATAAGTCATTCCGGATCTTAAGTAATAACTTTTGAACTGAAACGTCGAACTTGTTGTAATGACGTGATATTGGTGAATTTAGCGGGAGCGGAGCACTGAAGTATGCGGAAGAGTGAAGACTTGAAGAACGAGATGTTAATCCGAATTCGTATTTATAAATGAAACGCCAAACGAAAGCATATGTTTGCGCCCTGATAACAGTCGGCCTGTGGTCGACGATCGCCAGCGCCAGCAAACTCACCCTGCGCCACTTCAGCCCGGCGGAGCTCCTGCTCTATTCGGCGGCGGTTTCCTGCGTGGTGTTGTTCATGGTGGTTGTCGGCCAGAAAAAGATCGCGAGTCTCGGTCGGTTGACCCGCAAGCAATGGCTTACATCGCTGCAGTTCGGTCTGCTCAACCCGTTTTTGTATTATCTCATTCTCTTTAGGGCATATGATCTCCTGCCCGCCCAACAGGCCCAGATCATCAACTATACCTGGGCGATAACCTTGTCGCTCCTGTCGATCCCCCTGCTGGGTCAGCGGGTGGCAGGCCTGCAGTGGTTGGCGATAGGGGTGAGTTACAGCGGCGTTCTGGTTATCGCCACCCGCGGAAATATTGTGGGGCTCCACTTCGAAAATCCCCTTGGCATCGGCCTGGCGCTGCTGTCGACGGTAATCTGGGCGCTCTACTGGATCTTGAACACCAGGGATAAACGCGATCCGGTGGTCGGCTTGTTCCTCAATTTCATCTGTGCCCTGCCGTGGATCGCCGGCTATGTGTGGTGGACGGAAGGGATCAGGCCGCCTGCTGCGGCCGGCCTGGCCGGTGCGGCGTACATCGGGGTTTTCGAAATGGGGGTCTCCTTCGTGCTTTGGCTGATGGCGCTGAAGCTGACCGACAATGCCGCAAAAATCGCCAATCTCATATTTATCGCCCCCTTCGTCTCGCTGTTTCTCATTCACTTCCTGGTCGGCGAAAAGATTCATGGCTCGACCATCATCGGCTTGTTCCTGGTCTTGGGGGGGCTGGCGATACAGAGCTTTTGCCGGCAGTCCTGCGAACCTGCCGGCGAGAGGGCCGACGAGCCTGGCTGACGGGAATTCCCCCAGCAGCCTTCAATGCAGAAGAGATGTTGCAGATTCGGCGGCAGTCGCTATTTCTGCTCCGATTTCAAGACGGCGAGAAAGGCGGTCTGCGGGATGTCGACGTTGCCAACGGTCTTCATCCTCTTCTTGCCAGCCTTCTGTTTTTCCAGGAGTTTTCTCTTTCTGGTGATATCGCCGCCGTAGCATTTGGCGGTGACATCCTTTCTCAGGGCGGAAACGGTGGTCCTGGCGATGATGGTCCCGCCGATGGCGGCCTGAATGGCTATCTTGAACATCTGGCGGGGAATCTCTTCTTTCAGCATCTCGCAGGCGTGGAGGCCTCTGGCCCGGGCGTTGTTGCGGTGCACGAGCTGGGAGAGGGCATCGACATTCTCCCCGTTCACCAGGATGTCGAGCTTCACCAGATCGCTCTTCCGGTAATCGAGCATCTCGTAGTCGAAGGAGCCGTAACCTTGGGTGATCGACTTCAGCTTGTCGTAGAAATCATAGATGACCTCCGCCAGGGGCAGCTCGCACTGCAGCTCGATCCTGCCGGGCGCGGGGTAGTGGAAGCTGGTGTTTTCTCCCCGGCGTTCAAGGCAGAGGGTCATAACGGCGCCCATGTATTTCTCCGGCATGAGAATCGTGGCCTTGATGAAAGGCTCCTCGATGTTGACGATATGCGCGGGATTGGGATAATGGGCGGGATTGTCGACATGGTTTACCGTGCCGTCCGACATGTGGAAGATGTATTGGACTGAGGGAACCGTGAGGACGAGGGGGATGTCGAATTCCCGCTCGAGACGTTCCTGGATGACCTCCAGATGGAGCAGGCCGAGAAAACCGCAACGGAAGCCGAAACCGAGGGCAACGGAGGAGTCTTTTTCGAAAATGAGGGCGGCATCGTTGAGTTGCAGCTTTTCCAGCGCCGCAGCCAGGTCCTCATAGTCGTCGGTGCTGACGGGATAAATAGACGAAAATACAACCTGCTGCATTTCCTTGAAGCCGGGGAGAGGTGTCTTCGCCGGGGCGTCGCGCAGGGTTATGGTGTCGCCTGGCCGGGTATCCTGGACCGTCTTGATGCCGGCGAGGATGTAGCCGACCTGGCCGGCCGACAGCTGCTTCTGCGGTTCCCTGTGCAGCCGGAAGACACCTACCTCCTCCACCTTGTATTCCTTGCCGTTGGACATGAAGCGGATGACATCGCCCTGTTTCACCGTGCCGTTGACGATCCTCACGGAAATGATGGTTCCCCGGAACGAATCGTAGTTGGCGTCGAAGATGAGAGCCTGCAGAGGCGCCTTGGGATCGCCCTCGGGCGCCGGCAGGTGCTGTACAATGGCTTCAAAGAGTTCGGGGACGCCGGTGCCGAATTTCGCGGAGCAGAACTGGATCAGCGAACTGTCGAGACCCAGATCCTCCTCTATCTGTAAGGCAACCCGCTCCGGTTCGGCGGATGGAAGATCGATTTTATTGACCACGGGGATGATCTCGAGATCGTTCTCCATGGCCAGATAGAGGTTGGCAAGCGTCTGGGCCTCGACGCCCTGGGCGGCATCAATGAGAAGTAAGGCTCCTTCGCATGAGCTCAAGGCGCGGGAGACTTCATAGCTGAAATCAACATGGCCGGGCGTATCGACCAGATTGAGCGAATAGGTCCGGCCGTCCTTGGCGGTGTACGGCAGGCAGACGGTCTGGCTCTTGATGGTAATCCCCCGTTCTCTCTCAATCTCCATGGAATCGAGCAACTGGTCCTTGAACTCCCTGTCACTGATCAGATTGCAATACTGGATCATGCGATCGGCAAGAGTGGATTTGCCATGGTCGATATGGGCGATAATGCTGAAATTTCGTATATTTATCATGAGTTGGTGCAAGGTGAGAAAAAACGGAAAAGCAGATTCGGATAGACGATTCGAGGGCAAATTCTTTCAATATTTAGCACATATCGATAGCGATGGAAATATATTTTTCTCGATGGTACGGATTGTGATACAAGATGGTACGGATTGTGATACAATAATGAGTGACACCTCATCTACGGGCTTGCGCTCCGTTCAACTACAAAATGTTTGCACTTTACTGTTGGTAGAGTAAAATAGAAATCTTTCCCAATTTTCTGGCATATTTCCCGGAGAAAGATGTACATGAGCAAAAATAACCCAAGCGATTCTGATATAGATCTCGAGCCATTGGATGATTCGGAAATCGATACGGATCTCGAGGGCTTCGAAAGTTCCTATGAGAATCCTCTCGTTTCCGTTGAGGATGATGAAAATCTGCCTGCCCTGAGCAATCCCGCTCTGCACCGCTATTTGCAGGAGATAAGTCAGTATGAGTTGCTCACCAGGGAAGAGACGGATGAGCTGGCTATCCGGTTTCGAGAGCATGGCGATCAGGATGCCGCCTATCGACTGGTAAGTTCCAACCTCCGATTGGTGGTCAAAGTTGCCATGGATTTCCAGAAATACTGGATGCAGAATTTCATGGATCTCATCCAGGAAGGAAATGTCGGTCTGGTGCAGGCAACCAAGAAATTTGACCCCTATCGGGGCGTCAAGTTTTCCTACTATGCCGCCTACTGGATCAGGGCCTATGTGCTGAAATTCATCATGGATAACTGGCGGTTGGTCAAGATTGGCACGACCCAGGCCCAGCGGAAATTGTTTTTCAGCCTGAACAAGGAACGGAAACTGCTCGAGGGGCAGGGATTCCAGGCGGAGCCGAAGCTCCTGGCCGAGCGTCTCAATGTCAAGGAAAGAGAAGTCATCGAGATGGGCCAGCGCATGGACAACTGGGACGTTTCCCTGGAAAGTCCGGTGCGATCGGATTCCGAGGACGAACAGAAGAATTTCCTGCCGAGCGAAGGACCGGGCATAGAGTCAACGGTTGCCGGCAAGGAAATCAAGGTGAAGCTCAACGAGCTCCTCGATATCCTGAAGGACAAGCTCAACGATAAGGAAAAGATGATCCTCGAGCAACGGTTGCTGACCGATGAGCCGCTGACCCTGCAGAATATCGCCGATCGTTTCGAGATCTCTCGCGAGCGAGTCAGGCAGATCGAGGTGAATCTCCTCAAAAAAATGAAAAAGTATCTTGAAACCGAAATGCCCGATATAGTAGACTATTTCGATGGAGAGAAAATTGTCATAAGATCAAATTCTTAAGGCTCCCCCTATTGACCTGCCCGACCGGCAGCTCCACTTCGCTCTTACAACCATTTACCCTCTGTACATTTTATGAAAGTACCATTACTGGATCTTCAGGCGCAATTGTCATACCTGCAGGAGGACCTTGTCGCCGCCGTTACCCGGGTTGTAAAATCAACACGATACATCCAGGGACCTGAAGTAGATGGATTGGAACGGGAGATTGCCGATTACTGCGGCACGAAGCACGCGGTCGGGGTGACGAGCGGCACCGATGCCCTGTTGATCTGTCTGATGAGTCTCGGCATAGGGCAGGGGGATAAGGTCTTGACCACTCCCTTTTCCTTTTTCGCCACAATGGGCGTGATTCTCCGGATGGGCGCCACTCCCGTTTTTGCCGATATCGATCCCGTGAGCTTCAATATCGATGTGGCGAAGACGGAGGAGTTGCTGAAAGCCGATACCGGGAAAAAGATAAAGGCGATAATTCCCGTGCATCTTTACGGTCAATGTGCAGAGATGGCGGGGCTCCTCGAACTGGCAAAGAGATACGACCTTGCGGTGATCGAAGATGCGGCCCAGGCCATCGGGGCGGAATATCCCATGACCGTCGAAGGAAAAGTCCAGTTTCAGCGGGCCGGCTCGATGGGCCTCGCCGGCTGCTTTTCCTTTTTTCCCAGCAAGAATCTCGGGGGGATAGGAGACGGGGGGATGGTTGTCACCAACGATGCTGAATTTGCCGAAAAACTGGTGCTGATGCGCAACCATGGCGCCCATCCCAAGTACTACCACAAATTGGTCGGCGGCAATTTCCGGCTCGATCCCATTCAGGCTGCCGCTCTCCGGGTAAAACTTCCCCATCTGGATCGTTGGCATAGAAAACGGGGCGAGAACGCAACGCTGTACAACCGGCTTTTTGCCGAATCCGGCCTGCTCGAGAGAGGACTGGTCCGGACGCCGGCAAGCGTTTATCGGGCAAGAATCGGCAGCGAGGGTGAGGGGAAGAACCTTCATATCTATAATCAATACGTGCTGCGGGTGGAGCGGCGAAACGAATTGCGGGACTTCCTCCTCGTCAACGATATCGGCTGTGAGATCTATTATCCGGTGCCCCTGCACAGACAGGAATGCCTCGGTGTCCTGGCTGCGCATTATTCCTGCCCGGAAGCGGAAAAAGCTGCCGAGCAGACCATTGCCCTGCCGGTGTATCCGGAACTGACTGCGGAAATGCAGGACTATGTGGTGCAGAAAGTTGTGCAGTTTTACAGCTGAGTGGGTTACCATTTGCGAGTAAGCCGCTGCAGCCATCGTGCCCGATTGATCACCGCCGTTTTTCGGTTCTTTTACAGTCTTACCAGGATATTCGTCCCAAAGATGGAAAAACTGGTCGACAGCAAGGCTCAGTGCTGTGTAAAAAACACCTCGATACGTAATCCTCTCAGGTCGGCATGAATTCCCCTGGAATGAAGACAGTTGCAAGAAAATGCGGATTTCTTGCCTGCTGCCTCGTTTGTACCCTCGGAATTCTCTGTCTGGCCGGTGTTTTCACCTCCTCTTGTCTGGCCGGGGAAGAAATTACTCCCGAGCGCACCATTCTGGTGGTGAGCGACCCAGCGACGCCCGAATGGAAAACTCTCTGGGATAAGGCTCGAAATCTTGCCCGACGTGAAGCCTATGGGCAGGCCGTTTCGCTCTATGCGCAACTCTTTCAGCTGAAGCCGAATATCGAAGAGGCTGCCTGGGAATACTGCAAGGTCCTGCTGAAGACCCAAAATTACGCCATCGTCCAGAAAATTCTGCCAGGACTGCTGGAGAAAAATCCTGACCGAATCGAATATCTCTTCTCGGGGGGCCAGTTGGCTGATTTTGAGAAGGACTGGCCGCTTTCGGCAAGATATTACGGCAAGGTACTGGAAAAAGATCCCGCCGGAGAATTTGCCGATGCCGCGCTGGAAGGACTGGCCAATAGCCTGAAGGCCCAAGGGCGAACAACGGCCGCTTTCCCCCTCCTCGAACAGCTCGTCGCCCGCAATCCCAACCGAACCGATCTGCTGCAGGAGGCGGCGCTGACCGCTCAACAGCTCGGGTTCATCCAAAAGGCAAGAAAGCTGTACGATCGATTGCTCTCCCTCGTAAAAGTCGACGACAAGGTTATTTTCGCCGCAGCGAATGCCTTCGAGGCTCCCGGATATGAGCAGAAGAGCAGTGTGCTGTGGACCGCGTATCTGCGGAATCATCCCGATTATTTGCCATTTCGTCTGAAGCTGTTTGATTTTCATCTGAGAAGCGAAAATTACCAAGAGGCTATTCCACATATCGTCTATCTGGCTGAACATGTTGACAACAATGACGAGTTTCTGCTGAAGGCCGGAACCGTGTATCTGCATCAGTTGCGGAGGCCTGACAAAGCGCTCGGCTATCTGGAGCGATATCTAGTGAAACATCCAGGGGATGAGACTGTCAGGAAACAGATAATCGATATTCAGGCCATCCTTGCCAAGGAACTGCTCTCTATTGTGGAAAACGAGGGCGTTGAATTGCTCTGGAAGGATCTGGCCGAGGTCACCGCCAATCGGGCGGCGATTTATCTGGAGATGGCTGATCTGCTGGAAAAGAAGGGGAGGGAAAAGAGCCTGCTGGAAGTCCTGGTCATCCTACATCATGATTCTCCCGACGATGACAGCCTCTCCTGGCGCATTGCCTGCCAATATCATCGACAGGAACAGTACCGGCAGTCTCTCGATTTTCTGCAAAAGGTTCGCCACAAGGAGGTCAAGACAAAAGAATATCATATGCTCCGCGGACAAACCGAAGAGATTCTCGGCATGGAAATGGCTGCACTGAATTCTTTCGAGGCGGCCTTGGCCATCGATCCCGTGGATGTCAAGCTGCGCAAGACCTGTCTCGAAATCGCCGGAAAACTTGGCCTGGCAGACAGGATAAAAAGGATCTTCGACGCAGCTGCGGGTAGAGACGGAGAGCGTCCGGACGAAGAACTGTATCTTATGTATCTTGATCAACTCTCGAAAAACTTCCTGTTCAGGCAGTACCAAGAGGCACGTGAAAAATATGCTGCTATCTCGGATAACGACCGGGAGTTCCTTGACCGGTTGGATCTTATGCAGGCAGATGCACTGCGTCGCCAGGGAAGGAACAGAAGCGCCGAGCAGTTGTTGCGAAGGATGCTGGTTGAGGAACGTTCTGTGAAGGAAGTTTTGTTCGCGCTCCTCGATAATGCCATCACCGATAGGAACTTCAGCGCCGCCGAAACCTGGTATCAGGCGTTGGTCCAGCGCAGTGGCGGACAAGATTCCGAATTTTCCGGTGACGCAGATGGGGGGTGGCGGCTCTTGCGCAAGGTAAAATTACTGAGACACGCCGGGAAATACGAGCAAGCAATGGAGCTTATAAATGCGTATAAAAGTGAAATTCATGGACATTCCTTTCCTCGCCGCCATCAGCTCAAGGAACTTACAAAAGAACTCTGCTGGCTCGATTATTATCGGGGGAAGTATGAGGCAACTTTGAAAACCGTCCAGAGTCTGACGGCCGATAAGGATTTCGATCCCGAGTTGTATGTTCTGGGCCGCCTCCTCGTACAGAAACTTGAACTGCGTTCGACAATCGGTAAAGAGCTGGAAAGCAGACTCGCCGTCAAGGATAATCCCTCCCTCACAAGAATAGTAGATGTCGTCGACCTGGAACTCCTCCACGAACAGAACGAATTGATCGAGCGGCATTTGCAGACGGTGCTGAGAAAATGTCCGGAATCGGTGACGGCAAATCTCCTCCTCGTAAGGTTTCATCTTGTTCAGGGCAACTTCGAGCAAGCTGTGGGGGTGCTGGCCAAGTTGATCGACTCCTATCCCGAAGAACCATATTTCACCAGAACACTTATTGAGATAGAGGTGAAAAGAGGTAGATATGACCGGGGATTGGCGATATTCGAGAAGTGGAAGAGGGTGCAGAATCCGGACATATTCATTACCGATGCATCAGCCTCAGGGGATACGGAGGAGACCCTCACCCTTGCGAGGTTGTTGTGGGGCAGCAAACAGCAGGAGAAGGCCCTGCGCATCTACGAGCGACTGCTTACCCCCCCTGTTCTTGAGTTGTTGCAGGAAAAGTTCGCCAAACATCAGATAGATTACCTCTACCTGAACCGGGAGAAGTCGTTTTGGAATTCCATGATACTCATGCTGCAATCGGAACCGGAACTTGTCGCTGAACTGATGGAGCCGGAATTCCTGGTGAATAACCTGACCAGCGAGGCCGCCGGTATCGTCGCCTCACATTACGAGCTGTACAGTTGGCAGAAGCTGATCTCCAGCGAATATCTCGCCCGCAAGGCGATATTCGAGCGGAATTATTCTTCAGCCGAACAGAACTACAAGCGCCTCTTCGATGAAGAAAAAACCGCCGAGGGGATGATCGATCTGGCCGCCGTCTATGGTAGGACCGGGAAGTATCGGAAAGAGGCGCAGGTGTACGAGGCCCTTCAGAGTACGGGGGCTACCTCGCCCGAACTTGTCAGCTCGCTGGAGCGAAGCTCCATTCAGATGAGTCCGCAGAATATCTTCGATATCAGTTTCGAGGAGAAAGAAGGCAGGGATGGTTTTATCGATCTCAGGAAGACGAGGATCGGCACCTCGTTCCAGCTCACTCCCGCTCTCGACAAGGATATTCGTTTCAGCTATTCGAACAACACATATGAATCCATCAACTCAGCGGAATCGGCTGAAAGCAATTTGTTGTATGGGTCGGCGATCTATGAGTTTGCCAAGGACTATGAATTGGTGTTCGGAGGTGGTGCGGAAAAGCTGGCCGGCGACAGCGATACCAGATTCCTCTACGAGATAGCTGTGAAGGCTCAGCTCGATCGATACTTCAATGCATACCTCGCCTGGCAGAAGAGTCTCATATATGACACCGTGATGGCCATCACCGAGGGCATCTCGAGTCAGGGAGTCGAGACTGGCCTGACGTGTGAAACACCTGTTGGTATCGCCTTCGGCGGGGACTTTCGGCATCGCAACTACACCGACGGTAATCTACAGAACCGGTTCCACGGGTTTTCGTCCTACGGCCTGTATGGAGAAAACATTCACCT
Organism: Pseudomonadota bacterium; assembly: GCA_023412495.1. The sequence continues at coordinate 113,206 of JAEYNP010000007.1, forward strand.
CGCTCTGCGTTACGATTTTCAGTATTTTGACAATACAGAAGCCAATCCGGCAGACCTGGCCCTGGTGGAAGAAAACAACCAAGATGTTATTTTTTATTGGAGTCCAGAGTCCTTCTCCGAGCACTTGCTGACTCTGCATTATCAGCACGATTTTCTTGGATATCAACAGGGGAAAAAACAGGGCGTCAGTTACTATTCTATAGACAACGCCGTTGGTTCGGAATCCGACGGCGTTGTCTCTTTTACCGGCAAGTTTAATATTTTCCTTGAAATCAATCCCCATTTCTTATTAAAAGGCAACTTTACTTTTGCAAAAAGTGAGGATTACGAGGAGAAGGGATTGTCCCTCTCCCTTCACTATCGTTGGTAGATCCGGTTGTTGGGCTCTTATTCCTGGGGAATTCTCATGAGTTCTCTCAGGATTTTTTTATGGAGGAGAAGAGAATGATTGCAAGAATACCTATGTCGAAAAACGGTTATCAGAAGCTCAAGGACGAGCTGTTGCGTCTGGAAAGGGTGGAGCGAAACGAGGTAGTCAAGGCCATCGAGGTGGCGCGGGAGCACGGCGATCTGAAGGAGAACGCCGAGTACCATGCCGCAAAGGATCGCCAGGGGCATATCGAGGGAAGAATCCTCGAGTTGAAAGATAAGTTGGCGAGGGCGGAAATAATCGACTGTTCCAAAGTCGGCACCAAAACCGTAGTTTTCGGCACCGTCGTTCAGTTGCTCGATCTCGATACCGAAGAAGAAATAACCTATCAACTCCTGGGGCCGGAAGAATCCGACGTCAAGAAAGGGTCGATATCCGTGTTGTCGCCGCTCGGGAGAAGCATGCTGGGAAAAGAGGTGGGGGACGAGATTAGGGCGGTGACGCCGGGAGGAACCAGGGAGTTCGAGGTGATCGCCATTCGTCCCTCCAGCTTTCAGTAATCAGCGGAGAACCAACTTGATTATGTCAGTTTTCGGGATCCTTCTGAATTCCCGCAAGAAACATCGACAAAATCTGGTTTGCCGTTTCATCAACCGTGTAATGTGTTTCAAGAGAAGCATTCCAGACGCGGGAAACTTCATCCAAGGCTCCAAACAATGCCCGCTTGGCTAGATCTGGCTGGATATCGGATCGATAGATGCCCAACTCCTGCCCACGACGAATGATATCGGAGATTATCCCTGTGTATTCACTGAATTTATTGTCGCGATAATCCTTTATAACCTTGTTGGTCTGCCGAAGTTCTATTTGAATTACCTCCGCCAGATTCTTGTTTTTTTTCATGGCCATGAGATGCTGCATAATGAAGATCTCTAGCATCTTCCGCGGGTCGGTCTCAAGGCTCAGGAGTTTTTCGGTATTTTCTACTATTTTTTTGACTTCTTCCTCGAATACCGAGAGCAGAATATCGTATTTGTTGTTGAAATAGAGGTAAATAGTTCCGTCGGCAACCTTGGCTTCTTTAGCGATATCGGATATTCTGGCGGTGAAAAAGCCTTTTTTTGCAAAGACTTTGGTAGCCGCAATAATGATTTTTGCGTGTTTGTTTTCTGCTTTCATGCCCTAAGCCCGAAAACCGGGGATTTTCATTACCCCTCGCAAGGGGGTATGAAACCCCTTCTCCTGGATTTGCCGAGCCTTATGCAAAATAACGGAAGGGGCGAAAGTAAAGACCGAAAGTTAAACGAAAAAGCATGTAAAAGTATGAATGGTCATTCATTCATGTAATCTCTCGTCGGCTGTTTGTCAACGATCAATCAAATCGATACACGGTGATAACGCCTAACGTAAAAGCCTGCAAATTTGAATCACTGATAATGGTACTGCCCCTTCACACGGGGGGGATGAGTGCCTTCACGAGATTCAAGTGAATTTCTAAGGTACTAATCTCAAGAGGGGAGACTTTATGAAAGTTCTGGTTGTCGGTTCAGGAGGACGTGAACATGCCCTGGTATGGAAAATTCGTCAGAGCAAGAAGGTCGATAAGGTATTCTGCGCACCGGGCAATGCCGGCATAGGTCGTCTGGCCGAATGTGTCGATATTTCCGCCACGGATGTGGGCGGGCTTCTCAAATTTGCCAAGAAGGAAAAAATCGATTTGACGGTGATAGGACCCGAATCGTCCCTCATGGCAGGCGTCGTCGATCTCTTCGAGGAGAATGGTCTGCGCATCTTTGGCCCGACCAGAAAGGCAGCGGAATTGGAGGGCAGCAAGGTGTTCTGCAAGGAATTCCTCAAGAAATATGATATCCCAACTGCCGGTTTTCAGGTCTTCGAAGATTCCGATCAGGCCAAGCAGTATATTGACTCCTGTGGCGCACCCGTGGTCATAAAGGCAGACGGGCTGGCAGCCGGGAAAGGGGTTGTCGTCGCCAGGACTATTGAAGAGGCAAAGGCGGCGGTTGATCTCATCATGGCGGATCGTGCTTTCGGGACTGCCGGAGACAAGATCGTGATAGAGGAATGCCTGTCCGGCGAAGAGGCCTCTTTCCTGGCCTTCACCGACGGCAAGACGATCTTGCCCCTGCCCACGTCCCAGGACCACAAGGCGATTTACGAAAACGACGAGGGGCCGAACACCGGCGGCATGGGAGCCTACTCTCCGGCCCCGGTGGTTTCCGGCAAGATTGCCGAATTTGTCATGAAACAGGTCATGCTGCCCACCGTCAAAGGTCTCAAGGCGGAAGGGCGTCCGTACAAAGGTATTCTCTATGCCGGTCTCATGATCAGCGGAGAGACTGTGAATATCCTTGAATTCAATTGCCGCTTCGGCGACCCGGAAGCCCAGCCGCTGCTCATGCGCGTGAAGAGCGATATAGTCGAGATATTCGAGGCGGCCATCGATGGCAGACTCGACCGGGTGGACATGAAAATCGATCCGCGCCCCACGGTATGCGTGGTGATGGCCTCGGGAGGTTATCCGGGAAGTTATGAAACCGGCAAGACCATCAAAGGCCTGAGCAAAGCCGAGGATTGTCCCGGGGTCGAAATCTTCCATGCCGGGACAACCAAGAAGCATGGCCGGTATCTTACCGGCGGGGGGAGGGTTCTCGGGGTGACGGCGGTCGGCAAGACTCTTGAGGAGGCTATCTCGAGAGCCTATAAAGCCGTGGACGAGATCCGGTGGACCGATTGCTATTTCAGGCGCGATATCGGCGCCAAGGCCCTGCAGCCGGCGTCGGCGCCCAAGCCGCCGCCGCTGGTCGGTATCGTGATGGGCAGCGATTCTGATCTGCCCATTATGCAGGCCGCCGCCGATTTCTTGAAAACGATGGATATTGCGTACGAAATGACAGTCGCTTCGGCCCATCGCTCGCCGGCCAGAGCGACGGAATGGGCCCAATCCGCCCAACAGAGAGGACTCAAGGTAATTATAGCCGGAGCAGGGATGGCGGCTCATTTGGCCGGGGTCCTTTCATCCCATACAGATCTCCCGGTCATTGGCGTCCCGCTCGATGCCTCTCCTCTCGGAGGAATGGACGCCCTGCTCGCCACCGTGCAGATGCCGCCGGGTGTCCCGGTCGCGACCATGGGGATCGGCAAGGCCGGGGCAAGAAACGCCGGTGTTCTCGCCACCAGGATTCTCGCACTCACGGATCAGGAACTCAGTCGTAAGCTCCTCCAGTTCCGCAAGGACATGGCCAGGGAAGTCGAGGAAAAAGCCAGTAAGATCGATGTTTGATGTTTTTGATGCCGATCGCTTCGGCGAATCCTTGGAACAAGCGGCGACCATTCTCTGCCAAGGAGGGATCGTCGCTTTCCCCACCGAGACCTATTACGGCCTGGCGGTCGATCCTTTTTGTGAGACAGCCGTCGCCAGGCTCTTCAAGGTGAAGCAGCGGCCGGCCGACAAGCCGCTGCTCCTGCTTATCGACCGGACGGAACAGTTGCTGGAGGTGGCGACGGAGATTCCTCCACGGTACCGTGGGTTGATGGAGAAATTCTGGCCGGGCCCGCTCACCCTGATCTTTCCGGCGAGAAAGGAACTTCCCGATCAGGTGACGGGATACACCGGTACGGTCGGGGTAAGGATTTCGCCCCATCCGATTGCTCGTGAATTGATCCGGAGAATCGGCAGGCCCATAACTGCCACCAGCGCCAATCTCTCTGATCTCATGCCGGCGAAGACGGCCCACGAGGTCAGGGCAATGTTCCAGGACAAACTGGATTATATTCTGGACGGCGGAGAAACGGCGGCCGGCCTTTGTTCGACCGTGGTCGCTCTAGAGGGGGACGAGCTTGTCCTTGTCCGCCGCGGGCAAATCGAGCTGGGGGTTGAAGATGAATGAGACGATTCTTAGAATGGCAGGAATGTCCGCCGTTTTATTTCCATTTCGTTGTCGTTGTCGTAATCGTAGTCGTAATCGTGTAGTCGCCACAAGGAACGACCTCTGCGTGGTTTCAGTCGCCAGGCATGCAGTTGCTCGAGACCAAATCCCATCATCTTTTCGATTACGATTACGACAACGACAACCGTTCCGCTACCGCTTCACTGACAACGAGGGAAGCTCGTACTCATTCCTAACGCAATGATTGCAATCTCATCGTCTCTATTGGCGCGCCCGCGGACAGCTGTTGCTGCGAAACGATTTGCTCCGCCTGAAGTTAGTGTGATAAGATACCTTCACAATGAAGATGTAGACTGATCCCGCACCGGATAAGAAGGAAGTCAATATGGATGCATTGAAATGGGACATGGAGTTTGCCATGGAGCAAGCTGCCGAAGATAAGGAGCTCCTGCAGGAACTGCTGTCAATATTCAAGGATTCTCTGCAGTCTGATATCCTGCTCATAGAACAGGGTATGGAGGAAGGGGCGCTCGCCAAAGTCTGCAGCGCCGCGCATTCTATCAAGGGTGCGGCGGCGAGCCTGGGAATATTGGGAATAAAGGAAGTCGCCCTGCGGATCGAGGAAGACAGTCGCGCCGGCAGTCTTGAGATGGCGCGGCTGAAGCTTCCGGAACTCCACTCACTGCTGCAGGATGTGCAAAACCTTTAATCTTTTCGCCTCCCACCCTTCCCGCTAGGAGGGAAAGGGCGGGATTCCTCTAATGCGGGCTGACGCCCACAACCCAAGGGTTTGTATCCCCTCCCACAGCAGAGGGGATAACACCTTCGCAAAATCCAATCTCAAAAAACAAGAAAGGTACTAGAAGGCGGCGATCAGCTTCTGGTCAATTGCCGGTATTTGATCCGGTGGGGCTGGTCGGCGGCGCTGCCAAGCCTGGCTTTCCGGTCCTTTTCGTAGTCCGAATAATTGCCTTCGAACCACACAACTTTGGAATCGCCCTCGAAGGCCAGAATATGGGTGGCGATCCTGTCGAGGAACCAGCGGTCATGGCTGATCACCACCGCGCACCCGCCGAAGTTTTCCAAGGCTTCTTCCAAGGCCCGGAGAGTGTTGACATCGAGGTCGTTGGTCGGCTCGTCGAGCAGGAGCACGTTGCCGCCCTTTTTGAGGGTCCGGGCAAGATGGACGCGGTTGCGTTGCCCGCCTGACAGAAGGCCCACCTTTTTCTGCTGTTCGGTGCCGGAAAAGTTGAATTTGCCGACATAGGCCCGGCTGTTGACCTCCCGGCCACCCAGCTGGATGGTGTCCTGGCCGTCGGAGATGGCCTCCCAGATAGAGAGGTTGGGGTCCAATTCGTCACGACTTTGATCGACGTAGGCGAGTTTGACGGTATCACCGATACGAACGGAACCCTTGTCCGGCGCCTCCTGACCGAGGATCATCTTGAACAGGGTGGTCTTGCCGGCGCCGTTGGGGCCGATGATGCCGACAATGCCGCCAGGGGGAAGGCTGAACTGCATGTCTTCGACCAGGACCCGGTCGCCGAAGCACTTGGTCACCTGATCCGCCTCGATCACCACCTTGCCCAGCCGAGGGCCAGGGGGAACATACAGTTCCAGCTCTTTGGCCAGCTTGTCCGATTCCTGGGCGATGAGTTTCTCATAGGAGCTGATACGGGCCTTGGACTTGCTCCTCCTCCCTTTCGGGGACATATTGATCCACTCGAGTTCCCGCCGCAGGGTGCGCTGCCGTTCCGTCTCCTTTTTCTCTTCCAGGGCCAGTCTCTTCTCCTTCTGCTCAAGCCAGGAGGAATAATTGCCTTTCCAGGGAATCCCCACGCCGCGGTCGAGTTCCAGGATCCAGCCGGCGACATTGTCGAGGAAATACCGGTCGTGGGTGACGGCGATGACTGTACCGGGGTAGGACTGGAGGTGCTGTTCGAGCCAGGCGACCGATTCGGCATCGAGGTGGTTGGTGGGCTCGTCGAGCAGCAGGATGTCGGGCTGCTTGAGGAGAATCCGGCACAACGCCACACGACGTTTCTCGCCCCCGGACAGGACGCCGCACTTGGTCTGGGATGGAGGGCAGCGCAGGGCGTCCATGGCCATTTCCAGGCGGCTGTCGAGATCCCAGGCGTTCTGATGGTCGAGCTTTTCCTGGACGATCCCCTGCCGTTCGATGAGAGCCTGCATTTCGTCGTCGGTCATCGGCTCGGCAAACTTCTCGTTGATTTCGTTGAATTCTTTCAGCAGATCTACGGTTTCCTGCACCCCTTCCTCGACGATTTCTTTGACCGTCTTGTCGGGATCCAGTTCCGGTTCCTGCTCCAGGTAATCTACCCTGTGCCCGGGAGCAAGATGGGTTTCGCCATTGAACTCCTTGTCGATGCCGGCAAGAATCCTCAAGAGAGTACTCTTGCCGGAGCCGTTGAGGCCGAGAACGCCGATCTTGGCGCCGTAAAAGTAGGAGAGGGAAATATCCTTCAGAATGGGTTTGTTGTCGTAATATTTACTGACCCGTATCATCGAGTAGATGATCTTCTTATCGTCGGTGCTCATTTCTATCCTTATTCATTCAGTTGTCTTAGACGTTGATTGAAATCCTTCTTTCCTTGCGAGCCAAACAAAAAGATAGGCTCCGCTCGGGTTGCTGATCGGAAAAAACTTTCAGCTTACCAAAAAAACATACAAAAAGGAAAGGAAGATGATGGGGTGTTATCGAAAGATCTGATTTCTCATCAGGTACACATAATAAGCATTCACTTTACCGATCAGGTCCTCGGTCTCCCGGAAAGGCGCATGGCTCAGGCGGCTCAGGGATTCCGTGTACTCTCCGGCATTCCAGGCCGAAACCACCAGATCGAGTCTGCCCTCGAACTTGTAATTGTATTTGGCTATCAGATAGCAGGTGAGCAGGATGTTGACCGCCGGATCGAAGAGGTCGTCCTCTCGGAGATTGCTGAGTGTCCCTTTTGAGACATAGCGGAAGGAGGTGAGGGAGGAGGCGAGCTCCTTGGCCGCGCGATCCCCGGTCTCAAAGAGGATCTGGCCGAGGCCGAGAGCGTTTTTTGCGGAAATGGCCTGCGGATTCGCCCCGGATTCGGCGAGAATGAGGGCGCGGACAAAATCCGGACTGACCTTGTGCTTGGGACGGAAATAGCAAAAACCAGCGAAGTATCGAATGAGATGATCGTACTTCTTCAACTTTTCGATATCTTGCGGATGAACACGACTATCCCTGTATTTGCTGACCGAACTGTGTAGACTGCCGTAACTCTTGTCGGCCATGAGGAGGACGAGAGGGATAATCAACAGGATATGGGCTGCCAGGACTCTTGGAAGTCTCATCTATAGCGCCATCTGTCTATGAACATCGCTCTTCAGGAATTGCGATACGGCCCGGTACAGCAGGAATGGATCTCGGGACCCGGTGAGTTCGCGGATTGAATGCATGGCAAGGCTGGCGGCTCCGACATCGACCGTGCGCAGGCCATTCAGGGCGGATGTCATGGGTCCGATGGTGCTGCCGCAGGGCATATCGCTGCGCATAACGAACTCCTGGGGTGTAACTTCGGCAGTTTTACAAATCTGCTTGAAAATAGCAGAGGTTATGGCGTTGGTGGCATAGCGCTGGCTGGCGTTGAGCTTGACGACCGGCCCTTTATTCAAATGGATCTCATGGGCCGGATCGCTCTTTTCCACGAAATTGGGATGGGTGGCATGGGCGTTGTCCATGGAGATGAGAAAGGAATTTCTCATGGCTATTCGACGCGATTCCCCGTTGGGTATGATGCGCGACAGGACGGAATCAAGCAATGAACTGTTGGCGCCGGTGGTCGAGGTCGAGCCGATTTCTTCATGATTGGCGCAGAATAGCAGGTGATTGCGGGTCTTTTCGGCGGATGCCGCGGCTGTCATGCCGGCATGGCAGCTGAGCAGGTTGTCGAGGCGTGCGGAACTGATGAATTCCTTCCTGGCGCCGGTATATACTGGTTGTTGGAAATCGTAGCAGAAAAGATCGAAGGACAGGATTTCGCGCACCTGCGAGTCGGGGTGCTCGAGCTTGACCTGGTCCATGAGCAGGGACTTCAATTCGGGAAGTTGCTCGTCGATCGACTGGGACATGATCGGGGGAAGATGCTTTTGCTGATTGATGCCCCCATTCTTGTTGATCTCCCTGTCGAGATGGATAGCGATGCTCGGAATCGTCAGGATGGGACGGAAGAAATTGATGGGCAAAATCGCCAGGCTGCCGTCAGCCATCTCGCAGCAGATGCGGCCGGCAAGCGACAGGTCCCGATCGAACCATGGGGCGAGCAGGCTGCCTCCGTATACCTCCACCCCAAGTTGCTGAAATGATCCGGTCTTTATCTCCGGGCGGGGCTTGATTTGCAGGCACGGACTGTCAGTATGGGCGGCCAGCATCCTGAAGCCCTGCTCTTCGGTTTCCTGGCTGCCGAGGGTGAAGGCGATAATAGCCGCACTTTCGCGGCACAGAAGATAGGAGCGGCCTTTCTCGAGTTGCCAGCGATCCGTTTCCTGGAGTTGATGGAATCCTTGCTGGACGAGGTAGTCCCTGATGTTGGCAACAGCATGAAACGGCGTGGGTGAGGAGAAGAGGAAGGCGAAAAGCTGCTTGTTGTAGTGTTCGATTTCCATGGGCTCGGCCGGAGAAAGCAATAGGTAAATGCTATGATTCAGCTGTACGTCTATACGCTGCGATAGCACTTTTGAAAGAGGCGTAGGAAGAAGAGGGCGGTGCCGATGTCGCCGAATCGGCAGAAGGTGCCGCCGCGGGATTCTCGATGTTCCCGGGGCCGGCGACGGTCTTTAGTACTCCTTCCTGCGCTTCGCTCAAAATTTCCTGTCTCGCCTGGGCAGCCTTGGCAGCGGCCCGAGCGGCTATTTGTCGATCGGTACTGGAAGGATTCGCAGGAGCCAGTGCCGCTTTCCTGATGGTCTGCATCTTTTGGAGCGTAGCTTCAGGAGTAGCTTCCTCCCCCATGTCGATGCCGACCTCGCCGCCAACCGCATAAGAAACGCCATCCGGGCCTTTCTGGTAGGTGAACGACATCCCCCCGCGGGCATAGGGCCCGGCTGCGGAGAGATGGGCCTGTTCGTGGCTTCTGACCTCTTTATCCCGCAGTTTCAGGTCTTGCAGCTGCTCGATCTCCTGCCGGTTGAGTTGGGAGTTGGCTGTATCTGCGGGAGAGCCTGGTTCGCCGGACTGCCTTGAACGGGAATACTGCTCCCGGGCCTGCCTCGACAGACTTACCGTATCCAGGTTCCCCGGCCTTGTTGCTGACAACGAATCTTCTGGCGCCGACCTTTGCTTCTCAACCGTACGGGATCTCGAATATGTCCCTGCGAGGGTGCCGAAATTGACTACCTGTTGCAAACTTGACCGAGTTTCCATAACTCCTGCAGAAAGTGGACCTTTTGTTGGTTATGACTGAACTATTATAGGACAAGTTGCAGAAAATGACAATCGTTAGGCTTACCCGGCATGAGCCATGCTTTTTGGCACCTCTTGATAAAGTCTACCGTTCAAAGAGATTGCCAAGGTTCCCCAAAACCGACCCTTCGCCCTGAGTGGAAAATCCCGAATTGTTCTGCGGCGCGGCCCGATGAATCCGGCCCGCCAGCCGAGAGAACGGCAGAGACTGAAGCCAGGCGTGACCGGGTCCGGTGATTGTCGCAAAAAAGAAGCCTTCACCGCCGAAGATGGCGGATTTGACGCCTCCGACAAACTCGATATCATAACCGATGTTCCGGGTCATGGCGACCAGGCAGCCCGTATCGACGCGCAGGGTTTCTCCCGGCTGCAGGTCCTTTTGGATGATGGTGCCTCCGGCATGAACGAAAACCTTGCCGTCACCTTCAAGTTTCTGCATGATGAAGCCTTCGCCGCCAAACAAGGCCGCCCCGATCTTTTTCTGGAATTCCACACCGATGGAAACTCCTTTGGCGGCGCAGAGGAAGGCATCTTTCTGACAGACGAGCTTGCCGCCATAATCCTTGAGATCGAGGGCGATAATCTTCCCCGGATAGGGCGCGGCAAAAGCCACCTTGCCTTTGCCCTGCCCCTGATAAGTGAAGATAGTGGAAAAGAGCCCCTCACCGGTGATCAGCCTTTTGCCGGCCCCCAGCATCCTGTCGAGAAAACCGGCGCCGGAGGCTTCACTGCCGTCACCGAAGACCGTTTGCATCTGGATGTTGTCCGACATATACATCATGGACCCCGCTTCGGCGACAGCACTTTCCTGGGGGTCGAGTTCGATTTCCACATACTGCATCTCGCTGCCGACAATCTGAAAATCGATTTCATCGGCCCCGGCCCGCGAAGGTATGACGGGAGGAGCAACCCTCTGCTGAGAAAGTTCCGGGCACTGGGAAATTTCCAGCCAATTTTGGAAACCTTGCCGCCAGACATATGTATTCTGTCCGTAAACGCCACTTTGCAGGTTGGTCATAATCTCTGCAGTGGAATAAGGACCTTCCTGTCGTCCGCCGATTGCCACATACCAACTTGTCATAGCTGTTCTCCGTCTCTCATCGCTTCTTGCTGACCCCGATAAACGGGAAAGTACCCTTTCACATCAATTATATTTTTCCTTCAGGTCGTAAAGCCTGTCGAGATACTCGTTCCTGAACTGCAGATTCGTTCCGGCATTTTCTATTTCTTCGATAAGCGAGTCGATGGTCGGTCGCACATCGATGCCGTGCGGGTTGTTGCCTTCCTCGATAGCCCGGTCCATGACCAGGATGGCATAGTAGTTTATGGTCATCCGCGAGGCCGAATCCCGGCGGAAGAGATAGAGCCTGCCGCCGATCGTATTCAAAAAGAAGGCTGCGTAATCGCGCAGGGCATCAAGGGGAAGACTGAGCGAATACTCTTTCTGCAGATACTCAGGATGATAGGTGAGGGCATAGAAAGATTTCAGTATGGGCTCCAGGGATTTTCTGTCCCGATCGAGTATCCCCTTCAGAATCGTGATATTCTCCTGATCCAAAACTCTATAGAAATGAGCGGTGTTCTTGAGCAGAGTCAAGATGTCGTCGGTCTCACGGACGACCACCGGCGGGTTATCGATGAGCTTTTGCAGAAGCTTGGAGAAATGCAGCTTGCTCGGCTCCTCGAGGCCGAAGTCCTGCATGTACGTTTGGTGATCGAGGTGGGCGTAAAAGGCATTCAAGTCATTTACGAGTCTCTGCGGATCGGCAGCTGCTCGATCGTTTTCGTGCGCGCTGTCGCTGCTGGTGGCTGACTCTTCTTGCCTGTTGGTTTCCGGGACGGAAGAATCCTCCTTTTGGATCGGACTCGGAAGCGATCTGTCAGCTGGCGACTCAACGGGCGGGAGGGATGATCCGGGTTGAATTGCGACTACAGGAGGCGAATCTGCCGGGGGCTGTTGAGGTCCTGCGACTTGCGGAAGAATGTGTCGCCAATAGAGAAATCCCACGACAGCAATAAAAATTATCACAATCGAAAGGTAGAAGAGAGCCCTTGAAGAGGCTTTGGCCCGCGACCGATGTCTCTCGTTGGTATTGTGTCTTGGCATGCTGCTTAAGAATATTGGTGAGAAATGATCATGGAAGGTACAAGACTATAGCAAAAAGATTACTCCATACTTCGGCCATTGTCACGGATGAATGGCGTTGACCTGTCTCTCCCGCACCTCAAACCACAATTACAACAGATCCTTCGAGAGGGCTAATAAGTTTTAATGCTTGACTCATATCAACGAAAACACTATTTTGATGTGTCGAAAATGTAGGCGTACACAGCATTTAAGTAAAATATAGAATAGTTTACGTTGTTTTTTATCAAAGTTTACTAGGAGGGAAACTAATGGCTATTTCTGTTGTTGGACATGCAAACCCAGATACCGATTCCGTCACCGCTGCAATCGCCCTTGCTGCCCTGCTTTCGGCTCAGGGTCAGGAAGCCAAAGCCTGCATGCAGATCGAGGAAGCAAAACTCAACCCCGAATCGACCACCGTTCTCAAGCGCTTTGGTCTTCCCGCGCCGGAACTGCTGACCGATGCGGCCGGCAAAGATATCGCGCTGGTAGATTTCAGCGACTTGGCCCAGGGACCGGCCAATCTCGCCTCCGCCAACCTCGTCGCCGTTGTCGATCATCACAAAATCGGCGACATCACCACCAACAACCCGATCCTGTTTCGGGCTGAGCCTGTTGGCTGCACCGGCACCGTCTTGAACAAAATGTTCAAAGAGGCGGGCATCGCCATTCCGAAGAATGTAGCCGGCGGCATGCTGGCGGCTATCCTGAGCGACACCGTAAATTTCAAGTCCCCGACTTGTACCGAGGCCGACAAAGCCGCCGTTAACGATCTCAAAGTTGTCGCCGGCGTCAGCGACACCGATGAGCTCTTTATGGAAATGCTGAAAGCCAAATCGGCCGTAGCCGGCGTATCCGCCAAAGACCTGCTGTTCCGCGACTACAAAGATTTCGATATGAAAGGCAGCAAGGTTGGCGTAGGCCAGCTCGAACTCGCCACCCTTGATCAGGTTGCCGATGTTCGCGGCGAGATCATGAAGGCAATGGAAGCAGTAAAGGCCGAAGGCCGTCACTCCGTGCTGCTCATGCTCACTGACGTTGTGAAAGAGGGTACCGATCTGGTGGTTCTCTCCGATGATCCCGCCCTGATCGAGAAAGCCTTCAACGGCAAACTCGAAGGCAATTCCATGTGGATTCCCGGGATGATGAGCCGTAAAAAGCAAACCATCCCCAACCTGCAGAAAGCTTTCGGTTGCTAAGCAACCTCACTGAGACGGAAGAGACGAAGGAGCGGCAGAAGATATTAAATTCTTTTGCTGCTCCAAAATTTCCGGGCCAGGAGTCGGCAACGAAAAAGGGGCAATCACCGCTACGGTGATTGCCCCTTTTCTGTTGCCTGATGAAAGGAGAAAGATTACGTGCCCGTCGGGCATGCCGCCATATTCATTTTTATAGTGTAATCGAAATCATCGTCATGCTCCGGAGTATGGCAAGCGACACAGCTTTTCTCAATTGGCTTTTTTCGTATGGATCCGGATTTTTCAGGATCGAGAGAATGCTGCTTGCCGGGCCCATGACAAGTTTCGCATCCGACAGATTGCCGATTTTCGGGCAATACAAGAAGCAGACCTTTCTGGCTATAGGATGAGACAGGGGAAATGCTTCCACCGGTAACGTGACACGGCAGACATTCCGGATTGTAATTCTGGCCGGCTTCCACCAGGGTGGTAAATGCTTTGGCATGGGACGTTGACGCCCAAAAAGCTGACTGTTTTTCATGGCAGCTTCTGCAGGTGTCGAATCCGGCGTATTGCGAGACCTGCAGGGCCTCGCCAGCCTTTTGCTGGATTTGCTCGTCTTGTTTGAGACGAACCTTCTGGTAGGCGGCGATGCTCTTCTTGATATCCTGAACGATCGTATCCACATCGTCTCCCGAAGCCAAAGGCTTCACGGGCAAAAATGTGGAGTCGAAAGTATTGGCAGGGACAGGCTCCTGTTCGGCAATGACCAATTCCAGCGAAGTAAGCTGATCTTCTATGGACTTCCTGTAGTTGAGCAATTCTGTCAGTTTTCTCTTGTACTCAGGATGTGTTTCATTTGTCCCTTCTCGAAACTTTTGTATTTGCGAATCGGCAACTGAAAGTCTGTCTTGCAGATGTTTGTGGCTCTCCGTTGGCGAATTGGCAAGCCATGATCCATTTTGATGCCATTTCAGATCCAACTTGCCCAGGTGTTTTCCTCTCCCATCGCTTTGGGTGATCAGGCTGTTGCCGACAAATAAGGGAGCCTGATTGCCGTATCTGGTGGGCGAGGAGGCTATGATTATGTCTATCTGAGGGTAATTCTCTGCTATTTCCTGATGTTCGGCGTCCGATAGGTTGGAGAGCAAGATCAGCAGGCCGGAGATTGATTCCAACCGGGAGATCTGCTTCGGCAGTATCTCCCTCCAGTCGGCGATGCGAGCCCAGGACGGAGCGGTGTCACTTTTCCCGGTCAGGCCGATGATCCCGACATCGGGTAATCCTTCATTCTTGATGACAACCGAAGGAGCAAATACCGGCTGCTCATGTTCATCGAAGACATTTGCGGATATCCAGGGAAAACCCGCAGCCAGGGAAGTTCTGAAAAAGCCTTCCCCGGCACGCATGTCCTCGGGACTTACCGCAACCGCGTCATAGAACATACTGCTGTAGGCACGGACAAGGCCATGAGCAGTTATCATTGCGACCGGATTGTCTCCGGAATCCCCCTTTTTGAAGAGGAGATTTCCGCCATCGAGCAGGAGCGGGGCGGTCTTCCCACTCGACCTGAGATCTTTTACCAGTTTAGCCTTTCCGGACAGACTGCCCAGCTGATTTTGCTTTCACCCGCAGGGTTCAGTTTCGCCGGCCACATTGCTGGAGTACAGGAGGGTGAGCGATGAAGCGGATCGGTTATCGGCAACTGCCCATAAAAATGGAGGAAAATAGAGCGAGAGTGCTACCGCGACAATGAAGTGTTGAGCAATTTTCATGATGGTTCCCCTGATTATCAAACGGTTTCATCCTCACATGGCGAAGCGTTGCATGCGGTGTTTGGAGATGTGATGTACATCAGGAATTCTCGATTGCCCTTGGGGCCGAGGATAGGCGATTCGATTACGCCATGGTTTCTGAGTCCCGCCTGAGCGACAAAATTTGCTATTTTTTCGATAGATCGGCTGTGCAGGGAAGGTTCCGTTACGACGCCTCCATCGCCGACCAGATCTTTCGGAAGTTCGAATTGAGGCTTGATCAGCGCGAGTATCGCCACGGTCGAGGAGAAGAGATTCATCAAGGGAGGCAGCAAAACGGTGAGGGAGATGAATGAAACATCCATAACGGCGAGGTCGAGATGATCGTTATGGATATCCTTTGCAGATATGTTTCTGGCGTTGAATCTCTCCAACACGACAACTCGTGGATCCTGCCTTATTTTCCAGGCAAGTTGTCCATAAGCGACATCCGCAGCATAGACTCTTTTTGCGTTGTGCTGAAGAAGGCAATCAGTGAAGCCACCTGTGGAAGCCCCGATATCCAGGCAAACTCTGTCTCGTACATCGATACGAAAATAAGCGAGTCCCTTGGCCAGCTTAAGTCCTCCCCGTGACACGTACGGACACTTCTCTCTCAGCCGGAGGACTGCAGTCGAGGGATAGAGTTGCCCAGGCTTATCTGCAGTTCGGTTATCGACATACACTTCGCCCGCAACGATCATCGCTTGGGCTTCCGTCAGCGAATGAGCCAGCTTTCGGTCGATGAGCAGTTGGTCGAGGCGGGCTTTCAAAATCTACGGCGTCAACGATTAGAGTTTGCCAAGATTCTCCTGTGCCTTTGCCGCTTCCGGGGCACTTGCATGTTTTTTCAGGAGTTTCTTGTAGATTACTTTGGCTGTTTCCTTGTCAGCCAGTTTTTCGAATGCCATCCCCTGCTTCAACATGGCCGAAGGCGCCTTTGCATGTCCGGAATGTTGGGAGATAATTTTCTGATATTGCATGATCGCCTTATCATACTCTTTCTGATTGAAGAGGCATTCGCCCATCATGTACCGGGCGTCTACTCCTTCACCGGAAGAGGCGTCGGCAGCAACTTGCTCGAAAAGTGGGAATGCTTCAGCATAGTTGTTCTTTTCAAAGAGCTTCTGTGCCTTCTTATAACTGCTTTCAGCCTGTTTTACTTCCGTTTTTTCCGGTGCGACGCTTGCAACCTCGGGTGTCGATGTTTCCTGGGTCGATTGAGAAGGTTTCTCTACGGGCGCTGCGGTCTCGCTTACCGGGGGTGGTTTGGTTGCCTCCGGAGCGGAAGCAGGGGCTCCATCTTTTTTGGCCTTTTTCTTTTCCGGCTGGATATGAGTAGTAGTCTTGTCTTCTGCGGCAGCACCGGTTTTCATCGTCTGGGTCTTCTTCTTGGCCAGCTCGGCATTCAGAGCCGCTTCCTTGGCTTTGCGTTCCGCCTCTTTGACCCGCGCTTCCTGCATTGCTTTGACACTCTCCTGCTGCGCGTTAATTCTATTGTTCAACTCAGCGAGCTGTGCTTCCCTCTCCCGTTGCACTTCTTCAAGCCGGCGGAGAGTTTCCTCGCGTTTGGAGGCTTCTTCCTGGGCGACGTTGGAAATGCTTTCCTGGAGATCCTTGTTCTGTTCCTTGAGTTTCTGGTTCAGATGAGATGTTTCTTCCAGTTGATTTTTCAGCTCGAGGATCTCTTTTTCGAGTTGCTCCATTTGACCCGTTGCCGCGGCCTGCCGCTTTTGCAGAGGGTCGACTGTAGTAGCTTTCATATCTTCGAGTTTCTTGTTGATGATCCTCATCTGATAACGAAGATCCGCAACGTCGCTCTGCGAGGCGCATTGTACCAGAAAGGGTAACGCCGCTATACCAAATGCCAATGGAATGAACTTTTTCATGACTCAACTATATCAATAAAGGTGGGGCCAAGTCTTATCTTGACCATTGAGGAAATGTCTGGCTGCCCGGTATGTTGAAGAGTTTCCTTTCAAAGGAGCCGTTCTTCATTATACCGTATAGCTGTTGTTTTTGGCCATCACGTTTTACGAAGATAACCTGATTCCCATCAGGCGACCAGCATGGAGATTCATGGTGGCTGGGGTCTGAGGTAAGCTGTTTGGGTTCCTCGCCGGTGAGTGGGTTCATGGTGAAAAGTTGATAGACGCCGTCGCGCAGGCTGGAAAAAACTATGAGATTCTCGGTCGGCGACCAGTTAGGTTCCGCATTTTCCGTGCCCTCGAAGGTCAATCTTCTGACCTTTCTGTTCCGCATGTCCATGAGATAGAGTTGTGGTTTACCGCTACGATCGGACACAAATACTAGATTGGCCTCATCGGGAGACCAGGCGGGGGATACGTTGATACCGGAACGTTCCGTAAGTTTTTCGATAATTTCCCCTTTCCGGTCCATAAGGAAAAGATCGGGATTGCCGTCTTTGGAGAGGGTCAATACCATCTTTTGACCATCGGATGACCAGGCCGGCGCCAGATTCAGTCCCTTCCGACGGGAAACAGCCTGGGTGGTCTTATCCTGCCTCAAGTCGGTGATATAGAGAGCCTGAGTTCCGTTGTGGTAGGACGTGTAGCTGAGATATGGGCCTCCCGGGATAAATTTCGGGGACACGGCCAGATATTTGTGGCGGGTCACCTGCCTGAGACTTTTGCCTAGAATGTCGGTAAGAAAGACCTCTTTCACACTTCCTTCGCGGTTGACGAAAGCGATCTGCGAGTTGGCAATGCCGGGTTTGCCGGTCAGGGTCTCGATTATGCTGTCACAGAACCTGAAGATCATCTTCTCTTTCTGCTGTCTTGTTCCGGAATAGCTTTTGCCAAGAAGGACTTCATCCGACGCGGCATCGAGCAGGCGCATCTCGAGGTTTACCGCATCGCCGGAGTCCGAGTACTGACCCAGGACGACATAATCGGCGGCCAATTTTTTCCAGTCGGCCGTTTGATTTCCGCCGTATTGGTCATGGGGAATGATGGAAATTATCCCATGAAATTCAAGTGATTTGGCAAGGGCATCGGCAAGTTCCCGGCCTAACGGCTGCTTCTGCTGAGGCAGGCTTTTATTCTGGAACCAGGGGACGGCGAAATTGATTTTTCGAACTCCGGAAGAAGTGACGTCCAGATAGACACGATCTGCTGCCGTTGCACTACTTATGAAGAAGTGGAGAAAAAGCAGGGATACTATAGATTGAATAAAAGCTCGAAAACGTATGGGTTTCATAGTAAAAATCTCACAGATACGAAAAGGTTATTGGATGTCGCCGGGTTTGAAGCGCAATCCGATCTCATGCGTCTGCTTTTTCATGGCTGGGGGAATCGGTGGAAAGGGTTTTGCCGCTTCAATGGCCTTACTGACAAATTGATCGTACATCCTGTCTCCCGATCTACTTTCAAATTCCCAAGTTGTTACGTCTCCGTCTTGTTTGATGATGATGAAGACAACCGCGGTAAGATCTTTCTGCATATACTCGGGAACCGACCAAAATTGCAGGAGTCGATTCAAAATCGCTGCATTGTATTGACTCTCAATCAAAGTCGATGCGCTGCTCGCCGTTGCGGACGCCGAAGATCCTGAAGGGCGTTCTGTTGCTGGCGAGGAGGACTGCCGGGCTTCGCTGGCTTTCAAGCTGCTGGCCAATAGTCTTCTTTCCTGTTCCAGTTCCTCACGGGCGAGCCTCGCCTTTTCCGCTAGAATTTCTTCTTCCTTGAGAGCCTGGGCAAGTTTCTGAATCTCCCTGCGATCGACTTCGGGTTTCTTCGGGGGAGTTTCTTCCTTGACTACCTTGTTGACTTTCTTTTGTTTAATTGGTTTCAGGGAGACTGCCTTCGGAGGAGCCGGTGTCTCTACCTCCGGCACTTCTTTCACCGGTTCCGCTTTTTCCACGACCTTCGGCGGCTCGACCGGGGCAACCTCCTTCTTGGGAGGCGGAGGAGGCGGCTGTTTCGCAACCTTGGGCGGCCCCGGGGTTTGTGCCTTGACCGGCGGAGCCGGTTCCGGTTCGGCTATATTGACCAGGCTCACCGAATAGACATCAGCGAATTTGGGTTTTGCCTTGAAGATTGCAGGAAGATAGACAGCACCCAACAGAACCAGGATATGAATCCCGAGCGCGATATTGAAAGGGAGTTTCCAGCCATTCGATCGCATAACTACAACTCGATAACGTTCAGCCACTCTTTATTGTTTCTCCGGAGGCTTGGTGATCATGCCGATTTTATCGAAGCCAACCGACTTTATGTCGTCCATAACCGTGACCACGTGTCCATATGGCACCTTTTTGTCAGCCTTCAGATAAATGGACTGCTCCTTGTTGGCTTCGTAGCTTTTTTTCAGTTCCTCCACCATCAGGGCCCGCGCCTGGGGAATATTGTTGATGCTGATCTCGCCGGTTTCGTCGATGGTCACCACGATGGGTTTTTCTTCCTGTCGCAAGGCCTTCGAGGTCGTCTCCGGCAGATCGACGTTCAACCCCTGCGTCATCATGGGCGCTGTGATCATAAAAATGATTAATAAAACCAGCATGACATCAACCAAGGGAGTCACATTGATGTCGGAAACAAGTCTTTTTCTGCCGTTGCTGTTTGTCGGGCCCATCTTAATTAAATCCTGCTCAACAGATCTCTCTCGACAAGATTGAGAAAGTCGGTTGAAAAATCCCCGATCTCTCCATCGACTTCATCGAGTTTGTTGGAAAAGAAATTGTAGAAGATGACCGCAGGAATGGCTACGGCAAGTCCTGCGGCGGTGGCGACCAAAGCCTCGGAGATACCGGGTGCGACGACCGCGAGTGAGGCTGAGCCTTTCTGGCCGATATCATGGAATGAGACCATGATGCCCCAGACCGTGCCGAAGAGGCCGATAAAAGGGGTGGCGCTGCCGGTGGTTGCCAGAAAGGACAGATTGCTGCCGAGTTCCGCATGTTTTTGCGCTTCCGCCTTTCTGACCGCCCGTTTAAGGTTGTCCATGGTGGCGAGCTGCATATCCAGGGTTTCCACACCTCGGCTTTCGTCTTTCCGGTTACGGATCTTGTTGATTTTCTGCAGTTCCGCAAAGCCTGCAATGAAAACTGCGGCCTGGGGACTATGCTCGTACTCCGCTGCGGCGCTGTTTGCTTCGTTGAGATTGGCCGATTTCCAGAAGGATTCGAGAAAGTCCTCGGTATCGACCCGCACTTTCTTGAACAGCCGGGCCTTCATGATGACGATGGTCCATGATGCAATGGAAAAAATAAGCAAAGTGAGCATCACGAGCTGACCAATGGGGCCAGCCTGAATGATCATATCAGTAATAGATAACTGCACGACGTGATAATCCTTTCTTTATCAGCTCAGTCGCGTTCGACCGCTGCATGACCCGGCAATCCGGTTGTTCGAAATTTACAAAAACGTTGTTTTACTGTTGAGTTAGCCTGAACATCTTACTTATTTTTTAGAAAAATTCAACCGGTAGTGGAGCGGAGTTGCAAGCAGGTTTTGCAGGGCGGTCGCAACATTTTCCGTTATCTTGCGGGTAAAGCCATTTTGCAAGCGAAATCGATAGAGATAGCTACCTTGCCGGCAACCTTGAGGACACCTTTGAAGTAGCATGCCGATGCCACAGCTTCCAATAGTCTCACTTCAATTTGTGCTGTATCTCCAGGCTTCACCGTTTGCTTGAATTTAGCACCGTTAATTCGAGTCAAAAAGGGAAGTTGACGTTCATTGAAATTGTTATCGGGCATCTTGGCCATAAGAAGCGCTGCGCTCTGAAAAACGGCTTCGCAGAGCAGGACGCCGGGCATTATGGGGTTACCCGGAAAATGGCCCTGCAATGCTTCGAGATTTTCCGGGATATATTTCTCTGTAACTATCGCTTCCCCTGTACACGAAACTATTCTGTCGACCCAAAGAAACGGCGGCCGATGGGGGATAAGAGCTATTATCTCATCAACATTCTGCATGATCAGAGACCACCGTTCACTTCGAGGACTGTCCCGGTTATATAGGTGGCCCGACTGCTGGCGAGGAAGAGAACGGCATCTGCTACTTCTTGGGCGGTTCCGAACCTTTTCATCGGCACCATTTTCTTATATTCGACGAGCAAATCCTGGTCAAGGTCGTTAATGAAATCTGTGGCGATAAATCCCGGGGACACGCAATTGACGGTTATCTTTTTCTTGGCCACCTCTTTGGCAAGGGTTTTGGTCAGACCGATCTGTCCCGCCTTGGATGCCGCGTAATTGGCCTGGCCGGGAAAACCCAGGTGTGCCACCGGTGATGTGATGTTGATGATTCGCCCGTACTTGTTTTTCATCATGAGCAGAACGGCTTGCTTGGCCATGAGGAAAGTGCCGGTCAGGTTCGTATCGATAACCTGCTGCCATCTGCTGGCGGGCATCATTGCCAAAAGGGCATCCCTGCGGATCCCGGCGTTATTGACAAGTATGGAGATGGACTCGTATTTTTCTTCAATCATCGCAAACAGGGAAGCCACCTGTTCTTCACTTGCCACATCGCACTGCACCAGTTCGAGCTGCGCGGCAAAACGGCCATGTTCCTCCTTGAATCGAGCGGCCGCTTCGGCATTGCCGGCATAGATCCCGATGACACGTGCCCCGGCTTCCAGGAAATTATGGGCAATAGCTCCGCCGATACCGCGTGTAGCCCCGCTTATCACCGCCGTTTTGCCGCTGAAGTCTTCCATCTTTCGCCTAAGCCCTCAAAAAACTGTCAACATCGTTGGAGACAATGACCCCGTAATTTATTGCACCCAACCAGCCGGACATAATGATTCCTACCGACCCCACATGAAAAAGACCGGCGACTTGTCTGAAGAGAGAACGGGATACATCGAGTCCTTCAAATTTGGTGCCGAAGGAGGTGCCTTTGGTGTGTAGCGTATAGCTGTTAAAGGTCCTGGGGGTGGCGGCCTCCACCCAATCGATCTTCTGTTCGACTCCGGGAAGATAACGATCAAGATCCAAAAGGGTTCTCTGGATGAGGGACTCCTTCTCCTTTTGATAACTTGCCTCATCGAGCAAAGCCCAATCGTCGAATCGGCTGTTCATCGAAGCGACGATGGTATAACGGTTCAGGCCGGGTCGTGTTTTTGGATAGTACAGAGAAAATGTCTTTGATTTGGTATGCACGTCGAGCAATTCCTCAGAATCGAACTCCGGGGCGGAGGAAGTGAACAGCAAATCACCGACATCGTCTATACATTCGCCTTCTCTGATGCCGAAGTAGACCTGGCAACTCGAGTTGTTGACGCGGATCTTATCCACCTTCTCGAGGAAATCATCGGAATATACCTCCCGGCTGGTGAGATTCTGGACGGTATTGGTGATGCCGCTGTTGGAAACCACCGCTTTTGAGGTGATGGTCCTGCCCCGCACCTCCACGCCCCTGACCCTGCCTTTTTCGACGATGATCCGATCGACTTTTGAATTCGTGCAGATAGCAACCCCGTTTTTTTCCAGTTCCTCGGTCATCATTCCGATAAGCTTGTCGGTGCCGCCTTCGAAGGTGTAGACCCCCTTGTTCATGAAATTGGAGAAAACGATCCCATAGGTTATGGCCGGATCGTCGAGGGTCGAGCCATTGGCATAGGTGATCGGTTCCATGAGGAACCGATGGACATCCGAACGCCCCGGGAAGAAGCTGTTGAGAAGCTCGCGGGTGGTCATGGTCTGGTCGTCGTAGAAATTCATCCCGCCAACCGTGGCAAAGAATCTGTCGATGGTGGCGGCAGGGATCTTGAAGTACGACTGCAGCAGGCGGGTGAAGTCCTCCTTGTCGAAGGTCGTGCGCAGGGAAAACTGCGGGTTGTCGAAGACGATGTTCTTCAATTGCACGATTGAATTCATGATGGCCTTGTTCCAGTACTTCTTGCAGGTCTTGACCATCCCGTGCGGAAAGCCGTGCAGAGAAATGTCGAAGATATGGCCCCGACGTTTGAACCAGGTGGCAAGACCACCGAGCCTGTGGTGGTATTCGAGGAGGAGGACTCTGTGTCCGCAGTTGGCCAGACGGTTGGCGGTGGTCAGCCCGCCTAAACCGGAACCGATAACGATGACATCATAATTGTCGTCTAGCTGAGAAAATGGCACAGGCATAGGGCAACAGCTCTGAAAAGATAAAAATCGAAACTATTATAATTTGGGCAGGATGTGCTGATTGACGATGGAGACGCCGCTGAGCATTGATCCGATGATGCCGAGAAAACCCTGATCGGTGCCGGCAAGAAAGAGATTTGCAAACCCGATATCACCGTCTTTGACTTTATGCGGGCTGCCGTAGATCGCTCCACCGATTTTGGAGGTATAGCGTTCGATCGTCACTGGAGTAAAAGTGTCTTCATATACAATATTTGCCGAAAAACTGCCAATCATATTCTCTACTAACTTTACCGACTGCCGGGCGGCAGCCTGCTTCTGCTCCCTGTACTCGGAGGAGCTTTCCGCCAGCTTTTTCCATTTCGAGGCGTTCGCCAGGTGTGTGGTGCGAATTTCCAGCACATTCCTGGCGGGCATATCCTGGAAATTTCCGGGAAAGCAGATGACGCCGCTGGAAAAGTCGACCTGATCCTCAGGGGACCTGTAGCGGAACCGATTGCCCTTGTTGAAAAAAATAATCGTACGGTTGGCGGGAAGGGGGTTGGAGAACGATCCGGGACGGACATGAAAAATAGATTCGATAAAGCCCAGCCGTGGCAGTTTTTCCTCCGGAACCGAACCACTGTCAATGAGTCGCAACGTTTCAGCATGGCCGATGGTGGAAACGATGTGATCGCATCCCATCGTCTCACCGGATTCGAGTTCTACGCCGAACGCGCGTTTTTGCTGCGTGAGGATTCGTTTTATCCCGCAGCCGAGCCGGCGGGTGCCGCCAAGGTCGCGATAGTGGTCATCCAGGAGATCGATAAAATCTTTGATCGTTCCCTGGGGTCGGAACATGCCCTCCTGAAAGATCGCCCGGAACATAATGGCGAACTGACTGAGATCCATGTCTTCCTCATAGCTCGAGCCGTAGTACATCAGTGGGCAGAGCATCATCTCTATGAGCAGCGGATCGGCAATGATTTCCGCAAGAAACTTTCTTGTGGAGCGAAAGGGCGCAGGAAGAAAGGGGTCAAAGGTGTCGAGAAACCGGAGCAGGTGGTTGAAATCATTTTCCGCCTTCGGGAACTTGGCGTTTACTTCTGCTATGAATGCCTCAAAATCGTTGGTGAAAACAAGTGACTGGCCATCCTGGAACAGGATCTCGCTTGCAATCTGCCGGCAGAAGGTCAGATCTTTCCGTGACAGTTTCAGCTGCCGTAACAGCCGGTTAAGCGGTGCTTTTTTGATTTCCGGCTCGGCGTAATTGGTAATGGCATGCAGGCCGGTTTCAAAAAGAATTTTATTTCGGTAAAAATACGAGTTAAGGCCGCCAAGGCGGGAGTGTTTTTCAATGAGGAGAACTTCGGGAGAAAATCGTGCGATCCGGATGGCAGCGGCCAGACCGGAGAGGCCGCCGCCAATTACCAGAATTGGGACTTTCACGACATCAGGCGTCCTTTAACAGCGGGAAGAGATACTCGATGCAACTGTTGAGTGTGGCAAGCTTCGGGTAATCTTCCTCCGGAATTTGCAATTTATGCCGCTTTCTCAATTCCATGACGATATCGAGGAAATCCATGGAGTCGAGATCGAGTTGATCGCGCAGGGGCTGATCTGGGTCGAGGCCGGCAAAATCCGCTTCGTCATCTATATCTGCGATAATTTCCAAAATCAGATTCTTGATGTCTTCCTGTGTCATGAAACTCTCCGGTTTGAACGGGTGGCGAAAAAAATTATAAAAAGTGCAATATTCCCGGCTTCCTGGGGGAATATTTTTTAATGTTAATGGACTGCAGCCGGCAAAACACTTCCTATAACATACCCGCGCTATCTTGTTTATAGTTTTTTGTCTTCATCGACGAAAAAAATCAGTCACCGGTGTACTTCTTCACAATGACGGCGGAATTGATGCCGACCATGCCAAAAGAATTGTTCAGGATGGTGTCGACCGATTCCACCCGGACAGCCTGGTTGGCAACGAGGTTGGGCAGGACGCATTCCGGGTCGAGGGTGTCGATGTTGATGGTCGGGTGGATGATGCCGTCGGCAAAGGAGGGCAGGTTGCCGGCCAATTCCAGGACTCCCGCGGCTCCCATGGCATGACCTATGATGCTCTTGGTGTTGTTGATGTAGGTGGACCGGCAGTTGCCGAAAACCTCGGCGATTGCCTTGCATTCTTCGACATCCCCTTGCCTCGTTCCCGTGGCATGGGTGTTGATGAGGTCGATATCTTCCGGCTGCAGCCCCGCCCTGTGCAGGGCCAGGCGAATGCATTCCGCCTGACGCCTGCCGTAGGGCAGGACAAAATCCTTGGCATCGGAGTTCATGGCATAGCCTGCTATCTCTCCATAAATATGCGCCCCCCTTTCCAGGGCTCTTTCCAGGTGTTCGAGCACATAAATGCAGGCGCCTTCGGAAATGACAATGCCGTTTCTGGAGATGTCGAATGGTCGCGAGGCGCGCCGGGGATCTTCGGCCTCGGCAAGCGCCCCCTGAGCCTTGAAGCTCGCAAAGATCCCAAATGAGCCCACCGACTCGGAGATACCTCCGGCCAATGCCATATCCACCTCTCCCAGTTTCAGCATCTGTACCGCCTGTATGAGAGAGGCATTGCCGGCAGCACAGGCAGCGCCGATGACATAATGGGGGCCGGTGATGCCGAGGTTCATGGTGATCTCTCCGGCCGGGTTGTTCAGTACGGTCCGGGGATTATGGTGGTGCGTCCAATAATCGACGTTATAGTTGTACAGGCTGATGTTGTAGACTTCGTTTTCGGTTTCGACTGTGCCATGTTCGGTCAAACCGATATATACGCCTATCCGCTCGGGGGAATAAGTCGAAATATCAAGCCCGCCGTCGCGCAGCGCTTCATTGGCGCAGTAAACCCCCAGACATCCGGCGCGGGTGCCTTTTTTGTTCTCTTTTTTCTTTCTGTATAACGTTTCGGGAAAAGAACAGACACCTGCCGGGGCTTTGCCGAAATACCTGAGGTCGATCTCCGTTATTTCACTGATGCCGTTTATCAGTTTTTCCCTGTATTCGGTGAGCGTTGCCGCATTCGGGGAGGCCAGGCCGATCCCGCTAATCACTATTCTGCTTTGCATTGACGTAATGTTTGGTAATTGGAGTTCTGTGGTATCCGCCTGACTTTCATGCAAAGAATCCTTAAAAATGGGCTATTTTCTTTGCTGCGTCAATGAAAAAACGGCGAGATGTGACGTACAATTGAAAGACGAAGAGCACGAGTGCCGTATTCAATAGAGAAATTTATTCTTTTTCCGATTGGCGGATCTTCCGGCGAGGATGCCGAGAAAAAAGACTGCTGCGCCGGCGCCGAACCATAGAAATCGTGTCGTATCGTTCTGCTTGGCCATGGAATTTTGCAATTCCGCGATTTCTTGTCCCCGTTTTTCGAATTCGATGACGAGTTGGTTGTACCGCTGAGAGGTCTGTTCCAGCTGGGTGGCGAACTCCGGATCCAGGACTTGTCGTGCTGGGTCGGAAGGGGCACCCAATGTTGCAGAGTTTCTCTGTTGTAGCTGCAACTGCTGAACCTGCTTCTCAGCCTCGGACAGTTTTTGTTCCAGAGCCGTGCAGGCCTCTGCGGCTTCTCTGTCTTTGTCCGTTGCTATTGCTGCATCTTCGGCCGGCCGTCCTTCAAGCTGTTTTTTCAGGTCGGCGAGCTCCTGCCTCAACTGTTGTACAACAGCAGTGTCGGGAATTTCTGATTTGAGATACTGCTTTGAGATCCATCCTCGCTTTTTATCTGCAGTCTCGATTTTGGCAAAAGTATCCTCCTCTTCGATGACTCGAACGGGATCCCCCGACCGAACCGCTCCGACTACCGTAAAAGGTTTCTCCAACTGGTCCCTGATGTTGATGACGAGGATATCGGAGATATATCGAAGATTATCCGCTTCCGATGCGGCGAAAGCGGGTCTCGGCGACTGCTGGTTGACACTCAGGAAAACGAGAAGAAAACAGGCAAAAGTGACCGTGCGCAACATTTCAATCTCCGGCATAATGTACATTACCGAGTTCCCAGGACTTCTTGCTCTCCATGGGATTCTTATCAAACAATTCATAATAATAGATTTCAATCGGTTTACAAACTCGATGTCGAGGCCTGACTCCCGGAACTGAGATCGTAAAAAGGTCAACCTCGGCCGCCGCGCTCTCAAACATTTTTTAACCCTTTGTATTCACCAGAGAATACTTTATACTAACTGATAAGTTTGATGGCGTAAAAAATCCGATCTACTTCGTTGTAGGCCTGAAACGGCGCTTCGCTGTGCCATACGTACTACCAAAGCACCGTTTCATACACTACGCCTCGTATATCGAACTTTTTCCAGAGGAATGGGGAATGAGAGCCCAATGGTCTTTCTCCCAATCTCCTCGTTATGCTTAAAAATATGATTTCCCGAAATAGTATCTGTATGCCTGCGCAAATTGTTCGCATGCCTTAAACCTTGCACAAAAATCCTCATTTTGCAAAAGGCTCATGAGTAATACACTTTCTGCCATGATGTCAATGTCTTCTCGTTTGGAGTTTTTGCATGAGCCAGAAGATCGAACAGAAACCTGACGTCCTTGAAGCTATATCTCAATCCGAATCAAAGAGGCGAAAACTCCGGTTCGACTACAATCTGGCGGCAATCGCCACTGGCTCGATTCAAGCCATCGGCAGCGATGAGTTTATGGCGGATCTTGCCGCTTTTCTCAACGGGGGGGCTGGGGAGAGGGACCTGCACCGCCAGATTCTGCTAGCTTTGGGAGAGGCATTGGTGAGCCCTGAAAAGGTACTCCGGGAGCGGGCACTTACCTTGCTTTCGGTTGCTGCGCAGCGTTGCGTTCAAGAACAGGACCGCGAGAAAATTGAGCTGCTTGTCAACAGCTTGTATAAATGGTTCGAATATGAGCAGGAAATCCTGCCGGGCTTCGAGACGGTCATCAAGCGGGTGGAAGAGATTGTCGGTTGGCTGCTCAGGATGTCGCTATGGAGGGATGCGGCGAAGATTGTCACCCTCTTGGCCAGGATCAACGATGGCAGGCTGGAAAAGAGAAAGGCGATAGAAAGTCTGGCGGGCAGATGCCTGGCTAACCTCGCAACCCGGCAACTTGTAGACATCCTCGCCGATACCTGTCTTTATCAAAAAGAGGAGCAGGAACCATGCTCTGAGATTCTGCGCAGTCTTGGCAGTCCTTCGGCCGCAATTCTGCTTGATCGATGCATCGATACTCCTGAAAAAACCGAGCGACAGGCGCTTCTGTGTCTTGTATCGAAGACTGCCGGAGGCTCACTATGGGAACTTATCGAGGAGGCACTCCCTCTGAAGCCTTCGGCGGAAGTCCTGATAGACATAATTCTCCTCGTGACCGTGGAGAATGGGGGAGAAGCCATATTCCCGGCTCTTATGCAATACTTCGGTCATGAGGATAAGCGAGTTCAACAGGAGTTGCTCCGATGTACGATAAAACTTGGTGGGCGGGAAATGAAGGCTCGATTGCTGGCCGCCCTCGGTGTGGTGAATGACAGCCTGAAAATTGGAGTTATCCGCCTGCTGGCCGAACATGGAGGAGGGGATGCGTCGGTGTTGTCGTCCCTCTGCGATTGCATAGAAAAAAAATGCCCCTCTTCCACAGGTCTTTGTCCAGGCCTGGCAAGAGCTGTCGCTATCGCCCTGCGGGCTTTCCCCCACCGGAAGAGCATAGAGGCGCTTGAAAGTTTGCAGCGCGAGTATGCCAACCTTCCGGACACCGATGACCTCCTGCAGCAAATAGACCGGACTCTGAAAATACTGTATCCGCGGTTGCGGCATCTTCGTCATTGCGAGGCTGCCAAGGAAATTTCTTTCGATTCCGATCCCCTGCAAATTCAAGCTGCCCGCAACAGGGCAGCCGGGATAGATGAAGAAGTTCGAAAAATTCAGCATCAGGGCAATAGCAGGGACGCCGGTCGACTTCTCCAGCAACATGCTCAAGCCGCGGGCAAGGCGGGTGATTTCGTTCTTGCTGAAATGCTGATGGATCGGATCATGGAAATCGATCCGATGGCTCTCGACGAGGTGGTGGAACTCGGTAAGTGGTTGGATGTTCAAAAAAAGGCGATAGTGGAGCCGCTGCTCTCCGAAGTGTGGGACAGCCTTCGCGAGCTCTTGTCGCCACCGGAGGCAAAAGCGCTCCATCAGGTCTTGCGCCGGCAAAACTACCGCAAAGGTGACATCATAATCCAGGCTGGGGAATCGGACGAGTCTCTCTATTTTTTTACTTCCGGGGACGTTGGCCTCAATTGTCTAGTCGGTGGGGACGAACATTTCCTCAAAAGGATCAAGCCCGGCAATGTTCTCGGCGGACCTCAGTTTTTTTCCACCTCGGTGTGGACCTCGTCGCTCAGGGCTTTGTCGGAGGTCCGGGCGCATGTCCTCGATCGTGATGTTTTTGGCCCGGTGGCCGAAAAATTTCCTGAACTCGAGGGGAAGCTGCACAGCTATTGCGTCAAGCATGAAACGAAAATTGCCGAGCTCGTCAGATCAACCGGCGACGACCGGCGAGAGTTTCCACGCTATCCGGCGGGACGGCTGATAACGAGCTCTCTGAAAGATCCTTACGGGTCAGGGGGTTCGAGAGAATTTCACGGAGAACTCGTCGATATCTCGAGAAACGGCATGGCCTTCACCATCAAGATCTCCAGCCGCGAGAACGCGAGACTGCTGGTTGGCAGAGAGATATTTTCGACAATACAACTCGGGGAAGGGACTGTAGCTCGTTGCAGTGGTATGGTGGTGGGTGTGAGGGAACAGAATGATGTGGACAAAAAATTCACCGTTCATGTGAAGTTCGCCCGGCGGATAGACGAATTGACGCTTCGGCGAATAGCGTCCCACATGAAAAAATTATGAATCACACATCATACAAAGCCACTCCGAGAAAATTGCTTGTCAGGGGATTGCAAATTTCGCCACCGATTGCTCTGGCTCCCATGGTGGGCTTGTCCCATTCCGCCCTGCGCAGCCTCGTTCAGGAAGCGGGCGGGGTGGGTCTTTTGTACACCGAGATGCTGTCGGCCAAGCGTCTGCCCCATGATAATGAAAATTATTCGCCGCTGCTGGTCAGGAGTGAAGGGGAGTACCCCCTCTTTTATCAGATCTTCACCTCTTCTCACCTGGATATCGGGGCCGCAGTGGAAAAGCTGCACCGGCTTGGGGCCCAGGGAATCGACCTCAATCTGGGGTGCCCGGCACCGCTGGTGAAGAGGCAAAAGGCGGGGGTCTCGCTCGCGGAGGACCGGGAGCAGCTCAAAAAGGTGCTGCACGTCTTGCGCAAAGCCACCGAGCTGCCGATCAGCGTTAAGATCCGCCTGGGTAATACGGCTGAGAGTACCGTTTTGAGAGGCTTCTGCCGGTTTATGCAGGACGAAGGTGTCGATCTCATAACCATTCATGCGCGCCTCAACGGCGAAAAATTCTGCCGCAAACCACGGTGGGCGGCAATCGGTGAAATCAAGGACGCTGTGTCTGTGCCGATTTTCGCCAACGGCGGTATATTTACCGTCGAGGATGCCCGGAAGTGCCTGGCGATATCCGCCGCCGACGGCCTGATGGTAGGCCGGGGGGCAGGCGAAAATCCCAGCTTATGTTCCGAAATTGCACAAAATGTTTATGGTGAAAGGGTTGGCAGGCAGAACACCAGGTCGGAGATATATTTCAAATTCATCAACCTCCTGGAAGAACGTTTTGTCCCCGAAAGACGACTTGGCAGGTTGAAGCAATTCACCTCGTATTTTTCAGCTCCTTTTCCGTTCGGTCACCATCTGGCCTCGGCAATTCAGAGTTGCCGCTCGATCGAACAGGCAAGGGAGAAAGCTCAAGGATTTTTTGCCGACTATGCCTGTGATTATGCTGATATTGGCAGGTTGATTACAACAAACAAGGAGGAACAGCAATGATGGATCTAATGAAAAAAGCAGTTCTGGCCGGGATAGGGGTTGCATCCCTTACCATGGAAAAAGTCGAGGAATTTTCCAAGGAGCTGATCGACAAGGGGAAGCTGACGGAACAGGAGGGGGAAAAGTTTCTGCAGGATATACAGAAACGGGCGGAGGAATCGCGAGAGGCGTTGAAACAGCAGACCGACAGGTTGGTGGAATCCGCCATCAGCAGGATGCAGCTGGCCAAGACTTCCGATCTTGAAAAACTGCAGGCCGAAATCGAGGGGCTTAGAAAAGAGATCGAGGCCCTGCGCTTGATGCGCAGCAAGGAACAGTGACGGCAGAAGTTCCTCTACCTGCGCAAGAGACGGCTTCTCAGCTTATTCGTGATGATATCCATTTCGGAGAGTTTCAGCAGATGTAAAACAGCTCCGTAGAGGATAACGCCTGCAAACACCAGGGTAAAGAGAGCAACGGCCTGTTGCGGAGTGTTGCCGTAGAGCCAACCGGAAAAAAGAGGGAGCGCCAAGAGCAGCATGCCGGAGAGTGCCAGGGTGCCAAGGGAAATCTTGGCAAGGCCCCGCAGCAGGTACGGCAGGGAATAGCCCTGCAGTTTCCTGTAGAGAACCGCCATCAGAAAAACGAAGCTGATGAGCATCGAACACGAGGTGGACAGGGCTATGGCCAGGTGCTGAAAGCGATCGATGGTCAGATTGATGATGACGAGATTGCTGGCGATCGCGAGGAAGCTGGCGATGACCGGATATCGAGGCTTGTCGAGGGCGTAGAATGCCGGGCCCAGAACCTTGGTTGCCGAATAGGCGAAGAGGCCGACGGCATAGAGGTTGAGGGTGCTTGCCGTGGCAATGGTGTCTGCGGGGGTAAAGGCGCCGTGCTCGAAAATCAGCCGGATGATCGGCTCGGAGAGGATGATGAGGCCGGCGGTGGCCGGCAGATTGAGGGCAAAGACCATGGTGAGGGACGAGACCATGGTCTGCTTCATCGCCGGAATATCCTTCTGAGCCGCCTGCTTGGCCAGAACCGGCAGCATGGCGATGGACAGGGCCACCCCCAGGACGCCTATCGGCAACTGCACCAGCCGGAAGGCGTAATAGAGCCACGAAACGGAGCCTTCGGCGCAGGAGGCGGCGAAGTTGGTGTTGATAAAGATATTGATCTGGACGGCTGAGACGCCGATGGTGGCCGGAAGCATCAGCTTGAGGATCTGGAGAAGACCGGGGTCCCGCAGATTGAAGACCGGACGATAGCGGAAGCCGGTCTTCCAGAGGGTCGGCAATTGGCTGCCGAACTGGGCCAGGCCACCGATCAGCGTTCCGATCGCCATGCCGACGATAGCCGGCTGGCCGTAGTGGGGCAGAATGAAGGCGAGGCTCACGCCGCCGATAAGGGAGCCGAGATTGAAGAAACTGGAGGCGAAGGCGGGGACGAAGAAGCGGCCTTTGGTATTCAAGACACCCATGACCACAGCCGAGAGTGAAATAATAACCAGGAAGGGGAGCATAATCCTGGTCAGCCAAACGGTGAGGGCCGTTTTGCCGGGAATTTGTTCAAAATCCGGAGCCAGGATACCCACGATCTCCTCGGAGAAGAGAATGCCCAGCAGGGTGAGCAGGCTGAGCAGCACCAGGAGGAAGGTGAGGACGTTGGACGCTAGCCTCCAGGTCTCCTCTTTGGACCTGTTGGTATCGTAAGCGGAAAAGACTGTCACGAAGGCCGCCGAC
Organism: Pseudomonadota bacterium; assembly: GCA_023412495.1. The sequence continues at coordinate 145,787 of JAEYNP010000007.1, forward strand.
AAGGCGCCTTCACCGAAAAGATCTCTTAAGAGGTTAGGGATCCGGAAGGCCACGACAAAGGCGTCGTAGGTGAAACCGGCGCCGAACATTCCCGCGAACACCTGTTCCCTCACCAGCCCGAGCACTCGGCTGCACATGACGGCAATTCCCACGGAAGCTGCCGATTTTGCGATGGTTTTGTTTCTTTGTATCTGGTCGTTCAATGGTCTGCCATGCGTGGTGGATTTTACAAAACGAGGCGCTCGGCAATGATACCTCGATTAATAGGAATACGCTATAAAATCATACTTTTGTTTGCACCATTTCGATTTTTTCCTTGAAATAGTTTCGTCGCCGAATCCTCCGGGCGATCTTTCTTGACTTTGTCTTTTGAAATTGCATATATGAGTATGTCTTTTGGTTTGCCCGGAATGACAGGGGAGAGGGAAATTATTAGTATTTGGAGAGAGCATTGAAAAATCGTCGTTAATGAGGAGATACGAATGCAGGATACAAATATTGTAAGAAATTTGGCAATTATCGGTCATGGCAATTGTGGAAAGACCTCGCTTGCAGAAGCTATGCTGTTTACTTCCGGGAAAATAAACAGGCTGGGAAAGGTAGATGACGGCAGTTCGACGATGGACTACGACGATGAGGAGATCAACAGGAAGATTTCCATCAATTCAAGTTTTCACAACTACAGCTGGAAAAAGCACACCGTCTTCCTGACTGATACTCCCGGTGACGACAATTTTCTCAACGAGACCGTGTTCGCCGCCCATGTCTGCGACAACGCACTGTTCGTGGTAGATGCCCTGACAGGGATAAAAGGCCAGACCATAAAATTTTCCAATATCGTCAAGCAACATAACCTGCCTACTGTCATCGTCGTCAACAAGATGGATCGCGAACGGGCGGATTTTATGGGGACCGTCGAGCAGATAAAAGAATCCCTGCCGTTCAAGGGGGTCGTTTTGCACCTGCCCATCGGAGCCGAGGACAACTTTCGCGGGTATGTCGATCTGGCGAGCGGCAAGGCCTACATGTTCGAGGCAGACAAAGGCGGGCTGAAACAGGTCGAGGTACCGGATGACCTGGCGGACGAGGTATCTCTGCTCCGTGAGAGCCTCATGGAATCGGTCGCCGAAACCGATGATGATCTCATCGAGAAGTTCCTTGAGGAAGGAGAGTTGACGGCCGAGGAGATCCAGAGCGGTCTGAAAAAAGGCCTGGCGAAGGCGGCCATTACCCCCATATGCGCATGTGCCGCCACGGTGGGTAAAGGGATTTCGCCCATTCTCGAGGTTATCAACGCCTACATGGCGTCCCCCGCCGATCGGCCGTCGACACAGGCGAAGACTGCAAGCGGGGAGCCCGTTGAACTCCAACCGCGGGTGGATCAACCGTTCTCCGCGCTGGTGTTCAAGACCATGGCTGACCCTTACACCGGGCGTCTCACGATCTTCCGGGTGTACAGCGGGACACTGCAGGGTGACTCCTTCTACAATTCGAGCAAGAAGACCTCCGAACGCTTCGGCCAGTTGTTTGTCCTCGAGGGCAAGGAACAGAAACCCATCGACAGCGCCGGGCCGGGAATGATAATCGCCGTGGCCAAGCTGAAGGAGACGGTCACCGGCGATACCCTCTGTGACCAGGCCAATCCGGTGGTCATCGCTCCGCCTGAACCGCTGAAGCCGGTCATTTCCTATGCTGTCAGCGCCAAGAAAGGCGATGAGGAGAAAGTATTCTCCTCGATTACCAAGATGCTCGACGAGGATTTGACGCTGCAGCTGACCAGGCAGACGCAGACCAAGCAGGTGTTGATCTCCGGCGTGGGGCGTGTGCACCTCGATGTGATCGGGGCGAAAATCAAAAAGAAATTCGGCGTCGAGATGGAACTCTCCACGCCGAAAATTCCCTACATGGAAACCATTCGCGGCACCGCCAGGGTTCAGGGCAGGCACAAGAAACAAAGCGGCGGTCGTGGCCAGTTCGGCGACTGCTGGATCGAGATCTCACCGTTGCCCGGCGGGGGATATGAATTTGTCGACCAGATTGTCGGCGGTGTCATTCCGCAGCAATACCGGCCGGCAGTGGACAAGGGAATTCAGGAGGCCATGGAGAGAGGTGTCCTCGCCGGATACCCGGTCATCGATATCAAGGTGGTCCTTGTCGACGGCTCCTACCACACCGTCGACTCCTCGGAGATGGCCTTCAAAATCGCCGGATCGCTCGCATTCAAGAAAGGCGCCCAGGAAGCGGGCCTTGTTCTCCTGGAACCGTACGTGAATATGGAAATCCGGGTCGGCAAGGACCACGTGGGGGACATCATGGGTGATCTCAACTCGCGCCGTGGCAGGGTCATGGGGATGGATTCCGGCGATGGCATGGAAATCATCAATGCCCAGGTGCCCCAGGCGGAAATCCTCTCCTATGCCACCGACCTTACCTCTATCACCGGCGGTCTGGGGAGCTTCAGCGTGTCGTTCTCCCACTACGAGGAGGTTCCCGCCCAGATCGCCGAAAAGGTGATCGCCGAGGCGAACATCGAAGAATAAAAAAGAATCGGTACGCGGTATGACAGACATGTATTCGTTCGCCGTCCTCACCATGAGCGATAAAGGAGCTCGTGGTGAGAGGGAGGATACCAGCGGCGATTATCTTCGCGAGCGGCTGGCAAAGGAAGGCTATATTCTCCAGTTCTACGAGGTGATCCCCGATAAAAGGGAGATCATTGTCGAGAGGCTGAAAAAGCTGGCGGACGACCAGAGGATAACCCTGATAGTGACCACTGGCGGAACCGGTGTGTCGCCGTCCGACGTCACCCCCGAGGCCATGAATGAAGTCCTGGAAAAGGAGATCCCGGGCATGGCGGAGGCGATGCGGAGCGCCAGCCTCTTAAAGACGCCGCGGGCGATGCTGTCACGCGGCAAGGTGGGTATCCGGGGTGAAAGCCTGATCATCAACCTGCCCGGAAGCCTGAAGGCAGTCAAGGAGAACCTCGATGTGGTGCTCCCGGTGATTCCCCACGCCCTGGAAAAAATCAAGGGAGGGACGAGCGACTGCGGCTCGGCCTGATACGTGATACCTGATAAGGAAAAAAGAGGGGCCCCTGGGATCTTTTTCCCGGGGCCCTCTTGTTTCAACACAGGCTGATCTCCCGATAACTACCCGACAATCTCCACCCGGGCGGTTTCTCCGTCCTCCATCGGGGCAATTTCACCTATGATATAGGCTTCTTCACCGACCGCCTCAAAGTGGTGACGGATATCGTTAGCCTTTTCTTCGTCGACTATAACCAGCAGTCCGATACCCATATTAAAGGTCCGATACATCTCATCCCGGGGAATTTCCCCAAGCCTTTGCAGGAAGGTAAAGATCGGGGGCGTAGGCCAAGAGGAGGTTTCGAGGACAGCTTTGTAGCCTTTGGGCAGGATTCTGGGGATATTGTCGATGAAGCCGCCGCCGGTATTGTGCACCATGCCGTTCAGGGGATAATTCTTCAGGACCTTGAGGACCGATTGAACGTATATCTTGGTCGGCTTGAGGAGCACCTCCCCGAGCTTGTCGCCAAGTTCCTCGATGTGCTGGTTTACATCGAGTTTATGGTCGGCGAAGCAGATCTTGCGCACCAGGGAATAGCCATTTGAATGAAGGCCGCTGGAGGCAAGGCCGATAATTTTATCGCCCGCCCGGATATCGGATCCGTCTATGATGGCATCCCGATCGACAATGCCGGTGACAAATCCGGCCAGGTCATAATCATTTCCGTGATAGAGCCCCGGCATTTCGGCAGTTTCTCCGCCTACCAGGGAGCAGTTGGCCTGTTTACAGCCTTCGGCGATGCCCTTGATGACTTCCTTGGCGATGGTCAGATCGAGCTTGCCGACGGCAAAGTAATCGAGGAAACATAAAGGAGTGGCACCGCCTACCACCAGATCGTTGACGCACATGGCCACGAGGTCGATGCCGATAGTGTCATGCCTGTTACAGAGATGGGCGACGGCGAGTTTTGTGCCGACGCCATCGGTCGAGGTAACGATGACCGGTTTCTTGTACTTATTGGTGTCGATGGCGAAATGCGCCGAGAACCCGCCGAGTCCTCCCAGCACGCCACGCTGATGGGTGCTCGAGACAAGGTCTCGTATCTCTTCGACAAAGGCGTTGCCCTTGTCGATATCGACGCCGGCTTCACTATATTTGGTAGGTTTAAGTTTATTCATATCGGGTACTAATGGATCCATTCTCTCTCGGTAAGGCAGGAATAGTTGAATTATCGGAATATTACAAACGTGTTATATAATATTAGCCGCGTCCGGAAAAAGCAATGCAATTGCGTCGGGTTTTGGCAAATGTTGGTTTTAGGAGGCTTGGAAGATGTGCTTCTTGAAATATTCGAGAGGTTCTGATAGAAAGATCTCCTATGAAAATTTTAATTCTTCTTATAGGTTTGGTTTTGGTCCTGGAAGGTATGCCTTATGTGGCAGCCCCTGAAACAATGCAGGATTGGCTGAGACGGGTGAGCGAAGTCAATCCCAATCAGCTGCGGATCGTGGGCCTCATCGCCATGTTCACCGGACTTGCGATCTGCTTTGTCGTTCAAAGAACCTCCTTGCTGCAGTTTTTAGTGCCTTAGAAATTCATTTCTTGTTTTTTGTTTTTAAACATGAATGTCATGCAGGAAATTACCCCTCGGCGGTAATAAGGCTTTGCCCTCTGTCTTTCCCAACGCTTGATGGACTCGTAAAAAGCCCGATCTGCTTCGTTGTAGGTCTGAAACGGCGCTTCGCTGTTCCCATTTGTACTACCAAAGTGCCGTTTCAGACACTACGCCTCGTATATCGAACTTTTTCCAGAGTCAATCTCCACGGGTTGGAGCACTTTACGGTTTTACTTCATAAAATAGCTATGTCTAATGCGGGCTGACGCCCGCAACCCAAGGGGGGTATCCCCTCCTACAGCAGAGGGGATAAGTACCTTCACGAAATTCGTTCTTAAAAAGCAAGATACGAATTTCTAAGGTACTAACCGCGCCGGCGGCAATTGTCCGGTCGAGGATGGTTTCTTCCGCTTTTCCAGGAAAAGAAGGACAAAATGCGATTGACCTTCCGGAGTATGTCCCTGTACAGTGGATGCCAAAGGGCAACCGCCAGGTTCATACACAAGTAAAACCGACTGTTTTCAATCGAGAATTGATCGATCAAACAATTTTTTGGTGCACATTATGCGTGGTAGCGACAAGAGAGAGATGATCGGCAATGAGGGGATGGTCATCCTTGACATGGTCAGAAGGTTGAACAGACGCGGCGCTATCGATCATCTGAGAAAGCTTATCGATAAAACCCATCCGGCCGATATGGCCTGGGTATACCGGCACCTCACCGAGGAGGAACGGGTCGCCGTCTTCAATATCGTCGTCAAGACCGACGCGGTCGGTGAATTCTTAAGCGAACTCGACGTCTCCCACCTTACGGAACTGGTCAAGGGACTCACCCCGCAATATCTTGCCGAAATCCTCGCGACCATGCCGATGGATGACGCGGTGGATATCCTGGAGGTTCTGCCGCCGGAGATGGCCAACGATATTCGCGAGCACATGGCCAAAAAAGACCGTGAAGAGGTCGAAGAGCTCCTCCAGTACGATCCCGAGACCGCGGGCGGCCTCATGTCCCCCGAGTTCATGTACCTCGACGAGGAGTTGACGGCGGGGGATGCAATCAAGAGCATCCAGAAGCGCAGCGAAGAAAAGGAGATGGTTTTCTATCTCTATATCACCCATGGCGATCGCAAGCTCTCCGGCGTCGTCTCGCTCAGGCAGCTGCTCATGCATCCCGCCGACCGGAAGCTGAAAGAGATCATGAACCCTAATGTTATTTCGGTGGCTACCGATACCGATCAGGGCGAGGTGGCCCAGGTCGTCTCCAAGTACAACTTTCTGGCAGTGCCGGTTGTCGACTCGAATTACACCCTGGTGGGTATTGTCACGGTCGACGATATCATCGATGTCATCCGGGAAGAGGCTTCGGAGGAGTTTCTGCAAATGGCGGGTGCCGGCAAGGATCGGGAAATTTTGTTGAAGTCGACCAGGGAGAGTGCCTTCATCCGGGCGCCCTGGCTCTTTGCATCGTGGATCGGCGGCATCATGGCGATGTTCATCATCGGTTCCTTCGAGCATGAGCTGCAAAAGGTGATCGCGCTGGCCTCTTTCATTCCTATTGTTATCGGCATGGGCGGCAACATAGCCACCCAGTCGTCGACAATCGTCGTAAGAGGCATAGCCACCGGAAGGATCAATCTCGATGCCTCTCTCCGGGTGGTCCTGAAGGAAATGCAGGTGGGCATCATCCTCGGCCTGATCTACGGCCTGTTTCTGGGGGTGATCGCCTATCTCGGATTTTCCGAGCCAGCCATGCTGGGCGTGGTGGTCGGCGTCTCCATCTTTTTCTGCATGGCTATGTCGGCCACCCTGGGGACGACCATACCAATCATCCTGAAACGATTCGATGTGGATGCCGCTATCGCCACCGGGCCTTTCGTGACTACCTCCATAGACATCCTCGGTGTTCTCATGTACTTTTACGTGGCGAAACTGCTTCTCAATCTCTAGGAGTCTGTCGGATTATGCCCTTTTTCCCCATATCTTCGTTAAACTCGGAAAAATTATCCTCGGAATATTAAGTATATGCCTCCGGTAATTTTTCGAGTTTGCCTCGATCTGAGAAAAAATACTATAATCCGACAGACTCCTAACCCCGGTTTCTCATGGACCGAATCCGGGCTGAAAAATCCTGACCAATCATGAGAGGGTGTCCATGAAAACATCTCCCCTGGCCATTATAGTTGTCATTCTTCTTATCGCCTGGCTGCTTTTTGATCCGCTCAAGCAATTGTACTACAAGGAAACGGCGGAACCGAGGGTCGTCGCGGCCCGCGGGGATCTTGCAGCCGACGAGCAGAACACCATCGATATCTTCCAGGCCACTTCCCCGTCGGTGGTTCATGTCACCAGTATCGCCCTCAGGCGAGGACTCTTCTCCCTCAATGCGGTCGAGATTCCGCAGGGGACCGGCTCAGGTTTTGTCTGGGACAAAGAGGGCAGGGTCGTCACCAATTACCACGTGATAAGCGATGCCAGCCGGGTCCAGGTGGCGATGGCCGACAACTCTACCTGGAAAGCCGAAGTGATAGGCGTGGCGCCGGACAAGGATCTTGCCGTCCTGCAGATCGGAGCCCCAATCGAGCGTTTGCAGCCGATTGCCATCGGTCTCTCCAAAGACCTGCAGGTCGGCCAGAAGGTCTTTGCCATCGGCAACCCCTTCGGTCTCGATCAGACGATAACTTCCGGGATCATTTCCGCCCTCGGCCGGGAGATCAAGGCGATGAGCGGCAGGATGATACGGGGAATGATCCAGACCGACGCGGCTATCAATCCTGGCAATTCGGGCGGTCCCTTGCTGGACAGCGCCGGCCGGCTCATCGGCGTCAATACGGCGATCTACAGCCCGTCCGGGGCCTATGCCGGCATCGGTTTTGCCGTGGGGGTGGATGTGGTGAACGAAATCGTGCCGCAGCTCATAAAAAAAGGCAGGATCATTCGGCCCGGCATCGGTGTCGCCCTGGTCGACGAGCGCGTCGCCAGGGAAATCGGTGTCGAAGGCGCCTTGATCCTCGGAGTGGAGAGTGGCAGTCCCGCCGAGGAAGCGGGGTTGAGACCCACTACTCAGGTTCGCGGCGAAGTCGTGCTGGGCGATATCATCGTTGCGGTCAATGGGGTGAAAATCCGCTCCTACGAAGATTTGCTGGCGGAATTCGAGAAACATAAAGTGGGTGAACAAGTGAGCTTGGCAATCCTCAGGGACAATCAGGTGCTGGATGTCCCGGTGCGTCTGACGGCGATGAATTGAAGCTGCCTCAGCCACTTTTGCGCATATTCTCTTTCATCTTTTTTCGCGACTCGATGTTGCGGGTCCGGGCCAGTTCCCGCATATCCCTGGCCTTGTCCGATTCATCGATGATCTCCATCCCGACGATTTCCTCCAGCACGTCTTCCATCGAGATTACTCCGGTCATGGTTCCGTATTCGTCCACCACGATGAAGAGATGCTGCCTGCGGTCGAAGAAGTCGATGAGAATGCGATTGAGACGAGCTGTTTCGGGCACGAAATGCGCCGGCTGCTTGAAACGGGCCAGGGTCAGCTTGCTCTTGCCTTCCGCCATGGCCTGCAGGACATCCCTGCGCAGGATAATCCCGGTCACGTTGTTCGGCTCACGGTTATAGACGGGGATACGGCTGTGGCTGCCGATCTCCGCCAACATGGCCATGGCATTGGTCACCGTGATATGCTCGTTCAGAGAAAAGGTGACTGTTCGCGGCGTCATGACCTCCCTCACGATTTTATGCTTCAGATCGAGGATATTGTTGATTACCCGCTCCTCGGTCTCCTCGATATCGCCGGATACCCTGGATAAGGTGGCGATGGTCTGAAGCTCCAGGGCAGAGATGGTCTCCTCGGAACGCTGGGGGAGCAGCCTGGTGATCGTCTGGCATAACCACACAAAGGGCTTCAACAGGAAGACCATGACGCGCAAAGGATAGGAGACGAATGGCGCCAGTCTGTATGCATATGTGACGCCGATGGTCTTCGGGATAATCTCCGAGAAGATCAAGATGGTGAGAGTAAAGCTCGAGGAAAACAGTATGAGATTGTCGTCGCCGAAGATTCTCGCCGCGCTTGCTCCGGCCACCGAGGCGCCTATCGTATTGGCTATGGTGTTCAGGGTCAGGATCGCCGTAATGGGTTTGTCGATATCAGTGCGCAGATCTTGCAGATGTTCTGCGGCATTGAGGCCGCTTCTCTTCAGCATTTCGACCTGGCTCGCAGTCAGCGAGTAGAGAACCGCTTCACAGAGGGAACAGAGAGCGGATACGAGAACAGCCAGGGTCACGGAAGTGATGAGGGTTTCTATCAAGGGTGTGAAGCTCCATTCTGAAGACACTGAGAAACGCTGCAAAAAACAGGATTGCTTTAAAATATGTAACTATTCTGTGTCGATAATTGAATTATACTGTAAATTACCTGATAATAAAGAGCGATCAACAGCAACCCAAGAAACCCATGCCCGGCAGGTGCAATGAAATCTACAAAAATTACCGTTTCCAAAAAGAAAAATGAATACGCGGGCGATCTGTTGGTCGCCTTTATCGGACTCGATGAAGAAGGGGATTTCGTCGGTGAGGAGATGTTGCAGCCGATGTTCGAGTCGTTGCGGCAATACCAGGAATTTTCCGGCAAGGCGGAAGAACATATCCTGCTGTATCCTCCATTTACCTCATTACGCTGTGCGCTGTCCTGCAGAAGGTTGTTGTTGATCGGACTGGGGAAATTCCAGGCCATTGCCGACGCCGGAGAAAGAAACGATACCCTGAGAATTGCCGGTGGGATCATCGCCTCGCAATGCAAGGACCACAAGATCGATGAAGCCGGGGTCGCCCTTCCAGGGTTCGTCGGATCGGCCGACAGCGCGGCGGAATTTCTTGCCGAAGGCATCCTTCTCGGTGACTATCGATTCGTCAAATATAAGACAAAGAAGAAGGATGAGGAGGCCTTTCTCGGTCTTAAAAGGATAGAATTCTTCACCGATAAGAATGCCACAGCTTTGCGCGCGGGAATTGCCAGAGCCGGCAACAGCGCCCTTGCCGCCTGTACCGCAAGGGATATGGCCAATGAACCGGCCAACGGCTGGACGCCGGAGCATTTTGCGGAATATGCAAGGAATTTGGCTGCGTCCCTGGGACTCAAATGCACCGTGCTGGAAAAACTGCAGTTGGCCGAAATGGGAATGGGCGGGATAATCGCCGTCAATCAAGGCTCGGAAACGCCGCCGAAGCTGGTCATTCTGGAATACCAGCCGAAGACCAAGGTGGCTGAAACGATTCTGCTGGTAGGTAAAGGGCTTACCTTCGACTCGGGGGGCGTCAGTCTCAAACCGGCGCAGGGCATGATGGATATGAAGTACGACATGTGCGGCGGCGCGGCGGTGATCACGGCCATGGAGGCTGTCGCCCGTGAAAAGCCCGAGATCCGAGTGGTGGCTATAGTCCCGGCAACGGACAATATGGCCGGCGGCGGTGCCTTGAAACCGGGGGATGTCATCACCCATTACGGCGGACTCACCGCCGAAATCGAAAGCACCGATGCCGAGGGGAGGCTGATTTTGGCAGATGCCCTGGCGTACGGCATCGAGAAATATCAACCCGATTGCGTCATCGATGTCGCGACCCTCACGGGGGCGGTGGTTGTGGCACTGGGACATCATTTCGCCGGTTTATTGAGCAATAACGACCTCCTGGCGGAAAGAATAGTAGCCGCGGGCGAGCATTGCGGTGAACCATACTGGAGGCTGCCGATGGGAGAGATGTATCGCAAGCAACTCAAATCGACGATCGCCGACGCAAAAAATACCGGCGGCAAGTATGGCGGCGCCATAACTGCCGCCGAATATCTTCGCCAGTTTACGGGCAAGGTCCCGTGGGCTCATCTTGACATCGCCGGAACTGCCTGGGATTTCACTGAAAAGTCGTATATTCCGAAAGGGCCTTCCGGCTTTGGCGTACGTACCCTGATCACTCTGATCAGGCAATGGAAAAAAGGCGGCTTTCCGGACCGGAATGCGGGCAAGGGGCACAAACGTCGGTAATGACGGGCATTCTGGAATTATTGAGGAACTGAGCATTGGCAAGAAAGATTCTGGTAGTCGACAATGAAAACCTTATGGCCGATCTTTGCCGCATCTCCCTCGGCAAGCTCGGTCATGAAGTCTTTTGTGCCGTGAGCGGTGAGCAGGGTGTGCTTATGGCAGCCGACAGCCACTTCGACCTGGCCGTCGTCAATGGCAGTCTCGAAGGGATTTCAGGGATCGAGGCCTTCGAGATGATTCGTCAGTCCAACCCGGCTCTCGCCGGCATCCTTGTAACCGACCACGCCAGTCTCAATACGGTTGTAGAAGCCATGAACAACGGTTTCAGCCGGGTATGCAAAAAGCCCCTCGATGTCAAGGAACTCGTCCAGGCCGTAAGCGAAACATTCAAGCTCACCACCCTGCGTGAAGACGTAACTCGAATGAAGACCCTTCTCCCCCTGTACGAGCTGGGCGAGAAGTTCCTCTCCGCCGAGAGCGAGCAAACCGTTTACGAAGAGCTTGCCGATGCTGTGATGCGTGAGGTGGATGCCCCCTGCGTCTCTGTGATGATGTTTGACAACCATTCAGGAAATTTGAAGATTGTCGCCCATCGAGGACTGAGGGCGGAGTTTGTCGATGCGCTTGAGATCAAACCCGGTGAACAGATTGCGGGTCGAGTGTTTCAATCCACAGTCCCTGTCATTCTCAATCGAACCAACCAGTTCCTCAGCCCTTACGGAAATCTGCTGAAAAGGAGAGAACTCTCTTCCGCCATCTCTTTCCCCATCGTCAGCAGGGGCAAGGTGCTCGGCGTTCTCAACATCAGCGAGACCCGCGACGGCTCTGAGTTCACTGAAGCCGATATCGAAATGTTGTCCATCATCACCAGTCAGGCGATGATGGCGCTGGAGAACGTCAGATTCATTCGGGAGCGGGAGGAAAACTGCAGAGTCCGGGCGCTGCTCGAGCAGTATGTATCCCCGGAGGTTTCCCATCTGCTGATGGAACGGGATCAGGATCTCCTCGAGGTGGGCAGCGTACAGGAATTGACGGTAATGTTCGCCGATATCCGCAACTTCACCTTATTGGTCCAGCATCTGCCCCCGGAACAGTTGCGGGTCTTTCTCAACAGCTTCTTCGAACTGTTCGCCCAGATCGTTTTCTCCTGCAAGGGGATGCTCGATAAATTTATGGGGGATGCCGCCCTGGTGATTTTCGGGGCTCCCGTCAAGACTGATGACCCCTGCATCGCCGCGGTCTCAGCGGCAACCCGGATTATGACGGGTTTCGAGCAACTGCGGCAATTCTGGAGCGAGAAGGACGAAATATTTGCCAATGTAGGGCTGGGAATAGGAATCAGCCGGGGTCCGATGTTTCTGGGCAATGTCGGCTCCTCGAAGCGTTTGGATTACACGGTCATCGGGGCCGACGTGAACATCGCCCAGCGTCTGGCATCCGAGGCATCGTCCGGTCAGATTCTTATAACCGACCGGGTATACAATCAGCTGGGGGATCAATTTTCCGTCAGGATAGATAGCCACAGATGGCTGCGAGGCATGGAATCCGAGGTTACTGTATACGTTGTACAATGAGGAAACCGGGGGAGCTGAAATTCGGTCATTTTTGCTGATCTTCGCCTGCCTCGATCATCCAGCATACGCCCTCCGTCGTAACCGTATCTCCGGCAAAAAGCTTTCTTCCCCGTCTCTTTTCGACAATTCCGTTAACAAGCACCTGCCCCTCCTGCACTAGAACCCTGGCCTCGAGACCATCCTGCGCCAGATTCGCCAGTTTGAGAAACTGGCCAAGTCGTATCGGTAATTCCGTAATCGAAAATTTCCCGGGAGTCGTCATATTCCTGACCTTACCTGTTATGCATATTTCCGCAAATATTGATGGATTCGTAAAAGTCCGATCTACTTCGTTGTAGGTCTGAAACGGCGCTTCGCTGTACCATATGTACTACCAAAGCGCCGTTTCAGACACTACGCCTCGTATATCAAACATTTTCTGGAGCCCATCTTCACGGGTTGGAGCACTTTTTACGTTTTATCAATATTGGGTTGTTCGCCGCCGGCGGTGCCAATAAAAAATTTCGAATTCTCCGAATAATGTGGTATAAAGCAAAAAAACTTTGTTATTTGATTGAGTTACTTTATTCTCCTGATCCTTTCAGGGGGCGAATCATCTCCGATGCGCGAGCGTTGCATTAATGGATTAATTGTAATTACAAAGGGGGTTACGCGATTATGAGAAGAATTTCGGTGGCAAAAACAGTTGGTTTGGGATGTTTCCTCATGCTGGCGCTTAACCTGTTGACCGGTTGCGCCGGGACCGGCAGCAGTTCGACGGATCCGATAAAGGAGGACTCCCTTTCCCAAGTTACAACCATGGTTGAAAGCTACGGTGATATCGAATTGCCGCTGGAAATGACCCTCGAACCGGACAAGAGCATGGCGATGCGCACCGATTCCTTCCAGGGTGGAATCCATGTCTATCGAGGAAGGGTGCAGATCGCTTCCCTTCGGGACTATATCATTGCCTCGATGCGCAACCATAAATGGAAGCTGGTTGGAGAGGCCTCCTACAAAAACGTCATGCTCGCCTTCATGAAACCGAATCGGACATGTATGGTCGTCCTGACCGAGGATACGGCGGTCCTCGGGAAGACACAGGCGAACTTTTATGTGACCGTCGATGTAGCCGCTGCTGGTCGGCTCAATCCTTTTGGAGAGCCGGTCAATCAATAAGGACGGTTGCTCTCGATCCGGTCCGGACAGTATGTCTTTGCCTGAGGACCGGATCGAGATCGGCGATCCCGGGTACTCATGCTGCTCGGTTGGTCGGAACTTAAACAGGGTTTCACTCGAACATTGTTTTGATTGTTGCAGGACGAGGTGTAGTCTGCCCGCTACTATAGCACGCCAAGCTTTGCGCTTCGCATGCACGGCATCTCGGCTTAAGAGCAAGCCTGCGTATAGCCCCTATCGTCTTTTCACCAGCCGCCTGACCTTTTCTTCTCGCAACTGGGCTTCTTTTTTCTTTTGCTCGAATTCCCTGACTAGACTTCTATTTTCTTCAAAGGCCAATTTGAACCACCAGAGAAAGGCGGCTACCAGCAGGATGAAGAGTATGACTGTATCGTAATCCATTTCTTTTGCTCACTCTCAGTTTCTACCACCCGGTGACCCCTGTCCGGCCCTGAAGACCGGGTCCGCAGGACTCAGGTACGGCACGTTATGCCCTCCCAGGCGTCTGAGGTCAAGTCTTTTTTGCGGTTGTCGTGAATCTTTCGCGGCTGGAATAATAGAGGCAGGCCGCCGGCTATCCCTGATCGAGAGGTAGCCGGACATAAAAGATTGTTTCTTTGCCGGCAGCGGATTCGAACGTTATTTCACCTTTGTGTTTGTCGTGGACAATGGTTCGGCAGATAGCCAGTCCCTGGCCAGAGCCCTGGCCGACTTTTTTGGTGGTGAAGAAGGGGTCGAAGATCCGTTGCTGTATGTTCGGAGGAATGCCCCCGCCGGTATCGGAGACAGCGATGACGATCTCTCCGTCCTCGCAGCTGGTACGAACCCTGATCTTGCCCATCATGCCGGTTTTTTCCTTTTGCTCGCCAATGGCGTGAGCGGCGTTGACCACCAGGTTGATGACAACCTGACCGATATCTCCTGGGTGGATTTTGATAGGCGGAAGATCCCCGTATTCCGTTTCCAGTTCGGCCACGTATTTGTAGGCGTTGCGACAGACGATGAGACTGTTGACGATTGTTTCGTTGATATCGGATTCGCTCTTGTTTTCTCCCACGCCGCTGCGGGCGAAGCCTTTCAAGCCGAGTACCAGCTTGGATACCCGTTCCACTCCGTCCGTGGTCTGCTCGAAAGCTAGCGGAGCCTCTTCTTCAAGATATTCAATGTCGGCATCTTCCTCGATTCGGCCGATCTCTTCGAGAATCTCGGCATACTCTGGAATTCCTTGCAAGGTATCCCGTAATTTGCCATACGCTTTGATTATTCTCTGAAGATCGATGAAACTGTCTTTCAAAAAAGAGATGTTGCTGCCGATGAACTGGATGGGCGTGTTGATTTCGTGGGCGATTCCCGCCGCCAGCTCACCGATCGATTCCAGTTTCATGCTCTGTATCCGTTTGGCTTCCTGGAGGCGCTGCTCGGTCAGATTGCGGAAGGTCACCATGGCACCGGTAATCTCGTTCCGATCGTTCCGGGTGGGGCAGACGATAAAGTCGGCTGAGAAACTCGTTCCATCTTTGTGCCAGAAGACGTCGCCGTTGACATGGTGGGAGGAACCGTCCTCTATGGCGGCGAATTCCGGACAGAAATCGTATGGATATTCGCTGCCGTCTTCCTGGTTGTAGTGAATGGTATCGTGCAGATGCCGACCGAGGAATTCCTCCTCCGTCCAGCCCAGTGCCGTCAAGGCCGTCTTGTTGGCCTGGATCACCCGGCCGTCGCGATCGACGGTGATTACCGCGCCGTTCACCCAATTCAGCATCATGGAATTCTGGTAATTGACCTGCTTGAGGGTTTCACGCAGCCCTTCCAGCTTCTTCTGCAGGCTTTGCATGTCCGCTGTTTTTTCCGACATCAACTTACAACCTTTCTACAGACTTCATCTCAGGCGGACATTCCGTTCGTGTGTTGAATGCAGTTCAGCCGGGTTTGACCAGCTCTCTCGAGTCCCATTTTTCCTTTCCCGCATCTCGCCTTCTCATGCCGGCTGCTGCGGCAGCATGATCCCGGCGCAGATCTCCTCCCACTCATCGAGTCTACCCTGCAGACCGAGACGTTCGAGAACCGGCATATTGAAAACAGTGCTTTTGCCGAAAACTTCCTCAGGTCGATAACGGTAATACATGACATTGGCGATGTGCACGGCGAGAGTGGGGGTGAATACGTCGCTTGGATATTTTTCCAGGCAGTTCTGGAAGCAGATGGCCTCGATGATGGGCACGTTGAAGCCCCACAAACCCAGAAGGTACGCCCCGACCGCACTTTGAGTCGACCCGAAGGTCGTCTGTTCCGCACAGGCCATGGTAACGTTCTGGTCCCGGGACAACTCGATGGCTTTCCGGTATTGCTTCGGCAGACTGGAGAGGAGGATAAGCTTTCCCAGATCGTGCAGGGTGCCGGCAAGAAAGGTATTGCTGATCATATCTTTGTCATCGCTTTCTTTAGAGGCGATTGCGCGGGCCATTCTGCCTACCACAAGGCTGTGTTCACACAACCGGTCGATAGGGAAAACGTCATCCGTAACCTCTATTTGCGAGAACAGCTCCAGGTTGAGGACCAGCACCTTGATGGTATCGAGACCGAGCAGCGTTACCGCCCGGGAGGGACTGTCGACCCGCGAATATATGCCGAAAAACGCCGAATTGACGAGCTGCAGCACCTTGGCCGTCATGGCGATGTCCTGGGAAATGATTTCGCCTATTTCTTCTATTTCCACGCCGGGGGTGGCAATGGCTCGCTGCAGTCTGGAGTAGATTGTCGGCAGGCTCGGCAATTTGCCGATCTGGGAGATGAGATCCTTCAAGCCGCCGTCCGACAACATATCCTGCAGGGCGCCGGTTCTGGTGAGGATTACCTTAAGGCGTTCGGGATCGCAGGGTTTTGCCAGAAACTGGTGTACCACTCCTACCGTGCGCAGGATTGAATGTTCGTCGGCCTGGCCGGTGAGCATGATGCGAATCGCGTGAGGATGTCTTTTTTGTACTGTTTCGAGAAACTCCGCGCCGTCCATGCCGGGCATGCGCATGTCGGAGATGACCACGTCGAAACGACTCCCTTCCATGATGGCCAGGGCCTCCTTTCCTCCCGCTGCGAAGTGCATTTCATATTCGTTGCGTAACGACCTCAACATCCGGCGGAGTCCTTCCAGAATATTCGGTTCGTCATCGACAAAAATAATTTTTTTCTTTTCCATTGTTGCCTTGTCATTCGGGTCCACGAAAAGTAACGGATCCTCGACCATACTGCTGCATCATTGTCTTACCCTCACCAGGATAGGTTCCTTCACCCCGACCTGTTGGGCGAAATTTTTCAACCCCTTGATCAACGACCAGGTCACTTCCTGCCCCTTCGGGGCGATCAGTACCCCATTCAAGGCCTCAATATCCTGCTCGACGATCATTCCCGCCGTCATATCCCGAAGTTCAATGGCTACTACACGTTCATTTTCTCGGCCGAGCTTGATGCCGGCAAGTACCTCCAGCAGTTCGGGATTATACTCTCCTGGCTGATTCTCAAGGAGTTCCAAGGCTTCGGCGCGTTTCCAGTCACGATGCAGCAGGGCATCAAAATCTATCGCCAGCTTGAGAATCTGCGCACCGAGGCTCACTTCATCCTTGATGTTCGGAGAGTCGACAAGGACCGAGTAGGGCTGGAGCTGATGGGCGATAATTTCGGCAACCACTTCCAGCCGGGGAATCTTTTCCAGCAGTTTCGAGCCGATCTGCGGGTGGTCTCGGTACATCGCCTCTTCCTGGGCGTCCAGTTCCTGGCCGGCATACAGTTTGTACAGTGTATCCGGGGGCAGGGTGATGCAGCCGATCTGAGAGATCAGGGCAGCGATCTCTAATTGCCACGTATTTTCCATCTGAATTTTTTTGGCGATTTCGCAGGCCAGGGTTTTCACCCTCAGCCCGCTGCTGAAGGCTATGGGGCTTGCCAGACTGAGAATCTCGGAAAGGACCGTGATCGTTCCTTTCAGCGTCTTGTCGAGAAGTTCCTTCTCGGCATTGACGAGCCGGTATTGCCTGAGCGCCAGGGCGATGGCCATGACCAGGGTGGAAGTCGGGCAGGGTTTGTTGAGAAAGCGGAAAATCTGGCCCTTGTTGACTGCCTCGATGGCTGTCTCCTGGTCGGCATTGCCGGTGAGCATGAGCCGTATCGTGTCGGGGTATTGGTCCTTTACGGCAGAAAGAAGTTGTATGCCGTCCATCATAGGCATTCGCATGTCCGAGACGATCACCGCAAATGGCCCTTCGTTCTTCATCACTTCCAGCGCTTCGGCTCCGCTGCCGGCTGTATGGATCTGAAAACGTTTGCGAAGTTCCCGCTTTATCGAATGGAGAATATTTTCTTCATCATCGACGAAAAGGACCTTGTCGGACATCCTAGCCTCTCACTGGACTGACTGAAAATCATAGGGGAAAACACTTTCTCTCTTTTTTCCAACTATCCGATTATTTCCTGAATTTGTCAAATTTTGAGCGCTCTTCGGAAGATGCGCCATTTCGCAGCAGGATTTTCCTCTTATGCTCTTTTTCAACAACAGATGATGCACAGGACACGAGCACAACACCAGAAAAAGAATGTTCTGCAAGAAAGATGGACTCGTAAAAAGTCCGATCTACTTCGTTGTAGGTCTGCAACGGCCGCTTCGCTGTACCATATGTGCTACCAAAGCACCGTTTCAGACACTACGCCTCGTATATCGAACTTTTTCCAGAGCCCATCTCCACGGGTTGGAGCACTTTTTTTACGGCTTTATCAAGAAAAGCTACGACGATTATAAATATTTCCTACGGACATTGAGCCTTAGATCCGATATGCGTATACTTCTATGTGCCACTGAGAGATAATCTTCTACCAAGGAGGAGAGATGGGCGCAAGTATACTGGTAGTCGACGACGAGATTGCCATTCGAAATATTCTGGGCAGATTACTGACCGAAAAAGGCTATACCTGCAGGATGGCCGATAATGTCCAATCGGGGAAGGAGGCGCTGGCCGCCGCAGATTTCGATCTCCTGCTCTGTGACTTCAAGATGCCCGGCGAGTCCGGATTGGAATTGATTCGCCATGCCAAGGAGCATTACCCGAAAATGGGGAGGGTAATGATCACCGGCTATGGCTCGCCCGAAGTGTCCAATGAAATACTCGAAATCGGCGTATACGGTTATATCATTAAGCCGATCACCAAGAACGAGCTGCTGATAACTGTGGGCAATGCCCTGCGTCACCTGCGGCTCGACCTCCATATGCAGGAATATCAAAGCAGACTGGAGAGGAAGATCGCCGATCAGATTGAGAAGAACAACACCATAATGAACAATCTCGGGGTAGGGGTGGCGATGTTCGACGGGGGGATGGCAATTGTCGAGATGAACCGGAAACTTCAGCAATGGTTTCCGGATATCTCCCTTGACCGGAGTCCCTGCTGCGGCGATATATGCAATGCCTCGGAACAAGGGGAATGCTGCGCCGAATGTCCCGTAAATAAAACCTTTCGGACCGGACGAACCGACGAAACCGTGCGCAGCATCCGGACCCGGAACGGCGAGCGGGAGTTTCGGATTGTGGCTTCACCGATTTTCGACGGAGCCGATCATGTCTCCGGCGGGATCGCTCTCTACGAAGATATAACCGAAAAATTGCTGCTGGAAAGAGACCTGCGCCAGGCCCAGAAACTGGAGTCGGTAGGTCAGCTGGCAGCCGGAATAGCCCACGAGATCAACAGTCCGATTCAATATCTCGGCGACAACCTGAGTTTTCTGCGAGACTCTTTTGCAGATATCCAGGGCGTGGTGAAATCCTACGAACTCTTCCGCCAGGAAATGATGAAGAATGGCTCGATTCCTGAAGAACTGGGACGGCAACTGGCAAGGACCATAGATGAGGCCGATCTGGAGTACCTCTGGGAGGAGATTCCCAAGACATTCGACCAGAGTCTCGACGGGGTTCGCCGGGTGGAGAAGATTGTCCGGGCCATGAAAGATTTCTCCCATCCCGGGGACGAGGAAAAAACGCCCACCGATATCAACAAGCTTCTCGAGACCACCATTACCGTCTGCAGAAACGAATGGAAGTATGTGGCGGAGATGGTCACCGACTTCGCCCCGGAGTTGCCGCTGGTATCGTGCTTTACCGCCGATATAGGCCAGGCTTTCCTGAACATTATCGTCAACGGCGCCCACGCCATCGACGAGTTCACCGATGGAGGGAAAAAAGGTCTTGGGAGAATAATGATTTCCACTCGCCAGGTGGAAGATCGTGTACAAATACGGATCGAGGACTCGGGGGGAGGAATTCCCGAACGTATTCGGGATCGAATCTTCGAACCGTTCTTCACCACGAAAATCCGTGGCAAAGGCACCGGCCAGGGCCTGGCTATCTCATGGAGAGTTGTTGTCGATAAGCATCAAGGATCATTATCGTTTTTTACGGAAGAGAAACGCGGTACCGCCTTTCTCGTCGAATTGCCGGTGGAATGAATATGTGCAGGTTTCCGTCCAACTCCAGTCTCGTCCCGTCATTCGAGCAGGGGAGACGATCAGCCGGTTGGAAAGGGTCGAACCAATCGTGGCAGTACACAGACCGAAGCAGCCATAGACAAGAGGTTGACAACTGAGCCTCTCCCAAAAATGTCTTTTTCCCAAATATCCGGGCTATGCTCAAATTTTCGTCCTTGGAATATTTGCTAGCCTCGATCTTGAACGAGCAAATCCTCATTATAAAAAAAGGCTCCGCTGTTCCGTATTATGAAGAATCCAGAAAGGAAGAAGTCGTTGCGGCACAGTGAGGTGCGATTCCGCAAGTTATTGGAATTTTTTCCCGCCGGTGTCTTGGTTGTGGACCATGATTACAGGATCGTTCACGCCAATCGGATCTTTGCCGCCATGTTCGGCTACGATCGCTCTGAACTCATCGGATCGGATGCGGCTTTGCTCATTCCGGGGCATTTTCCCGGTTTGTGCCGAGGGCAGCAAACCGGAATTGCCTCTTTGAGCCGGAGGGGCGAAATGTATGGCCGCCGTAAGGATGGCAGTGAGTTTCCGGCGGAAATCCATTGCAGCCCGATCGAAAACGGCGAGCACAGGGAGTGCGTCCTCACTGTTCGCGACATCAGTGAGCAAAAACGCATTGAGGAGCAGCTTGAATATCATGCAAATCACGACAGTCTGACCGGTCTGCCCAACCGTTATCTTCTGGCGGACCGCATCAATCAGGCCCTGCTCCATGCCAGGCGCTTCGGGAAGCAGGTGGCAGCGCTGTTCATCGATCTCGATCACTTCAAGTCGTTTTTGACCGGTCTGGGTCATGAATCCGGAGAACTGGTCCTGCAAACGATGGCGATGCGGTTGAAGGCTTGCGTCAGAGCCAACGACACTGTCGCCCGCCTGGGAGACGACATCTTCGTCGTCGTCCTGACCGATCTGAATCGAAGCGAGGATGCCGCCGGAGTGGCCGAAAAAATTCGGGAAACGGTGCGGCGGCCGCTGGAGTTGGAGATGAGGGCCGGTGAACTCTCTTGCAGCATCGGCATCGCCGTGTATCCGAAGGATGGCGGCGACGTGCGAACGCTCTTGAAAAACGCTGAGGTGGCGATGTTTCGGGCCAAGGAAAACGGCCGCGACCGGTTTCAGTTTTTTACCGATCACCTCAACGCCCGGATAGCTTCACGCATCACCCTGGAACTGTCCCTGCGTCAGGCACTCGACAATGAGGAACTGGAGGTGGTGTACCAGCCGCAGATGGATCTGCAGACCGGCCGAATCGTCGGCTGCGAGGCCCTGATCCGGTGGCGAAACCCTGTATTGGGCACGGTCGCACCCATGAGTTTTATTCCTTTGGCCGAGGAGACGGGCTTGATCATCCCCCTGGGCGAGTGGGTGCTGAAGACCGCCTGCAGGGACAACAAACGCTGGCAGGAGAACGGCTATGGGCCTCTTCCGGTGGCGGTCAATATCTCGCCGCGGCAGTTCTCCGATCCGGGGCTCGTCGACACTATTGCCGGTGTCCTTCGGGATAGCGGCCTTGCCCCCCATTTCCTTGAGTTGGAGATAACCGAAGGCATGGTCATGCGGGACGTGGAAAATGGGCTCGCCATGCTCAACGAGTTGAAAAAGCTGGGGGTGGTTCTGTCCATCGACGACTTCGGCACCGGCTATTCCAACCTCAGTCATCTCAAGCACTTCCCTTTCGATAAACTGAAAATGGATATCACCTTCGTGCGAGAGGTCACCCACGATCCGGAATGTGCGGCGATCGCCAGGACCATCATCGCCATGGCCCATAACCTGGATATGCGGGTGGTCGCCGAAGGCGTGGAGACGGAGGGCCAGCTCAACTATCTCCGCCGGCGGGGATGCGACGAAATGCAGGGCTTTTATTTCAGCGTTCCTCTGTCCTGCGAGCTGTTCGAACAATTGCTGGCCGAGGACAGGACACTTGCCCTGCCGGAGGAAGAGGGCGGGCGCTTTTCCAAAACCGTGCTGCTGGTCGACGACGAACCGCCTGTCGTTTCCTCTATGGCGCGTACTCTGCGGAAAGAAGGCTACACAGTGTTCACGGCCACAGGGACCGGCGACGGCTTCGAGTTCCTCGCAGTCAATCGAATTGCCGTAATTCTTTCCGATTTGCGGATGCCGGGAATGGATGGCATCGAATTCCTCAGCCGGGTCAGCCGGCTTCACCCCGGGACGATCCGCATGGCGATGTCCGGGCATGCGGATGCTGATATGGTCGCCGAGGCAATCAATCGGGGGGCAATATCCAAATTCCTTGTCAAACCAGTTGGTAAAGCGGATTTGCTGCAACACCTCGATGAGGCTCTTTCCCGGTTCGAAGAATCCACGAAGAATGATGAGCGATTTTCTAAAGTTAATTAGCCGTTCTGTGGAGTAGTGTCGGAGTTCGCGCGACTGCTGCTGAATAGGCTTTGCCGCGGCGAATTCGAGACCAGAAGGTCTCCTTTGCGCTCCGGGGCTGAGAACATCTTTTTCCGATTTGCTTTCAAAATGATTTTTTCCAGTAGGGTGCACTCCGTGCACCTTCCCGTTTTATGGTGCGCGGAGCGCACCCTACGAGAAGTCAAACCTTTTTATGGATGCAACTGGGAATCAGGCGCTTTTCTTCATCGCTCACTCGGGGGCAAGGAAATCTCTGCTTCTTTGAAAAAGCGAGTGGCCTCGTCCTCAATATTTCTGCGTGGCCAGGTAATCAAAGCAGATTTTTTTCCATTTCGGCAATTTCTCCCCAAAGGTTAACTGCCTGAAATGCTTTTCGTCAAAGATTGAAACGCCTATATTTTCGTTGGGATAGTACTGATAATAGAGGGCGTTTGCGACATGAACGGCCAAGGCCGGGGTGAGATCCCCGGCAGGATTGTTGCCTACTTGATGGTGAAAGCCGATTGCTTCCACAATATCGCTCGGGAAGCCCCACAACCCGGTGAGATAAGCCCCCATGTCGCCGTGTGTTGCCTGAAAAACTTTTTCTTCCGCAGAGACGATCGTAATCCTCTCCTTCTGTGCGATCATGATCACCTCGCTGTACAGCGATTCCAGCCTGCTTACCAGTACCAGTTTGCCGATGTCATGCAGGATGCCGG
This sequence comes from Pseudomonadota bacterium, assembly GCA_023412495.1. The sequence goes on from JAEYNP010000007.1 coordinate 168,802, forward strand.
CAAGGTAACTGTTGCCGATGATTTCCCTGTCGGTTCCCTCGCACGCCGCAATTTTTTGAGCCAGCGTTCCCACGGTCATGCTGTGGCGCCAGAGAGTCTCGGCGGAGAACAGCTTGCCGGAAATCTTCATTTCCGTGAAGATCTGCGAGCCGAGGACCAGGGCCTTGATGGTGTCGATACCGAGCAGCTTTACGGCCCTTGCGGGGCTGTCGACTTTGTGGAAGAATCCGAAAAAGGCCGAGTTGACCAGCTGCAGGATCTTTGCGGTCATGGCTATGTCGGCGCTGATGATCGCCGCGATGTCATCGAGAGAGGCCTCTGGTTTTTGCAGTTCTTCCTGTAATTTCACATAAAAACTGGGCAGGCTGGGGAGGGTGTCGATGCCCGAGACCAGATTCTTCAGGTTGCCGTCGATCATCAACCGGTGCAGGGCGCTTGCTCGAAGTATGGTGCTTTTGAGTTTTTCCGGTTCGCACGGTTTTGCCAGGAACTGGTGGACGACTCCGATCGTTCGCAGCGTCGATGCGTCATCCGCCTGCCCGGTGAGCATGATTCTGATGGCATGTGGATAATCTTTTTGTACATGCGCCAGAAGGTCCGCACCATCCATTCCGGGCATTCGCATATCGGAAACCACCACGTCGAATGTCATGGCTTGAAGCATTTGCAGGGCCTCTTCACCGCTCTCGGAGAAACACAGTTCGAACTCCTGTCGCAGAAAGCGGAGCAGTCTCCGCAGGCCGTCCAGCACGTTCGGCTCGTCATCCACAAACAGAATCCTTCGTTTGTTCGTACTATTTTCGATCGGGGAAATCATTGATCATCTCATTTAGCCGGCAGGCAGAGTGTACCGGGCGGAATATCGGCGGGGCTTTGCTTCCGGATTCGGCCTCGGTATCCGAACAGGAGATTGCTGCCCACATCTCCTCCTGCAATGTCGGGAAAAAGCAAAGAGCGTACTTCTTCAAAGCGTATGACAGATATAATCAAATAACCAGCAATAATCAAATAACCAGCAGTTTTTACATAGCTTGAATTCCGGAGATTCCGGTGAGGGATTTTTAGCTGCGGCCGCAAAAATGAGCAATACGTCCTGTAACAGTCAGGAAGAACACGTAGGTTGTCTGACCAGCGTCTGCTCTTGCCCTGTACATTTCTGCGACGAGGAGCTTCCTGCAGGTGGAGTCTCTGACGCTCAAGCGATGGCTTTTGCATCAGCTTGCCGGAATCAAAGTATCTTTTCCTTTTCATCACCGTCTTCCACTGCGTGGGGCTGGCCGACCTTGGCGATCTTTCAAAACCTTGCGCACCAGGGAGAAGGCTGCCGAGATCGTTGCGGGCGATCAGGAGTTTGCCACAATCACGGGCTCCATCGAGGTCGGCTAGGCCGCCGACCTGATCCTGGTGGACCCCGGTCGCAAGACTCCCCGGATCATCGCTGCATTTGCGGGAGGCGACGTATCGGACAACCCTACACGCCCGTTCCAGCCAATTGAGGCGCGTCATTCAGGATGATCTATCCAGACGGGTTCGACCGAGAGTTGGGTCGAGATTCCCTTGAACCGGGAAACGGCAAACTCCAGGGGTTGCCTGGTTTTTTGATCGACGTTGACGCTCTTGACCAGCAGGAGCGGATGGTTTTGCGTTATGTTGAGGACTTCCATGTCGAGGGGAGAGGGGGGGACTGCGCTGATCAGACTGATTCTTCTCCGCAGGCGGATCCCGTAGTGCTGCAGCAGGAATTCGTGGAGAGAGCCGCCATTGTAGGCCCGCATCACCTCGAAGACCTGGTCCAGCGGCAGAAAGTGCGAGACCACGGAAAAAGGCGCCCCGTCCATATTCCTGAGGGTCTCCACCAGGATAACAGGCCTGCCTTCCTCGATTTCCAGCATTGTGGCGACTTCCTTCTCCGCCGGAATTCCGACCTTCTTGAGGACCAGGCTTTCCGCCAGGCGGCCAGCGTTTTCCAGGGTTTCGGTGAATCTGGTGGTGCTGTGGATTGAGTAATTGATGGGCCTTTGCTGGACAATGGTACCCTTGCCGCGCAATGTCCCCAGCTGGCCGAGGGTCACCAGTTCGCTGATCGCCCGCCGGACCGTGTGGCGGTTCACCTTGAAGCGTTTGGCGAGTTCGGTTTCTGAAGGCAGAATATCACCCGGCTTATAGATTCTTTGGATCTCCTCGCCAAGAATATTGCTTATCTGTTTGAAAACAGGAAGATCGCTCGAACGCTTCTCCACCGGTCGCCTCCCATGCCGCTCTCCTTCACGCAATTGTTTACGCCCCTTCCACGACACTCGAAAAGTAGGGTGCATTTCATGCACCTGGTGCACGGAGCGCACCCTACCCCCCAAGCTCATAGGGAACCAGTTCCTTAATAGGAAGCCGCTGTTCGCATTTCATTATGATTTCGTGAGTTATTTCTTGGAATTGTACGAGAGTGCCGGTGAATCAAGAAATTGATAAAGCCGTAAAAAGGTGATCCAACCCGTGGAGATGGACTCTGGAAAAAGTTCGATATACGAGGCGTAGTGTCTGAAACGGCGCTTTGGTAGTACATATGGTACAGCGAAGCGCCGTTTCAGACCTATAACGAAGTAGATTGGACTTTTTACGAGTCCATCAAGAAATTAAGATGAGATTACAGAATACTTATCGGGACAAATAGACAAGCTAACAAATACGATAACAGAAATGTCATGCGATCAAATCCCGATCGTAACCGAGAGCTGATAACTTCAACTCTCATAAAACAGGCGATGCAACAGATTGGCCAGAAACAGACTTAAAGAGCATACAGCAATGGAAAGAGAGCAACTGAATTTTTTTCTCCAGCAGGCGGACGACAAGGAATTATCTGCCCTCTGCGTAAGAATCGAGGAAGAGGCGGAGGTCGAGCTGTTGCAGACACCCACAGCCCAGACCCTCCTCGTCCCGGTTCAGGACCCGGTGAACGGAGGGAGTTTCATCGGCGGCGAAGTGCTGGTCACCAGCGCGATCGTCCATGTCAATGAGGTGGGAGGCTGGGCGATGGTCATGGATGACAATCCGTCCCTGGCGGTCTCGGTGGCGACGCTCGATGCGGCCTTCGCGGCGCAGGTCCGCCTCGACGAGATTGTCCACCTCGCTCTGCGGGGCAAGGACCTCCACGAACAGAAAACGCGCGAGCGGACTTATCGGGTCGAGTGCACGAAGGTGGCCTTCGATCTGCTCTAGAGTGTGGACAGAGTGGATTTCGTGGACCAGGTGGACTGGGTGAGCGCGGAGCCGCTGGGCCGACATGTCTACCAGGTCCGCAATGTCCACAGTATCCAGTGGCACAAGCTTCGAAAACTACGGATCCTCAGATGAAAAGCCAGCACGATACGGAAAAAGCCAACCGGGAGAACTATCGCAGCAGCCTACAGGCGCTCTCCCGGCCCGGGGAGGTGCAGCCGATCCTGCCGCTCTTCGGCTCGGGACTCCTGGCGATGGCCAGTGTCCTCCTCTATGCCGAGGTGAGCTATTACAGCCAGCCTTCCATCGAATTCTCCCTGCTCCGTGCCCTGTGCGGGGCGCAACCGGCGGAGCCGGAGGAGGCCGATTATCTCTTCTTTGCCCGACCGCACCACGATCATCTGCGGGAGGCGAAGGTCGGCACCCCCGAAAGCCCCGAATCCGGAGCGACCTTGCTCTTCGGATGTCCGCGGCTTGACGCGGGCGGGACCAGGGTGAACCTGACCGGTCCCGGTATCGAGGGGTCAACAACTCGCAACCTGCCGGTGTCGGAAGAGTTTCTCGAGGCGCTGAAGGAGAAGAATTCCTCCTTCCCCATGGGGATCGACCTGTTCTTCATCGGCGACGACAATACCCTTCTCGGCCTGCCGAGAACAACCTGCATCGAGGTGATTGCATGAGTTATGTCGCCATAAAGGGGGGGGGCGAGGCCATACGGGCCTCCAAGTCCTTTTTCCGGGACGAACTTCGCCCGGCGGGGGGAATCGGCGATGAAGCGCTCACCCTGGGTCTGCGCTTTGCCTGCGACCGGGTGATGGGAGAAGGGGCGCTCTACACCGAGAAGCTGGCCGCAGAGGCCATACGCCGGAGCGGCGGCGACCTGCTCGAGGCGGCCTTCTATGTCCGCGCCCACCGCTCCACCTGCCAGAGGATCGGCTCGGCCGGTCCGGTCGATACGGCCGGCATTGAACTTGTCCGGCGAATATCGTCGGCCTTCAAGGACATCGAGGGCGGCCAGATCCTCGGGCCGTCCTGCGACTATGTGATCCGCCTTTTGACCAGCTTCCCGGAAAACGAGGAACTGCCGGGCCAGCCCGAACCTTCCTCGCCAGTGGAGGCCATCTGGCTGACGAGCGCCCTGCAGCCCCTGCGCCAGACCGATCAGGTCATCGTCCTCGGCAACCCCGAGACGGCCCCTTTCGACGTGACCCGGTCCTTTCCGCTGCCGCCGTATCCGCGCAGCGCCCTGATGCAGATCATGGCCCGCGGCGAGACCGGCGCCATGCTGGCCTTCGCTTACACCTCGATGCGCGGTTACGGCGACGTCCACCCCACCATCGGTGATCTGCGCCTGGGGCTGGCCGAGATTGTCTTTACGCATCCGTTTACCGGCCGGGCGACCAAAGTCGGAGCGATTCGGGTGACCGCCTGCGAGACGGTAGGGTCGTTTACGCGCGACGCAAGAGACGGCAAGCTCCGGCTGGCGGTGGGCTACGGCTTTTGTTTCGGCTTCAACGAGACCAAGGCGATTGCCATGTCGATCCTCGACCTGGCCATGCACCACGATGGCTACTCGGTGGGCGGAGTGAAGCTTGCGGCCAATCCGGAGATGGTCATCCACCACGTGGACGCAATCGAATCCATGGGCTTCACCAACCATTTCAAGCTGCCGCACTACGTGACCTTTCAGGCCGATCTTCATGTCTTCAACCGGGCGAGGAAAAACGATGAGCAAGTATAGCGTGACCTTCGGGTTTTTTGACGAGGACGCCAAGAAGGAAATTCGCCGGGCGATCCTGAAGGCGATAGCCCTGCCGGGGTATATCGTCCCCTTCGCCTCGCGGGAGATGCCCATCGCCCGGGGCTGGGGGACCGGCGGGCTGCAGATTACCCTCTCCATCGTCACTGAAAGCGATACCCTGAAGGTTATAGACCAGGGCTGCGACGGCTCGGTCAACGCAGTGAATATCCGCGATTTCATCGTCTCGGTCACAGGCATAGCCGAGACTGCTGCGACGCCCGAGGCGACCATCATCCAGACTAGGCACCGGGTGCCGGAGCATCCGCTGCACGAGGGCCAGATCCTGGTCTACCAGGTGCCGACACCGGAGGTCCTGACCACCGTCGAGCCGGATACGGCAAAGCAGAAGGCGATGCACGCCAACGTCGACTACAGCAAGCTCTGGGTGCTGCTCTACGAGGATACCGCCCAGTTCGGGGACAGCAGGATAGCGGCGCGTTACCCGGTCCGGGTCAACAACCACTTCGTCATGGACCCGTCGCCCATCCCCAAGTTCGACATCCCAAAGCTCGACAAGAGCCCGGCCCTGCAGATCTTCGGTGCTGGGCGGGAAAAGAGGATATACGCCATCCCACCGTACACGGAGGTGAAGCCGCTGAAGTTTGCCGACCGCGAGTTCGTGGTGGAAAACTTTGCCGGAAAAAACTGCGAACGTTGCGGGGCGAGCGGCATCTACCTCGATCAGGTCCATGGGGAGGACGGGGGGCATTATTTCTGCAGCGACACCTATCACTGCGACTGTTGCCTCGAGAGAAGAGAGGCGGGGGAGGAGCGCAATGTTGCTTGAACTGAACGATGTGAGCAAGATTTTCGGGGCCGGTTGCGGAGAATGCCTGGAACTCACCGGCGAGCATTTCGACAGCGCCATCTGCCCATCCTGCGGGGCGGTTGTCGCCGTCAACCGCGTGAGTCTCTCGGTCGAGGAAGGAGAAATCCTCGGCATTGTTGGAGAGTCGGGCAGCGGCAAGTCGACGCTTTTGCAGCTCATCTACCGGGACCTGCCGGTAAGTGAAGGCGAAATCTATTTCAACGGCACCACGGCAAGCGCCGGCAGCCGACAGGAGATCCTCGCCCTGCCACCTGCACGGATCGCCTGGCTGCGCAACCACGAGATGTCGATGATCTATCAGAATCCCCACCTGGGCCTCAACTTCAAATTCAGCGCCGGCGGCAATATCGCCGAGAAGATCATCGGCGGGGGTGAGAAGCGTTATGCGATGATCCGGGAGCGGGCTCTTCATTTCTTCGGCAAAATCGAAATGCCGGTCAGCCGCATCGACGACTACCCGGCGGCCTTCTCCGGAGGACAGCAGCAGCGGATCCAGATCGCCAAGGCCCTGTCCAGCTCGCCCCGACTTCTGCTGCTCGACGAGCCGACCACCGGTCTCGATGTCTCGGTGCAGGCCAAGATCCTCGACCTGATCAAAGCCCTGCAGCAGGAGATGGGCTTTTCGATGATCGTGGTGTCCCACGATCTCGGGGTCATCAACCACCTGACCGACCTGACCCTGGTGATGAAGGACGGTTCGCTGGTCGAATACGGTCTCACCGACCAGATCCTCGAAGATCCGCAGCATCCATACACCCAACTCTTGGTGTCGAGTAAATTATAAAGGACTGAGTTTGTCATGCGCGGCCTCATCCGAATGGATGAAACAGGGGTGTGGTTCATCAAAATCGGTATCGGTATCGGGATCGGTATCGAAATCGAAAAACAAGGTTCGATAGCGATACCGATACCGATATCGACTTATGCAAGCTCACCTCTGCAGTTTCTTGAGAGGCGAAAGCACTGAGCATGGAGATACAGAGAAGTCATATGGCAGCTATACCATTCAAATTGAAGGTCGAAGGGCTCGGAAAGAGCTTCACCCTGCACAATCGCGGTGGCGCTCGGGTCCGGGGCTTCGCCGATGTCGGCTTTTCCCTGAACCGGGGGCAGCTTCTGGCGCTGACCGGGCCGAGCGGCGCCGGTAAGTCGAGCGTTCTCAGAACCATCTACCGCACCTACCTGGCAGATAGCGGTCACGTGTGGTTCCGCCGGGGCGACGGCACCGAGGTCGATCTGGTCTGCTGCCCGGAGAGCCGGGTGCTCGACCTGCGGCGGCGAGAGATCGGCTTTGTCACCCAATTCCTGAAGATCCTGCCGCGGGTCAGCGCCCTGGATGCAGTGGCCGCTCCGCTCATTGAGATCGGCACCGAAGAGGAGGAGGCGAGGGAACGGGCCAGGGCGATGCTTGCCCGGCTGGGCATCCGTCCCGAGCTGTTCGACCTCTCGCCGCTCACCTTTTCCGGCGGGGAGCAGCAGCGGGTCAATATCGCCCGGGGAATCATCGCTCCCAAGGAACTGATTCTCCTCGACGAGCCGACAGCGTCGCTCGACCAGAAAAGCGCGGAGGTGGTGCTGGAACTGCTGGATGACCTGAAGCGGCGGAGCATCGCGATGATTGCCATTTTTCACGACCGCCGCAAGATCGAGACGATCGGCGATATCATTGTCAACATTGGGAGGAGCAATTGATGGACCGGGTTATCAGATCGGAAAGGGTGTTGATCGACGGGCTGATCCAGCCCGCCGACGTCGGCATCGAACATGACTATATCGCCGACATTTTGCCGTATGGCTCTTCGTCCTCGGCCTGGGACCTCGGCGATCGCCTGGTGGTCCCCGGCTTCATCGACCTCCATTCCGATGCGGTCGAAAAGGAGATCGAGCCTCGGCCGGGGGCGGAATTTCCGATAAAGCAGGCCCTGGTCGACTTGGACAGGAAGCTGGCCATGGCCGGGATCACCACCATGTTCCACGCCATCGCCTTCAACGAAGAGTCCCTCGTCGGCATGCGCGGCACGGCGATTGCTGCCACGCTCATCCGGACCATCGCAGAATGCGACAAGTCGCTGTTGACCATCGACAATCGGGTGCACGCCCGCTATGAGGTCACCTCGTTCACCTCGGTGCCGGTGATCAACGAGCTGATCAGGAGCGGCCAGGTCCACATGCTGTCCCTGATGGACCACAGCCCCGGGCAGGGCCAGTTCCGGACTCTCGAGAAGTGGAAGCAGTACCATGTGTCCGTTTACAATCTCTCCGACAGCCGCGCGGACGAGATCGTGGCCAGGCAGCGGGAGAAGAGGGCACGTTGTCTCGCCTTGATGGAGGAGCTGTGCGGCACGGCCTGGGAATACGGCCTGATCATCGCCTCCCATGACGACGACCGGCCGGAAAAGATCGACCTCATGGAAGGGCTCGATGTGACTATCGCCGAGTTTCCGCTGAACGCCGAGACCGCGCTCTACGCCCGGAGCCGCCTGATGAAAACCTGCATGGGCGCCCCGAACGTGGTCCGCGGTAAAAGCCAGAGCGGCAATATCTCGGCCCGCGAGCTCTTCGGGCTCGGCTGCTGCGATTTTCTCTGCTCTGATTACCACCCCAGTTCAATGCTCCAGGCCGTCTACGTCCTGCATCGGGAGATGGGCGTGGGACTGGCCGACGCCTTTGCCTTTGTTACTTCGGTGCCGGCAAAAACGGCGGGCCTGTCCGATCGCGGCCGGATTGCCCCGGAAACCCTCGCCGACCTGGCGGTCATCGAGGATCATCTCCTGCCGAAAGTGGTCATGACCATCAAGAACGGCCAACCGATCTATAGCGGCGGTGGCTGCTTTCACGCTCTGGAGTATGCCTGATCCGATGAAAATTTTCTCACAAGAAGACAGAGTACTGTCCGAGGAACCGACTGTAGCCGCCACCGCCTGCGTCAAGGAGTGCACCCTGGGCCGTTACACCGAGATCGCCGATCAGGCGAATCTTACGGAAAGCGTGCTGGGCGACTACTCCTATGTGATGGAGCGCTGCGACATCATCTACAGCGATATCGGCAAGTTTGCAAATATTGCCTCGGAGGTGCGGATCAATCCGGGGAATCACCCGATGGATTGGGCGAGCCAGCACCATTTTCTCTACCGGCTGCGCCGCTACGGCTTCGGTCAAGAGGACAACCGCGCGTTTTTCAACTGGCGCCGGCTGCAGAGGGTGACTATCGGCCACGATACCTGGATCGGTCACAAGGCCATCATCCTTCCGGGGGTGCGGATCGGCAACGGTGCGGTGGTGGCCGCGGGGGCGGTGGTCAGCCGGGATGTCCCGCCTTATACAGTTGTCGCGGGAGTGCCGGCCAAGCCGGTGCGGCAGCGGTTTCCCGAGGCCATCTGGCGGAGCTTGGAGAAGATTTCCTGGTGGGACTGGGACCACGAGACCCTCAAGGAGCGGCTCACGGATTTTTACGACATCCGCCGCTTCATCGCCCTTTACGGTGACCGCTAACCCGGATTTCTCACCAGCCGAGGTTGCCGTGTAAGCGAGGCGCGAAGCAAGGTGCCATAGTAGGCCTATGCACCTTGCTTTAGCAACGCTGTAGACACGGTGAGATCGGCTGGCCTTCGGTGAACAGTGTACGATTTCAAACAAGAGTAAATCGAGTTTTAATATGTTGGAATGTAAACAAATTTCAAGTAATCGACACAATGTTCATGAGAAATCCGGGCTAATGAGAGTGCTGCTGGTGGTCGGGCCGAGCGGGTCGGGCAAGGACACTTTGCTCCGCAGCGCCCGGAAATATTTCGCCGGACAGGATCGGCTGGCCTTTGTTCGCCGGTACATTACCCGCCCACCGGACAGGAACGAGGACAACTATTACCTCGATCCCGCGGCATTCACCCTGCTCAATAACGCCGGATTTTTCCTTTCCACCTGGCGCGCTCATGACAATTTCTATGGAATACCGTATCATGCCCTGGCGGAATCGGGCGGCGTCGGGGGCGTGCTCTGTTCGATCTCCAGATCGGCGGTCGGCGACTTCGAGCGCCACTTTCCCCATACCACCACCATTCTGGTCACCGCCCGGGAGGAAGTGCTTCGGCAGCGCCTGAAAGGGCGGGGCAGGGAGGACGCGTCGGCGGTGCGAAAGCGCCTGGAGAGGGCCGGTCGGCCGGTATTTGCCCGCGACCTTGTCATTTTCGACAACTCCCGTGACCTCGAAAGGAGCACGTCCATGTTCATCGAATTGCTGGAAAGGTTGAGCGGCACGGTGATCGGCACGGTGGAGGCACGATGGAGGCACGATAAATAAGGAAAAATGATTCGTTTGGCGATCTACTATAGTCCGGAGCCGGGCTCGCCGCTCTCCGCAGCGGCCGCCGCCTGGCTCGGCCGGGATATCCAGGGCGATGAGGTTTCTCGTCCGACGGTGTCGGGCCTTGCCGAAACCAGACTGATCGAGCTGATACGCGCACCATTCCACTACGCCTTCCACGGCACGATCAAACCGCCTTTTCGGCTGGCGCCGGGGGTGACCATAGAAGAGGTGGCAGGGAGGGTGGAAAGCTTTGCCGCCGGATGGATACCATTTCCCCTGCCGCCGCTTAAGCTTTCATACATGCACGATTTTTTCTGCCTGCGTCCGATGGACCCCTGCCCAGATCTCCATATCCTCGCCGCCAGGGCGGTCGAAGACTTCGACGATTTCCGCCATCCTCCGTCCGTTATGGAACTGGCCAAAAGGCGGAAGGCCGCACTTACACCGCTGCAGGAGGAAATGCTGCTCACCTGGGGCTACCCCTATGTCATGGAAGAGTTCCGTTTCCATCTGACCCTCACCGGCAAGGTTGAAAATGAACGCGAAAAAGAGATCCTCCGCCGGGAACTGCATGAACGGTTTCCGGAATGGATGCTCAAAGATCTTTCTTTCACTGGTCTCTCACTATTTCTCGAAAAGGACGGCAAGCCGATGCTGTGTATCGGTTTTTTCCCTTTTCAGCTGTCCTGAGATCCTTTCGCAAAATGGTCTTATCGCCCAATCTCTGCGTTATGCCAAAATTTCATCCTCGGAATATTAACTATGCCTGCGGTTTCGCATGCCTTGATTTATGGACGAAATCCTCATTTTGCAAAAGGCTCCTGAGTCTGCAATTCCCGTGGTGATCGAAATAAGCACTCAATTCTTGTGACACTTATTGAAAAGTAGGGTGCATTCCATGCTAAAAAGAGCCCTTCCTGCAGGGCTTAGAATACGAGGTTAAAGAGATAGCCTACAACAAGAATCCCCAGGGCGACCACGCCGACAAAGGTTGCGATCAGGCGGGGTTTGATCACCTTGCGAAGGATGATGATCTCCGGCAGAGACAGGGCCACTACGCTCATCATGAAGGCGAGGACTGTCCCGAGGGCGGCGCCTTTCCCCAGCAGGGCCTGGACCACCGGAATCATGCCGGAGGCGTTGGAGTACATGGGGATACCGATCAAGACGGCGATCGGCACCGACCACCAGGCACCCTTGCCCATGATGGCGGCGAGATACCCTTCGGGCACATAGCCGTGAATGAAGGCGCCCACGCCGATACCCGCTACTATCCATAGCCATACCTTGCCGACGATGTCCCGTACGTGGGCAAGTCCCGCTTTCACCCTGTCCCGCGGAGTCTGCCGGTCGGAAAACTCCTCCTGGGTCAGGCGGGTCAACGAGACCCAGTCCTCGATGTATTTTTCCATCCGCATGCGACCGATAACCCAGCCGGCGACAATGGCAATGGACAGACCGGTGGTCAGATAAATGGCGGCAACTTTCCAGCCGAAGAGGCCGAAGAGGAGCACCAGCGCGATCTCGTTGACCATGGGCGCCGAAATCAGGAAAGACAAGGTGACACCGAGGGGGATGCCGGCGGTCACGAAACCTATGAAGAGCGGAATGGCCGAGCAGCTGCAGAAGGGTGTGAAGATTCCCAGGATGGCGGCCAGCATGTTTCCGACAAATTCACGTTTTCCCGCCAGAATCCGGCGGATGTTTACGGGAGTGAAGAAGGTGTTGACGATGCCGACGCCGAAGACCACAATCGTCAGCAGCAGCAAAACCTTCGGCGTATCGTACAGGAAAAATTCCACCGCGGCTGCCATGAGGGAACCCTGTTGCATTCCGAATACCTCGAAGGTCAGGTAACCCGCAAGGTCCGGCAGGCTCCGGTAGATAAACCACCATGCTGCCAATGCGGCGACAAAGAGACAGACTTCCGTTACGGAAAAGGGTTTTCCGTCTTCCGGCCTGCTTTGCGAAATAGTCTGGGCATCAGGGCAACTGGATGTCCTCAAATCTACCAGAGGCTTAAGTTCCATTTTCAGGTCTCCTGTAATTCCGGCTTTGTTATTGCTTGCGCGGCTCTGCTTTTGTGCTGGATGATAATATCTCCGGCTGTTCCATGCATGTCTGTTTGCGCCGAAGCGATTGCTGGCCGCTGATCAGTTCACGCTTCATTCCCAGGATCTCTGCCATTCTCTCCGCATCTCCACGAATGCGGTGGTCGTCCGCCGCCAGGCGCACCCATGAGAGAGCCTGTTGCACGATCGGAGACGCTGATTTCCCGGGCAACCGGTAATACATCCAGCGCCCCTTCTTGCGCCCGACTACCAGCCCCGCTTGCCTGAGAATCGACATATGCTTTGAAACGGTGGAAGGCGCCAGTTCCAGCAGTTCTATAAGCTGACATACGCATACTTCCGTGTCCCCCAGGGACAGCAGGGCACGCACGCGGTTTTCATCCGAAAGGGCTCTGGCGATAGCGATAACATTTTCCATGGGTTTTTCTCCAGCCATATTTCGTTATGTGGCGAAATATAAATATGACACCGCACTCGGGTCAAGCAAAATTTTCATGTTGCGACTTCTTCTCCGGCCGGATCACCAATCCGTTCAATACAGTAGCTATCGAGAAAAAGTCCGTAAAAAAGGCTGTTTGTGACCGTCTCGCGAATGGGGAGCCAGGCCGCCCCGTTTCCTTTTGTATGGTTAAGTTTTAGTTCGGTTTGCATTGGGGCCGGATCGGCCTTGATTATCATTATGATATTCAAGAATATTTTGCTGAGTTCGGTAATCGGAGCCAAACTTGTTCGATGAGCAAAGAAAAACGTGAAACTAACGGTATCCAAAAACAGGCAGGCGATACTGCCGGCGTGCAGAACAGGTTGTTCAAGACCATTTTCACCAACAGATGGAAGGAACCATGAGCCAGGCAGCGATCGCAATACACGGACTGAACAAATCCTTCGGGACGAAGCGAGCCCTTTCCGACATTCATCTTACTGTCCTGCCCGGGGAATTTGTGGCCCTGATTGGCCCCTCCGGCTCCGGCAAATCGACCCTTCTGCGCCACACCTCGGGTCTTGTAGCGTGCGACTGCGGCTGCGTGACCATCTTCGGCAGGACCGTCCAGGAACGCGGCCGGGTGAAACGGAGGATCAGGGAGATACGCGCGGATGTCGGGTTTATCTTTCAGCAGTTCAACCTGGTCAACAGGTTGACGCTCCTGCAGAATGTCCTGGTCGGCATGATCACCAGGGTCCCCACCTGGCGGAGCCTTCTGCGCATCTATACCCGGAGCGAGAAAATGTCGGCGATGCGCTCACTCTACCGCGTCGGCCTGCACGAACATGTCACGCAACGGGCAGGCACCCTCAGCGGCGGACAGCAGCAGCGGGCGGCCATCGCCCGCACCATGGAACAACGTGCCAAAATCATCCTCGCCGATGAGCCGATCGCCTCGCTCGATCCCGAATCGGCCCGCATGGTGATGGAGTCGCTCGCCCGGCTCAACCAGGAGGACAAGGTGACCATCGTCATCAGTCTCCATCAGGTGCAGTTCGCTCAGCAGTACTGCCGCAGGACGGTGGCCATGAAGGACGGCAGGATCATCTTCGACGGACCGAGCAGCGAACTTACCCCCGAGATGCTTAGGCAGATCTATGGCACCGGCGTTGACGCCCGAGTCGACGGCACGGCTCCGCTTGCTGCAAGAAAAAAGGAAATCCACGAAATACTGCATGCAAAGAAAGGCAAAAAAGTACTGGCCGGCCTTGCCGAGGCCGGCGTCTGATATGTAGTCGGTCGACATGACGTCTGACGATCGTGTCGCATCCTGTGACAATCAATAAGGAGAGCAGAAAAAAATGAAGAGAACGAAAGTCGGCTTGGCGGCAATGGCGATGGCCATGCTGGGATGGTTCTGCGGCACCGCAGTTGCGGCGGATGCGGAAGTGAAGGAACTGAATTTCGGGGTTATTTCCACCGAATCGACGGCGAACCTGAAAAAGGGATTCGACCCCTTTGTCGAAGAGCTGTCGAAGAAAATCGGCATCAAGGTCAATGCCTTCTTCGCTCCCGACTACGCCGGGGTGATCGAGGGGATGCGGTTCAAGAAAGTCGATTTCGCCTGGTTCGGCAACAAATCAGCCATTGAGGCGGTCGACCGGGCGGGCGGCGAGGTCTTTGCCCAAACCGTCGGCAAGGACGGCAGCCTCGGCTACAATTCCTTGATTATCGTTCATAAGGACAGCCCCTTCAATAGCGTCGACGATATCATCGCCAAAGGCAAGGAGCTCAATTTCGGCAACGGCGATCCCAACTCCACCTCCGGCTATCTCATCCCGTTCTACTACCTGTGGGCCAAGAAGAACATCGATCCCAAAAAACATTTCAAGACAGCAAGAAGCGCCAACCATGAGTCCAACGCCATGGCGGTCGCCACCAAACAGGTCGATTTCGCCACCAACAACACAGAGAACATGGATATTTTCAGCAAATCCAATCCGGAACTGCACAAGAATATCAAGATCATCTGGACCAGTCCCGATATCCCGACCGATCCGCTGGTCTGGCGCAAGGATTTGCCCCGCGAGGTGAAGGCGAAGATCCTGGCGGCCATCCTGGGATTCGGCCGCACCGGCGATAATGCCAAAGAAGAGCTGGCGATTCTGGGTAACGTCAGCAGCGGCTGGGGGACCTTCCTGCCCAGCGACAACGGTCAGCTGCTGCCGATCCGAGAGTTGGAGATCGCCAAGAATATTCAAAAAATGGAAAGCGACGAAAAGATCGACGCCGGCGAAAAGGCCAGCCGTCTGGCGAAGCTGGCGGAAGAGCAGAAGAGCCTTGCCCGGCATATGGAGTTGAGCGGGTACTGGAATTCGCAGAAACACAACTAATGGGCTGACGCCCGCAAACCAAAGGGTTGTTATACCCTTCCACTACTGAGGGGAAAGTACCTCACGAAATTCATTCTCAAACCCAAAAGAAAGTAAAGCCGTAAAAAGTGCTCCAACCCGTGGAGATGGACTCTGGATAAAGTTTGATATACGAGGCGTAGTGTCTGAAATGGCGCTTTGGTAGTACATATGGTACAGCGAAGCGCCGTTTCAGACCTACAACGAAGTAGATCGGACTCTTTACGAGTCCATTAAGAAATGAATTTCTGTCGTGGGAGGGATTCTCCTTCCCTCCCGCGAATCCCTTCCACTTAAATTAGAGATTTTCTCATGGAATCCGTACCGATCAGACCTCAGGTCGACTTACACGTCCCCGAGATCACTGTAGGCCGGAAGATAGTGCACCTGGTCTCGACGGTCATCATTTTTGCCATCCTGCTGTGGGCGTACCACGGAGCGGAGATAAATTTTCCTTCGCTCTACCGGAATGCCGGCAACATGCTGCTCTATCTGAAGGGTTTTCTGAATCCCGATTTTCTCGAATGGCGGGAGTACCTGTCCGAGACCCTGGTTACTCTTCAGATCGCCATCTGGGGAACCCTGCTCAGCATAATTTTTGCCGTGCCTTTCGGCCTCCTGTCCTCAGCCAATATCGTCCCTGCCTGGGTATTCCAGCCGGTGAGGCGCCTGATGGATGTCTGCCGGTCGATCAACGAGATGATCTTCGCCATGCTCTTTATCACCGCCGTGGGGCTCGGTCCCTTTGCAGGGGTTCTCGCGCTGTTTATCCACACCACGGGAATTCTTGCCAAACTCTTCTCGGAGGCGGTCGAATCCATCGACCCTCAGCCGGTGGAGGGGATTCGTGCGACAGGGGCTAACAGGCTGGAGGAGATAGCCTACGGGGTCATCCCCCAGGTGCTGCCCCTGTGGATCTCGTACTCCCTCTACCGCTTCGAATCCAATGTCCGGTCGGCGAGCGTGGTCGGCATGGTGGGGGCGGGCGGCATCGGCCTGCTGCTCTGGGATGCCATCCGCAGTTTTCAGTACGGGGCGACCGCCGCCATCATGATTATCATCGTGGTAACCGTGGTCGTGATCGATCTTATCTCGGCGACTATCCGGAAACTTTTCATCTGATTGTTCCGTGGAAACAAGTCAACACCCGATCCGGGTAATCACCATCAACAGCTAGAAAGGCGACGGGAAAACATGGATACCATCTACACCAACTGCCGGGTGGTGACCCGAACGAAAACGTTTTCGGGCACCGTTGTCGTCGCCAACGGGCTAATACATGAAATCGACGACTTGACCTACTGGGGCAGGGAGGCTGTCGACCTCGAAGGGGATCTCTTGCTGCCGGGCCTGATCGAAATGCATACCGACAACCTGGAGAAGAACATCCAGCCGCGGCCGGGGGTGATCTGGCCGTCGATCATGGCGGCTGCCATCGCCCACGACGCCCAGCTGGTCGGCGCCGGCATCACCACGGTCTACGATGCGGTCGCCATCGGCGGCCTGCGGGAGTCGAGCCTTCGTTCACAGATCTTCAACGATTCGGTAGCGGCAATCTGCAGGGGGCGGGCTCTCGGCATGTTCCGGGCCGATCATTTCCTCCACCTGCGTTGCGAGGTTTCGGATGCCCAGATGGAGCGGATGCTCCTCGAGAACGGCGACCGGCCGGAGGTACGGCTCATCAGCGTGATGGACCATACTCCCGGGCAGCGGCAGTGGACAGACCTCGGTAAATGGCGGCTGTACCACCGCGACAAGCGATGGTCCGAGGAAGAGGCGGCGGCCGTCCTGGCGGAACGCCAGGAACTCCAGGGACGCTACGGGGAAAAGCATCGCAGGCTCGCCGTGGCATTCGCCAAGTCGCGCAAAATACCCCTCGCCAGCCATGACGACACCACGGTGGAGGATGTGACTTTGGCCGCGGAGGAGGGGATTGCCATCGCCGAGTTCCCGACTACCGAGGCGGCGGCGCAAAAAGCCAAGCAGAGGGGCTTGACCACCGTCATGGGCGCCCCCAACGCCATCCGGGGCATTTCCCACTCGGGCAATGTCTGTGCTTCCCTACTGGCTGAAAAGCGGTTGCTGGACGGTCTTTCTTCAGACTACGTGCCGAGCAGCTTGCTGCACGCCGCTTTCCATCTCGCCGATAGCCTGCGCATCCCTCTTCACGAAACGGTGGCCATGGTTTCCGCGGTCATCGCCGACACAGTCGGCCTAGCTGATCGGGGCGAATTGAAGACGGGCAAGACCGCGGATATGCTCCAGGTCTCATTGGTCGACAATCTGCCGGTGGTAAAGAGGGTGTGGAAAAAGGGCGTGCAGGTGTTTTGAGCAGCCGGATCGGCAAACAGCGTCTTTCCCGCCGATACACCTATGCCGGGAACGTAATCTTCAAGTGTTTCGCGCCCATTGTGACGGATGCACAGAATCCTCATCAATATCTAACGATATTCGAATAAAAACATCACGACCCCTGTTTAATATCAGTGATTGATTGGAGCCGGGGTGTGTCATTTTGTAGTTCAGGGTTGATGCCGCAGCATGCCCGGTTTTTGTTCGATCTTTGCGCAAGCCCTGGAGAGCCGGATTTCATGCACCGCGAGGGCGGGCACTCCGATTTTTCCGGCAGAAGGAGGAGGAATTGCCGATATGAGGGAAATCCTTTTTATATGTGAGCACAATTCGGCGCGCAGTCAGATGGCGGCAGCCTACCTCAACCTGCATGCAGCGGGCAGGCTTCACGCGGAAAGCGCCGGTCTGGAGCCGGGGGTGCTGAATCCTTACGTGGTTGAGGTGCTGGCCGAGGAAGGCATCGATATCTCACGAATGAAGACCCAAAGCGTCTTTGAGCTCTACAAAAACGAGCGGCGATTCGATGCGGTGATCACCGTTTGTTCGCCGGACGTGCGGGAAAAATGCCCTATTTTCCCCGGACGGGTGCTCCGGCTTAACTGGCCGTTTGACGACCCCTCGCAGCTCGCGGGCAGCCGGGAGGAGATTATTGCCCAGACGAGAATCATCCGGGACCGCATCAAAGAGAAAGTCCTGTCGTTCATCCATGAATATGACGAAAAAGGCTTGAAGCTCTTTATAGAGTAATGGAAAGAGAGTAATGGAAAGGGCTTCCCCTTCTGCCGCCACATCATCTGTTTTCACCACTCGCCCTCAAAGCACACTCTATTAAAAAAGCAAAATTGCCTTCATCCATCGCCCTTCGGAACTTGTGAACTGAATGAAATAGTAGGGATATTCACGATTTGAGTTCCAACCAAGCTTGGCGCTCGAATCATGGATTGCCTTTTCCTTGCTGGCATTTTTTCTTAATGCCATTCATATCCACAAGAAAGGCATGCTGGCCTATGGACACAGATTATCTCACCACATTCAGGACAAGTCCATTTTGCTTTTTCATTCCGAACGAAATCTCTAATCCCAAATTCATTGACCGTTTTTAAATTATCTATCATGCTCATTCCATATCTTGTTCTGTATCGCTTATCCAGTTGTTTCAACCTCGAGCAAGGATACTTATTACAACGATCAGAACAATATTTCATTTGACCATCAGCTATCTTCTCGCAATTCCTGATTCTGCATCTATTGCGGTATTCTGATTTATCGCTATGGTGATTATTTATCTTGCGGCAACCCGGACAAGTATTCTTTTCGCGAATGTATCCCAGACAGAGGCGACAGTTCATTCCGCAAGGTGCAATTAAATTTGTAGGGATCGTTGTCGGTTTTTTCTTCATTGTTGCTACCACGACATGACCGATCCTATTTGTGTTCTGTTCAATGGACCACGCTGTTTGCGGGTCCAGTGCAACAGTTTGTGTTGTCAGCCAATTGCGACATATTTGGTAATAGCAATCAACGCCAAGAGTGATAAGTAGAAACCCCATACTGAAAATGATTTTAATGTTTCAAATATAAGGTGTGATATTTTTCCTTTAGGAAGAACTGAGTATAAATCTTCCTCTGAAGGCGCAGACAACATTGAGCACCTTTTCGACTACTGCATAGAGAAAGGATTACCGCAGAATGAGCTTTATGTCGAAAGGTTTCTGACTTGTTCGTTCTCTATATACCTATACTCCCGAGAAAAAACCGTGTTTTCAAGTGCTCCAGGACACGACATGGCTTTTGGCTTTGCTGGAAGATGCGGTTGTCTTGGTCTGACCGGTATGACTTGGTTTGCTTGAAAGAGTTTCTTCCTAAGTATCTTACTGACAAACATACCCCGAATACCTGGGGGCAATGAACCGTCGGGTGTCTTGAAACCGGTTTGGAAAGCCTGTCAGAACAGATTTCGATTTCTACTACCTAATCCAATACTTTCCCAATTCTATTCTTTTTCTAATCCGGCTCAGGCATTATCCGGCTGATTCGCAAGACCGACGGCTATTCGAAAGAAAAGCTGCTGTTCGATTTTCCGTATTTTTGTGCTGGTTATGCCTTTATTCTCAGTATCGCTTCTGGTTGCCGCTCTCTGCATTTTTCCCGGTATCGGGTTATTCCAAGAAACGTCCTCCTCCGCAGCAGAGGCTCCATTTCAAGTCATCGCCTCATCAGACCTTTCTTTCGATTTCACTACCTTGCCGAAAGAGGGCCGCGATCAGTTGACAGATCTCGGCTTTGCTTTGGAACGGGTGACAGGGGATGAGAGCCTCCTCCGCCTCTCGGCCGAAAACGGCAGGCTGAATGTGGCCACCTCCGGACCCGCCTTGTCCGTACTGGTGAAAAAGGACCTCCATCATGCCCAGCCGGGAATACTCGAGCTTGTCTGGGGCATCGAGCGCTATCCTCGGGGTGCTGACTGGAGCCGGGGAAAAAGGCAGGAAGCGATGATGGTAGTCCTCTTTTTCGGCGACCCCTTGCCCGGCGGCAGTTTTTATCTCCCCGACATGCCGCTCTTTCTCGGCATGTTTCTCGGCGAGCACGAGCCTCCGCTTAAGCCCTTTGTCAGCGACAATTATCCCGACACGGGAAGATACGTGTGCCTGGGAAATCCTCCGCCGGGGCAAACGATCACTACCAGGCTGGACCTCCGCGACGCCTTCCGGGACTGGTTCGGCAACAGGGACATTCCGCCGCTCACCGGCATAGCCATCGAGGTCGATACCCGCGATCTGCCTGCAGAGGACGCATGGTCTTCGGCCTTCATCTACCAAATCAGCCTGAAGAAGGCTGAAAGACAGGATAATTGAATATGATTTCCGTCGATCAGGTCGTCACCGAACACTACCCGGCGCTGAATGCGCGCAGGTTCACCGGTCCCTTCATCAAAACCCTGCTGCGCCGTCTGCTGCATGAGCGGGCCTTTCAGGATTTTGCCGGGAACTATCCGCACCTGCGCGGCATCGAGTTCGTCGAACAGGTCCTCGAGCACTTCAGCTTCTCCTTCGTGGTGGCCGACCGGCAGCGGGAAAACATCCCGCCCTCGGGCCGGCTGATCGTCATTGCCAACCATCCGATCGGCTCCCTCGACGGGTTGGCTCTGCTCAAGCTGGTCCATGAAACGCGGTCGGACGTGAAGATCGTTGCCAATGACCTGCTGATGACAGTCCCGCCTCTCTGCTCCCACCTCCTGCCGGTGAAAAACATGACCGGCACGAGCAGCAAGCGAGATATCGAACGGATTTTGGACGCTCTCGCCAGGGAAGAGGCGGTTATCGTCTTCCCCGCGGGCGAAGTGTCGCGGTTTGGCCACCGCGGCATCCGGGATGGCAAATGGAACCGCGGCTTTCTGAAGATCGCCGAACGGAGCCGCGCCCCGATCCTGCCCGTCCATATCGCCGGCCGCAACTCGATGCTCTTCTATCTGGCCTCGATCCTCGCCAGGCCGCTGTCGACCCTCATGCTGGTAGGCGAGATGTTCAGGCAGGAGAAAAAACAGGTCCGGATCACCATCGGCTCCCTCATTCCGTACCGCGCCCACAGTTCCGTCGCCACCAGCCGCCCTGAGAAGGTGAAGCTTTTCAAAAGGAGCGTCTATCGTATAGGCGAGGGCAAAAAGCCGCTTTTCCTCACCGAATCGGCCATTGCCCGGCCGGAGCGGAAGGCCGATCTGAAGAAGGCGGTATGTGAAGGCGAAAAGCTGGGCAGAACCCCCGACGGCAAATCAATCTTTCTTTTCGACCCGAAAGATTCCTCGCCGGTCATGCGGGAGATCGGCCGATTGCGGGAGCAGGCCTTCCGGGCGGTGGGCGAGGGGACCGGCGAGCGGCGGGACCTTGACCGCTTCGACTGGTATTATAGGCATCTCATCCTCTGGGATGACGAGGACCTGGAAATCGCAGGCGCATACCGGTTTGTCGATGCCGGCCGGGTGCTGGCCGACAAGGGAGCGGACGGCCTCTACTCGGCGAGCCTCTTCCATTTCAATCCGGACAAAGCCACCTTTCTCGAAGGAGGCCTGGAACTGGGCCGCAGCTTCGTGCAGCAGCGCTACTGGGGCAAACGCAGTCTCGACTACCTCTGGTACGGCATAGGCGCCTTCCTCGCCGGGAACCCCCGGTATCGCTACCTCTTCGGAGCGGTCAGCATCAGCAGCGCCTTGCCGCCGGTCGCACGGGAACTCCTCATCTATTTCTACAAACTCTATTTTGCCGGAAGCGATGAGGGCGATGGGACGACCTGCCGTTCCCGCAATCCCTTCATCTTCACCAGGCCAATCGAGAGCCTTGCCGCGGAATTTGCCGGCAACGACTGCCGGGAGGACTTCCGGCGGCTGAAATCCCTGCTCACCAACCTGGGTGTGGCGATTCCGCCGCTTTACAAGCAGTACGCAGAGCTCTGCGAGCCGGGAGGAGTGGTCTTCCTCGCTTTCAACGTCGATCCCTCCTTTAACAATTGTGTCGACGGGCTGGTGATCGTCGACCTGCACAAGCTGAAAGAGCAAAAGCGCAAGCGCTATATCGAGGAGACGATTCTGCGCTGAAATCAGCGATCAGCTGCCAGCTTGCCAGCTGAAAGCTGATTGCTGACCGCTCATAGAATATTGCTTGCCAGCTCGGCAAGCTCCGAGCGCTCGCCTTTGCGCAGGTCGATGTGGGCGTAAAGCTTCTGCCCGGCCATCTTGTCGATCAGGGTGGACAGACCGTTGGAATGGATACCGAGGTATGGATGGTCGATCTGGTTGATATCGCCGGTGAAGACGATCTTGGTGCCTTCGCCTGCCCGGGTGATGATGGTTTTGACCTCGTGGGGCGTAAGGTTCTGGGCCTCGTCGACGATCATGAACATCTTCACCAGACTGCGCCCTCGGATATAGGCAAGGGGCTCGATGGCCAGCTTCTCTTCCTCTATCATGGTCTGGAGGCGCCGGAACATCTCGTTCTTTTCCGGGAACTGGCCGCGGATCACGCCCAGGTTGTCGTAGAGGGGCTGCATGAATGGCTTGATCTTCGAGACGATATCGCCCGGCAGGTAGCCGATATCCCGGTTGGACAGGGGGATGATCGGCCGGGTCAGGAGGATCTGCCGGTAGCTCGTCCTGCTCTCCAGCGCGGCGGCAAGCGCGAGGAGAGTCTTGCCGGTGCCGGCCTTGCCGGAAATCGTCACCAGTTTTACCTCCGGATTCAACAGGGCGTGCACGGCGAAGGTCTGCTCAACGTTGCGCGGGGTGATGCCGTAGACGGTTTCCTTGGTCACCCGCCGGATCTCGTAACCGCCCGTGCCGTTCAGTCTCGGGCAACAGGCGGCGAGCGCCGAGTTTTTGCCGTTGCGCAGGATCAGGTACTGGTTGGGCAGCAGGGCAGGTTCCGGGCGGTACTCCTCTTCAGTCAGCCGGCCTTCCGGTTCGTGCAGTCTGGCAATGAGCTCTGAGGGCAGGTCTTCCGCATAGTGGCAGCCGGAATAGGGGTGAGTGGGGTCGCGGACGTAGTCGGTGGTGTAATCCTCGGCCAGCAGCCGGACCGAGCGCGCCTTCATCCTGAGGTTCACGTCCTTGCTGACGATGACCACCGTGTCGTTCCTGTGCTTTTCGGAGATACGGTAGGCGATGTTGATGATCCGGTGGTCCTTTTTTTGACCGTTCGGAAAGATGATCTGCAGGTCGGGATGCATGTCCTTGTCGAGGCGGATGGCGAGCACTCCCTTGCCTTCGCCGAGCGGCATGCTGCCGTTGAACAGTTTGCAGGCGCTCAGCCTGTCGAGTTCCCGGACGAATTCGCGGGCATGATAGTTGATCATCTGGGTGCCCTTTTTGAACTGGTCCAGTTCCTCCAGGACGGGGATGGGGATGATGATGTCGTGCTCGTCGAAATTGTAGATGCAGGTGCTGTCGTGAAGAATGACGTTGGTGTCCAGGATGAAGATCTTTTTCTTTCTCGGCATAGCGCTCCTCGTGGAAGATAGGACCTCGCCCGGGCCATCACCCGGGTAACCGGTGTGTGTTACACGTGCCAAGAGCTTGCCCTGCAAATGTTAAGGAAAGAATAGAATCCCTTAAGGGCACGGTTAAATAAAGGTACTGAGCGGTAATCCCTAACACAACTCTCAATATTTTCTCACTGCAACCAAACATTGATCTCCCAAGATGCGGCTGATCGAGAAGTCCGGAAAACCGCGACGTCACGCCGTATTGGCGGGCCGCTCGGTTTGTCAGTTTACGCATGCAACCAAAGGAGATCGATATGTCCATTCCCGGCCCTCGCCCGCTGCTGCCTTTTTTCCTGGTGTTCACATTTGCGATGATGCTCGCCGGTCCGGTTCGGGCGGCGGCTCCCGACAACCGCTGGCCTGCCTGCACCGCAACCACGGCAATCCAGAAAATCTCCTTTGTCCATGTCTCGGATATGCATGCCCGGTACAATCCGGAAGCGGACGGCCAAACCCCGGTGGGACGCATCCGCGGTTTCTATGAGGCGGTGAAGAAGGAAAATCCCTACACCGTGTTCACGGACGGCGGCGACGACTATGAAAAGGGATCGGTGGCCGAAGAATTTAGCCGGGGCAGATCGACACGTGATGTCGTCCAGGCCATGGCCTATGATGTCCGGACCATCGGCAATCACGATTTCGCCTGGGGCCTGGATGAGTTGCTGCGGTTTTCCGACGATCCCCGGGCGGTGGTGCTTTCCGCCAACTCACGCCTCCTGGGCCGCGACGGCCGAGTGTCGGATACGCAACCTTGGCGAGAGTACGCGGAGTTGCAAGTGGGCTGCATGAAAATCGGCTTTTTCGGTCTCACGACCAGACCTTACGATGCCGCCGGGCGGCAGAGCGACGGCCCCATTTATCCGGATGTTCCCACCCTCGTCTCTGATTACGATCATCTGAGCATCGCAAGACGCATCATCGAGGAACACCGGAGCGAAGTTGACCTGCTCGTCCTGGTGAGTCACCTGGGCATTACCGATGACATCCGGATCGCGGAGGCGACGGAAGGCATCGATCTGATTCTCGGCGGCCACAGCCACACCGTCCTCGACAAGGCCATCCAGGTCAAGGGGACCCGGATTGTCCATCCCGGCGCCAACGCCGAATTCATCGGCCGGTTCGATCTTCACTACGACCTGAGCAGGAGGTCCGTCGCCGACAGCAGTTACGAGCTGGTGGAAAACCGGCCCGGCGTGACGCCGGCAAGCGCGGGCCTCGACGGAACCGTGGCCAGAATCCTGCGCCGTTACCGGCATGAAATAGAGGAGCCGGTCGCGTCGGTGACAAAAGGGCTCGATCGCCCGGAGATCGCCGGAATCGCCGCGCTTGCCGCGATAAGCCTGCCCGGGGTGGATGCAGCTTTCATCGCCCCGCACAGTGTCTGGCAGGACAACTGGCAAGGGGGGTTGCTCACCCGGCAGGATCTGCTCGATACCTTCAAGGTCGAACGGGAACCGGTGGGAACCACCGGCACCAGCAGTCTCTATTGGATGCGGGTGAAGGGTGCGGACCTGCTCCTGGCCCGACAGGTGCTGCGGGATTTCGCCTACGCGGGACCGGAGGAGGGGATCGAGGCCGAGGCCTTCTATACGGTGGCCATGCAGAAGGGCCAGGCGGTCCGGCAGGAGACTCTCTTCGGGAGACCGATTTCCCTGCTGCCGCCTCAGCCCATGGCCGAGCTGTGGGAAACGGTGGCCGCCTTCGGCCGCGATCGCTGGTTGAAAGGCCTGACCCTGGACGGGGAGGTCGCGACGCTGCCTGTCGGCCCGGCGCAAAGCCTTTTTGCCGGCACGGAGAGGGTGCCGCACGGATCGGATGCCGGAGATCAGCCGCGCTCGTGAAAAATATAGCTCTCGGTGGTCAGCGTCGGCCGGCAGCTCAAAGCTGACAGCTGGAAGCTGATTGCTGACCGCTCAACCTTCAACCCGAGGAAACACCATGTCCATCATCATCGCTCCAGCAACTCTTCCGAAAACTCTTCCCGCGGTTGTCTCCAGCAGGGGCGCCGCCTGGCTTTTCAGCGTTGCCGTCAGTCTGCTTTTCCTCCTCGCCCCGGCCATCTGGAACGGCTTTGCCATCGTCTTCCACGATACCGGCGGCTATATCGACCGCGTCACCCAAATGAACCTGGGCTACGGCCGCTCGTTCTTTTACGGGCTGTTCCTCTGTTTCACTTCCCTGGGCTGGTGGACGTTCTGGGGGCCGGTGATGGTCCAGGCCCTCGCCGCTATCTGGCTCATCCGGCTGATGCTCCGTTGTCACGGGCTGACCGCAGGGCCATTGACCGTGGCTGCCTTTGCCGCAATCTTGTCCATTTTTACCGGCATATCCTGGTATGCCGCCCAGCTGTTGCCCGACATCCTGATCCCCCTCACGGTCCTTGCCCTGTGGCTTCTGGGATTTCGCCGGCAGGAACTGAGCCTGGCCGAGGGGATGCTTCTGTTCGCCATCGCCCTGCTCGGCATGCTGTCGCATATGTCGTGCCTGGCGCTCGGTCTGGGGCTCGCTCTGGTGACGGTGGTGGCCAAACTTGCCGGCAAGCGGTGGCAGCCGGGTCTTCCGGTGCATGTCCTGCCGCCCCTGGCGACCGTCATGGCCGCGGTGATTCTCATGCCGCTGGTGCACTTCATGCTGGTCGGCAAAGCCGTTTACACTCCCGGCGGGCCGGTCTTCATCTTCGCCCGTTTCGTACAGGATGGCCTCGCCCGGAAATATCTTGCGGAACACTGCCCGATCGAGGGCGTCAAACTGTGCGCGCTGCAGGACCGTCTGCCCAAGACCGCCGACGAGTTCTTGTGGGCGGACGGATCGCCATTCAAGGAGATCGGCGACTGGGATGGGGCCAAGACGGAACTCGGCTATCTGGTGCGTGAAATCCTCAAGACCTATCCGGGCGAGGCGATCCGGTCTTCCCTCCTCTTTACCGCCCAGCAGATGGTCCTGGTCGCCACGGGGGACGGGCTGGACGAGTATCACTTCCATGCCCGGGGTGTCTTCGCCTCACTATCCCGATCGGTTGCCGATCAATACCAGGCAGCCCGCCAGCAGCAGGATCAGATCACCCAGGTCCTCTTCGACAGCTTGAACAAGATCCATGTCCCCATCGCTCTGCTGTCGATATTCGGTCTTGCCCTGGTGATCCCCTGGGGGGTGATGAAGCGGCAGGCGGATATCGCCAGCCTTGCGGCCTTCGCCTTCGTCAGTCTTCTCGGCAACGCCTTTATATGCGGGGCTCTTTCCAACCCCCATGACCGCTATCAAAGCCGTCTGGTGTGGGTTGCGACATTGGTGGTTCTGATGGCCGTCGTTCGCCGGCAACTCATGACGAGTGAAGGGGAACGGCGGTAAATGCTCTTTGAGAATCTTGATGGACTCGTAAAAAGTCCGATCTACTTCGTTGTAGGTCTGAAACGGCGCTTTGCTGGACCATATGTACTACCAAAAGCACCGTTTCAGACACCACGCCTCGTATATAAAACTTTTTCCAGAGTCCATCTCCAAGGGTTGGAGCATTTTTTACGGCAATCAATCTTGGCTTATGCCAAGTGAAATGGGATCCTCTACAGCATTTTTCAGTGCCGTGAGTTGTTCGCTCTTTTCAAAGTGGTTCGGCCTCATTCAATGTACTTTCTTTTATATACCAGTGGAGGCCTTTTACCGTAACAATATCTGCCTTTCGCCCCAACAGACGTTCGAGGTCGAAGACCATTCCTTTGAGGGGAATAGGACCTTATCCCTGCTGCATCGCCGGCGTTGCTAAAGCTGGGGCGATTGAGATGGTGTTTCCCGCCGGCCTGAGAAGTGTCGTGCAGGTTTCGACTTTTTCCCGGCAGGGCGGATATGCCGGTATGCCGGAGGCGGATATTGCCGGCATATCGAGATAGCGCATCCGCTTCATTTCAATCCGACCCCGGGTCACCGTATCCAGAATCAGGCCGCAGGCGAAACTGAGAAAGCCGATGATCATCATGCACATCGACAACACCGCGGTGGGTATCCGCGGCACCAGCCCGGTCTCGATGAATTCCTTCAGGATGGGGGTCATCAGAGTCACCGACGACAGGGCGAAGAACAGGGCGACGACAGTAAAAAAGGGCAGCGGCTTCTCTTCTTTGATGAAATTCAGGATGGACCATAGGATTCGGATGCCGTCCCGGTAGGTGGAGAGCTTGCTGGTCGATCCCTCCGGCCGGTCCTTGTAGGCCGTGGTGATTTCCGCAATCGGCATGCGCAAGTGCAGGGCATGGATGGTCAGTTCCGTTTCCGTCTCGAAACCGGCGGCCAGGGACGGGAAGCTTTTAACATACCGCCGGGAAAAGACCCGGTAGCCGGACAGCATATCCTTCAGTCGATTGCCGAAG
Source organism: Pseudomonadota bacterium (assembly GCA_023412495.1). Next base: position 196,601 of record JAEYNP010000007.1, read on the forward strand.
GTCCAGGCTACGATCCCCGTCAGCAGGCGATTACCGAAACGGTGGCCGGGGCGATAGGCCTTCTTGATTTCGGTGATCCGTGCCCCGTTGACCATGTCCAGTTGATTCTCGACCAGAAGCCTGACCATTTCCGGGGCTGCGGCGGCGTCATAGGTGGCGTCGCCGTCCACCATCACGTAAATGTCGGCCTCGATATCGGCGAACATCCGCCGTATTACATTGCCCTTGCCCTGCAGCGGCTCGAAACGGACAATGGCTCCGGCCGCCCGCGCCCGTTCGACGGTGCGGTCGGTGGAGTTGTTGTCGTAGACGAAGATCTGCGCTCCGGGAAGATGACGGCGGAAGTCCTCCACCACCCTGGCGACGGTGGCTTCTTCGTTGAAACAGGGGATCAGGACGGCGGTTTTCAATAGTGGTGTTTGCATGGGAATCACGATCAGGAAGTGGAGTAGGGGGTCCGCAAGGATGGTCGCGGCAATTTTTTCCAACGTAGAATCTTCCCGTTAGGAGGGTATTAAAAATTGATTTCGAATCGGTGGGGATCCCGCATCTCTGCGGGCAACCGGAAGAAATCTTTCGCTCACCGCTCACCTGTTGAAAGATCCTAGAAGACTCGTCCTACTCTGTTTGAGAATTCAACGTTTGCTGCGGGATACTTCTGCTGTTCTATCCTCGGGGCAGGCTATCCCCGAGTAACGCTGCTGCAAATGGTCTTAAGAAGTACGGGCCCTGTCGAACTCTAATACCGATGAGCTTTTTAGGTTCTCGGTTTACCATCGCAAATGCGAGTGTTCAGGTTGCAGAAACCTTGACGTTGGATTTGCGCATTGCTAGATTCTGCGTTGCGAAACTGTACCTCAATGATACGCAGTGTATGAACGGACTAAGAAGAGGGAAATCCTATGGACACTTTTCAACTACAGGCGGACGCGGAGAGTAAGCTCATTACCTTAAAATTCAACGGTAGTGCGCCAAGCACAGCTTGGCGCTTCTTATAGGGTGCCCTGCTTAAGTTCCTGGGCAGGAAGTCCTTATCGGGCAAAGTCTAACCAACAGCCCGTACCGAGTGTT
>JAEYNP010000038.1 GCA_023412495.1 Pseudomonadota bacterium
GATCAAGGACGACAGCAGCCATATTCCGACCTTCGGTATGCTGGGCTATCATCCAAAGCAGGAGCAGACCATCCGCCGTATTCTGCAACGACCGGAAGGTATCATCACCCTGTCAGGGCCGACCGGCTCCGGAAAATCCACCACGCTGAGGACGGCATCTGCGGCCTATCTTGAACAGCACGGATTCAACAACACCGGTGGTATTCTTTTGCCCCGTCGTCGTCTCTTCACCATTGAATCACCGCCGGAAGGACGTATTCCCGGCGCAATCCAGACCGCCGTCATGGACAGTGCTCAGGGCTGGGTGGATTCCATAAAATCAGCCCTGCGGCTTGATCCTGACGGCATTCTGAACGGTGAAATCCGCGATCACGATTCCGCCATTACGGCAATAAAAGCCGCCATGACAGGCCATCTGATGCTGACCACCATCCATGCGAACGACCCGATTAACATCCTCGAACGCCTTGAGATGGAGGGTGTTCAGGCCAGGATGATTGCAGACCCGCAGTTGTTCATCGGACTGCTCAGTCAGCGTCTGGTTCAGCTGATATGTCCCCACTGCCGTCATCCATGGAATGACGTGGCATCCCGTTGTACTGAGGATGAACGACGTCTGGTGGAAACCTTCTGTAATGCTGATGCGGTATATCTGAGAAACCATGACGGCTGCCCACACTGCTGGCGTGGTGTCACAGGGCGCACAGTGATTGCAGAAGTCATCTCTCCTGACGCCAGATTTTTTCAGTTATACCGGGAAAAAGGCCGTATCGAAGCCAAAACCTACTGGCACAGGGAACTGGGCGGGATGACGCGTAATCAGCATCTGCTGGGAAAAATCAACAGCGGACTGGTTGACCCTCTGGCGGCCCATTACATCTCTCCCATTGATGAGGACAGCTATACGCTGCTGCGCTGATATGAAATTTCTGGAAAAACTCAACAGTACTGAACTGGATCTGTCTGCCCTGAACAGCTGGACAGCCAGAAAAACCTTCGGTCTTAAGCGTGCTGAGTTCTATGAGTCCCTCGGCGGAATGATACGTGACGGAACGCCGTCACTGCGCGCCCTGGAGTTTATCTGTAATGTCGAAACTGACTTTGGCACCCGGAAAGGAACATCCGGCATGTACTTTCTGGCCAGAGAATGTATTGCCTCCCTGAAAGCCAGCGGTATGCTGTCGGGGGCCCTGCCTACATGGGTTCCCCCGGAAGAAGCAGCACTGATCAGGAACGGTGAAGAACGCGGGAACATCGCCGAAGCCCTGTTCCAGGTCGCAAAAACCGTGAAAGCACGGCGGGAAATGGTGAGCAGTCTCATCACACTCTGTCTTTATCCCCTTCTGCTGCTTTCACTATGTGTGGTGAATATGTACAACGCACATACCCGCATCATCCCCATTGTCAGCGCTTTTGCACCGGAGGAGAAATGGTCATTCCAGATGAAAGTCCTTGCAGCCATGTCAGAGCTTGTCATCGGCTATGGTCTGTGGCTCAGTGGTGCCATCATCACGCTTGTCATCATCATCCGCTTCTCACTCAGTCGCTATACCGGCCCGGGACGCAGGCTTCTTGACAAACTGCCACCATGGTCGCTCTATCAGACTTTTCATGGTGTGAATTATCTGTTCAGCATATCGTCAATGCTGCAGATAAATATTCCGCTTTCACAGGCGCTGCTCAGAATTGAAAAAAGTGCAGAGCATAATAAATGGTTAAAGGAGAGAATTCAGGCAATAAGAAAAAATGTATTATCCGGTCAGAATCTGGCCACCGCCATGCGCAATTCTGACTATGATTTTCCTTCAAAAATATGCATCAATAAACTTCTCTTAAATTCTGAAAGGGAAGACAGCGTATCTGCAATGAATACCTATGCCGGACAGTGGCTGGAAGATGCAAAAAAGAGCGTCAGAAAAAGTGGATTAATTATCACCGGTATTTCAGGAGGTTTTGTATTCTTTTTTATTCTTAACATGATTAGCGCGATATACAGTATCAGCGATATGCTCAAGCAATAATACCTGCCGTAACACTAAAACGCCCTTCAATATACTTTCATTAACGTAATAACCATTAATACAGGAGTCATATATGAACTTCAGAGCACGTCTGTCTTCTTATTTTTCTTTAAAAAAAGATAAAGAAGATGATAAAGGTTTAACATTATTAGAAATTGCCGGCGCAATGATTATCATCGCAATAGTTGTCGCGCTCGCGATGAGCCAGATGTCCAGCACAATGGCCTCCAGTGACAACCAGCGCGAACTGAAAAACCTGCAGACAATTGCAACCAAAATGAAGCAATACAAGTTCCAGGGAAGATATACCGGAACGGATTATATCAAAACCCTGACGGAAAGCGGTGCATTGCCTGCTGATATGATTGCAGGAGGCAACAAAGCCAAAAACGCATGGGGTGGTGATGTCACGATTGCTGCCACAGCAGACAAATATGGCTACATTATCACCAGTAATAATGTTCCTAAAACAAACTGTGTTGAGCTGATTAACAGCCTGCGCAGTTCGTCCATATTTACCAAAATTATGAACACAGCCCCGAACACGGTGGATCCCGTTACCGTCTGCAGTAGCGATAAAAACAATATCAAGCTGGAAACCAACAGCTAATGCCCTGCCACACAGCACTCCCTCCGGGGTGCTGTTTCCCGGAGCACATAATCATGAAATGGTTTTATCTCTCATCTCTTTTCTTATTCTGTCTCCCGGCGACTGCCGCCGTAAACAGTAACACACTGGATAGCTGCTTTATTCAGGCAGGAAAACGTTACTCCATCGATCCCGGACTACTGAAAGTAATTGCCCGTAAAGAAAGCAGCCTGAATCCCCGGGCCATCAATCATAACAGAAATGCCAGCGGAAAAATTATCAGCACAGATTATGGCCTGATGCAGATTAATTCCACACATATTCCCGGACTGAAAAGAATGGGAATTATCCGAAGTGAAAATGAACTGCTCAGTAATGTTTGCCTGAATATACAGACAGGTGCATGGATCCTTGCCCGGCATTTTCAGCAGTGTGGTGTGAACTGGGAGTGTCTCGGTAGCTACAACGCCGGATTTAATAAAAATAACACTCACCGCAGAATGAAATATGCCCGGCTGATTTATGCCGCATATATGCAGGGACGTTAATAACGGAGAATACGAGCCATGTTCCTCATCATCTTACTCGTGATCTCCGCTACGCTGACCATACAGTTACTTGCCATCAGAGTGGCCGGACATTATCTCATGCAGGTGCATACCCTCCGGCTTCCACGTCACCTCTCCCTGCTC
>JAEYNP010000055.1 GCA_023412495.1 Pseudomonadota bacterium
GGCTGAGCGCAACGCCTGCCAGGAGAGAGCCCCGGCGAATCGGCAGTCGGCGAGAATTCTGGTTGCTAGACATGTGGGTTGGCCGAGCCTTTCGACAGAACAATGCCATGGAAGATGGCATCGACAATCTGTTCGCTTTGAAGCGCCAAAGGCTTTCGGCCCCCGGCAAAGTAGTTCACAAACACCGCCCCAAAGAGCATGTGACCGATGATGTCCATGATCTGCTGGGCAGGCAGCGGGCGGAGAATGGTTTGCTGCACCATCGCTTCCAACTCGGCAGCCCAGCGGTGGCAGTTCTCGTCGTCGCCCGGATCGAAAAAGGTCGGCGTCTGGCGGTCCCGGAAATGAGCCCGCTCCTGAATGACCAGTTCCAGGTACTCGCTGTGCTCGTCGAAGAAGGTCAGGAACGCCACGCACGCGGCTCGCATCCGCAGCAGCGGATCGTCCGAGACGGTTCGGGTGGCTTCGATGGCCGCCCGCAACTGCCGAGCGCCTCGGTCCGCCGCAGCCAGGAACAGCCCTTCTTTAGTTCCGAAGTGGCGATAGACCGTCCCCTTGCCGACTCCTGCCTTGTCGGCGATTTCCTGCACGTCGGCGGCGGCAAAGCCACGGCGGGCAAAGACTTCGACGGCGGCCGCCAGGATGTCCTCGGATCGGCGCAAATGCCCCTCATCGGGCTTGCCGCTCGCGGCGGAACCATCCGCCAGAAATGATGATGCCATTAGGTTTTCGAACGCTGACCAGAAGAGGCGAAATCGTGCGAAGCGGAGAGGCCGCTCACTCGGGCGGACTCGTCCGTCCGCTCCAAATTCTCGCAATTACCCCCTCTTGGTCAACGTTGAAACTCTCGCCCAGCCCCACCGCGGCCAAGATTGCGGGGGGCCGTAGGGACGAATCAAGCGGGCCATTCAGCCCGCCCGTCGGACTCGGCCGCGGGCGAACTACCAGGTCGTCTGTTCACCGCCGAGTACGGTCATCACCTCGCCCGTGATGTAGCTCGAGTCCCCCTCACTGGCAAAGAATACGTACGACGGGGCCACCTCCTCCGGCTGACCGGCCCGCTCCATCGGCACCTTCTGCCCGTGCTTCTCGGCCTTCTCGGCGCTCGTGGTCGGGATGAACGGGGTCCAGATCGGCCCGGGGGCCACGCAGTTCACCCGAATCTTCTGATCGACGAGCGACTGCGCCAGCGACTTGGTGAAGGCATGGATCGCCCCCTTCGTCGCCGCGTAGTCCATCAACTGCTTGCTGCCGCGCATCCCCGTGATCGATCCGCTGTTGATGATGCAGCCGCCTTCCTTCAGGTGCTTCAGCGCCGCCTTGGCCATGTAGAAGTAGCCAAAGATGTTGACCCGGAACGTGTGCTCGAACTGCTCATTGCTGATGTCGAGCAACGTCTTCTGGTCTTCCTGGAAGGCGGCGTTGTTGACGAGCACGTCGAGCTTGCCGAACTCCTTCACCGTTCGTTCCACCGCCTGTTCGCAGAACTCCGGCTTCGTGACGTCGCCCGGAATCAACAAGCAGCGGCCACCTTCTTTTTCGACGGCGGCCTTCGTCTCTTCCGCGTCCGACTGCTCCTGAGGCAAGTAGACAATCGCCACATTCGCCCCTTCGCGGGCGTAAAGCACTTCCACGCTCCGGCCGATGCCCGAATCGCCCCCGGTGATGAGAGCCGCTTTGCCCTTGAGCTTGTCGGCCCCTTTGTACAGCGGCGCTTCGTAGCGCGGCCTCGGAGTCATCTTCGACTCCAGCCCAGGCTTGGGTTGCTCCTGCGCGGGTTGCGATTTCGGTTCTTCTTGCACCTTGCCCATGGCTTTGCTCCTTGGCGGATGTTCGGAATGGTTTCAGCGAGGTTTCGGGGAAGCCGCCGCAAAACTCGCACCAACCGCCGTCTGCTGGCCGTTCAACGCTCCGCCCGCCTCCACCTCTTCTTCCACCTGATCCGCGACAGCTCGCTCTTTGTCGGCCACCGCACGCTCCTTCCGAATCTCCACCCGCAGCCGGTTGTAGGCCGACATATAGACATTGGCCACCGCGACCAGCGCCAGCCAGGCGAGCACATAGCCCCGCCAGTCATCCAGCAGCAGCGTGAATCCGGTGAAAGCGACAAACCCCGCCCCCACCCAATGCGAGAAGCAATACTCGCAGGTCCAGACATAGCAGAACTTGCGCTCGTACCAGCGCTCGCAGGTGCGACTCTTTTCCGTCAGCCACTCGCGCGGCTCACGGAAGATTTCTTCGTGGGTGATCGTCCAGGAGACGCACGCCACCGGCAATGCGAGCACAAACAGCCAGACGATTTGTTCCCACACGCCAGAAGCCTCCCCTTACCAGCCTGCGATCGGCGCGCAGGCCTCTCCTACCCAATCGGGCTCGTGGGGAGCAAATGCCGAGCCCAAAGTCTTGCGGCCGCGTCGCCGCTATTTGCAAGCCTGCAAAAACGCCAGCAGGTCGGCCAGTTCCTGTTCGCTTAACTGGCGAATCAGGCCGTCCGGCATGATCGAGACCCGACCGGCCTGAATCTCGTCGATCTGGTCCCGCGGGATGCGGACTTCGGTCTTGGCGTCCTTGGCGATCACCACCTCGTCGGCTGCATTCTTGCGAAGCAACCCGGAGACAGCCTCACCGTCGGTCGTGAGGACCAGGAACGGCTCATAGCTGCGCACGAAGCTCGCGCT